>NZ_JAHXYG010000001.1:0-1155003 GCF_019970085.1 Chryseobacterium lathyri | reverse complement strand
GACCACTCTCGTTTTTCAGTGCGGCAAAGATAACAACTTATTCAAACGCAAAACAAACTTATTTAACATAAAATTTACATACATTTTACATTGGGGATAAGTATTAATACAGTATTTTGATTATTAATACTTTATGCACATAGCGTAGTTATCCACAATCGTCGTTGAGAAAAAAAATAAGAAAGTTTGGTTTAGAAAAAACGTTTAACTAATACCTTATATATAGAGTATCCAATCAGACATCCTATAGTATCTGCTACTATATCTAAAGATTCCATGGATCTGCCTAAGCCCATTTCTTCCTGGAAGATTTCAGTAAGGAAAGCATATATAAGGATGATCTGAAAGAAATATAAAAATTTAATTTTGTGAAAAGTGGCAATGAAACAGAAACCCAACATTGCAAATATGCTCACATGCAAAACTTTATCAATACCGTTGAACATGAACCAGTATTCGTTATTTTCTTCGCCTGGTTTTAGGAGCATATAAGTAAGAAATGCCCAATAAATGGGCAAAATCTTACTAAATATTTTTGAAACCTTATCCAATGATTGCCTGGTATTCTTCTGCAGTAAGCAGTTCTGAATGATCTGCACCATCAGCAATTTCTAATTTAATGATCCATCCGTTTCCATAAGGGTCTGTATTTAACAGCTCAGGCTGATCTTCCAACTCTGAATTAAACTCAATAACTTTTCCGGCAATAGGCAGGAATAAATCTGAAACAGTTTTCACTGCTTCTACACTTCCGAAAACAGCCGCCCCTTCAAGATCGTCATCTACAGTATCTACATCTACGTATACGATATCGCCCAATTCTCCCTGTGCAAAGTCTGTAATACCGATTGTAGCAACATTACCTTCAATCTTGATCCATTCGTGATCTTTAGTGTACTTTAATTCTGATGGTGTATTCATTTTAATTTTTATTTTGTACAAATGTATTCAAAATAATAAAAGCTTCAAAGAGGTAATGGATATCTTAATCAAATTTTGGAGACAAAATAAAAAATCGCTACCGAAGCAGCGATTCCTATGTCTTAAATTATTATTTCTTTATGACTTTGTTAGGAAAAGTTTTTCCATTTGAATCAATTAAAGTAACCATGTAAATACCTGCCGGATACTGTGACATGTTAATTTCAATCATCGTCTTTGATGATATATCGAGGGTTATAATTTTTTTTGCCTCGATTGAATAAACTTCCAATGTTTTAAAATGTTTACCATTGAGATCAATATTAAGGATGTCTTTGGTAGGATTTGGATAGATTTTATAGTTTATATTTTGTAGTGATACTTCATCTTTTGCTATATATACTATTTCTCCAAAATGAGCAGAGCTTGGATTTCTTATTCCCTGTCTTAAATAAAGTTGTTGAAAATATTGTCCCAACTTAGGGTCAAGCATATCATCAAATGTAAATGAACATAGAGGAATATTTGCATTTGTAATATTCATTTGAGGTACAGCATGAAACTCCGCTCCCGTAGAAGATGAAACAGAAAATCCAGGTTTCATAAAAATAGCATATTTTGCAACTGCCTCTACCCTCTTATAACCTTCTATTTGTTTTGTAAAATCAGATAAAATAATGGTTTTATTATCCAGTGAATTAATATTTATATTCATATGCTTAGCTTTGAAGATATTATTGTTGCCAAGTATTCTATTCGTATAATCTTCTTTTCCAAAACTCATTCCATACCAATAGGAATCATGTGTCAGATCTTTAATCATATTATATCCTGCAGTATTTATAGTACTGTTATCATAAATCGTTTCCGGATGAAATAAATATTCTAGTTCTCGTATATTTAAAATATTCACTCCTGATTTTACGGTATATTGTAATAGATATTTATCATTAATAGCATAATCATAATCTTGAAAGAAAGTTTGAGCTTTTTCTAAAGTCCAAACTCCAGCTGGATTTTTTGCAAAAACAGCTATCCGTATTGGGTAATTTGGTGATTGATATGACGGTTGACTTTTATACCTTAATTGAATTATCTTACCATTAATAATATGTGAAGAATATAGTGTCCATCCATAAACATCAAAATCTAAATTATAATCTCCGCCCAAATTAAGATGATTGGTTGAACTATTACTTAAATCTATTTCTACAATACGATTAAATGGGTCTCCCTGGCTCTTGTGTATGTAATTAATATAAAAACCATTAGAATTACTATTACTTTTAGAAATATTTAACACCTTCCATGCAGATGAATACATATTAAATGGTGTATTATTACTGTTGTATAAATTAGTAAAGGTCTTGAGTAAACTGTAATTTGGTGAATTAGCTTGAAACTGATAGACTCTTATTTTATTGCTACCACCTGTAGAATAGTAATCCATGTCTGAAAGGAAAAATTTATCATCTAACATTTTAATATCAATAAAGGGAGTAATTGTTTGAGAATTTCCTGAAACCCAATTTCCATTATTATTATACCAAGAATACAAAACTCCTTGATAATGGTCAATGACCACCACTCGATTATTCTCGTAATAAAACTTTAGATCAGAATGGCCAATAAAATTTTGAAATAATGTTTTCCAGCCTTCAAAAACCAATTCCTTGTTTACAATTTTATATGATTGTACTTCTTCATTATAATTATTCCCCACAGCATTATATAGACGTACTATAACTCTATTGTCACCAACTCCAATAACTGAAGCATTTTGATTAGTCCCAGGACTAAGCGGATTCTTCATTTGAATCTCAATATCTTTTATATATTGTAGTTTGTTACAATCTACAACTTTATATATTCCTGAAAGTATCAGCTTTCCACTTACAGGATCTAATAAATTAAGTCTAGTTGCAATAACATTGTCATTTGATAATTTTAGTAGTGGATTATTATTGTTTTGATCAATCGGGACATAAATTTTTTTACCGAATGTCTGTGATGGGTGAACACTCGCTCGATTAATATCAACCGCCTGATCAAATGTTAATGCTGTAGATCCGCTTGGATTGACTATTATAGGAGCTCCAATAGAAATATCATTAGAAGGACAATATGGCCCAATGGATTGTATTAAACTATTATTTGGATCTAGCCAAGCCGACATTTGTGGATAGTTACTTGAAAAACGAGAATATCCTGCAGGAGCGCAATCCCAAACAGACTCTCCGCACATCCAATAAAAATTATTTGAACCACAATACAAATCATTATCAGAAGTAGATAAAGAACCAATTAATTTATCCTGGCTGTTAAAGAGTGGACCGCCAGATGAGCCTCCTTCTACGACTCCAGTTTTAAAAATAACACTTAAAAAATCGCCTACAGATAAGGGAGTATAATTAGCTGTTGTAGGATAAACATGCCTTGCTAAAGAAATCTTTTTTGCATCTCCACTTGGGTGATGGATACTATACCTATCTGTAGTCGTATTTATGTAAGAACTAATATTATTATCCCATCCGGCATAACATACTTTATACCTTGTCAATACCTCTTTTGTAGTATTTAATTTTAGTAATGCAAAATCTCTCCAAGTTTTAGGGCTATCAGCCAGCAATTCACACCCTAAGACAGAATTATTTGAAACATTCGACGGAGCATTCGAACCATTACTGTCACAATTAGGAGTTTCATAATTAAATAGTACTAGCAGTTCATTTTTCCAATTAGCATTCATTGTATTTGATGCTCCAACACAATGCTCTGCGGTTAAAAAATACGGAGTTCCATCTTGTTTACCATTATTTACTAATGTTCCTGAGCAACTAAAAGTATACCCCCCAGATAACTTCTTGTAATTAGCTAAAACTAAACCTACAGATTTAATATTCCTTGCAAGATCATTATTGCCATTACCAAAATTACAAACAGCATTTCTATTACAATCTCCGGAACTTCCAAATGCTCCTCCCTTATTAAAAAAATTTTTGAATCCGTGTACTACACTTTTTAGAGTAAGACTGGGTACCTCTGGAGAATCTATAGGATATGATAATTCCAGATAAATTTTACTCCCAATTACCGGCTGTGTCATAAAGCTGTAACCTTCTTGGACCATTTCTTTAGGATTATTATTAGAAGTAAAGGCTCCTAAAATCATTTCTCCTTCGTTATCATAAAGAAAAAGAGTCGCTCCCTTAGGTAAATTATAGTTTTTAAAATATGCTTGCAGTGATTGAGCATTATCTGAAGTAATTTCTACAATATTATAATATCTGTCTTGATATTTAAATCTCTTATTAATATCTGCAATATTTGCATCACTATCTACAATTTTACCATAAATATCAATGCCTTTATTCTCTTTTAGTTCAATTTCGGAAGCCTCTTTTTTTATATCATCATTATTTAAATCTGGTAGCTTTATTTTATCAATAATAGTAAATAGGCTAGTAATACTTATTGTTTTCTGATCCGCACTCTGTACATACAGATTATCAAAAATAGCCTTTTCTTGCCACCCTACTTTATTATTGAAAAATAAATTAAAAGTAGGTTCACCTGCTTCACTTTCCTGAGCAAACAATAAAGCATGAAAAAATAAGCAAAAAAGGAATATGTTTCTTTTCATCATTACTTTTTATTGTTTATCTGTTTTTTCAATACTTCAATTTCATCTGCTTGTATCTTAAGCTGCTTATTTTGCTCAATCGTATACAGCGTAAGTTCTTCAATTTTCTGAAGAAGCTTAATCTGAAACTCTCCAATATTAACTCCTTCTTTTTCCATCTGTGCTGCTGATGCAATTTCAGGAAGGTGCTTTTTTTCTTTAATATGCTTTTCAACCTCATCTAATTCCGGCAGCTTATACTCTTCATCAAAAACAAAATCAGCTGTTGGTGTTAGGGTTACTTTTACTTCCTTTGCTTCAAACTTTCCTTGTAATGCAGCATTTCCATTCACTGCAATTTTCATTATCTCATTCATAGCTACAGGTGAATTTAATGCAATCATTTGCTGAGGAGATGTTAAAAATTTGATTCCATCATCATTTAATGTTATAGCTACTTTAGAAAAGTTCAGAGTTCCATTACTAGATACCCATCCATTTCCAATATTATTGTCTGCTTTAGCTCCAAAGCTCATATAAGTTGCGGCTGAACTTCTTAAAGATCCCCAATTATTTAATGATCCATTTTCATATCTTATGGCAAATGCATTAATACCTTCTGTAGCATTAGTATTTCCAGTTAAAATATTCCCCCAAACATCAATTTTAGATCGTGGATCTGTAGTTCCTATCCCCACATCTCCATTAACATTTGCCATTAATAACTGATTCCAATTCCCCCATTGACTGTCTGCCTGCGAGGCATTTCTATAGAATACCCCTCCATCATTAAAATTAAGCTGGTGTACTTTATTACCTGAACTATCAACCCAAGGTGCTATAGTAAGCATCGATGAGTAGTTTCCTATTCCCGGCACCTGTACTACATCTCTGAATTTAAATTCTACTTTTGCTATCTGGCTATAGGCGGATGGAAGAGAATTCACATCTCTTGTATCCAAAACAGCTAAATTTGTAGCCTGTTGGGCATAAGTTAAACCTGAAAATATCATCCCAAAAATCAATATTGCTTTTCTCATATAATTTTTTGCCATAAAGATACCATATAAACCAAGCTATTCCAAAAAACGTGAATTAAAACTAAAATCCCCTTCTTTTACAGAAAGGGATTTTTATTTTAGTAATTATGTATTAAATTTTTTCTTAGAAACCACCACCTGAGTCTCCAAATGTAAATGTTGCAGACAGACCGGCCCTAATGGTAGACAACGGAAATGCCGTTGATATTTTGTATTTGGAAGTCATCTGCTCATAGAATACTCTCAGGTTCAGATTTTCTGAAACGTTATAATCTGCAGAAAGCTTTATATTCATGAGTTTCTGTCCTCCGGTGATCTGTGAATCATTCAACAGGATATTCATGATGGAAGTTTTGCTGTCTCTCAGTGAAATATCTCCTCTGATGTTCAGGTCACTTCCTTTCCCCCTAGATCCTCTCGTATTGGCCATACCAAGTCTGAAGTTTTTAACGATATATCCAAGTCTTACTACATATTCCGTATTGGAGTCTTCAGTAAGAGTATGGTTGACCAATCCTAATAGCATCATCCTGTTTCTATTATACTGAAGTCCAAACTGCATATTGTTTCTCATGGTAACATCTATACCGATAAGTGGCGAGAAAGACTCTACATAACCAACCTGAGAGAATGTAAACGGATTGATGTAATCATTATTGACATCAAATGCATTTCCACCGGAAAGCCTGTTAAAGTAATCTATACTTGACTGGATACCAGTTGCCGTATAGGTCGCGGTATATCCGTGCAGGATATCAAATTTAGAGAACTGACCATTAATGATCGGAATGTTTCTTAAACCTGAATAGGTAATCTTCCAGTTTGGAATCGGAAGACCTGCTTTTTTAGCATTTCCCATCTGCTTAACAGATTTGCCTTCAACTGCCGCCCGGAATGCAGGGATCAATACATAAGCATTGGCAATACTATAATGATCTGCAAAGCCATCACTGTTCAGTACTTCTCCTAATCCCATCTGCTGGGAAAGGATCATTGCATTTTCCCTGATTGCCTGATAAACGGCCTGGGTCTCTTTGAATGACGTTTTAAGAAGTACCACAGAGTTAGAATAAGTTACCTGATCATTCGCAAATGCATAATCATGATTTGCAGTTCCAAGGTTATTTCGGTTATTAAATCCAGACTGTGAAAAGTTTCTGTTGTAGTTATGCAGTGCACTAAGATCAATTCTGAAATCATTGATAGGAACGATCTGTAAATTGGCCCTTAATTCTTTTGTTGACATTTTCACATAAGGATCGGTCATATAAGGGGAATCACTTACCCATCCATTTTCCAGCACGGTTCTTCTGATATCAGCCTGTGATCCGAAAAGGAATCCAATCGTAGGGCCTCCTAATGTCTGGCCATATCCATACATATTTGGTGCTGAAAGTAAACCTGGAAGTACCGTTCCGTTATTTTCAGAATAATTAATATCTAACTGTTTGAACGATGTTAGTGCGAAAGCTGCGCTCTGCAGTATTGTCAGTTTATTTTTGAATTTATAGCTCTTATATCTATATCTTTTCTTCTCCCACTGCTGTGTATATGCGTTGTTCAATGAGTCAATTTCCTGTTTACGCTTCTGCAGTTTTGCAGAAATGTTTTTGAAATATTTAAACTGCCCGAAGAACTTCGGAATATCCGCAGTAGCCGTAGCCTGAATCACGTTTGTATTCTGACCTACGGAACCTAGGCTTCCTTCAGGACTTGAAAGAAGTGCGGTAGATCTTGCATTCCAGTTGTATGTAAGTCCATACCCAACTTCTGCATCGATGAAATCTAAATACGGAAGGTACTGGAACGGCAGTTTGTAGTTTAGCTGTACTCTGTGATTGTACAATACCGGTCTACCTGCTCTGAATACATTTCCAAAGATAGACTTGTCACTCATGCCATTTACATCTACATTATCATTGAGGGTTCTCGTTGCAGAGTTGATTTCTAACTTTAATGATTTTGTAAAGTTGAATCCTAAACCGTACTGCCACCCGAAGAAGAAGTTTCTGTTTTTGATCGCAGCAAAACTATCACCGGTATTTCCGCTTAAGATTGCTTCTACATTTCTAAATTCAAGCTCATTGTAATTTCTGTCTACTTCAGTTCTGAAAGATAATCTTGTAGGAACCGGGTTGAAATTGAATTCTTTGATCCATCTCAGATATTTTGTAGATTTCGCCGTATCGCTGATCATTTTGTTGAATGGCTTAATTACCCACGGTTTGAAAGTATAGTTGTAATCAACATAACCTCTCAGATATTGTCTATAGTTTCTTGAGGTATAAATATCTCTGTAATAATCGTCATTATAAACTGCCGTTACGGAAACGTTCTCAATATCATAGAATTTAGGTTTCTTATTTGGATTTACCCTTTCCTTATGCATATTGACAACGCCAATACTTCTTTGCTGTGTATAAGTTCTTGCTACTTTTTTAAGCTGTTCCTTGTTGGCTGCCTTGCTGAATTCCACATCGGTATCAAGAGGGTTATATTTCGGATCCTCAATAGTTTGTGAATAGGAATAGTTTAAAGGAATTTTCATCCCGCTTTTTTCAGGAAGGAATTTATCTACGTTTACAGCAGTATTAATACTGAATGCAGACTGTGTAGACTGGTTTCTTTCTGCCGGCTTTGAATCTATATTACCAAAACCTACGGATGTATAAGATGCACTCGTATTTACAGTAGCAAAATCTCCAAGGTTAAAGTTCAGACTTGCGTTACCTGCATATCCTCCATCATTTTCAATTTCAGAAAGACGGATCTCATTTACCCAAAGAATCCTGGTAATTGAGTTTGAACGGCTCGCATTTCTTACTCCAATCATAATGGTAGTAATATTTCCTAAACTTGGACGCCCTTTGATATAAATTCTTTTTGATTCATCTCCAAAATTAGGATCCATGATTCTGTCTACAATATTAGATGAACTCTTATCTCTTCGAATTTTGGCATCTACAAAGTTTTGGATTTCCAGATCCACATTGTTTTCAACAGGCCAGATTTCAAAAGGTGTAGTTGCTGTCCTGGGCGTAAGCAACATTTGAGATTCATATTCATAATAGTTGTCCGTAGCATCACTTCCGAAACGGATGAAGAATTTAGATTCAGAATCGATACCCTGATATCTGTCTGTCGGGTCCTGAGCATGTACAAAAAGTTTTAGCTTTTTATATCTTCTCATATCCAGAGTAGTATTCTTGAAAACTCCTCTTGCTTCTCCGGCAAGACCGTCTATCTTCATGTAAAGTGAAGCTTCATTCTGTCTCTGTGCTCCCGCATTTCCACTCAACACCTGTCTGTCAATTCCCGGAGGCAATACATAAGGAGGCTGGTTCAGGGCATTCTCTTCAATATTTACACTTCCTACTTCGAAGTTATTATTTTGTGCTATACCTACCCCTTCCTGTTGTGAAGATACTGTAGGGCTGGCAATCTGATTTGGATATCTTCTCCAGTCTGATCTTACAAGATCCATTGTCCCGAACCTTAAAGTAGAAGTCTGTTCGAACCCGGCAAGCATTAATCTCGCGAATCTTACGTTGTTAAGCACTGATGCACTTCGCTCCCCTTCAGCATCCGTTCCATCATATTTCGAAACAGGAATTCTGAACAGGTACCATTTCACATCAGAAGACTGTCCGTTCTGGAAGGTAGCCTTCACCGTTTTTACATCTACGATATTGTTCTGTCCTAAGGCAAGGCTTGGTTTATCTAGTTTTACAACATATTCATTGTAGCTTTCTGTCTGGTCAAGGTTATAATCTTTGTTGATATCTTCTGCGTCCGGAGTCTGTGAAGCCACTTCCAATGAATTGGCCTGAGAGTTTCCTTCCGGGTTTCTGAAATATTTATATCTCTGAACAAGTGATGCCGCCTGATTACCTGTAAATTTATCCGACATGAAGAATACGAAATCATCCACAGCAGGGTCAACTAAATTGGTAACCGGGTTAACAAATGTATTTCCGAATCTCATAGATTCTTGATCTGAGCTTAAACCATCATATCCTAAATCCTGAGATCTTCTGTCATCACCTTCACTTGAAAACGCATAAAGAATTGGTGGCTGTTTCGGCTGTACTCCCCAATTGGAAGTTGTAGTAGTAGAGGGCGCTCCAGGAGTAGGAAGACCATTTTCATACTGCATTTTGCCGTCTTTCAGGATATCTTCGGAAACGTTTCCTAACTGAAGTAAAAGTCTCGCTCTATCACCTAAGACAGTTCCATCCGCATAAGGATCCATCATCCAGAATTCAACATATTCTATATTTGAATTAACGAAATTGGAAACACTGATGGGTCTCATGATTCCCGCCCATCTGGAAGCCGCTGTTTCGGAACCCGGATTAACGTTGTATGGACCTTTTTCCTGAGGATAGTAAGAAATATCTAAAGTATTGGTGAAGGTCTGCTCACCTGCAACAAAATCTCTGTTATTATAAATTTCGGAATACTGAACTCTTCTGGATGCGTGGTTGGAAACAGACTGCGCTGTAATTCCTGCCGGTGCTCTTCCTCCTACTCCCCAGAATCTCGGATCAATATTATACCATGATAAAAGTCCTCTTCCATAACCGCTTGTCACAGCGTCATCACTAGGAGCTCCGTTAAATGGTGCCGCCAAGTTTTTCTCTGGTCTTGAAGCCAAGCTCCATGCAGTCGGTTCTTTTAAGGATATTTTAGACGTTGTCTGTTCGAAATCATCTACATAAGATTGATCATTTGTTCCTTTATTCAATCCCGGAAGAAGGTATGCCCCTTCCATTTTAAAGTTCAGGTTCGATGGAGCTTCTGTATTTACAAATGGGATCTTATCTGTAAGCCTTGTCAGGAAAGGAACCTGATTGTTGTACATCATGTTGATGCCGGCCATTGTGTTATTAACAGCTTCCTGCCCGTAGTTTACTTTCTGAGTAAGCGGAGATTCGGAATAGTTAACAACTGTTCCCCCTATTATAAAGTTCTCATTGAATCTTCTTTCCAGGTTTAATCCCAAGAATCTTTTTCTCTGGGTATTAAAGGTAAGCTGGTTTTCTAATGAGATATTGATAGCCTGTCCGGACTGTTTAACATTTTCATTGATGATGGTTACTGTTCCGAGCATATAATCCACGGTGTAGTCTACCCCTTCTGTCAGCTGAACACCATTCGCCGAAACTTTTACAGATCCCTGCGGAACGTTTACAGCGCCAAGAGAAATTCCCTGCCCCTGTGTTCCTTTATACCGTCCTTCTATGGTATATCGCTGTGGTACGTTTGAAGGGGTTATTTTTTGTTTATCATAAAGATCATGAAGTACATATTGAGGGTCGTTTCCAACCAAACTTTGCATATAATCTCCAAACGGCTGAACTTTAGTGAAAATTATTTTTCCTGTCTCGGCCCTGATCGTAATCCCGTTGACAAAATCAAAAATACCATCTCCCAATACACCACCATTGGCTTGAATATCACCATTCATGTTGAGACGGTCCCAGTTAAATAAATTCAGTAAATTTTTATCTTGAACACTGGTCCCTGGAAGATAATTTACCTTGCCACCTGTTTTTTGATCTCTATAGAAAATATTAAGAATAAACCCGTCCTGTGCTACCTGGCCTGCATCCAGAGAATAGATGTTCTTCATCATCAGGTCCCACATTGGAGACTCAGTATTCACTTTATTGTTTACCCTAAGAACTTTGGTAACCAACACCGGGCTTTCTTCGGAGAATTCCCCTACTTTATAAACCTTATTGGTACCATCCGTATAGGAATAGGAAACGGCTAAAAGCTGATTATCGTTCAGCTTCTGGTTCAGTGAAATATACCCTAACTGAGGCTGCAATGTATATTCATTGGCATTCAGCCTTCTTGCTTTTGTATTAAAAATAAACTGTTCTCCGTTATCGTAAGGCTGCGCACTTCCCGGGAACATCTGCCCCTGAAAGGTTGTCGCATAATTTTTACCAGCTTCTCTTGGACCTATTGCTGCATTAATAGATGGGTATAATCCATTCTGAGAGTTGTCCGGTAATCCTGAAGCACCTTCTCCCAAATCTCGGATACCAATAATACTTTTCTGATATGCCAGGTTACTGTTTCCCTGGTCTAGTACCCAGACTTCCAGCCTGGTAATATTTACCGTGGAGTTAATCTGTGGATAATTGGCCAGTGCGTTATCATAACGGTCCAGGAAGTAATGTCCCAGGAAAAAGTGTTGGTTGTCTTCGTAGTCAATAGCGTTGACTTTAAAGTTATTCATAACGCCTCCACCCTGTACTACAATATTACGGGCTTCCCCCTGTTGCTGGGAAAGAACTACTGTTCCATAGGTTTTCCCTAACTGGAATTCTGTTTTTACCCCGAATAATGACTGCGAGCCTCGGATAAGACTGGTAGAAAGCGGCATATTAACGTTACCGAATTCTATTCTTTTAATAATTTTATCTTCTCCTCCTGCACTGGGTTTGTCTACTTCACCAAGACCTTTAGTCTGAAGGTCTTTCCAGTTTCCTTTTGCCTGCCATACAAGATTCATCCTGTTTTCGAATGCAAAACCACTCTGGGTATCGTAATTGGCTTTCAACTGGAGATTCTCTCCTACTTTACCCAATAATCCAAGCTGTATCCTCTGGTCTATATCAAAGGTAAAACTGGTCCTGTTCTGTGGCAGGATCAGTGGATTATCTATTTTTTGGTACAGTCCGGCAAAATCTAAAGAGGCATATCCTGAAGGAATGATCTCTATTTTATTACTTCCGAAAATAGTTTCAAACAGCCTGTTGTTGATCATCAAAGACGGAATAAGACCTTTCTTACGGGCGTCCGTTCTATCTCTTCTGTAAAGGAGACTGTACTTATCGGATTTTTCTTTGTAGTAAGCTTTAGACTGCGTTGCGAGCATAAATTCTTTATACTCTTCCGGAGACATGGCTGTAGGAGGACCTGTATAGGTATTTCCTATTTTAGGATATACATAGTACATCCCTGTTTTTATGTCATAAAAGGCCTCATACCTTGTAGGGTCAGCCAGTTGATAATCTTTCTTTATGATCGCAGTATCACGTACCTGTTGTGCAAAGGCACTTACTGACATACACAGGAACGACAGGAACAAAAATATTTTCAGATGCTTATTATTCGCCACCAAATGTTAAATGTTTTTTAAAATTTGTTTTACCAATTCTTCTACGGAGATCTCAGGATTCTGCTTCATCATCCTGTCTGCGATCTTCTCGCTCATTCGTTTCGGAATCCCTAAAACTTCTAATGCAGATAACGATTCTTCCTTGACTTTATTATCCACAAAAGAAGAAATATTTTCTTCTCCAATACTGAATTTTTGGACTTTATCCTTTAAATCTACAATAATTCTTTCTGCAGTTTTGGCACCTATTCCTTTGGCTTTTTGAATCAGTGCACTGTTCTTGGAGAGAATGGCTGAAGCGATCTCCTCAAGGCTCAAGGTGGAAAGGAGGATAAGGGCAGAAACAGCTCCTACTCCGTTAACACTTATTAACAGATTGAACATGTCTTTTTCTGAACGAGTGTTAAATCCAAAGAGAAGATGAGCATCTTCCCGTATGATCTGCTGAGTAAATAAGAATGCCGGCTTATTCAGGGCCAGAGCCTGGGAGGTCATCAAACTGATACCTACATAGTAACCAACTCCTTGTACGTTGATCACTGCGTAAGTGGGTGTAAGTTCTTGAACACTGCCTTGTAAGGAAAATATCATTATTAATTTTTAAAACTCCCAAATATAGCAATTTAAACTAATTAATATTTTCATTTCACGTGCGAATGATTTTTAACTTAAATTTTGATCGTAAATTCAAGGAATTAATATAAAAACAAAAGACTCCAAAATAGGAGCCTTCTGTTATTTTTATGATTATCAAACTGCCATTTATGGCGGCCTCAGCATTTAGCTATTTTTTTTCAGAGTTTTTCTTTTCTCTTCTCTGGGCATCAAGAACCGCCACAGTAGCTAAGTTTACAATTTCATCTACGCTTGAACGCATCTGTAAAACGTGTACAGGCTGCTTTAATCCCATCAAGATTGGTCCGATCACCTGTGCCACTTTCATTCCTCTGATGATCTTGTAAGAAAGATTGGCACTTTCAAGATTCGGGAAAACGAAAGTATTGGCAGGAGTTGTTCCTAATTTTGAGAAAGGATAATCGCTTAAATGATCTGCATTCATGGCAAAATCCGGCTGGATCTCGCCATCAACAACCATTTTAGGGTATTTCTCGTGGAGAATGCTTACTGCTTTGGCTACTTTTTTGGAAGTGTCAGAAATTGCGGCAAAGTTTTCGAAACCAAGCATGGCAATTCTAGGCTCTATTGCAAAAGATTTCACTGTGATTTCAGCCATTTTAGCAATATTCACAAGATCTTCCGCTGTAGGATTCTGATTGATGGATGTGTCAGCGAAGAAGATAGGTTTCTTTTCTGAAAGGATCATCATCATTGCTGCTATTTTGTCTACTCCTTTATCTTTTTCAATAACTTCTAAAACAGGACGGAGCACTGAAGTATAGTTTTTAGAGAAACCAACGATAAGGCCATCTGTATCTCCATGTCTCAGCATTAGCGGACCGAAATAATCTCTCTGACGCACATATCTTTTCGCTTTGTACTCATTCATCCCTTTTCTCTGACGAAGTTTCCAAAGAGTTTCTCTGTACTTTTTCCTGTTTTCTTTCTGATCGTCATCACTTGGATCTATAATCGGAATATCCAGGGTGATACCGAAACGTTCCATTTGCTCTTTGATGTATTTTTTATCTCCTAACAGACTTGGGAAAGCAATCCCTTCTTCGTAAAGAATCTGTGCGGCTTTCAATACATTATATTCTTCAGCGTTACCTAAAGTAATTCTCTTTGGATTCGATTTAGCACGGCTCTGCATCATTCTTACCAGCTTCTCATCTCTTCCCATTCTGTCCAGCAGCTGGTTTTCGTATTCTTCGAAGTCTTCGATGGTTTTTCTGGCAATACCACTTTCAATGGCTGCTTTTGCTACAGCGCTGGATACTTTCGTAATTAACCTGTTATCAAACGGCTTTGGAATAAAGTATTCTCTTCCAAATTGCAGGTTCTGAACATTATAAGCCAATATTACAGCTTCCGGTACGGGTTCTTTTGCAAGATCTGCAATAGCGTGTACAGCTGCCAGCTTCATCTCTTCGTTGATTCCTTTTGCCTGAACATCTAATGCTCCACGGAAAATATAAGGGAATCCCAATACATTGTTCACCTGGTTAGGATAATCACTTCTACCTGTTGCCATGATCACATCTTTACGGGTTTCAAGGGCAAGGTCGTAAGCAATTTCAGGATCCGGGTTTGCCAAAGCAAAAACGATAGGATTCTCATTCATGCTGGAAAGCATTTCCGGAGTCATTACGTTTCCTTTTGACAGACCGATGAAAACATCTGAACCTTTTACCGCATCTTCAAGTGTTTCGATATCTGTATTGGCAATAAAGTCAATTTTTTCAGGCGTAAGGTTTTCTCTTTTATGATTGATCACTCCCTTACTGTCACACATTAAAACATTTTCTCTTTTCAGACCCAGAGAAATATATAGATTGGTACATGCAATGGCTGCGGCTCCTGCTCCATTTACTACCATTCTCACTTCTCCGATATTTTTGCTAGCGATCTGAAGAGCATTAATCAATGCAGCAGCTGAAATAATTGCCGTTCCATGCTGGTCATCGTGCATTAAAGGAATATCCAGTTCTTCTTTAAGCTTCTGTTCGATATAGAACGCTTCAGGAGCTTTAATATCTTCAAGGTTGATTCCTCCGAATGTAGGAGCAATACCTTTTACAATCTGAATGAATTTATCCGGATCTTTTTCATCGATCTCAATATCAAAAACGTTGATATCTGCAAAGATCTTGAACAAAAGACCTTTTCCTTCCATTACCGGTTTTGAAGCTTCAGCTCCAATATCTCCAAGTCCTAATACAGCTGTTCCGTTGGAAATTACAGCTACCAGGTTTCCTTTACCTGTGTAGTCGTACACAGTTTCCGGTTTATCATGGATCTCCATACAAGGAACCGCCACCCCCGGTGAGTACGCCAATGACAGATCTCTTTGAGACGAGTGCGGTTTTGAAGGGATAACTTCGATCTTTCCTTTAGGTTCGGCTTTATGATAATCTAACGCGGCCTGATTAAAGTTCTTTTCGTCGCGGTGGGTTTTACTTGACATAGAATTTTGTTTTTTATTAAAGTATATACTTAATATGGTAGTCTACTAAACTTTCGATAGGTTTCTGGACAACGTGGCCCACATGTAAATGAAATTCTGCCGCAACAGAGCGGAGGGTACTTTCATAATAATAAGCGATAGAGCCGATGAAATTGATCTCGGCTTCTTTTGATTCCTGATATGGAATTACCTGGTATTCAAAGAAATTTTTCATTTCTTCGTACACCATATTTTTAAAGTAAGGATGTTCCTTTCTTTCGATGACAAATTTGTTGAAATCCGCCAACCAGGCATTAGGTCGCGGGCTGTGATACATGTTTTTCAATGCATCTTCAATCTTCAGTCCATAGTTCTGTTCGAATTCTGTATGAAGATCTGCCGGCAATTTTTTCATAAAGTATCTGCGCACGAGCTGTTTCCCGATAGCACTTCCGCTTCCTTCGTCTCCCATAAGAAAACCCAGGGAAGGTAGTTCTATTTTAAGGTTTTTCCCGTCGAAATAGCAAGAGTTTGATCCTGTACCTAAAATACATACCACAGCTGGCTTTCCGCTATATGCGGCATAAGCTGCGGCCATAAGATCTTCTTTCACAACGATGTCTGCTTTTGTAAATATCCTTTTAAGCTCTTCTTCAATAGTTTCGCAGTTTTTTTTCACACCGCAGCCTGAGCCATAGAAGAAGATCTTGGTTATGGAATTTTTGACTAATATAAGGCTGCTGTTCTTTTCTATTTCAGGAACAATAAGTTCTCTGTTGATAAAATTGGGATTAAAGCCGATGGTTTCTGTTTTTAAAAACACTTTTTTGAAATCATCCAGTATCACCCAATCTGATTTGGTAGACCCACTATCAACAATAGCAACCATATTTTACATTTTAGTTTAAGGATGCTAAATTATGAATTTATCTTCAAATAGCGTTTAAAAACAGACTGGAAGCTTCTAATGTTTTATATCAGCTTTTTGGTTATCAAATTTGATGAGCCAGTCTTCAATTTCATCTTCCAGATAAGAGCTCTGAAGCATGATGGCGTTGATAAAATCATCAGGCACAGGTTCATTGGTAGAGTTTTCTAGGTTCCACAATTCGTCTGTCATATTTTCATATTCTGAATACACTCTTTTGAAGCGGGAATTTTCTCTCTCAAGAGCTTCAATATTTTTTTGCTGAAGCTGGAATTTTCTGTATTTGTTTTGACTTTTCATACAAATATTGTTATAATTTGGGTCGTAAAAATTATGGTAGTATGCGTTATACCGCACATTACAAGATAGAAAAAACCATCAACACAAGAAGTTGAAAATGAATTTATTATCAGGTTATAATTACATCATTCTGAATATTAAATTTAGAAATTATTTTGGTTCAAAAAAATAATTTAACAACTTTTTTCAATGTTTAACATATGCTTACCAAATTATTTTTGGCTGAAACTTTCAGATTCCTTTTAGACATCAATGTTGCTATCGCTTTTAATTTTTTTTTGAAATGATAAAAAGAAATTTCCCATTCATTATTAATAATTATAACTAATGAATATCAGACGCATGACTTTTATAACTATGTATGATACCGGAAATTAAACCGCCATATATTTCACTGAAAAAACCAATTTATTAAATCAATATTTTATTTTAAAATATTCTTTTATTCTTCCATTATTGACATATAGTTATAAATTTGCACCTCATATATATTGAATGAGAGAATTACTAATACGCCAGAAACAGGTTTTGTTCTTCATTATTGCCGGGGGGCTCAGTGCTATTGTAGAGATTGGAAGCTTCAAAGCATTCAGTACTTACCTTCCGCATGTTTTCGCCAGAGAAACCAATTTTCATGGCATACATTATCCTTTAAGTAATATTTTCTCTACATGCTGTGGAATCATCAGCAACTATTTCCTAAGCATCTGGTTTGTCTTTGAAAGAGGAAAGCATTCCAAAAGAAAAGAGTTTGCTTATTTTATGGGAGTATCCTTCATTTCAACTTTATTAAGCTTAGGCTTTTTCCAGATTTTTTACAGCTTTATCTTTAAGGACAATATCAATTTATTTTTTTATACCTTAAGCCCTGAAATGATCAGTAAGATTGCAGCAATCCTCCTGGTTTCCATACTTAATTATTCAGTGAAAAAGAAAGTAATTTTTAACGGTTAAGCAGTGACAAAAATTTTAAATCATCTCTGGAGACTATGGCTGCTGCTGCTGGCGTTTTTTTTAACGGTCACATTGGGAATCCCTGTCTATATCTTATCCTTTAATAAAAAGCATTACAAATATGCTTACAAATTTATCCGGATCTGGTGTTTTGGAATGTTTTACGGCATGGGTTTGAGGTACGATCTCATCAATCTTTCTGACCAGAAAAAAGACAAAAGTAAACCGTACGTTTTCATTTCGAATCATACTTCCATTATGGATATTATGCTTGCCTGCATCCTGATGCCCCATCATCCGATCTGTTTTGTAGGCAAAAAAGAACTTGTAAAAATTCCCATTTTCGGTACCATCTATAAAAGGATATGTGTGATGGTAGACAGAGGCAGCGCAAGAAGCCGTGCAGATGTTTACAGAAGATGTGCAGAAAAGATGGAAGAAGGAAATAGTATTGCGATATTCCCAGAAGGCGGCGTTCCTGACGATACTTCTATTATTCTTGATGAATTTAAAGACGGAGCATTTACTTTATCTTCCAAACATCACTCTCCAATTGCAGTGTACACTTTTGTAGGATTGAAAGAAATATTTCCTTTCGACAGTGCAAAAGGTTACCCGGGAAAAGTAAAAGTATATTTCAACGGAATCATGGAACCATCAGATTCTCCGAGAGATCTGAAAACAAAAGCTTACAAAGAGATAAAAAAAACATTGCTGGAACATTCTATTTAAAAGAAATAGTTATATTTGTTTGCGAAATTTTTAACAAACATGTCAAATTATTCTAAACAAACCAATTGGGGACAGTTTATTCCCTTGGTTACTGTGTTTTTTTTCTGGGGATTTGTTGCGGCAAGTAATGACATTCTCATACCAGTTTTCCAAAAAGCCTTTAAATTGACCCAAACTGAAAGTATGCTCGTACAGATTTGCTTTTATGTGGCGTACACCGTGGGTTCTTTAATTTATATGGCTGTTTCAAAAGGTTTGAAACAGGATCTTATTAATAAAATAGGTTACAAAAATGGTCTTATCTTGGGTCTTCTTATTTCGGCCTCAGGAACTTTACTGTTCTATCCGGCAGCAAATCTGGCATCGTTTCCGTTGATGATCTCCGGTTTGTTCATTGTTGGACTCGGTTTCTCATTACAACAGATTGTAGCGAATCCACTAGCTATTGAAGTGGGACCATCTGAAACAGGATCTCAGAGACTTACCATGGCGGGAGGAATCAATAACCTGGGAACAACCATCGGACCGCTTCTCGTATCATTTGCGATTTTTGGTGCTGCATCTGCAGCTAATACAGAAGCAAGTATCGAAAGCGTAAAGGTCCCTTATCTTATGCTGGGAGTTGCATTTGTGCTGGTAGCCATCATGCTTAAGTTCTCCTCTCTTCCTGCAATCACTCCTACTATTATAGAGGATACTGACGATGTGATTCCGGGAGATCACAAAACATCCGCTTTTCAATACCCTCAGTTGGTAATGGGTATGATCGCAATTTTTGTATATGTAGGCGTAGAAGTTTCTACAGCAAGTAACCTTCCTGCTTATATGGAAAAAAGCTTAGGTTTTGAAACCAAAGATGTAGCGCCTTATATTTCCTTATACTGGGCTTCATTAATGATAGGCCGTTGGACGGGTGCAGTAGAAGCATTTGACCTGAGTGCCGGATTCAAAAAGATTCTAAGATTCCTTGCCCCTTATCTTGCATTCGGTGTATTCTTATTAGTGAATGCAATTGCTAAGCATGACCTTTCACCTTTCTATGTATACGGTGCTGTTATTATTGTGATGATCATCTGTGACATTATGAGTAAAGGAAACCCTGCGAGAATGCTTTTGATTTTCTCTGTAGCAGGTATAGCCGCCTTACTGATAGGAATGTTTACAACAGGAATGGTATCAGTATACGCTTTTACCAGTGTAGGATTATTCTGTTCTACCCTCTGGCCTTGTATTTTTGCTCTTGCAATCAACGGTCTCGGAAAGCACACCAACCAAGGTTCAGGCTATCTGATCATGATGATTATGGGTGGTGGTATTGTAAGCTTTATCCAGGGATATATTGCAGATAAAACCAATATTCATTTCAGCTATATCGTAGGTGTTGTATGTTTTGCTTATCTTGCATTCTATGCAATCCGTGTAACAGGGATCTTAAAATCCCAGGGTATTGATCTGGATAAAATCTCTAAAGGCAGTGGTCACTAATACAACAAAAATAATATATAAAAAGAGATTTTGGGCAGGTGTATTACTTGCCCAATTTCTTTTGTTCTATGGCTTCTCAAAGTCCGGAATAACGATCTATTTCTTTGAACGTTTTTTCGAATTCCAGAAAAAGCTCCATCAAATACTTTTCAGCTGGATTCCTTTTTCTTTCGGAGATCTTATCTATATTCTCTTGGGAATTTTTCTTTTATACTGTCTTGTTTTATGTTTTAAAAAGAAAAGCAGAAACGGGGCTATTTTGAAGCTTCTGGCTACGATTAATATCTTTTACTTCATCTACCAGGTCTTTTGGGGAATGCTTTATTTTCAGGATCCTGTCATTAAGAAGCTTTCCAGCCAAAAAGAACCTGAAATTGGTAAAGCAAAAACATTAGCCCTACGCTATCTGGAAAAATGCAAAGCTACCCGACAATCCGTTCGGGAAGATAAAAACGGAATATTCATTATTACCGATCTTACCTCTATCCAGACAGAAATTTTGCATCAGCAAGCCCGGCTTCCGAAATATATTTCGGATAAAAGTGCTCCACAGATCAATGCTTTTAAACCAAGTCTTTTCAAAAGTGTGATGAATTTCACAGGAATACTGGGATATTATAACCCTTTTACAGCAGAGGCCCAATATAATGCAGAACTTCCCCATACTCTTATTCCGTTTACTTCTGCACATGAAAGTTCTCACCAGCTTGGTTTTGCCAGAGAGCAGGAAGCCAATTTCATAGGCTATCTGATTGGTGTGAATTCCAAAAATACAGATTTAAGGTACAGTACTGAATATTTTACGTTAAAAAGTCTTTTAAGGTTTATTGTTGAGGAAGACCCCGAATTTGTAAAATCAGTCCTTAAACAATATTCTCCGGCAATGAAAAGAGACCGGATGTACGAAAGGAGTTTTATTTTCAGACATCAGGGCTGGTTGGATGATTTTTTCGGGTTTACGAATAATTTGTTTTTAAAAAGCAACCAGCAAGAAGGTGCCGTTACTTATTCTTACTTTATTGATCTCTTGTTGAATTACGAAAAGTAATAAACAAACAAAAGAATCGTATCAGGCGATACGATTCTAAAAACACAAATGATGAAAAAAAATTTATTACCTTGACTTGTTCCCTCATTCAAGGCGATGTAAAAGTACAATATATTTTATAAATACAAAAACATTTCCAGTGTTTTTTAAAACTTTAAGAAAACTTTATGATTTTTTAAGTTTTTTTGTGTTCAACCTTGAAAATTAGAACCTTAACAAAATTTATGATTCAGTAATCAATCAACATAAAAAGATAAAATAGACTAATAAAAATTCACAAAACTAAACATTTGTTTAAAAATAAAGCATTCATGTTTTTGCAGTTTTTTTATAACCATAAAATTAGAGTTATTTAATAATATTATTGAAGATTCAACTTATTTTTAATCTAGCAACAACAAAACATTAGCACGTATCATTTTACTTTATGGTCAAACTATAATAAATAAAAAGTAAAATTAAATTTAGAAACTAAAATGAATATTTCTGTAAAATAATTATACATGATGATGAGTAAAGCGCGGATATAATCCTTACTCGGAAAAATGAGAGAAATGGAGTAAAAACCTGTTAAAACAAAAAGCAATTGAAAATTATAACCTACCTGAGTTGATAAAAAGCTGATATGAAAAAACAACTAATCTTCTAAAGTACAGATACGTTCGATAATCAGAGGCGAAACATTTTTTTCTTTAACAAATTATTGATATTCAAATTAAATCCACCAAAACATCCTTATATCTCACCCTTAATAGAAAAAAAATTTGTTTTTTTAAAACATCTGCGTATTTTAGTTAAAAATATTACTATGATTTTCGACAAGCTAATTAACTATCTAAAACTTGATAAACAGGAGTTTTCTTTTCAGTTCAATTCCCATCCAAACTATCCTTCTGCGTTGGCTTTTAGTGATACGCTTAACTTTATGGGCGTAAAAAATGATGCTTATGAACTTGATAAGGAATATTGGGATGAGCTGCCGGAAGAGTTTATCGCGATCGTAGATAATTCCTTTTCTCTGGTAAAGAAATCGGGAGCCAGTTATTCGGTTTATTCTGAAAAAGCCAAAACACTCAATAAAGAAGAACTTCATAAAAAATCAACAGATTTCGTCCTACTTTTTGAAAAAACTGAAAATGCGGAAAATAAGACAGCCTTTGATTTTAAACCTCTTTTATATGTTGTTTTCGCCATCATTCTTGGCTACTCTTTTTTCACTCAAACGATATACGAGGCTCTTTTTAATATTCTTTCCCTGGCAGGTGTCTATATTTCTCTGGAGATCTTCAACCAGAAATTCGGAAATACTTCTACAGTAATCGGAAGTATTTGTGGAGATACCTCTGCCAAACAAACTACCAATTCATGTGACAAGATCATCAAGCAGGATAAAACAAGTATTTTTGGTTTAAAATTCTCAGATTTTTCTCTGATCTACTTTACAGGGCTTGCCATACTGGGGCTTTTCTTACCGGCAACAGCTTATATTGTAAAAGGATTTACACTTGTTTCCGTATTGGCCATTGCCTATTCATTATACATCCAGGCTTTTGTAGAAAAGGCTTTCTGCAGAGTATGTCTACTGATTATTTCAATCTTGTTAGGGCAATTAGTACTTAGCATTCTGTTTTTTCAAAGTACACCGTTTAGTGTGGGAATTCTATTATTAACAGCTGTTCTGTGGATCCTTGTTTTCTCTTCTGTTTTATATTTCAGCAACATTCTTTCTCAAAAAGAAAGTCTTCAGAAATCAAATGCTAAAAACCTTAGATTTAAAAGAAATTATGAACTTTTCAAAAGCCAGCTTTTAGAAAATGAAAAAATAGAATTCCAGGATACGGAGACTTTCGTATTAGGCAATAAAAACTCTAAACTTCGTCTTTCAATTGTATCCAATCCTTATTGTGGTTTTTGTAAAGACGGCCATAAGATCATGGAAGGGCTTCTTGAAAAATATCCTGATGACATTTCTGTACAGATCCGTTTCAACTACTCTACGGAAAGAGCTGATGAGAAATACACCAAATTACTTTCAGCTTTTAAACATATTTATCACAACAAGCCTGAAAAAGAATTTTTGAAAGCTGTTGAAGAATGGTTTGAAACAAAAGATGAAAACAAGATCGTCTCTTTATCGGGATCGTCTACAACAGAAGATTTAACGCCATTTATTGAAATGACCAAGGATAACAGCAACAACGGTCTGAACTTCACTCCTATTTTCATTCTCAACGGGCACCAGTTTCCGGACAAATATGACCGTGAAGATATTTGGTTCTTTGTTGATGAATTAATGGAAGATGAGGACTTTCAATAAATCTTTTCGGAATTGAAAAATTCACTATCTTAGGAAAAAATAAAAGCGAATTCCAAGAGCGGAAAATAAATAACTTAGTAACTATGAAAAGCTTAAAGAAAATCTCAAGAGAGGGTTTAAAAACCATTAAAGGAGGACTTAGACAATGTCCTCTGGATGGAAATTGTGGTGGAGATCAATGCTGTGCAAACGGTGTATGCAGATCCATAGCCGGAGCTGGTCCTAATACGTATTATTGTACTCCTCCTACATTGATTGATGTTACGCCGTAAACAGGTTAATAACTTTCAACCTTAAACAAGGTTCAATAATATGAAAAATCTAAAAAAACTGTCAAGAGAAAACTTGAGAATACTTCGAGGAGGTATCACAGAGATTAGCCAAATGATTAATTAGTACAACAATGAATAAAGTAAAAATGTCGTCATATGTGGCGACATTTTATAATGAGTATAAATTTTGAAGAAATTTCCCTTTTATAAACAGCCGGATGCTAAAGACTGCGGTCCAACCTGCCTTAGAATAGTAAGTAAATATTACGGCAGGAGTATCTCTCTGCAGCAGATCCGTACACTTTCTGAAACCACCCGTGAAGGAAGCAGCCTTTTGGGGCTGAGTGATGCATCCGAAAACTTAGGATTCCGTTCCCTTGGAGTCCAGATCGATTTTAATACCCTTGCAGAAGAAGTACCGTTCCCATGTATTGTCCATTGGAATAAGAACCACTTCGTTGTTGTCTATAAAATTGATAAAAATAATAAAGTCTATATTTCAGATCCGAGTTACGGACTGATTACCTATACCCGCGAAGAATTTATTAAATTATGGATCGGGGAAAATGCCAACGAAAACACAGAAGAAGGGATTGCCCTTATTCTTGAAACAACGCCCGCATTTTTTCAGACAGAGTTTGACACAACGGAAAGTAAAGCCAGCTTCTCTTTCCTTTCGAAATACCTGCTTAAGTACAAGTCACTTGTTATACAGCTTGCTGTAGGTCTTTTGGCCGGAAGTTTACTTTCGCTTATATTTCCGTTTCTTACCCAAAGTATTGTAGATGTCGGAATACAGAACCAGGATCTCAACTTTATTTATGTTGTCCTTCTTGCTCAAATTATGTTATTCCTGGGAAGAATGGGTATTGAGGTGATCCGAAGCTGGATCCTCCTTCATCTTTCCGCAAGGATTAATATTTCGATCATCTCAGATTTCTTTATCAAACTGATGAAGCTTCCTATAAGCTTTTTCGATACGAGAATGACGGGGGATATTATGCAGAGGATCAATGACCACCACAGAATAGAACAGCTTTTGACGAGTTCCTCGTTAAATACCCTGTTTTCACTTGTCAATCTTATCATCTTCAGTATTGTCCTGCTGTTCTACGATTATAGACTTTTTATCGTTTATCTTGTAGGAGCAGCATTATATATTGGATGGATCAGTTTCTTTCTTAATAAGAGAAAAGAACTGGATTATAAAAGATTCTCTCAGGTTTCACAGGAACAGAGTAAAGTAATCGAACTGATCAATGGTATGCAGGAGATTAAAATGCATAACGCGGAAAAGCAGAAGCGTTGGGATTGGGAATTTTTACAGGTAAAGCTGTTTAAAATCAGGATAAAATCTCTATCTCTGGAACAATGGCAGTCTGTAGGAGGAAATTTCATCAACCAGATGAAAGATATTCTGGTAAGTTTCCTTTCTGCAAAACTGGTTCTGAGTGGCAATCTTACCTTGGGGATGATGCTCTCGGTGCAATATATCATTGGACAGCTGAACAGCCCATTATTGCAGCTTATCGATTTTATCAAACAGACTCAGGATGCAAAAATCTCATTGGAAAGATTGGGTGAGATTCACGACAAAGAAGATGAAGAAGACAAAAATGAACAGTATGCGGGTGAAATTCCGGAGAAAGACATTGATGTCAGCAATATATCATTCAGGTATATCGGATCTGATGTTCCTGTATTTGAAGATCTCACCCTTACAATTCCTTACCAGAAAACTACAGCTATTGTAGGGGCCAGCGGAAGTGGTAAAACCACACTTCTGAAGCTTTTGATGAAATTTTATGAACCTAATTCAGGAGAAATCAAACTTGGAAATACCCAGTTAAGAAATATTTCCCCAAGATTTTGGAGAGATCATTGCGGAGTGGTAATGCAGGAAGGATATGTATTCAATGATACTATAGCCAATAATATTGCGGTAGGTGAAGATCATGTGGACAAACAGAAATTAAGAAGAGCTGTAGAAATTGCAAACATTAAGGAATTTATTGAAAGCTTGCCTTTAAGTTATAATACAAAGATTGGAAACGAAGGTGTGGGAGTCAGCGGTGGTCAGAAACAAAGGCTTTTCATTGCCAGAGCGGTTTATAAATCGCCGGAATTTATCTTCTTTGATGAAGCTACTTCTGCTTTGGATGCCAATAATGAAAAAGTGATCATGGAGAATCTTGAACAGTTCTTTAAGGGTAAAACTGCTATCGTTATTGCTCACAGATTATCCACGGTAAAACATGCCGACAAAATCATAGTTCTGGATAAAGGTAAAGTGGTAGAAGAAGGTAACCATGCCGAATTGGTCTCTTTAAAAGGGGAATATTACAGACTGGTGAAGAATCAGCTTGAATTAGGAAATTAACAATACTCTGAAAGCACAGGGAAAATTTATCTTTGAAACATGAAAGAAGACATCTTAGACAATATTGAACTTCGTTCGGAAAGTGTTCAGGACATTCTCACACAGCCTCCTCATTGGATGATACGCTGGGGAAACAGCATTATATTAGTTATACTTCTGCTTATCCTTGTGATGAGCTATATCATCAAATATCCGGAATTTGTTTCCGCTCCCGTTATTGTTACGTCACAAAATCCGCCTGAAAAGATAGAAGCCAGAACCAGCTCAAAAATTGAAAAGATCTTTATTAAGGATCATCAGGAGGTTAAGAAAAATGATGTATTGATGGTGATGCAGTCCACAGCAAATTATAAAGATGTTTTGGAACTGAAAAAGCTTGTAGATTCTATTGCTCCCAATCAGCTTAGCTCTTTCCCGATTGCACAGACATCCAGATTCAAACTTGGAGAATTGCAGGGTGATTACAATAGTTTCGCAAAAGCTTTTCAGGATGAGGAGCTTTTCACGAGGCTACAGCCTTATGCTCCTGAAAATATTGCAGCCAATCAAAGTATCTCAGAATACAAGGGAAGAATCGCAACTTTAAAACAACAGAAAAACCTGGAATTAGCTAAATATGAATTATCAAAAAAAAGCTATCAGAGATCTCAGGAACTTTTCAACCAGGGAGTAATCGCTTCCGTAGAACTTGAAAATGAAAAAATAAAATATCTTCAGGCACAACAAAATCTTGAAAACCTTAATATTTCCATTTCACAAATGGATGAGGGAATTTCAAATCTGAACAAAACGAAAAGCGGCACAGCTATCAATACGGAAAAAGATAAAATAACATATTCTTCGCAGACTTTACAGCTTTTTGAACAGCTTCGTAAATCTTTAAAGCAGTGGGAACAAAATTATCTTGTTATATCATCCACAGATGGTATGGCCAGTTTTCAACAGTTTTTCGGAGAAAATCAATTTGTAAAAGTAGCAGAACCCATCCTTTCCATACTTCCTACAAACAAGGAAAAGCTGGTAGGAAGAATGTCTGTTCCTACCGTTAACTCAGGAAAGGTAACTACAGGCCAAAAAGTATTAATTAAACTTGATAACTACCGTTTTCAGGAATATGGTATTGTAGAAGGAAAAGTACAGAATATTTCTCTTATTCCTGATGATAAAGGAAATTACTATGTAGATATCACTCTCCCCAAAGGATTAAAAACAAGCTATAATAAGAACCTTACGTTTGATAAAGAACTCAGAGGTAATGCAGAAATCGTAACACAAGATCTACGGCTTATTGAAAGATTTTTCTATCAGATCAGAAAATTATTGGGGTACCAAAGTTAATTTGCCCTCTTACATATAAAGAAACCGCGGCTGTTGTAAGCTGCGGTTTTCTATTTATGACATGATATTAATTCAGATTAAGCTCCCAATAGACATAAAATTAAAATAATGAAAAGCTTCATGGGGACTGAATTGGGTTTATAATCACTGGAAACTCATAGTAAATGGTTTTAACTCATCTTAAAAGAATATAATGATGAATTTTATTTAAAATAAAAAAAGGAAAGTAATATGTATTACTTTCCCTTTTATTGTAGCGAAGACGGGAATTGAACCCGTGACCTCAGGGTTATGAATCCTGCGCTCTAACCAACTGAGCTACCTCGCCGTTTTGGTGGTGCAAATATAGAAAATATTTGTTTACCACCAAAATTATTTTAGCTTAAAATATTCCAAAACATTGCCCACGTGGTCTGGCTTATTGATTATCTTATTGTTAGCATCTAAAATAAAATAAGTAGGAGTTGCATGTACGTTATAGGTATCTACATAACTGCTGTTCCATCCTCTTAATTCAGAATCATTGATCCAAGGAAATGCAGCAATCTTTTGAGTGTAAGAATTCTTATCCATATCTAAAGACAGCCCAATAATCTGTATATTCTTTGCTTTTAAATCATTGTATTTTGCCAGAAGCTGAGGCAGCTCGCTTTCACAATGAGAGCATGTAGATGACCAGAAAACAATTATTTTCTTATCAGCTTTCACATCATACAGTGATTTTGCAGATGTATTAGCCGGTGACTGGAATTTAACATTGGGAAATGCTGCTCCCATTTCAACATTGGCATTAGATTTTAAAGTAGTTGCCAGCCTGTCAGTGATGGTGCATTTAAGGTTTTTTGCAAGCGTAAGATATTTGGTTTTGAACTCTTCCATATCGTAGGCATCAAAAATATCAATCAGCTCTGACAAAACGGTTTGCCCTCTTGGAGTTTCAACCTTTAAACGGTCTAATAGGGTATCTACAGAGCCTGCAACATTCGTATTACCACCTGAATTAAGATATGAAACCAAAACAGGCCTTAAAAGTGAGGAAGACTCAAGCATATCATTGGATTTATCCAGGAAGTTAACAATATCGTCCTGACTGGCTTTTTTTGCAGGATCTGTGGAGCTAGACAGAAATTTACTATAGTTGGTATTATAATAAGAAATGAATGGATGCTGGGCTGCATCAATACCGTTACTCATTCCGGCAAGTCTTTCTATCTCACTTTTCAGTGCTTTTCCGAACTCAGTATTATCCTTATAATATTCTTTGATCTGTGCCAATGCCGGAAGGATAAGTTCTTTTTTCTGGGATCCTTCCTGCTGTTTGCTCATCAGATCATTAACTTCATCAAGATAGATAACATCTTTGAGTTTATTATTCTGAACATCCATTTTAATGCTTACATTTTTGTTTTCCGAAACAAAGTTTACCGCATTATTTGAAGCCGGAAAATATACCTTCATCATTCCCATATAATGGTTTGGATATTTAAAGGTCCATGTATTATTCTTGCTCTGTTCTTTAGTAACGATTATATCTTTCGATCCGTTTAATGTATATAGAATGGCATCTTGATCTTTGAATTCTGCAGGAGCCTGAATGGTAACAGTAAACTGAGCCTGCAAAGAAAATGCAGATAATACTGCAGATAATATATAAATCTTTTTCATAAAGTAAAAATAAAAAAACTCTCTGACTAATCAGAGAGTTTAATGTTATTTTAATAAAATTTTAGGCTTTTTGGCTCTTCAATTTCTTTGTATAGTATATAATAAATACAACTGCAACAATAGACAGCAGATAAACATACATGTCAATAGGTGATGCAACCCCGCCGGGTCCTACCCCGCCGGTACCACCATCTTCTGGTGCTGGCGGTATTTCGTCAGCCGCCTTGACCAGTAGGGTCCCAAAAAAGAAAAGAGCAAGTACTAGTTTATTAATAGTTTTCATAATATTTATTTTAAGATTTTAGTGTTAACAGTTTCTCCCTTATCAGAAACAATTTTTACAACATAAGAATTTTTAATTGCTCCATTAAGCTCAATTACAAAATCCGTAGATGTATCAACTGCTTTTTTAGAGATAACTAGTTTACCGCTCATATCATAAACTTCAATATCTGCTTTTTTCCAGTTTGGATCGAATCTAACAATGTAGTTGGTAATTTCTGGATTGTATACCACCATTGTTCTTGAAGGTGTAGCAACTGTTTCTTTTGCGGCTAATACCACATTGCTTGGCTCACCATAATATAAATCATAAGATGCAACAGCATTAGGTGCAATACCATCCTGTGTTGCAGGTTGTAGAGTACCGTTTGATGCTTTATAGTAAAAGCCGATACCTGCAGATAGCAAGTGAGTTCCTGCTGGAACCAACTCCCCATTTTCTCTTATTTCAAATTTGTAAGATTTTACTTTACCGGTATCGTAATTTACCAGTTTAACATTCTTACCTTTAAAGTTACTTTCATTGGCTTCATTAATGTATAACCAATATTTAGATGTGTAGTTTGTATCATAACCCCCATTTAAAGCTTCTTCAAATGTACCGATAATGTTACTTCCTGCAGTTGCCTGAACAGTAGTTGCTACAGAAGTCTGGTGACCCGTAACAGAATTAGGTGAAACTACATAATAAGTTCTTGCAACTTCTTTTCCTGAATCATCTAAGCCAATTACTCCAAGCTGTTTTACCGTACCGTCGATGCTTTTTGCAGCATTTTTAGCAGCAGTAACACTATAATCAGTAGCAGCTGCTCTAACGGTTGAGTTAAATCTTCTAAGAGTATTAAAATCCAATGTTTGGGCAGTGTTATCTCTCAATTTCAGAACGAAAGTCTGCATTGGCTTGATGATCATACCAACATCCCCAACAGGAACCCCACCTGGATTAGTATAAGTCTGAATCAATGCTCCTGTACTGTAAGCATTTCCTTGTGATCCTACAACTACAGTTCCAGGATCATATCTAACTCCCCAAATATTAGAAATGTTATTTCCATCTGTGGTTCCTCCATTTTCTAAATATCCTATTCTTGATAAATCAAGATTAGTTAAGAAAGGGTTTCCAAATTGGTAAATATTCTTACCATAAGTAAGAGTCCAAGGAGTAATTGTGGTTTCAAACTGATCCTGCAGATAAGTATTGTATCTTTCGTTGTATCCATTGATAGCCGTACCATTTGTCCCAAAATTAACATTTCCTGCATTCTGAAGAGTTGTAGCAGAAGCAAATGTCGCATAAGGACGACCATTAATAGTATGCATAGCACTACTTACATCTAAGTTGTTATTGTTAGATCCAAGCATGTAGTACGCAGAACCATTACTGGTAGTAAGGGATAAGTCCGGATAATGATCAGCTATAGCTGCAGTATTGTTCCATTTTAGAATTTCGTTTTGGCTTCTTCTTACAGTGCCAAATGTTTTACCCAATTCAGTGGATAAAGTGCTCATAGTTTTACCAAAGAATGGCAAACCAACCTGTTGATAATAATTTCCAGTACCATTCTTTTTGGTTCTGAATTCCTTACTTACAATTCCAGTAATCTGTCCTTGGCTTAAACCATCAACATATAGCTGTCCGTAAGTAGACACATCGTCAGTAGCAGTGGGAGTATTAAGTCTTAAAATAATATTTCCGCCATCGGTTTTATCTGCACCGGCAGCGTCAATTGTTTTAAAAGCATCTCCAGATACGCCTACAACCATAACGTTTCCATGGACATCCAAAAGGCCATTGCCTCTTGTTTGTACACCTCCACCGCTATAAACTAGGGTACCTTCGCTTACATACATATTAGCATTAGTGTCAACATGACATAGTATCTGCGCCTGAACAGAGTAACTAATTGCTAAAAGACCTATAGCAAATAAACTTTTTCTCATTGTATAAATTATTTGTGTGTTAATACAATCTTCACCCGCAAAGGTAAGATTTTTTTTTAAAGAAAAAAAAATATTTTATTTATTAACAAAAATATTATCTTCAGTTAATATAATTTCTTTCTCTTCACCTATTGAAAACATATAGTCTTCCAGTACTTTTTCAGTTGTTCCTCTTAAGCCTCTGGCTCCCAATCCTTTTTCGATAGTCTCTTCTACGATCTTTTCAATAGCACCATCCGTAAATACCAAATTCGTGCCATCCATTTTGAAGAGTTCTACAAACTGATTGATGATCGAGTTCTTAGGCTCCTTCATGATCCTTATCATCGTCTCTTTGGTGAGCTTATCAAGGTAGGTAATGATCGGAAATCTACCCAAAAGTTCAGGAATTAAACCAAAAGAACGAAGATCGATTGCGTTAATATGCGTCAATACATATTCATCTTCATCAGTTTTATTGATTTTTTCTGAACTGAAGCCTATGGCCTGTTTATTCATTCTTCTTTCGATGATCTCTTTAATCCCGTCAAAAGCACCTCCTGCAATAAACAGAATGTTCTGAGTATTTACCTGGATATATTTCTGATCCGGATGTTTTCTTCCTCCCTGAGGCGGAACATTCACAATACTCCCTTCTAAAAGCTTCAGCAATCCCTGCTGTACACCCTCTCCGGAAACATCTCTTGTAATACTTGGATTGTCTGATTTTCTTGCAATTTTATCGATCTCATCAATAAATACAATTCCTCTTTCAGCCTTTTCCACATCATAATCTGCAACCATCAGTAGTCTTGAAAGGATACTTTCCACATCCTCTCCTACATATCCGGCTTCCGTAAGGATAGTAGCATCTACGATACAGAAAGGAACGTTTAGCTCTCTTGCAATGGTTTTTGCCAGAAGAGTTTTTCCTGTACCGGTTTCACCTATCATAATGATATTCGATTTTTCCAGCTCTACTTCCCTGTTTTCGTCCTGAGCGTGAAGCAGTCTTTTATAATGGTTGTATACTGCGATCGAAAGCTGCTTTTTGGCCTGATCCTGCCCAATCACATATTGGTTAAGGAATTCTTTGATCACTTTCGGTTTCTTAAGTTCGTCTATATTTGCTGCAGGAGAAGATCCTGTTTTAGAAACGCTGTCTTTTACAATAACATGCGCCTGTTCGATGCAGTTCTCGCAGATAAAGCCACTCTGCCCGGAAATAAGCATTTGTACTTCATTTCTTTTTCTGCCGCAGAAAGAACATTGGTTTGAGTTCATACTATATAATATATGTTAAAGAAAATCGTAAAAAATTTCTTTTTTACGATTTTACGATTTTATGCTTCAGAATTAATAATTGAGTTTTGGATCTCTTTATATTCTTCGTCTGTTAATTTTAGTCTTTCATTTCTGAAGTTCATGTCTTCCATCTTGTTTAAAGGAATAAGATGGATGTGTGCATGGGGAACTTCAAGCCCTACTACAGCTACTCCCACTCTTACGCAGGGAACAGCATTTTTAATTTTTTTGGCGACCTGCTGAGCAAATCCCCAAAGATTTTTATATTCTTCACTTTCCAGATCAAAGATCAGATCAACTTCTTTTTTAGGAATCACTAAAGTGTGTCCTTTCACCAAAGGCATTGCATCAAGGAGCGCTATAAAATGGTCATCCTCAGCAATTTTGTATGAGGGAATTTCACCATTAATGATCTTTGTGAATATACTGCTCATTTTTTAGAAGTTAAATGTTAGAATTAGAATTATTCTGGATATTGTGCTTAGATTATAGAGTGATTTCCAATACTTCGAAAGACAGTTTGTTTCCGTTTGGCAATGTAATATCTGCCGTTTCGCCTATTACTTTTCCAAGTAATCCTTTTGCAATAGGTGTATTCACAGAAATTCTTCCTGTTTTAAGGTCGCTTTCATTATCCGGTACTAATGTAAACACCTGCTCCTGATTGGTTGCATTGTTTTTAAGTTTTACAGTAGTAAGGATTGAAACCTTTGAAGTATCTAATTGACTTTCATCTATGATCTTGGAAGTTGCGATAATATCTTTAAGCTTGGAAATTCTCATTTCAAGCATCCCTTGAGCCTCTTTAGCTGCATCATATTCAGCATTTTCAGATAAATCTCCTTTATCTCTTGCTTCTGCGATTTGCTGGGTAATTTTTGGTCTTTCCACAGTTTCTAACTGTTCCAGCTCAGCTTTCATTTTCTCTTGTCCCTCCTTTGTTACATAGCTTGCCATAATTTTCAAAATTTAGGTTTGGTATAAAAAAATAATCCGACATTTGCCGGACAATGTTTTACGTGTTATAATCGTTTAACTTTTACAAATATATAAAAATTTAAATTGAAATGAAAAAAACTTTTTCAATCCTGTCTATTTTAACTTTACTGATTTTCAGTATTTTAACTATAAACTCTTGCGGAAGTAGAGAAGATACTGTCAGCTGTTTCCCGAACAATCCAGTTAATGTAACCTTAAATCTGAATTTACCTGCTTATAACAACCTCAACTATGATGGAGGCTGGATTTATGTGAATGAACAGCAGTCTAGCACAAGAGGTCTGATTGTGGTCCGTGTAGGAGATACTTTCAAAGCATATGATCGGAATGCCCCTCATATTTGTCCTGATGCTAATACCACTCTTGAGGTAAAAGATAATATCAGTATTCTGTGTCCCAAAGACAACACCCGCTGGATCCTGAGAACAGGCCAGCCGGAATCAGGAGCTGCAACTTCCCTACCTCCTAAAACATATCCTTACAATTATGATCCATCCACCAAAACTTTAAATATTTATTACTAGAAAATGAAGGTTGTTATACAAAGGGTTTCTGAGGCACATGTAAAGGTAGACGGAAAGGTTGTCGGGGAAATTAAGAAAGGATTAATGCTGCTCACCGGGATTGATGAAAATGATGAAAAAGCAGATGCAGAGTGGCTTGTCCAGAAGATCTTAAATTTAAGGATTTTCGGTGATGAAGATGACAAACTTAATCTTTCTGTGAAGGATATTTCGGGAGAAATTCTGTGCATCAGCCAGTTTACATTAATTGCAGATTATAAAAAAGGCAACCGTCCTTCTTTCATTAAAGCAGCCAAGCCGGATAAAGCAATTCCTCTTTTTGATTATTTCAAAGAGGAACTGGCCAAATCAGGATTAAAAACTGAGAGTGGAATTTTCGGTGCAGATATGAAGGTTTCTCTGATCAATGATGGACCTGTAACGATTGTTATGGATTCTATCACGAAAAGCTAAAACAACAAATCATATAAAACTAAACCTTACAATTCATGTTTCCGAATCTTAAATTAATATCAGGTCTTGTCTTAACTGTTAGTATTAATTTTATCAGCTATGCCCAAACCCGTGAAGAACTTTTAAAGTCAAAACTCGATTCTGCATTCTCCCAATTGTTTAAAGCAGACGAGCCAGGTGGTGCTATTCTGATCCAGCAGGGAAATAAGGTATTGTATGAAAATTCTTTTGGGTTGGCAGACCTAAAGACAGGTGAAAAGTTTACCAGTAAAACAGTTTCCAATCTCGGCTCTATCTCCAAGACTTTTGTATCGTATGGGATTTTGATGCTTCAGGAGAAACACAGGCTTTCAACGGATGACAATCTGCTGAAATTTTTCCCAAATTTTAAAAATAAAGAACTGGCCTCTAAAATTAAACTCCGGCATCTGCTCACCCATACTTCGGGACTTCCTGATCTTAGAAACGTGGATAAGGATAGTATTTTTTATCTTACGGCAAAAGATGAAGAGAATTTCAGGCCTTTACAGTCTGCGGATTCGCTGGAATTTGAGCCGGGAACAAAATTCAATTATTCAAATCCTGCTTATAATGGTCTGGCTATGGTGATTGAGAAAACAAGTGGGATGAAATGGCAACATTTTATCAATCAAAATATTTTTAAGCCAGCCAGTATGAAAGCCAGCCGTATTACAGATGGCAGCTTTCCTGATAAAAATGTAGCTCATGGCTATATCCTGAAAGATAAAGTTTACCGGGAATATGATTATGGGGAATGCCCTACTTTTACTGCTGCCGGAAACGGAGGGGTCTGGAGCTCTATTGAGGACCTGAAAAAATACATTGCTGCGATTAATGAGTGCAGGTTTACTAACTGCTCTGTTATTAAAGCTTCAAAAACAGTATACAGTCCGTCTGACTGGAATGGTAAAAAACCAGCCTATCATACCGGAACCTGGTTTGTACATACAGGCTTCTATGCCGATACAAAAACAGAAGAAAACGTAAGCGTCATAGAACATGCCGGTGATCAGGGTGGCTTTAAGTCGCACCTCCTCATGATTCCCGAAAGCAATATTTCTATTATCTGGCTCACCAATAATAATCAATTCATTACCGGCCCTATCCGGAGAACGCTTCTGCAACTGAAGTATATTAATTAAAATTTCATTATTTTTCTTTTAATTTGAATAAAATGAACGGAGAAAAAGATTTGGCAAAGCTTTTAAAAAGTATGAGGCCCAAGCAGAATCCCGGTGATTATGTTTTTTGTACACTGAAAAATATAGAGAATTTTGACTTGATGAATGTTGAAATGTTCTTTAGAGAAGACGAAGGATTTACCATTATTATAAAAAAGGAGATTGCAGACAGGCTACATCTCGAATATTCTGTCATTATGTCGTGGATAACACTGACTGTACATTCTTCTCTGGAAGCAGTAGGACTAACGGCTGCTTTTTCAAAGGCTCTCTCTGAAAATAACATAAGCTGTAATGTAGTAGCCGCTTATTATCATGATCATATTTTCATCAATAAAAAAGACACCGAAAAAGCCATTGAAGTGCTAACAAAATTGTCAGAATAAATCTGATGTATATGAAATACAATTAGCCAACAAAAAAGGCTGCCTTTTCAGACAACCTCTTATTTTACTTGCACAAAAAATTACTGCGCAGGAACGCTATTGAAATTAAGTGCTATTTTAAGTGTCATATCTGAACTTGTCTGGTTTTTCAGCTCATACACTGTTCTTACTGTAAGGCCTGTGCTTTTTACTACCTCATCCAGATAACCTGTATCATTAAGGTCCAGATTTAAGCTGGAAGAATCTGTTGTAATATTGGAACGTGAAGCAATAAGCTTTTCACCTGTTCCATTGGACGAAACATACACTTTTACGGATTTAAGCGCACTCAGGTTTCCGCCTGAAGGAGAAGCTACAGAGATTTTAGCATCGGAGATTCTTACATCTTTGATTTTCGCATTATTATTTCCTCCAAACCAAGTCTGTACATTGGTGGCGGTAGCCGTAGAGGACACTTCTTTGTCGGCAGGCACTCCCGTAGAAACCAAAACAGTAGCTGTATAAGGGAATGTGTTCTGAACCAGTGACTGTACAGTTCCACAACTTACTGCTATTGCTGAAACTGCCGCTGTCATTAAAAATATATTTTTCATAATTTTAAACTTTAGTATTGATATTGAGTTTGCAGAAATTATACCAAAATGGTCAATCTTACTCAACACTTACATTAAAACCTCCTTTCGTGTTTCCAGAAGCCATATTACTTTTGCCTATGATTAGCCATACTTCGCCTTTGCCTTTGGTTTCGTAGGTGATTTCTCTTCCGAATGGCCCGTCATAATCTCCGTTTGGAAGCTTAATCTGGTTGAATCTTATATTAAAGTCTTTTTCATTGGTCGAAATTGTTGCTTTAATAGTAGGTTTGTCATAATGGGTCAGTTTTAAAACCAGTTCCTGACCATCTTTTGTAAATTCTTCCCCCAATGTGAAAGGGAGCTGCGATGCATCTGCTGTTCTTATAATCTGCCCCTCTTTTTCGCTTCTCATCACGCCTTTACGCAGTACTTCTTTGGTGACAGGAGCATTGTTAATGATTGAATCTTTCTTTCTAAGGGCTGCAGAATCTTTTTTCTCTGTAGAGTCCGGCATTTCTGTGACTATAGTAGAGTCCCTGTCCGGGGTTTCTGTTACAGCAGGTTCTTTTTTACATGAAATAATAATCAATGGAATTAACAATAAGGATTTTTTCATAATAATTAATCTTTTAATGTTTCAAAGTAAAGGATCTTTGAAAGGAAAGGTTTGGATTTTTCTTGTTTGGCTTTTTCCAATACTTTCTTTTTAAGCTGCAGATCATTTTTTTCTTCTGCATATTTCAACAGTCCTCTTTCACTGAAGTTAATTTGTTCAAAGTGATAGTTTACTGCAAAATCTTTACGCTTCATATTCTGGGAGGTAATAATTCCACCCCAGTTCACATAACTGCATGCTAAAATTGTTCCATAAAAATACCAGATCATTGTATTGAACAGGAATGCATTTCTTTTTTTCTTCTGAATTTTAATGAAGGTAAGAGCCAGCCCGATGAGTGCTAACAGGAGAAAAGCAAACACGCCGAGTCTTTTGTAGGTAAACCCATAACTGATTATATATTCATAGTTTTTCAATGCTGCAGAAAATACAAGAATAGCATTCAGGATGATCCAGATCCTGGCCAGAAGCTTCATCAGCTTAGCTTTAGGATCAAAATTAAAGCCTGATTTAAAATAGAACATAATCACCAATACGGCCATAATGATAGACATGATCACAGCATTCACTCTTTCATGGGTCTCTTCTGAAAGCTGAACGGGAGTTTTTGAAATTTCATAAAACTGCTCATAATTGTAAGTAATAATAAAAAATACGAGCAAAATATTCAGGCAAAAGAAGGAAATGACACCGCTGGTTCTCTCTGCATCCAGATCAAGAAAGGAATACGTTGATTTCTGTACCTTATAATTATCCGGAAAGTTATCATCCAGCAGAGAATTCTTTTTGTATATCAACCTTTCTACTGCATAGTTCCAGTAATTGAAAGCAATAAAAAAGCCCAAAACTGAAAGAACCAGTACCTGCCATATATTAATATCCAGCTCGTAATCTCTGAAGACAGCCGCAAAATGGTCACTCCCCACAGAATATATCCCGAAAAATATAGAGATAAACAATAGAGGAATAAGGATGAACGCTAAGGTTTTCTGCCATACACCTGAAATATTCTTTTTCGGCAGCCATGAATCAAAGCTGAAAAACCGGAAAAGAGCAGTAAAGCTGTTGATGATAAATACAGGAATGAGGAAAAGTATTTTCAGCTTTCTGTTTTTTGAGCGATAGCCTAATAACAGAAGGGAACTTACAACCGCCAACAGGGATGGAAAGTCTCTGAACCATGCAAAAGCAAAACTTGACACAATACTTGTAACGAAAAGTATCAGAAAGGTTCTGGTCCTGTTTCTTTCAGGAGTTTTATACAAGGTCAGCAATGCATAAACGATACCCAGAATACCGAGATTCAGTCCCATGTCCTGATCATAGAAGACAATGACAAACAAAGCGGCTGTAAGAAATATATAATGATGTGTTTTCATGATGGAAAAGATTTGATAATTTAAAGATTCAAGAATTGAAAAATTTACAATTCGAAATTAAAGAGGATGCAGATATAGAGAATGGTGACGGGAATATTGACCAGGAGGAGCAGTACAGAATTTCCGGAGGATTTTCTATCAGGAATATTGGTCAGGAATTCTAAAAGCTCATACAACAGAATAAAGATATTGACCACTACTGCAATGATCACGAAATAGAATCCGGATATTACGAGAAAATCTGCACCCGTTATCAGATAAGATACCAGTAATAAAGTTCCTGATAAAAAAGAGATCAGAAAAGTATTTCTGCCTAGCGTACTGAATTTCAATTTATTCATGATTGATCTTTAAAATAATGCTGGCGTTTCTTTCTGTTGAATATAATCCTTCAGATGGTCGAAATTCTGCCACAGCAGGCTTTCAAAATCCCAGTGATAAAATGGTCTCATGCTCTGCCCTTTTCTGTATGCTTTCATATATAGTTTCATGTATTCCGGAAGAATAAATGTACCCAATACAACGGCTGCAAGGAGATGAGCATTGAGCTTACCGTTTCCAAGGAGAAGATACTGCATGGCGATTTCATCTTCGAATTGGGTTCCGCATCCGGTAATCATGTGATGTACATCATGGTTTTCCATTTTGGGAATCATTGAAAACCCATGTTTTTTATAGAATTCTCCCAGTTTTCTTCCGAGAGAATCTTCCTGAAATTTGAGGAGCTGTTCTTCATTGAACTGCCATTGTCTCTTTTTCTTTTTAAAATATTTTCTGTAAAGTTTCTGGGTTTTATCATAGACAAAAAGCAGAAATTGAACACGTACTTTTTTCATAATGTATTATTTAAATATTAAATTAATTCCTATTAAAGCATAAAGGTATGCTAGGGGAATATTGATGAGAAGAAGACCAATAGCTTTGAGACAAGCTTTAAGTTTAGATTGACTGGCAATTCCATAAATCAATAATCCAATCACAAAGAGTAGGTTTACAATAGTTCCCCAAGTTAGGAGCATATAACCACAGGCTACAAAACCATCATTTTTTGTTATTAAATAGCCGAAAAGACAAATATTTCCTAGCAGAAAGCATAATCCGAAAATATATTTCCCGATGTTTATTATTTGATGATCTTTCATCTATATCGTATTTTAAGCTTGAGTTAAAGTAAAGACGGTAATTTCCGGACGTACCATAAATCTTATCTGGAAAGAATGGCCAATAGCCCGGTTGATGTACAGCATCCTTCCATCCTGGAGATCTATTTCCCCTGATATATACTTTTTATTTTCAACAGGAAGTACCGGCGTGACAACGCCCGGAATTCTGCATTGTCCTCCATGAGTATGTCCGCTTAGAATCCAGCCCTGATATCCGTTCCATATATCTCTGTCGCAGGCATCCGGATTATGGCAGAGTATAATATTGGCTTTTGAAGGGTCATAATCATTCATTACTTCCTGCGGATGGAAATTAGGTGACCACATATCTTCAAATCCTATAAAATTCAGTCCGTGGCTTTCTTCACTGCTATTTTTAAGCATACTGATTCCAAAATCTCTGAGAATTTGACAGATATTTTCTGAGCAAATAATATCACCCCAGTTCTTTCCGTAATCGTGGTTCCCCAGTATTCCGAAGGTTCCCAGCTTTCCGTAGACAGCATTCTTCATTACTTTTTTCAGATCTTCCTGCTCTTCTGCAGTTCCATGATTCACAAAATCTCCGGTGTAGACGACAAAATCCGGATTAAACTTTTGTGCTTTTTGAAAAGATTCGATCAGAAAACTCCAGTCGAAACGGTCTCCTACATGCAGATCTGATATCTGCATTAAGATTTTTCCTTCCAAAGATTTGGGCAGATTCTTTATAGGTAAATTTTTCTGTACAAATTCTACCCAGAAAGGTTCTACCTGCCACGAATACAGAAAAGGGAACGCTCCTACTGTTGAAAGCTGAAAAAGCCGCTTGAGAAAATGCTTTCTTTTCATCGCTTTAGATTCTATACAATTAATTTCCGGCGAAAGGAGTTCCGAAAATGCCTACTGCCAATTCTGCCCAGACAAGCAACAGCAGTATAAGAACGGCCCCGCCTAACAGAATTTTGTACGTTTTATTTTTAATGATACGCTGAATCAAATCGATGATAAAAGCCGTTCCAAAGAGCAAAACAGCACCGATTACAAAATCTCCCGGTGACCAGTCGAATTCTTCAGAGAACATATTCCCCAATAATGGAATGCATAATAAAACCGCTGGTGTAGCATAAATAAGAATTGTTTTTTGTTTTTGTGTCATCATTTTTTTTAATTTTAAATATATAAAGTACTTTGTATTTCAAAGTTAATTTTCAAAAAAATATAGGATTTACCTTCCTAATAATTTTTCAAGAGCATCCAGGTGTTCGTTAAAAGCCTGTCTTCCGTTCTGTGTAACACGATAAGAAGTTTTGGGTTTTTTGCCTACGAACTCTTTTTTCACTTCGATATATCCAGCTTTCTCCAAAGCATTGCTGTGGCTGGCAAGATTACCATCTGTAATTTCTAAAAGCCCCTTCATTTCTGAAAAATCAACCCAGTCGTTGACCATAAGAACGGACATTATCCCCAGTCTTACACGGCTTTCGAATTCTTTATTGAGTTGATTTATTTTTATCATAATAAGTCGCTAACTGCAGTTTTAGAGAAGCTGTTCCCACAAAAGCTGCAAATTTAATCTTTATTTATATTTTTTATGCATGATCAGACCATACACAATATGTAAAATCCCAAAACCGATGGCCCAAAATACAAGCCCCCATCCTAAGAAGAAAAGAGAGATCAATCCCAGAACAATTTGACAATAGCCTAAATATTTAATATCCGTTAAAGTATATCTTTCTGCACTGACCAGAGCAATTCCATAAAATATCAAGGTAGCCGGCGCTATCCAAACAAATAGATGATGAAAAAGAAGTGCAAGACAGAAAATCCCACCCGTCACCAAAGGAACGGCAAAGGTTAACAGCAAACGTTTGGTTGTACTGTCCCAGATTTTTAGGCCTTTCTTTTTGCTTTTATTGGCTGTAAAAATATATCCGCTGAGTACAGCTGTCAATAAAATCACAGTTCCTACGATTACAAGTTCCCGGACCAATGCCGGGCTAAAGAAATTTCTGTCGCCATCTAAGTAATCAATTCCTTCTCTTTGGAAAATAAAATAAACGTATCCTGCACCAATCAGTGCAGCCAAACCGGCAAAAACTCCGGACAGTCCGCTCAATGAAATAAATCTGGAAGACCGCTCCATCATGGAACGGATATGTGACAAGTCTTCGTGATAATTTTTCGAATCCATAAAAAGAACTTTGAATTACAAAGTTATAATTTATTTTTAATCTGCCAATTATTTTTTTACATTTTAATGATAATTTTTTCTCAGCAAATTCAATACAATTATTAACTTTAAGAAAATAGAATTAGAATCTTCAAAAGTTTTATGAACATACAAATAACCTGCTATGACCGAAATTTTGATAGACTATTCTCAAATACAATTACAGGAAAATATTTCCTTGAGTGATTCAGAGATCAAAAAAATTGAAGAAGGTCAAAAAAAGCTTGCTAAATTAATACCAACTATACTGGCTTTTTGTACACTCTTTACTATGGCAATCCCCATTTTCTGTATAGAAAGTTTCAGCAAATTCAAATACTATGATTATATCTTATTTGCCGCCGGAGGATTGGCTCTGTTTGGTTTCGCTTATCTGATTTCTTTCTTAGTAACCGGCTATGACAGACGAAATTGGAAAAAAGATAAAATCCATGGAAAAAATAAATTGATAAGCATTATTATTAACCGCGACAAAACAAAGTATGGCGAATACCTAACTTTTGCCGGGAAATCAAAAAATGATAAAATAAGACTTGAAGTTGACCCAGAAGTTTATGCGCGGTATCAGAAAGGAACAAAAGTAGAGATTACATATTTAAAATACGGTAAAAAACTTCTTTCTATTTGGGAGTTGTGAATGATTATAAAAAAACCGCTAAAATGATTAGCGGTTTTAATATTATGTTAAGCAAAAATTATTTTACTCTCAATTTCTCTTTAATAGATTCAATGCTTTTCTTTGCAGAATCTTCAAGAATAAGACTTGCACTCATATGAATTCTGGCAGGCATCAGCTCATTGAAATGATCCGTACCTTCCCAGGATACTTTCTTAATTAATGATAATGCTTCACTGCTCCTCGAAGCTAAAGTCTGTAAAAAATTTTCCAGCTTGCTATCCATTTCTTCAATATTTTCAGAAACGGAATGATAAACATTGTGCTGCTCTGCCCATTCTGCGGATCTGAAATCTGCATCAATAGCCATTGCAGAGAACTGTGATTTTCCGATTTTTCTTTCTACGTAAGGCCCGATCACGAAAGGCCCGATTCCCAGATTAATTTCTGTAAGCGCTAAAGCTGAATCTTTAGTTGCAAAACAGTAATCTGCCCCACAAGCTATTCCTACTCCTCCACCGGTTGTTTTTCCCTGAACTCTTACTACCACTATTTTTCCGCAGTTTCTCATCGCATTTAGAACTTTTGCAAATCCACCGAAAAATTTCGTAGAGGCCTGCAGCTCTTCAATAGCTAAAAGCTCATCGAAGCTTGCTCCTGCGCAGAATGCTTTTTCACCATCACTTTTTACTAAAATAGCTTTTACTTCTTCTTTAGCACCCTCATCCAGAATGCTTTGGGCCAGCTTTTCTAAAATAGTTCCCGGAAGCGAGTTGCTTTTTGGGGTTCCAAAGGTAATTTCGGCGATACTGTTTTTAATTTCTGATACTACGAATTCGTTCATTTTTATTTTAATTGGATTGTTACAAAAATACTAATTACAGCTTAAACATTCCCATATTATATCTGTTCTTTTTAGTCCCATAAATTCTCTGTGAAAAGGAAATGCAGAGATCCATTACGTAAAAATACGGACTCTCTAATTTGGTATTTTCTACTCTAGTAATGCCCTCTTATATATTGTTCCTTTGACTAATACAAACTAACAACCACAGGCGAAATCCGAAAAGCCAAAAAAGAGTAGGAAATTTTAACAACTGAAAAACTATTATCATGGAAGAGTACATTGGAATTGTAAAATTATTTGCAGGCAATTTTGCCCCTAGAGGCTGGTTGTTCTGTGATGGAAGCTTATTAAGAATTTCAACCAATTCTGCATTATTTTCAATTTTGGGAACTACTTACGGCGGTGACGGAGTCACTACTTTCGCCCTTCCCAACCTAAAAGGAAGAATGGCCATAGGAGCAGGGAATGCAAACTCTAATGAATATTATCCTCTGGGAGTCGTTGCTGGAACTACACTAAATACAATTATGGTACAGAACCTTCCAAGTATAGGTGCAGGGTTTCAACTGAAGGTAGCTAATGCCAATGCAACCGTGCCTGCTCCATCGGCTAACACCTCTATTGCCATTACAGGAAACCAGGTAGGAAGAGATTTTACGGCGATTCCAAGCTTTGTACAGGCTGATCCTGATACTACTCTTAATGCAAGATCTATCTCCTACATTGGACAGAATCTTCCGATGAATAATATGCCGCCTTATTTAGGGCTTAATTATATCATTTGTGTAGAGGGAATTTATCCTCCACGTGACTAAAAAACAACCTATTTAAAACCTAAATCATGAAAAGATCTATTTTTTTAACCATCTGTAGTCTGTTCATCTCCTTATTTTCTTTTGGACAGACCAGTACGGAGCAATTTGAAACGGAATCACACGGAAGTCCGAGTTTTACTGATAACGGAGTAATATTCAATGTTATCTCTCATGTAGGAACTTTTGATATTCAGGCTAACTACCCGGGTACTGGCTGGAATGGAACATCTGTTGACAACAGATATATTGACAACTCCAACGATGCTGCATCACCACCGTCTTTCAGCATTAAAACCACATCTAATCTGTTTAAGGTAAACCGGTTCTGGATGTATCTGTCTGCTCTTAATCTGGATCTGAGTGTATCCGGTACCCTTACCATTACGGGAAAGCTAAGCGGTATCACGAAGTTTACACAGACAAAAACGACCGGTTTTACAACATCACTGGGCTCCACTAATGGATATACTCTTATTGACATGACCAATCTGAATGGTCAGAATTATTCGAACATAATCATTGATGAGCTACGGATTACATTAGGCGGGAATTTCAGATATGCAGGACTGGATGCTTTCACATGGGTAAAAGACACGGGTATTGTACTGGCAACGAATGAAGCTGCTGCTTCACAAAAAGGTATGCGTATTTATCCTAATCCTACCAGCGGACCTTTTTCGATTACAACGGAAAATAATGTCCAAGCTAAAATTTACAGCCAAGATGGTAAACTGCTGAAAAACCTGGAAATGAAAAAAGGAGCTAATCAAACAGATATCTCGGAACTTCCGAATGGCGTTTATATCCTCAAAACTTCATCCGGATCTTCAAAGATCATCAAAAAATAAATTCCATAAGTGGTTTATACTGCGAATAGATTCTAATACATAAATGAAAAATTCCCTGAATGATCAGGGAATTTTTATTTTTTCAATGCTAAAATATATTTGTCAATATACAGTTGTTTTTCTTTTGTTTTATACTGTTGAATATATCTGGGATGTTCAAGAACAGTCATCTTTTCAAATAACTGGGCCTCTTTATTCAATGCTGAAATAAATTCTGAATTCTTTTTTCCTAGCACAAAAACTTCGGAGGTGTCCACGCCCAGACTGATATGCTTCTTCAGAGAATCGATCATAAAATCTTTTACCGTTTCAAAGAGCTTTTTATCATCATAATAATTCGCATTCAGCCAGCCGGTTTTTGTTTTTCTTACAATAGCCAGCGGAAAAGGCGAATTGATATAAACATCTTTGTAGAATTCATATGCCCCACCATATTCAGTAATCATATCATATATGAAAACCGAGGAAACTTCATGGGTGTGAGCCGATTGCATTTTAATTCCGCAAACAGCTTCCAGTCTTTTGGTATCGGTAAACGGAACACCTGTCACTCCTGCTCCATGTCGGCTGGGATTGATCCCGATCATGAATTTCCTTGGGCTGATATCATTGTAGTATTTGTGATAAAATTCCTCCATGACGATCATCGTTTCGGGATTGTCCAGATACGGATTCATGGCCTCGAAGCCTTCAGGAAGGTTTCCTGAAAACTGAAGGTTTTTATTGAATTCTATGACTTTATCGGCGAACGTTTTATTCATTCTCTTCGTCTTCATCATCAGATAGTGCCAGTTCTATATCGATAAACTGGATATACAATCCGCAGATCTCCCCTTTTTCATCGTACGCAAAATAAACAGGATAACCTCCGTCTCCGAAACCGCTTGCAAACATAGGAATATGATATTCTGTATTGGGAATTTTCCAATTGATCCAGTCTCCCAGTTCTCTCTGGTTTTGTGGATGCTCCTGGTAACTCTGTGCAAACTGCTCTGCAAAATAATCATCATAAACGTTTTCGACATTCACTTCAGTAAGAAACTTATCAAAATAAGGAAGTACCTCCGCATCTGTAATGCAACCCAATCCGGCATCTACCATGAATCCGAAATAATCACCTTCATTTAAATCTTCAAGATTTTCAATCCCGATAAGCGCTTCTCTGTAAAGGACAGGTTTTTCTTTGGTGAATTCCACTTTCACAGCAGCATAACGATCACCCCATTCCTCTGACTTTACCAACGCAATTTTTACGGGAAAATCTCCTTTGGGAGCCTGTACGAAATAGGGCTTTTCTCCCGCATTCAAAAATACCAAAGGATCCCGTACGATCACTTTTCCGGATGGCAGGGAAACATTACCAATCTCCATCACCTCCATTTTTTGCTCCAGAATTTCATCCGAGGTAAAATAGGTTTCCAAATCTACAGGACAGATAAGAATATCTTTTACCTCTTCCCATTTTTGCATCCAGCTTTCGTTCATTGTTTTTATTTTTTGTGATCTTAATTTAAAGTTTAAAAATACTTGTTTATTTATTCCCCGTCAAATTCATCTTCATCTTTCAGCCCTTTTATGAAAGTTTCAAAGTCTTTGGCCAGAAATATCTTTTTATAATCATCTTCCTGATCAATGTGAACCACTTCAGGTTCGCCATCTTTTCCGCAATTGGAATAATCCAGCAAGACCATATCATGCCCAGCTGAAGGACAGTCGCAGATATAGATACCGATTGCCGGATACCCCCACTCATCGATCATGAATTGGCTTCCGAGTTCTCCGCAAATGGAATAGGTTTTCTCTCTTCCGATTCCCATAATTCCGGTAATGGCAATATGATCATCCGCCCAGGAATTCTCTTCTGACGTAGGAAAGCAGGATTTTTCGACCAACCCGCCGTTCTGCAGTCTCATCAGTTCGATATAAGAAGCAGGGAGTTTGTAGCCAAGCTCTTCTTCTACGGAAGCAATGAGCTCATCATCCGGAAACGGTTCTATATAATCTCTTACGGAATAGCTGCTTTCATTCCAGAAATCCGTAAAATCAAAGTCTTTGAAAAATTGTAGTTCCATATCTTGTTTTAAATAAATGAAATTTCTGATTTTATTGTAAAAGTAACTATCATTTTTAATAAAATCCTTTTCTGAACTAAGATTTTTCATCATTGTTGAGGTCTAAAATCTTATCAAGGATCATTAAAAAATCCCTTTCAGTAAAACCGAAAGGGACTATCAATTTATATTTAATTTTAAGAATCAGCACATATATAACATGCTCTTGGAATATCCGGCCATCTTCCAGGGAGACAACAACTTCCCGGAGGGCAAGAATTAGGCAAACAAGCCCAGTTTGGACCGGCACCTTTAACAGATCTCAATTGGTTTCTTGAAAGTTTTTTTAAATTTTTCATAGCAATTAGTTTTTAATGTTTTTTTCCTACTCTATATGCTTTTCGGATTTCGCCTATTAAAGTTACTAATTTTACTATAAACTTTATTTTAATCGGATGACTTATTAACCCTTGGCAAGGACCATTAAAAAATCCCTTTCAGTAAAAACCAAAAGGGATTATAAATTTATATTATATTTTGAATCAAATCAATCCAAACTGCTCAAAGTGGTGCGTAAAATGCTTTTTGTGCATCAGCTCCCACATTTCTTTATTCAGTTTTCCGAACACGAAGTTCATATGCTCAGCCTGTGGATTTTCTCTGTAATAGACTGTAAATCTCTGTAAGTTATCCAGGAAAGACTGCTTGGCAGCATCCAGATTTTTATGCTTTAATTCCAGTAAGGTTTCATCCTCAGCCAGGAATGGAGCAGGGAAATCTTTCGGCATTTTTCTGTGGTTATAAAGAGAGTCCTGCCATTTTTCCAATTGCTCTTCCGGTGTAAAGCATTTGTCTGCTTCCGGTTCGCCTAAACTTACCAGAACTCCATGTTCCAAGTGTTCGATCATTTGCTGAGGAGACATTTCACCCCAGTTTGACGATGTCGTTTCTGTTAAACCACCCAATATCTTCTGAACATTTTTCACATTCAGATCGATGAAAGGAGATTGTTTTGCCACCAATGTTAAGATGGTCGCTACACAAACGATCTCATCTCTCTGGTTAACAACTTCCACCAGCCATTTTACAACGCCGGAAGGAATGTTTCTTCCTTTTACGCCTCTGTTTATTTTTTCTTTTGCCGTTAAATAGACTGTGATAGTATCCCCAGCGTAAACAGGTTTAAAGAATGAACAGTTTTCCAATCCGTAGTTTGCGATAACCGGACCTTTTTTCCCTGAAACGAACAGCCCTGCTGCTGCAGAAAGGATGAAATATCCGTGAGCCACTGTTTTATCGAAAATAGTTCCGGTTAAGCTTGTAGCATCTGTATGAGCGTAAAAATGATCCCAAGAAACATTGGAGAAATTAACGATATCTGCATCAGTAACCGTTCTTCCGGCTGTTTCCAATGAATCTCCTACCTCAACTTCTTCGAAATATTTCTGGAACGGATGTTTGTCTGAGAATTTTTTCTCTGCACCCTGCTGATATACTTTTGTAATCGCCTTCAATACATCCGGAGAACCCTGAATCGCTGTTTTCTGCAGGAAGAAATGAAGACCGTTCAGTCCACCCATTTCCTCGCCTCCACCAGCTCTTCCCGGACCACCATGCATCAAAGTAGGCAGCGGAGAACCGTGACCTGTACTTTCTTTGGCGTTGTCTCTGTTCAGCACAAAAATTCTACCGTGCTGGGAAGCCATTTTCCATGAAGTTTCTGCGATAAAGGTTTCGTCGTGGGAAATAATAGATCCTACCAAGCTTCCTTTTCCTCTTTTAGCAAGAGCCGCAGCTTCTTCGGCATCTTTGTAAGGCATTAACGTAGAAACCGGTCCGAACGCTTCTACATCGTGAGAGATGTTTTTCTCGAAAGGTTTATCGTTTAAGAACAGTTTTGGGCTCATGAATGCACCGTTATCATAGTCTGCATCTACAAGTTCATGCTTTCCGTCGTAAACTAATTCTGTTTCTGATTTTAAAATATTTACTTTTCTAACGACCTCATCGTACTGCTGTTTTCCTACCAATGACCCCATTCTGGTTTCTCTGCTCAACGGGTTTCCGATTTTGGTTTGATCTAAAGCTTTAGATAAGGCATTCTGAACATCCCCGATCAGGTGTTCAGGAACAATAATTCTTCTGATTGCCGTACATTTCTGACCTGCTTTTGTGGTCATTTCATTGCGTACTTCTTTGATGAAGAGATCAAATTCAGGAGTTCCCGGTTTTGCATCCAGACCTAAAATCGAACAGTTCAGAGAATCTGCTTCCATATTGAAACGTACAGCATTTCCAGCGATAGAAGGCATTGATTTCAATTTTCTTCCAGTATGGGCAGAACCTGTAAACAATACTGAATCTCCATCCTGAACATAATCCAGAATATTTCCCGGTTCACCACAAACCAATTGAAGCGCACCTTCCGGAAGTACTCCACTTTCGATCATATCCTGGAAAACAGTATTCGTCAGGTAAGAACCGTAAGGAGATGGTTTTACAATAGAAGGAACACCTGCCAACAGAGATGTTGATAATTTTTCCAACATTCCCCAAACCGGAAAGTTATAAGCATTGATCTGTATAGAAACTCCTTCGCTTGGTGTCAGAATGTGAGTTCCCAGAAAAGTTCCATTCGCGGAGATTTTCTGAGTTTCTCCATCCACCCAGAACGGAGTGTTGGGAAGCATTCTTTTTGCCAACCCGGAATAGGTAAAAAAAGTACCGAAACCTCCTTCTATATCTACCCATGAATCTGCGTGGGTAGCTCCGGTTTTATATGATAATTCGTAATATTTTTTCTTTCTTTCCAAAAGATAAAGAGCCACTTTTTTCAGCATCTCTCCTCTGTCATAAAACGTCATGGAAGAAAGGTTTTTGTAGCCTACTGTTCTTCCGTAGTCGAGAGCCTGCTCAAGATTAAGCCCTTCTGTATCTGAAACAGCAACCTGCTCGCCTGTAACGGCATTGTATAAAGGAACTCCGTTTCCGGAACCTTCTACCCATTCTCCGTAGATGTAATTTTTCAGTTTTTCCATATTATTTTTAACTTTTTACCTGACTTTTATTTTTTAATAATGAGTTGTACTATTTTCCTTCCTCCCATAAACAACAACAGCAGAATAAGAGAAAAATCCAGAATCAGGAATGCATCCGCAAACAAAGTATATAAAAAGTCCTTCTGTTTCAGCTTTCTGATCATCTGTTCTGATTCTACATGTTCCAGCGCATCGGAAATACCCATTGATTTCCATAACAGATAGAATCCCGCATAATTGATTCCGATAAGGGCAATCAACAGGAAAATCCAATATTTCTTTAGACGATCTGTCATTTATTTCTTTTTCTGAAGAAGATCCAAGGCTTCTTTCAATGTATATTTTTTGTATTCGAAGCCTCCTGCATCTTTAGCATAATCTTCGATGGTCTTGCCAAATCCTGAATTCTTTCTCAGTTCGTTGACATGCTCCGGGTCTTTTATCGGCCACACAAATGACAGAGTTTCTGTTTTCCCGTTTTTTGTTGAAAAAACTGAACGGATCTGCGTTCCATAAATCTGCTCTTTATTTTCATACATGAGCTTTCTGTCCAGCATCATGGCATAGAGTCTGAACGGCAGTTCTTTTTCATCGGCCGCTTTTTTGATCAGAGGAAGGTACTTCTCAATTTTAGGGGAATGCTGGATAACATACCATACGGCATAATTCTCAGGTTCACCCACCATAGATTTTCCGGGATAGCCATATTTTTCAATGATCTTTTCAACTTTAACCAGATTCTTCTGATCCTGATCATCCATCAATTTGATAAGCCCCGTACTCACGTCTTCTGTAGAGAGGTTTTTCTCTTTTATGATTTCTGCCTTTCTTTCGGGTGTAATGTTGGGTTGTGTCAGCTCACGGTAGATCTGATCGTCTTTATAGATCTGCGCAAGCTCTTTTTTGAGCTCAAGGTTGAGTGGTTTTTCTTCAGTTTTCTTATCACCTCCAAACTTTAACACTTCATCCAAAGTATAATTTTTAAAAACAAAACTCTTTCCATAGAGACGCTTGGCATAACGTTCCACCGTATCTTCAAAACCGGCTTCTTTTCTGAGTTTGTTTACGTTTTTAACATCTTTAATAGGCCAGATAATAGGCTCGCTTTCTTTCTCTCCATCATAAGAAGAAAATCCCTGAGTTCCATAGATCTGTTCTTTCCCATCATCCATTAATTGTCTGTCCAGCATCATGGCATACAACCTAAACGGAATTTCTTTATGATCAGCAGCCGTTTTAATAATTGGCATATATTGATTAATTTTTGGAGAATGCTGAATAACCAACCATGTGGTTTCGTTTTCCGGCTCTCCTACCAGAGATTTTCCGGGATAGCCATATTCTGCAATAATTTTTTCAACTTTTTCAAGATTAATCTTATCCTGCTCATCCATCAGTGACCATAATCTATCCGTAATATCTTCCTTACTGATATTTTTTTCTTTCATGACCTTTTCCTTTTGCTCTTGGGAAACGTCAGACTCCATCAGCTCACGGTAGATCTGATCATCTTTTTGAATCGTGGCCAATTCATTTTTAAGCTTTACATTAATTTTCTGATCCTGCTTTTTCTGAGCGCTGATTAAAACTGAAAAGAAAATGGCGAAAAATAAATATCTCATGATTCGTGTTTTGATGGTTTACTTTTTGGGCTCTTTATACGGGAATAATTTTACCAGTCCTTCATACAAACTTCTGTGAAGAATGGTAGCATGATTGTCTGTTTCCATCATTTTATATTCAACAGTCCAGTTCTTTTTACCTGCCTGCTTCAATACATCATAAAGAGATCCCGCATCTTTTACCATTACAGGATGTTCGTCTTTTCCTACAGAAACGTAAATAAATTTCTTCGTATCCGGGCTTTTGGAAAGCCATTGCGGAGCCTGTTTCAATAAACTCTGATCATCCCACCACAAACTTGGGCTGATGATAAAATAATTATTGAACATTTCCGGCTTTTTGAAAAGGATTTCTGTAGCAAGAAGCCCACCCAGTGACTGTCCGAATACATATTTCTCTGTTGTTTTATACTGCTTTCCTATGTAAGGAAGTAGTTCTTTATCCAGAAAATCAATAAACTTATCTGAATGTCCTGTTGTAGGATAATCCTGCTGTAAATCTTTCATATCTGTATGAAAGGTAAAATCTCTTTTTCTGTCGATATTAGCGATTCCTACCACGATAGTTTCCGGCATGGCATACATTTGATTAAAGAACTGTACTAATCCTGAAACATGGATAAAGTCTTCATTCATTGAGCCATCCAGCAGATAGATCACCGGGTATGATTTTGTTTTATCAAAACCTTGCGGCAGATAAATGTTTAAAGTTCTGTCTTCATTTAAAATCTTAGATTTAAATGTTCTGACCTCTCCGATAGTCAACGGTTTTACTTTTTCATTCTGGGCTAAAACCATGAATTGAAAAACAAACAGCATACTACAGGCAATGAGCATCTTTTTGATCATATTCGTTTTCATTATATCATAAAACCTTATAATTTTGAATAAGGTTTAAAAGTTTATTTTAAATCCGCCCAGATACTGTAATCCACAGTTTTGGTCGCGGTCTGTTCTACATATTCTGAGAACGGTTCACATGGCAGAATAGCTTCTTTTCCTTCTCTAGCCAGCTGTTGGTACAGCTTGGTTCCTTCTGTTTTCCAGTGAATCATTTCATCCGAAACGTCACGGATAATTTTCGCAGGACTTCCTACGATGAGTTTTCTTGGTTCACATTTGAAGTTTGCAGGAACAAATGCCAGCGCTCCAATAATGCATTCATCTCCGATAATGGCTTTATCCATCACTACGGAATTCATTCCTACCAGGCAGTTTTTACCGATATGTCCGGAATGGATGATCGCTCCATGCCCGATATGCGCTGATTCCTCAAGAATGGTTTCAATATTCGGGAACACATGCAGGGTACAATTTTCCTGAACATTGGCTCCGTCTTTAATGATAATTTTCCCCCAGTCGCCGCGGATCACCGCATTGGGTCCGATATATACTTCTTCACCGATTTCCACATTCCCAATGATGACCGCCTGCGGATGAATATAGGCAGAGGGCTTGATAATGGGGCGGATACCGTGGTATGAGTAGATGTTCATAATTTTTTTATTAAAAAATTAATTTAACAATGTATCAATCTAGTAGTTTACCAATTGAAATGCTTCAACAGACTCAGCATGGCAGGAATTGTTACATTGATACATTTTATATTGTTACATTATTGAAAAAGTTATACTTTTTCAATGACCATTGCATAGCCCTGTCCGACACCAATACAAAGGGTACACAATGCATATTTCTTATCCTGTTTCTGAAGTTCAATAGCGGCAGAGCCAATGATTCTTGCTCCCGAAACTCCCAGCGGGTGCCCGATGGCGATAGCTCCTCCATTTGGATTTACTCTTGAGTCATCATCTTTCAAACCTAAGCTTCTGGTCACAGCTAATGCCTGTGCTGCAAATGCTTCGTTCAGTTCAATGATATCCATATCGTCCAGGGAAAGATTTAATCTTTTTAATAATTTCTGGGTCGCCTCTACAGGTCCGATTCCCATAATTCTTGGTTCCACACCAGCTACGGCAGATCCTAAGATCTTAGCTTTTGGTTTTAAACCATATTTTTTCACGGCTTCTTCACTGGCCAGGATAAGAGCTGCTGCTCCGTCATTCATTCCTGAAGCATTTCCTGCCGTTACGGTTCCTTCTTTTCTGAAAGCCGGACGAAGTTTTCCTAAACCTTCCATAGAAGATGTCGGTTTGATGAATTCATCCTGATCAAAAATTTTAGGCTCTCCTTTTTTCTGAGGAATTTCAACTTTTACAATTTCTTCCGCCAGTCTTCCGCTTTGCTGAGCTTTTGTCGCTTTCTGCTGAGACCAAAGGGCAAATTTATCCTGATCTTCTCTACTGATATTGTGCATATCCGCTAAGTTTTCAGCGGTGTCTCCCATTCCGTCAACCCCGTACATTTCTTTCATCTTAGGATTGACAAAACGCCATCCGAAAGTGGTATCAAACATCTGGCTGTCTCTTCCGAAAGCAGCCCCCGCCTTAGACATTACGTAAGGTGAACGGGTCATATGTTCCACTCCACCGGCGATATAAATTTCACCTTCTCCGGCAGCAATGGAACGGAAAGCATTAGCCACCGCCGACATTCCGGAAGCACAAAGTCTGTTGACCGTTTCTCCTCCGATTTTGTAAGGAAGCCCGGCCAATAAAAGCGCCATTCTCGCCACGTTACGGTTATCTTCTCCCGCCTGATTAGCGCATCCGAAAATAACGTCCTCAATTTCCTCAGCAGGAACTTCAGGGTTTCTGTCCATAACTTCTTTAATAACCACGGCTGCCAGATCATCGGCTCTTACTTCTGATAATGCGCCCTGTAGTTTTGAGATTGGGGTTCTGACGTAGTCTATGATGTATACGTTGTTCATTTTTATTAATTTAACAATGTATCAGTTTAACAATGTAACAATTGGATTGGTAGATTGGTACATTTTCAAATTGGTACATTTTATTTATAGTTCTGTTACTTTTTTTCCGATTTTGTAAACGGTTCCGACGAATTTTGCGATCAGCTCATTGTTTTGATTGGTGATCTTGATGTCGTAAACCGCTGTTTTTCTGGTATCATTGACCAGAATGCTTTCTGCTCTGAAAATATCACCTTCTTTCCCCGCTTTGGTAAAATTGATGATACAGTTCAGGGCAACGGCTGCGTCTCCGGAACTGTTGGACGAAAATGCCAGTGCAGAATCTGCAAAAGCAAACGTAACCCCTCCGTGAACCGTTTTAAGCCCATTGATCATCTCTTTCTTGATGGGCATTTCTATTAAACAATAATTTTCTTTGACTTCGATCATTTTGATATTCATCCATTGGGAAAAATAATCCTGACCGAACATATAATCTGCAACTTGTCTTGGATTCATTTTTAATTTATGCTTGTTATTTCTTCATATAATTCATCAACCAATTTGTCATAAATACTCATGGTTTTACCAAGAATTATCTGTTCATACTTAAGATGATTTTCTGAATTTGATAGATTTTGAGTTAGATAAGGAGCACTTAAATCAATACCGTTTTCATTGGCTATTTTTTTAATTAACTTTTTATATTTCTCATTAAACTTTCCTAGCAACTCAAGTCTCTCCTGCTCATCATCAGAGCAAGTTTCCTGGGTTAAATACCGTTTCTCGATTAAAAGTCTGGTCTCCAACTCAGCCTTGAATTCATCTATATTCATCATATTGACTTAATTTTATTGATTAATAATACTTTTCAAAACTTTAATTCCATTCTCATAGGATTTTTTAAAAAAGAAATTAATCAAGAAATAGATTATTATATAAAAAATAACTATCGGAAATATTAATGCTACTGCCTTTGCTCCAGTTTGAATACAATTAATAAGTACTGCAAAAACTGGAAGAATGCCCCACATATATAATAATATTCTGAATGTTCTATGAAATTTTGAACTCAACCTTATTATCGTCTCGTGTTCTTTTTGAATCAACTCGCCTTCAAAAACACACAAAATTCCTAATGGCATTTCAGCACTTATTACCTTAAAAAAGTTTTTCTCAGTATATCCTTTTAAAGATTTGTCAGTACTTCCCATCCTTAGAGAATGGCTTATCTGGCTGTTATTATTTATATTTAATAAAACCTTTTCAACAGAGTTTAAAGATTTCATTTCATCATATTTTTCAGGAAAATATTTCATATCACAATTTTCTCAACAAAGGGCTCTGTCTGTATCTTTCTTCCTGATATTCTCCGTAAAGATTTTGCAGAGTTTCAGAGATTTTTGAGTAGCCGATTTCTTTTCCCCAGCCTAGTAAGCCTTTTGGATAATTGACTCCTTTCTGCATTGCCAGCTCGATATCTTCATCGTTGGCAATTCCTAATCTTTTGGCCTCTACGGCTTCGTTGATCAACATTGAGATGATCCTTAAAAAGATCTCCTGATACAATGCATCATTTTTCTCAGCAACCGGTTTTTCTGCTCCTTCTGCGTAATCATAGAAACCTTTTCCGGTTTTTCTGCCGTGAAGTTTAGCTTCGGCCATTCTTTGCTGAAGCAGAGAAGGTTTGTATTTCGGATCGTAGAAATAGTCTTTGTAAACGGTTGTGGTTACGGCAAAATTAACGTCAACACCAATTAGGTCCATTAATTCAAATGGTCCCATTTTAAAATTTCCTAATGTTCTCATCGCTTCGTCTACCTGTTCCGGAGTTGCGACATTTTCTTCGACAATTCTCAAAGCTTCGCCATAGTAAGGACGGGCGATTCTGTTGACGATAAATCCGGGAATATCTTTAGCAATCACTGGGATTTTACCCCAATCTTTCATGAGGTTGTAGATTTTTTCCGGTAATGATTTTTCTGTTAATAAAGATGGAATCACCTCAACCAAAGGCATCAATGGCGCCGGGTTGAAAAAGTGAATTCCGATGAAACGCTCAGGTTTCTTTAATTCTGCACCAAGAGAGGTGATAGAAATGGATGATGTATTGGAACCGATGATACAGTCGTCCGAAACATAGGTTTCAAGCTCTGTAAATACTTTGGTTTTTATGTCTTTGTTTTCGATGATGGCTTCTATCACAAGATCGGAATCTTTCAGATCCTGTAAAGCTTCACCTTTAACGATATTATTTCTGATTTCTGTGGCTTTTTCCTGAGAAATTTTAGCTTTATCCACTAATTTCTGAAGTGTTTTCTCTAAGCCTGATAGTGCTTTATCTATCTGCGGAGCATTTGCATCGAATAAAACGACTTTGCATCCCGCTGTTGCAGCCACCTGAGCAATTCCTACGCCCATGGTTCCTGCCCCGATAATTCCGATATTGTTCATGTTCTGTATTGTGTAAAATGTACAATGTAAAAAGTATGATCACAGCAATGTACTCTGTACATTGTACTTTTTACATTGTACAAAATCTTTTATTTCCCTTTATAATCAGGTTTTCTTTTCTGTAAAAAGGCGTTTACCCCTTCGATGAAATCTTCTGTCTCTGCAGCTTCCTGTTGTAGATCGCCTTCTAATTCTAATTGCTCTTTTAATGTGTTGTTATAAGATTGAGCGAAAGCTTTTTTAGTTAATCTAATAGCCGCAGTCGGCATATTTGACATTTTCTCAAGAATCTCCATAGATTTCGGAGCAAATTCTTCTTCAGTGAACACCTCAGCCACTAAGCCGTAAGATTTAGATTCTTCAGCTGATAGTCTTTTACCTGTAAATGCTAAATAATTAGCCAATTGTCTTCCCAATAATTTTGGAAGGAAATAAGTTCCACCCGTATCAGGAATGAGTCCTATATTTGAAAATGCCTGGGCAAAATAGGATTTATCTACCGCCAAAACAAAGTCACAGATCAATGCCAGCATCGCACCTGCACCTACTGCAGGGCCATTTACCAATGCCACAACAGGTTTTTTACAACGCGTAATCTCTGTTACCAGAGGATTGTAGTAGTCCACTACAATTTTTCTGATGATATCGTTATCATGGTGCTCATTGCCCTGTACGAAAGCATCATCCAGATTCTGACCGGAGCAGAAAGCTCTTCCTCTTCCTGAAATCGCCACACATCTTACTGTAGGGTCTTCGCTACATTCTTTAATGAAATCTTTAAGATCTGATAAAGATGGCTTTGTAAGCGCATTCATTGTTTCCGGCTGATTGAGGTAAGCAATTTTCAGTTTTCCGTCAAAATGCGTTTCAATATCAAGTTGTGTATACATGGTTTTAAATTTAAAATTAAATGATTAAAGAATTAAAAAATTACACTGCTCTAATTTAACAATATAAAATAATGTGGCAATCTCTTTAATGTAACAATATAGCAGTTTAACAATGTAGCAATCAATAGTTCTGCATAACATCAAAAATAATTTAACAATGTACCAGTATAACAATTATTGTCAGACTGGTACATTGATTTATTAATACATTACATATCCAATTCCATAATATTGATCACGAGAATTTCGGGATCGGGAATCTGGGATGGTATATTTAATATATTTTCTTGCATAATTTTAAAAAAAAGTTTTTCCCCCTTTGCCTCTTATATAGGGGTGTTATTATAATAATTCTGGAATTTAATATTATCTGTATAATCTTCTAAAATAGCATTTATAGTACAATTAAAAAGAATATTGTCTTTTGCTATAGTTTTATGACATCTTAAATAAAGACCGCGCCCAACATCACTGATTTCATTGTTTGATATGGTAACTTTTCCATCTAAGGAGTTTCCTGCAATAACTTGAGGGTCTGATGGCATAGGATCAAATTCATTAATTGAATTAATGGTAATCCCATATCCCTGAGTATTGCCAAAAATCAGATTATTTGAAATTACAAAACGCTTTGTAAAATTTTTATAAATATCTAGGTTACTTTGGGAATATATAGTTACTCCATTTATTAGAATTCCAACAAAACCCTCTCCACTTTGGATTGATTTAAAATTATTATTATTAATCAACACATTTCCAACTGTTGATGTCACTTTATGGGTAGATGATGTAATATTTCCACTGGAATCAAAGACATTATTAGATGTATAAGCTTCAAATACTACTGCAGGACCTCTAACATCTGATGCAATATTACTAGAAATATTAATGCTACTGATATTGCCAATGACTGTTATTATTCGCTTCAGTTTATTAAAAGTGTTATTTAGAATATTAATATTATCAGAAATAATATTATCATACTGTGATTGTAATATAATACCAAAGCTTTGATCACTCGATGTCTCGATGGTGTTATTGCTAATAAGTATATTTTTGAATTCTACTTGAGATCCTCGTGTTGATGAGTTTATAATTCCACTGTCATCAGCAATCAATTGATGAATAATATTATTACTAATAACGGCATTTTTCCTAGTTGAATCAAACCTTATTGCTCCCCATGTTGTATTTCTAAATACATTATTAGTCATGACAAAATTATTCACATTATCATAAAAATCTATTGCGTAAAGCCTATGATGTCCGGTATTATTCCTACCGCAAAATTCAAAATAATTATTATTAATAAACAATAAACCAAAGAGCCCACAGTCAAATGCAAAAATACCACAAGGCATTTGATCAGGATTAGGAATTGGATTGCCACTCCCATCTCTTGGTACTTTGTTTTTAAAAATATTATTTTCAACTGTAAAATTCACATTATGGGATTGTGTAAGTCCCAAATGTTCCATTCTATACATTTGGGTCTGAATTTCACTTTCAAAATAATTATGGGTAACTTTTATATCTCCTTCATTACATCCATAAAACTGAAGCCCTCGAGTATATAGATCCAAAAAACTACAATTAGTAACCTCTATATCTGTAGAATCTGTAATGTAGATACCTCCATTAAAATCCCTCATTAATTCATTACCTGCATTATCATAGTCGGCCTGAGTATAAACCTGTAAATTACTTTTATTTTGGTTAATCCTTATACCATCTATGACTAAATTATTACAATTAGTAAATTTTAAATAATAAGAATTAAATCGTTGATTACTATTTGATTTAATTACTGTATGCTGCTTATCTCCCAAAAGTTTAAAACAGGAAATATCTACAAAACTTAATTGTTCATTAAGAATATATTCTTTCGCATCAAATCTTAAAGTTGCTCCTAAATATCCCGCAGTATTAATCGCTTTAGTTAGCATGACTTTATCTCCGGTCCCATTTACTAAATCAGTGGGATAAGTACATCTGTACCATTCTACATTAATGGTATTCTCTGTATAAATGGCTTTATAATATTTCCCGTTTTCTTGTCTCAGAACAACACCATCTAGTAAGCTGACACTAATAGGGTCTATTTCCTGATAACGGATAACTTCTCCGGTATTGTGAAATGTTTTAATAAGAGTGGATTCTTGACATGTTGATGGAAATTTCTGGCTGTTGCAATTTGTCATAATAAATGTTTTGTGTTGATTATTGTAAATAAGATCATTAAAAAATGATACTGACGCAAAACTAAGTGCCACTAACGACAAAACCTGTCGTATCATTTATTACTTACATAATGAAGTCATTTATTGAAAATGACTTTTTAACATTTAATGACATTTAAAATAATCAAAAGGCTCCAGGCAGTCCAGACACTGGTAAGAAGCCTTACACAATGTAGATCCAAATCTGCTGATCTGTTTTGAATTCATAGAACCACAACGCGGACATTGTTTCGGTTTCCCGATGTGATGTTCGTCTGCTCCTTTTTCAGGAGGTGTGATTCCGTAAATACGAAGTTTTTCTCTCGCTTCATCCGTTAACCAGTCTGTAGTCCATATCGGAAACATTTTGGTTACCACTTTCGCATCCCAGCCGTTTTCCTTCATGATCTTCACAATGTCTTCTTCAATGGTGAACATGGCAGGACAGGCAGAATAAGTAGGGGTAATCGTTATTTCACAAGTATTCTCGCTGGTAACTTTTGCTTCTCTTACAATACCCAATTCCACAATATTGATTACCGGAATTTCGGGATCAGGAACTAATTCTAATATTTCTAAAGGATTTTTCATTTTTAAAATGTACCAATTTATCAATCTAACAGTCTAGCAATTAATTGTTACATTGCTAAACTGCTAGATTGTTACATTTAGAATTACCACGTACATCCCGGATACGCTCTCTGCATATACTGAAGTTCGCAAAGAATAAATCCGAAATATTCTGTATGATATCCTGTTCTGGATTTAGGCTGCATGAATGGATTTGCCGGGTATTCCAATCCATATTCTGCAAAATCTTTTTGTGTGATGGTTAAGAATTCCTTGTACAATTCGTCTCCGTCCGGAGCGATATTTAAAGCAATTAAATCATCCTCTCCTTCCACTTTCGCAAATAATCCTTTTGAATATTCCCAAATATTATCAAGAGATTTTACTAAACGTTCACGGCTTTCTTCTGTTCCCTGAGCGAAAATTTTCATCCAGGAAGAAGCGTGCATATAATGGTATCTCACTTCTTTTAAAGATTTCTGGGCGAGTGCAGAAAGTTCTTCATCTGCGGAATTTGACAATGCCTCGTACATCAGTTTCTGATATACAGAGAATACATAAACTTTAAGAATGGTCTGCGCATAATCTTCATTAGGAAGTTCTACCCAATGTGCGTTGACGTATTCATGTTCGTATCTTAAGAAGGCTAGATCATCTTCACTTTTACCGTTATCAATAACTCTTGATGCATATACATAAAAGTTATTGGCTTGGCCAAGTTCGTCCAATGCAATGTTTGTCAATGCAATATCTTCCTCTAAATAAGGACCTTCACCACACCACGCAGACAACCTTTGTCCCATGATGAAGCTGTCATCGGCAAACTTTAATAAATAATTATATAATGGATTCATTTTTATAGAATTTAGAAATTAGAGGTTAGAAATTAGACTAAATTCTAGAATCTAACTTCTAACTTCTTTATTACATGTTTTTTACATCATTAGGAATATCATAGAACGTTGGGTGACGGTATAGTTTGTCATCTGCCGGGTCAAAGAAAGCTTCCTTGTCTACTCCTTCTGAAGTCACAATATACTTACTTGGAACCACCCAAACAGAAGTTCCTTCTTTTCTTCTGGTATAAACGTCTCTTGCATTCTGCAAAGCCATTTCTGCTGTTGGCGCCTGTACTATTCCTGCGTGTTTGTGAGATAATCCCGGTTTAGTCTGAATAAACACTTCCCACATATCTAAATTTGCCATAATAAAAATTAATTTAACAATGTATCAATATAACAGTTTACCAATGAGATGCTTCGACAAGCTCAGCATGACAATGATTGTTACATTTTTACATTGGTATATTGTTACATTGAAATTTTTTCCTGTTTCTCTGCAAAAGCTATTGCTGCTTCTTTTACCCAAAGGTTTTCCTGCTGTGCTTTTACTTTGGTCTGTAATCTTTTCTTATTACAAGGTCCGTTTCCTTTTAAGATTTCCATGAATTCATCCCATGGAAGCTCTCCGAAATCGTAATGCTGTCTTTCTTCATTCCACTTCAGATCTTTATCCGGAATGGTTAATCCTAAAAATTCAGCCTGAGAAACGGTAACGTCGATAAATCTCTGACGAAGACTGTCGTTACTTTCTCTTTTTACTCTGTAATTCATTGAGATTTTAGAGTTAGGCGAGCTGTCGTCATTCGGACCAAACATCATCAAAGCTGGCCACCAGAAACGGTTTAACGAAGCCTGAGCCATTTCTTTCTGCTGTTTTGTACCACGGCAAAGTGCCATTAGAATTTCGTAGCCCTGTCTTTGGTGGAAAGATTCTTCTTTACAGATTTTCACCATCGCTCTCGAATAAGGACCGTAAGAATTCCCCATCAACATCACCTGATTCATGATTGCAGCACCATCTACCAACCAACCGATCGCGCCGATATCTGCCCAGCTCAATGTAGGGTAGTTGAAAATACTTGAATATTTTGCTTTTCCTTCCAACATATCATCATAGGTTGCGTCTCTGTCTGCTCTGATGGTTCCGTTTCCTAAGGTTTCAGTTGCAGAATACAGATATAATCCGTGACCTGCTTCATCCTGAACTTTAGCTAAAAGAGCCATTTTTCTTCTCAGTGAAGGGGCTCTTGAAATCCAGTTGGCTTCCGGCAACATTCCGACAATCTCAGAATGGGCATGCTGTGAAATTTGGCGAACCAACAGTTTTCTGTAATCATCAGGCATTACATCTTTTGGTTCTACTTTATTTTCTTCGTGAACGTATTGAACAAATTTTTCTAAGTCCATAATTTTCAATTTAGCAATGTATCAGTTTAACAATGTACCAATGATTGTTACACTGGCAAATTATTAGATTGTTACATTAATTTTTACACATCATAATTAAGCATCACCACATTCGTTGTCGGGTGACATTGACACGTCAGAACATAGCCTCTGGCTACTTCGTCTTCGGTAAGCGCAAAATTTTTCTCCATGAAAACTTCTCCTTCCAGAACCTGCGCCTTACACGTACAGCAAACTCCTCCCTTACAAGCAAAAGGTACAGGAAGATTGTCTTTTAATGCTTTATCTAAGATACTCTCTTTTTTAGAATTAAGGTGGAACGAATATTCATCATCATCAATGATTACCGTCACCATACTTTCTATATTCGCAATGGCCTTGAATTCATCACTCATCTCCTCAGAATTTTCATCATCAGGAGCAGTGAAATATTCAAATAAAACCTGAATGGCGGGTACTTTTTTATCTTTCTTTAAATAATCGGAAATCCCTTTAATCATTTCCGCAGGGCCGCAGATGAAATAAGTGGCTTCTTTTACATCAATATCTGTATATCTTTCAAATAACTGCTCTAATTTTTCAGCAGAAATTCTTCCTTCAAATACAGGATCTTCATGTTTTTCGCGGCTTACCAGATAAATCACCTTCAGTCTTCCGTTGAAATGCTCTACCAGTTTATCGATCTCAGCTCTTTTCATCACATGATTCATGCTTCTGTTGCTGTAGAAAAGATAAGCGCAGCTGTTCGGCTCCTGATAAAGGCTTTCTTTAATATTGGATAAAACAGGGCTGATACCACTTCCTGCCGCCAAACCTACATAGGTTTTCACATTAGTAGGGTGATAAGAAGTATTGAAACCACCCATCGGAGGCATTACTTCCAGCACCTCATCCATATGAAGATGCTCATTGAAATACCCTGAAACCTTTCCGCCGTCCAAAAGCTTTACTAGCACTTCCAGTGTGTTGCTTTTTTCGCTCGGGGCGTTGCAGATAGAATAAGAACGTCTTTCTTCATTCCCGTTGATCATCATACGGAAATTAAGATACTGCCCCTGCTTGAACCTGAATTTATCCTTCAGCTCTTCAGGAACTTCTACCGCTACGTTTACCGCATCAGGAGTATCTTTCTGAACCTTTACCGTTTTAAGTTTATAAAATGAATTCATTATTTTTTAAGTATTCTATTAATTTTTCCGCCTTCGCACTTCGGCAGGCTGTCCTGGGCATGAATTTTTACTTTCGTGGTGATCCCTACTCTCTTTTTTATTTCGTTTTCTATGTTTTTTCCAAAGCTGCCGACAAAATTAAAATAATCATCGGTATCAGCATCTATTTTTTGAGCTTTCACCAATTCATCATCAATTTCTACGTCGATATCCAATGCTACACACATCTGCTCTTTTTCAACCGGTGTAAGATAATAGTTCGGAACTACTCCTTTTACGTGTGAAAATGCCTCTTCGATCTGGCTTGGATATACATTAACCCCTCTTACGATCAGCATATCGTCTGCTCTTCCTTTGATAGGTCTCATTTTCACCATGGTTCTCTTCGCATTTTCATCATAGTAAAGACTTGTGATGTCATTCGTCCAATACCGTAAAAGCGGCATGGCTTTTTTCGTTAAAGTCGTAATAACCAGAACCCCTTCTTCCCCAAACGCAACCGGTTGTTTCGTCACCGGATCCAATATTTCAGGATAAAAATGGTCTTCCCAAATGTAAGAACCTCCTTTCTCTTCAAAATCCTCCATGGATACTCCGGGACCGATGATCTCGCTTAATCCATAAATGTTTGTGGCATGAAGGCCTAATCTTTCCTCGATATGGCTTCTGATAATTTCCGTCCATGGCTCAGAGCCTAAAACAGCATATTTCAGACTGATTTCGTCTGCAGAAACTCCTCTTTTCGTAAATTCATCCGCAATCGTCAATGCATAAGAAGGCGAGCAGCAGATTACTTCAGGTTTAAAATCTAAAATCAAATCAACCTGTCTGGCAGTCATTCCTCCTGAAATCGGAAGAACGCTCATTCCTAATTTTTCAGCGCCGTAATGAAGTCCCAATCCACCGGTAAAAATTCCGTATCCGTAAGCATTGTGCAGCTGCATTCCCGGTCTTGCTCCTGCTGCATATAATGATCTGGCAACTACTTCACTGAAAAGATCCACATCTTCTTTTGTGTAGCCCACCACTGTAGGTTTTCCTGTAGTTCCGCTGGAACAGTGAATTCTCTGCAGCTCATTTTTCGGAACGGTAAAAAGTCCAAACGGATAATGATCCCTCAAGTCCTGTTTGTAGGTAATCGGAAGTTTCGTGATATCTTCAATCGACCTTATATCCTGTGGAGCTATTCCTGATTCATTAAATTTCCCTCTATAAAATTCTGATCTCTCTCCAAGATAGCCGACCAAATCCGCCAACCGTTCAGACTGAAGCTGTCTCAACTGGTCGAGCTTTATATATTCAACTGAAAAATCCATATTCTACTAACTAACATTTGTTAGGTGTAAATTTAAAAAGAATTTCTATGCTGACAAAATTTTTATGACTTTTGTCACATTTTGAATGATTCTAAATAACTGAATAGGGTACGATGAGTTATTTCTTCCGTAAAAAGCAACCAATATTAGGGTTACATGAGAAGACTCTTATTTGAACCATTAAAATTTTTTAAGGAGTAAAGAATAATTAAGGAAATATCAAAGATATTTTAAGCCTGGATGTCTGCCTTAATTTACCTCTCGCAGATTAGACAAATTGAGAAGACTTTTGAGGGAATCTAGCCAGGTCTTCTTATACGTTATGCATTTAACTTAAAAATCTAAGTGTCTAAAAACTTTTGTGCCTTTTGTGGTTAAAAATTATTGCTTTTGATTTCCTAGCAAGCCATAGAGGAGCTTAGCTCTTATTTCATCTGTAATTTCAGAAGTGGATTCCGTATTTCTTTTGAACCAGAAATAGGAATTATTAAGGGTATGAAGAATAAATCTTGTCGTAAAAGTCGGTGATTTCAGTTCCCATTTTTCAGCTTCGTAGATCTCAGAAATTAACTGCTCTACCTCATCCTGATAGTTCTTTCTCAATGCTATAAATTCAGGAAGTCTTTCTTCAAGGTGTCTCCATTCATTAGAATAAATATGGGTAACATCACGATTTTGAAGAACGACGGATAAATGCTTGTCTAAAAATAAATTGAGTTTATCTTTTGGAGCAATGTCCGTATTTTTCACTTCCTGGAGTTCATCAAAAAAATCCTGTGCAATGCCAAAGCAAATCCATTCCAGAATTTCTTCCTTTGAACGGATATGGGCATACAGTGACGCAGCTTTGATATTAAGCTTTGTGGCAAGATCTCTAACCGAGCTGCCCATATATCCTTTCTCTTTGAAAAGTTCTACGGCTACGTCTAAAATTTTCTTTTGTTTTTCTTTAAGCTCCATCTGGTAAAATGCAAAAGTAATTATTCTGAGGTTAATAAATTAATTTAACACTATGATTTTAAACACAGAAGCGGGAGTTTTACTAAACGACCCCGTCAAATCAGCAATTTTTCTATTTGGAGTTTCTGATTAAGTTTAGATAAAAAGCCTTTAAATATTAAAATCGCTCCTTCATTCTATTTTCAATTTTTCCCGAATCGGACGGTTTTTCCATTATTTCAAAGCCAATATTAAAGAATCGGAAATTTTGTCAAGTTAATTTAACGTTAAAAATAGATAATCCGGAAATTTTGTCTATGTTTTTTGTAAATTTAATAATTGAACGATTTTTGAAATACAGTAATCGATTAAATGATTAAATAACTTGATGGCATTAAGAAACCGGGCCTGAAAATTTGGTTTCTTGGTGTCTTTTTAAAACTGAACCAAAAACAAATATTACCAAAAACATAAAAAATATGAACTTAAACCAATATACTGTAAAATCACAAGAAGCCATCCAGGCAGCACAGCAGACTGCCATGGAATTTGGTAACCAGAGTATTGAGCCACAACATATACTTGAAGGAATTTTTCAGGTAGATGAAAATATTTCACCTTTCTTACTAAAAAAATCTGAAGCGGATGCCAATCTGGTAAGGGAAAGAAACAGAGAAAATATTGAGAGACTTCCAAAAGTTCAGGGAGGGAATATTTATCTTTCCCAGTCTGCGAACAAAGTTTTGCTGGACGCCCCGAATATTGCTAAAAAAATGGGCGACGAATATGTAACTATTGAGCATCTGTGGCTTTCGTTACTGGAAACCAGTTCCGAAGTATCCAAAATGCTTAAGGATATGGGCGTTACTAAAAGCCTGCTGGAAGGTGCTATCAAAGAATTAAGAAAAGGAAGCAAGGCTACTTCTGCCAGTTCGGAAGAGACTTACCAATCCTTAAATAAATATGCTAAAAACTTCAACGAATTAGCAGCAGAAGGAAAACTGGATCCGGTAATCGGGCGTGATGAAGAGATCAGAAGAGTGCTTCAGATTCTTTCGAGAAGAACTAAAAACAATCCGATCCTTATCGGAGAGCCGGGCGTAGGTAAAACAGCCATTGCTGAAGGTATTGCCCACCGAATTATTTCGGGAGATATTCCTGAAAACCTGATGGACAAAACGCTGTACTCTCTGGATATGGGGGCACTAATTGCCGGAGCCAAATACAAAGGTGAATTCGAAGAACGTTTGAAATCTGTGGTGAATGAGGTGATCAAGTCTGAAGGGCAGATCATCCTATTCATCGATGAAATCCATACCCTGGTAGGCGCCGGAGGCGGTGAGGGTGCAATGGATGCAGCCAATATCCTGAAACCTGCTTTAGCAAGAGGAGAATTAAGAGCAATCGGTGCCACTACCTTGAATGAATATCAAAAATATTTTGAGAAAGATAAAGCATTGGAGAGACGTTTCCAGAAAGTAATGGTGGAAGAGCCGGATACGGAATCTGCCATTTCAATTCTTCGTGGAATTAAAGATAAATATGAGGCTCACCATAAAGTACGAATTAAAGATGAGGCGATCATTGCCGCAGTGGAAATGTCTCAGCGATATATTTCAGACCGTTTTTTACCGGATAAAGCGATTGACCTTATTGACGAAGCTTCAGCGAAGTTGAGAATGGAAATCAATTCAAAACCGGAAGAACTGGATGTACTGGACAGAAAACTGATGCAGCTGGAAATTGAATTGGCGGCTATCTCAAGAGAAGGTAACCAAACGAAAATTGATCATTTGAAAGAAGATATTTCAAAAATTTCTGAGGAAAGAAATGAGATCAACGCGAAATGGCTGAAAGAAAAACAAAAATCTGAGGATTTAACACAGATTAAAAAAGATATTGAGTCTTTGAAACTGGAAGCAGAAAAAGCCTCAAGGGCTGGAGATTATGCGAAAGTTGCAGAAATTCAATACGGAAAAATAAAGGAAAAAGAAGATGCTTTGCAGAAACTAGAACTGGAGATGCAGAACCATCAGAATGAATTAATTAAAGAGGAAGTAACTTCTGAAAACATCTCTGAAGTGATTGCAAAATGGACAGGAATTCCTGTTACCAAACTTATCCAGTCTGAAAGAGAAAAGCTTCTGAATCTTGAAACTGAGCTTCACCATCGTGTCGTTGGGCAAGATGAAGCGATAGGAGCTGTTGCGGATGCCATCAGAAGAAACAGAGCCGGATTAAGTGATGATAAAAAACCAATCGGATCTTTCTTATTCTTAGGAACAACTGGTGTTGGTAAAACTGAACTTGCTAAAGCTTTGGCTGAATATTTATTCGATGATGAGAATAATATGACAAGGATTGATATGAGTGAATACCAGGAAAGACACAGTGTTTCCAGACTGGTAGGTGCTCCTCCGGGATATGTAGGATATGATGAAGGCGGACAGCTGACGGAAGCAGTACGAAGAAGGCCATATTCTGTGGTTCTTCTGGATGAAATTGAAAAAGCGCATCCGGATGTTTTCAACACTTTGCTGCAGGTTTTGGATGACGGGCGCCTGACAGATAATAAAGGACGTGTGGTGAATTTTAAAAATTCAATCATCATTATGACTTCCAACTTAGGTTCACACCTGATCCAGGAGAATTTTGAAGACATTACAGAAGAAAATCAGGACGAGATCGTCAGCAAAACCAAGGATGAAGTTTTTGATCTTCTGAAACAAACGCTCCGTCCGGAATTCCTGAACAGAATTGATGAAGTGGTATTATTCCAGCCTTTAAATAAAAAAGAGATCGGAAAAATTGTTCAGTACCAGTTGAGAAGTTATAATGATATGTTAGGCAAACGTAATATTATCATGACCGCCACTCAGGACGCCCTGGATTACCTGATGAATAAAGGCTATGACCCTTCCTTCGGAGCAAGACCGCTGAAAAGAGTAATTCAGCAGGAAGTATTAAATAAATTGTCAAGAGAAATTCTGGCCGGAAAGGTAAATGACGGTGACAGAATCACTTTAGATTATTTTGAAGAAACAGGTTTGGTTTTCAGACCGACAGATCAGTAAAGTAGTTTTTTTCATATATATTATTTTTGTAAGTAAGTGGTGCAGCCCAATCTGCATCACTTATTTTTTTATTGACTTTTTTATCATAATCATGTGAAATATTACTACATTTATCATTCAAAAAAATCACTAACTAAAACAAAATCAGCATGAAAAAATTAAAAAGAAGTTCATTAAGAACTATTTTAGGAGGAAAAATTGATTGCAGTTGCAACATATTAATTTACCCTGACGGCTCTACCAGCGGAACGTGTGCTACAGAACATTGTTCACAGATCAACATCAATTGTGGACAGGCTGAATGCAGACCTGGTCTTATTGACTAACCTCTAAAATAATGGTATGAAAAAGCTAAAAAGAAATGACTTAAAAAGAATCAGTGGTGGTGTATCGTCTGCAATTACAGAATGCGACATCGATATGAACTGCCCTGCAGGACTGTGCTGTTCAACAGGATATATCTGCAGGGATCCCAAAAAATATCCTTGTATTTAACTATAAGCCGGAGTAAAATCTCCGGCTTTTTTATTTATTACAGCCGTTATAAGATAGGAGCCCAAAAGTCAGTTGGACTATATTATTTTACAGCCCATATGCAATCCGTAAAAACACGGAAAATAAACAGGAAAAAACACATCCGTTTACCTTGAAATTTTTACGAGATTTGCACTACTAACTAACATTCTTTTATAAAACTAACGTTATGAAAACAAAATCTACTTATGAGGCCGGAGCAAACGAGTCTGCCTCAAGCACAAATACCATTGCTTCAGAGCTTGTTCAACAGTTAATAGGCAACTACAGAAACAATCAGATGCAGGCTGTTAATAAAGAATTGGGGATTACGGATTCTCATGCCATATGGTTTGATCTTCCTAAACTGAAAAAATTTATAGCATGTGTTGAGAATGAAGCGGCAAAAGTAAATCCTGAGGTTACTGAAGAAGATTTAGGCATCAGGTTCTATTATGCCGCCTATCCAAAAGCCGAAGACTGGGCCATTATGGAAAGTCATCCTGTAGAAAAAGAATATGCAGAAAGACATACTTTAGTAATGATCCCGACCCTGAAAAAAGCGGATGAAACAGGGGAAATGCTTAACTATGATTTCTGTCCGTTTAATTCAGAATCAGTTTTAGCTATGGCTTCAAAAACCGGACAGCCGGCTGGTCTTGAAACCCTTGCTGAAAATCACGGAGCATTATCACCTCCAGACAATCCTAAAGCTGAAATGTTTCCTTAACACAATCACTAATTTATTTTTACTATACAATTGACATGACTGATTTTCAGAAGATACTTCAGGAATCCATGATCTGGACAGAAGGACTTGCAGCCGTTATATCGGTTATTTACTATAATCGTAATAATAAGGAAAAGTACTGGAAGTATTTTTCAATTTATCTAATTATTATTTTCCTGTCTGAAATCATCGGAAAATGGGGAGGCCTGATCATAGAATATAATAAACAGAATTTTTTCAATTATTTTGTAATTCCCCTTGAATTTCTTTTTTTTTACTGGCTTTATGCTGCAAAATCACTGGGCAGGCCAAAGCTGTTCTACACCATGTCCCTGCTGTATCTTTTGTCATTTGTATCAAGTGAATTCTTCTTCACCACGAAAAAGATCATTTTATCCTTTAACTATACAGTCGGATGCCTGCTCTTAATGGTATTGGTGATCATGGAATATTACAAACAAATCAATTCTTCTGAAATCCTGAACTTCAACAGAAACAAGATGTTTTATATCAATCTTGGAGTGACATTATTTTATATAGGAACACTTCCATTCTGGACATTCTTTAATCTTATTAAGGAATACAAAGAGCTGCATTATATCTATTTTTCTTATTTTCTTATGTCAGGAATTATAATGTATCTATTATTTTCAATTTCATTCATATGGGGAAAACAGAGCTCATCATCGTATTAATTTTGTTTAATATATTCTTTGTACTGTTTGTATCCGCAGTAATAGTTTACATAAGGAAATATCAGCAGCGTAAAAAAGAGTATTTGAATAAAATTGAAGTGAAAAACGAAATCCACAAACGGGAACTCCTAGCTACACAGCTTGAGATCCAGCAGGCCACCATGCAGCAGATAGGACGTGAACTTCATGACAATATCGGCCAGAAACTAACACTTGTGAGCCTGTATACCCAACAGTTGCTTTACGAAAACAGGGTTCCTGAAGTAAACGAGAGAATCGATCAGGTTTCTCAAATTATAAATCAGTCGCTACAAGACCTCCGAAGCCTTTCAAAAACTCTGACAGATGATAATATAAACCAGAAGGAAATCGTAACTTTGATTCAGGAAGAGGTAGATAATACCAACAGTTTCAAAAGATGCCATGTGAGTTTTGAACACAACTTTAAGCAGCTTGATCTTGGATTTGTCCACAAAAATGTGCTTCTCCGGATCATACAGGAATTTATTCAGAACAGCATCAAGCATGCAAACTGTAAAAATATTTTTATCAACCTGAATACTTCCGAGGAAGTACTCTGGGAGCTCAACCTCAGGGATGACGGTATTGGATTCGACAGCACCGAGATAAAATCCAACGGCATTGGCCTGACCAATATGAAAAACAGGGCAGCCATTATAGGTGCGGATTTCAGTCTTGAAAGTCAGAAGAATACCGGAACTACACTCAATATTATTTTAAAAAAACAGCCATGAAAAAAACAATAGTAATTGTTGATGACCATGTATTAATTGCCAAAGCTCTGGAAGGAATTATTGATAATTTTAATGAATTTGAAGTAATCTATGTGTGTGAGAATGGTAAAGATCTGATCCAGAAATTTGAAGACAACGGTGCAATCCCGGACATCATCCTTCTAGATATCAGTATGCCAATTATGGACGGCTTTGAAACCGCTGCCTGGCTCACACAGAATCATCCGGAGATTAAAGTAATGGCACTGAGCATGCAGGGCGATGACAACAGTGTCATTAAAATGATCAAAAACGGTGCAAAAGGATACTTATTAAAAAATACCCACCCTAAAGATCTGGAAACGGCATTAACAAGATTAAATTCTGACGGCTTTTTCTATCCGGAATGGGCTTCAAAAATTATATTTTCCAATCTGAACAAAGATAAGGAAGCAGAAAATACCGTAAGAATTTCGGACCGCGAAAGAGAATTCCTGAAATACACCGTCACCGAACTAAGCTATAAAGAAATTGCAGACAGAATGTGCTGCAGTCCGAGAACTGTAGAAAGCTACCGCGACCAGCTATGCGACAAATTGGACCTGAAAACACGGGTCGGCCTGGCAGTTTTTGCTATTAAAAATGGTTTTGCAGGTTAAACTGATAAAATAAAAGTTAAAAATATAAATCAGTTAAAATAATTAAAGTAAATATTTTTAATTAAAACAATTTTAAGTGAAAAATATTTAAATTCAAATTGCAAAATTTATTAAAATTCAATTAAAAAAAGCTGAAAACAAAATAATACTCAAAAACTACTGCTATTTAATGGTGATTATTCAAATATGTGTGAATATTTTTGTGTATTAATTTTTTATAATATAAATTTGGAGAGCAAACCATTTACAATATATTATGAAAAAACTATTCTTCGGAGCTCTCGTTCTGGGCTTCATGTCAGCTTGTACAAGTGATAATATATCCAATCAGGAGGATATATCTCAGGATCCGGGAAATCCTTCAAGCACTATGGCTTCAAAAAGAGCCTGTCCTTCAGATATCATAAGGGAAAAGGCGCTCAAAAGCGATCCGGCATTAAGAGCCAGATTTGAAGCTAATGAGTTACAGTCTGAAAAGTTTTCAAGAGACATTATGATGGGCAAAGTGCTTGCAGATGGAACAGTGGAAATTCCGGTTGTTTTCAATGTGATCTATAACACTTCTACCCAAAATATTTCTGACGCAAGAATTGCAGAACAAATCGCAGTATTAAATGCAGACTATGGTGCTACCAATTCTGATGTTGCTAACATACCATCTGCATTTCAGCCAGCAGCAGCGGGTGATGTAAAGATCCGTTTTAAACTGGTGACAACCAACCGTAAGCAATATACAAAAACAGGCTGGAGATCCGATCTGGAAGAAATGAAAAAATCAACTACCGGAGGTATTAATGCAACTGATCCTACTAAAAACCTGAATATCTGGGTGGTTAATTCTATCCTTGATGAGAATAGCCAGCCCGGGACATTGGGATACGCTTATTATCCTGAATCTGCCGGTTTATGGTATGACGGACTTGTCATAGGCTATCAGTACATCGGGAAAACAGGTGCTTCCGCTCCATTCAATTTAGGCAGAACAGTTACGCATGAAGTAGGCCACTATTTAAACCTGCCTCACCTTTGGGGATCATCCAACACAGGCTGTCAGACAGATTATTCTAATGACACTCCTACTTCTCCGGGACCTAACTACGGAACACCATCTTATCCTTTAAACAGAGTTTGCGGAGGAGTAAGCCGGTCCCAAATGTTTATGAATTATATGGATTATGTAGATGATAAAGCTATGTTCATGTTCTCTGCCAACCAGAAAACAAGAATGCAGGCCGTAGTAGCTGCAGCCGGTCCAAGAGCTGGATTAAGATAACAATATCCAAATTAACTTAAATATAAGAGCCTGAAGTTTCCTTCGGGCTTTTTATTTAATGATTCAGTATTTTTAGACTATGAGTTATCAGGACATATGAGTAAAATGCTGAATAAAGTGTTTCTAATAAGAGAATTTGAACTTAAAACCCACTTGCTGTAATTCATATTAATAATAAACAAAATAACCTATTTCAAATTCAAAAAAATTAAAATTTTGCTATAAATTTTAAAAAAATTAAATTATTTTTCCGTCAATCATCAAATTAACATAAAATCAATACAAGTCCAAATTAGTAATAATAAACACAACGAATTAGGTAAAATATTATTACATTAATAATAAAAATTGAAAAAGTGTTGCATAATAATTTTTAATAATATAAATTCACACTCTGAAACTATACAAAATAACAACTTTATGAAAAAACTATTATTGGGAGCCGTTGTATTAGGCTTTATGTCAGCTTGTAACAGCGACAATATGACAAACCAAAACGAAAACCCTGCAAAGGAAGATGCCTCTTCAGCTAGTATGTTTAAGAGAGGTTGCGCATCTGAAGAAGTAAGACAGGAAGCATTAAAAAACAACGCGGAACTCAGACAAAGATTCGTTAAACTGGAAGCAAATACCGAAAAATTTGCCAATGATTTAAAAATGGGAAAAGTTCTGGCAGACGGAACCATAGAAATCCCTGTTATTGTTAATGTATTGTATAGAACTTCTGCAGAAAATATTTCTGATGCCCAGATTCAATCCCAAATCAATACATTAAATGCAGATTACTCTGCTACTAATAGTGATATTAATAAAATTCCGGCAGAATTCGCTTCTACTGCAGCAGGTAATATCGGTGTTAAATTCCGATTGGTAACAGTTAACAGAAAATCCACAACTGTAAGAAGCTGGAGAACAAATGATGCGATGAAAAAAACATCAACTAAAGGGATAGACGCTACCGATCCTACACATTATTTTAATATATGGGTAGTTAGTGATATGGGAGGAATACTTGGCTATGCAACATTTCCGGAATCTGCAGGACTTTGGAATGACGGGGTAGTAATTGCAGCTAAATATTTCGGAAATACATCGTCTGCACCTTATGACTTAGGAAGAACTGCTACTCATGAAGTAGGACATTATTTGAATCTTAGACACATTTGGGGAGACGCTAATTGTGGAAATGATTTGGTAACAGATACTCCTACACAAACAGGCGCTAATTATGGAAAACCTACTTATCCATTATACAACACTTGTACTGGAGTTCAAAGATCTGTAATGTTTATGAATTATATGGATTATGTGGATGACGCAGCAATGTTCATGTTCTCTTCCGGACAAAAAACCAGAATGCAATCTGTAGTAGCTTCTACAGGAGCAAGAGCTGGACTAAGACTTTATTAAAATTTAAATTGATTTCAATAAAAAGCCTGAATTTTCTGTTCAGGCTTTTCTTTTATAATGATTTCGTATTATTATCAGGGGTATAATCCATAAAAATATCTCCATCCAGCGTCACCGATTTTACTTTCTTTTTAATAGGGATCGCAAGGGCTGCATGCATCTGGTTTTTTTCCCATAAGGAAGGTGAAAAATGAAGCTTTTCCACCGATCCGTCTTCGTAATTTAAGACAGCATCAAAAGGAATTGCAAAGCCTCCAACATTATCCACATTGACTGTAAGAAGATCGTTAAGCTGTATAATGTCGGTTATTTTCAGATCAATATAATTATTGGTATAGAACCAGTTTTGGAAGAACCAGTTCAGGTTTTTCCCGGAACCTGCGTTCATTGAATTAAAATAATCCCAAGGTACCGGGTGTTTTCCATTCCAGTTGTTCATATAATGCAGAAGCGCTTTTTTAAACAGTTCATCTCCTAAATAATCTTTCAATGCAAGATAAGACAGGGATGCTTTTACATAGGAATTGTTTCCGTATCCGGCTCCGCTTACCTGTGTACTCATGGTAATAACCGGCTGGTCCTGTTCTGCAGAAGGATCGTTGATCCATTTTTTGACACGGAAATTTTTATAGAATTCTTTTGCCGCGGCTTCACCGTTTTCATCAATTCCAATCAGGTATTCAAGCGTAGTTGCCCAGCCTTCATCCATAAAAGCATACCGGGTTTCATTGATTCCCATATAAAAAGGAAAATAGGTATGGGCAATCTCGTGATCTGCGGTAAGCCTTGCATCGCGAAGATCATCAGGAATACTTGTATCATTAATCATCATTGGGTATTCCATATCTGCATATCCCTGAATCGCAGTCATAACATTATAAGGATATTCCACGCCCGGCCACTTTTTTGAGAACCAATCCAGATTATAATGCATCCAGTCTACATATTGCTCAAAGTCTTTTGCTCCGGCTTTATATCCTGCCTGGACACTTGCTCTTTTTGTTTTTAACTGAACGCTTGCTGCATCCCAAACATAATGACTGCTTAATGCAAAGCAAAAATCCGTAATATGATTGGCTTTGAATTTCCAGACATTCCATTTGTTCTGCCTGGTTACTTTTCCGGATTTCATTTCCTCCTCAGAAGCAATATGGATCACTTTGTCGCTTTTAAGAGAAGCTTTATATCTTTTTAAATATTCCTGCTGAAGTACTGCTTCAGGATTCAGAAAATCACCGGTAGCCCATACTACAAAATTCTTTGGTGCTAAAATGGTAAAACTGTAATCATTAAAATCATTATAAAACTCCTGTCTGTCTGAATGGGGAAGCATATCCCAGCCATTGTAATCATCATAAACGGAAATCCTCGGGAAAGAATAGGCTACATAAAAAGTTTCAGGATCTATCTGCCCTTCTCTTCCGCTTTGTATGGAAAGCGGATATTCCCATTCTATTTTCACTTCAGCTTTAGCTCCGGCCTTGAGTGCTTTATTCAGCTTTACTTTTTCTACGGTTCCCCAATCATCGCTGTTTACCATATATTTCTCACCATTGATGATCATAGATTTAATATGAAGACCTGAAGACAGGAAATCTTTGGACACAGAACCTGATCTCGGCGACTGTGGCTTATGAAGGTTATTTACAAATCTGATTGCCAGTTCATGAAGTTCATCAGGGCTGTTATTGCTGTATGTGATCGTTTCTTTTCCGGAAACTGTTTTGCTTCCCGCATCCACTTTTACCTCAACATTATAAATCCCTTTATTCTGCCAATAGTTTTTGCCCGGAGCACCAGAAATATCACGGGTTCCTTTTTCATAGGCTTTCTTAATATTTCTTGGCATATAAAGCTCCTGGGCAGCGATCTGCTGCATCGAAACAGTAGCTACCAGAGCATAAAGAAATTGTTTCATATCTCTAATTTTAAAAAATAAATATCAAAATTAGCGAAAATGTCACACAGAAAAGGAATTTCTTCTATAATAATGTTTTTATGGATACCAGTTCTTTATTTTTTATAAAGGCTGATGCCGAGGGACGAAAGGTATTGAACATGTTATATAATTTCTGTAATCAATAAGTAATAGCAATCTTCTATAATCTATCCTCTTCATCTGTTTTCTTAATCGTTCTTGCATTCTTCACGGACTGGTTTCCAAAATTGAATTTAAGAGAGAGTGTGAATCCCTGAGTATCTCCGTAATCCAGAAAATAATTGTCCTGATTGGCATATTTTGTACTTACCTTCTGCCCCATGCTCCTGAAAATATCATTGAAAATAAATGAGGCTTCCAGTTTTTTATCAAAGAATTTACGGTTCATTGCAAGATAAGCAGACCATGCGCTGGAGATCGTAAAAGTTCCCTGTATCCCAGGTGAATAATACTTGTGCCCAATCTCCATTTTCCAGTCATTACTTTTATCTAAAGTAATTGCTGTTGAAACATTGGACACCCAGTTCCAGACCTTATTTTTATACAGAAGTCCATCAAGTCCTTTGAAATAATTTTCGTTGTGTTCCAGGTTTTCAGAAACGATCAATGTCCACCACGGTTTGATCTGAAAGCTTTTGTACAGACTTGCTCCAAAAGCCTGACCTTTTTCAATATTGGTAAAATAATAGATCAGATTATTCGTACTGGGTTCCTGAAATGAAATTTCCATAGACGGATAGATCTCTTTTCTATAATACAGATCCAAATTCCACCCTTTCCAGGAATACGTCAGATTGAGGTTATGAATAATGGTAGCCTTCAGTTTCGGGTCTCCCTGGTAATAGGAGAATAAATTATAATATGACTTCGCAGGATTTAGCCAGGAATAAGAAGGCCTGCTGATTCTTTTCCCGTAGGAAAACCCGAATTCATGCTTACTTTCCGTAGAATACTGAGCATAAAAAGTCGGAAAAAGACTCCAGTACTTATTTTTGTTTCGTTCATAAGGTTCGGACACTACCCCTTCCAGATCCGTCATTTCAGCGCGAAGACCACCTTTAAAATTCCATTTTCCAAGATTGTAAGCCAATGACGAATAGGCAGCAAAATTATGTTCCTTGTAATCAAACAGGCTGCTTTTCTCCGGACGCAATTGAAGAGAACCGTTTTCGTTGTCGGAAAAATCCAGTCCGCTCATTGTTTTCACAAAACTGTACTTCAGTCCGGACTCTATCTCAAGCTTTTTATCTTTCCACTGATAATCAGCCTGTGTGGAATACAGCTGGACATCTGTTTTATTTTGGGTGAAAAAATTATCATCCTTTGGTGCTTCCCCTGCAAAATTCAGGTGAGTCAGTACATTTTGATATTTATCCACGTTGTTTCCGGTAAAATAACTGATCCATGAAAGGCTGCTCTTCTTATTAAGTTTTCTGTCAACCTGAAAGCTTAATGAATTATTGATCGTCCGGGACTGATGATCATTAACCGTTGTATAATCAGACTCAGCAATATCCTGACTGTTGTAGATTAATGTAGGGACGACGTAAGTTCCAAAAGACTTCGGACTGAAGTATCCTGAATAATTCAGACTCATATTTGTCAGGCTGTCAATTTCATATTCAGCATTGAAATTGATTGTATTCTGTGCTCTGTTCTTGTCCTTTCTGTTCATCGTACTCACCCATCTCTTCTGGCTTTCCTGGTAATTCACATAATCTGTTCCCTCACGATAGTACGTTCCAAAACCTCTGTAATAACTTCCCATCAATGAAAGCTTATCTTTCTTATAATACTGGGACACACCTACAACTCCTTTTGCATATTGGGTCTGAACATATTTAGATGAAACAATTCCGCGGTAGCCTTCGATCTTATTCTTCTTCATAACAATATTCAGGACTGCGCTGCCAGATGCTTCATATTTTGCTGGTGGATTGGTGATGACTTCTACCGATTTTATTTCGTCTCCCTGTGTGTTTTCAAGAAAATTTTTGAGCTCATCACCAGTCAGCATTACCTTTTTATCATTAATGGTTACCAGAATTCCCGTTCCTCCTTTGATGGCGATCACATCATTGTTTATTGTAACACTCGGCGTTTTCTTTAAAATCTCCCAGGCATTAAGAGAAGAAATATTGCTGTTTTCTACATTGAATTCCAGTCTGTCTACTTTTCTGGTGACCATCGGTTTCTGTTTGGTCATTACTACAGCTTCTATTTCCCGGGTTTCTTTCTTAAGAATGATCTTTAAAAGTCCGTTATCCTTTTGTAAACTTATTATCTTTTCAAAAGGAGTATAATCTGTTTTCTTGACTGTTATTTTCACTGAATCAACGGCTATGCCTTCTAAATGGAATTGCCCGTCTGTATCTGTTTTCAGTGTTTTGATCAGCTCATTTTTTAAATTATAAATTCCGATATCCGCAGAAGCTAGCTTTCCATTCTCAGTGTCCGTCACTGAACCTTTGATAATCTGCACCTGTGCGGACAAGAGCATTGGAAAAAACAGGAAAAGAAAAATTTTATACATAATTGATTCTGAAAAGCATGGATGTTACTCTGCTTAACGGCTCAAAATTCAGTATTTACAAAGAGAATTTCGGTTAATGGAAGGTTAATGATGGGTTAATGCCAGCAAAAGGAAAGACTAAAGTTTTATCTTTGTTTTCATGATCACCAAAAGCAAATACCTCATCCCCCTTTTTGCAGCACTGTTCCTCTTCCTGCTGGGAATACAGGTATACTTTATGTACAAGACCTATCAGGTAAAAGAGCGTGAAATTTACAGAACAGTTCATGAAAAAATATCGAGTTACACCGATAAGCTGGAAGATCTGGGTGGTATCAAAAACAAAACAGATGATAGCATCCAGAAAATTCTGATTAATTATCATGACAAAAAAGTCAGTAAAAAAGATTTTCTGGAATATTTTAGAAGGAATAGGAAAGAAAATGAGGCACGTTTAAATAACTATGTGGACAACAGCTTTAAGAAAGAAGGCTACAAAATCGCTACAAAAATTGAATATACCTCTATTGTGTATCTTCCGGACGGTTCACACCTTATCGACCGTCCACTGGTTCTTTATGAAACCACCAATAAAGTGGTCAATCCGAGAATCTCCAATACAGGGACATGGGAAACTACTTCAACATTCTCTGCTAAAGACGGTAAACCCGGCAGAAATGATTCTTTTTTGGTCAAAAGCAACACCGGATTTGAGATCTTAAACATCAAAACGATCATATTTAAAGAACTTGCTTTACTTACGATCTGCTGTGCAGCCATTCTTCTAAGTGTTCTTTTGCTTTATATCTTTACCGTAAAAAATTTAGCCCGCCAGCAGAAACAGGTCGAAGTTCTCCACACAGTTGTGGATAATATTTCGCACGAATTCAAAACTCCGATTGCCACTTTAAAGATCGCGTCGAAAGCTTTAAAAAAGGAATGGAATCCTGAAACCCTGCCACTCATCGACCGCCAGATCAGCCGCCTTGAAAACCTGATGTTCCAGCTTCATAAAGATGAGACCTCTGAAGAGGTTCTCTCCATAAAACCTGAAGATTGGAACTTTTTTGTGCAAGATCTCGCTTTCACTTATCCTGAGACAAATTTTGAATTGACCAACCAGGTTTCGGAAGAACTTCTCTTTGATAAAAATTTCATGGAAACCATTATCAAAAACCTGTGTGAAAACAGTGTAAAATATGGAGCTTCTCAGGTAAAAGTAAACCTCAGCAACAGTTCTCAAGATCTTAAAATAGAAGTGAGTGACAACGGTTGTGGTATAGAGAAAAATGAGCTGACTCATATTTTTGAAAAGTTTTACAGAATCCAGTCAAATAATATCCATAATACTAAAGGCCTGGGGCTAGGACTTTATTTTGTAAAAAATATCATTGCAAAATATCATGGTCACATAGACGTTTCCAGCCGCCTTAAAGCCGGAACCACCTTTAAAATATCTATTCCGTATGAAAACTAAGATCCTTTTAGCCGAAGACGATCCGGATTTTGGGATGATCCTGAAGCAGTACCTGGAACTGGAAGATTTTGAAGTGGCGTGGTTTCAGAACCCGGAAGACATTGTCAGCCTTTTAAGTACAGATTTCCCTTTTCACCTTGGTATTCTGGACATCATGATGCCTTCCATCGACGGTTTTTCCTTAGCGAAAATGATCCTTAAGAAGAAAAACACTTTTCCCTTACTTTTCCTGACCGCCAAGAACCAGAAAATAGACCGCCTGATGGGACTAAAGATTGGTGCAGATGATTATATTGCTAAACCATGCGATCCGGAAGAGCTGGTTTTAAGGATCAAAAATATCCTTAAAAGAACGCAGCCGGCCGTTTCACCACAAATAAAGATCGGAAACTATTTTTTAGATACTGAAAAACTTCTGCTTTCCCATCCTGAGGGAAACGTTCGCCTTACGATCCGGGAACGTGAACTTCTTCTGTATCTTCTGAAATACAATGGCACGATGATCAAAAGGGATGACATTCTGGATAATCTCTGGGAAACCAATGACTATTTTACCGGAAGAAGCCTTGATGTTTTCATCAGCCGCCTGAGAAAATATTTCATGAATGATCCTCAAATAAAAATCCAATCCCTGAGAGGAATTGGATTTGAAGTTGATTTTCCGGTAAACTGATCAGGAATTAATAAGAAAGTTCCGCCAAGACCGGAAAGTGATCCGATGGATACAGCAGATTTTCTCTTCTGTCATTAATATGTCTTTGGGATTTTATTTTGAATCCTTTTACGAAAATATAATCGATTCTGTCTTTAGGGATTTCATTCACATTGAAAGCGGTAAAGGTTCCTTTCGGCCCGTAAGATTTTGTTTCCGAATGATAAAAGCTGTCGTTCAAATTCTGGGAAAGGATTTTTATCGGCTCCGAATCCTCTGTTAAGTTAAAATCACCGCTTAAGGTTACGGGAAGATTTTTAGGATTCATCTCTTTGATCTTCTTCAAAATAAGTTCGGAAGATTTCACTCTTGCCACATTTCCGATATGATCAAAGTGTAGATTCATGGCCAGGAATTCTTTCTTGGATTTTTTATCTCTAAAAAAAGCATAGGTACAGATTCTATTAAGAGCTGCATCCCATCCTCTGGAAGGTATTTCCGGTGTTTCCGAAAGCCAGAATGTCCCGGAATTTACCACCTGAAGCCTGTTCGTATCATAAAAAATAGCTGAGAACTCCCCTTTTTCCTTTCCGTCATCTCTTCCTACTCCAACATAATCGTAATTCTTAAGGCCGGCTTTAATATCTTTCATCTGCTCGGGAAGTGCTTCCTGAACACCGAAATAATCGGGATGATAATAATTTAACAGATCTACAACATCCTGTTTTCTTTCTGTCCATGCATTTTCCTTATCTGATGTAACCTGCAGCCTGATATTGAAACTCATCACTTTAAGATTCTGCGAAAATCCCAGCACAAAGAACAACAGGGATACGATTGAAAATCTGAAATTCATAATCTTATTTTTAAATTAGAATCACAAAAATAGAATATCCTGATTAGAGATAATAAAAGTTGGGGATATATTATTGTTAATTTTTGGAGGGAAGCCGGAAGAGGGAGGATGGAAGTCTATGTAGTAGAAAGAAGTAATTAAAGATTGTTTTATACCTAAATTTAATCATTCTTATTAATGAAGCTAATTCTCGAACGAAGAACCAATAGAGCTTCCATCTTCAGACTTTACTCTTCCTTCCAGCTCTTTTCCAAACAAAAAAACCGAAACTTCATAAATCTGAAGTTTCGGTTTTTATAAGGTTAATATACCATTTATTCTTTGGTAAATTTATATTCTCTTCCGGCCTGTTTAAAAACAAGTCCTTTTTTATCTTTGCTAAATACCAGCGTTATTCCGGCTTCATCAAAAGTAAACTGGTTGTTTCCTGCATATTCGAGAGGGAATTCCGGCTGGTTTCCTGCTTTGGCATACAGCTGGCCGTTTTTATCTGTAAAGACCAGCTTGATAGGATCACTTGTAGTCCCATATGTTCCTGCAAACTCTTTCGTATTGATTTTTTCAACTGGTTTAGTCTGTGCTGTAGGCCAGATATTATTTTTCATATTAACATCTGGAACTATAGAATCCGGATCAAGCATTACTTCACTAATTTCTTTATTTGAATTGATGTTGAACAGCCATTCTGTATTGCGCTTCCAAACCTCAACAGGAATTTTTACGACCTGTTTGGTACCGTCTTTAAATTTCACCTGAACTGTTGTAGGCATCGGAAGCTGGCCAAGATTTTCAACAGTAATCTGGGCACCGTTTTTAAAATCTCCGTTAATGTATTGTACATCTTTTACAGACTGATCGATCTTCCATTTATTGATAAACCATCCTCTCCAGAACCAGTTCAGTTCTTCTCCGGAAACATTTTCCATAGTGTGGAAGAAATCCCAGGGCGTAGGATGCTTGAAAGCCCACCGGTTAATATAGGTTTTGAATGCTTTATCAAATTTTTCAGGACCTAAAATTGTCTCTCTTAAAATCTGCAGCCCCATCCCCGGCTTGAAGTAAGCCAAAACTCCTATGCTCCTTTCCTTCATATTATCCGGACCTACCATAACGGGTTCAATATTATCGCCCATCATAAAGGCTCCACTTTTGGCAATATCTTTCTTCCTGTAGTATTCTCCGTTGTTAAAAGCTTTTGTAGATAAATCATTGATAAAGGTATTGAAGCCCTCATCCATCCATGCAAACAGTCTTTCATTGGAACCTACGATCATCGGGAACCAGTTGTGCCCGAATTCGTGATCCGTAACTCCCCAAAGGTCTTCACCTGCGGAATCCATATGACAGAATACAATTCCGGGATACTCCATTCCGCCTTCATTTCCTGCCACATTGGTTGCTGCCGGATAGGTATATTCATACCATTTCTGGGAATAATGCTCAATAGCCGCTTTTGTATATTCCGTAGATCTCCCCCACGCTTTTTCCCCTGCACTTTCTGTAGGATAAGCTGATATGGCAACAGATTTTTTACCACTCGGAAGGTTTATTTTTGCAGCATCCAGAATAAATGCCGGTGACGAAGCCCATGCAAAATCGCGGGTCTGGTCAATTTTAAATTTCCATGTTTTTGTCCCTGAAGCCTGATTTTTCCCGATTTCGGATTCCGGACGGATCATAACTGTTTTATCACTGTTCCTCGCCTGCTCCCAACGGTTATTTTCTTCTTTGCTGTATACTTCTTTATAGTTCAGAAGCTCTCCGGATGCCACTACATAATGATTGGCCGGAACTGTAATGTTGGCGGAAATATGACCATATTCCAGATAAAATTCTGACGCTCCAATATAAGGAAGGGTATTCCAGCCCATTACATCATCGTACACACACATCCTTGGATACCATTGAGCGACCGTAAATATTTTACCGTTTTTAGTATTTTGAACTCCCATTCTGTCTGACCCGTATTCCGGGGAAGTAAAGGAATATTCAATTTTTATTTTAGCAATACCGCCTTTAGCTTTCAGTTCTTTAGGAAGATCGATCTGCATTCTGGTATCGGTAATCGTGTATTTTACATCTTTACCATCAAGCTTTACAGATTTAATTTTATAGCCTCCATCCAGTTCTTCACCGTGGGCCCCGTTTCTGCTTCCTGATGGCGGAACAACGGCATTCCCTCGGGAATCTTTTGAGAATAAATTCTGGTCAAGCTGCAGCCATAAGAAACCTAACTGGTCGGGACTGTTGTTGGTATAGGTAATTTCAGCCGTCCCGATAATTTCATTTTTTACATCGTTAAGACTTACATTCAGATCATAATCTGCCGAGTTCTGCCAGTAAGCATGCCCCGGCTGTCCGCTTGCAGAACGGGTTTCTGTACCGGTTTGGGGATAAAAGAAAGGCTTGAATGCTTCTACATAACTGTATTTCGGACTCTCCTGTGCTAAAGCAGATCCTGAGAACAAGAAGACTGCCGCTGCTGCGATAAGGCTTGGAAGTTTATAATTCATTGGAATAAGTTATACTATTTCTGTGATAAGTTATAAAAAAACCCGGAATCGTTACAAATCCGGGCCATTTTTATAAAAATTTTAATTAGTTTGTTTTTTTTGCTTTAATCATCGCTTCCAGTGCATCCCACATTTCTTTTGGAATATCCTCAAGCATATTAAATTCTCCAGCTCCCTGAAGCCATTCTCCACCATCTATGGTCACCACTTCTCCATTCATATAAGCAGAATAATCTGAAACCAGATAAGCAGCCAGGTTAGCCAGCTCCTGATGCTCCCCTACTCTTCTTAAAGGAACTTTTTTTCTCATATCGAATTTTTCCTGAAGATCTCCAGGAAGAAGTCTGTCCCATGCTCCCTTAGTTGGAAAAGGTCCCGGCGCAATTGCGTTGAAGCGGATCCCATATTTCGCCCACTCTACCGCTAAAGATCTGGTCATTGCCAGAACTCCTGCTTTGGCACACGCTGAAGGAACCACGTAAGCAGATCCAGTCCATGCATAGGTTGTTACAATATTTAAAACAGTCCCCGGACTTTTGGAATCGATCCAATGTTTTCCGATAGAAAGAGTACAGTTCTTCGTTCCTTTTAAAACAATATCCAAAATAGAATCAAAAGCTGAATGTGTCAGTCTTTCCGTCGGAGAAATGAAGTTTCCGGCTGCATTGTTCAACAGAATATCAATTCTTCCGAATTCTTTCAACGCAGCTTCTTTCATAGCTTCCACCTCATCCCAGTTTCTCACGTCACAAGCAACACACAGGACTTTTCCGCCAGTCTCCTCTTCCAGTTCTTTTGCCGTTCCCTGTAATTTTTCCAGATTACGAGAAGTGATCACCACTTTTGCTCCCAGTTCCAGAAAATATTTGGTCATTGCTTTTCCAAGGCCGCTTCCGCCTCCGGTTACAATCGCTACTTTATCCTGTAATGCGCCTTCGCGCAACATTGGCTGTGTATATAAATTCATATGATCTTATTTTTTCCTAAAAATACTAAATATTGAATGGATGCCATTGAAAATAATGGGATAAATAATAATGTTATAAATAGTTATTATGCTGCTATGTTCAAAATCATAAAAAAATAACCATGTAAAGAATTACATGGTTATTTCTATAATGGCTGGCTGTAAAATTTTATTATGAAACTACTCCTTTGAAAGAAAGTGTTTTCGGGGTTTTGCTATCGCTTGTGGTAACACTCACTGTTTTCATGAATGCCCCTTTGCTCGCTGCATTATAACTTGCTTCTACAAATCCTTTTTTTCCAGGAAGAATGGGTGTTTTAGTATAATCTGCTGTTGTGCACCCGCATGAAGGAGCTACATTTTCAATAACTATAGGCTTTGAAGAGGTATTGGTAAATTCAAATCTGATCAGCTTAGGTTTTCCCTGAGGAATAGTTCCTACGTCTATAGATTCTGATTTCCATTTAATAGCATCTGCAATAGTCTTTACTATAGAAGTGCTTTCAACAGGAAATACATTGGCATAAAATGGGGAGAATGCCAAAACTGCTAAAAGGGCTGTAATTTTTAATTTTTTCATGAGTATAAATTTTAAGAGTTATAAAATTAAAAGAATAAGTTATTATCTTTTGATATAGCAAATGTAAAGCGGATTGACCATACAACTTGTTAATTGCTATCAAACATTTGTTAACGAGTTGTTAATGATAAAAAATTAATAGATATTTTTGGATAATATTGCTCCAGGAAATGGAAATTAAAAAACTCAATATTATTATAACGCTCGGGTTCTTTGCTATCATCGGAATTATGACGGCACAGCTTTTATGGACCCGGCAGGCTTATAATCTTGAAGATAAAAAATTTAACCAGAAGGTTAATATCGCTTTACTGGAAGTTGTGGAAAAACTATCCGGAGGAAAAACTTCTTTTACCGAAAATCCTGTACAGAACATTTCTAATGACTATTATGTAGTTAATATTAATAATGAATTTCATCCTGCAGTTCTCGAGCATTATCTGAGAACAGAATTTACCCGTTTCCAAATCAATACAGATTATGTGTATGCCCTGTACAATTGCCACAGCGACAAAATGATTTATGGAAAATATATGTCGAAAAACCAGGAAGCCCCTAGTGATAAGGTTATTAATTTTCCAAAACATAAAAACCTGATCTATTATTTTTCAATCCGTTTTCCTGACAAAACAACCTATCTGATCAGTTCATTGCGGTTTTGGTACTTACTTACACTGGCACTTTTCATCATCCTTCTTGTTTATGTTTATTCTATATACACGATTATTCAGCAAAAAAAATTCTCAGAACTGCAGAGGGATTTCATCAATAATATGACCCATGAGTTCAAAACCCCTTTATCTTCAATACTCTTAGCATCAGAAGCTTTGAATAAGCATAATATAATACAGGAAAATCCCAAACTGGAAGCCTACACTTCCATCATTATCAATCAAAGCTACAAACTCAATAATCACATTGAAAAAATATTAAATATTGCAAAAAATGATGCTTCAGGACTGTCATTAAAGCCTCAGAAAATAGTACTGCTCCCATTTATCCGGGAAATTGCAGATACCCTACAGCAAAAGAATGAAAACCTCACACTCCATATAGAAATTGAAGATAACCCTTCAATTATTGCAGACGAATTTCACTTTACAAATATCATTTATAACATTTTGGATAACTCTGTTAAATATTGTGATACAAAGCCCGATATTACCATTTCATCGAATAAAGATTCAAAAGGTTTATATTTAAAGTTTAAAGATAACGGAATGGGGATTCCTGCTAAAAATATCCCTCATATTTTTGATAAGTTTTACAGGGTCAGCACAAAAAAAAGTGATGAGGTCAACGGTTTTGGGCTAGGCCTATTTTATGTAAAAAAAATTGTCCAGCAGCATCAATGGAAAATTTCTGTTGAGAATAATCCGGACAAGGGAATTACCGTCACTCTGTTTTTTCCGTTTAATTTTAATAATGTAAGCAATGGAAAAATCTAAAATTTTATATGCAGAAGATGATAAAACTATAGCCTTCCTCATCCAGGACAGCCTGGAAAGCTATTATGACATAGATCATTATCCGGATGGAAAATCCGCTCTTGAGGCCTTCAACAGCCAAAATTTTGACATCTGCCTGCTGGATATTATGATGCCTGAGCTCAACGGATTTGAGCTGGCACAGCACATTCGTACTAACAACTCTGAAATTCCTATTATTTTTATTTCTGCAAAAGCCTTGAAAGAAGATAGAATCAAAGGACTCAAGATAGGCGCTGATGATTATCTGGTAAAACCGTTCAGTATAGAAGAATTAATTTTAAAGATTGAAGTTTTCCTGAAACGCAGCAGAAAAGCTGATATATCTCCGCTAAAACACAAGGTGGGAAAATATTATTTTGACCCTAAGAACTACACTCTGCAGGATACAGGAAATACCATTACCCTTACACAAAGAGAATCTGATCTGCTCTTATATTTTATCCTTCACAAAAATACAGTTGTTAAAAGACAGGACATACTGAAAGCAATCTGGGGAGATGATGACTATTTTATGGGTCGGAGTCTGGATGTATTTATTTCCAGATTACGAAAGGTATTTGCTGACGAACACAATATAATCATTGAAAATCTACATGGAATTGGGTTCCGGTTTTCTGAAAAATAAATTAAATATACATTTGTCTTAGCTATGTAAACCAAGTGCCTTTATTTATCTTTAATTAAGCAGATTGCTTTCCAAAAATATTGGTCTATCCTTATGATAATTAAACGCAAAGCAATACAAAGATTTGTAAATTATTCTTTGATTTTGATTACTTTTATCATTCGAAAATTTACTTATTCATGAAAAATTCGGGAACTTCTGTTTTTCTATTATTTTTATTATTTAGTTTAAATTTTAAAGCTCAACAATTCGAAAAGCTCTATCAATATGTAAATCCATTAATAGGAACCGAAAAAATGGGTCATACCTACCCCGGAGCTACCGTTCCTTTCGGAGCCGTACAGCTGAGTCCGGAAACTGATACGATTTCGTATGAGCTCAATGGAAAGTACAACGGCGAGGTTTATAAATACTGCGCGGGATACCGTTATGAAGACAAAACCATTGTAGGTTTCAGTTCTACCCATTTCAGCGGAACCGGACATTCTGACCTCGGAGATTTTCTAATCATGCCAACCGTTGGGAAACTGCAGCTAAACCCTGGAACAGCCTCCAATCCTGAAAATGGCTACCGAAGTAGATTCTCCCATCAAAACGAAAAAGCTGAAGCCGGATATTACAAAGTAAAGCTGGATGATCATAATATTCTTGCAGAACTGACCGCCTCCACAAGAACCGGAGTTCACCGGTATACCTTCCCAAAATCTGATCAGGCGCATATCATTTTAGACCTTACCGCAGGAATTTATAATTATGAAGGCAAAAATGTATGGACTTACGTACGTGTAGAAAATAACGGTACGGTGACGGGCTACCGCCAGACCAACGGGTGGGCAAGAACCAGAACGGTTTATTTCGCGATGAAATTTTCAAAGCCTTTTAAATCATACGGGCAGAAAAACTTTGACGGGCCACAGGTGTACAAAGGCTTCTGGAGAAAATTCGATCAGAATAAAAACTTTCCTGAGATTGCCGGCAAAAACCTGAAAATGTATTTTGATTTCGATACTCAAGAGAACGAAGCTGTCGAAGTAAAGCTGGCCATTTCTCCCGTAAGCCAGACCAATGCATTAGAAAACCTTGAAAAAGAAACCGGAAACCTGTCATTTGATCAGGTAAAGGCAAAAGCCCAGGAAAACTGGAATAAAGAACTTAATAAAATTGTCATCAAAGGTTCCGAAACAGAAAAAATGAACTTTTATACGGCAATGTATCACACTTTTATCAGCCCTACCACTTACATGGATATCAATGGGGAATATAAAGGTTTAGATCAGAATATCCATAAGGCAGAAGGTTTTACCAACTATACCACTTTCTCCATCTGGGATACGTATCGCGCTCTTCATCCCTTCTTTAATATCATCCAGCCAAAACGGAATAATGATATGGTAAAATCGATGATGGCTCATTATGATCAGTTCTCCATGAAAATGCTTCCGATATGGTCCCATTATGCCAACGACAACTGGTGTATGAGTGGCTATCACAGTGTAAGTGTAGCAGCCGATGCGGTGATCAAAGGAAATTATAACGGCGATCCCAAAGAAGTATTGAAAGCATGCATTGCAACAGCTAATAAAAGAGATTATGAAGGCATCGGATATTATATAGATATGGGGTATATTCCGGCTGAAAAAAACGGAACTTCAGTTTCCAATACTCTGGAATATGCTTATGATGACTGGGCGATTGCCCAACTCGCAAAACATGTAGGCGAAACAGGAATTTATAATCAATTCATCAAACGTTCCGAAAACTGGAAAAATAATTTCGATCCTAAAGCAGGTTTCATGCGTCCCCGGTTAGCAGACGGCAGCTTCAAAAAAGATTTTAATGCGCTGAGTACTCACGGACAGAGCTTCATTGAAGGGAATTCCTGGAATTACAGCTTTTTTGTTCCTCAAAATCCGGATGAATTAATGAAAATGATGGGCGGAAAGAAAAAATTTGCTTCAAAATTAGATGAGCTGTTCACAATGCATCTTCCCGACGAGTTTTTCGCAGACACAGAAGATATTACAAGAGAAGGAATTATCGGCGGTTATGTTCACGGAAACGAGCCGGCTCATCACGTTGCCTATTTTTACAACTGGGCAGGACAGCCCTGGAAAACCCAGGCTCAGATCCGCCGTATTCTAGAAATACAATACAAAGCTACACCGGATGGACTTGGTGGAAATGATGATGCAGGACAGATGAGTGCATGGTATATTTTAAGCTCGCTCGGATTTTACCCTGTAGCACCCGGTTCTGAAGATTATGCGATTGGAAGTCCGGCTGTGGACCATGCAGTTCTGAATTTGGAAAACGGTAAAACGTTTGAAATTGAAGCCGTTAATCAGAGCTCGAAAAACGTGTATGTTGAAAAAATTCTGCTCAATGGCAAAGAGATAAAAAACTTCACACTGAAACATTCTGAAATTATGAATGGTGGAAAGTTGAGTTTTTATATGAGTGCTAAAGCTGGAAAATAATCCTTGCAAAATTTTGAACCTTTAAGGATTAATAAAAGTGTCATCCGTAATTTGCATACGATAATCATCATTTTGCATACATCGGCCTGCTAATTTCTGCTGAATTTTGTCATGTTAAAAATCAACAGAATATGAACAAAATAAAATTAGGAAATCAAGGGCTACATGTTCCGAATATCGGTTTGGGATGTATGGGCATGACAGGTTTTGAAGATGCCAATATGTATGGTAAGGCCGATGAAAAGGAAGCAATTGCAACCATTCACCGTTCTTTGGAATTGGGTGGGAATTTTCTGGACACGGCTGATTTGTATGGCCCGTTTAAAAATGAACAGCTTATTGCAAAAGCCATTGGAACAGATCGTAACAAATACATCATTGCCACAAAATTTGGCTGGGAAATCGATGATAATGATAAGGTGAACTGGACGATCAACGGAAGCAAAAATTATGTAAAAAAAGCAGTCGAGCGCTCACTTAAAAATCTTAAAACAGATTATATAGATCTTTATTACATGCACCGTTTGGATAAAAATACTCCGATTGAGGAAACAGTGGGGGCAATGAGTGATCTTGTGAAAGAAGGAAAAGTTGGCTATATCGGTTTGTCGGAAGTATCTTCAGAAACGGTAAAAAAAGCGCATGCAGTTCATCCGATTACTGCTGTACAGAGTGAATTTTCTTTATTTGAGAGAACAGTAGAAGAAAAAGGTGTAATCAAAACTTTAAATGAATTGGCCATCGGTTTTGTGGCATATTCACCTTTGGGACGAGGATTTTTATCCGGACAGATCCGTTCTATTGATGATTTACCTGAAAATGATTTCCGTAGAGGAATTCCCCGTTTTCAGGAAAAACATTTTCATAAAAATCTTGAATTGGTGGAAGCCATTGAAAACCTTGCGAAAGAAAAGAATATTACATCAACTCAATTGGCATTGGCATGGATCATCAGCAAAGGGATTGTACCGATTCCGGGAACTAAGCGCAGAAAATATCTTGAGCAAAATATTGAAGCCGGTACAATTGTTTTAAATGAAGCCGAACTTCAAAGAATAGAAAACATCGTACCTTTAGGAACAGATACAGGTGCTCCTTATGACGAATTCAGTATGGGACTTTTAGATTATTAAACTATAATTTACACTGATGAATACAATTTCTTCGATTTCAGCATTTCACCGGTTACTTTCGTTGCCTGAACCAAAGCATCCTTTAGTAAGTGTTATCAATTTATCCGAAAGTATTTTTTTGGAAGATGAAGTCTGGAAGGGTTTTGTTAACAGATTTTATTGTGTGGCTTTAAAAAGAGAAGTGAAAGGAAAAATAAGATACGGACAGCAGCATTATGATTATGACAAGGGAGTTTTAAGCTTTACAGCGCCCAATCAAGTCCATTATTTAGATTTGCAGAATATGGAATGTGGTTCTGGATACTTATTAATTTTCCATGAAGATTTTTTACTGAAACATCCTTTGGCAAATACAATTTCAGGTTTCGGCTTTTTCTCTTATGCTGTGAATGAAGCATTACATTTATCTGAAGATGAAGAAAATAATTTGATCGAAATTTTACAGAAAATCGATGAAGAATGTCAGTATATCGACAGACATACACAGGAAATTATTTTATCTCAAATTGAGCTGCTTCTCAGCTATTCCAACCGTTTTTACGAGCGACAGTTTATCACCCGGAAAAATAATAATCATCAGTTATTGGTAAAATTTGAGCGTTTTCTGAATAATTATTTTGATGATGAACAATCAGCAGAAAAGGGACTTTTAACTGTACATCAGATTGCAGAATCGATGAATCTTTCTCCCAATTATCTGAGTGATTTTCTGAGAATTCATACCGGACAGAATACACAGCAGCATATTCATGAAAAGCTGATTAATAAAGCAAAAGAAAAGCTTTCAAACACCGATCTTTCTGTAAGTGAGATTGCTTATATTTTAGGTTTTGAACATTCTCAATCTTTTAGTACACTTTTTAAAAAGAAAACCAAAATGTCGCCTTTGGAATTCCGACAATCTTTTAATTAAATTTAATTTCAAAGAATAACCTCTCACAGATAGAACGAATTCAGCAGATGATTGCATTAAGAAATCTACTTTATCTGCAAAATCTGCGAGAGAAAAAAACATAAAAAGACTGCTGGTTTGCAGTCTTTTTATGAATAAGTTTTGGCTAAAGCCACTTTGACTTTTCAAATTAAAAAAACGGGCTACAGCCCGTTCCTATTTATAATTATTGTGAAAATTTTATTTCAATTTATTCCTGAACTTCAAAAAGCAATCGCTCCCCGAACTTTTCTTCCGTGATCTTTCCATAATCATAGGCAAGATGCCCATTAACAAAAGTCTGCGTCACTTTAGAGTGTAAATTCATTCCTTCCAGCGGGCTCCAACCACATTTGTAAAGAAGATTGTCTTTAGCTACAGTCCAGTCCGCATTTAAATCAACCAAAACAAGATCTGCTTTATATCCTTCTCTTACAAAACCTCTTTTCTCAATTCTGAAAAGTATCGCCGGATTGTGGCACATCTTTTCAACAATCTTTTCCAAAGAAATTTTTCCGGAGTGATAATTTTCCAGCATTACCGGTAACGAATGCTGTACCAAAGGTGCACCGGAAGGACATTTTGTATATACATTCTGTTTTTCTTCCCAGGTATGAGGGGCGTGATCCGTGGCAATAACATCTATTCTGTCATCCAGCAATGCTTCCCAAAGTCCGTCTTTATCTTTTTGAGTTTTTACTGCCGGGTTCCATTTAATTAATCCCCCTTTTGTTTCATAATCTTCATTGGTAAATGTAAGGTGATGGACACACACCTCAGCCGTAATTTTTTTATCTTTTAAAGGAATATCATTTCTGAACAGCTCCATCTCTTTTGCTGTTGAAAGATGGAATACGTGAAGTCTTGCTCCTGTTTTTTCCGCCAATTCAATTGCTTTGGAAGAAGATTTATAACACGCTTCCTCACTTCTGATCAGGTGATGGAATTTTACAGGAATATCCTCTCCATATTCGTCAATATATTTCTGGGTATTGGCTTTGATTGTCGCTTCATCTTCACAGTGAACAGCAATCAGCATTTTTGTGCTTCCAAAGATATTCTCAAGTGTTTCAGGATTGTCTACGAGCATATTCCCCGTAGAAGAACCTAAAAATAATTTAATCCCCGGAACATTTCTGGGATTTGTTTTTAAAACTTCCTCCAGGTTATCATTTGTTCCGCCCATCATAAAACCGTAGTTAGCGTATGCTTTTTGAGCCCCGATTTCATACTTATCTGCCAATAATTCCTGAGTAACAGCATTAGGAACTGTATTGGGCTGGTCTATAAAGCTTGTAACTCCTCCGGCAATGGCAGCTCTGGATTCAGTTTCAATATCTCCTTTGTGCGTCAGTCCCGGATCCCTGAAATGAACCTGATCGTCTATTACGCCTGGCAGAAGATATTTTCCGGAACCGTCAATGATCTGATCTGCTTCCTCAGAAATATTGGGGTTTATTTTAGAAATCAGGTCATTTTCTATTAAGATATCGCTTTCGAAGATCTTACCTTCGTTCACAATCTTTACATTCTTGATTAGGGTCTTCATTTTTAGTTTAGAAATTAGATGTTAGAAGTTAGAGATGTCAGAAAATTTTTAAGTCAGAAAATTATAAGTGATTGGTAAACTGCAATCACTAATTTCTAACATCTAATATCTAACATCTACAAAAAACAAAATTAAGGTTTATGAATGAATTTTAATGTCGCTGATTATAAATCAATTTCTAAATATTTACATTTGCATAAAAATTTCACACATTGAAAAAACTTCTCAACGAGACAATTATATATGGAATTGGGGCCATTATGCCGAGGATAATTGTAGTATTGCTTAATTACTTGTTCATTAAAAATATCAACAACAGCGATTTTGCAATATTTACCAATCTTTACGCATTAATTTCATTTGTAAACATTGTTCTTTCCTTTGGCTTTGAAACTGCCTATTTCAGATTTTCATCTGATAAGGATAATGAGCAGAAAGTTTTCAACACATCATTTTGGTTTTTGACAGGATTATCAACTGTTTTTTTAATCCTCGTTTTACTGTTTAATCAACCAATTGCCAATGTTTTCGGATATGAAAAAACGCCTGAATTTATCAAATGGTTTGCATGGATTGCTTTCTTTGATAACCTTCTCGTTATTCCTCTGGCGTGGTTCAGGTTTCATAATAAACCCATAAAATATACTGCTATCCGAGTGATACAGGCTGTTTTCCAGAGTATTTTCGCAATTGCGTTATTCCTTTATATTCCGCAGGAATTTTCATTTAAATTAGGTTTAAAAGAAAAAGTTTCCTACCCTTTCTTCAGTAATTTAGCTGCAAGTGGTTTAGGATTTTTACTTGTATTACCCATTATTTTAAAGGTGAAGTTTCAGTTTTCAAGAGATCTATTCCTGCAAATGATTAAGTATTCCTGGCCGGTAATGATAGCAGGGTTAGCCTTCATGGTGAATGAAAACTTTGATAAGTTTATTCAGAAATTTATCATTAATGATGCTGAAGCGGGAGCTTATGGAGGCTGCTATAAAATGGCTGTTCTTATGACTCTTTTTGTTACGGCTTACAGAATGGGAATTGAGCCTTTCTTCTTTAAACAAATGCAGAATGAAAATGCTAAACTCACGTATGCAAAAGTCACTGAATACTTTTCGTTTTTTGCGTCCGTAGTTGCTTTAGGAATTATTGCCAATGTTTCATGGATAAAACTTTTATTAGTTCCCAATAGCAGTTATTGGATTGCTATCAATATCATTCCCATCATTGTAATTGCCAATTTATTCTTCGGAATTTATTATAATCTTTCTACTTGGTATAAAGTAACGGACAGAACAAGAGTTGGAACTTATATTTCCTGGACCGGTGCAGTTATTACTATTGCTTTAAACTTTTTATTTCTAAAAAAATATGGTTTCATGGTATCTGCCTGGGTAACTCTGGCCGCTTATTTTATCATGATGGTTCTTTCCTATTTTTTAGGCCAAAAATACTACCCTATTCCTTACAGAATGAAAAAAATATCATTTTTCATTATCCTGTTAGCGGTTTTCAGTTATATAATTGTGGAATTATTCGATTACAATTTCTGGATCGGAAACCTTTTATTCCTTATTTATGCAGGTATCCTGATATATTCAGAAAAAGATCTGCTGTTATCAAGAATCAGGAAAAACTAATTTATGGCCTCTAATTTGATACTATTGAGTTCTTTTAAAAAAATTAAACAGAAGATTAATAAAGATGATAATTATTACGATCAGCAATGATTTTAATGATTATCTTTAGCCTAATCAAAATAACAAAATAATAAATAAACATTGTCATATCATTTATGAAAATAATTGTTCCTATGGCTGGACGTGGTTCCAGATTACGTCCACATACACTGACAGTTCCAAAACCTCTTATCCCGATTGCTGGGAAACCCATCGTACAAAGACTGGTAGAAGATATTGCTAAGGTGGCAGGTGAAAAAATTGAAGAAGTAGCATTTATCATCGGGGATTTCGGGCCGGAGATTGAAAAATCTCTTCTTCAGATAGCCGAAAAACTGGGAGCAAAAGGCAGTATATATTACCAGAATGACCCACTTGGAACAGCACATGCTATTAAATGTGCAGAGGACTCTATGCAGGGAGATGTGGTAATTGCTTTTGCAGATACTCTTTTCCGTGCAGATTTCCAGCTGGATAAAAATTCGGATGGGGTGATCTGGGTAAAAAGCGTAGAAGATCCTTCAGCTTTCGGAGTGGTAAAATTAGATAATTACGGTTTTATTACCGACTTTGTTGAAAAACCTCAAACTTTCGTTTCAGATCTTGCTATTATCGGTATTTATTACTTCAACAGTGCTGAAAAACTGATGAACGAGATCAATTATATTATGGATAATAATATAAAAAACGGTGGTGAATACCAGTTGACAACAGCATTGGAAAACCTTAGAGCAAAAGGAGCAAAATTCACTTTAGGAAAAGTGAATGACTGGATGGACTGCGGAAACAAAAATGCTACCGTAGAAACCAACAGCAAAATCCTTGAGTATGAAAGAGAAGCAATGCTTAACCATCCTGCATCAGCCGTTATTGAGAATTCATTAATCATTCAGCCTTGTTTTATCGGTGAAAACGTACAAATTTCCAACTCAAAGATTGGCCCCGGCGTTTCACTGGGAAATAATACGATCATCGTCAATTCCAATATTGAAAATTCTCTGATCCAGGAAAACACAAGAATCAACCACGGAAATCTTTCCAACTCAATGATTGGAAATTCTGCGCAGTACTTTGGAGTTTCCAGAGAGATCTCTTTGGGTGACTACTCAGTTTTAGATTTTTTATCTAAATAAGATCAGAAATAATTAATATAAAATAAGATACATCCAAACCACATAACATCTGTTGTGTGGTTTGGCGTTAATATTGCAGCGTATTTTTTTTAATCGAAAGACAAAATACATGAAAAACTGGATCCCGATACTTCTCCTGTTGCTTACCCTATCATCCTGTAAAACAAGAAATGCAGCTAAAAACAATGGCAGCAATCAGGATAGTACCGTCATAGCAGAAGACAACAGAAATCCCAAAGATGCCAATGAGCCGGTGAGAGACAAACTTACTTTCTATGAGCATGTCCTTCTTCCGCCGAAATTTGATCAGATCAAAATCAACAGTAAAGTAAATGTGGAAACCGGAAACTTTATCCCAACCCTTGATGCTGTCATTTATATTGAAAATGATAAAAAAGTATGGATGAATCTTCAGGCATTTTTATTTACCGTAGCAAGAGGTATCGCTACGCCTGAAGGGATCAAAGGGCAAGACAAAACCAGCAAGACTTACATCGATTCAGATTTTGATTATTTAAATAATTTGCTGAATGTAAATTTCATCGATTACAAATCGCTGGAAAAAATACTGATGGGAAGAACCTTTGTAAAGATCAGTGATTCCCAATTTACCCTTACCAAAAATATGCAGGGCTTTAAAATGGTTTCCAATACCAATCAGAAAATTGTCACGGACCAAAAAACCAGAGAGTACAAAATTGAGCTTCAGTATGATACCAATTATGATCTGCTGAGTGTGAATTTAAAGGATGTTTTATCTCCTGATGAATTGGAAATCTCTTACAGCAACTGGGATGAATACAATGGAATCCGCCTTCCAAAAAATGTTAAAATAATTATAAAAGGTTCAAAATCTAGCCAAATTTTACTGGAAAACACGAAATTTGACTTTTCGAGGATGGAAACAGCTTATTCTGTACCATCCAGTTATAAGAAAATTGAGATTAAATGATTAAAAAATTTAGCTTTTTAATAGGTATTCTACTGTTCGGCCTGCATCAGGGACAGCAGAACAAGGAACAGCTTCAGAAACAGAATGCCGATCTTAAAAAACAAATTGTACAGATAAATACAGACCTGGCAAAAACCAGAACTGAATCTAAACTTTCAGTCGCCTATCTTAATAATGTCAATAAAAAACTAACTTTAAGAGAGAAGGTATATACCAACACTCAGAAAGAAAAAAGATTTATTGAAGATGAGATCTATCTGCGTCAGCTGGAAATCAACCGTCAAAATAAAGAACTGGCAGTTCTCAGAAAAAATTATGCTGAAGTTCTTGTCAATGCATACAAAAACAAAGGGGTACAGAACAAAGTAACCTTTATTCTTTCATCCAAAAACTTGGGTGAAGCCATTAGAAGAGTTCAGTACCTGAAACAGTACGCGGACTACCAGGATAAAAAAGCTGCAGAAATAAGCAATGCAGCCGCACAGATTAAAAAATCAATCGCACAGAAACAGAACTCTGCAAGAGAGAAAGAAAATCTTCTGGCCAACCAGCAGAAAGATCTGGCAACCATTAATGCAGAAAGAGCACAGAAAGAACAATTGCTGGCAGATTTCAAGAAAAACGAAGCCAAGCTTACCGTGGAACTTAAGCAGAAACAGGTTCAGTCTAAGGCATTAGAAGGGCAGATCAGAGCTATCATCGCAGAAGAAATCAGAATAGCAAAAGCGGAAGAAGAAGCCAGAAGAAAAGCGGAAGCTGAAAAAATTCGTATGGCTAAAATAATTGCGGAAAGAGAAAAAGCCAGAATTGAAGCAGAGGCAAAAGCCAGAGCTGAAGCTCTTGAAAGAGAAAGAAAACTGGCAGAAATTGAAGCCAAAAAAGCCGCAGATCTAGCCGCTAAAAGAGCTGAAGAAGAGAAAAAACGTAATGAAGAGGCTGCAAGAGCAGAAGCCAGTGCAAAAGATGAAGCCAGAAGAGTGGCCGCGAAAAAAGCATCTGATGAAGCTAACGCAAGAGCAAAAGAAGCCACAGATAAACTTGTTGCCGCAAGAGCTGCAGAAGCCGCACTGAACAAGAAAAAAGAAGAAGAGAAAAAGGCCGCTGAAACTAAAGCAATGACCAGCTATGGAGTGACTACAACTCCGGGAAGCAGTTTTGCAGACAGCAGAGGAAGACTTGGATATCCTGCAGACAGAGCGGGACAGGTTACCCACCGATTCGGAAGACAGCCACACCCGGTTTTCAAAAATATTGTTGAGGAAAATACAGGGATTAAAATATCAGTTCCATCCGGCACCCGTGCAAAATCTGTATATCCGGGATCAGTCTCTTCAGTATTGGCAAATAGTGACGGAACCAAAACTGTAATGGTAAAACACGGAAACTATTTTACGATCTACTCCAACTTGGGAAGCGTAAGTGTATCCAAAGGACAGCAGGTTTCTTCCGGCACTCCTGTAGGTACGGTAGCTCAGGATTTCGACGGTTCTTATACCCTTGACTTTCAGGTATGGAACGGAAATACGCCAGTTGATCCATTAGGTTGGATTTCATATTAAAAAAAGCGTAACTTTGCAAAAATCTTAAGAGATGAACACACTAACAATACTTGCCTTATCTTGGCAGCACATCCTTATCGTAGCTATACTTTTGGTATTGCTGTTTGGAGGAAAGAAAATTCCGGAATTAATGAGAGGAGTTGGTTCAGGAATCAAAGAATTTAAAGATGCGGTGAAGGAAGAAGACAAACCAGGTTCTGAAAACAAAACCTCTTCTACCAACAATAATACTCCCAGCAACTAAAATTCTTCAGCAATAATGAATTTTACTGAGACTGCATGGAAAGTCTTCAATCAATCTATTGAAGATTATCACGTGTCCGATGACGTTAACACTCTAATTAATAACCCTTTCGAAAAAGACAGTTTGGAACGGATTTTGTATGCAAAGAACTGGATTGATACCGTTCAATGGCATTTGGAAGATATTATTAGAGATGAAAATATTGATCCTGCTGAAGCTCTTCAACTGAAGAGAACAATAGATGCATCCAACCAGAAAAGAACAGATCTGGTAGAATTTATCGACAGCTGGTTCCTTACAAAGTTTGAAAATATAACTCCCAAACCTGATGCAAAAATCAATACAGAAACACCCGCTTGGGCTGTAGACAGATTATCAATTCTTGCATTAAAGGTTTATCATATGTCATTAGAGGCCAATAGGGAATCCGCTTCTGAAGAGCACCGTGCCAACTGCCAGGCTAAACTGGATGTACTGCTTACTCAGAAAGAAGACCTGTCAACTTCTATTAATCAGTTGCTTACTGATATTGAATGCGGTAATGTTAAGATGAAAGTATACAAACAAATGAAAATGTATAACGATGATAGTCTTAACCCGATCCTTTATCAAAAGGGGCAACAGAAATGAGAAAACTATTTTTTTTTGGAGTACTACTATTAATCATAACTTCCTGCGCAACGGAGAAGCTTAATCTTTCCCCGTTGTCAAATAATTTTTATAGCGAAACTAAGGGTTCTGATTCCGACAGAGGGGCAAAGAAAGGCTTTGATATCAATATCAAAGAAAATGTAAACGCTTCTGAAATTTCAAATCTGATTTCTACTTTTCCAAAGTTTAAGAATAACAGTTTGAATGATGAAGTCACAAGCTTGAAATACAGCCTTCAGAATTATTTATATGCCATTGATGCCAACAATTCGCCGGGAAAAAGCAGAGCCATTAAAAGCTTCGAAAAATCATACAAGAAAATTCAGAAACTTAGACAGCAGCTTGGCAAGGATGATGATGAAGTTCTTAACAGATATCTAGTCCGTCTAAAAACCAATATTTCTGTAATCGAAGATTCTTTAAAAGGAAATTAAAAAACGAACCATTATTAATGATTAAAATTCAGGCAGAAGCTAATGTTCCTACGGAGCACGGCTCTTTCCGAATGATCGCTTTCTCCGAAAACGAAAACGACTGGATGCCACATATGGCCATCGTAGCAGAAAATACAGATTTTTCAAAACCGGTGAACGTACGTTTCCATTCCGAATGCATTACCGGAGAAGTTTTCCATTCAAAAAAATGTGAATGCGGACAGCAACTGGATGCCGCAATGAAATATACCCATGACCACGGAGGGATTATTGTTTATCTCCGTCAGGAAGGAAGAAATATCGGGATCATCAACAAACTCAAAGCATATTCATTGCAGGAAAAAGGTCTTGATACAGTACAGGCTAATCTGCAATTGGGACTTCCCGCTGATGACAGAAACTTTGGAGTAGCTATTGAAATCCTTAACCTTTTAGAGGTAAAAGATATTAACCTTCTGACCAACAACCCAGAAAAGGTAAAATATGTGGTAAACAGCAATATTAACCTCAATTCCAGGATTCCTCTACAGATTCCTGCCAATGAGATGAGTAAGGGCTATTTAAAAACAAAAAAAGATTTCTTTGGCCATCTTCTGGATGACAATGATAAATAAGCTTATTAAACATAAAGCAAAGGCTCCGAAAAAATATTTCGGAGCCTTTGCTTTATGTTTAATCCACACAATATATTCATTTTCAATTAATATTTCACTAATACGTGTATTTATTTTGAAATAACTATATTTGCAATTTTTAAAACATATATAGTATTGTATGAAGAAATCATTATTAGTTTTATCATCACTTATTTTAGTTAGCTGTGGTGGTAATGATTTACTTAATTCACAAGAGGAAATTCAAACTTCTAAGATTGTAGATAAGCAAATTTTAACTCAACCTAACACTAATTCTCTTGAAAACAAAACAGAAATAGTTGTAATGGACCTGAATTTTCTAAATAAGGCACAACCACAAAATGGAGGCTGTACTGTTACGAACATCGACAATAAAGCAGTTCCGCATGAAACAACTGCTGCGTTTGGCCCAAATCCTTTATCCTATTTTGGATATCAAATAAGAGGATATGGAGCCCCTAGAATGTATTGGGGGGTATGGAATGGACTGCGATTTGAGTCTAAAAATGAGTCTAAAACAATTATTAACAGAGGTCGAACTATGTTAATTAATAATCCATTATCCAATGCTATTTCGATAGAATTTCCATTTCAACAAAATTTCACATACGAAATAACGATAGATGCAAGTATTACTGACGAAATATATCTAGCAAAGCATGATGAGTTTAGAGGCAATGATGACCTCTATCAAGCTAATCAAAGTGAGGCATTTTCGACAGTAGCTATTGAGTTAACAAACTCACCACAAATTCGAGGAGCTGATCCATGTGCAAAATATCCTGCTAGAGCCGTTGTGAATACTTCATTTGTTTCTAGTTACTATAAAAAACAAAAAGCTGAAATTACAACACCTCCGTCATATGAAAATAAAACATTTGTGTTTAAGTTTTCAATGAAAGAAGCTCAAAGTGCACTAATATTATATTTTTTACCCGGATTATCAGAGACTCAAAGTATTCCTGAAAGTTCTTTTAGCATGTATATTGGAAATATAAAGATTGTACAAAAACCATTCGAACAAGAACAAGGTTCAGACACAAGTACTCCATGTGGATTTAGAGTAGGTTGTTAGTTAAATCAAAGCTCCGGAATTTCTCCCGGAGCTTTTTAATAATTATAAAAAACTGAAAAGATATTCTTACTTAGTGACTTTAGTCTGAATTTTAGACTCGTCAATATTGTAATATTTAATTACACTGTTGTAATCTTCATAGTTAACTGCTGCTTTCGCACTTTTTCCTGTTTTTGCAGGAACCACTACTACTCTGAAGTTTTTCCCTTGGTAATAACTAGGATTAGCCGTTAAACTAAAAGCAGTCGTAGAGTTTATGTTAATCGTAATTCCAAATTTGCTGAAATCAAATAAATAATCTACAGCATCATTAGCTAAATTTCCTACATAATAAGTATAAGGAAGCAGCTTCCAAACTGGTGCACCACCATCTGTACCATTCTGCATATAAATAAGCACTACATCAGATTCTACCAGCGGAGTATTAAAATCATCACTGAATCGATATAGGTTATCATTTACTTTGGTAAAGCTTGGGCTAATATCATAGGCTGTTGAATAGGTATCATAGTCCACTGGATTCTGTGTAACAACATCATCATCATTGTCGCAGCTATAAGCAGTAAAACCTACAGCACCCAGGAATAAAAAGAGAAGTATTTTTTTCATTTTTAGAAAAGTTTAGTTATTATTTATAAAGCGTATTCAAATCATATACCAAAAATTGCAAAAACTTTGTTTTCATCATTTTTTTAATTGTATTTTTGTTCTTATTCAAAAGATCATGAAGAAATTGTTATATACTTCCCTATTTATTTTTTCATTAATAAGCTTTACAGCCCAAGCCCAGTACCAGCCCAAAAACATTTCCGAAGAAGACCTGAAAAAAGCTCATCACTGGGTGAATAAAACCTACAGATCACTTTCTCAGGATGAAAAGTTGGGGCAGCTGTTTATTGTAGCTCTTTATACGAATAAAGGTGAAGACTATATTAACCAGATCAGAAATATTGTGGTTAATGATAAGATCGGAGGATTAATCTTAATGCAGGACGACGCTGCCAGAGAAATCAACCTGGTTAATGAATTCCAGCAGAAATCAAAAATTCCGATGATGATCGGGATGGATGCAGAATGGGGCTTGTTCCAAAGAATTGCCACAGCACATAAATTTCCATGGGCGATGACCCTAGGAGCAATACAGGATAAGAACCTTATTTACCAGATGTCTGCCAAAATCGCAGAAGATTGCCACAGAATGGGGATCAACTGGGATTTCGCACCGGTTGTTGATGTAAATACCAATCCGGATAATCCTATTATCGGAAACAGAAGTTTCGGTTCAGAAGTAGATAATGTGATCAGTTCTGCATTATCTTATTCCAACGGTCTTCAGGATAATACGATTCTTGCCGCCATCAAACATTTCCCGGGACATGGTGATACCAGTACAGATTCTCACTTGGATCTGCCTGTAGTTTCGCATAGCTTAGAAAGATTAAATACTGTTGAATTGGCTCCTTTTAAAGCTTTAATGGACAAAGGAATCGGTGGTGTGATGGTAGCTCACTTATATGTGCCGAGCCTTGAATCCGGCAAAGGAATTCCTGCTTCGGTTTCTAAAAACATTATTACAGGCGTATTAAAAGATAAACTGGGCTACAAAGGTTTAATCATTACCGATGCGCTGAACATGGGTGCTGTAGCTAATAAATATAAGCCGGGGCAACTGGATGCACTTGCTTTTAAAGCTGGAAATGACATCATGCTTTTCTCTCAGGGAGTTTCGGAAGGAAAGAAATTAATTCAGAAAGCTATTGAAAACGGTGAAATTCCACAATCAAGAGTGGAAGAAAGTGTCAAGAAAATTTTACTTACAAAATATTTTTTGGGGCTTAACCAATACACTCCGAAAAATCCCGTAAATATCAACAACGACCTGAACAATGATTCTCACAAAACATTGGTACAAAATCTTTATGCCAATGCACTGACTTTATTAAAAGATGATCAAAAACTGCTTCCTGTTACTGGAAAACAGATTTATTATGTTCCGCTGGAAGAAGCACCTTATCAGACTTTCGCTAATCAGCTGGGATCAACTGTCATAATCAAAAAAGCAAATGAGATTAATACAATTCCTGCAGGTTCTACCGTAATCGTAGGATTTCACAAGGATAATTCAACAGCGTATAAACCTTATAAAATTTCGGCAGAATCTAAGAAAGTTCTTGTTGATCTTACCAAAAATCAAAAAGTTATTTTAAGTGTTTTCGGAAGCGCTTATGCTTTAAAAGACATTGATATTACAAAAGTATCTACCGTTCTTGTCGCCTATGAAAATAATGATGACTCTATGACGGCCGCAGCCAATGCTCTGAACGGAAAAACAAAAATATGGGGCAGGCTGCCTGTTCTGGTCAATGATCAGCTGAAAGCAGGCATGGGGATCGATAGTGTTCCAGCTTCAGCTTCAAATACCACAGTTTTTACAACATCAAAACAACAATAATCTAATGAAAATAGGCATACTTTGCTATCCAACATACGGGGGAAGCGGAATCGTAGCAACAGAACTGGGAATGTCCCTGGCCAATAAGGGCTATGAAGTCCATTTTATAAGTTCTGCGCTCCCTGCAAGACTAGACATTACCAACCCGAACATTTTCTTTCACAGAGTGAATGTACAGACCTATCCGCTTTTCCAGTATCAGCCTTATGATATTGCGTTAAGTTCGATGATCTATCGTGTAGTGAACCTTTATAAGCTTGACCTGTTACACGCTCATTATGCCATTCCATATGCCTACGCTGCATTTACTGCCAAGCAGATGCTGAAGGAGGATAATAATGATATTCCATTGGTAACTACGCTGCACGGAACAGATATCACTCTTGTAGGACAGCATCCAAGCTATAAACATGCCGTAGAATTTTCCATCAACCAGTCAGACGCTATTACTTCGGTTTCTGAAAGCCTGAAAAAGGACACCCTGCAGTTTTTCAACATCAAGAAAGAAATACAGGTGATTACCAATTTTATTGATAATTCTGAATTTGATGACTGTACAGAATGCCAGAGAACCCAGTTTGCCAATCCGGACGAAAAAATTCTGATCCATGTTTCCAATCTTCGTCCTGTAAAGCGTGTAGAGGAAGTATTGCAGATATTTAAGAGCGTTGAGAAAAAAGTAAAATCAAAACTGATCATCATCGGTGAAGGACCGGATATGGAAAAAGTGAATCAGTTTTTAGAAGAAAATCCTGAGCTTATTTCAAAAATCCGTCTTTTAGGAAAAGTAAATGACTTGTATAAGATCTTGCAGCTGTCTGATGTATTTTTACTTCCTTCCGAGCAGGAAAGTTTCGGTCTGGCAGCTCTTGAGGCAATGGCAGCTTACACCCCTGTAATCAGCTCCAATGCGGGCGGAATTCCTGAAGTAAATATACAGGGTGAAACAGGATTTTTGGCTGAAATTGGAAATGTAGAGGCTATGAGCAATTACACCATCAAGCTACTAAGCAATGATGAGCTTTTAACCAAAATGAAAAAAAATGCGAAAGATCAGGCTATAAAATTCGATTTGAAAAACATTCTTCCTATATATGAAGAAATGTATAGAACGACTATAGAAAATTTCAAAAAAGAGCCGGCGAAAGTATAATATTTCTGTTATATTTATCGTCACTATGACGGAAAAACTGCTTCAATATCTTTGGAACTATAAGGTTTTCAAACATTTCGACTTCAAGGATATTGAAGGGCATTCCGTCGAGATCATCAGCTTTGGAAAGTGGAACACGAATGCGGGTCCGGATTTCCTCGATGCAAAAATTAAAACAAAAGATCTGGTTATTGCCGGAAATATCGAATTGCACCTTCTAGCCTCCGACTGGGTCTTCCATAACCATTCTCAAGACCCCAATTACCAAAATATTATCCTCCACGTTGTTTACCAGAATGATGCTGAGATCGATGACCTTATCTCTAAAAACGTTCCTACACTGGAACTGAAAGACCATATTGACCAGAACATTCTCTGGAAATACGAAAAAATGATCAATGGAACTCAGTTTATTCCCTGCGAAAATATTTTTGATCCCAATAAAATTCCTCTTAATTTTCATGAAACCAATGTTCTTAAAAAGCTGGATGAAAAGTCTCAGGAACTGGAAAAAAGCTTAGAAAAGTATAAGAACAATTTTGAAGCGGTACTTTTTCACAGTCTCGCCTATTCTTTCGGATTAAAAGTAAATGCCCATATGTTCAGACAGATTGCTGAGTCCATAGATTTCAGTATTGTTAACAAAATCCGCCAGAATGAATCACAGCTGGAAGCCTTATTATTTGGTATTTCAGGATGGCTAGAGCATCCAAAAGACGAAAAAATGCTAATGTGGAAAAGGGAATTTGAATTCATCAGAAAAAAGTTTAGCATACCGGATCTGACATTACATCCTAAGTTTTTAAGGCTCCGTCCGCCCAACTTCCCCACGATCCGTCTCTCCCAGCTGGCAGATCTTTACTATAGGCATCAGAATCTGTTTTCCAAGATCATTAAAGCTGATAACATAGATAAACTTTACGAAGTCTTTGAACCGGTAAAAGCTTCGGAATATTGGGATTTTCATTTTAATTTTGGGACCCTTTCAAAATTCCAGCCAAAAACATTGAGCAGGGATTTCATTGAACTGGTGATCTTAAATACAGTGCTTCCTTTAAAATATACTTATCATAAATACCATAATGATGAAACAACGGATGAGATACTGGAGCTGTACAGAAACTTGACCGCTGAAAAAAATTCTGTAACCTCCGGATGGAGAAACCTTGGACTGAAGGTTAAAAATGCATTGGAAAGCCAGAGCCTTATTTTTCATCATAAAACCTCGTGTGAAGAAAAAAATTGCTTAAATTGCGGTATTGGATTTAAACTTTTAAAAGAATCTTCAAATGTTTGATAATATCCGCCACAAAATGGAACGAGAATGGTTTGGTGTTCTTACGAGAATGGGAGCTAAACTGGGGATTCCTGTATCCAAATTAAGGATCTTCTTCATCTATTCTACTTTTGCAACTGCTGGTTTTTTCTTTCTGATCTATCTCGGGCTCGCATTTACGCTTTGGATCAAAGATATTTTTATTACAAGAAGACCTAGTGTTTTTGATTTATAATTATGGAATTTTTACCGATTACTTCTGCCGAAGACTATAGAGTCCAGGACATTTATACGTCTTACTCCAGCACTTTTCCTACGGATGAGCAAAGGGACTGGAAACAATTTACCGCCTTATTTTCAAATCCTCATGTAAAAGTAATTTCTGTACTTCATGAATCCCAGGCTATTGGCTATCTTATTATCTGGGAGCTGAGTTCTTATGTTTTTGTAGAACATTTCGAAGTTTTCGAGGCATTCAGAAGTCAGAAATTGGGATCACATATTACAGGGTATCTGTTTAAAAATTATCCGAGGATTATTTTAGAAATAGAACCTGATCATTTGGGTGACGATGCGAAAAGACGCTATTCTTTTTATCAGAAAAACGGATTTACCCTGATCGATGAAATGTATGTACAGCCGAGTTATGGTGAAGGGAAAAAGCCTCTTGATCTTTGGCTGCTGGCCAATTATACACCCGACGATATTAAACGTGTAAAAGATGAAATTTATGATGTTGTGTATCACTAAAATATAAAAACCGGCGGAGAATTTCCGGCGGTTTATTTTTTTAACCACCCCGTCAGATCTTCGATCTGTCACCCCTCCGGAGGAGGGGAATAGATAGATGGTTATTTACAGAGGTTTTTAGTTCACTTCGTATTCCAGTTTTATGGTAATATTGGCTTCTTTTTCTTTGGAAGAAGTGTTGAATGTTCCACCGTAGGAATAATCTTCATTGGAGTTGGGCTCGGTAATCTGAATAACACCCATTGTGGCTTTTTTAAGATTTCCCAGACTGCTTCCTGAATTTTCCGCAATTTTCTCAGCTCTTTCTTTAGCATCTTTGGTTGCGCTGGCGATCATTTCCTGTTTTACTGTTGCCAGTTTGGTATAAAAATAAGATGGTGCTGAGGATGTAAATTCTATACCCCGATTGATGATCTCTGTAATATTTCTGGACAGATTCTCAATTTTTACAACTTCTTTACTTTCAATAGATACTTTTTGGGTAAGATTATAGCCAGAGAATTCACCCTGAACATAATTCCCATTAGAATCATTATAACTTCTGAACTGTTTTTGAATATCTACAGAAGAAAACACGATTTCGTTTTGTTTAATGCCCTTTGAAACGAGATAATCATTAATCACCTTCCTGTCTATAGCCAGCTCATCATAAGCCGCTTTTAAATCGGAATTATTTTTGGAAAAACTTCCGGACCATGTGATCAGATCGGAAGTAAACTGTTTGGTGCCCAATCCTGTTACGGAAATGGTATTTTCAGATTTATTTCTGTTTTTAATAGCATTCCCTAAAAAGCCAAGCCCAAGGACAAATCCCAGTGCTCCGACTGCTACCGCAATAATATTTTTATTCATAGAAATTGTGATTGATTAATTTAAGTAACAGTACATCAATTTCTATTCCGAATTTTAAGAATTTTTTAACATTATTGCTGTATTTTTTTCTGTTTTAATCTTTCAAGGTAAACAGGCATAGTTTCTTCCATTCTCAATAACACTCCGGATAAATTTTTTGCTTTTACATAAGTGCGCACCTGGGGTTTAGCCTCAAAAGAATACTGTATAAACTCTGAAATTCTTTCTTCCGGAATTCCCGCCTGGGTAAAGTATTCATTATCCACTCTGTTTCTTACCCATGCAATATGTTCCTGCAGATCATCATACCTGTATTGTCTTTTCTGGCGCCTTGCTTTTCCGCTTATCAGATCATAAGCTCCCTGTACATCCAGGCTCCCTAAAAGTATCGGAATAAGCACCTGCTTCACTTCTGCCGGCTTTTCCCTCATTTTCCCGACGGGTTGGGGTAAGCCTACTGCCTGGCGTACCATCTCACCTTTATCTACTTTTGAAGCCAGCCTTGAATCCGTCTCAAGATCTCCGGTTGGTTTTTTAACTACCTTTACTTCTTCAATTTCTTTTGGGATCGGAATCAGAACAACCAAAAGCTGAGAACTGAAACCATTAGCGGGAACTGTAGCAGAAACCCTCCTGAAATCTGCTTTTACAAATCTCAACTCATCATTTGGATTAGCTTCAATAGAGAACTGCCCCATAGAATTGGAATAGGTTTTTTGGTCATTAGACATGTTGATAATAATCACTGAACTTAGGTTTTCGCCACTATCATCGGTAATACGGCCCGTAACTGTCTGCTGTGAGAAGAAATTATTAAACATGAATACAAGAAGAAATGAAACTTTTCTCCAGTCATTAATGCCAATATTTCCACCTGCAAAGCTCATGCTCTTATTCGTTAAGATTAAATACTGTCCAGTTTATGGGTTTTTCTGTATTCTGCAAAGGCTACTTTTAATTCATACTCTACAATATCTGCCTTAAAGTTTTTCCTGTATTTTTTTGCCATCATCCGGGTATCATTAGCATAGATTAAAAAATAATCTATCTGATCTTCATCCATACCATATTTTCTCAGAAACTGTAAGTCTATTTCTTCCTTTACTCTTTTGATAAAATCCTGTGTTTCCGTATAATTGGCTTTGGTAATTTTAAGTTCTGTCGCTTTTTTGAACAAACCTACAGCGGCATCCAAAACTCCTAAAATACTTACCTGCCCGGCATTATAATCAGGTTTAAAGGTTTTTGAAACCGTATTATCCGGTAAAGCTTCATTCAGTGGGCTTTTCATATAATCATCCAACTCTGATCTTAAAGACACCACTTTTCTGGATTCATTAAGATACCTGTTGTCTCTTTCCAGATTACCCGTAGGTTTATATGTAATCTTTACTTCAGGGATTTCTATTTCAGTTTTGTCAAGGCTTATCATTAAAGGAGAACTGAAATCTTCCTTCCTCACCTTTTTATCAAAACGGTAATATCCTTCTTTTACAAATCTAAGTTCATCATTTTCCGATGCTTCTATCGTAAAGTTCCCCGAAGTATCACTCAATGTGCTTTTCCTGTTGGAAACATTGATAATTAAAACCGGGTTTATATTTTTTTTGCTGTTATCTGTCACTGTTCCGGTTATCTGCTGCTGGGAAAAAAATTCTGCCGAAACAAAAAAAGGAATTACGTAAAGGCTTTGTTTAATATAAGTTCTCATCTATGTTTATCTTTGAGTCTGTGGAGCGCGGTAAGAGGAAATTCTCGTCAGTACAAAACGTTGAAATCTATAAAGATCAGCATCACTGCAGAAACCATATTTCAGGATAGCTTTCCTTTCAAAGCCACCGGCCAGAACATAGCTTATAAAATGATCTATCTGAGACTTTTCAATTTTTAAATCCGTGAAGTATTCCTCACCAAGAGCTGTTTTCAGATAACTGCCAAGATCAATATCATCCCATTTGTTTTTCACTTTCCCAATAGAAAATCCCTGCCCTTTTGGCTGTACAAATTCTCCGGGTTTCGCTGCCAGTATTCTTGGGTCTGATTTCCGTGCAATATACCCGTCAATATCTTTGATTAGCTTTTCAACTTTTTTAGGTCTGTTCAGGTTTTTTGCATCTATTTTAAGATCACCGGTAATTCCCTGCTTGATTTCTACTTCGGGAATCAATATGGTGGCTCTTTCTAAAGTGATATTAATTGGAGATTCTATATTTTCCTTGGAAACTTTTTTAACGAGGCGTTCGTAGCCTGCCTTTACAAAGCGAAGTTCATCCCCTGCTCTTCCGGAAACCATAAAGTGTCCGTCCCGGTTCGTAACCGTTCTTTCATCAGTCCTGATATTAATTACAGTTACATCCGGGATTTCTGAACTATCTTCAGAAACTACTTTTCCAAAAATATAATTTTGGGCATGGGTGTTTATGAAAAAAAGAGTAGTAAGAAAAAAGAGTAGTTTAAATTTCACGGACAGTTTTTTATAGAGCAAATCTAAAATTATTTTTAAATTAAATGGTAAGTTTAACCACAGTTAACGTGTTTTAGGATTTCTTTTTGATTTTTGCTTGAGAAACTGTTAAATCGCCACTCTGAATTGTTAAAATTTCACTTAAAAATTAGCTAACTTGCAGTCTCAATTCTAAATTCAGCAATGCAAAATTCTTATACAGTGATCAATGCTTCAGCCGGGTCGGGGAAAACATATGCCCTTGTCCAGAGGCTTCTGATGATCTGTCTCCGCTACCCCAATCAACAGCAGTCGATCCGGAATATTCTCGCGCTTACCTTTACCAATAAAGCGGCCAATGAGATGAAGGAAAGAATTTTATCCTGGCTGGGAAACTTTTCAGCGGATAATTTTGCACAAAACAGTGACCTGAAAAACATTCAGAAAGCATTTGAAGCTGATGGACTGAAAATTACGATTGATGAGCTCCATAACCGTTCCAAGAAACTGCTGGATTATGTGCTTCACAATTATTCAACGCTGAACATCGGAACAATTGACCGTTTTAATTCAAGACTGGTAAGAAGCTTTTCCTACGAATTGGGTTTAGCCAAAAACTTTAATCTTGAAATTGAAGCTGAACCGTTTCTGATCGAAGCTGTAGATAAAATGCTGGACCAAATCGGTGAGAATGAAAACATTTCCAATTCTTTCATGGATTATGTGGATTACAGTCTGGAAAATAATGAAAGGATCAATCTTAATAAAAATCTTTATGATTCTGCAAAAGAGTTTGTAAAGGATATTCACTATGAACATCTGAAAAGCAACAAAAGCTTTGATGACACGAATTACGAGAATATAAAAAATACGCTCAGAAAAGAAATCGTCCAGAATAAAAAACGGTCCGCCGAGCTTGCGGCCCAATCTATTGAGATTTTCCGGTCCAGAAATATTGATATAGAAGATTTTGCACAGGGAAAAAACGGGATCGGTGGATTTTTCACTAAGGTTCAGGATTTTTACAATCAGAAAAGACCGGGATTTCCATTTCCCACAACGCAGGAAGAATCTGTAGTCAACAATTACAGGAAGGGAGCTTCTTCGAAATCCAAAAATAAGGAAGCTGAGATCTTCGAGATTCTGGACCAGCTTCTTGACAACAGAATGCAGCTGATCCTTTTATACATTGAAACCCAAAAGAAGGAAAAGATTCTATCTGCCCTTCTTCCGTTAAAGGTGAATAAAGACATTCAGGATGAATTAAAAAAAATTGAGGAAGAGAATGACCTTGTTCTGCTTTCAAAATTTAATATTCTGATCAATGAAAATCTTAAAAACGAGCCATCAGCCTTTATTTATGAAAAGGTAGGTTCACAGTTTCAGCATTATTTCTTTGATGAATTTCAGGATACTTCGGAACTGCAGTGGCAGAATTTTATTCCGTTACGTGATCACAGTGTTTCTACAGAAAATACTTCTTTTACGCTTGTAGGAGATCCTAAACAGAGTATCTATAGGTTCCGGGGTGGAGAAAGTAAGCTGATGCTGGATATTATTAACAAAAAAGAATTTTCGCCAAAGGAAGCAGCTCTTCTTGTTTTAAAGGACAACTGGCGAAGTGCTAAAAACATTGTACAGTTCAATAATGAGCTGTACCGGTATCATTCGGAAGGTCTGGAGGAGGAACATCGGAATATTTTCGGGGAAGATGCTGAACAAAGCTCGAAATCCCAGATTGAAGGCCGTGTAAAAGTCAGCCTGATCGAAAATCTTACGAATGAGGATTTTTATAATGATACTTCTGAAAGAATGCGGAAGGACATTCAGGAAAGCCTGGATAATGGCTTTAAGTTTTCTGACATTACAATCTTATGCCGCGGTAATTTTGATATTTTCAGCTATTCTCAAAAACTGGGAAATCTGAAAGTGAACTACCATGGGGAAGAAACGAATATTAAAACAATTTCTGATAAAGGCCTGACACTGGAACTTTCCAATACCTTAAAGGCTGTTATTGAATTTCTTCGGTGGGAAATCAACCCTAAGAACAAGCCCAATCTGATCATGATGATGTATTATCTGAATGCTTTGGGAAGAATTCATATGGCAGATTTCACATTGGAAATGAACAAAATCCTGGAGATAGAAACGCATGAGGAAATTCTTCAGTTTATTCAGAATACCTATTCCCTGAAGCTGAAACAGGAAAACTTTCCGAGGTTCAATCTGTATAATTTTGTGGAATATTACATCAATGAATTTGCTGTGGAAAACAAGGAAACAGATTTTCTTCTGAATTTCCTTGAAATGCTTTTCAACTTTACACAGAATGCCGGAGCCAGCACGAAAGAATTTTTGAAATACTGGGATGAAGAGGCTTCTGCTTATACAATCCAGGCTTCGGAAAATATTGATGCTGTGCAGATCATGACCATTCATAAATCGAAAGGACTGGAATTCCCGATTGTATTTATCCCGATGATGAATAAAAACAGGGACAATGAATTCACTAACTGGTTTGACACCAATAACGATGATGCTTTGAAATCAGTCAACATCAATCAGTTCAGCAAAAACCTTGAGGTTTATGATGAAGAAATAGAGGCATTTAATAAGAAAAATTCTTACAAAAACCTTATTGACAGATTATGTCTCCAGTATGTAGCGACTACCCGTCCTGTTGAACAGCTGTTTTTCTATCTTCAGAAAGCGAATAAAACATCCAATAATCTTGAGCTGCTGGAATTTTTCAACGGAAAAAATACGGAAGAGTCTGATGAATTCGATCTGTATGAAGTACATCCGGAAATGCTGAAAAAGTATTCTAAAGATAAAACATCATTATTTAAGACCAAGGATATTCAGAACCTTAAAAATATCAATGAAAACAGAGCATCCATCAAGATTGCGACTCCCTCCAAAAATTACCAGGTGCGGAACGAAAAGGTAAGGATCGGGCTTTTTGTCCATGAATTACTTTCGAAAATCAATACGGAGAAAGATACAGCCAAAGTCCTGGAAAGCTATGTTCTGGACGGACAGATCACAGTGGAAGAGAAAAATGAGATCCAGGAAACTTTAGTTCAGATCATCAGAAAATACGCTGAATTTTTTGACGAGAAATGGGAAGTGATCAATGAAAAAGATATTATGATCTCAGAAAGAGGACAAAGCCATATTTTCAGGCCTGACCGTATCCTGAAGAGTGAAGAAGGCTATGTAATTGTAGATTTCAAAACGGGTGAAGAAACGGAAAAGAATCAGCAGCAAATTGAGAATTATAAACGCATTCTGGAAAGTCTGGGAAGAAAAGTACTAAAGACACAGTTGATTTACCTATAGCAGGAATCTGTATTATCTTTTCCACAAAGTTTTCCACACCAGAATGTTGATAAGTTTAAAAACAAGGCATCAATACACTGATTAACAACAGAATATAATAAATTTAAAAAAAATAATATTATTCACAATCGAAAGCACATCTTCCAGATATTTTGTGGATAACCTGATAATGAAAATAACTCGCCCCGCCGTTCTCCGAACGGCGGGGCGAGTTTTACCATATAATTTGCTTAGGCTGTTGTAGCCGGTACAAAAACTCTTTGAGACAATTCCTGATCAAAAAGATATAATGCGGATGGATTATCGCACACCATCTTGATCTTTGTAACATACTGTGAAGCGCTAGCCTCTTCTTCTACCTGCTCATTAATGAACCACTGTAGGAAAGAAGTTGTTGCAAAATCTCCTTCATCATTAGCATTTTTCACAATGTTGAAAATACTTCTGGTTACTTTTTTCTCGTGTTCCAATGCTTTTTCGAAAATATCAGTAGCGTTTTCGAATTCATGTGGAGGTTTTGCAATCTCTCCGATGATAATCTCCCCTCCTACGTCATTTAAAAAATCAAACATTTTATCCGCATGCATCAATTCTTCTTTGCTCTGAACTCTGAAGTAATTTGCAATCCCGTCAAGATCTTTTCCTGAAAACCAGGCAGACATTGAAAGATAATATTGTGCGGCATATTGTTCGTGAGCTATCTGTTCGTTAATTAACGTTGCAATTTTTTCGCTGATCATAAGTATAAATTTATAGTCAAAAATAAGGAATAAAAGCCCGAAATCAAAGGTTTTAATGAAAATTAATACAAAAAGGACGAGAGAAAACCCGTCCTTCATACATTAAAAAATCAAAATTATGAACTGTTATTTTGCTTCCTGAACCGCAGTATTCATAGGTTTCCTCATCATTTTTCTGTCCTTCATTGCCACCTTTCTCTGCTCCATTTTAGCTTTTCTGTCGGCCTGCCATTTATCATACTGATCAGGGGTCAGGATTTTTTTCATATCAGCATCCATCTGAGCTCTTTTGGCTTTCATGTCTTCCATTTTAGCCTGTCTTGCTTCTTTATTTTTATCAAAGTCAGCTTTCATTTCAGACTTTCTTTTTTCATGAAGGCTTTTAATCTGCGCAACCTGAGACGCGTTCAGGTTAAGATCTTTCTGCATCTGATCAAGGTGCTCCTGATGCTTTTGCTGCATTTTTTGCTGCATCTCTGCTCTTCTTGCCTGTTTGTCCTGCGGAGTCGTTGTGGTCTGTTGTGCCATTGCAAAACCTCCTATTCCAATAAATGCTATTGCTAAAACTAATTTTTTCATCTTAAAAAATATTTAATTAATTGTTATACATCTTTTTGATTATTAGTTAAAAGATAAGTTAAACCAAAATATTCATAAAAAATGTTAATTTTTAATATTAAAATAATAAAAAAGGACAGATCCTAAAATCTGCCCTTCACACCACTTAAATATAATATATGAAAATTATTATTTTATCTGTTTACCAGTCTGCCTCTGAAACCACCCCCTCTGTTTTCACTGCCGCGGTCGTTCTGTGGTCTCGGTGAATTTTCAGATCTGGAACCTCCACTGTTTCCTCTAAACCCTCCACTATTATTTTCTCTTTGTGGAGTTCTTTCCCTGTTCGCTTCATTATTTCCTCTGAAGCCTCTGTTACCACCATTATTTCCAAATCCTCCACTGTTATTTTCTCTTTGCGGAGCCCTTTCCCTATTCGGTTCATTATTTCCTCTGAAACCTCCGTTACCACCATTATTTCCAAATCCTCCACGTGTTCCGTTATTTTCTGAATTCCCTCTGAATCCTCCGTTATTTCTTACCCCATTATTTTCATTGCGGAAACCATTGTTCTGATCAGCCTGCTTACGGAAACCTCCGGAATTATTATCTCTGGATCCTCTGAATCCATTATCAGATCTGCTGCTTCTGATTACATTAAAAGTAGGGTTGTCCATTCTTCGGAACTTCGCTCTATCTACTCTGTACACATTGATATTTACATTCCTGTATCTCGGCATTACTGCATATCTCGGTGCATAATAGGTTCTTCTGTAATTCTGGAAGTAAACAATCGGGCTTGCTCCACGGTAATAATTGTTTTGGAAAACAACAAATACTCTTGGCCCTAAAATTCTTTCCAATGCATAGAATCTGTCATAATACCATCTGTCAGGATTGTATCTGTAAAAATTATTCCATGTAGAAAAATTCACATACAGGTTATTAAGACTTAAGATCTGATCAATCTGCCATCGGTTCAATCTGTTATCTCTGAAGAATACATTCCAGTTGATATTTACAACACTGTTTCTGTAGTCATTATAGTATCCCTGGTAATAATCACTTGGATAATAATCCTGAGGATAGTTATAGTAATAATCGTCCGGGAAATAATTCCTGTCATCCTCATCATTATAATAGCCATCTCCATTCTGATAATATCCGTCATCTCCCCATCCGTTATTTGGATACTGCTGGGCGGAAGACAAAGCTGCCAGTCCCAAAGCAAATCCCAAAAGTATTTTTTTCATCTCTAATCGTTAATTGGTTAGTATATAGCAGAATATCTCTATTCTATCTTTTGGATATAAATAAAAAAAAGAAGTTAAATCCTAAGATGAAACTTCTTTTAATTTACTTTTAACTAATTGATAATCAAATGTTAAATTTATAATCTTCCGCTATCTTTTATCCAATAGGCTATTTTTTCATTGAAATATTTTTTATCTTTTAAGTCCTCGAGCTTTAAATGCATCCTGTAGCGCCAGTAATGCGGGAAAACTGCAGGGTTATTAATCCTCTCATTATCCATGTTCTGATTGGTCAGCTCAGGTTCCGTTGCAAGAAATTCCTGGATTGGGAAAACAGCAAGCATCGCATCAGTGTAAAGATGCTGTTTCATAATGATTTCTGCAAGATGAGAATCCATTTCGTCCGGAGCTTTTCCATACTGCACCAATTGTTGATTAAAATATTTCTGTGTCAGTGCAGGATCTTCCTTCCACCATTGTCTCAGTGTTGAGCTGTCATGTGAGGAAGCCGTTACCACATTCATATAATCAGCTTTTTTAGGATTGTAAAACGGAATATTGTCTGACGGCATTCGCTGTACTTTTAAAGCAATGATCGCCAGCTCATCCATTACAACAGGCACGCAGGCAGGAACCATTCCCAGGTCTTCGCCACAGATCAGCATTTTCGTTGCATTAAGAATAACCGGCAGTTTCTCCATCGCTTTCTCGTACCATAGGTGATCCTGTCTTCTGAAGAAATAATCATGGTACAGCTCATAAATCGCCTTCCTTTCCCATTCTGAAAGATATTTATAGGAGTGGGTATTAAACACATTAAATCTTGGATGATATACTGTTTCGCCATTCCTTTCTTCAGTAAGGAACAAAACATTGGCACATAAAGAGATAAGTTTTTCTTCTACAGAGCCTTTTGGGTTCTTTTTGAAAAATTCTGCCAGCTTTCTCTGGGTATCAAATTCTTCTTTGAAGGAGTATGTTCCGTCATTATTGTTGTTAATAAATTCAAAAACTCTACTGCTGTCTTCCCCGAAATATTCCCACAAAATTCTTTCATTGATGAAAGGCTTACAGTATCTGTTGAAATCAAAAGGAATATGCCTTGCTTTAAATTCATCCAGAACAACAGGAACCGCAGGATAAAAGTAGCCTAAAATCCCTTGTGTAGCAGAAATTGGCATCCTCCAGATTCTGAAAAATCCTAAGATATGGTCTATTCTCATAGCATCGAAATACTGCTCAAGTGCTTTAAACCTGTTTTTCCACCAGCGGTAATCATCTTCCTTCATGGCTTCCCAGTTGTATGTAGGGAATTCCCAGTTCTGACCCAGCTCTGTAAACTGATCCGGCGGTGCTCCGGCCTGGAAATCCATTCCGAAAAGCTCAGGTTCTGTCCATGCTTCCACAGAATGTCTGTAAATACCGATCGGAAGATCTCCTTTCAAGGATACTCCTAGGCTGTGGATGTAATCTACAGCATCTTTCAGTTGTAAATGAAGCTGGTACTGCACCCAGGCATGAAGCATGGAAGCATCATAATCTTTACTTTTTGTGGTGAAAAACTGTGAAATTTTTCCTGCAATATATTTTTTATGGGTTTTCCAGTCGTTGAAGTTCGGAGTTTTATATTTATCCCTGAGTACACAGAATGCGGCATAAGGAGTCAGCCAGTAATCGTTGTCTTTTATAAATTTTTTAAAGTTCCTGTCCTTATAAATTTTCTCTTTTCCCGCATTGAAAACTGCTTTTAAAAACTTCCATTTTCCTGCGATCATTTTTTCATAATCAATCAGGTCAAGAGCATTCAATGCCTCTTTTTCAGACTGATACTCAGAAACTAATTCTTCCGGTAAAGCAAAATCAAGATTTTCCAGACAAATATACTGCGGATGCAAAGCATAGACAGAAACTGCCGCATAAGGATAAGAATCCGTCCAGGAATAATTGGCAGTAGTATCATTTATCGGAAGGATCTGGATAATACCCAGATTGGTTTCCTTAGTCCAGTCGGTCAGCTTTTTAAGATCGGAAAATTCTCCTACTCCAAAACCGTTCTCACTTCTTAAAGAAAATACAGGAACTGCCACACCAGCATCATGATACATCTGGTAAGACTTGAATTTAAAATAATGATTGGAAACAATCTGCAGCACATCTTTCAACTGATTAGCAACCGTAAATCTGTTTTCACCGGTTTCGACATCAATAATTTTTCCTTCTTTTTTGCTGTAGAGACAATATTTAAATTGGATAAATTCATTCTCAGGAATTTCAACGGAAGCTTCCCAAACTCCAAAATCTGTCTGTGAAAGACGGATCGCTTTATCATAATTCCAGTTCCCCAGAGAAGCTGTACTTCCGAAGAGGGCAATTTCCCAGTCGGGATTGTAAACAGGTGCTTCAATTCTGAATAAATGGGTATGCTTTTTTAAAACTGCAGCTTTTTCGGGAACAAACTGATTAAGCTTATTATAAAGGATCTTATTGTTCAAATAGTTCTCGGGGAAATTTTTATTATTCCATTCATCGAAAATAATAAATTCTTTGTAGTTATGCGGGAAATTAAGATGGTGCAGCACAAATTCTTCTCTAAGAATATTGCCTTTTTCATCTGTAAGCTGATATTTATATGAGACTGATTTTGAAAAATAATCCACTTCACATTTCCAGATGCCGTTTTCTGCATAAAACAGGGCATGAGTCTGGACAACAGCTCCTTCCTCATCCACAATCAGGAGCAGTAAACTCTGTCCTGCCTTTGCATTATATCCTACATTAAAGTATAGCTTCATCTATATTTTTTTTATAAAAATACATTTTAATATCGAAAAACAAAACTTATTGAAGATCAAATAATCATTAAAAAACCTTTCCAAAATAACTTGAAAAGGCTTTATATTTTATTAGAGTTAAATGGAATTATATCAATTATCTAAGCTTTTATTCTGTAACAATAATTTTTTTACTTAATATTACTTTACCGGATTCATTTGTAATGCTTACAATATAAGCTCCATTGACTAAATTTTTGAGATAAACCTGCTGATTGAGCGAGCCATCTTTTACAGATAGATTCTGTTCCGTTACATTTTTCCCGGAAATATCAAAAACACTAAGTTTTAAATTTCCTTTTACAGCTTTATCATTTACACTAATGTTGATAAAGTGTTCATCTACTCTGGTCGGGTAGATATCAATATTAGCTAATGTATTTACCGAAGAAGTTCTGTCATTGGCAAAATATCTGCTTGCAAGATCATAAATATGAGGTTTTTCTCCACCGGAAAGAACCTTCGCTTGCAGGGTTAACAAATCTACTTCATATAAACTGTCTCCTTTGGCACTTGCAATAATTACTTTTCCTTTAGCATTGACAGCAGATCCGTTCACTGAATAATTTTCAGGAATACCGGATATTTTACCTACAAATTTGGCTTTCAATTCTTTTGTAATTACCTTAAAAACATTTCCTGAAGCTGAAAAAACATAAAAATTATTTTCAGCATCCGCAATCATGTCTCCTCCGAAACCCGTTTCAATAGCCGTAAATGAATTTTTCCCATTGGAAGCATCATCCTTAATAATTCCAAGGTCACTGACTGTATACTGACTTCCTTTTCTGCTGATCTGAAGCAACTGTGTTCCTGCGTTATTAAGAGCATAAATATTTCCGTCATATCCTGTAGTCATTCTTGTGATGTGGGAATTGATATCACAGGAAGTTACTCTTGCCACGGTATTTTCTACCAAAATAATTTCTTTAGTCTTGGCATTCAAAACATAAATATTTGATGAAAACATCGGCATATACACCAAATTATTATTCAAAGGATCATAAGCCAGAGCCGCCATGGTAACTGCCTGGGAGTGGCTGTAGGAATTCTTATCCTCAGATACCTGACCTTTTCTTTCCTGAGAAAATACGTTTACCGCAGTATCCGCCGAAAACAATTTTTCTCCGGAGGCACCGCTTACCGCATCCATCGCACGGAAATCACTGAAAACTATGCTGGAAGTATCTTTTCCGGCAATAGCGAAAAAGTCCTGCTGCGCCTGGACATTAGCACCAAACACAAGCAGGAAAAGAGGGAATAAATGTTTTTTCATACAATGTAGAATTTAGATTCGTGATCATTTTAGTTATAACTAAGTTACACAATTTACAAATTGAATCATAAAAAAATAATATCATTTGCATAATATTTATAATCATTCAATCTAAACGTTGAAGTTTTGATAAATTATTTTTTTTTCTTTTAAACACAAATAAGTAAAATCTGCAAAAAATTATACCAGCAGTTAATTGTAAAAGTAGGATTGCCTGTACCTCAGCAAAAAAAGAACTCCCGTCGATCACACGGATTGCAACAGATTTGTCTGCAGAATCCACGTCATCAGCGGGAGCTGTACTTATGTATTTTAGGTTAATTCAGAACGTAAGTTGTTCCGTCTCTTCCGTCTTTTAATTCAATGCCTTCAGCAAGCAGCTTATCTCTGATCTGATCTGAAAGGTCGAAGTTTTTTGATTTTCTTGCCTGATTTCTCAGCTCTATTAAAACTTTTAAAGTTTGATCAAGTTTTTCGTTATTATTTTCTTCGATACTCTGAAGTCCTAAAACGTCAAATATAAAGGCATGTAATGTTGACTTTAAATCTTCAAGATCCTCAGCAGAGATTGTTTCTTTGCCATCATTTAAAGCGAAAATATATTTCACAGCTTCAAATAAATGAGCAATCAGGATCGGAGAATTGAAATCATCATTTAAAGCATCGTAACATTTATTTTTCCATTCCTGAAGATTGAATTCAGACCGTTTTTCATTATCCGGAGTAATCGAATTTAATACTTTAACAGCCTCCATTAATCTGATGAAACCTTTTTCACTGGCCATCATCGCATCGTTTGAAATATCCAGCACACTTCTGTAATGTGCCTGCAGGAAGCAGAAACGCACAATAGAAGGATGGAAAGGTTTTTCAAAGAAATCGTTTTCCCCTGTAACCAATTGCATCGGAAGGATATAGTTCCCCGTCGATTTACTCATACGCTGAGAATTCATTGTCAGCATATTGGCATGCATCCAGTAATTAACCGGAGCCGTATCATTGCAAGCCTTCCCCTGTGCGATTTCGCATTCATGGTGCGGGAATTTCAAGTCCATTCCACCACCATGGATATCGAATTTTTCACCTAAATATTTCGTGCTCATGGCAGTACATTCAAGGTGCCATCCCGGGAAACCTTCACCCCAAGGGGAATTCCATCTCATAATGTGAGCAGGAGATGCTTTTTTCCATAGTGCAAAATCCTGTGGATTCTTCTTTTCGCCCTGGCCGTCAAGATCACGGGTATTGGCAAAAAGCTCTTCGATATTACGTTTTGAAAGTTCACCGTAATTCAATCCTCTTTTATTGTATTCCAGAACATCAAAATATACAGAACCGTTGCTTTCATAGGCAAAACCTCTTTCAATAAGTTTCTGGGTCAATTCGATCTGCTCCACGATGTGACCTGTCGCTGTCGGTTCAATATTGGGAGGCAACAGGTTGAACATTTCCAACACTTTGTGAAAATCGACCGTATATTTCTGTACGATTTCCATGGGTTCCAACTTTTCAAGACGCGTCTGTTTTACGAATCTGTCGTTATCTACGTTCCCATCGTCTGTAAGATGGCCTGCATCTGTAATATTCCTGACATATCTTACTTTATACCCCAAATGCATCAGGGTACGGTATATAAAATCAAAGGAAAGAAATGTTCTTACATTTCCCAAATGCACATTGCTGTACACGGTAGGTCCGCAGACATACATTCCGACGTTTCCTTCTAAAATTGGTTTAAATATTTCTTTTTCTCCTGTAAGGGAGTTATATAGTTTTAATTGCATTTTTTTAAGTTAAAAGATTCAATGATTAAAGGATTTAAAAATTAGTTAAAATAATTCTAACCACAACAGATAATTGTCGTGAGAAAAATTTTATTTGAAACTTTTTTAAATATTACCATTATTAAATTGCTTTTAAGTGATATTGCAGATGATCAATATAATCCTGAATAATGTATTCCAAAGTAAAGGTTTGAGGAACTGTTTTTGTTGTATCACAAGTTCTTTTCAAAGCTTCGTCAGGAATATTTTCCACAGTATGAACAATCTGAAAATTCAAAGATTTCCAAAGGCTGATCACTTCCGAAACCGGAATATCCTGATAATTCTGCGCTTTTACCCAAAAATCCTGATCGTATACAATAGTATCATTTTCTTTGTATTGTGTTACCACAAATCTTCTGATATTGGTAAGAGCACTATCGCAAAGATGGCCTAAAATTTCTTTTTTGGACCACTTTTCCGGTGAAATTTTATAGGACCATTCTTCTTCTGAAATTGTGTCAAATCTCTGAAGTTCGGCATTAACAATATTTTTTAGAATCTGATAGTCCATTTATTAATAATCAAGTTTAGCATGACTTCCCACATAATGCAGGAATTCCTGTCTGGTGATCGGGTTGGTTCTGAAAATACCACTCAATTCTGCCGTAATGGTAGAACTTGCTGTATCTTTTATTCCTCTGCAGTTGACGCATAAATGCTTGGCATCAATAATACAGGCTACATCTTTTGTACCCAATGCTTCTTTCAGGGCATCTACTATCTGCATGGTCAGTCTTTCCTGAACCTGTGGTCTTTTTGCATAATAATCCACAATTCTGTTGATCTTGGAAAGGCCAATCACTTCACCGTTTGAAATATAGGCAACATGGGCTCTTCCGATGATCGGCAGAAAGTGGTGTTCGCAGAAAGAATATACTGTAATATCTTTTTCCACCAGCATCTGGCGGTATTTATATTTATTGGAGAACGTGGAAATTCCCGGCTTATTTTCAGGAAGAAGCCCTCCAAAAATTTCATTAACATACATTTTGGCAACACGCTTTGGTGAATCTTTTAAAGAATCATCCGTCATATCCATCCCCAGTGTTTCCATAATCTCACCGAAAAGTTCGGTAATTTTTTCTATTTTTTCCTGTGGCGATTTATCAAAAGCATCTTTCCTAATAGGCGTATGTTCTTTTCCTGTGAAAATATCATCGTCGTTATCGGTAAAATCAACCATTTTTATTTAATTTGCAACAAAAATACGGATAAAATCTGTTCATCAATTTCATTTTGGACGAAAAACATTATCCTTTCTCAACTTAGCCTTATGATTATTGTCGAAGAAGTACAGAGTGACAACCAGAAAAAGAAATTTTTAGAATTTCCTGCCCAACTTTACCGGCATGACAAAAGCTATATAAGACCCAGAAATCAGGACATCGAAGAGATTTTTGATCCTGAAAAGAATAAATCTTTCGTGAATGGCGAATGTGCCCGGTTCTTATTTAAAAACAAAGAGAATGAAACAGTAGGGAAAGTGGCCGTGTTCATGTCTACTCTTTATGAGCAGAAACAACCCACCGGCGGAATTGGTTTTTTCGACTGTATCAATGATCAGAAAACAGCGGATTTTATTTTTGACCACTGCAAACACTGGCTTCAGGAAAGAGGCATGGAAGCTATGGACGGTCCGATTAATTTCGGGGAACGGGATAAGTTCTGGGGACTTCTGACGGAAGGTTTTGCTGAACCGCTTTTCGGAATGAATTACAATTTTCCATATTACAAAGACCTGTTTGAAAATTATGGCTTCAAAGTATATTTTGAACAGCTCTGTTTTTCAAGACCGATTTTTGCAGAGGTTTCAAGGATCTTTATCCTAATGCATACCAAGCACAGCAGAAACCCGGCCATCTCTGCAAGACCGATGAAAAAGAATGATCTGCCTAAGTTTGCAAAAGATTTTACAGAAATATATAATCAGGCATGGGCTGCCCATGGCGAAGGCAAGCAGCTGGAAGAAGCAAAGGTCCTCAAAATGTTCAGAACCATGAAACCTATCATCAATGAGCATATTTCCTGGTTTGTGTATGAAAATGAAAAACCTATTGCCATGTGGATGAATCTCCCGGATGTGAACCAGTGGTTCAAATATCTGAACGGTAAATTCGGGATTGTTGAAAAGCTTAAATTTTTGTGGATAAAGCAATTCAAAAAGAATGAAAAAATGGTGGGACTGGTATTTGGTGTTGTTCCGGAATGGCAGAAGAAAGGTATTGATGGCTATATGATCTGGGAAGGAACGCAGCACCTGAGAAAGCATACGGATTTTAAAACTACGGAGCTCCAGTGGATCGGAGATTTTAATCCTAAAATGATAAAAATAGCGGAAAGTCTTGACACCACCGTGACCAGAAAACTGGCTACATACCGGTATTTATTTGACCGTGATAGAGAGTTTGAAAGACATCCTATTCTTTAAATAAAAAACCCTGCTATTGATAGCAGGGCTCCTTTCATTTTTGATACTCTATTAGAATAGCTCTCCGGCTACTTTTTTAATATTGTCACTTTTTCCCATGGAGTAAAAGTGCAGCACAGGAACTCCAAAATCAAGCAATTCTTTGCATTGGGCAATAGCCCACTCGATCCCGATCTGTTTTACCGCTTCATTATTTTTAGCATTTTCCACTTCGTTGATCAACTCTTCAGGAAGATCTATTTTGAAAACCTGTGGCAGGATCTTCAGGTGCTTTTTGGTCGCAATAGGTTTAATTCCCGGGATAATAGGAACGGTAATTCCCATTTCTCTGGCCTTCGTCACAAATTCAATAAATCTTTTATTGTCAAAAAACATTTGAGTAACGATATAATCTGCTCCGGCATCTACTTTTTCTTTCAGCCATTTCAGGTCATAATTCATGGAAGGTGCTTCCATATGTTTTTCCGGATAACCGGCTACTCCTATGCAGAATTTATTAAGCTCATCACAGGCTTTTTCATCATTGTGAAGGTATTTTCCTCTTCCCAGATCATTAATCTGATGAACGAGATCCATAGCACTGGCATGACCTCCCGGTGTTGGCTCAAAGTATTGATGCCCTTTCATGGCATCGCCTCTCAGGGCCATTATATTGTCTATTCCCAGGTACATACAATCTACCAGAAGATATTCGGTTTCTTCTTTGGTGAAGCCTCCGCAAAGGAGATGGGGAACGGTATCTACATTATATTTATGCTGGATGGCGGCACAAATACCTAAGGTTCCGGGACGCATTCTGGTGATCCGGCGTTCCATCAGCCCATTTCCTTTATCAATATAAATATATTCTTCCCTTGAGGTAGTTACATCTATAAAAGGGGGCTTAAACTCCATAAGCGGATCTATGTTGGTATACAGATCTTCAATTCCGATCCCCTTTTGGGGCGGAACCACTTCTAAAGAGAATAAGGTTTTGCCATTTGCATTTTTTATGTGTTCAGTGATCTTCATTTTATAGTTTAGTTATATTTTTAGCTTTTAAAGAAGTGCCTGTTGATATTTTTTAATCTGCTAAATTGGGGGACAACCACTTTCTTGCTTCCTGAATGCTACAGCCTCTTCTTTCTGCATAATCTTTTAGCTGGTCTTCGGTTATTTTTCCAAGACCAAAATATTTAGCATGCGGGCTTCCGAAATAATATCCGGAAACGGAGGCCGTTGGGAACATTGCCAGGCTTTCGGTAAGGAAAACTCCGGTGTTCTCTTCTACTTTTAAAAGATCCCAGATGGTCTTCTTTTCCAGGTGGTCCGGACATGCGGGATATCCGGGTGCAGGACGGACTCCTTTGTATTTTTCTGCGATCAGATCTTCATTGCTTAAATTTTCCTGGTTGGCATAGCCCCAATATTCTGTTCTTACTTTTTTATGTAAAAATTCTGCAAAAGCTTCTGCGAATCTATCAGCCAAAGCTTTTACCATGATGGCATTGTAATCATCATTGGCTTTTTCATATTCTTCTGCAAGTTCGTCTGTACCGAAGCCTGTAGTTACACAGAAAGCTCCTACATAATCTGTTTTACCGGAAGCCTGAGGGGCAATAAAGTCACTTAACGCTAAATATTCTTTTCCTTTTGAACGCTGAGCCTGTTGTCTTAAGGTTAAGAACCTGGCCTTTTCTTCATTATTTTCGTCAAAGATTAAGATATCATCAGTATCATTGGAGTTGGCCTTGAAAATTCCGAAGATGGCTTTTGCTTTCAGCAGTTTTTCATCAAGGATTCTTTTTAAAATAACCTGGGCATCTTTAAACAATTCTTTAGCCTGGGCTCCTACCACCTCATCTTCTAAAATATTCGGATATTTCCCGTGAAGGTCCCAGCTTCTGAAGAATGGCGACCAGTCAACAAACGGAAGTAATTCATTCAGATCCTGATCTTCTATTACGGTTACACCTAAATTATTCGGCGTAAAAATATCCTCGTTTTCCCAATCGATGCTGAAATGACTCTTTCTAGCTTCTTCAATGGATACATAGTCCTTATCAATTTGTCTGTTCAGAAACTTTTCACGGAAATCAGAGTATTCGTCTTTCAGGTCTGAAACATAATCTTTGTTTCTGTCGCCTAACAAGGAGCTCACTACGTTTACCGCCCTTGAGGCATCATTAACGTGAACTACTGCATTTTTATATTTTAAATCGATTTTAACAGCGGTGTGGGCTTTTGATGTGGTTGCACCGCCAATCAACAGAGGAAAATTAAGGTTTTGTCTTTCCAATTCAGAAGCGATATATACCATCTCATCAAGACTTGGTGTAATCAATCCGCTTAATCCGATAACATCAACTTTCTGTTCGATAGCCGTCTGAATAATTTTCTCTGCAGGCACCATAACTCCAAGGTCTACAATTTCATAATTGTTACAGCCCAATACCACACTTACGATATTTTTTCCAATATCATGAACATCACCTTTTACCGTCGCCATCAGAATTTTTCCGTTAGCTGGCCTTGTGCCGTCTTTTTCGGCTTCAATAAAAGGCTGCAGATAAGCCACTGCTCTTTTCATTACCCTTGCAGATTTTACCACCTGTGGAAGGAACATTTTCCCACTTCCGAAAAGGTCTCCCACAACGCCCATTCCGGTCATAAGATTAACCTCAATAACATGCAATGGTTTTGCGGCCTGTTTTCTGGCCTCTTCTACATCTTCTTCAATAAAACGGTCGATTCCTTTTACCAAAGCATGGGTAATTCTATCCTGTAAAGGCCTTGTTCGCCATTCGAGATCTTCAACGATTTCTTTTTTGACGGATTTATTTTTTTCGGAATACTCCAGAAGTCTTTCTGTAGCATCCTCTCTTTTATCAAGGATCACATCTTCCACAAGCTCCAGAAGCTCTTTATTGATCTCATCATATACTTCCAGCATGGAAGGGTTCACAATACCAATATTCATCCCGGCCTGAATGGCATGGTAAAGGAATACGGAGTGCATGGCTTCTCTTACGGTATCATTTCCACGGAATGAAAACGAAACATTACTTACACCACCGCTTACAGAAGCATAGGGAAGATTCTGTCTTACCCATCTGGTGGCTTCAATGAAGTCGATAGCGTTTCTTCTATGTTCTTCCATTCCTGTTGCCACAGGGAAAATATTCAGGTCGAAAATAATGTCTTCAGCAGGAAAACCAACTTGATTAACCAAAATATCATACGACCGTTTTGAAATCTCAAGTCTGCGATCATAATTGTCTGCCTGTCCTGATTCATCAAATGCCATTACAATGACTGCAGCACCGTATCTTTTTACGGCTTTGGCCTGCTTGATAAATTCTTCTTCACCACCCTTGAGACTGATGGAATTGACGACACATTTACCCTGTGCCACCTGAAGGCCGGCTTCCAGGATCTCCCATTTGGAAGAGTCAATCATGATGGGAATTCTTGAGATATCAGGTTCTGAAGCAATTAAATTCAGAAATTTGATCATGGAAGCTTTTCCATCGATTAATCCGTCATCGAAATTGACATCAAGAATCTGTGCGCCACCTTCTACCTGATGGCGGGCAATATCAAGTGCTTCAGAGAATTTCTCCTCTTTGATCAGTCTTAAAAATTTTTTGGAGCCGGCAACATTGGTTCTCTCACCAACATTGATGAAATTACTTTCCGGCGTTATAATAAGAGGCTCAAGGCCCGACAATCTTAAATATTTCATTAATTTTTATTCTTCTAAAATATAATAGGCGTTGTTTGCATTCTGCCGCAGCAGATCTACATGCTTGCCTAAAGCAGTAAAAATTGGAAATCTTTTATAAGCTAAGTTGTGTTCTTTTGCAAATTCTTCGATCTCTTCTGTGATCTCGTTATAATACATATAGCTATAATTCGGAAAAAGATGATGGGCCACATGAAAATTAAAATTCCCAAAAATATTTCTCACCAGCCAATTATTTTCTTTTAAATCATTGGTTACCTCAAACTGGTGACGGAGCCAGCTGAACGGAAGCCCATTCTTTGAATCCAGTTTTGGGAAAGCATTATCCGGAAGCGGATGCAGAGGCAATAATACAAAGAGCGCAAACATGCTCGCCGCAATGATCTGAAGGCCCCATGCTCCTAAAGCCAAGCCTATGGATACTTTAAAGAACAGGATAGGCACTACGATCTGATAAAAGAAATAGAACAGCTTATAAATGACCATTTTTATTTTTTCAATGAAAGGAATGGAACCCTGGGTCTTTAAAATTACTCTTTCTTTATCAAAAAAATCTCTGAAATCCCTGATAAACATCCAATTGAACAGGTAAAGAGGGTATACCAGGAAGAAAAACCTATGCTGGAATTTCTGCACACCTTTTGCCTTGACCCATGGAACTATTAAAAGCAGACCGCTCTGCTCTATATCCGTATCCCATCCATCCACATTCGGGTAGGCATGATGACTGGCAATATGCCTCTTTTTCCAGATGTATGAATTCGCTCCTACAAAGTCAAAAATATGCAGTACCAGCGAGTTCAGTCTTTTACTTTTATAAATGTTATTGTGAGCTGCTTCATGGATCAGGTTTAAATAAATGAGTACCAAGGAGATTCCCATTAAAACAAAGCTTCCGATATATATCCAGGGTTTGTCAGCATTAAATAAAGCAAAGAAATACAACGCAAAATAGACCAAAGGCAGGATAACCGCTTTGATCTGAATATAGATGTCCCTGTTTTCGGGAATTTGTTCTAAACGCTGATTCACTTTCTTTCTCAGTTCATTAAAAAGTCTTATATCCTCTGAATTTTTCAAGTAACTTGGCTTTTCCATAATGTTAAATTTTGTGACTCATTTAAAGATAACATTTATAATCAAGCACTTACTCCATATTTTAATTAAAAAAATCTATTAAATCATGCAAATTTTTTCAATTTTCTTGGAGCATATTCTGCTACCAGATCTGCAATGGCTTTGATGTGGTCCGGCGTGGTTCCGCAGCATCCGCCTATAATATTGATCAATCCTTTCTCTACATATTCTTTAATCTGTCTTGCCATATCTTCTGGTGTCTCATCATATTTTCCGAAAGCATTCGGAAGTCCGGCATTCGGATAGGCTGAAACATAAAATTCTGAATTATGAGCTAATGTTTCCAGATACGGCGTCAGCTGATCAGCACCAAGGGCACAGTTGAAACCTACACTCAGTAAATTTAAATGTGATACTGAGATCAGGAATGCTTCTGCCGTCTGTCCACTCAAAGTTCTTCCTGAAGCATCTGTAATGGTACCGGAAACCATGATTGGAATTTTTATATTCCTTTCTTCCTGAATCTCATCAATCGCGAAAAGAGCTGCTTTTGCATTCAGGGTATCGAAGATGGTTTCTACCAGAAGAATGTCCGAACCACCATCAAGCAAAGCTTCACACTGTTGTTTGTAGGCTAGTCTTAATCCTTCAAAAGTGATTGCTCTGTATCCCGGATCATTTACATCCGGACTTAAGCTTGCCGTTCTGTTGGTTGGACCAATTGACCCTGCTACAAATCTTGGTTTGTCGGGGTTCTTAGCAGTAAACTCATCACAGGCTTTTCTTGCGATTTTTGCTGATTCGTAATTCAGTTCGTACACCAATTCTTCCATATGATAATCTGCCATAGCGATTGTTGTTCCTGAGAAAGTGTTGGTTTCGATAATATCAGCTCCTGCTTCCAGATATTTTTTGTGAACTTCTTCAATTGCCTGAGGCTGGGTCAAAGAAAGCAGATCGTTATTTCCTTTTACCGGATGTTCCCAGTCTTTGAAACGTTCGCCACGATAATCTTCTTCTTCAAACTTGTAACGCTGAAGCATGGTTCCCATGGCGCCGTCAAGAATTAATATTCTCTCGGATATTGCCTGGTATAGTTGTTCTGAATTTTTCATTGTATAAATTTTGGCTGAAGCCATTTAAGTTATTTCATTAAACATATATTGAATTAATCCAGGGCCTGCTTTAAATCTGCTATGATATCATCCACATGCTCAAGACCTACCGAACAGCGTACCAGACCTGCGGTAATACCTACTTCGTTTCTTTCCTCATCGGTCAGTTTTGAATGGGTAGTTGATGCCGGATGGGTTACAATCGTTCTTGTATCTCCTAAATTGGCAGAAAGCGAGCACAATTTTATTTTATCCAGAAAGTTTCTTCCTCCTTCTATTCCGCCTTTAATTTCAAAAGCTACGATATTTCCACCCAACTTCATCTGTTTTTTAGCAATTTCATAACTTGGATGGGATTTCAGGAAAGGATATTTTACCAGTTCTACATTGGGATGACTCTCTAAAAACTCGGCCACCTTCAAGGCATTCTCACAATGTTTTTCAACACGGATAGCCAGTGTTTCAAGGCTTTTTGACAATACCCATGCGTTGAAAGGTGACATCGCCGGTCCGGTATTTCTTGCAAAAAGATAAATCTCTCTTATAAGGTCGGCTTTTCCTACGGCTACTCCACCTAATACTCTTCCCTGGCCATCAATAAGTTTTGTCGCAGAGTGTACAACAACATCTGCCCCGTATTTAATGGGCTGTTGCAGATAAGGCGTTGCAAAGCAGTTATCTACAATGAAGATTAGGTTATGTTTTTTTGCAATCTGCCCAAAAAACTCAAGATCCAGAATCTCAATAGCCGGATTGGTTGGAGTTTCGAGATACAAAATTTTTGTATTAGGTTTAATATACTGCTCTACATTTTCTGCATCTCCAGCTTTAAAATATGTGGTTTCGATATTCCATTTCGGGAAATACTTGGTAAACAAGGTATGTGTAGATCCGAACACCGACTGGCAGCTGACAATATGATCACCGGCATTCAATAAAGCCGCAAAGGTTGAATAAATGGCAGCCATTCCCGTTGCAAATGCATACCCGGCTTCTGCGCCTTCCATTATTGCAATCTTATCAGTGAACTCTGTCACATTCGGGTTTGAAAAACGGCTGTACAGGTTTTTAGGTTTTTCTTCAGCGAAGCTTGCCCTCATATCTTCTGCATCCTGAAATATAAAACTGGATGTAAGATATAATGGTGTTGTATGTTCATCAAACTGGGTTCTTTCAGTCTGGGTTCTTATCGCTGATGTTTCAAAATTTTCCATATAGTTTTAAAATGTAGCAATGTATCAGTTTAACAATGTAACAATGAGATCATTGGTAAATTAGTACATTGTTAAATTGTTATATTAAATTATTATTTCGTTTCACTTACTCTTAAAATATCTCCGAAAACTCCTCTTGCTGTTACTTGGGCCCCGGCTCCGGCTCCCATGATCACGATTGGGTTTTCGCCATAGCTTTCTGTATAGATCTCAAAAATAGAATCTGAACCTTTCAGCTGACCTAATGCAGAGGTACCCGGTACAGAAACCAATTTCACATCAAGCTGACCTTTATCTTTCTGAAGATCGCCATGAAGATCGCCCACATAACGAAGCACATGTCCTGGCTCCTGGCCCTCTTTAATTTTCCGATATTCTTCATCCAGTTCATCCAGTCTTGAGATAAATTCATTTTTATCTACGGACAAAAGGTTTTCAGGAATTAAATTTTGAATATTGATATCCTGGAATTCATTGATCAAATCTAATTCCCTGGCCAGAATCAGAAGTTTCCTTGCGACATCATTTCCGGAAAGGTCTTCACGCGGATCAGGTTCTGTATATCCTTTTTCCATCGCCTCTCCAATAATGGTTGAGAATTTATCGTTTCTCACAGAGAAATTATTAAAAATATAGCTCAACGATCCTGAGAATACTCCTTTTATTCTTGTAATATTTTCTCCTGAAAGGTGTAATAGTTTTATGGTATCAATCAATGGAAGGCCTGCTCCTACATTGGTTTCATAGAGATAACGTCTGTTATTTTTGCTCAACGTATATCTTAGTTTACGGTATTCTTCTATTGGAAGAGTATTGAAAATTTTGTTGGATGAAACCAGGTCAAAGCCATTTTCAGCCAGTGCATGGTAATTTTTCACAAAATCTTTGCTTGCCGTATTATCTACCACGATCAGGTTTTCCAGCTGGTTTTCCTTTGAGAAGTTGATTAATTCCTCAACATTTGATGGATGTTCTGCTGTTAAAATCTCATCATTCCAGTTTGTATTAAAACCTTTTTTATTGAATGCAATTTTTCTTGAATTGGCTACTGCAACCACTTTAAGATCTATTTTTTTACGTCTTTTGATTTCTTCAGAAGACTGTAAAACCTGCTCTATTAAAGTCTTCCCTACATTTCCGTGACCAATGATTGCCAAGTGAACGGTTTTAGGCTTTTTGAAAATTTCGGATTCAATGATATTCTTCGTTTTCTCATCCTGGGAAGAGGTAACGACAATATTCACTCTCTTTTCGGCCGCAACCTGGTTGAGAAGAAGTGGAAAGACATTATTTCTGGCTAATTCTGCAAGTACTTTATTGAAATCTTCCGCCACAAACCCAAGTACGGAAACATTATTGATGCTGTAAATCTGTGAAACCTTTCCTGATTTCCTTTCTGCTTCAAACTCATCGATCAGGCAAGTCACTGCTTTTTCTGCATCGGCCTCATTTACCAGAATAGATATTCCGTTTTCAATAGCCTGTTGGGAGATCACTCCTACACTGATGCGCGCCAAAGTAAGCGCTTTAAAAATTCTTCCGTCGATCCCGATTTCGCCCAGGAAATCTTCTCCTTCAAATTTGATGATTGATCTGTTCTTTAAAAACTTTATTTCGTTAGCATTTCTCATTCTACAAAATATTTTTTATGATAGTATTTAATTGTTCGTATTCCATTAGGAAGGCATCATGCCCGTGAATTGACTGTATTTCATGATAGAAAACCTCTTTCTTTTTCTCTTTCAGCTGCTCAAAGCACATTCGAATTTCTGAAGCGGGGAAAAATAAATCTGTGTCTACTGCAATTAAGTGCATTCGGGCGCTGATTTTTGTTAACTGCTCTTCTTCAGTGTTCATATTCATCAGCAAGTGATTCATCAGTTTATAGGATTTTAAACTAAACCTTTCGTTTAATGAATTTCCGTGATAAACCAACCAATCTTCGGACTCTAACCGCTGATTTTTTTGATCGTATCTATTTTGAAATCTGTCATTTAAGGACTGAGGTGTTCTGTAACACAGCATAGCATGAATTCTTGCTTTCTGCAGGGGCTCATCATTTCCGTTCAGTAAAAATTTCTGAACCAGACACTGCGCATGAAGCCAGTCGTGCGTTTTAAAATCGCAGGCAATAGGAATAAAGATCTCCGCCAACTGTGGTTGCTTGGCAAGCATTTCCCACGCAATCCCTCCTCCGAGTGAACCTCCGATAATGGCATACAGATTTTTGATATGTAAAGCTTCAAGCCCTTTCAGAAATATTTCTGCAATATCTGAAGGCGTGAAGTCTTCGTATTCGTCAATTAAAAAATGATCATATCCGTTTCCGGGAATATTGAAACACAGAACGGTATATTGAGTCGTATCAATAACCTGATTTTCACCGATCAGCTTTTTCCACCATCCTTTTTCACCGGAAACATTTGAATTTCCGGTTAAAGCATGATTTACCAATATAACAGGTGCTGTAAACAGGTCTTTCCCGAAGATCTGATAAGTCAACGGGATATGGTATTCCTTCTGGGAATGGGTTCGATACGAAAGATTAATATAGTTTAGTTCTGTTTTCAATTCTATTATTTTAATACAATTGAAAATGCCACAGGAATGGCTGAAAAGAACTTCAGTAAGTTATCTGTCCAAAATAAATTGGTAGAACGTAGCACCTTCTCTGCTTGCACAAAGGGTTGCTAAGGTTTCATAGGGTCTAATCCCTCAACCTTTCTTGATAACATTTTCAATATTTGAATGAACGCTCGGCAAAGATAAGTCTTTTCTTTTAAATTTTAAAAGAAAAAATATTTAATATTAAAAAACCGTGTAATAATAAGTGTTTCAAGGCTATGTTAATAATTCTTCAGGCGGAAGGAATTGGAATTATTTTTCAAAAAAACTAACTTCGTACTTGAAAAGTGATGAAATATGACTGTTGAAAAAGAAAGATTACAAGATTCTAAATGGAAAAACTGGGGTCCATACGTCAGCAACCGGCAATGGGGAAATGTACGCGAAGACTACAGCCCGAACGGAAATGCCTGGCATTACGCCAACCATAATAATGCAGAAAGTTATGCCTACCGATGGGGCGAAGAAGGGATCGCTGGAATCTCCGATGTAAAGCAGATTTTCTGTTTTGCCTTTTCCTTTTGGAACAAAAAAGATAAAATTGTAAAAGAGCGCTTTTTTGGCTTAAGCAATCCTCAGGGTAATCACGGAGAGGATATCAAAGAACTCTTTTATTACTTAGATAATACACCTACCCACAGCTATATGAAAATGGTGTATAAATATCCGATCAATGCATTTCCTTACGATGATCTTGTTGCTGAAAATGGCAGGAGAAGCAAAAAGGAACCTGAATATGAGATATTTGATACGGGAATTTTTAATAACGATGAATATTTCGATATTTTCATTGAATATTGTAAGGGAGACCACAATGATATTCTTGCAAGAGTAACAGTTCACAACAGAAGCCGGCAGGATGCTCCCATCGTTATAGCTCCAACTGCCTGGTTCCGAAATAACTGGAAATGGGGTTACAATACATATAAGGGCCAAATGAATGCTTCCTATGACGGATGTATTGATATTAACCATGACAGCATTTCGATTAAAAAACTCTATTCAAGAAATCTTGCGGCTAAAAGTGCTTTCTGTGAAAATGAAACCAATACCCCAAAATTATATGGAGCTCCTTATCCGGGAAACACCTATTTTAAAGATGGAATAAATGATCATATCATTTATGGAAGTAATACGGTAAATCCTGAAAAAAGGGGTACCAAAGCATCTTTTATTATTGATGAAATGATTGGAGCAGGACAGTCCAAAATTTTTGATTTCAGGCTATGTCCCGATGAAACAGATGAACCTTTTGATCAATTTGATGAGATCTTCAATACCAGAATTGCCGAGACGGATGAGTTCTACAATGAGATTCAGAGCGAAACGACGAATGAAGATGAAAGGAATGTTCAGCGGCAGGCATTTGCAGGGCTTCTTTGGAACAAACAGTTCTATCATTATAATGTAGGAAAGTGGCTGAAGGGCGATCCAAACTACGAAGCTCCCAGAAACTTCAATGAATATGTTAGAAATACAGAATGGAACCATCTTCACAATAAGGATATCATTTCCATGCCTGATAAATGGGAATACCCTTGGTATGCAACGTGGGATCTTGCCTTTCACTGTGTTCCTTTTTCTATCATCGACGGAGAGTTTGCCAAAGGGCAGCTTCTGCTTTTAACAAAGGAATGGTATATGCATCCGAATGGGCAGCTTCCTGCTTATGAATGGAACCTGAGCGACGTAAATCCACCGGTACATGCATGGTCATGCTTCCGTGTTTTTAAGATTGATGAAAAGCAAAATGGCAAACCTGATCTTTTATTCCTTGAAAAGGTTTTCCAGAAACTTCTTCTGAATTTTACATGGTGGGTGAATCGAAAGGATAAAAGCGGTAACAATATTTTTGGCGGCGGATTCCTTGGTCTGGATAACATTGGTGCTTTTGACCGTAATATGGAGCTGAAGGATGGGCAACATCTTGAACAGGCTGACGGAACAAGCTGGATGGCTATGTACGCTCTTAATATGATGCGGATTGCTATGGAGCTTGCTCAGTACTATCAGGTATACGAAGATATGGCCATCAAGTTTTTTGAACATTATCTGTATATCGCAGAAGCTATGGAAAATCTGGGTGAAGGCAAGGAAGGTTTATGGAATGAAGAGGACGGCTTTTTCTATGACGTGCTGCAGCTTGGTAACGGGGATAGTGTTTCTTTAAAATTGAGAAGCATCGTAGGATTAATCCCGATGTTTGCCGTGGAAATTGTAGATCATAAATTACTGGAAAAAATGCCTAATTTTCAGGCAAGAATGGACTGGGTATTAAAGAACAAACCTGAACTTACGAAACTGGTTTCCCACTGGGATGAGGAAGGACAGGGAAGAAAGCACCTGATGAGCATTTTGCGTAAGAACAGACTGACAAAGGTTTTAAAAAGAATGCTTGATGAGAACGAATTTTTAAGTTCTTACGGAATCCGCGCTATGTCAAAAGTATATGAGGAAAATCCGTTTGTATTCTCAGTTCACGGGACGGAAAATGTAGTGTATTATACGCCTGCAGAAAGTGACAGCCGGATGTTCGGTGGCAACAGTAACTGGAGAGGACCTATCTGGTTTCCAATCAATTTCCTGATCGTGGAAAGTTTACAGCGTTTTCATTTTTATTATGGCAACAGCTTAAAGGTAGAATTCCCTACCGGAAGTGGTGAGAAGAAAAACCTGGATGAAGTGGCACAGAATATCAGCAAAAGATTATGTTCGCTGTTTTTAAAGGATGAAGATGGGCAGAGACCTTTTAACGGAGGTAATGCCAAGTTTAACTATGATGAACATTTTAAAGATTATATTACTTTCTTTGAATATTTCCATGGAGACAACGGCCGGGGCGTAGGAGCCTCCCACCAGACAGGATGGACGGCAACAGTTGCCAAGCTTATGAAACCAAGAATGACTATATAAATGTAGCGGCCGGCCCATTTGGGCCGGCCGCTACATTTATATAGTCAATTAAAAAATATTTAAACTTTCTCTCCGTTCACCAAAACTTCATATCCGATTTCTACATTCGGTTCCAGAGTTTTTGATACGGAACAGTATTTTTCAAAAGACAGCTGGGCTGCTTTTAATGCCTTTTTAGGATCTATGTTCCCTTCTAAAAGAAATTTTACTTTGATAGATTTAAATGGCTTTGCATCTTCTACAGGAACTCTTTCTCCTTCTACTTCTGCCTGGAAACCTGTGATTTCCTGACGCTGTTTTTTCAGGATAGCCACTACGTCTATTCCACTGCATCCGGCTACGGCCATAAGTACACTTTCCATTGGGGAAACACCTTTAGCTCCCGGCTGTGAGGTATTGTCCAGAAGAATTGAATTCCCCTGGGAATTGGTACATTCAAATAAAAAGTCGTCGTTTATTCTGTTGAGTGTTATTTTCATTGTACGGATTTATATTTCAGTATTTTTCAATATTCTTATTCAAATATAAAAAACTTTATGCATTAAGCCCCAGGCTAAGACATGATATCAACTATAGCCTGAAAAAGATTATCCGGATTTTCCGCAATTCGGTTACACATGTACAAATACCATTCATCACCATACACAATATATTGTCTGCATGGGTAGCCTTCTTTATGGATTTCATCCAATAGGCCTTCCTGTATTCCCAGTAACATTTCAAATTCATACTTAGATTTTGGAACATCATACTTTACAATGAGCTCTTTAACTCTATTTTGAATTTTATCATGATGCGTAGCAATAGAGCATCTTCTATTTTTAAGGAAAAGAGTTTCAATATATTTAATATATAGATCATCTAAGTGTTCTCCTCTCTCTACAGCATGTCCGGGAGGAACAGCAAACGCACCTTTTACAATTCTTATTTTCCCTTGTGTTTCATTTAATATTCGTTCAAGGTCTTTTGGAGTACGGTTTAAATAAGCCTGAAGAGTAATTCCCACATTTGAAAAATCAGGAGATATTTTACAAAAGGTATTAATAATATCATCTGTTCTTTCAACTCCTTCTGCGCTGATCACCACTTCAATATCCTTTTTGTGAGCTGATTCTGCTAGTAATACCAAATTACTATAAGCCAGATCCTTATCAATGGAAAGCCCAATGTGTGATAAATCCAAAGAAATGATAGAATCAATGTTCTCTTCTTTCACTTGGTTGATCAAATTAAGGAAATGTTGAGTTACCGATTCTGATTCTTCCACTGAACGGGTACTTTCTCCCATAAACTCTAGTGAAGTAGGAAGCCCTTTCTCATTAATTCTTTTAGCAGTTGCTATAGCTTCTTCTATCTTCTCACCTCCGATATATCTTTTAGCTGCTTTCAACAGTAATTTAAAGAGCTCAGGATTATTAAGAATATATTCTTTTGCACCTTCATTTAATGCTGCTATTTTTAACAGCGCACCTGCTCTTTCTCTCGGCTTTAGTTCCATTATTTTTTTATTTGTCTTTAAACTGTTTTTATAAAATTCCTCTCGCTTTTATCTCAAGATATTTATTGATAACGTCAATATTTAAATTTTCAGGAAGAGTATAAACGGTGTAGATCCCATATTTCCGAAGTTCCTGAATGATCAGTTTCTTTTCAAACTCAAACTTTTCAGCAATAATCTCGTCATAAATTTCCTGCATGCTTTCAGGATTTTTATGAATAAGGGTCTGCAGTTCTGAATTTTTAAAAAACACGACAACCAACAAGTGATTTTTAGCAATACCACGGAGGTATTTCAATTGCCGGTTTAACCCGTCAAGGGTTTCAAAATTGGTAAAAAGCAACACAAGGCTTCTCTGGTTCAGAGAATATTTTAGATCCTGATACAGACGGTTAAAATCACTTTCAAAAAAGTCAGTTTTAATATTATACAGTGCTTCTGAGATCTTTTTCAGCTGTCCGGATTTGTTTTCAGCAGCAATTTTATTTTCAGTCTTTTTTGAGAAGGTCATCATTCCGGCACGATCGCCTTTCTTCAGGATAATATGGGAAAGAGCCATAGCTGCATTGATGGAGTAATCAAGCAGACTCAATCCATTAAAAGGCATTTTCATCGTTCTTCCTTTATCAATCAGGATAAAGATACGCTGTGATTTTTCATCCTGAAACTGATTGACCATCAATCGGTTGGTTTTGGAAGTAGCCTTCCAGTTGATAGTTCTGATATCATCGCCGGGAACATATTCTTTGATCTGCTCAAATTCCATGGTATGTCCCAGTTTTCTGATCTTTTTGATCCCTCCCAGCATAAATTCGCTCTGCAGCGCCATCAGCTCATACTTTCTGAGATGAACAAAAGACGGGTAAGCAGGCAGCATAGCATCTTTCTGGAAATTAAACCTTCTGGCAACAAAGCCTAATGGTGAAGAAGCATAAACATTCAGATTTCCGAAACTGTATTCTCCTCTTTCTTTAGGCTCCAGGCTATACTGGAAATAGGTATTCTTACCTGATTCAATATTTTTTATAATCAAAAAGTCCCGTTTCTGGAACTGGAACGGAATTTCATCAATGATCTTCGTACTGATCTTAAAACCGTAATTATTTTTAATATCGATTTTTACAAAATTTTCATCTCCGTTGGAAAGCTTCTCCGGCAGTATTCTTTGGGCAAGCAAGGCATTTTTCTGATTAAACAGTAAAAGATAATCTACCATTGCCGCAAGAAAGCATAGCAGCAATAGAATATGAGCCGCCCACATCAGAACCGGAAAGAAAAAAGCAAGGACATACACTATCCCCACTCCGATGAGCGAAAAGAAAAATCGTGTATTGATGTATAGGTTTTTCATTTTTGTAAGGGATTAGGGGATAAGATTTAGGGATTAGGGAATCAACTGTGATAAATAATTACCTGTTAGACCTAATCCCTAAATCCTAATTCCTACGATCTACCTCGGAATCTCTATTCCCTCTAAGATCTGGCGTATAATTTCATCTGCGGTAAGACCTTCCATTTCTCTTTCCGGAGAAACGATTACTCTATGTCTTAATACCGCATAGCTTGCCTCTTTGATATCTTCAGGAGTTACAAAGTCTCTTCCTCTAAGCGCTGCGAAAGATTTGGAAGCGGTAAGCAGGGCCAATGAAGCTCTCGGAGAAGCACCCAGATACAGGAACTGGTTTTCTCTTGTATTGACTATAATTTTGGCAATATATTCCATAAGCTGAGATTCTACGATGATCTCTTTTACCAAGTGCTGATAGCTTTTCAGCTGCTCAGCAGTAATGACACGGTTGATGCCTTCGGTTTTATCTTCTTTTTTGCTTTCGTGCTGGTTTCTGATGATGGCGATTTCCTGTTCAAGATTTGGATATCCAACATTGATTTTGAAGAGAAAACGATCCAGCTGTGCTTCGGGAAGCCTGTAGGTTCCTTCATGCTCTATAGGGTTCTGGGTGGCCACTACCAGGAATGGCTCATCCATAATATAGCGGGTTCCGTCCATGGTAATCTGTCTTTCTTCCATCACCTCGAACAATGCCGCCTGGGTTTTCGCCGGCGATCTGTTGATCTCATCAATTAATATAAAACTGGAAAAGATAGGCCCTTTTTTAAATTCAAATTCAGAGTTTTTTACATTGAAAACAGAGGTTCCCAGAATATCGGAAGGCATAAGATCGGGCGTAAACTGGATTCTGCTGAAGCCCACATCAATAGTTTTTGCCAGAAGCTTGGCTGTAATGGTCTTTGCCACCCCGGGAACACCTTCAATCAACACGTGTCCGTTTGATAAAAGGGCTGCAATAAGATGTTCTACCATACTTTCCTGTCCGACAATAACTTTGGCTATTTCAGTTTTTACTTTGTCTAAACTGGCACGCAGCTCAATCATATCAATTCGTGACTGAAACTGATCTTCTGTTTTATTTAGATTAATAGAATTTTGATTCTCTACATTCTGGTTTTCAAAATTTTCCATAATTATATTTTTTTCAAGATAACAATGTAACCGTTTAACAACGCTGCAATTTTATCATGACTGATATTTCTGCTATACTCTACCGTACATTATTACATTACTAAATTGTTATATTTATTTAAGTATTTCATCAAGAAGTTTATTCATTCTCACAAGATCTTCTTTCATGACACTTGCATAAGGATCCTGCCCTTTTCTGATCAGGTCTATAGCTTCATCAATCATTTCTATTGGTTTCCCTGTCTTTAAATGAAGTTTTTTAGCAAATTCACCATCCAGATTCTGAGTATCAATCAACAGGTCCATCCTTATTTTATTCAGGAAATACTGGGCTTTTTTAGCCATCATATCATGAAAATTCCCTTCCTGAAGATAAAGATTTCCAATGCTTTTTACAAAATCTACTGAAGTATTTCTCAGCGGCTCCAAAACCGGGACTATCCGCTGCTTTCTTTTTGCATTGAAGAAAATAAACAGTACGAGCCCTCCTAAAAAGACCCACCAGGCATATTTCAATGCAGGATTGGACAGAACAAATCTCATGAAGAAACGTGAAACTTTGGTGTCGTTATCCACAAACCAGATGGTTTCCCTATCCTGAAGATACGAAAAAACATCCTGTGTATATTTTAGGCTCCCAGGTTTTAAAAGATAATAATTGGTGAGGAAAAGCGGTTCACTGTGCACATAGATCGTTCCTTTTCCAAAGCTTATCTTAATGAAATTTGCCTGGTCCGAATTGTTTTTTTCCACTGTTTTACCCAGCACTTCCACTTTAGGCTTAATGTATGAAAATCCTCTGCCCGACGGAAATTTATCTAATTTAATAAAATCATTCTGATATTCTTTATCCGTAAGCTTCAGTACATTTTCCTCTTCAAAAGAAATATCCGAGCTATGATAGCCAATACTGTCTGAAATATCTTTTGAAACCCGGCTCATCAAAATCATTGCATCTGAACCGTTTGATACCTGGTCCAGGATTTTCTTCCAGGATTCTTTATCCAGATCTTTTTCTATGACAATGATATTATGTGGGGCTTTTTTTCTTTGGTTATAATAATCGTAAGGGGTTTCTTCTGTTTTCCTTAAGTTATTTTTAAACAAATCTTTGGCTTCATTATTAAAAACAAATAGGCCAAATGGTGACTTTTCGTTGATATTAAAATTTTTACGCCAGTCTGTTGTTTCTTTTTTATTGACTTCAAGCAACGCCAGAATAAGCATCACAACGATGAATATCACAGCATATATTTTGAAGGTTTTTTTCATGGTTAATTGTTTAATTATGGCTTAAATGTCTGGTATTGATCTTTAAATTTCAGGTAAGCCTGTTCATCAATGGTGAATTCTCCATACCAAACATAATCAAAGATATAAGACAGTCCGGAGAAATCATTTTTTAGGTGTTCCGTTTTAAGTTCCATTACATAATCCTTATTGGTCTTTTCAGGATTCCAGTTGATATGCTTTTTATCGCTTAGTTTTTTCAGGATAAAGAGAAACTGGTAACGAACCGCTGAACGGTAATCACCCTTACTTTCAAATTTTGCAATGCTTTCGGGAAAATTGATCTCGTGGATATTTTCATGAAGCTCCTGTGCATTAATATCCACTTTTTTATTTTTTTTGCCAAAGAAAAAGTTTCCGTCTTTACCCATTAAATATTTAATGATAAAATAAAGAAGGAATCCTACCAGAATAATCGCAAAAAGACGAATAAGAATGGTCGTTATTTTTGCAGAATTGGTAAAAACGGTTTCTCCAAAAATACTTTGCAGTATCTTATCTATTCTCCTCATCAGCTTCTGGAAAAAAGACTCTTTCGGCTTCGAAACCGAATAATCAAATTCTTTTCCTTTATATCTTGACTGAATATTCTCTTTGAATTTCTTTGGATAAATCTGGTTTTCTGAAACCGGTTTTCTGATCAGTACAGAGTCTGCCCGGAGCATATTTCTGTAATGTCCGGTTCCCAGAGAATCTACTATATAATCTTCTACCGTTGCAGGCTCACTGTGATCCTGCGCATGAACAGGAGCAATGGAGAAAAAAAGCAGCAGAAAAAAAAGAAGTTTATTCATTAATACCTATGGTTTCTATTTCTTCAAGTTCAACTTTCTGGTGAAGATCGGTCCTGCTGTCATAATACATCAGTCCAGCGTTAATATACATCAGATTGGAAAGGAGTAACGATGCAAGCATTGAAAATCCATAGAATATAAAGAAAATAATTCCTAATGCTCCTGTAAAAGGATTTTCTTCAAAACTTCCATTCGGAGCAGATGTCAGAAGTGATCCGTAAATAAAGAACATGGGAATAAGTGTAAATACTGACGTTATCATGTACATAATAATAAACATGATAATAGATGCTCCCCAATATTTCCAGTATGGAGATTTTTCGTTCCCGTTCGGGTAAGAAAACTGGGACCTTATGGAATAACTCAGGCTTTCTATAAAGCCTCTTTTTGTATTAAAATAATCATACATCAGAAACGCCGAAACGTTGAATGCTGTAGGATAAACAAGCAACATCAGGAAAAAACCAATGATAATGAGCATCAATACATAAGAAAAACCCACCACGATCATCATTATGGGAAGTACAATAAACAGTATTCCTATGCACATTTTAGCAATTCTTCCTGCATTTCGCTTAAAATCACCCAGGATTTCGTCTGTTTTTATCTTTTGGGCTCCTTCAGTAATCCTTTTCAGATAGAAAACCGGATACAGATAATTGACTATTCCCAAAAGGACAAACAGTATAAAAACCAGTATTCCGGCAACGATCAGCATTCCTGCATTCTCTGAGAAATACCTTTCAAAATAATAGCTTTCGCCACTGATATTGGAGCCGATAAGCTGTCCGAAAATTTCCCTAAAGCCAAAAATCACTACAGCAACTGTTAAGATTAACAGCAGCCCGTTGATCAGGATATAGTTTTTGAAATAGTTTTTCCCGTATAATTTGAAAAAATTAAAGCTGTCACTGATGAAAGCTCCAAATTCTCTTTTTTTATAAAACTGCATCATGGGTATGATTATTAATTTTTTTATAGACCACCGAAGGATAAACAAAGTAGTAAAATCCTATAATGGCAAGTGAACTGATTATTATGGCTAAATTTACCCCCAGCGGCATTTTCAAAGCATGTCTTGTTACATAACCTTCGATAATTCCTGCACAAATGGTAAACGGAATGGTACTGAGGAAGATCTTAAAAGAATCTTTAAACCCTTTTTTAAAGGAATTGAATCTTGAAAATGTTCTCGGGAACAGAATACTCGCTCCCAGGATCAGTCCACACATGGCTTCTACAACCATTGCAAAGATCTCGAAAACACCGTGAAGCCAGATTCCTCTTGCACTGTCTTTCAAAGCACCGTAATCATAGAAAAAATACTGGAAGGATCCCAGCATAACACTGTTGGAAAGCAGGGCAAACAATGTCCCTACTCCTCCCATAATCCCATAGATATATAATTTTGCCCCTACTCCAATGTTGTTGAAAATGATGCCAATTGTGCTTCCCCATGTAGAACCACTCTGGTAGACTCCTACAGCATTACCTTTTTTAATGTTCTCTATAGTCTCATTAACATAATTTTCTCCAAGAATGATATTCGCAAAGTCTTTATCATACGCTCCGGAAAGCACACCGATTGAGGTAAACAGAATAAAAAACAGAAAAGCATACATAAGATATCTTCTGTAATGGTGTACCAGTAAGGGAACTTCTGTCCTGAAGAAATAGATGAATCTGTTTTCTTCTACTCTTTTGGTTTTATAGATCTTCTGAAATATCTGCGAAGACAGATGATTCAGATATACTGTCGTATTGCTTTTAGGATAATAGGTCTGTGCAAATGAAAGATCATTGATCAGGTTGATGTACAGCGAAGACAGGTCATCAGGATTTTTTTTTATTTTCCCTTGAATAACCTGTTCAATTCCCAACCATTTTTCTTTATTTTGTTTAATGAAATAAACTTCTCTCATAATTGTAAGGCTAAAATAATAAAAATTATGTCTCAAATTGCGATAAATACCTCACAAAATGTAAATATTAACTTTAATATTGCTAGCGTTGGGGAAAGAATGCTTGCCTTCATTATCGATCTTCTGATAAAGGTTGCTTATGTCGTCATTATATTTTATCTTTTCTTCAATATTTTTGATCTCGGGTATTTATTGGCAGGGCTAGATCAATGGTCTGTCATGGCGGTTTATATTGTTCTTACATTTCCGGTTTATATTTATCCTGTTGTTTTAGAAAGCCTGATGGAAGGACAGACTCCCGGGAAAAAACTGATGAAAATCCGGGTCGTAAAAATTGATGGTTACCAGGCTAGTTTTGGGGATTACCTGATCCGTTGGGTCTTCAGACTGATCGATACTTCAGCAGCCGGTGTTGTCGGCCTGATCTCCATGATTGTTTCTAAAAACAACCAGCGCCTGGGCGATATTGCTTCCGGTACTGCTGTGATTTCACTGAAGAATAACATCAATATTTCCCATACCATCTTAGAGAATATTCATGAAGGCTATATTCCGTCATTCCCCCAGGTCATTGCATTAAGCGATAATGATATGCGGATCATCAAGGATAACTATACCAAGGCTCTGAAGGTAGACGACCGCCAAATCATCAGCCGGCTTTCGGATAAGATCAAAAGTATTTTAAAACTGGAAATAGATCCGAGAAAGATGACGGAAAGACAGTTTATCAACGTGGTGATTAAGGACTACAACTACTATACTGGGAAAGACAACTGATATTTAATGGTCAATTTTGCTTCGCAAGTGAATAGTCCAATTAGTAATGTTAAAAAAAATACTTTCTGTGCTTAATAAAGTTTAAAAATTGACCGCGAAGCAAATTCACAATTGACAATTCAACCATCAACAATTATCTGTCGGTGCAATTTTTGCATCTTTAAAACAAAGCTTTGAATTATGAGATTTGAAAACAATAAATCAGGAAACGGCGGTGTTCTAACCTTGAACAATGAAATAAAAGAAGTCGGAAGGCTTACCTATACTATTTTTCCGGAAGAAAATAAGTTTATTATTTCTTTTGTATTAGTTCATCCGGAATTTGAAGGTCGCGGAATGGGAAAATACTTGGTTGAAGAAGCTATAAAATTTGCCCGGGAAAATAATTGGAAAGTATATCCTCACTGTTCTTACGCAAGAGCCGTGATGACAAGAATGAGTGATGTAGATGATGTTTTTTTAAAGAATTAAAACTTCATTGACCAGGATTTCTTCAATATCATCAGGATAATCTACTTTTAAATGATGATCTGAAGCCACCCATTCCATAATTTCCTGAAGATTTAAGACTTTAGAATTCGGAATTCCCATAAGATTTAAAGCACTGGCATTACATTCCTGTTCATACTGGTTATGAATAGGGATCACAAACAGTTTTTTATCCAGAAAAAGGGCTTCTGCAGGAGTCTCAAAACCGGCATTGCATAAAATACCGTCACAGCTCTCAAAATATTTCAGATACTCTACCTCGTCAATAGGAAAAACTTCTACATTTTTAACTTTAACCTGTACTTTGCTGTGCTTGGAAAATACTTTCCACTGCACAGGAATCTGTTTTAGAACTTTGATGATATTCTCATCTGCAAAGCTGGGAAGATAAACAAGATAATATCCTTTTTTATCCGGATTGAGGTTCCGGATTTTATGTCTGATCACCGGTTTTTTAATTTGTGGATGATAATTTTCAAAATGAAACCCTATCTTCCTTTCACTCGGAACATAATATTTCAGGATCAGCTCACCCAGAAAATCTTTTTTTTCAGGCTTAGGCGTTTCAGGAAAGCTCATGGAAGCCTGATGACTCAATTCAATCATTGGAAGCTTTTTCAATTTACTGGCCCAACCAGTCAGAGGTTCGTAATCATTAATGATCAGATCATATTGTGAAAGGTCCAATTCATGGATTGTTTTTGCAGCTTCAAGAAATTTATTCTCGGTAAACGTTTTGCGGTAGGATAAGCCTCCTGTTTTGTTATAAAGAAGGGAAATCCCCCTATGTTGGAAATTAATGTCAAAACCAGCCTTTAACTGCGACTGATGACCACTGATCAATGTATCAACCGAGGCATATTTTTTGAGAATGGGGATTATTTCCTGCGCTCTGGCAATATGTCCGTTCCCAGTCCCTTGAAATGCATACAGTACTTTCATTTAAGAAAAATTAGTTACTATTTTCAGAAGCTCGGAACTGTCCATGTCCTGGATTTCTTCTACTTCGTCGTCTTTAAGTGAATCTTTGTGGTCGTCATAATAGAATATTTTCCATTCTTTATCATGATATTCGAGAGCTGAGAGATTTTCAATCCAGTCCCCTGAGTTCAGATAAGTACAGGATCCTTTTTTAGTGATGACTTCACGGATCTGAGGCTGATGGATATGCCCACAAATCACATAATCATAATGATTGTCAATAGCTAATTCGGAAGCAGTCAATTCGAAGTCGCCGATATATTTAACTGCCTTTTTTACATTGTTTTTGATCTTCTTGGAAAATGAATATTTCTCTCTGCCCATTTTCTCTAAAAACCAATTGACAACATTATTAATGACAATCAGGAGATCATAACCTTTTCCGCCAAGCTTCGCGATCCATTTGGAATGCTGGACAGAGGCATCAAAAACATCTCCGTGAAATATCCAGGTTTTCTTTTGATCAATATCAAGACAGATTTTATTGCAGACCTTCAGTTTCCCCAGTTCAAAATCAGTAAACTTGCGGAACATCTCATCATGGTTACCTGTAATATAGTAGACCTGTGTATTTTTAGTAGCCAATGAAAGAATCTTTTTGATCACTTTCAAATGAGGTTTAGGGAAGTAAGACTTTTTAAACTGCCAGATATCAATGATATCACCATTCAAAACTAACGTTTTAGGCTGAATGGAATTCAGATACCGCAGCAGTTCTTTAGCCTTACATCCATAAGTTCCCAAATGAACATCCGATATAACAACTAATTCAACGTTTCTTTTCATAGTTTTATACAAAGAAACTAATTGAAAGTTAACTGTATATGAATGCTATATTATTTTTACAGTGAGTTCATTAGCTCATCTGTGATTTCCATATTGTGATAAACGTTCTGCACATCATCATCATCTTCGAAACGCTCAAGCATTTTCATATTGGCTTTGAACTGCTCTTCATTTACTTCTTTGGTGTTATTCGGAATTCTCTGAAGTTCTGCACTCTTTGCCTCAATTCCCAATTCGTCTAATTTATGAGACAATGAACCGAAATCTTCAAAAGCTGTAGTGATCATTACTTCATCCTCATCTTTTTCCACATCTTCAGCACCTCCGTCAATCATTTCCATTTCAAAATCATCCCAATCCATTTTAATCTGAGCCAGATCGAGGCTGAAAATTCCTTTTCTGTCGAAGATAAAAGCTAATTCACCATTCTTACCAAGGTTACCATCAAACTTGTTGAAAATTGCTCTTACATTGGCAACAGTTCTCGTTGTATTGTTGGTTGTACACTCAACAAAAAAAGCAACACCGCCTTGTCCGTACCCTTCATAAGTAACTTCTTCGTAGTTTTCCGCATCAGCGCCACTTGCTTTTTTGATGGCTCTTTCCACGTTATCTTTGGGCATATTCGCACCCTTGGCATTCTGGATACATCTTCTTAAAGCAGGGTTGGCTTCAGGATCTGTTCCTCCGGCTTTTACTGCCAGTGCAATATCTTTACCGATTTTAGAGAATGTTTTGGCCATTTTATCCCATCTGGCCATTTTAGAAGCTTTTCTATATTCAAATGCTCTTCCCATTTTAATTTTTAAATTTCAACAAAATTAACTAAAAGTCAACAAAAAAAAAATACCCCCAAAAAATTGGAGGTATTTATTATTTAGAAAAATTAATTATTTTTTCTTTTTAACTACTTTTTTCTTAGTAGTTTTTTTCTTAGCTACCGCTTTTTTCACTGGAGCATCTTCGTAATCTTTTTTCTTGATTGCGTTCCACTCGTTATCATCTTCGATAGCTTTTACAACTACTTTTCTATCAACTTGTCTTTCTGCATCAGAAGCTTTTTCAGAAACTGTAGCTTTAGACTCACCAACACCGATTGATTTAAGAGAATTAGTATCAATTCCTCTTGCATCTAAAGCAGCAACTACAGAAGCAGCTCTTTCTCTAGATAATTTCAAGTTGTAAGCTTCAGCACCTTTAGCATCAGTTCTACCTTCTAATAGATAATGACCACCATCTTTCTTAATCAACGTAGCAGCAGCATCTAGAGCTGGAGTTGATTCAGGTTTGATTGTAGCTTTGTTGAAATCAAAGTAAACACTCTTGAATGTAGTTTCTAATTCTTGCTCAGTAACTTTCTTAGGCTTAGGACATCCGTTGTATTCTGGAAGACCTGGAACTGTAGGACAAGCGTCATCTTTATCTAAGATTCCGTCACCGTCTGTATCTGGCCAAGGACAACCGTTGTTTTCAGCAGGACCTGCAACTGTAGGACAAGCATCATCTTTATCGATAACACCATCACCATCTGTATCTGGCCAAGGACAACCGTTGTTTTCAACTGGACCAGCTACTTCTGGACATTGATCGTCTTTATCTGGAACTCCGTCACCGTCAGTATCAGGACATCCTTGGAATTCTGGTAAACCAGGAGTATCTGGACAAAGGTCATCTTTATCTAGGATACCATCCTTATCTCTATCTCTGTTACCGAATCTGAATAAGATTGATGCAGAAGCTTGCCAGAAGTTAGCAACTGTAGATTTATCACCTGGAGTTGATACATAATCCCCCTGAACACCAAGACCGAAGTTCTTAGTTACCCAGAAGTTAGCACCAGCACCTGTAGAAACTGTGAAGTGGTTAGCTTTACCGTTTTCGTTACCACCGTCTCCGTTAGTAATAAGCTCTCCTCTGTAATCATATCTAGGGAAAGAAAGAGCAGTGTAGTCATGTCTTAGGTAGTTAGCACCAACTCTCAAATATGGATCGAACCAAGATTCTTCATTCCATAGAAGACCAGCTGCTTTAGCCTGGAAACCAAGACCTGTCATTAGGAAAAATTCTTTTCCCATGTTGAATCTCTTGTTATCTACATTACCTACGGAAGTCTGCCAGTCGATAACTAAACCTTTACCGATGTTTCTAGCAACTGTTAATTTAGATAATGGAGGTGTAATAGAGAAGTTGTTCATATTGAACATCGTCTTCGTTAAATTATTAGCAGAGAACGTATTACTAAAGTTGTTTCTCTGTGCCTTATGGTTTTCCGCATGAGCACCAACTCCGATCAACCACGGATTATTGGTAGTCTGGGCAAAGACAGTAGAGGCAACAGTAAGCGCCAATGCTGAAATTCCTAATTTTAGATTTTTCATAGAATTAAATGATTAAATAATTGATAATGCAAAATAAATATAATTTTTCTTTATATACAAAGTTTTTTGAATGATTTTTAACTTTTCTTTAATATTCTGTCCAGGTTACGTTTATTTTCTCTATCTTTTATCGCCTCCCTTTTATCAAAGAGTTTTTTCCCTCTGCCAAGCGCAATGAGCACCTTTGCTTTACCCTTGTCTGTGATATATAGCTTAAGAGGTATAATTGTGTTACCAGCATCCTTTAACTTTTTTTCAAGTTTCTGCAATTCTTTTTTGTGCAACAGCAATTTCCGTTCCCTTTTTGTTTTGTGATTGTAAAAAGTTCCCAATTTATACTCATCAATCATCATATTAATAATGTATAACTCCCCATCAATAAACTGACAGAAAGATTCTGTAATGGATGCTTTGGATGAGCGCAAAGATTTTATTTCTGTACCCGTCAGAACCATCCCTGCTTCAAATTCTTCAAGGATTTCGTATTCAAAACGGGCTCTTCTGTTTAATATACTTACTGTTTTTTCGATCTTCATTGTAAAAAATTAGTGATTATACTGATGGGTTACGTTCAATCTTCTCATTAAATCGCCCCTTTGGGACTTCTCCCTATTTATTTTGTTAATGAAATATAGAAAAAATACCCCATATTTAAAAACTTGACTATTACATTATTACGAAATACCCAAATTCTTTTCGTAATTTTGCGCCAAATTTACAAAACTATATGTTAACAGTATCTAACTTATCTTTACAATTCGGGAAAAGAGTTCTTTTTGACGAGGTAAATATTATGTTTACCAAAGGAAACTGCTACGGGATTATCGGAGCAAACGGTGCGGGGAAATCTACATTCCTTAAAATATTAACAGGAAAGCAGGATCCTACTACAGGGCATGTATCTTTGGAGCCGGGGAAAAGAATGTCAGTTTTGGAGCAGGATCACTTTGCTTATGATCAATTTACTGTTCTTGAGGCTGTTTTAAGAGGAAATAAGAAATTATACGAAATAAAAGAAGAAATGGATTCTTTATATGCTAAAGAAGACTTTTCTGATGAAGACGGAATCAAAGCAGGTGAGCTTGGTGTAATCTATGATGAAATGGGTGGATGGACTGCAGAATCTGATGCGCAGACGATGCTTTCAAATGTTGGGATTAAAGATGATATGCACTGGCAGATGATGAGCGAACTTGAGAACAAGGACAAGGTAAAGGTTCTTTTGGCTCAGGCTCTTTTCGGAAATCCGGATGTACTGATCCTGGATGAACCTACGAATGACCTTGACATTGATACGATCTCTTGGTTGGAAGATTTTCTTGCTGATTATGAGAACACGGTAATCGTTGTTTCTCACGACCGTCACTTCCTGGATACAGTTTGTACGCACATCGGAGATTTGGATTATGCAAAACTTAACCTTTATACAGGTAACTATACTTTCTGGTACCAGGCTTCTCAGCTTGCCACAAGACAGAGAGCTCAGGCTAATAAGAAAGCGGAAGAAAAGAAGAAAGAACTTCAGGACTTCATCGCAAGATTCAGCTCTAACGTTGCAAAGGCAAAACAGGCTACAGCCAGAAAGAAAATGATCGATAAACTGAATATCGATGATATCAAACCTTCTTCAAGAAGATATCCGGCCATTATTTTCGAAATGGAAAGAGAGGCAGGTGATCAGATTCTAGATGTAAAAGGTCTTGAGAAAACAAAAGACGGAGAACTTCTATTCTCAAACATTGATTTAAACCTTAAGAAAGGTGATAAAGTTGCTGTGTTGTCTAAAAACTCTTTAGCGATCACAGAATTTTTTGAGATTCTTGCAGGAAATGTTCAGTCAGATAAAGGAACAGTGGCTTGGGGAGTTACCACAAACCAATCTCATATGCCTTTAGATAACACCAATTTCTTCCAGGAAGATTTAAGCCTGGTTGACTGGTTAAGACAATTCACCAAAAATGATGAAGAGCGTCATGAAGAATTTGTAAGAGGATTCTTAGGAAGAATGCTTTTCTCTGGTGATGAAGCTTTAAAATCCTGTAAAGTACTTTCAGGAGGGGAAAAAATGAGATGTATGTTCAGCAGAATGATGCTTCAGAAAGCCAATGTTTTATTATTGGATGAACCTACCAACCACCTTGATCTTGAAAGTATCACGACCTTGAACAACTCATTGTCTAACTTCAAAGGAAATCTTTTATTAGCGTCTCATGACCACGAAATGCTTCAGACAGTCTGTAACAGAATCATTGAACTGACTCCTTCAGGAATTATTGACAGAGAAATGACTTACGATGAATATCTTGCAGACAAAAAAGTAAAAGAAATCAGAGAAAAAATGTATTCTTAATTCATTAAGAGCATATTAAAACTCAATATAAGTAAAATTCCTCAAAGTTGTCTTTGAGGAATTTTTATTTTAATTGAAGATTGTATTATTTGGTAAGCTTCGTTTTAGGAATAGCAATTGTTCCCGGATCTTTCCATAAACCGTCTTTTTCAGCTCTCTTCTTAATCGCCTGGGCTCTTTTTTCACTGTCAGGGTGAGAGTTGAACATTTTCTGAAAACCAGTCTGAGTGCTTCCTTCCGAAAGTAAAGCCAGTTTTTTGAATGCTGAATACGCCCCTACTACGTTATAGTTATTAGTTTTCATAAAATCATAAGAGTAAGTATCTGCCTCTGATTCCTGTTTCTTGCTGTGTGAAGCATCCAGAAAAGCGTTGGCCATCTGCCCTATCTGACTATCATTTAACGTTGCTACAGCTCCTGATGCTGATGATGCCGCATCCAGTGCTGCTGCCTTCAGGTAGGCAGATTTAATGGCGTCTTTGGTGTCCTGATTCTTTACATGTCCTATTTCATGTCCGATTACTGCTAATAATTCATCATCCGTCATGATATCCATTAATGAAGAAAATACACGAACACTTCCGTCTGCACAGGCAAAAGCATTGATATCCTTTACTTTATAAACTTTATAGTTTAAAGCAAGTCCATCCTGAGATTTATGTTTTCCGAAAAGCTTGTTAAGTCTTACTGTATAAGGATCTTTAGGTCCTGCAACCGGATTGTTCTTATCCATCCAGTCAACCGATTCTTTTGACAGTTTTACTGCGTCTTCATTGGTAAAGGTAAGGGCTTTTGCTCCTTTAGAAACAACGCCTGCAGCCTTTCCAAGATTAATTTTCTGTGCCGATACAGCATTCATAGCGCCTAAGAATAAAAGGCAGAGTGTAATTTTTTTCATGATTATTTTAATTTGGACCGCGAAGATAGATATTTTTTTCAACAATCAGTAAGTCAAGTTCAACCTTAATCATTTCAAAATGCTATTTTTTTTCCTTATTTTTGTGAAATGAGTCAGAAATGGATTTACAAGCCCGAACCCGATGAGGAAGTTGTGGACAGATTAAGTTCGTCACTTGGTTTTGGTACTTTTGAATCTAAGCTCCTCGTTCTAAGGGGAATTGACAATTATCAAAAGGCCAGAGAATTCTTTAAACCTAACCTCAACGATATACACAGTCCATTTTTAATGGCGGATATGCAGAAAGCTGTAGAACGTATCGCAACTGCGATTGAAAATGGCGAGAAAATACTGGTGTACGGAGATTACGATGTAGACGGAACTACGGCTGTTGCTTTGATGTACCTTTACCTCAGCAAAATTGTTGAGAAGAAATATCTAGATTATTATATTCCCGACAGGAATTCTGAAGGATACGGAATTTCTACTGAGGGTATTGATTTTGCCAAAGAAAACGGTTTTTCACTGATCATCGCTCTAGATTGTGGTATCAAGGCGACCGACATGGTACAATATGCCCAGGACAAGGGTATTGATTTTATCATCTGCGACCATCACCTGCCTGGTGAAGAGATCCCTAATGCGGTAGCTGTTCTGGATCCGAAAAGAAACGACTGCAGATATCCGTTTAAAGAACTTTCAGGATGTGGTGTGGGCTTTAAGCTCTGCCAGGGACTGAATACCATCTATAAAATTCCTGAAGCCGAACTGTTTGAGCTAACTGATCTTCTGGCTATTTCTATAGCAGCAGATATTGTCTCAATGACCGGAGAAAACCGGGTTTTAGCTAAAATGGGATTAAAAGTTCTCAGAAAAACAAGAAATCTTGGATTAAGATTATTGATTCCTGAAGATAAGCTTTCTCATTTTGAAATTTCAAATATTGTCTTTGAAATTGCTCCGAAAATCAATGCTGCGGGAAGAATTTCCCAGGGAAAGGCAGCGGTAGAGTTGATGGTTTCTGATAACCTGAAACATGCCAATCAGATCGTCAGCGATATTATGGACCTTAATGACGAAAGACGTGAGCTTGATATGAATTCCACGCTTTCTGCTTTGAACCAGATTATTGAATCCCAGCAGCAAACAAAATATTCCACCATTGTTTATCATCCTGAATGGAATAAAGGTGTGATCGGTATTGTGGCATCAAGACTTATTGAGACTTATTATAAGCCTACTTTGGTATTTACTGACGGCAACAATGGGGAAATGGTAGCTTCTGCAAGATCGGTTTCTGATTTTGATGTTCATGAAGCGCTTGATATGTGTTCTGAATATTTTCTGAAATTCGGTGGACATCATGCCGCTGCAGGACTTTCAATGGAAAAGGATAAATTTGAGGCTTTCAAAATAAAATTTGAGAAAATAGTTTCTGAAAAGATTCAGGAACACCAGCAGGAACCTTCTATCACGATAGATTCTGAGATCAAAGTGGATGAGATTAACAGGGAATTCATCAACTTCCATAGAAAACTGGCACCATTCGGTCCTCATAATATGAAGCCTATTCTTACCCTGACTGACCAAAAACTGTCCGGATATGTAAAAACAATGGGAAAAGACAACAATCACCTGAAATTTTACATCAAGCAGGAATCTACGGGTAGAAATATAGAATGTGTAGGCTTTAAGCTTGGGCAGTATGTGGAAGATTTTAAAAATAAAAAGTTTGATCTTGCCTTTACCTTAGAAGAAAACCATTGGAAAGGAAATGTAACCCATTATTTGAATATAAAAGATGTAAAGTTCAGGGACTAGCCACAGCTGCTATCTGTTACTTACCATCTGCTACCTGCAATCCATGAAAAAAATCGGCTTATTTTTTGGTTCTTTCAATCCGATCCATATCGGACATTTAATTCTGGCTAATTACATTCTGGAAAATTCCGACATGGATGAACTGTGGTTCGTTGTAAGTCCGCAGAATCCTTTTAAAGATAAAAAATCGCTGCTGAAAGATCACAACAGACTGGATATGGTGCAGCTTGCCGTAAAAAGCTATCCGAAGATGAGGGCTTCAAACGTAGAGTTTTCACTTCCTAAGCCAAGTTATACCATAGATACGCTTACCTATCTTCATGAAAAGTATCCAAACTGTTCCTTCAGCCTGATTATGGGTGGAGATAACCTGGACAGTCTTCATAAATGGAAAAATTCCGATATTTTGATCAAAAATCACCATATTATTGTTTATCCAAGGGTTTTTGAAGGAGAAAAGAAAGATTCTGAATATCTTCAGCATGAAAATATTTCGGTTATTAAAGCTCCGGTTATTGAACTTTCTGCTACGGAGATCAGAAATATGATCAAGGAGGGAAAAAATGTACGCCCAATGCTCCCTCCGGAAGTGTTTGAATATTTGGACGGAAGCAGTTTTTATAAGTAATTTTGCAATTAAGAAGTTAAAAGCCAGACTTTAGAAGTTATTAGGTACAATACAATCTAGTTCTCGACTTTTAATTCTTACCTTATACTTACCATATGGAATTCATCGAAAAGTTTTTCTCAAAATATCCTCAGGAAAAAGTCATTAAATGGTTTAAGCAAATCTGTTTGGCAGAAGCCGTTTCATGGTTTTTTCTATTTACCGCAATGACCTGGATACGTATTGATCCTGAAGGTGTTGTCCCAATCGTATATATCAGTACTATTGGTAGTATTCACGGATTATTTTTTACACTTTACCTGATCTTTCTACCTGTAATAAGAAAAATATACACGTGGGATGACGAAGACAGTGTCTTTGCATTAATTTCCGCGTTTTTCCCTTTTGCTACCATCTGGATAGACAAAAAACTAGCCCGTTTTGACAGAGAATAACAGTGTGATATAAAAAAAGGACCAAAATGGCCCTTTTTTATTTAAGTTACTTTTAGATGATTAAAGATCTCTTAGAACATGTCCGTTTGCTATGAAAGTATGGCTTCCGTTCGTATCCGTATAAGTTCCGTTTACCGTAAAATCAATATACGCTCCTACTGCTCCGAAATTAGTCACCTGAACCACTACATTTCCTGTAGTAGGATTGAAATATCCTCCTGAAAACTCAAAAGTATAATCTGTAGTAAAGCTTCCCGGAACTCCAAGCATATTATTTTGAATCATATAGAAAGAATTTCCGGCAGGTGATGCAGAATTAATTCGTAATTGTTTTGCCGGCATATTGGGAGAAGTTGGAGTAAGACCAGACCATTGAGCATACATACTTCCCAAAACGTACCTCACATTTTGATTATCAATCTTATAACTGATAAATTCATTAACCGAATTACAAACCGAAAGATTGCTAAAATTCATAACCGGTAAATTGGCTGTAAAAGGAATTTCTCCTGAAGTCTGCAAATTAGTATAATCATAGCCTTCCAAAATAAATTGTGGATTAGCTGTACATGAGTAAACATTAAATGAAAAAGTACCTGTACTGCTTACCGGAACTGACGTGTACTGAAAATAGTTGGTTCCGGCCGCAGGTCTCAAAAGCACATAACCATCCGTAACATCAGTATTGGCACAGGTTTTCAAATTTCCCTGTATTATATACTGATTTCCTGTAGATGTTACTGTAATATCAGGCAGCGTCATGGTACTTCCCGCTACTACTGGTGCTACATTTGCAGTATAAACCACTGTGCTACATACATCATACACTTTAAGAATAAGAGTTTCATTTGCAGGAATAATTCCTGTAACTGTACCCAAATTATCTGTCATTCCATAGGTTTCATAGGTCTGGCTGCTTCTTTTTAAACTCACCTTTGTATTAACCATAGGCAACCCCGCAGGATTTTTCACCGTTACTTTCAGGATAGCCTGGGGAAACTGCGCATCGCAATTCCACCAGGAGAAATGACTTACTGTTCCTACATAAGTATTTCCAACCTTCGTTGCAGAACCTTCTTCCTTCCACATTCCCGTATTTTCATCGTATGACCATAGCGGAATTGTGTTCGGAGACATTGAAGTTTGTGAAGCATCAATGGGAACTGTCATTTCAGCAGTATGCCCGTTTGCAATCTGTAATTTTTGTCCTGAACTCCCTGTAAGCTGAACATGCACCATTCCAAAGGTTTCCATGATTCTTGCATTTCCTCCGGAGTTGGTTGCCAGGAGAGAACCGGGCATTAATTCGGTCAGATACTGATTGGATGATGCTAAATGATACAATGCAACATTTACACTTCCGCTGTAAGCATTTCCGTTTGTATCTTTGAAACTTCCGTCGAATTTTACTTTTGTTCCGTTAGGTAAAGAAACCGTAGAAGTGGTCCCTGAATTAATACTTGCCTTTATGGTTGCAGGGATCATCATAATATTTACACGGTTTATTCCACTCGTAGGAACCATTACTCTTGAGCCGTCTACAAATCCGGATTTTGTTACTTTCACCAGGGCAAAGTTTTCCTTCACCTCTGCATTTTTAAAAGTAAAAAAACCTTTGAAATTGGATTGAACCGTACTCGATCCGATTGTTACCGTTGCTCCGCTTACAGGATTTCCGCCTGTATCAAGCACTACTCCCTGAAAGTTTCTCTGTACTGTACTTCCAAAATTAAAATTAGATTCAGGGGTTGGGTTGCTGTCATCAATGTCTATATATGTTTCATTTTTACATGAAAATAGCAACAATAATAACAACAATAAAGGATAAAATTTTCTCATATGTTATTAATTTTTAGTTTACACTAAATTAATCATAAAATAGATACATCCATCTTTTATTAAATTTTTCATCATACTTTTTTTAAAATCTGATTAATTTTCAATCTCTGATGTAACAAAATTCCATATTGAATTGTCTAATTATGTAGAAACTCAAAAGTATTTAAATTTTAATTCAAAATTTTAATTACTGTAAATCAACAAGTTAAATATAAGTTAAAAATATTTTAAGTACTTTGTATTGCATGATACTGTTTTTATTATATATCTTTGCTATGTTAAATAATAACAGATACAAGCTATTAAACCACAAAAAAATAATGACCATGAAAACTCATATTCTAATTGCCGCCTTATTTTTCAGCGGACTGGCAGCTGCCCAGCAATCAAAGGATACTCTGAAAGTAAAAAATATTGAAGCTGTGAATATCAAGAAGCAGGTTTTCAAAAAGCAAAGTGACCGTTTCATATATGATGTAGCTTCTTCTCCTATTGCAAAGGGAACCAATACGTTCAATCTTTTGAAACAAACTCCAATGATCTCAAGCATTGATGGAAAATCTCTTAAGATTATGGGAAAATCTGATGTGGTGATCTACATCAACAATAAAAAGTCCAATATGGATGCTGAAGCTCTGATCGAAATGCTGAAGGGAACTCCATCTGAAGATATCCAGAAAATTGAAGTAATTACAACACCGGGAAGTGAATACCAGGTAGAATCCAATGAAGGGGTGATCAATATTGTGATGAAAAAGAAGAAAAATGACGGCTACAACGGAACCCTGAAAATGAACAATGAACAGGCTTATTACAATAATCCTTCTGCAGGTGCTTCTTTCAATTTCAGAAAAAACAAATGGTCTGTGAATTCAAATTTCAATACGGGAAGCTGGACAGACCGCGAAAGGTATACTTTATCGAACGGAGATTCCACTTTCAGAAATGAATCTTTGGGATATAATGATGATCCGAATAAGAATGTGGGTGGAAGTGTGAATATCGATTACGAGATCAATAAGAATCACAGTTTAGGTTTTACCTACAACATGAGATATAATAAGAGTTTCAATTCAATTCTTGATGTAACGAACTGGCAAAACGGCGCACTTGTTAACAGAACCGTCAACAATGAGAACGCACAGACAAGAAATCACTCTTTCAATCTGAATTATGAAATCAAAACAGATTCCATCGGAAGCAAACTTACTTCGAATGTTTCTTATTTATGGTTCAACAGGGACAAAATGAGTACAAATGAAAGTTTCCCACTCAATAATGATAAGAAGAATAAGTACAGTGCACTGCAGCAGTCAGTTCCTCAGATCATTAATAATTATGCTGCGAACATCGACTACCTGAAAAAGACGGCAAAAGGCAACACATGGCTGATGGGAGTAAGCTACAACCACACCAATACGGATAATGATACGAGACAGGATGATATTGAAAATGGAGTGATCATCAATAATGAGAATCAGACCAATCATTTCATTTATAAAGAAAGAATCCTGGGTGCGTATCTTACGTATGAAAGAAAGCTAAGCGAAAAATTTTCAGGAAAAATAGGAACGCGTTATGAAATGACCAGAAGCAGCGGCGAGATTCTTGGCAAAACAAGCTTTGACAGAAATTATAACAATCTGCTTCCCTATCTTAATTTAAATTATGCCATCAGTTCAGATCATAATCTTACCTATAGTTTTTCAAGCAGGATCAGAAGGCCAAGGTTTTGGGAACTGAATCCATCTAGAACATATTTCACGCCTAATAACTATACACAGAACAATCCTTTCGTACTGGCTTCTAAATTTTACAATCAGGAACTCAGCTATATGTACAAAAATGCTTTTTTTGCCAACCTGAGCTTCAATTATGTAAAAGATGCTTCCAACCAAATACCACTGCAGGGAACTGTAACCGGACCGGAAAAGGATGAAAATGGAAACACGGTAATTGTTACCAGAAGGTTTTTAAGATATATAAGAACAAACTATGGTGACAACAAACAGTTTGGACTGACCTTAGGAATGAACAAATCCTGGTTCAAGGAAATCTGGACAACCAATTATTCGGTAAACCTGGGATATAACATCTATAAAGGCTCGGTAACGGAAGATCCTACCTCGGTTCCGGTTGCAGGCCAGACAGAAGTGGTTGAACCTTATGTAATTAATTTCAAAAACTTCAACATATCCGGTAATATCAATAATACGGTACGTCTTTCTTCAAATAAGGACTGGTTTTTAGGAGTTAATTATTACTATGGCAGCAAAGTAAAAATTGAAAGCGGAACATTAGGCGTAAGACAGAGCTTTGATGTGAGCTTAAAAAAGATCATGGGCAACTGGACCTTCGTAGCGGAAGTGTATGATGTATTTAATCAAAACTATAACAGCATACAGGGAATACAGCCTAACGGCAGCTATAATAACGTAGTCAATTTCGAATATCCAAGAATCCTGAACATCGGGGTAACCTATAATTTCGGAAACCAGAAACTGAAAAAGGCAAGAGAAATGAAATCGGCCAACGATGCGATAAAGTCAAGAACTTAAGTTTTATAAAAAATTACAATTACCACAAACCACCACAACCACTCCGTTTCAAAAACGGTATTTAAATAGAAGAATCATGAAAAAGATCATTATACTGGCAGCAGCTATCTCAGGAAGCGTAGTTTTTGCCCAGGAAAAGAAATCCGATACGGTAAAAACAAAATCTATAGAAGGCATTACACTTACAAAACAGGTTTTTAAGAAACAGAGTGACCGTTTTGTATATGATGTTGCAGCATCTCCGGTTGCCAAAGGAAACACCACTTTTGATCTGCTAAAGCAGACTCCGCTTCTGTCTTCAACGGATGATAAGACGTTAAAGATTGCAGGAAAAAACAATGCCCTGATCTATATCAACGGAAGAAAAACCAATATGGATTCTGAATCCCTGGTTCAGTTCCTGAAAAATACCCCGGCAGAAAATATCCAGAAAATAGAAGTGATTACGGTGCCCGGAAGTGAGTTTCAGGTGGAATCTTCAGATGGGATCATCAATATCGTTTTAAAGAAAAAAATGAGCGACGGCTTGAGCGGAAATATGAGGATGGCCAATTCACAAAACAAATACAATGCAAGCTCTGCAGCCTTTTCCATCAATTACAGGAAGGATAAGCTGGGAATCAGCGCCAATCTTAACGGCGGTGAAAATATAGAGGCTCAGACCTATACTTTAAGAAACGGAAACAACCTTTCTTCCAACGAATCTAAAGGAGACATCAATGACCCGAATAAAAATTTAGGCGGTTACCTCAACGTTGATTATCAGCTTACAGAAAACAGCAATCTGGCACTAACATGGAATACCTGGGCCAACAGAAGCTATAATTCTACTGTAGATCTGTACAATACCATTCGTTCCTATGATGCAGACAGCAAAGATTATATTTTTAATTACAGCAATTCAAAAAATAACGAGAATACCCGTTCTTATAACAATTCATTAAATCTGAACTATGAGCTTAAAACAGATTCTTTGGGAAGTAAGTTAAACCTTAATGCAGCCTACCTGAATTATAAGAGATTCCAGTATACTGATAACAGGACTCTTCTTCCAGATGCTTCCGGAAATTATTCTTTGCCGGGCAAGCAGGTGATCCAGGATCTGCCTCAGATTATTAATAATTTTTCGGGAATGGCCGATTATATTCAAAAGTTCAAGAATGATTTCACTGTATCCGTGGGAGGTAATTATAACAAAACCAAAACAGACAACGATACTAAAAATTACACCTACGAATTCGATAAAAAGGGTCAACTGATAAAACAAAAACCGGAACCGAATCATTTTATCTATGATGAAAGTATTTACGGTGTTTATTTAACACTTGAAAAAAAGTTCTCTGATAAGTTTTCGGGAAAAGTAGGAACCAGATATGAAATCACACACAGTTTAGGAACTTCTGATAACGCTCCTACTGCCGATCTGAAAAGAATTGAGAGAAACTACAACAATCTTTTACCTTATCTGAGCCTGAATTATGCCATCAATGATAAAAACAATATTTCATATGCATTTTCAAGCAGAATGAGAAGACCGAGCTTCTGGGAAATAAACCCGGTAAGGAATATTTTGACTGAGGATAATTATACACAGAACAATCCTTTTGTAAAAGCGTCTTCCACTTACAACCAGGAACTTACGTATATGTATAAAAATTCATATTTCCTGATTTTAAATCATTCCTACTTTAAAGATGTAATTACACAGGTTCCGCTGCAGAGAGACATTCTGAAACCGAGAATTGACGCACAGGGAAATCCTGTCCCTGGCCCAAATGGACAGCCAATTATGGATCCTTACACCCAATTGAGGTACATCCGTACCAATTTTGGAGATAAGCAGGAGATGTCTGCAATGGTGGGAATACAAAAATCCCTTTTCAAACAATACTGGACAACTAACTTTAATATTGGCGTACAGCATAATATCAACAACGGAAGTTTAAGTATAGATCCTACTTCGGGAGATGTTTTCCCAACTTATGAAAACAAAAGAAAATCAACGAGCATTGTTATTCAAACCAACAACACGATTCGTCTGGATAAAAAGAAAACATGGTTTGCCGGAGTTAATTACTTCTTTGTAGATAAGCAGCAGATCGAGCTTGGAGTATTGCGAAATCTTATGAGCCTGGATTTGAGTCTTAAAAAAATCTGGAACGACTGGACATTTGCCCTGAATGTAAATGATGTCTTAAATACAAATATCATTGAAATTGAAGATTACCAGGACAACGGAAACTACAACTATATCCACCAGAACCGATACAACAGAGGCATGACGTTAAGCATTACCTACAATTTCGGAAACCAGAAAGTGAAAAAGGTAAGAGACATCGAAGGAGCTTCTGACGCCATTAAAAGCAGAACAAGATAGAACTATCATTTCTTCATATCAATTATTTTGTGGTAAGATCCGTCGGAATTTCCGGCGGGTTTTTCTATCTTTATGATTATGGATAAAAGATTTGTGATTATTCTGTATTTTTTTTCGATATCCCTTCTTTGGACCGGCTGCAAAGAAAAAACAGTGACTTTGGCTAAAGATATCAGTTTTGAAAAAGAAGAAAATATTCGGTACGGAAATGATCCTGAACAGAAGCTAGATCTTTATACTCCTAAAAATAGAGGCTCAATAAAGGGGATCTTTGTCATCATTCATGGTGGAGGCTGGCGAGGCGGAGATAAATCCCAGCTTACTTTCTTTACCCTTTCTATGATGAAAAAATTTCCTGATTATGCCTTTGCCAATATGAATTACAGATTGGCAGCCAATCATTCCTTTATCCTTCCTAATCAAACAAAAGACATTGATAATGCCTTAGATTTATTAGTTAAAAAATCTATGGAAATGAAGTTTACGCCTGAGTTTATTTTGCTTGGAAACAGCGCAGGTGCCCATTTATCAATGTTATACGGTTATAATAGGATTTTCGACCATAAACATAGAAAAAAAGTAAAGACAATTGTCAATATTGTAGGACCTGCAGATTTAAATAGTGCAGATTTCAGGAAATATTCCGACTATTCTTTTGTCGAAAAACATATGATAGATTCCTCAAAGCCAACTCCAACAGATATTACCCATCAAGATATTCCGAATCCTATTTTCTGGATTAATGAAACCTCTCCACCTACCATTTCTTATTATGGAAACAGGGATCAGGTCATTCCTATATCTCAAGAGAGAAAATTAGATTCTGCTTTGATTCAGAATAAAGTAAGACATGAAACTTATGAATTCAATGGCGGTCATCTGGACTGGGACAAGGCTCCGAATGATGAGTTCTTGATTAATAAAATTGCCGCTTTTCTTAAACAAACTGATAAAAAATAAACGCTTTGAGAATTTCAAAGCGTTTATTTTTCTATTCAGATTTTACAATTTCTGTTCTTTCCGAAATTCCATTCGAATTGAAAGCTTCGATCTGAAAATAATACGAATCGGTCCGGTCGGCTCCGGTGAAGAAATATTCATTCTTTCCATAAACCATAATGCTTCCATACAATTTATCCGGAGATTTTCCCCAATAGATCACATATCCGTCTGCATCCTGATTCTGCTGCCATTTCATCCAGATACTTCTTCTTTCACCGTATTTTTTAGGATCAGCTCTTAAAGGAACAAATCCTTCTACTTTCTTTGGTCTTTCACCTGCTCCTTTTCCAAATACTCTGAAACCACTTAATGCAAATTTTCCGGTAGGCATTTTCAGGTTTTCCATTTTAAGGAACCTTGCCTTAACTGGTTTTTCAAGCTCCACATAATCGTGGGGAACATCTTTGGTGCTTTTACTTTTATCTACAACAACATTCCACTTCTTTCCGTCATTCGAGCCATAGATTTTATATTGATGCATTTTGCCCAATGTTTTCCCTAAAAATTCAACATCCTGATCTGCGTAATTGATCTGAATCGCATTGATTGTGGAAACTTCACCAAGATCTGTCTGAAACCATTCTCCGGAGTTTCCTGTTTTTGCACTCCAATACGTCTTGATATCTTCATCTACCGCTAGATTCGGCTGATAACCGCCTAAAGTAGAGGAAACCTGAACTGGCTTATTATAATTCAGCAGCATCCAGCCTGCGAAAAGGCCCTTTGAGAAATCTTTACCCTGCGCATACTGCGGAAGATAGGTTGGGTAATCTCCGTAAGCGGTATTCGTGTACATTACATCATCCTTATCAAATCCTGCCGGCCAGATTCCTAGGCGTCTTTCAAAATTATTTTTAGTGGAAATAAAGATGGTTGACACATGCCACCAATTTTTGTAATTGTCCTCAAAAGTGGCTCCGTGTCCTGCTCCTCTTGCAAAACCTCCGGGTTTATAGGAAAACGGATTGTGCTGCTGGTACTCAAAGCCTTCCAGAGGATTTTTGCTGACATAAACGCCATCGGAATATCCGCTGAATTCGGTAGCCGGAGCTCCATACTGCATATAATATTTTCCGTTGTGTTTAGTCATCCATGCTCCTTCTACAAATGGCTGCAGGAAAACATTGTCATTATATTCCCCGAACCTTTCCCAACCGTGATCTTCAGGCTTCAGTTTTATAATAGGTTTTACAAAGCCTTCTGACTGCAGGTTTTTAACCTTCACTTCAGTCCCCAGAAGCGGCCACTCGTTGCTGGATCCCCAGTAGAGATACAGCTTATTTTTGTCCTCATCATAATGGAATGCAGGATCCCAAGCGCCTACTTTCAAAGTATCTACAGCAATTTTCCAGTCGTCTTTGGTAGGATTGGTACTTTTCCAAATAGGGAAATCCTGTTCCCAGGTAGATCCGTAAACGTAAAGGGTGTCTTTCATTGCCCAAACAGCCGGAGCATTCAGGTCATGAATATATTTATTGTCTCTCAGGAATTTCCTCTTCACAAACTTCCAGTCCAGCATATCATCGCTGTACCAGTATCCTTCCTGGTTGGTAGAAAAAAGAAATAACTTATTTTTAAAATTAACGATCACCGGATCAGCGGTAGCACGGTGTTTTCCCTGTTTTGAGAAAGCCTCAAATGGCGTATAACCATAATCAATGTTAATTGGGTTACAGAATGTTTTCTGCTGGGCACCAACGAATATTCCCAACAGAACAGTGAATGATAAAAAGTACTGCTGTATCTTCATAGCTTTTTGCTTAAGCGACAAATTTAGGTAACTTTTTTTGGTTTCCTCCAAATAAAACCGTCAAGGAGATAATGAGACAGCTGAGGAACAACCAGAATAGGAACCAAAAACTGAAGGAATTTTTCCGAAACATGGAAATCCAGTGAAAAATGTTCATTCCAGACCAGCACTTCCCACAAAAATTCTTCAAAGAATGCAAATCCCAAGATTACTCCAATAAATAGAAATACTCCGAGGGCTGACTTAAAAACAGAAAGCTTGTCCAGCTGATGGTTTTCTTTCTGCCGGATTTCCCGGATATAGACCAGTGCAATGTATGGAATCCCATGCGAAATGACGTTCAGAAAAGTAAAGACCAGATCATTGTTGAAATATACGATTCCAAAGTACCATGAAAGATAGGTTCCCGCTATCAGAGCAATTTTCGGAATATTAAAATTTTCAGTTTTAAAGACTTCAAAAACCGTTTTTAAAATCCAGACCACCAATATGACAAAGTAAATTATAGTAATGGGTTCGGTATAATCCGGCAGATTTTTAAGCCAGTCAAATTCATTTTCTACAAACCACGTAAAAGCACGCGGGGTCTTAAACCAATACAGCATAGGATAAACTGTAGCAGAATAAACAGCGACCTCATCTATCCTTTTGCTCCAGTTATTAGGTTCAAAACGTGCATAAATCCTCATAAAACCGTACTGTTGACGGATAAAATGAAAAACAGCTGCCAACGCAAGGCCAGACCAAAACACCAGGCTGCCAAACTGGAACAGGATGACCCCCAAAAGCCAGCTCAGGACAGGAATTCCCCAATACAGAAGTTTCCTATTCTGCACTTCTCCCTTTACGAAATAGGTTTTGAATAAAGTGGAATACACATGCGCTACATCTACAAAAACAATAAGAAAAAGCCATGTGTAAAAAGAATGATTGTTTTCAAGCCCCTGAATCTGTTTCTGAAAAAGAAAAACAACCAGCAGGATCAAGAAAGGCGGAGATAAAATAAACCACCAGTCTGTTTTTGCATTATGTATCCAAGGCTGTTTCATATCATCTGTTGTGCTGTTCTTAGTCCCTGATAAAAAGCTTCTTCAAAAATAGAAATTCCTGAAAGATCTGTATGGGCAAAGAAAATTTTCCCGTCAATGGGTTCTTTTGCCTTTTGGGTTTCTTCACCAAAAATCTGGCCCGGAACCGGAGCTATCATAGCATGTCCTATTTTATGAAAATCCATTTCTAAAATAAAATCTTCTATCAGCGGATGTGCCTTCTTTAAATCATCTAAAACTAAAGTTTTAAGCTCACTTTCTTTCATGGAATACAGCTTACGTCTTGCTTTTCTACAGTCGCTGCTGGAAAAACTCCTGTAATAGGTGATCACTTTCTCTCCTATGATCTGCTCAATGTTCTGATGCTGGTCAAAAATATAGCCCAGTCCCGCAGAACCATAGATGACATTATCCCACGCCAGTTCTTCATCACCTCCAAACTCATTCTTTAACGTAATGGTCGTCAAAAGCCAGGGAACATAATTGAATGATGCTACTTTTTTACTGCTAAAAATTCTCTCAGCAATAAACTGAGGGCCTGTAAACAGTACTTTTTCAGCAGTGATTTTCACTGTCTTTTTTTTAAGGTTATCAAAGCTTAAAACCTCAACTTTATCATTTATATTGACTTCAAAAACCAAATGACCGGGCTTATGTTTCCCGTCCGTAAATTTTGAGAGATGTTTGGCTAGTCTTGCATTTCCCTCCGGCCATGTAAAGACCTGATCTTTATATTTTCGACTCCAGTTATTTTTTCTTCCCGCAAAATAATGGATTCCTGCCCAGGCAGAAACAAAATCAATTCCTAATCCATAATCGTCTCTGCAGGAATAATCCAATAACCAAAGCAATTCTTCCGATGTATAATGATGCTCTTTCAGCCAGTCTTTAAAAATGATCTTTTCTAGTTTTACAGCATCATTTTCTATGCTTGAGTCATGGACGGGAATAGCAAACCAGTATTTTCCATGAGTATCTTTTTTCTGGCGGAAATCATCTATTGTTTTAAAGAAACGGTCAAATTCTTTCTGTACTTCTGCATCAGTTCCTTTCTGCGGAACAATATCATTCTGCCATACATTTTTGTAAAACAGTCTTTCCTGCTGTGGAAAAGTCATCTGATATTCATCCAGAACAGGGTCTCCGTTTTCGTCATCTCCCTGGTAGATTCCACAGTCCTTTAAAAAATCAATGAGTTCAGTATTTTCTTTATTGGGAAGGGGCAGATAATGTGCACCCAAAGGAAATTTTGAAAATTGATTCTGTCCGTTTGAAGAATTTCCGCCCAACCTGTTCTCCATTTCAAGCAGAAGATAATCATTTTGATTGTTCTGGCTTAAAAACCGGCATGCAGAAAGCCCGGAGATTCCGCCTCCGACGATGAGATATTTCGTGTAGATTTCTTCTGAAAATTTTGGAAAATCTTTGGCCCACAGCTTGTGTCCGAGAACATGATTGGTTCCGGTAATTTTAAGCATCAGAGATCTTCCTTTCTTTCCGCAGTACTGCAGAAAAGGAAGCATAAGGCTGCCTAGAAAAACTGTTGTAAGAAAATCTTTCCTACTGTACTTTCCTCCACTCTTCATCGAAATAACGGACTAATATCTGGTTATCCAGACGGTTAACTTCTACATCATTCACTTTCATGTCTTTGCTGAAATAAGAAAGCTGGGAAAAATTATAATCGTAATATTTTAAATTGGGAATCTTTCTATAGATCCTATTATTTACAGGTTCAAATGAAGCTATTGAAAAACCCCATTCTCCAAATGACGGCACATAGGTATGGTATGCTGAAGTAAATGGAAATATCTGATTGATCGTTTTTTCTATACACCAGAAAGATTTCGGAGCAAAATATGGAGATGTGGTCTGGACAACAATTTTCGTATCGGAACCGGCCAGTCTTTCCAGTTCTTTGTAAAACTGCAATGAATAGAGTTTTCCTAAACTGTAATTGGAAGGATCAGGAAAATCAATAATGATCACATTGAACTTCTGTCTGTTCTCTTTGACCCAAACGTATGCATCTTTGTTGATGATTTTGATTTTCGGATCAGATAAAGAACTATGGTTTAAGGTACGCATGGTTTCATTGGTTTGGAAGAAATCGGTCATTTCTCCGTCAAGGTCAACAAGGGTAATATTTTTTACTTCTCTATATTTCAGGACTTCACGTGCAGCAAACCCATCCCCACCACCCAAGATCAGGATATTCTCAATATTTTTTGCCATAGACATCGCTGGGTGCACCAACGCTTCATGATAACGGTATTCATCTGTGGAGGAAAACTGAAGGTTATTATTCAGGTACAGCCGAAATTCATGGTTATTTCTCGTGAGAACAATTCTCTGGTAGGGCGAGCTTTTGGTATAGACCACATTTTCACCGTAGAGTTTTTCTTCTGAATACGACAAAATCTTATCTGAAAAGATAAAAAGGGCAAGAAGAAATGTAAAAGCCCCAATGGATTTTATCTTTAAAGAAAGTGGTTTCGAAAGTTCTTTTTTAATATAAAAACATAAGAATATGGCGATAGAAACATTAATCAATCCAAAAAACAAAGGTGTTTTTACAATTCCCAAGTTCGGAATAAGCACGAGAGGAAACAGTATTGAGGCCAGTAATGCTCCAATATAATCAAAGGCAAAAACGTTTGATACTAAGTCTTTAAACCCTATTCTGTCTTTTAGGATATTCATCAAGAGTGGAATTTCCACCCCGACCAGACATCCGGTAAAGAAAACAAAAAGGTAAAGCACTGCCTCAAAATGGGCCAGGGTATTAAACAGGATAAATAAAACAACTGAACTTACCCCACCGACAATTCCCACAAGGATTTCGATCTCTACAAATTTATCGATGAGATTTCCTTTAATAAATTTGGCAAAATATGACCCTACCCCCATTGAAAAGAGATAAACGCCAATGATGAAAGAAAACTGTTTGACAGAATCTCCCAAAAGATAACTTGCCAATGCACCGGCCACCAGTTCATAGATGAGCCCGCACGTTGCAATGACAAAAACCGAGAACATTAAAAGCAGCTCAAGAGGAATCCTCTTCTTATCCATGAATCGCAGCACTTATAATCATTGAAATTCCTATGATAAATGCTCCGAAAACAATCGCTAACGCTATATTTTTATTTTGTGAGATCTCATGCCATGTTTTTTCCGGGGTCAGTTTTTCGATAATGAAATAGCAAACCAAAAGAATGGCTATTCCTAAAATTGAGTATAACACAGAGTTGAATATCGGCAGTAGATTAATGTTATCCATAGTTTATATTTTTTATTTGTGGTAGTATCTGTAAAATCCTCTTCCTGTGGAGTGATTTCTGGTTGTTCCGTCCCGGTAGGTTTCTGTTTTGGCACAGTCGCAGAACTTATTTCCTGTAAAAGTAAGATAAACAAACCAGCTCAGAAAAAAGCCTCCGATAAGTAACAGTATCCAATTGGTCCTGATGTAGTGGGTTATTTTGTCCATGTCTTAATGGGTAGGATAAGGTGAATTGGAACTGTTTTTCCATTTATTGAGTTCAAAAATGCGTCTTCCCACAAAGCTGACCGCTATGAAGGTTAGTGACAAAATGATTACAATAGCGAAATTCCAAAATGATACCGGTTGCCATGCAGCCTTGATTTTCACAGAGCTGTTTCTTTCATATTTTTCCGGGTAGCCGGTTTCCAGGCTCATATTGGTAAGGACAGAGTCCAATTTTTTAATTTCCAACGGCTTTTCTGTCAGCTTATTTATTCCGCTAATTTCGTTTTTCAGTATTTCTTTTTCGGTATAGATGCTGATGCTTTTGTCTTTATTGTTCCGCATATAGAAATTTCCCAGGTCATTTTTAATCACTGAAAAATCTCCATTCTGTAGCTGATAGCCTGATTTGAAAGGATCTGCCGCTCCTCCTTCTTTTTCTGCAGAAATCAGGAAATGGTAGTTTCCGGGCGCTACACCGCAAAAATTAAATTCTTCACTCTGGCTTCCTTCGCTCCAGCTTTCTCCGTCTTCATAGCCGGAATATCTTTCTATATCTTTAGAGGTATAAGCTATTTCATTAGTCTTTTCATTAACAAGGCTTACGCCTACATTTGCCCAGGAGTTGTCTACTTCAGAGTAGGCATTCACTTCTAACGGAGCGGAAGCTCCTGAAAGGTTGAAACTTTTGCTTACCAGCTCTTTTTCATTTAAATCAGCAAATTTGATTTCCTGTTCAAAAAGGGTCTGATTAGTTCTTGACATCACCACATACAGCTGGATCAGACAGATTAGTAAAGCTGAAACTCCGATAATGTTGATCCCTTGCCTTACATCAAAGAAAAAAGGCTCTACAATTCCTATCCCTGAATAATCGGGGAGTTCTTTTAAGCCGAAAGCTTTTTTGATGGTGTATTTTGAGATATGATTTCCCTTAAAGAACTGTACTGAATTTCCACATTCTTCCCGTGAGATCATCTCGGTGCCGTTTACGTATTCTTTATATTTGGCAAGTTTAAAATCTATTTTATCTTCAAAAAAACCAGCTGCGGAATGAATACTGCAGGGTGTGGTTTCATACCATCTATATTTCCGCCCATCAGCAGTTTCTGCATAATGCTTAAAGTCTTTAAATGCTGAATCCAGTAAGTGGAGAAGTACCCAATGTCCATCATTTTCGCTTAAGTATACATTATTTCCGGATGGGCCTTTCAGTGCATATTCCCGCCAGAAAATATTTTCTCCATATTTTTTAACAACAATATTAATTACATAGTATTCTGTCCCATAGATCGTTCCTTTCTGTCCGACTTCCAGGACTACATTTTCTACAGGCTTTTTAATGATTTTCCGAGAAGCATTTTTTTCTATTCCGATAAGGGAAGCACATGAATGGCATATGTATTCTTCAACAGAAAAATCTATTGCCAGTTCATTATTTTTTTCACAGACGGGACAAACGTAATACATTTTTTAACGGTGAATTTTGTGTTTTTGAATGACATCAGCATTGAAATACTGAACAATTTCATCTGCGATCTGCTCTACTTTCTGGGTATTATCCTGGGTATAGTTGCACAGAAAAACATCAAATGTAAGCTGTTTAAACTCTGGCCAGGTATGTATACAGAGATGGGATTCCTTAAGACACACGGCAGCAGTGAAGCTCTGGTTGTCAAAGACATGATCTGTAATTCCAACAATTTCCACTTCTTTAGTTTCTAAAATGGATTCTGTATATTTCAAAAAGCGACTGCAGTCTAATAACAAATCTTCTGACTGTGTTTCCAAAGTCAGAAGAATATGCAGACCTTTGCTTGATAATGGTTTCAATTATTTTTTTCGTAAATATATTATTTTTTCGGAAGGAAAACCTCAGCAAGCATACATCTGGCACTTCCTCCTCCATTCACTTCGATGGTATTCAGATCTGAGTAAATGATCTCACAGTATTTTTCTATGGCAGCAACCTGTTCAGGTGTTAAGGACTGATAGGCCGTCTGGCTCATCACCAAAAACTTCTGGCCGTCTTTATTCTGAACCTGAAGCATATTTCCTGCAAACTGCTGCATCTGCTCTTCTGAAATTTCGATGATCTCTTTTCCTGAATTTTTAATGGTTTCAATAACCTTTTCTCTTTCCAGCTCATTATCGATACAATCAAGGCATATGACTACAAATTTATCTGCCACACACATCATAACATTGGTATGGTAAATTGGAAGCCTCTCTGTGCCTACAGTTTGATAAGAATGGAAAACTATAGGGGTAAATCCATATTTCTCACAAAATTCTCTGAATAAATTTTCGTCAAGTCTTAGAGAAACCGAACCATAAGCGATTTTATTATCGTGGTCAAAGATCATACTTCCTGTCCCTTCCAGGAAATGACCCTGAGTTTCAGGCAATGACCAGTCGTCAATTTCAGCAACTTCAAAGCCTTGATTTTTGATACTCTCAATAATATCCTCCCTTCTCTCTACTCTTCTGTTTGAAGCGAACATCGGATATAGGACAACTTTGCCATCTTTATGGAAGCTTACCCAGTTATTCGGAAAAATAGAATCGGGAGTATGAGGATCCAGGGTATCTTTTATAGTAATCACATTTATCCCTTTGTTTCTCAGTGTTCCAACAAAAGTGTTGAATTCTGCCAAAGCTTTAGATTGAATATCAGCCCCTTTCTGTTCAACCTGAAAGTAATTATTTTCTGCCGTTTCCGCATTATAGCCGAACGCAATCGGCTCTATCATTAATACTGTATCTGTTGTTTGCATTGTTTTTGATTTAAAAATTAAAACATTGAAAAGATTAAAAGATTCAGAAACCATTCTAATCTTCACATCAATCTACTCTCTTACCAGTGGCATTGTGGAGCACCTCAAGAGTCCGCCCATTTTAGAAATCTCTCTGTAAGGAATTTCTTCTACGGTCATTCCCCACTCGTTTCTCAGGTGATTGTTCATTCTTGTAAATGTTTTGTCTGAGACAACAACTTCGGGAGAAATAGAAAAGATATTCGGGAACATTTCAAACATTTCTTCATCATTAAGGTGAAAACAGTTTTCTTCTCCGAAGATATCAATGATCAGGCGGTAATCGCTTTCGTCCACGAATCCGTTTTTATAGATCAGGCATTTATCTTTTCCCACCGGATTGAATGTGCAGTCCAAATGTAGGATCCCTTCAAACGGAATTTTATCATTTTTCTTTAATTCCAGGTCGATGATTCTTTTCTTCGGAAAATATTCTTTCAGAATTTCAATAGCATATTCATTGGTTCTCGCTGTTTTATAGTTTCTGTAATCTTCGCTGAAACATGTTCCTATAAAAAGGAAATCATCCCATACAATAACGTCACCGCCTTCAATGTGTGCAGTTTCCGGAAGATTGATAATTTTTCTCCACGCTACTTTTTCAAAAACTTTCTTGTAAGCATCCTGCTCATCAGCTCTGTCAGCGATCACATTTGAGATGATCATTTTATCGTCAATCACAAAAGCCACATCTCTTGCGAAAACCTGGTTATAATCTTTGATAATGCTTGGACGAAGGACTTCTACATCATATTTCTTCAATACAGCTTCAAAAGCATTCATTTCGTTGATAATATCCTCTTCTTTAGGATACATATTGTGTTCGATGGAGTAATATGACTTGGCGTCATAACTCTCCTCCAGTGTGGGAACGGCTCCCATTGAATTAGGCTGTCCTAGAACAACTGATTTCAGCCTGCCCGTTTCGTTTTTAATGTTTAGTTTCATAAAGATTTATGCAATACTACAAATATAAGTAAAGGTCTCTATCTGGAAAACTTTTGATTTGTTTTATGCATCAAATTTGATTTTAATGCTGCTTATATTCGGCCTTATGCCTTATATTCCTGTATTAAATTGTAAATACAACCCAATAGTCCCTTTATATTTCCAACATAATTCATCTACAACTGACTATTTTTCATCTACATAAGAAACAAAAAACAATATATTTTATAAAATAAATTCATATCTTAGTGATATAATTTCAATGGAATTATAAAAATTAAAATTTAACTATTAACATCAAAAATCAAAATCATGAACAAGAAAAGCCCGGTGCTTAAAAATGCACAAAAATTAGGAAGAAACGAGCAGAAATTAATCACAGGAGGAGGGATAACCAGACCCAGATACTGCTGCGAGTGGGATGACAACGGAAACTGTACCATTTGGACGTGTGGTAACTGTGTTTGTCCATAATTAAAGAAATAACAACCCTGCTTTTGATAAGCAGGGTTTCTTTTTATCGCGCCCTGTTTTCTTCTTCTGTTTTCAGAAGTTCTTTGGCTTGGTATTTTGAACTTCCAAAGCTGTATCCTACCGAAAAAATCAGACGGCTGCTGTCCCACCAATGAGTAAGACGGTTGTCCATAATCTGCTTATGCCTGAATTCCAAACGCTGATCATAAGAATCAAAAATATTGTTATAGCTTATTTTTGTATTCAATGTGTTGTTAAACCATGACTTCTGCACAGATAGATCTACTGTATACCTTGGTTTGATAATGTATAGGCTGTTTCCGGTTTTGGATTCATAATTTGCAAATAGATTAACGGTATATCCTTTAGGTAAAGTAAAAACCTGATTTATCCGTATTTCATAATTATACACTTTTAAAGCAAACACCTCACCCAGATAAGGTCTGAACTCATCGTTATAGTATCCCGCAAGCTGGCTGGTGATATTCCACCAGTTTGTCAGTTTCACAGGAAAACTGGTTTCTATAGAAGCAAATTTGCGGTAAGGAAGATTGGTTCCAAGATATTCCAGAACGTTGGTTTTCGGATTGTAAAGCGGATACCGGGTCATCACATCTTTTTCTTTTCCTGCTGTAAAACTGGTCACCCAATTCTTATAGCGGTACGTAAGTTTGATCTGGCTGGTGAAAGAAGGCTGCAGATAAGGATTCCCGATCCAATAATTCAGCGGGCTGAAATAAACCCGGAACGGATTGAGCTGGGAAAACACAGGTCGTGTTATTTTTCTGCTGTACGAAAGTGACAGTTCATTAGATTTATTGAATGTATAGGTTGTACTAAAAGACGGCAGCCATTCGAGATAATTTCTTGACACCACAGAATCTTTAGTAACTGCATCCGAAATACTCTCGGTATTTTCAAACCTTAGTCCTGCATTCACCTGAAGCTTTCCAAATTTCTGTCTGTATGAAACATAGCCGGCCCATATTTGCTCTTTGTAAGAAAACATATTGCTACGCTCCGGATCAAAGATAAAACGGTCATCAACAGACAGCGTATCGTAGCGGATATTATTATGGGTATTGGAATGGCTGTATTTCATTCCGGCCTCAAGGTCAGCATTTCCTATCTTTTGGGAAATGTCGATTTGTGCGGTCTGGATATCAATTTTATTAAGCAGGTCAGATTTCCAGTAGGATAAAAGTTGAGAGGTTGGTTTATCTTTATTGATAAAATCATCCTTCTGCTTATTTCTGACGGAAAGATAATTACCTAAAAAATTCAGTTTAAAACCTTTATTTTGAAATGAATAATCTGCAGTTACCCCATAATTTTCCTGGGAATAATTTGTAGGGTTTTCACTTTCGGTGTTAAAGATCAGCTGTGAGCCTTCTTTATTGGTAGTGTATAGTGAACCTGAACGGACCCGGTCACTGGTTCTGAAATTTCCTCTTAAACTGATGCCTAATCTATTCTTATCATTGATCCTGAAATCTGCTCCGGTCTGAATGCCATATACCTTCCCTTCATCTTCCTGATACGTATTGGTTTGCATGACATTGGTATTGGCAAGCTTCTGTAGTGCATTATAGCGATAGATAGAAATACCATTATTGTAACTGGCCTGCAAGCTGTATGCTGTCTTTTCTGTATTATAAGAAAGGTTTAAAGAGTTTTCTCTGTAGCTGAACTTATTGGCATAGGTATTTCCACTGTAATGTCCTTTCCAGCCAAGGTTTCCGTTTCTTTTTAGTCTGATATCGATAATTCCTTTAAACTCAGCATCAAATTTGGAAGAAGGGTTGGCATTCACTTCAACAGATTCTACCATTTCCGGCGGTAATGAACGAAGATAGGCCTGAAGTTCCTGGCTGCTCATGGTGACTGGCTTCCCGTCAATAAATATGGCAGGAGTAATTCTTCCGCCAATAAAAATGCCGCCTTCCTGATCTATGGAAACGCCCGGTGTTTTTCTTAAAACCTCAAGAAGATTCGCAGAGGTCTTGAAATCTTTATTTCCGGAAACACTCATTACGACATTTCCGTCATTGAGCCTGATACTTCTGGCCGCTGAACGGATCACTACTTCAGAAATATTTTCAGAAACAGGTTTCAATTCAATCAAAGAAATATCTTCTACAGTATTAAATTCTTCCGTTTCATATCCATTTTTCCGGACCACAAAGTAAGCATCAGGAGCTACATTATCAAGCCGGAAAAAACCTAAGGAATCCGTCTGAACTTTTTGAATGATGCTCCGGTCTGATTTATTTAACATAGAAACTTCAGCCTGAGAAACAGCTGTCTTGGTCTCTGAATCCAAAATTTTCCCCTGTATTGTTTCCTGAGCTTTTCCAAAGAAGGAAAGGAATAATAGCAACAGAAAAAACCATAATCTGATATTCATAAATTTTAATTTTATGAAACCAAAAGTAGCAGGCTATTGAAAAAATAAGGTTTTGAAGTTTAAATTCCGCAGTACGAAATTATAATTCTGAACTTTGAAACCTAGCTTCAGAAGGGGTTTGTGACTGCTTGTATAAAAGCGGTGTGGTATTTTTAATTTTTTTGAATGTGGAAAAGAAAGTAGACTTAGAATTAAATCCAACTTCATAACCAATCTCTTCGATCTTGAGGAAGGAGCCGATTTCTATTTTTTGACAGGCTTCGTTGATCCTGTATTCATTGATGTAAGTTGAAAAGCTTTTACCGAGATTATCATTCAGCAATTGGGAAAGCTGATGGGCAGACATATTCATTTTAGCCGCCAGATCGCTTAATTTCAGGTTTGGATTTTTGTATAATTCTTCGGAATTCATAAGCCGTTCAAGTTTTGAAACAAAACTGTCTGCAAGTTCTTCTGAAATCTTTTTATTGGTATATTTAGGAATCTCTTTTACAGAATTATCATTATTCTTTTTACTGAAAAGAATTAAAAAATTCGCGTACAGCACAAATGAGAATACAAGACTTCCGCCTGCACAATACACCTGTACCCAGCCTGTAGAAATTAACTGATACGCCAGGAAAATGATCACATTGCTGATAAGTACCGGAAGGATAAATTTATTGGGATTTCTCGCTGTCTGTTTTGAAGAAATATAATACTGATATACAGCAAGCAAGACAAATACTGACCAAACCGTATAAATAAAGGTTCCGAAATATTTATCCCAACTAACCGGAAAAAACAAATACAGCAATCCTACACCTCCAAGAACCAATGTCAATACTCCGAAAAACGCTCTGCATTGTTTTAAATCAAATTCTTCTTTCTGGAATGATGATCTGATGTAATAATATAAAGCCGGCCCTGTGAAAAATAGCGCAGACATCCCAAGGTGCGGAATGATTCGCGGCCAGTCCGGATAGAAATAGATACAAACGGAAATCCCCACTCTGATGCTTAAAGTCAATAAAATCAAGCCTAAAAAGAAATCCGGAATGTTTTTAAGTTTTTTGACAAACAGAAGATAGACCCCGAGCAGCAACCCATTAAAGGCTCCTACCGCACTGAAGAAAAATAACATCTGCTGTCCGAAAGTCATTATATTGATTTATTTTCTTGATAAATTCCTATCATTCCGGCTTAAACCAAAACTAATTGAAAGTGATCACTTTATGAAGGTAAATTTAATAAAATTATTGTCTTCAAATTGATATATATAACAAAAGATTCACTTTAAATTTTGTATTTTTAAACTCTTCTTAAATTAATGAAAAAATCTGATCAATCTCTTTACAATATATGTATTGCTTCAATAAAAAGAAAGACAATAAAACCTTACGATTTCAAATGGGCTCAGTTTTATGATTCAGATTCCAATCCAAAATTATTATTTCAAAATTTTCCAATTGATTTTGAGAAAGAAGAACTAATCATTTGTTCTGTTATTATTGATTCTGACAACTACAGTATTTTAACAACACGAAAACTAGTAACAAACAATAAAGGAAATATAGAATTCGGAAACCTGATAAACGCTAAAAACAAATGGTATGGAGAATTCAAAAGCAAAACTGATCAATATGCTTTAGGTGAAGTGGAACTAGTGACAGGCGAAAGATTACCCTATTTTATAGAAACAGACAAAGCATCCATGATTATGATTTATGGCATAAATACTTTAATAGATATTACTAAGGAACCTTAATAGCAAATCAGTGATTAAAATAAAAAATCCCAAAGCAAGCTTTGGGATTTTGTTTATGATAAAAACAGGGGTTATCTGTTTGTAATATCGATGTAATCTCTTTTTTGAGCACCCTGATAAACCTGTCTTGGTCTTCCGATAGGATCTCCTTTCAGTCTCATTTCTTTCCACTGAGAAATCCATCCCGGAAGTCTTCCCAAAGCAAACATTACGGTGAACATTTCTGTAGGAATTCCCAGTGCTCTGTAGATAATACCTGAATAGAAATCTACGTTTGGATATAGTTTTCTTTCTACGAAGTACTCATCTTCAAGTGCTACTTTTTCTAACTGCATTGCAATGTCAAGTGCTTTATCCTGGATACCTAATGCATTAAGGATATCGTCAGCAGCTTTTTTAATGATCTTCGCTCTTGGATCAAAGTTTTTATACACTCTGTGTCCGAAGCCCATTAGACGGAAGCTGTCGTTTTTATCTTTTGCTTTCGCTACCCATTTATTAACATCTCCTCCATCTTTGTCGATCAACTCAAGCATTTCGATAACAGCCTGGTTAGCACCTCCGTGAAGAGGTCCCCAAAGTGCAGAAACACCGGCAGAAATAGAAGCAAAAAGACCTGTATGAGCAGATCCTACCATTCTTACTGTAGAAGTAGAACAGTTTTGTTCGTGATCAGCATGAAGGATTAATAGTTTATCAAGAGCGTCTACAATAACTGGATTTACTTCAAATTCCTCGTTAGGTAATCTGAATGCCATTTTGTAGAAGTTTTCTACATAGTTCAGGCTGTTATCTCCGTGGTTAAGCGGAAGCCCCTGAGTTTTTCTGTAGGTCCATGCGCAAAGGTGAGAGAATTTAGCAATCATCAATTCTGCAGCGTGGTCCATTTCTTCTTTAGAGTTTACATTAACGGCTTTAGGGTTAAAAGCTGTTAAAGCGGAAGTTAAAGAAGATAAAACTCCCATAGGATGAGCAGAACGAGGAAAAACATCAATGATCTTTTTCATTTCATCTGCTATAAAGTTATATTTTTTAATATTATTGTTGAAGGAAACAAATTGGTCCTGAGTAGGTAATTCACCATGTAATAAAAGGTACATAACTTCTGAAAAGTTAGATTTCTCAGCAATCTGCTCGATTGGATAACCTCTGTAGAATAATTCTCCTTTATCTCCGTCTAAGTAAGTGATGTCGCTAATAGTAGCTCCGGTATTTTTGTACCCTAAATCCAGAGTGATTAAACCTGTCTGGTCTCTTAATTTTGAAATATCAATTCCTCTGTCTCCGATAGTACTATCCACAATTGGATATTCATATGAATTACCGTCATAATTCAATATTACTTTGTTGTCTGACATTTATTTATTTTTTTTTAAATATACTACTTATTACAAAATACGGCAAACAAAAATTATCGCTTGCCGTTATTTATAAATTCAATTATCTTTTAATTTTAAATGCATCTAAACCTGGGAAAAAAGCCGTATCACCCAATGCTTCCTCAATTCTTAAAAGCTGGTTATACTTCGCCATTCTGTCTGATCTTGAAGCAGATCCGGTTTTGATCTGTCCGCAATTCATAGCTACTGCCAAATCAGCAATTGTGGAATCTTCGGTTTCTCCTGATCTGTGAGACATTACTGAAGTAAATTTGTTATTCTGAGCCATTTGTACAGCATCCATTGTTTCGGAAAGAGAACCAATCTGGTTTACTTTTACAAGGATTGAGTTGGCAATACCTTCTTTTACTCCTCTTGACAATCTTTCTACATTGGTTACGAATAAATCGTCACCCACAAGCTGTACTCTGTCTCCGATTTTATCAGTAAGCATTTTCCATCCTTCCCAGTCGTTTTCCTGCATTCCGTCTTCGATGGAGATGATAGGATATTTAGCTGCTAATTCAGCAAGGTAAGAAACCTGCTCGCTGCTGGAGAACTGAGCGGCATCCGGAGTCTGGAATTTTCTATAGTCGTAAATTCCGTCTTTGTAAAATTCTGAAGCGGCACAGTCAAGCGCCAACATGATATCGTCACCTGGCTTATAGCCTGCTTTTTCAATAGCCTGAAGCAATGTATCCAAAGCATCTTCAGTTCCTTTGAAAGTAGGTGCGAAACCTCCTTCGTCCCCCACTGCTGTAGAAAGACCTCTTGAATGAAGAATAGATTTCAGGTTGTGGAAAATTTCAGTTCCTTTTCTCAATGCATCAGAGAAAGATTCTGCTTTTACCGGCATTACCATAAATTCCTGGAACGCTATAGGAGCATCGGAGTGAGATCCTCCGTTGATGACATTCATCATTGGAACAGGAAGTGTATTGGCATTAACTCCTCCTACATATTTGTATAACGGTATTCTTAGTTCAGCAGCAGCAGCTTTAGCTACAGCCAAAGAAACTCCTAAAATTGCATTGGCCCCAAGGTTTCCTTTGTTGGCAGTTCCGTCAAGATCAATCATGATCTGATCAATAAAGTTCTGCTCAAAAACCGGCTGTCCGATTAAGTTTTCTGCAATTACTTCTTTTACATTTTCAACAGCTTTCAGGACTCCTTTACCCATATAATCTGAACCACCGTCACGTAATTCCACTGCCTCATGTTCACCTGTAGATGCTCCTGAAGGTACGGCAGCACGTCCCATGGCCCCGCTTTCTGTAAATACATCTACTTCAATGGTAGGATTACCTCTGGAATCCAAAATTTGTCTCGCTTCTATGAAAGAAATTGCACTCATATTGTTTAGTTTTGAACCATCCGCAAAAGCTTCAAGTTGTTTATTATTAAAATTATACTTATTACAAATTTAATGAAAAAACTAACCTGATGAAAAAAGTAGGCTTTAATATTTGGTAATACATCCAAATTTATCAACGTTTTTTATGACATTGAGAGATTATAGTTTAATTTTCCATTTAAATGAGATTTTACCTGTCAGAAACAGTATGTTTTCTTTGTTCTGCAATAATTTTTTTTATTGTTTTTTGCCTTCTTGAAGACAAAGGTTCTATGTATGTTTTCCGGATCTTATACTGTAGTTCTGAAAAGCATCTGTGTTCCTGATCCTTCAGATAAAATTTGACATTCGCCATTCTGTTCCTGCATCCGCCGTTTCATATTCCGGAGGCCGTTCCCTTCTGCATTTTCATGACTGATCCCGACTCCGTTATCAGAGATTTTCATGATAAATTCTTTATCTTTTTGAACAAAAGAAAGTTTCAACTGATTGGATTGACTGTGTTTATAAGCATTATTCAGAGCCTCTTTTAAGCATAAAAACATATTCCGTCTCAGTTCTGTAGAAATTGGTGTTTCTGATATAATATCTTCGCTTTCTGACGAAAGCTTAATTTTTGTTTTTTTCAGAAAGTTACCGGTATATTGTATGGCATAGTCTATAAAGCTTCCCAGAGTATCATTTCCTGAGTTCAGGCTCCAGAGCATTTCGCGCATGGATAGGTTCATTTCTTCTGAGGTTTTCAGCAGCTCATCGATATCATTCTGCAGATCTCCGTCTTCCGCTTTCTGCTTGAGGAATTCTGCCTGAAGTTTCAATGCTGAAATCCCGGCTCCGAGATCGTCATGCATATCGTGGGAAATACGTTCCCTTTCCTGTTCTATAGATTTTTGCTTTTCGAGTTCTTTTTGAAGAAGCTGGTTTTGATGCTCTGCTTCTTTAAGTTGCTGTTCTTTAAGATACAAAAGCTGTTTTTTATTATACATTAAAACAACAAAAATAATGAAAGCAATGAATAGCATTATTACAATAACTGCAATAATGTAAGTGAGTTTTATTCTATCCAAATCATTCATTTCTATCTTAATTCAATTCCAAACGTTTATTTTCTGCAAAAAATACCTCTCAGGAATAATGCATAGCAAAAAATAGTAATTCCCTGATAAAAATAATTTATACCTTGGAAAAAAACACTGTCTTTTTCGGCAAAAAATAATGATGGGATAATTCGCATTAAAAATACAGCACTCCACAATAAAAGTCCAGCACAAAACCAGAATTTCTGTTTATTGTAGATTGAAATTTCATTAGGATTTTTAATTTGCCACATCATCCATCCTAAGCTAAGAAAAACATAAACAAAACTTTGTATCACCGGTAATAAATTTTCATCTCCAATACTATTCTTTATAAGCAGGCAGGTAATGACTATAAATAAAAGAATGTATCTATTATAATGTAATGTAAAAAGTTCTTTATAATAAAATATAAAGAACAGAATATAAAAAATCTTAGTGTATTTATAAATGCCACCATCAAATATTCCCATGAATATCAGAATTTCTGATAAAAAAACAATCACAAAGTATAAATACAAGAATCTTTGTCTTGCTGCTTTATTTATAACTGAAAAAGCAAGACAAAGAAAAGTTAGAATTAAATAGAATATATACATATTTAGCAGCCTGGCGGCTTTAAACAAAAGTCATCAGAAAAAACTATTGGAGGATTTTTAAGAGCTTTGTTGGGACTTAATTCCATCAAACACATAATTAATGTTAGGTGGTGCATTTTACTTTTCTTATTGCTGTTAACATTGTTATTCGTTAATACCCCAGGTAAAAAAGATAAAGTATGTTTTGTTGGCTCATATTGGCTAAAGTCAGCATACGGTATTAATATTTCAGTAGTATTACCATACGTTTTATCCCCTGACTGTTCAGAGTCTACCAATCCTATCTTAGCTTTTGTCATTTCATCATAAATACCGGTTTTGAAGACATTATCCATTTCTTTAAATACTTTCTCATCAACCTGCTTAATAGCATTTTCTGTAATAATGTATTTGTTATTATTTGAGTCAGCAAAAAGAATTTCCAAATGATTTTCTCTTGTAGTAAGAATTAGCCGTATCGAGTCATTATTCTTCACCATCTTTTTCATTTCCTCTCCTACACTGGGAGCTATATCAAAAGAATATGGGTATTTTTTTCCCAATCCTAAATGTGGTTTATATGTAGTTGAATATTTCCCATAATACTTATCTACATCCGTATCCGGTATTGTTGTTAATATGGTTTGTAAGCTTAGAAAATCGAATTTCTTTATATATATACTATCTCCATTAGAATCAACAGGAGCAGCATTAGCTTTTTGATCCGGCTGGTCTAAAGCTCTATCCCTTATTTCTCCGGTCTTATCCTTCCTGCAACTTATCAAAAACAACATTAAAGTTATTAGATAAATAATTCTTAATAGTTTAATTGTTCTCATGTCTCTTAGTTTTTAAAATGGTTAAATTTATTTATTGCTTCTACCTTATTGCTCACGTGCAGTTTTCTGTAGATATTTCCTACATGTTTTTTTACAGTGTCTATACTGATGAACTTTCTGTCGGCAATTTCTTTGTAAAGGAGTCCCTGTGAAAGGAGCTCGAGAATTTCTTTTTCACGTTCTGTGAGGTCATCAAAATCTTTAATTTCAGGAAGTTTTTTTTCAAAATGACTTAAGACTCTGCGGGCGATGGACAGGCTCATGGGGGCACCGCCGTTATATACATCGCGGATGGAAGAAAGGATCTTGTCCATGCTTTCACCTTTGATGAGATATCCCATGGCTCCTGCTTTTAATGAATTAAAGATCTTTTCATCATCTTCAAAACTGGTACACATGATGAACTGTGTCTTTGTCATTTCTTTTCTGAGCTTTTCAATGATTTCGATACCCAGCATATCCTGCAGCTGGATATCCATCATAACAACATCCGGGGAAATACCGGGAAGATTATTCAGGGCTTCCTTTCCATTAAAGAACTGGGCAGTCACGTGCATATCCTGCTGGTAATTGATGACCTTCTTCAACGCGTTGTTGTAGTTCTTTTCGTCTTCTACTATGGCGATAGAAATGCTCATTGTTTTTTGTTTAAGACAAATTTCGTAAGAAAACAAGACGGAATCAATTACACTTTTGTGTAATTTAGTGACTTGAGTTCAGGGTTATTGGTTTGTTTTTTGTTTCTATTAAATTTAGTTAAAATTTCTATTACAATAGAAAAACAATTAACCCTACACATTAAAAAATAAATATCATGAGAAAAAGCCTTTTAATAGCAGTTTCAGCTGTGGCATTATTATTAACCAGCTGTAAAAAAAGTGAAAGCGGAAACAAAAGCGTAATTAAAATTGACAGTTCAGAAACGGTGATCACCGACAACAATGGGAAAATTGATTCTGTAACCCAAAGTTCTTCAACAACTGAAGTGAACGGTCAGAAGACAGAGAAAACAGATTTCGTTTACAAGGCTACAGACGGAACATTAGTAAAAGTAGTATTCAAAAATGATCCTAAGGAAAATACTGTAGCGATCACCAGCAACAAAAAGACATTTACATTACCTAAAACAGACACAAAAGACGGTGAGGTCATCTACAAAAAGGATGATATGACTGCCAGGGTAAAAGGTGATAGTCTTCATCTGGAACAGGGAAATAATGTGATTGAATTGAAGAGGACGAAAATTTAAACCGAGATAAATTCCTGAATCAGGGTTTAGAAAATAATGGTGAATGTGATACTGAATTGTCAATGGTGAATATTGAACTCACTTCATTGCTGAAATAAATTTATTGTTCTTCGCAGAAGCCGGCAAATAAAAAAGCCATCCAGATTCTGGATGGCTTTTCAATTATATCTGAATGAATATTATTCTTCAGTTTTCTCTTCTGCAGAATCAGCTGCCTGAGCCTTAGGCTCTTCAGTTTTCTCTTCTGCTTTTGGAGCTTCAGCTACTACAGCTTCAGCTTTTTTTGCAGTTGCAGATCTTCTGCTTCTTCTTGTAGCTTTTTTCTCCTCAGCATTAGGATTGTAAAGTTCGTTGAAATCAACCAGCTCAATAAGAGCCATGTCAGCAGCATCACCTTGTCTGAAACCAGTCTTGATGATTCTTGTATAACCGCCGTTTCTTTCTGCGATTTTAGGAGCTACTGATCTGAAAAGTTCAGCAACCGCCTCTTTACTTTGAAGATATGAAAAAACAATTCTTCTATTGTGTGTAGTATCTTCTTTTGCCTTTGTTAATAGAGGTTCAACATATACTCTTAAAGCCTTAGCTTTAGCTACAGTAGTGTTGATTCTTTTATGCTCAATTAGAGAACAAGCCATATTAGAAAGTAAAGCACTTCTATGAGAAGCTGTTCTTCCTAAGTGATTGAATTTTTTACCGTGTCTCATTATTAATTATTTATCAGCGTCTAACTTATATTTTGCAACGTCGAAACCGAAGTTAAGACCTTTTGAATGCACTAATTCTTCTAGTTCTGTCAAAGATTTTTTACCAAAATTTCTGAATTTCATCAAATCAGACTTACTGTAAGAAACCAGTTCTCCAAGAGTTTCTACTTCAGCTGCTTTCAGACAGTTAAGGGCTCTTACAGAAAGATCCATATCTGCTAATTTAGACTTAAGTAATTGTCTTGTATGAAGTGTTTCTTCGTCATATTGGATAGATGCTTTTACAGCTTCTGTTTCAAGAGTTATTCTCTCATCAGAGAACAACATGAAGTGATAAATTAATATCTTAGAAGCTTCAGTTAAAGCATTTTGAGGACTGATGGAACCATCAGTTTCTATATCTAATACAAGTTTTTCGTAGTCTGTTTTTTGCTCTACACGATAATTTTCAATGCTGTATTGTACTTTCTTAATTGGCGTGAAAATAGAGTCAATAGCAATAGTACCTACAGGTGCATTGTTTGACTTATTCTGTTCTGAAGGAACATACCCTCTTCCTTTTTCTATATTGAAAGTAATTTCGAAAGTTACATCACTGTTTAGGTTGCAGATCAAAAGGTCCGGGTTCAGCACCTCAAATCCGTTGATAGACTTTCCTAAATCACCAGCAGTAATAACTGTTTGACCTGAAACTTTAGCAATTACCTGCTCGTTGGCCTGGCCTTCTGCTGAAGCTTTTAATCTTACCTGCTTAAGGTTAAGAATAATTTCGGTAACGTCTTCGATTACTCCTGGAATAGTTGAAAATTCGTGCTCTACACCTTCTATTTTGATAGATGAAATAGCATATCCTTCCAGAGAAGAAAGCAACACTCTTCTCAAAGCATTACCGATTGTAAGCCCGAAACCTGGTTCTAATGGTCTGAATTCGAATTGACCTTTAAATTCATCAGAGTTAAGTAAAATTACTTTATCGGGTTTTATGAATTGTAAAATTGCCATATTATTGGGTTGAGCAAAAATTTGATTAAAAAATTATTTAGAGTAAAGTTCGACGATAAGCTGTTCCTTGATGTCCTCCGGAATCTGGATTCTTTCAGGAGCAGAAACGAAAGTACCTTCTTTCTTCTCATCGTTGAATTGTAACCACTCATAATTAGCTTTAGAAGCTAATGAATCAGTAACAACCTCAAGAGATTTAGATTTCTCTCTTACAGCGATCACATCACCTGCTTTTACTAAATAAGAAGGAATGTTAAGGATCTCCCCATTCACAGTGATGTGTCTGTGAGAAGTTAACTGTCTAGCAGCAGATCTTGTTTTAGCAAAACCTAATCTGAATACTACGTTATCCAATCTTGATTCACAAAGCTGTAATAGAACTTCACCTGTTACACCTTTACTTCTGTGTGCTTTTTCAAATAAGTTAGCAAACTGCTTTTCTAAAATACCGTAAGTATATTTAGCTTTTTGCTTTTCAGCTAGCTGAATTGCATATTCAGATTTTTTAGCACCTCTTCTTTTGTTAGGACCGTGTTGTCCTGGCGGTTGGTTTTTTCTTCTTTCGAAGTTTTTGTCATCTCCGTAGATTGCAGCACCAAACTTTCTAGCAATCTTAGTTTTAGGTCCAATATATCTTGCCATAATGGGTAAATTCTAAAAATTAAACTCTTCTTCTTTTCGGTGGTCTACATCCATTGTGCGGCATAGGAGTCACATCAATGATTTCGCTAACTTCAATACCTGAATTGTGGATTGTTCTGATTGCAGATTCTCTACCTGCACCAGGACCTTTCACATACACCTTTACTCTTCTTAATCCAGCTTCGTGAGCAACATTAGAGCAATTTTCAGCCGCCATTTGAGCAGCAAATGGAGTATTCTTTTTAGAACCTCTGAAACCCATTTTACCGGCAGAAGCCCAAGAGATAACTTCTCCGCTTTTATTTGTTAAAGAAATGATGATGTTATTGAAAGAAGCCTGAATGTGCGCTTCACCAATAGCTTCAACTTTTACTTTTCTTTTTTTAACTACTTTAGTTTGTTTTGCCATAATTCCTAACGATTATTTACTTGCCTTTTTCTTGTTAGCAACAGTTTTTCTCTTTCCTTTACGGGTTCTAGAGTTGTTTTTCGTTCTCTGGCCTCTTAAAGGTAGTCCTAGTCTGTGACGTATTCCTCGTTGGCATCCTATGTCCATCAATCTCTTGATGTTCAATTGCACTTCAGATCTTAATTCTCCTTCTACTTTTATGTTTTCAGAGATATATGTTCTGATTGCAGCCAATTCATCGTCATTCCATTCGTTGACTTTCTTGTCTTCGCTGATACCGGCAGCTTTAAGGATTTCGGAAGAAGTACTTCTTCCAACTCCGTAGATGTAAGTTAAACCGATAACACCTCTTTTGTTTTTTGGTAAATCAATACCTGCAATTCTCGCCATAATTTAATGTTAGCCTTGTCTTTGTTTAAATTTTGGGTTCTTCTTGTTGATTACGAATAGTACACCTTTTCTGCGTACAATCTTGCAATCAGCGCTTCTTTTTTTAATTGATGCTCTAACTTTCATTTGAAATATTTATTTTTTTTACTGACCAATGAATCTTACGATTTCATTTTGATAGTATTTATTTTTCAACAAGAGCCAAATGGAACATACATTCCATTTGGCGTTTGTCTTAATATCTAAATGTGATTCTCCCTTTCGATAAATCATAGGGAGACATTTCTAGTTTTACCTTGTCTCCAGGTAAAAGTTTAATATAATGCATTCTCATTTTACCGGAAATATGAGCGATAAGTATATGCCCATTCTCCAGCTCTACACGGAACTGGGCGTTGGAAAGAGCTTCCGTGATAACGCCGTCTTGTTCAATATGTTTTTGTTTCGCCATAAATTAATATCCAGTCGTTCTTGATAATTTAGACTGCATTAAGCCATCATAGTGATGATTCAGCAGATATGTATTAATCTGTTGAACGGTATCTAAAATAACTCCAACCATAATCAATAGTGATGTTCCCCCGAAAAATAGGGCGAACGCATCTGTCTGAACAAAGCTTCCATGCACTATTGCTGGAAGGACTGCAAAGATAGACAAAAATATTGCACCTGGCAAGGTAATTTTTGATAAAATATCATCTAAATAATCAGCTGTTTCTTTACCGGGTCTTACTTTCGGTACTAAACCTCCATTTCTCTTCAAATCATCAGCCATTTGGTTTACCGGAATCGTAATTGCAGTATAGAAGAATGAGAAGATAATAATTAATAGCGCGAACAATACATTGTACTGCCAGCTAAAAACATTCTTGAAACCTGCAAGAAAAGTATTGGACTCATCGAATTTCGTTAATAGTCCTGGTACGAACATCAATGCCTGAGCAAAGATAATCGGCATTACACCAGCAGCATTTACTTTCAATGGGATCCATTGTCTTGCTCCCTGCATAAGATTTCTGTTTACACCTCCTCTTGCTTGAGCTCTGCTTACATACTGAATTGGAATTTTTCTTACAGCAACAGATAATACTACTGCTAAAAGAACTACCAGCATCCAGAATATTACTTCTATAAGGATCATGATAGATCCCATTCCTCCTTTTCCGTTCTGCACGGCCATTTCCTGTACGAATGCTTCAGGTAATCTTGATAGGATCCCCACCATAATAAGGATGGAAATACCGTTTCCGATACCTTTGTCGGTGATTTTCTCACCTAACCACATTGCGAACACTGAACCGGCAACCAAAATTACAATACTTGGTAACCAGAACATGATAGAATTTGGCTCTACATAGTATGCAGAAGAGAACTGAGCATACGGTAAGAATAATTGAGTAATAGACGTTAAATAAGAAGGAGCTTGTACAAGACAAACACCAATCGTTAACCATCTAGTAATTTGATTCAATGTATTTCTACCAGACTCTCCATCCTTCTGAAGTTTCTGAAGATAAGGAATAGCCATCCCCATCAACTGAACAATAATAGAAGCAGAAATATAAGGCATGATTCCCAACGCCATTACGGAAGCGTGGCTGAAAGCCCCCCCCGTAAACGACGAAAGCAAGCCAAGGAGACCTGCTCCTTGCTTGTTACCGCCTTGATTTTTATAATGCTCTAAGAGATCTCCCACTTCTGCAAGGTTAATTGCGGGAAGTGAGATATAAGATGCGAATCTATACACAAGGATAATACCTAACGTAAAGAGAATTTTATCTCTTAATTCCTTTAGGCTCCAAATATTTTTAAGGGTTTGTATAAATTCTTTCATTAGTAAGTATTATAAGGTAATTGCTTTTCCACCTGCTTTAGCAATAAGCTCTTCAGCAGATTTAGTGAACTTGTCAGCAGAGATTGAAACCGCAGATTTCAATTCTCCTCTACCCATAATTTTCACTAATTCGTTTTTAGAAACTAAACCGTTTTCTACTAAAACTTCTTTCGTGATATCTCCAGTAATGGATTTGTTCTCGATTAAAATTTGGATAGTATCAAGGTTTACTCCTCTAAACTCTTTTCTGTTTACGTTTTTGAAACCGAATTTAGGTAATCTCCTTTGTAAAGGCATCTGTCCACCTTCGAAACCGATTTTCTGAGAATAACCAGCTCTAGCTTTCTGACCTTTATGACCTTTCGTAGCAGTACCTCCTTTTCCTGTACCCTGACCTCTACCAATTCTTTTTGAATTGAAAGTAGATCCTGCAGCAGGTTTTATGTTATTTAAATTCATTTTAATTTCTTTTGTTAAAAATTATTTTTGAACTTCAAGTAAATGACTAACTGCAGCTATCATTCCTAAGATAGAAGGAGTAGCTTCGTGTTCTACAACTTGGTGAAGTTTCTTAAATCCTAATGCTTCAAGCGTTCTCTTTTGGGTTTTTGTTCTTCCAATAGCGCTTCTTACTTGCTTTACTTTGATTGTTGCCATTGTTCTAATATTAACCGTTAAACACTTTACTTAAAGAAACTCCTCTCATTCTAGCGATCTCTTCAGGTCTTCTGATATCCAATAACGCTTTGAAAGTAGCTTTCACCACGTTGTGAGGGTTAGAAGATCCTTTAGATTTTGAAAGGATATCGTGAATACCAGCAGACTCCAATACCGCTCTTACCGCACCACCGGCGATAAGTCCTGTACCGTGAGAAGCAGGTCTTAAGAAGATATCTGCACCACCGTATCTGGCAGTAGTCTGGTGAGGGATTGTGTGGTTCATTACAGGAACTTTCACAAGGTTTTTCTTAGCATCTTCAACAGCTTTAGCGATTGCAGAAGCTACTTCTTTAGATTTTCCAAGACCGTGACCGATTACTCCGTCTTCGTTACCTACTACTACGATAGCAGAAAATCCGAAAGCTCTACCTCCTTTGGTTACTTTTGTTACTCTGTTAACAGCTACGAGACGATCTTTTAATTCTAATCCTCCCGGTTTTACTCTTTCTATATTATCTAGTCCTAACATATTTTCCGAAATTTTATGATTAGAATTTAAGTCCTCCTTCTCTCGCTCCATCAGCAAGAGCTTTCACTCTTCCGTGGTAAACGAAACCGTTTCTGTCAAATACAATACTTTCGATTCCTGCAGCGATAGCTTTGGCAGCAATAGCTTTACCAACAGCAGCAGAAACTTCAGTCTTGGTACCATTAGCATCAACACCTTTCTCTCTTGAAGAAGCGGCAACTAAAGTTGTACCATTTTTATCATCGATTAACTGAGCGTAAATTTCCTTATTACTTTTATATACAGATAATCTTGGCAATTCAGAAGATCCAGAGATTTTTCCTCTTACTCTTCTTTTTATTCTTATTCTTTTTTCTAATTTACTTAATGCCATAATACTTATAATTTATTAAGCAGATTTACCAGCTTTACGTCTAACAATTTCTCCAAGGAATCTTACACCTTTTCCTTTGTAAGGCTCAGGCTTTCTGAAAGAACGAATCTTTGCAGCTACCATTCCTAGAAGTTGGTTGTCATGAGACGCTAAAGTAATAATTGGGTTTTTACCTTTTTCAGTCAATGTATCTACTTTTACTTCGCTTGGAAGTTCTAATACGATACCGTGAGAGAATCCTAAAGCTAACTCAAGTTTTTGACCTGTGTGTGAAGCTCTGTATCCTACCCCTACTAGTTCCAGTTTCTTTTCGAAACCTGTATTAACACCAGTGATCATGTTGTTGATCAACGCTCTGTATAGACCGTGAAGTGCTTTGTGTTGTTTAGACTCAGATGGTCTGTTAACGTTAAGTTCACCATCTTTCTGTTCTAAAGTAATTCCTGCTGTAAGCTCCTGAGAAAGTTCTCCTTTAGGACCTTTAACTGTTACAACACCGTTATTTTCAGTGACAGTAACTCCAGCTGGAATTGTTATAATTGCTTTACCAATTCTTGACATTTTCCTCTGATTAAAAATTAATAAACATAGCAGATTACTTCACCGCCTACTTTCTCTTCTCTAGCCTTCTTGTCAGTCATTACTCCTTTAGAAGTAGAGATAACAGCTATACCCAAACCGTTCAGTACTCTTGGAAGTTCAGTAGAACCTTTGTACTGTCTTAAACCTGGTCTAGAAGCTCTTTGAATAGACTTGATAGCCGGTTTGTTAGTTTGCTTGTCATACTTTAAAGCGATTTTGATCACTCCTTGAACAGCGTTATCTTCAAACTTGTAGTTTAAGATATACCCTTGGTCAAATAAGATCTTAGTAATCTCCTTTTTGATTTTCGATGCAGGAATTTCCACCACTTTGTGGCCTGCGCTTTGTGCGTTCCTTACTCTTGTTAGGAAATCTGAAATTGGATCTGTTACCATTTTTCTATTTTAAATTATTGGTTAAAGACAATCAGTATTGAAAGGACTTGAAGATTAAAATATCAGACTTCAGAAAATCTTGGGTCTGATATTTTTATTCTTTAGTATCCAGACAACTTAATTGTCCCGATTAATTAGTAATTATTACCAACTGGCTTTTCTTACTCCCGGGATAAGACCGTTGTTTGCCATTTCTCTGAAAGTTACTCTGGAAATACCAAACGTTCTCATGTATCCTCTAGGTCTACCTGTTAGTTTACATCTGTTGTGTAATCTTACAGGAGAAGCATTTTTAGGTAATTTCTGAAGTCCTTCATAATCACCAGCTTCTTTTAAAGCTTTTCTTTTGTCAGCGTATTTAGCAACTAGTGCTTCTCTTTTGCGCTCACGCGCTTTCATTGATTCTTTAGCCATCTCTTAGTTCTTTTTGAATGGTAAACCGAAGTGAGTTAATAATGCTTTAGCTTCTTTATCTGTTTTCGCAGTTGTAACGAAAGTGATGTCCATCCCCTGGATTTTTTTCACTTTGTCAATTACGATTTCAGGGAAGATAATCTGCTCAGTAATACCTAAGTTGTAATTACCTCTACCATCGAACCCGTCTGCTTTGATACCAGAGAAATCTCTGATACGTGGTAAAGCAGAAGAAGTAAGTCTGTCTAAGAATTCATACATTTTATGAGCTCTCAATGTTACCTTAGCACCTACAGGCATACCTTTTCTCAATTTGAAAGCTGCTTCGTCTTTCTTAGAGATAGTACCTACTGCTTTCTGGCCAGTAATCATTGTTAATTCTTCTACAGCATAATCAATGATTTTCTTGTCTGCAGTGGCATCACCTAATCCTTGAGATAGGATGATTTTTTCCAATTTAGGTACCTGCATTACAGATTTGTACCCAAATTCTTCCATCATTGCAGGAACAATTTTCTCTCTGTATATATTTTTGGGTCTTGCTATAAATTCCATGTGTTAATTCAAATTATAAAGTTTCACCCGTTTTTCTATCGATTCTTACTTTCTTATCTCCATCGATTTTGTAACCGATTTTGATAGCTTTTCCGTCTTTACCAACTAGGGCTACGTTTGAGATATGGATAGAAGCTTCCTTTTCAGTAATCCCACCTTGAGGGTTAGAAGCTGAAGGCTTAACGTGTTTTTTAACGATGTTAAGTCCTGCAACGATTACTCTAGGGTCTTTTCCTTCTTTCTTGATCACTTCAATAACTTCACCTGTCTTACCTTTGATATCTTTCTTACCAGTAGTAATGATGACGTTATCTCCTCTTTTTATTTTTAACTTTGACATTTTCTTTTAAAAATTTTAAAAATTAAAGTACTTCAGGAGCTAATGAAATGATTTTCATATATTCTTTGTCTCTCAACTCACGAGCAACCGGTCCGAAAACACGTGTTCCTCTCATTTCTCCCGCTGCGTTTAGTAATACACAAGCATTGTCTTCGAATTTGATGTATGAACCATCTTTTCTTCTAACTGCTTTTTTAGTTCTTACTACTACAGCTTTAGATACCTGACCTTTTTTAGCATTTCCTGATGGTGTAGAATCCTTGATAGTAACAACGATTTTATCACCAACTGAAGCATATCTTCTTCTGGTTCCTCCCAGAACTCTGATAACTAGTACTTCTTTTGCACCTGTGTTATCAGCAACTTTTAATCTTGATTCTGTTTGTAACATTATTACTTAGCTTTTTCAATGATTCTTACTAATCTCCATCTCTTGCTCTTGCTCAAAGGTCTAGTTTCTTGGATAAGAACTGTATCACCTTCTGTGCATTCGTTGTTTTCGTCGTGTGCAGTATATTTTTTCGTTTTTAATACGAATTTACCGTACATCGGGTGTTTCACTCTCGTAGTCTCACTTACAACAATGGTCTTTTCCATTTTATTGCTGGAAACTATTCCGATTCTTTCTTTTCTTAAGTTTCTTTCCATAATGTATGAAAATCTTATTGTTGTTTAGTGGTTAACTCAGTGTTTAGTCTAGCGATCGATCTTCTCAAATCTCTGATTTGAATCGGGTTTTCAATTGGACTGATCTTGTGAGCCAATTTCAGTTTTGAATATTGAGTTTTCAATTCAGCAAGTTTTGCTTGAATATCACCCGCGCTTAAATTTTTAATATCAGCTTGTTTCATTGTATCAAAGATTATAGAGGTTTAACAAAATCGTTAGCAACTACGAATTTAGTAACTACCGGTAATTTCTGTGCAGCAAGTCTTAAAGCTTCCTTAGCGATTTCGTAAGATACTCCTCCGATTTCGAACATAATTTTACCTGGTTTTACTACAGCTACCCAATATTCCACAGCACCTTTACCTTTACCCATACGAACTTCGGCTGGTTTTTTAGTAATTGGCTTATCCGGGAAGATTTTGATCCATAGCTGACCTTCTCTCTTCATATATCTTGTCGCAGCGATACGAGCAGCTTCGATTTGTCTTGCAGTGATCCAAGCACCTTCTATAGCTTTGATTCCAAAAGTTCCGTAAGCCAGTTGATTACCTCTTTGAGCAATCCCCTTCATCTTCATCTTGTGAACTCTACGGAATTTGGTTCTTTTTGGTTGTAACATAATTTCTAAATTTTAGATTTTAGATTTTAGATTTTAGATTTTTTATATTTTAAAAAAGTAACGGTAATTTAAAATTCAAAATTTCTAACCTAAAATTTTTAATTATTATTGTTATTATTGTTATTTTTTCTAGGTCTTCTGTTGTCTCTGTCTCCTCTGTTTCCGCCTCCTGAAGGACCTCCTTTTTTCTGTTGTCCCACTAGTGGAGAAAGATCTCTTTTACCGTAAACCTCTCCTTTCATGATCCAAACTTTTACTCCTAGTCTACCATAAGTAGTATGAGCTTCAGCCCAGTGATAATCGATATCAGCTCTGAAAGTAGACAAAGGAATTCTTCCGTCTTTGAAAGATTCGCTTCTTGCCATTTCAGCTCCGTTCAATCTACCAGAGATTTGAACTTTGATACCTTCAGCACCCATTCTCATTGTACTAGCCATTGCCATTTTAACAGCTCTTCTGTAAGAAATTCTGTTTTCAATTTGCTTAGAGATGCTGTCAGCCACTAATACTGCATCAAGTTCAGGTCTTTTGATTTCGAAAATATTGATTTGAATATCCTTACCTGTAAGTTTCTTCAATTCTTCTTTCAATTTATCAACTTCCTGACCTCCTTTACCGATGATAAGTCCCGGTCTAGCAGTAGTGATCGTCACTGTTACTAATTTTAGTGTTCTTTCAATATAAATTTTTGAAATCCCACCTTTAGATAATCTAGCCTCAAGGTATCTTCTGATTTTGTAGTCTTCCGCGATTCTGTCTCCATAATCGTTTCCGCCAAACCAGTTAGAATCCCATCCTCTGATGATACCTAATCTGTTACCAATTGGATTTGTCTTCTGTCCCATACCTTGATTAATTTTCTTTATTACCTAAGATTAATGTAACGTGGTTAGATCTTTTTCTGATTCTATACCCTCTACCTTGCGGAGCTGGTCTTAGTCTCTTCAATTGTCTTGCACTATCCACGAAGATTTCTTTAATGATAAGGTTTGCTTCTTCAATATCAGCACCTTCATTTTTAGTCTGCCAGTTTGCCATAGCAGAAAGAAGTAATTTCTCTAATTTGTTAGAGGCTTCTTTTTTAGAATATTTTAGGATATAAAGAGCTTTATCTACCTGCTCTCCTCTAATGATATCAGCAACTAATCTCATTTTTCTTGGAGATGATGGGCAGTCATTTAATGAAGCTTTTACAACGTCTTTGTTAGCTTCTTTTCTTGCGATTGAACTATCTTGTTTTCTTGATCCCATGATTATCTGCTTCCTTTATTTTTGTTACCACCATGACCTCTGAAAGATCTTGTTGGAGAAAATTCGCCTAACTTGTGACCTACCATGTTTTCTGTAACATAAACAGGGATAAAAGATTTCCCGTTGTGTACTGCAATAGTTTGTCCTACGAAGTCTGGAGAGATCATCGATGCTCTAGACCAAGTTTTAATAACTGTCTTCTTACCAGACTCTATGTTTGTCTGAACCTTCTTATCTAAAGTATGATGAATGAATGGTCCTTTTTTAAGTGATCTTGCCATAATTATTTTCTTTTAGATATGATATGACGGTTAGACGCTTTGTTTTTCTTTCTGGTTTTGTAACCTTTAGCCGGCATACCGTTTCTAGATCTTGGGTGACCTCCAGAAGAACGTCCTTCACCACCTCCCATTGGGTGATCTACAGGGTTCATTACTACCGGTCTAGTTCTAGGTCTTCTACCTAACCATCTGCTTCTACCAGCCTTACCTGAAACAGTTAACTGATGATCAGAGTTAGAAACAGATCCAATCATTGCATAACATTCAGTAAGGATCATTCTGGATTCTCCTGAAGGCAATTTGATGATTGCATATTTTCCGTCTCTTGAAGTTAATTGAGCTGAAGAACCAGCACTTCTTGCTAAAATAGCACCTTGTCCAGGCTTCATTTCAACACAAGAAATTACAGTACCCAATGGAATATTTTTCAATTTCATTGCGTTACCTACGTTTGGTTCAACGCTTTCTCCTGAAACTACTTTCTGATCTACTTTGATACCGTTTGGAGCGATGATGTATCTCTTCTCTCCATCTGCGTACTCTAATAAAGCGATAAATGCAGTTCTGTTTGGATCATATTCTACAGTTTTTACCGTTGCTTCAACATCATGCTTGTTTCTTTTGAAGTCGATAATTCTGTATTTCTTTTTGTGTCCACCTCCGGTGTAACGCATGGTCATTTTACCAGTTTGGTTACGTCCACCTGACTTACTAATACCAACTGTTAGAGATTTCTCTGGTTTGTTGGTAGTAATTTCCTCAAAATTGTTTACAATTCTGAATCTCTGTCCTGGGGTGATAGGTTTTAATTTTCTAACAGACATTACTATTATTTATAATTAATAATTAATTTACAGCAAAAATATCGATAACTTCACCTTCAACAAGCTTGATTACCGCCTTTTTCAATTTATTTGTCTTCCCTACTTGAAGACCTTTTTTAGTGTATTTTGAAGAAACCTTCGGAGCATAAATCATTGTGTTAACGTCTGCTACTTTTACACCGTAAGCTGCTTCAACAGCTTTTTTAATCTGGATCTTATTAGCCTTAGGATCTACTAAGAAAGAATAAGAACCTCTTAAATCTGTAAGGTAATTAGCCTTTTCTGAGATAACTGGTTTAATAATAAGTGACATGATTTATTTCTTTAAATTTTCCTGGAATTTTTCAACTGCACCTTCTAAGAATACGATCTCACCTGCATTCATTAAGTCATATGAACTAATTTCGTTGAAGTTCATTACTTTAGTTTTAGGTAAGTTTCTTGAAGATAAATACACATTCTTGTTAGCTTCAGGAAGAACAAATAGAGACTTCTTATCGTTCAATGCCAATGCATTTAGGATCGTGATGAAATCTTTAGTTTTAGGAGCGTTTAAGCTCATATCTTCCATTACTCTGATGCTGTTGTCTCTCATTTTCTGAGATAAAACAGATTTTTTAGCTAATCTCTTAAGAGCTTTGTTCAATTTGAATCTGTAGTCTCTTGGTTTTGGTCCGAATACTCTACCTCCACCTCTGAAAGTTGGAGATTTGATATCACCATATCTAGCAGAACCAGATCCTTTTTGCTTCTTAAGTTTTTTAGTAGAAGCAGTAATTTCGCTTCTTTCTTTTGATTTATGAGTCCCTTGTCTCTGTGCTGCAAGGTACTGTTTAACTTCTAAGTAAACCGCGTGCTGATTTGGCTCAATTCCGAATACTGATTCGTCTAGAGTTACTTTTCTTCCGGTCTCTTTTCCTGATGTATTTAATACTACTAGTTCCATTTTCTGATAATTACATAAGAATTTTTAGCTCCCGGAACAGCACCTTTTACTACTAAAAGATTTTGTTCTTGATCCACTTTTAATACTTGAAGGTTTTGTACAGTTACCTGCTTACCTCCCATTCTACCCGCCATTCTCATTCCTTTGAATACTCTTGAAGGATCCGATCCAGCACCGATAGAACCTGGAGCTCTAAGTCTGTTGTGCTGACCATGAGTAGCTTGCATTACACCTCCAAAGCCATGTCTTTTAACAACACCCTGGAAACCTTTACCTTTTGAAGTTCCTGTTACGTCAACATACTCTCCTTCAGAGAATAAATCAACTTTTACTTCTTCTCCTACTTTTACTTCGTCTACGAATTCTCTGTAGAATTCTACCAACTTAGCTTTTGGAGCAGAACCAGCCTTTTTAAAATGGCCAGCTAACGCTTTACCTACGTTCTTTTCACTCTTGTCATCGAAACCTAACTGAACTGACTTGTAGCCGTCCTTTTCTATGGTTCTGACCTGTAAAACCGAGCATGGACCAGCCTGAATAACTGTACAAGGAATATTCTTTCCTTCTTCGTTAAACAAAGACGTCATACCGATTTTTTTACCAATAATACCTGACATTGTTTATATTAAATAAAATTTATCTTTCTAATTTCCACATTTTTAGGAGGTCTGAAGTAATTTCTACTTTTGATATAGGCATACTACGCCCCTAAAATGGAGTGTGCAAATTTATGAATATTTTTATAACTGACAAATATTTAGAGTAAAATATTTTGATTTTTAATCAATTAGCGATTTCGAATAAAAAACTATCCGAAATTTTGAAAATACTCTTTGAAGTTCAAAAGAAAATCATTAATATATTTTTTTCCAATATCTGATTTTCTTACTACCAGGTAATGCTTTCTTTTCAAGCCCTTACTTCCGATTTTTTTAAACTTCAATTCATCAGATAGCTTAAATAACTTTAATGCCCATTTTGGCATACAGGTAATCCCTATGTTAGCTTGTACCATTTCCAAAGTAACTTCCGTTAAGGGAACCGCAGAAATTTTCGCCGGAACTATTCCATTTGGATTCAGAAATTCCTCATAAACAGAAACTGTTTTTAGCGGAAAAGAATGAATAATTAAATGAACATCCAGAAAATCATCAGCAGTCAGGTATTCCGAATCATTCAGAAGATTCTCCTGATGAAGGACAGCAAAAATTTCATCCTCAAAAACCTCAATGCTTACCAATTCTTTATTGCCGGAAGGCTTTGAAGTAACGACTGCAATGTCAATTTCATTGGATATTACTTTCAAAACAGGCTTATGAGTAGCCTCCAATACCAAATCCACCTCAATTTCAGGATATAACACTTTCATTTTTTGAATAAATAATGGCAATCCCTGATAGAATGAATAACATTCCGTACTGATTTTGATTGTACCTGCTGCTCCAGCTCTTATCTGCTGAATAGCATTTAGACCGTTACCAATACTATCCATTACCGTACAGGCAGTTTTGTAAAGCACATTTCCCTCTTCAGTTAATTCCCATTTGTTCCGTGTTCTGTAAAACACCTTAAAACCAAGCTGGATTTCCAGATCCTTAAGCTGATGACTTAATGCAGACTGCGTCAAAAAAAGTTTTTCAGAAGAACCGGCAATACTTCCCTCTTCCGCAATTGTTTTAATAAGCTTTAAAAACTTGATTTCCATACTGCAAAGTTAACAATATACCGAAAAACAATATCTGAAAATATTTCAATTAAAGCTGTAAAGCATTCAGTTTCAATCTTAGGAAAAAAAGAAGCCTGGGTATAGTTTTGCACTATAAACAATTTAAAAATTATGCAAGAACAAATTGAATTCTACCAGAAAAAATTAATGTATGAAATGGACCCCTCAGACTTATATGATGCATTTCAAAACAGTACAGATTATGTAGCAGTAGATACCAGAAGGTCAGATGGCTATAGCAAAGAACACATTCCATCCGCAATTAATCTTCCTCATCGGGAAATGACAGAAGAGAATACCCAGCATCTTGACAAATCAAAAATATACGTCTGCTATTGTGATGGGATCGGATGTAACGCCTCTACAAAAGGAGCTTTAAAAATGACTCTATTAGGATTTAAAGTCCTTGAATTAATGGGAGGAATTGAATGGTGGAAGTTCGATGGCTATGCTACAGAAGGAACTAATTCTACAAATGGCTCCACATTCGTATGTGCCTGTTAAATTATTAATTAAGAAATATGAAAATAAGATTTGCCGAGAAAAAAGACCTGAGCTCCATTATTGAACTGTGTAAAACCCATGCTCTGTATGAAAGAAGCTCTTTTAAGGAAGAAAACAAAAAGGAACTGCTTTCTAAATATATCCTTGATCCGGATTCAAATATAAAATGTCTGATCGCCAAGTCCGGCACTGAAATAATAGGATATGCAACCTTTTTCAAGCAGTTTTCAACCTGGGATGCCAGCTATTATATGTATGTTGACTGCTTATTCCTAAAAGAGAATGCAAGAGGAAACGGAACAGGAAAGCAAATAATGGAATTAATAAGAGCCTGCTCAAAAGAAGAAGGCTGCTCGATAATCCAATGGCAAACCCCGAGCTTCAATACAAGGGCCATTAAATTCTACACATTGCTTGGAGCGGAAAGCAAAAACAAAGAAAGATTTTTCTGGAACGTATAAGCCTACTAATTTTCAATTTAAAATAGGGACTTTCTAAAACCAGACTGTCTCTATTTTAAATATTTATTATTTGATAAACTAAATGAAACCTATTTTACAATGACCGTAACCCCCCTTTCCTCCAATGCAGATTTATCTTCCTCCCCAATCCCATTATCCGTAATCAGATAATCTACTTTATCCAGAGAAGCGATCTTTCCAAAGCCTTTTTTATTCAGTTTTGATGAATCACCGAGAATGACCACTTTTTCAGAACATTCTATCATAAGCTGATTCAAATGAGCTTCCGCAGCATTGGAAGTACTGATCCCGAATTCAATATCAATCCCATCCACTCCCAGAAAAAGTTTATTACAGGAAAACTGCTTGAGAATTCCTTCAGAAATGGAACCTACAATGGAAGTCGAACTTTTCCGGACTTCTCCTCCTAACTGTATGATATTAATATTAGGATTGTTGCACAGCTCTATAGCCACTCTTAAAGAAGAGGTTAAAACCGTAAGAGGCCCAAAGTTCACCAGCATTCTCGCTAAATAATGCATCGTAGTCCCTGAAGCTAAAATAATACAGTCATTCTCCTGGATAAGCTTTAAAGCTGCTTTCGCAATATTCTGCTTGGCTTCTACATTGATGTTTTCCTTTTCATCTACATTTCTTTCATAAGCATATCTTACATGCTTACTTGCCCCACCATGGTTTCGGAAAAGCAATCCCAGACTTTCGAGATAATTCAGATCCTTTCGGACCGTAACCGACGAAACATTGAACTTCTCACACAGATCCTGTACAAGAACATGCCCCTTTTCATCCAGTTCCTTTAATATATCATCGTGCCTTGGTATTAACTTTTCCATTCTGATTCTTTCATCAAAAATACCATTTTTTTTCGAGACCGATAAAATTTCATTTATTTTCTTTTTAGTTTCATTTTTAATTTATACATTTGAAAACGAAACATAAACGAAACATTTATGAAACGAAACGAAGAAATTAATAAATTATCCAGTGTTCAGGAATGGGACTTCATCATTATCGGAGGTGGAGCCAGCGGCCTGGGTTCAGCATTGGATGCAACCAGCAGAGGATTCAAAACCCTGCTTCTTGAATCACACGATTTTGCCAAAGCAACATCCAGCCGAAGCACCAAACTGGTGCATGGTGGCGTAAGATATCTTGCACAGGGGGATATCGGACTTGTAAAAGAAGCTCTGAAAGAAAGAGGACTTTTGGCCCAAAACGCAGCACACGTAGTAAAAAACCAGTCATTTATTATTCCTAACTATACTTGGTGGGGAGGTATTTATTATAAAATAGGATTATCTATTTATGACTTCCTTGCCGGAAAGCTTAGTCTTGGAAAAACAAAATACATCAGCAAATCCAAAACGGTTGAAAAATTACCAACCATTGAACAGCATAACCTTGCAAGTGGCGTGGTATATCAAGACGGGCAGTTTGATGATGCAAGATTAGCAATCAATTTAACCCAGACTCTGATCGAAAAAGGAGGTAGCGCAGTTAATTATATGAAAGTAACCGGTCTTCTAAAAAATGATTCCGGAAAAATAAACGGAGTTAAAGCAGAAGATCAGTTTACCAACCAGCAGTACGAACTTCGTGCGAAAGCAGTTATCAATGCAACAGGGGTATTCACGAATGACATTTTGAATATGAACAATCCTAAGCATGGTAAATTTGTAGTTCCAAGCCAGGGTATCCATTTAGTATTGGATAAATCTTTCCTGAAAAGTGACGATGCGATTATGATTCCAAAAACATCAGACGGCAGGGTTCTTTTTGTTGTTCCATGGCACGACAGAGCATTGGTAGGAACTACAGATACCCTTCTGGAAAGCCCAAGCTTTGAGCCGCACGCGTTGGAATCTGAAATTAATTTTGTTTTAAACACAGCAAGACAATATTTAGCGAAGAAGCCAACCAGAGAAGATGTAAAATCGATGTTCGCCGGATTAAGACCTCTTGCCGCTCCAAAAGAAGGAGGCAAAAGCACTAAGGAAGTTTCCCGCAGCCACAAAGTCATTGCTTCCGATACAGGATTGGTTTCCATCATCGGCGGAAAATGGACCACTTACCGTAAAATGGCGGAAGATACTATTGATAAAGCTGTAGAGATCCTTCATTTAAATGGAGGACCTTCTCAAACAGAAAATATGTCTATTCATGGTAATATGAAAGCAGAACTTGTAGACCGCACCAGCCATCTGTATGTTTACGGATCCGATATTCCAGCCATAAAATCATTGCAGAGCAGTGATCCTCAATATTCTCAAAAGATTCATCCTGACCATGCTTTTACTATTGCAGAAGCAGTCTGGGCCATAAGACACGAAATGGCGGAAACCATTGAAGACATTCTTGCCAGAAGAGTCCGTCTTTTATTTTTAGATGCAAGAGCTGCGATCGACAGTGCACATACTATTGCACAGCTTATTGCCAAAGAAAAAGGATATTCCCAGGAATGGGCCACTGAACAGGAAAAAGAATTTATTGAATTAGCACAAGGGTATTTATTAACCCCTTACTCTCCCAAAACTATTACTCATAATTAAAACTTTGCAGTATGAAGGAAAAATTGATTCTCGCTTTAGACCAGGGTACAACTTCTTCTAGAGCCATCTTATTCAATCACAGCGGAGCTATCGAATATATCTCCCAGAAAAATTTTGAACAAATCTACCCTACTCCGGGATGGGTAGAGCATGATCCGAACGAAATATGGTCATCCCAGATATCCGTTGCCGCAGAAGTTATCGCCAAAGCAGGCATTTCCGGGCTGGAAGTAGCTGCCATCGGTATCACCAACCAACGTGAAACAACCGTTGTCTGGGATAAAGAAACCGGTGAACCTATTTACAATGCTATTGTCTGGCAGGACAGAAGAACTTCTAAGTATTGTGATGAATTAAAAGAGCAGGGGCATGCCGAAATCATTAAAGAGAAAACCGGACTTGTCCTGGATGCCTATTTTTCAGCAACCAAACTAAAATGGATCCTGGATCACGTAGAAGGAGCAAGGGAAAAAGCAGCAGAAGGAAAATTATGTTTCGGAACCGTTGACACATGGCTTATCTGGAAGCTTACGCGCGGAAAAATGTTCATCACCGATGTTTCCAATGCCAGCAGAACCATGCTTCTGAATATTCATACCTTAGAATGGGATCAGGATCTTCTGGATCTGTTTGATATTCCAAGATCTGTTCTTCCTGAAGTAAAACAGAGCAGTGAGATCTATGGAGAAACTGCAACCACTTTATTTTCTACAAAAATACCAATTGCAGGGATTGCAGGAGACCAGCAGGCCGCCTTATTCGGACAGATGTGTATTACTCCCGGAATGGTAAAGAATACGTATGGAACAGGATGTTTCCTATTAATGAATACAGGAACAGAAGCTGTTTCTTCTAAAAACAACCTGTTAACAACAGTGGCATGGAAGATCAATGGAGAAGTAAATTATGCCCTTGAAGGAAGTGTATTTGTAGGCGGAGCAGCGATACAGTGGCTGAGAGACGGGCTGAAACTTATCCGTTCCGCAGAAGAAGTGAATGATCTGGCAGCAAGTGTTGAAGATAACGGAGGTGTTTACTTTGTGCCTGCACTTACAGGATTAGGAGCACCGTATTGGGACCAGTACGCAAGAGGAACTATTGTAGGAGTAACCCGGGGAACAACTGATGGACACATTGCAAGGGCAACTTTGGAAGGAATAGCATTCCAGGTGTACGATATTGTAAAATCCATGGAAGCAGATTCCGGAACACCAAGTATGGAACTCAGAGTAGATGGCGGAGCTTCTGCAAGTGATCTTCTGATGCAGATACAGTCTGACCTTTTCGGTTTTAAGATCACAAGACCAAAAACGCTTGAGACCACAGCTTTAGGAGCAGCCTATCTTGCAGGTTTAGCAGTAGGATATTGGAAGGATATTAATGAAATACAATCTCAATGGGTTGTAGACGAGGATTTCCATCCAAAAGTGGATAAAGAAAAAGCAGATAACATGATTCATTTCTGGAACAAAGCTGTAAAACGTTCCCAAAGCTGGATCGAAGATTAATCCTTAATATTAAAAAAACTACTCATGACCCCATTTACCGCAGAACTTGTAGGAACAATGCTTCTTATATTATTAGGCAACGGTGTTGTAGCCAATGTTGTCTTAAAGGATACTAAAGGAAATAATTCAGGATGGATCGTCATTACGACAGCCTGGGCACTGGCAGTTTTTGTCGGTGTCACCGTTGCCGGTCCGGCAAGTGGTGCCCATCTGAACCCGGCTGTAACGATCGGACTGGCAGTTGCAGGAAAATTCTCGTGGGACTTGGTTCCATCTTATATTGCTGCACAGCTGCTCGGTGGAATGCTGGGAGCTTTCCTGGTCTGGCTTTTCAACAAAGACCATTTTGCCATTACGGAAGATGAAGGCGCAAAGCTCGCCTGTTTCAGTACCGGGCCGGCTATCAGGAACACATTTTCCAATTTAATCAGCGAGATTATCGGAACGTTTGTACTGGTATTTGTCATCTTTCATTTTTCGGACCCTAGCATTTCTCTGAATGCGGATCCGACCGCTAAAGTAGGACTCGGTTCTGTAGGAGCCCTTCCTGTTACCTTACTGGTTTGGGCCATTGGCTTATCACTGGGTGGAACAACCGGTTATGCCATCAATCCTGCAAGAGATTTGGCTCCAAGGATTATGCATGCAGTACTTCCAGTAAAAGGCAGCAGTGACTGGGGATACGCATGGATCCCAGTTGCCGGACCCATTCTGGGCGCTGTTATCGCTGCCGTTCTTTTTGGAATAATACATTAAAAAATACCCGATGAAAATTTTAAAAATTGCATGCCTGATTATTTTGGGCACAGGAAAACTATTCTCTCAGGAGAGCGAGGAACCTAAGGAGAGCAACAGGCTGGACTTTACCGCCAATATTCAGAATAATCACTTATGGAGAGGCCTGATCATTACAGATAAACCTGTGGTGATGGGAAATCTTTCTTACGCTCTGGATTCTGAAAAGAAATGGAAGATTGGTATTTGGGGTGCCTCGGCATTAGCTGACGATAAAGACGGCACCCATTATAAGGAGATCAACTACTACATCCAATACTCCCATAACCGTTTTTATATTGGATTGTGGGATTTGTATAATTCCAGAAACATTAATACCGCTGTAGCCGCAGACGACATTTTCAGTTACTCACAGAGAAGAACTGCCCACATCATTGACCTTAGGACCAATTATACTTTCGGACCATCATTCCCATTGAATATTGAAGCGGATATCATGCTGTACGGAGGAGCCAATGCGGGCGAAGTGGTTCTGGAATCTGATGGAAGCTATAAGAAAAATAGATACTCTACCTATATTCAGGCGAGCTATCCGGTTATCGCCGGGGAGAAAGTGAATCTGGATGCGTTTATTGGTGCCGGGTTTGCCCTCAACGACAAACATTTCCTCTATGGCAATGGTGAAAACAGCTTTGATATTGTTAATGTAGGAGTAAAAGCAGGTAAGACCATTAAAATTACAGAACACTACAGTCTGCCGGTTTCTATGATGGCGATGTGGAATCCTTCCAATAAATACGCAAGAATTCAGCTGGCAGCGACTGTTTTCTAATCTAACTTTCAAATCAATAATAAAGACCATTCCTATTTGGAGTGGTTTTTCTGTTTTTAACTGATTAAATATTTAACCACAAAAGTCACAAAAGTTATTTAAACACTTAAGTTATTTTAATCAACAAGCTTTGTGAATATAAGTACTTAAGCTTTACGAAAATCTCAGATTTTCTTTATGTGAATCTCATTCATCAAGAATCTTTTGTGGCTTTTGTGGTTAAAAAGATCCTATAAATGCCCTAAATAAGCAATCTCCGGGTTTTTACGGTTTAATTTTTGATTAAATATTTTTACTTTTGAAAAAAAATATATGAAAAAGATTTTAAGTTTAGTGATCTTGTGCATCAGCATTTTATCCTTTGCTCAGACAAAAGCACCGTTTGTAGGCTACAGAAGCTTTAATATCATTGAAGGATTCAGCGGATCGGGAACCCCATCTTATTATTTGGATGTAAAGAAAAACGGTGATGTTTATTTCGGATTTGTTCAGGTAAATCAGGCGGACAGCACTGAAACCACCGAGGAAGTAAATGCCGGAAAATACAATCCAAAAGTAATGAAGGTAGATTTCAAAACATACGGTGAAAATTTTTATGTGAAATTCGATAAGGATAACATCTACCTGACGGATAAAGAAGGAAACATTAAGAAATCTGAAGACTGCTGCTCCAGCATGGAAAGCGGAACACAGGATATCTGTTCCTGCGAAAGCAAACTGTATAAACGATGAAAGTATTAAAGGTCCTGCTTGTCCTGCTTCTCATTGTTTCGTGCAGGGGGAAAAAGAACCATCCTTATACTTTTTATTACTGGAAAACAAATCTTAAGCTGGATCAGGAAGAGAAAAAAGCTTTGGACAAGGGTCAAGTTCCCTATCTGTACACCAGATTTTTTGATATAGATAAATCCGGCGGACAATTTCAGCCGGTTGCTGTTATAACCAAAGACAGGAGTTTTCAGACAGATAAGCAAATCGTGCCGACTGTTTTTATCACGAACCAGTCCATGTATCATATTTCCGCGGAAGAGATCAGGTTTCTTGCAAAAAACATTCATAATCTGATTCAGAAGAAAGCCAAAGAATATGATTTAAAGATTCATAATGAAATTCAGATTGACTGTGACTGGACAGCCGGAACCAGGAATGATTATTTTAAATTTTTGAAGGAGCTGAAAAGAGTTTCCGGAAAAGAGATTACCTGTACCCTACGCCTTCATCAGGTTAAAGACAAAGGTCAGACCGGAGTACCACCGGTAGAAAAAGTCTACCTGATGTGCTACTCTACTTCTTCACCATTGGAGAACTCCAACAAAAATTCTATTCTGGATGTGACGGTTTTAAAAAGCTACCTTTCCAAACTGGAGGATTATCCTGTTAAAAAAATTGAGGTAGCACTGCCGATTTACTCCTGGGGAATTGTTACCAATCATCTTGAAAAGCATAAGCTCATTAATGCTTTATCCAGAAAAGACCTTAAAAACCCCGGATTTAAAAAGATCTCGGATAATGAAGTTGAAATCACCAGAGACGGTTTCTATTTCGGAAGTTTTCTAAGTAAAGGATTCAGGATAAAGGTTGAAGAAATATCAGATGACCAGCTTCAGGATGTTACCCGTTTTCTGGAGAAAAAAATACATGATTTTAATATAATTTATTATCAATTAGATAGTAAATTTGTAAGTAACAGGAATTTCTAAATTTATGGTTCTGCTGATTGAGCAGATCATGGAGCTTTAAACCTGTTGAAACTGAATTACAAAATAAAAACACCCATCAACTATATGAAAAAGTATATTCTTTCAATGGCGGTTCTATCGCTGTTTTACACCAAATCTGACGCCTGCGCGTGGTCAGACCCGGATTATGAATATTTCAATCTTTTTACACAAAGCATTATAAAGGATAAATCCTATCTGCCCTTCCTGCTCACTTATTCTAACAGGTTTTACGGAGACTACAAAGGCAACCCAATTCCTGACGACAATATTGAAACGTGGAAAAAGTTTTTCAACAACCAACTGAACTACGCGGAAACAGAAAACCTGGTATACAAGATCAGCATGAGCGATCTTAATGCTTTGAAAAACGGAGCACCAACAAATCCTTTGCTACAGAAACTGGGAACAGGATTCTACCAAAAGTACAGAGAAGGCATCGATTATTTAATTGAAGCCAAGTATCTGGAACCTTATATGAGCATTAATTATGTTGAAAGTCCTGACTCATTTTACAGCTATGGTCCTTCAAAAAAGCAAAATGCTACATCCATTGATTACGCCAAAACAGTCAATGCACTGACTTCCCTATATAATGCAGCAAGAAATCCGGAGATCAAGCAGCGTTACGGATATCAGCTGGTACGTTTCAATCATTATACCAGAAACTATGACGCTGCCCTGGAGGCTTTCAGAACGTACATAGAACCGATCAAGCAGAAAGGTGCGGTATATTTTATGGCCCTTGACCAGCTTGCCGGTGCCCAGAGAGGAAAGGAAATGAACGCTGATGCGAACTGGAACTTCTTCCAGGTTTTCATGAACAGCAAAGACCGTAAGGAATCTGCTTTTGTCTCGATGAAACTTTCGGATACAGCTTCTTTCAGCAATATTATGAAGAGGGCTGGCACCAATGATGAAAAGAATATGGCTTACTTCTTATTGGGCTATGAAGGCTTTACGAATCCCATTCCTATCATGGAAAAGATGTATGACATTAATCCGGATTCTGAGATCCTTAAAGTAATGGCGGTAAGAAGTATCAACGAGCTGGAAAGAAGTTATCTGCCAATCTATTATTATACTTCGGATGCTTCCGACAATGTGTACATGCAGAAGGGAAATGCTGATGACCATGACACAACTTCCAAGGATGCAAAGGCTGAACCTGCTGAAGTAAAAAAAGAAGAAAAGCTTTCATTCTGGCAGAAGATTGTAAGATTCTTCAAAAACCTTTTCGGAGGATCAAAGTCCGACAGCGTGGCTGGAGAAAAGAATGATCAGAGCGATGATGAACTGCTGAACAACCCGGACAGAATTCCTTTCTATACAAAAACAGGTTACGGATACGACGAAAAGACCAAAGATTACCTGGACGACCTGGAAAAATTCACAGAGAAAACTAAAAAAGTATCTAAGGATGAATACTGGCAGATAGCAGATGCTTATCTTAAGTTTTTGAAAAAAGATTACAAAGGAAGCTCGGAGATTCTGGAGGATATCAAAACAACAAACCCGGAATATCTTGAAGAAATAAAAAGAATGAAGGTTTTGAATGATATTGTTTCGCATCCTAAGATCGATGCGGAATTTGAAGATCATCTGATGAAAGACTATGCTGATTATTTTGTAAAGAAAGAAGTGAAAAAAGATAGTACTGCCGTATCTGATTATGATTATTATGGAGAAACTCCATCTACGGCAGATTTCCTTAAAGATGTTCTTGCCAACCGCTATTTCCTGCAGGGAGAAGACGGAAAATCGTTCCTGATGAGCAATAAGCTTTCGGATCTTCAGTATAACCCGAATTCCAGTCTGGTAAAAAGTGTTGAAGACTTTTACAAAAAACCGAATAAGACTCAGTTTGAACAGCAGATCATCGCCAAGAATATGGACAATGTAGGCAATATAGATGCTTTCTTTAGTATGATCTATGGTGACAGAGCCATGAAGCAGGCAGATTTTGAAAAGGCTAAATCTTATTATGAAAAAGCCCAGGGATTTGCTGGAATTCCAAGAATGAATTATGACTGGACGGATAAAGGTGAAAAAATTACTCCGAAGCAGTATGCAGCCGGCGAATATAATGGATTCAGGGATATTTCGAATCTTGTTTTCGGACACAATGTATGGGAAAGTTTTGGAAGTCCTGAAACTGAAAGTATGGAAGCCGAGGATTATTCTGCATTTCCTTTCATTAAAGCCAGCATGAATAAACTGGAACTGGCGGATGCGCTGATCCAGCTTAAAAAAATAGGTAACGGAACAGATGAAAAGGCCGCGAAAGCCAGCCAGCTTATCGGAAACCTATTGTACAACACTTCCAGCTTAGGATATTACCGCCAGTTGTTTGTGATGGACATTGATAACACCAACGGCGGAAAGTACGATTTCTGGAATACGGACAGAAAGAATCCTTATAAATATTATTATAAGAACTTCCTTTATACCACTTATGTGGAGCCGGATAATTTTGATCTTGCGATCAATTATTACCAAAAGACCCTGAAACTATCAAAAGACAAAGAACAGAGAGCAAGAGTCCTTTTCCAGATGGCCAGCGCGGAGCAAGGAAAGTATTATCAGTATGAGGCAAAAAATGCAGCAAAAATCAGCTATTCGGATCCTCAGTATTCTGAAAAGGAACAGGCGCACCAGACTGAACTTGATAATATCAAAAATCAGAAATACAGAACGTATTTTGCGCAGTTGAAGTCCCAATATGCAGATTCGGAAACCATGAAGAGCCTGTCGGGAAGCTGCAGCTACTTCGGGTATTTCCTGAAAAGATAATATTTAACATATACAAAAAAGAAAAAGGAATCATTACGATTCCTTTTTTTCTTGCTGTTTCTGAAGCCATTCCTCATGCTTTGTTTTAAAGATATCATGTTTGTAGTTCTGATTTCTTTTAGCTGCATCTATTGAGTGCGAGGTATGGATATCGTTGTCTTCTTCCGCAAAATCGGCTAACTTTTCATAATAGCAGTGAAGCTGGTCCAGTTCTTTTTCCGTAAGGTCTTCTATATCCACAATTCTGTTGCTGGCTTTTTCATTAGCCGCAAGAAGCTCATTAAGCTTAATTTGTATGGCTTTGGAATCTTTGTTCTGGGCTTTCTGAATTAAAAAGACCATTAAGAAAGTGATAATGGTAGTACCGGTATTAATGACCAGCTGCCAGGTTTCAGAATAATCAAAAATAGGTCCTGAAGCTGCCCATACTACAACAATAAGTACGGCTCCGATAAATGCATATGAACTTCCTGTAAATTTGGTTGCCCAATCTGAAAACTTCTCAAAGAGATTATTGTTCTTATGACTCATACTATCAATTCTTTTAAATAATAAATTTATAGAATTAACTTGAATCGGAAGTAAAGAAACTTGGGAAACAGTGGAAAAGAATGAAAAATTTAACCGGATTATTGATCCTGCTTTACTTTTAATCTTTCAGGCGCCTTAAATAAGATTGAATGGTTTAAAAAAACAAAAACATTAAGACAGAAGGACTGCCTTAATGTTTTCTAATTAAAATTTGATATGAATGAATGTTTATTATTTTTTTCCGAAGTGGGTTTCTTCAGATTGAATGGCTTTTGTACTGACTGAAGGTAAATCTTTTCCGAAGCGGATCTTCTTTATACCGGGCATCCCATTATTCCAGGTGTTCTGCGGCCAGCCATTATTCATATGGTTGGCTTTATAGAAATCCCTGAATTCTTTTTCATATATGGATTTTAGTTCTTCGTCGGAAAGCTCTGCTTCGGAACGGCATGATACGAATAGTGTTCCAAAAGCAAAAGCCAAAAATATTTTTTTTATATTTTTCATAAGATTAGAATTTGTAGTTTACCTGTACTGCAAAATTTCTAGGCTGGATCTGATCGATGTACCCTCCTCTGAAGTACGAACTGTATCCCACAGAATCGAAAATATTGTTGAAGAATACTCTTAGCCCCAAACCATTTTTAAGGGTGTACCCTGCCTGTGCATCTACTGTAGTATATTCCGGCATATCAAAAGGCTTATCTCCAGCTTTTACGCTGTTAAGATGGCCTGCTGTAAATGTCTTCTGAGTCCATTCATCCACAGGCCTTTTTCCTACATAATAGATTCCTGCTCCCACATCCAGACCCGTTAATGCTCCTGTTATAAATTTATAGTTCAACCATCCGTTTGCGGTGTGCTTCGGGGCATTCATTGGCGCAGAACCATTGATATAGGCAGGACTCTCCTGATACTGGGCATCCAGATATGCCCATCCGGACATTACCTGAAGGTTAGGAAGAATTCTTCCGATCAACTCTACTTCCATTCCTTTTCTTCTCAGGTTACCGGCAAGTCCGTAAAGGATATTATTTTTATCATCTTTTATTGGCTGATAATTTTTATCAAGGATCTGGAATGAAAGATTATTTGTGTTAATATCAAATAAAGTAACATTAAATCTCAATCTTTCATTGAACCAGTCAGATTTGATTCCGGCTTCCCACTGCTTTGTATGTGATGCTCCTACTTTTCCACCTGCCTGAAGGATATTATTAGAAGCTCTTAAAGAGGTAGTCGTAGTGTAGGATCCGAAAATATTGATATTCTGAATCGGTGAAATGATCAATCCAAAAGATGGGTTCCATGTATCTACCGTTTCATTAGAAGACCCGTTCAGTCTGCTGTACCTGATTCCCAAATGGGCTTTCACATATTTGCTGATTGACATTACATCCTGTGCCATAGCACCAATGCTTGGCGTAAGGACAGGATTTGAACGCCCCATATTTTTATAAATTACATTGACAGGAACCTGGTTCGGGATATTCCCTTTGACAACATCGAAAATATCAAGAGGATTGGCATCATACGTTATAGAACCAATTTTTGTTGGGCGGGCAGTAATTAAATTTTCAGGGGCAATGGAATTTTTATAGGCTTCATAGGTGACGGTTGATGTTTCCGTTTCCCTCCAGTCAAATCCAACCTGGAAAGTATGATTGATGAATCCTGTTTTTACCTGCTCACCAATGAAATCCAACTGCAATACTTTATTGATATCTTCTCCCTGAGATTTCCCGATAGTATGCTGCCTGATATTATAATTCGTTTCGTTAGTCGGTAATGATATGGAAGAGGCTTCACTGTCTGAACTGCTTGTAGAATTAATAAATGCAGCTCTTACTTTTAGTTTATCATTAAGCTTACGAACCACTGTTGTGGCAAAATTAAAGGTCTCTGTTTTCGAATAATCAGAAATATATCCTAAAAACTTCCCTTTCGGCATATGGTATAATGCTTCCACATCACCCGGTGCTGTATTAATGGTTCCTCTGTCAGGAGTACGATTATCATGAAGATAGTCCATCTCTACATTGATCTCCGTTTTATCGTCCGGGCGATAAGATACGGATGGATTGATGTAAATTCTCTCTCCTTCAACATGAGATCTGAAAGAATTATTTTTCTGATAAGCTCCATTAAACCTTACAGCTACTTTACCCTGAGAATCCAAAACTCTCTGAAAATCTACTGTAGGTCTGTAAAAATCCCAGCTTCCGTAGCGGAATCCTACACTGGTCTGATCTATGAACTGTGGTCTTTTGGTTACTACATTAATCACACCTCCTGCTGAGCCCAAACCGTTTCCTATTCCCTGGCTCACGGCTGCTGATCCTTTAATAACCTGAATGCTTTCAACACCCTGCATATCTGTGATCATTCCTGCCGTACGGAAATCCGAATCCATCTGAACTCCGTTTTTCAATACAGGCACTCCACGATACCCTCTGATAGACATACTTTCACTTCCTCCGCCATAGCTTGAGAACAGGGTTACGCCTGGTACATTTTTAGCAACATCAGTTACTGTAAGTGCTCCCAGCTCTTCAATAGCTTTATGGGAGATCACCGAAATACTCTGGATCTGGTCTCTGGTTTTCAAGGGAAGCCTTGTAATAGCTTCTAAGCCTACCGGCTGTTTCTTTTTTTCACCAAACAGTTCTACTTCATCAATCTCTTTTGATTTTTTAATAGAATCATTCACTTGCTGTGCGTTTACAAAAACCCCACCCAATACAAGCAGAGAAAAGGATACTACTTTATTCATCTGATAATTTTTTACGAAATTATTATTTTTATTAATTCTAAATAAATAAATCAAGCTGACATATCTCACCCGGATATGACTAAGCATTATCAGATCATAAATGAGCCTAGAGCTGTTATAGGGATATTTTAAGGATCCTGGAGCATCATTAAAAGGAACAGGGAAAAGTAGACTTATCTCTATAAAGAGCTAAATGATGAAAAGGTGTGATTTTAATAGTTTTTATTTTATAACCAAGCAGTTTTATATTCAATATTCAAAAAAAAATCCGTTCCTAAAAAGGAACGGATTCTATAATCATTGCAAAGTATGCAATTATCACACTTTAATTTCAACGTCTACACCGCTTGGTAACTCTAATTTCATTAGAGCATCAACAGTTTTAGAAGAAGAAGAGTAGATATCCATCAGTCTCTTGTGAGCTGATAATTGGAACTGCTCTCTAGCTTTCTTGTTTACGTGTGGAGATCTCAACACCGTGAAGATTCTCTTATTTGTTGGCAATGGAATTGGTCCGTTTACAACAGCACCAGTAGCCTTTACCGTTTTTACGATTTTCTCAGCAGACTTGTCTACCAAGTTGTAATCGTAAGATTTTAGTTTTATTCTGATTCTTTGTGACATTTCTTTAGTTTAAAAAATTAACCTTTTGCTTTAGCAATGATTTCTTCAGCAACGTTTTGTGGAGTAGCCTGGTATTTCTCTAATTCCATAGAAGAAGTAGCTCTTCCTGATGAAAGTGTTCTTAGAGTGGTTACATATCCAAACATTTCAGAAAGTGGAACAGAACCTTTAATTACAACAGCTCCGTTTTTCTCTTCCTGACCACTGATGGTACCTCTTCTCTTGTTAAGGTCACCAATGATATTACCCATATATTCTTCCGGAGTTACAACCTCCAGTTTCATAATAGGCTCCATGATTACTGGCTTAGCAGCACGTCCCGCTTCTTTAAATCCTAATTTAGCAGCCATTTCAAAAGAAAGTGCATCAGAATCCACTGCGTGGAAAGATCCGTCTTTAAGAACTACTTTAATACCTTCAACTTCGAAACCAGCCAAAGGACCGTTTTTCATTGCAGCTTTAAAGCCTTTTTCAATAGCAGGAACAAATTCTCTAGGAACGTTACCACCTTTGATCTCGTTAATAAATTCTAAACCTATTTTACCTTCGTCAGCTGGTCCAAGTTCGAATACGATATCCGCAAATTTACCTTTACCACCAGATTGTTTTTTGTAAACTTCTCTGTGCTGAGCAACTTTTGTAAGATTTTCTTTGTATTCTACCTGCGGCTGACCTTGGTTTACTTCTACTTTGAACTCTCTTCTCATACGATCTACAATGATATCCAAGTGAAGCTCACCCATACCAGAGATAATCGTTTGTCCTGAAGCCTCGTCTGTTCTAACCGTAAATGTTGGATCTTCTTCAGCTAATTTAGCTAGAGCGTTACCCATTTTATCCTGGTCAGCTTTAGTTTTAGGCTCAACAGCGATACCAATTACCGGATCAGGGAAAACCATCGATTCTAGAACGATTGGGTTTTTCTCGTCACACATTGTATCACCTGTTTTGATAGATTTGAAACCTACCGCTGCACCAATATCTCCTGCTTCAATATATTCTACAGGATTTTGCTTGTTAGCGTGCATCTGATAGATTCTTGAGATTCTTTCTTTATCACCTGAACGGGTGTTCAAGATATAAGAACCTGCATCTAGTCTTCCAGAGTATGCTCTGAAGAATGCTAATCTTCCCACGAACGGGTCAGTAGCAATCTTAAATGCTAGAGCCGAGAAAGGCTCGTTTACGTCTGGTTTTCTTGTAATTTCAGCGTCAGTTCTAGGGTCAGTACCTTTGATATCATCTTTGTCCAATGGTGAAGGCAAATATTTACATACTGCATCCAGCATAAACTGTACTCCTTTATTTTTGAATGAAGAACCACAAGTCATTGGGATAATAGATAAATCAATAGTAGCTTTTCTTAGAGCTTCGTTGATTTCGTCTTCAGAGATTGAATCCGGATCTTCGAAGAATTTCTCCATCAAAGTCTCATCGTAGTCAGCAACAGCTTCTACTAATTTCTCTCTGTATTCAAGAACTTCATCTTTCATGTCTTCCGGAATTGGAACTACCTCGAAAGTAGCACCTTGTCCAGCTTCATCCCAGATGATCGCTCTGTTTTTAATTAAGTCTACAACACCTTTGAAATCTTCTTCAGCACCGATTGGTAAAACGATTGGAACTGCATTAGATCCTAACATTTCTTTTACTTGTTTTACAACGTTCAAGAAGTCAGCACCCTGTCTGTCCATTTTGTTTACGAATCCCATTCTCGCTACTTTGTAGTTGTCAGCAAGTCTCCAGTTTGTTTCAGACTGAGGCTCTACTCCATCTACTGCAGAGAATAAGAATACCAATCCATCCAATACTCTCAAAGATCTGTTTACTTCTACAGTGAAGTCAACGTGTCCCGGTGTATCGATGATGTTGAAGTGGTAAGGTTTAGTTTCAGCTACAGGCTTCCCTTGATCAGTTGGGAAGTTCCAAGAACAAGTAGTTGCAGCAGAAGTAATAGTAATACCTCTTTCTGCTTCCTGCTCCATCCAGTCCATTGTAGAAGCACCATCGTGAACTTCACCAATTTTGTGGTTTACTCCTGTATAGAATAAAATCCTTTCTGTAGTGGTAGTTTTACCAGCATCAATGTGTGCGGCAATACCAATATTTCTTGTAAATTTAAGATCTCTACTCATTTCTAATTAGAATTTAAAGTGTGAGAAAGCCTTGTTAGCTTCCGCCATTTTGTGAGTATCAGATTTCTTTTTGTAAGCAGCACCTTCTTCTCTGGAAGCAGCTACTACTTCATTAGCTAATTTCAAAGCCATAGACTTATCATTTCTAGCTTTTGAATATTTGATTAACCATTTCATTGCCATAGAAATTTTTCTATCAGCTCTGATTGGCATAGGGATTTGGAAGTTAGCTCCACCTACTCTTCTAGAACGTACTTCTACGTGAGGCATTACATTAGTAAGTGCATCTTTCCAGATTTCAAGTGCAGTTTTTTCGTTATCTCCTTTTTTAGTTTCTACGATATCTAATGCATCATAGAAAATTTTGAATGCGATTGACTTTTTACCGTCAAGCATCAGGTTGTTTACGAATCTAGTTACCAATTGATCATTAAACTTCGGATCTGGTAACAACGGTCTTTTTTTCGCTTTTGTCTTTCTCATTGCTTCTGTACCTTATTTAATGATTATTTTTTCTTTCCTTTTGCTGGTGCAGCAGCTGCCTGACCTGGCTTAGGTCTCTTAGCTCCATACTTCGATCTTCTCTGTGTTCTTCCATTTACACCTGCAGTGTCTAATGCACCTCTTACGATGTGGTAACGTACTCCCGGTAGGTCTTTCACCCTTCCGCCTCTTACCAATACTATCGAGTGCTCTTGAAGATTATGTCCTTCGCCCGGGATGTAGGCGTTGACTTCTTTCCCGTTAGAAAGTCTTACCCTTGCAACTTTTCTAAGTGCAGAGTTAGGTTTCTTAGGAGTGGTAGTATATACTCTCGTACATACACCTCGTCTTTGTGGACAAGAATCAAGGGCAGCCGATTTGCTCTTCTTGGCAAGCGTGGCTCTTCCTTTTCTTACTAATTGTTGAATAGTAGGCATTTAATTGCTTTTTATTTTAGGGTGCAAAAATAGGAATATTTTTTTAATTAACAAACACTTAGGTGTAAATAACATTTCTTACTAAAAATTAATTAACAGCTAGTTACGCTTAATCCATCAATATGACCGTTACATTTTTATCCCAGTTAAAATTCCTGATATTTTGTTGTAGCAGCTGAAAATTATCTCTATTAATAGAATATATAGATACCTCCAGCCTGGCAACAGTTACCTTATTTTTAATCTTCAGAACGGCTGCTTTTTCCCAATTTCCCGGGATATGTCCCTGAAACCATCCATCATATACTACTGCTATATCATATTTGTTTTTCAGACAGTAACGGGTAAGAAAATCTTCAAACTTATGATCAAAAGTTTTTCTGTTTTCATTAAAAACAATTGTCTCTTCAGAACCTAAACCGATAATATCCAACAAATGAATATCGGTATAGTAGCTAATAGCCCCAATATCATTGGCCACTACTTTAGAGTTATTATAATAAGTATGTAAAAATCTCGCAGACTGTATCTGCTGTTCATAAATATTTTTCCCTCCATTATCAATTACCTGATGAGCGATCCAGCCTTTATAAATTAAAAGGAGAATATTCATGGCAATCAGTATGCTGATAAGAATTTCTGTTCTGCAATACTTTTTAAAATCCAAGAAAAGATCTTTAACCTTTGGAATAAGCGCCATTGAAAATCCCACAAGAAGATAAGCTTCATAGCGAAAGAGTCCTTTAAAATCTGCAAACATGGAATGACAGATCGTCGTTAAAGAAAATATAATAAGAAAAAAATTATTCTCAACAGCCTCCCGGAACGTTTTACTTTTTAAATCTCTACCTATAAAGATGGTACATAATAAAAGAGGAAACAGACCTATTTTATAAAAGCTGATATTCAATAAAAAATTATCAAGCACAATAGCTTTAAGCTGAATCAGGAAATGTGAATCGAAACTCAGTTTTGTTCCTTTTACCACCACAGAATTGGGAAAGAAGTAGCCAGACTGCTGATTATTAAAATAACAAAAAATAACAATCGGGATAAAGCCAGCCAGCAGCACTCCAACAGCGTCCTTCCATTTTTTAAGTAAGATCAGAACAAAAGCCATTACGGTAAAATAAAACATACTTTCAAAGCGCGTTAGCCCCATCAATAGAATGGTACCATAAAACCCAATAAGTGCCCACTTATTTTTATCCCGGCGGAAAAAACAAAAGATATTTACTACAAAAAGAAATACCTGAAAGACGTGCTCCATCCCCGCAAGCAATTGTAAATGAAGAACAGCAAAAAATAACGTGAAGATTACCGCTAAAAATGTCTTTTTTATATCATTAAAAATATCTCCATAATATTGGGTAAGAAAATAAACAATCCCAACACTGAAAACAGCATTAAAATACAGCGGAATCTGATCATCATTCCCAACTATTTTAATTAGAACACTGATGATAAATGTAAATAATGGCGAGGAAGAGGCGGAAGAAAACTTATATTCTGTAATTCCCCAGACATTGTGGAGCGCAAAATTTTTCGCCACTGCTAAATGAATATAGGCATCATCCAAAAGATAAATATAATGACCTCCTGTTTTTGAAACCGAGTTTATATAGTATGATAAACACACCGTAAAAAAAACAGCAAACAATATAAAAAAATTTCTTAGTCCTATATTTCGGAATGACTGCATTTTTAAGATCAATTATAAAAATATCAAAGATAAGTATCATCAATCGTAAACCTGTGTTTTCGGCATAATATTTTCTAAATTTGTTAGCATAAAAAGTAAACATATGAAAAATGCAAGCATTATCGGTCTGAAAGAAGCTGACTGTAAGAATATTTCAGAAAAATTAAATATCCTTTTAGCCAATTATTCAATATTTTATCAAAACACAAGAGGTTCACACTGGAATATCAAAGGAGATCAGTTTTTTACCCTCCATCCTAAGTTTGAGGAGCTGTACAACAGCCTTGTATTGAAGATCGATGAGATCGCAGAACGAATCCTTACACTAGGTGCCACCCCAGCCCACAACTACTCAGACTATTTAAAAGTAGCCACCATTAAAGAAAGTAAGGAAGTAACGGATGCCCATAAAAGTGTTGAGCTTATTTTGAATTCTTTCAAAGTAGTAATCGATCTGCAGAGAGAGCTTCTGGACATTACAGATGCCGCAGGAGATGAAGGAACCAATTCTCAGATGAGCGACTACATTACTGAACAGGAAAAAGAAGTATGGATGTACAATTCCTATTTAGGGAAGTAACCTGCAAAAATCAACTGATTAAAAAAATCGTCTTACATTTAGGCGATTTTTATTTTAAATAACTATATTTGCGTTAAAATTACACATATTATGCACGACGTTCGATTAAACTCTATTCTGGATAACGATTTCTATAAAATAACGATGCAAAATGCAGTGGTAAAATTATTTCCAAGCTCCATTGTAAAATATGAATTCATCAACAGAGGAAAGCATCAGTTTCCGGAAGGTTTTGATGTTGCCTTAAAAGAAGCAGTCAATAAAATGGCAGAATTAAAGCTGACCAAGGAGGAAAAAAAATTCATGGCAAGAACCTGTCCATATATAGATCTCCCTTATCTGGATTTCTTAGAAGGTTATCATTATGATCCGTCTGAAGTAAAAATACGCCAGGAAGGCAGTGAGCTTTCCGTAACCGTTGAAGGACTTTGGTACAGAACCATTCTTTGGGAAGTTCCTCTTCTTGCTTTAATCAGCGAGCTTCATTATGAAATGAATCATATGGAAAGAGATTCCAATGAGATCGTTATGAACAGAACACTGGAAAAAGCAGATTCACTGGCGAGATTAGGGGTAAATTTCGCAGAATTCGGAACCAGAAGAAGACATTCTTATAAGGTACAGAATCTGGTAATGGAAGCTTTAACGCATAGTAAAGAATCAACTTTTATTGGAAGTTCCAATGTTCATTTTGCCATGAAATACGGTGTGAAACCAATTGGTACCCATGCGCACGAATGGTTTATGTTCCATGCCGCTGAATATGGATTCAAAATGGCCAATGAAATGGCCCTTGAACATTGGGTGGATGTTTACAGAGGCGATCTTGGAGTCGCACTTTCAGATACCTATACTACCGATGTTTTCTTCCAGCAGTTCGATAAGAAATTTGCCAAACTGTTTGACGGCGTACGTCATGACAGCGGTGACCCATTGGAATTTGCAGATAAAACAATAGCCCACTATATCAATAACGGGATCAATCCTCTATTTAAATACATTATCTTCTCGGATGCTTTGAACCTGGAAAAAGTAGAAGAAATCACTAATTACTGCAGAGGAAAGATAGGCGTATCGTTCGGGATCGGGACCAACCTTACCAATGACGTCGGGTTAAAACCAATGAATATCGTCATGAAACTGATCGGAGTACAGGCACCGAATAAGGAATGGATTGCTACAGTAAAACTTTCCGATGAGCATGGTAAATATACCGGCGATCCTAAAATGATTGAGCTTGCTAAAGAATTTTTAAGAATAAAAGATTAAATTTAGATATCAGATGATGGACATCAGATTTCAGATATTTTACTTATAATTAAGCATTACTATGAAATTAAAAATTTATTTATCCCTCACTCTTTTAGTGGCAGCTTTATCTTTTGCCCAGGAAAAGAAAACAGAAAAACCAAAATTCAACCAGGAATTGGCCACATCTCTCGGTGCTGATAAATACGGAATGAAACCCTACACAATCGTAATGCTCACTACCGGCACTACAAAAGTTGATGATAAAGCCAAGATGGGAGAACTGATGAAAGGCCATATGGCAAACATCGGAAAGCTGGCTGACGAAGGAAAAATTGTGGTGGCCGGACCTTTCCTTGAACAAAACAAAGAAAACTATCGCGGTATGTTTATTTTCAATACAAAATCCAAAGAAGAAGCCGAGCAATGGGTAAAAACTGATCCTGCAGTACAAGCCGGGGTCTTCGGCTATGAAATCTTCCCCTGGTACGGATCTGCCGCATTGCCTTTGTATTTAAAACATCACGGAGAAATATCTAAAGAGAATCCATAGAAAACATTTTTCCTTAAACATCTATCTAAAATAAATCATTATGTAACTTCATAGTGATTTATTTTTTCACTATCTTAGAGGTTCATTTTCAGATTAATACAAATTAAAACCATCAAAAAATTAATTCCATGAAAAAAATGAACGTATCAAAACTTTCGAGAATAGAACTGAAAGAAGTATTCGGCGGAAATTTATATCCGGCACAATGCCCGGGAGGATGCCCTGGTGAAGCCATGATCAGATGTCCTGACGGCACCACCACTATGACTAATTATATATGTATGGGTGGAAGATGCGAAGTAGCCGCAATGTGTAAACCATTGGTTCTTGAACCTTTTCCAGATCCGATTACCATCACTCCATAATCTGATCAACAAATATAAAGTGAGTCTTCCGGCTCACTTTTTTATCATATTTAATAAGCAGAAACATTCTATCTCTCAAAATGAAAAGAAACCTTAGCATCTTGTTTTTATTTTATCTAAGTATTTTTTGTACAGCTCAAAATAAAAAACACCCTGAAATCATTAATTCAGGATATAAGGGAAAAATACGTTCACTTACAATCAAAATATACAGCGATTCCATAAAAGATAAACCTGCTGATTCCTTAATCTCTGTGAAAACCCGTTATTATAATGAAGATGGAAATGCTACAAAAGAATCATATCAAAGCAATAAAGACCGGCAAATTACCGAGTATGAGTTTAAAAACGGTTTAAAAACAGGGTATTCTTTAAGCAGAGATGGAGAAGTCAGGCTCAGAGCAAAAATTACTCATCAAAAGGGCGGATATCTCATCGACCTGTATGACTTACAGAACAGGCTGGTATCAAAAGATAAATATAGGTATAATGAACTTTTAAGAATAAAAAGCAACGAACGCATGATTTATGACAATCAGAGCGGTCAACTTAAAAGCCATTCATTTGTCGATTATTATTACAATGAAGAAGGATTTATTTCAGGGTATGATGTAAAAGATCTATTGACTGCCCAAACCATTGCTTACAGATTTCAGACATCTCATAAAGACAAGCACAAAAATCCCGATAAATTAATCTTATTAAAAAATAATCTGCCTTTCCAGATTCATATGATAGATATTGAATATTATAAATAATAACTACCACCCCATTCTACAAAATTTTAACGGTTTCCCGTAAAAGAAATCAATTTTTCTTTTTGTAATTTTGAAACATGGAGATGACCTATTTACTTATTGGATTTATTACCGGCGGAATTCTGGGAGCCGTTATTTTATATTTTGTTTTAAAATCGTCTACGGTTTCAAGAAATTCTTATGATGAACTGAATAATCTGCATATCAAAAATAATTCAGACCTGGAAAATCTTAATCTGAAAGTCCAGGAGCTAAGCCAAAATATCAACAAAGAAAAGGAGCAGAACCAGCAGCAGACCGACCTGTTGAATGATCTAAAAAATGAATACGCAAAAATTTCTGCAGAACACGCTTCTTTAAATGCACAATTTTCAGAGCAGAAGCAGCTTAATGCAAAGCAGACCTCGCAAATAGAAACTCTTATCTCGGAGAAGCAGCATATTTTTGCTAAAAATTCTGAACTCTCTGCTAAAAATGACAGCCTACAACAGTCTCTTGATAACCAAAAGGAAGAAATCACCAAGATTCAGGAAGAATCCAAACTTCAGTTTGAAAATCTGGCCAACAAAATTTTAGAGGAAAAGACGGAAAAGTTCACAACTTTAAATCAAAATAATTTAAAAAACATTCTTGAACCTTTCCAGGAAAAGATCACCGACCTTAAAAACAGGGTAAATGAAGCCTATGAAAAGGAAAATAAGGAACGTTTCTCTCTGGCAGAAAAAGTAAAAGAGCTTGCTGAGCTGAATCAGCAGATTTCAGAAGACGCGAAAAAGCTGACAAGAGCTTTAAAAGGGGAAAGCAAAACCCAAGGGAACTGGGGAGAAATGATCCTTGAAAGTATTCTTGAAAAATCCGGGCTTGTAAAAGGAAGGGAATATTTCCTTGAGCATGAGCTTCGCGATGAAGACAATAAAGCGCTGTTTTCCGAATTTTCCGGTAAAAAAATGCGTCCTGATGCTGTCATAAAATATCCGGATGAAAGAAATGTAATCATAGATTCTAAAGTTTCCCTGACAGCCTTTACAGAATTGGTGGATGAGAATGACCAGGATATTTATGCAATGAAGCTTAACCAGCATTTGGGGTCTATCAAAAATCACATCCTTCAGCTGAGCCAGAAGGCCTATGATGATTATGGAAAGTCCTTGGATTTCGTCATGATGTTCATTCCCAGTGAACCAGCTTATATTGCCGCTATGCAGGCAGACCAGAACCTTTGGAACTTTGCTTATGAAAGAAGAATCCTTCTGCTGAACCCGAGCAACCTGATTACTTCATTAAAGCTTATTGCAGATCTATGGAAACGTGAGTACCAGAACAGAAACTCAATGGAAATCGCTGATCGTGGAGCAAAACTGTATGATAAATTCGTTGGGTTTGTCGAAAACCTTGAGAAAGTCGGGAAAAATCTTGATCAGGCTAAAAATGTATACAACGATGCTTACAAGCAGCTGTCTACAGGAAATGACAACCTGGTCATCCAGACGCAGAAACTGAAATCTTTAGGAATCAAGAATAAGAAAGACCTGCCTCAAAGCCTTATTGACAACGGTAACTTTCTGGAAACGGAAAACTAATGACTTGAAAAGAATCATATCATTTTAATCATCAGCGTTGTTATTTTTGCGATATCCCTGGTACTGCCCGCAGTTTCCCAAAAAAGGCGTGAATGCCAATTGCTAAGTAATTTTAAAAATTAAATTCCAAAGATTATTATATGTTTTCCTTTGCAGCATATTCTTATCCAAAATCTGAATCTTATAAGGAGATCCTGCTTTCATCAATTACTGCCGGCCTTTTAATCTATATATTCCTGATTGTTTTTCAGCCTTTTGGAACGGAAAACTTCCGGCATCAGTATAAATATCTGTTGCTTTTCCCTTACTCCATTATATTTGGATCAGCTTTTTTTGCTGCAGAACTTAGTATTATTCGTTTCAGAGACTGGAACATCGGCTCCGAATTGCTGAAGATGGCAGGTATTCTTCTTTCAGCCTCTATCCTATCTTATTTTTACAATACTTTGTTCATAAGTCATGTTACGCTGAGCTTTAGCAACTACCTCTATATGTTTCTGTATTGTCTGGCCCTGGGAATCCCAATTTCAACTATTTATATATTGTCGAGGTATATCTATTTAAAAACAATCCACGAAAAAACTGCAGAAGAGGTTTCCCAGCAGCTTGCAGGTCATGATAATTCAATCGTTACCACACTCAATAAAGTATTGAATATATCTGCAAATAATACGGATTTGCAGATTCATGAAGAGAACTTCATCTGTGCACAGTCTATGGAAAACTACTGTTCAATCTATTTTTTGGAAAATGGGCAGGTAAAAAAACTTGTAGTCAGAATAAGCCTCTCAAACCTTTTGAATCAGATTCAGACAGATTCTATAAAAAGATGTCACCGCTCCTATATTGTTAATTTAAATCAGGTCAAAAGTCTTAAAGGAAATGCCCAGGGCTACAGACTTTTTCTTTCTGATGATTTTGAGATCCCCGTTTCAAGAAGCTTTATTTCGTTGATTATTCCAAAATTAAGACCTTTAAAAGTCTGATATTTGCTGTCCGTCACATTCTTTTGTCATTCATCACTTTCATTTGACCAGCCTTACTGTAATCTTCATTTTTGTTCAAAATTATAAGCAATGAACAAAACTATTTCCTTCTTCTTCTTTTTTATTCTGGGGTTTTCTGTCTACTATTTCGTTGATCTTTTTTATTTTAAAAGTATTCAAATTTTCGTCAAAGAATTATCCGGAAGCAAAGCTGTTGCCCATGTTGCAGCATACTGTATCACAATGCTCCCACTTATCATTACTTTAAAAATCATATTCCCGGAGAAGAATATTACCACCCTTTTTTCAATCAACAAACCCATTCTAAAAGGTTTTTCCATAGCTTTTATGGGCACACTTCCCATGCTAGCCGGCTATTTTATCTATTTTAAGCTGGTACAAAGTATTAGTTTTCAATCCCTATTCATTAACAGCATTTCATCCCCTTTTTTTGAAGAACTTATTTTCAGAGCATTTCTTATAGGGATTCTATACAGATTTACCAGGCTGGGATTTATTACTTCTGCTTTATTCGGATCATTATTGTTTGCCCATGTGCATTTATACCAGGGCAGCAGCTTCACAGAGTTTACTGAAATATTTCTCATTACCTTTTTAGGTTCAGTCTTCTTTTCATGGGTTTATTTTGAAACTGATTTTAATCTTTGGACAGCAATTTTTCTTCATCTTTTCATGAATCTCTACTGGGAAATATTTAGTGTTTCAGAAAATGTTTCAGGCAATATGTATGGAAATTTATTTAAAATTTTATCTATTTTGCTCATCATAACCCTGGTTATCTACAATAAACGCAGGAATAAAATACCATTTCAAATTACTGGAAAAAACCTTTTCATTAAAACCAGGCAGACGTAATCACAAATTTTACATAATTTTGTAGCATGTTGATAGAAAGTTTTCAAAACGATAAAATAAAAAACATCACCAAGCTTCTGGCTGATAACAGGTTTCGTAAAAAATCAAAAGTTTTTGTGGTTGAAGGACAGCAGGAAAATGAAAGAGCTTTGCAGTATGATTTCGAACCTGTCGAGTTTTTTATCTGTGAAAATATCTTTAAAGGAAAACTTCCGGAAGGCAGAATCCATTATGTAAGTGAAAAGGTATATGAAAAAATAGCGTATAGGGGGAGCTCTGAAGGAATTATCGGAATTTATAAAACTAAAGAAAATCTCCTTTCATCATTTATTCCCAAAGAAAATTCTACCATCATCATTGTAGAAGGTGTAGAAAAACCCGGTAACCTTGGCGCAATCCTGAGAAGCTGCGAGGCTTTCGGAGTTGATGCTCTAATTGTTGCAGATGGAAAAGCTGACTTCTATAATCCTAATGTGATACGCTCAAGTGTGGGATGTCTCTTCGGAATGGAAGTGTATGATGCTGAAAATGAAGAAACCTTTGAATTCTTACAGAAAAACAATTTCAATATTTATACTACTCTTATGGATGAGACCGCTGAAGATCTTTATAAAAGAGATTTCAAACAGCGTTCTGCTGTTTTATTTGGAACGGAACATTCCGGATTAAGTGATTTCTGGGTTGGAAAAGGAAAAAATACGCTGATTCCGATGGCAGGAAGTATTGACTCTTTGAACCTGAGCAATGCAGTAGCCATTACCTGTTATGAGTCGTTGAGACAAAAGAAGGGGTAAGAATCTGGACTTTAGTATTTAGCCCGATGAGATTGCTTCGCCTTCGGCTCGCAATGACAGAGAGGTTAAGGTATAAAACATAAAAAAACCGTCTCACAGGGTGAAACGGTTCTTTTATTGTTAAGCTTATGCTAGAATTATTTCTTAGCAGCGTCTTTAACTTCTTTAGCAGCATCTTTTGCAGCACCTTTAGCAGCATCAGCAGCACCTTTAGCAGCGTCAGCAGCAGCTTCAGTTGTAGCTTTAGCAGCATCAGCACCAGCAGCAGTTGTAGCAGCAGCAGCATCTTTAGTAGCATCAACAGCAACGTTAGCAGCTGAATCAATTACTTTAGCAGCAGAATCAGTAACTACAGCAGCAGAATCAGCTACGTTAGCAGCAGCAGAATCAGTTGCTCCTTCAGTAGAAGTAGCTTCAGTTTTTTTACAAGCAACTAGAGAGATTGCAGCGATAGCAGCTACGAATAACGACTTTTTCATAATAAATTAAATTTAATTTTGTTAATATTGTTTTTTATAAATTTCTTCTGTTCTGTTATTTGAACAAGACAAAGGTAGACCAGATACAAAAGTTGTTTATGAAAAATAATTGTAATACCTTTGTAAAATAGTTTTACAAAAAAACAATACTGATAATCAACAATTTAATTATTTAATAAAATTGACAGATTTAGATCTATTACATTTTGAACAGCTAAAAAAAGATGTTCAGACTGAATTTTTAAAAGAATCCAACTCTTCCCATGATGATATTTCAAAATGGAAAGGGATAGATATTATATATTTCCAGGAAGACCTTCGCAAAAAAGCTAAAGGCAACATCAGTGAAAAATCATTTTACACTTATTTCAAAACTTCTCCGGTCACTAAATTACCAAGAATCGATATGCTCAATTTATTGAGTATTTATGCAGGATACGACTCATGGTATGACTTCAAGAAACAACATCTTTTTGCAGGAGAATTACTGCAGGAAAATGAAGAGCTTGAACAGGAAGAAATCATAGAATTAGAAAAAACAGTTTCTTCGGCTCCTGAATTACCAAAAACTGAAATTCAGCCTCAAAAAATAGAATACCAGCCTCAGGAAAATATTGATTTACAAAAATCAAATACTGAAAATCAATCAGTTAAACAAAATACACCAACAGTTACCCAAACAGAAATACAACCTTCTGCAGCAAGAAAAAATTTGCTTAAAAAAAATGCCTGGGCTATCGTTACTTCAATTTTAATTGCCATTACCGGAGTTTTAGGATTTAAAGATCAAATATTTTCGAAAACTTACAAATACTGTTTTATTGATAAAGACCGTGGTGTTTCTGTCATCAATACTCTTGAAATAAAGATAATCAAAACAAATGAATCTCCGCTTCTCTATAAATTAAAGCCTGGAGAATGCTTTTATTATTCTACTAAGGATAAAAACATCAAAATGCAGATCAGCGCTCCTTTCTATGAATATCTGGAAGTCAACAGGAATCTGGAAAATGCTCCGGATGAGGAAATGATTGAACTGAAACCGGATGATTACAAGATGGCTGCCTATTACTTCTCCATTAAAGATGTAAAAGGAGGTAATCCTGAAGAACAGGTAGCCCTGATCAAACAGAAAAGAAATCAACTGGAAAACCTGATCAGCAACAGTGCGGTTATCTATCAGGTATACGACAATAAAACGTATGGTATAGAAAGGCTTGACAAGCAAAAATACATTACGCTGGTAACAACGCCTACTACCTCTCTGAAAAACCTTAATGTTATAGAGATGAAAAAGGACAGTAAAGGAAAAATAATATCTATTAAATTTAAAATCGCATCCACAGATGAAGAAAATAAATAAGCTTTTAATTTTCGCAGTACTTTTTTTAGCATTTATTTCCTGTAATAATAAAAAGACGGAAGTAAGTGATCTGGATAAATTAAGAAACAGCACCAACGTAAAAAGCTATCCTGCCGTACAAATGGACAGCATGCAGGCGATTAATTCCATCACCAAGCAGAAAGTACAGGAACTTCTTGATCTTTCTACATTATACCTGTCTGGAAATAGGAATACAGAGATTGACACGGTGATCTATTCACAGATGGAAAGCTATTTTCATAAACCCGATTCTACTACATTCAAAAAACTGTTTCACGAGCTGGACAGCCTTAAAGTAAAATCGGTGAAAGTAAATAATCTGAATGTTTACAAAGAATTCTATAAAAAGGATACTTTAGATTATGCGAAATTCAATCTGGAATATTTTGATTCAAAAAATAAATCCCTGGGAACTTTTGAGAAAAATGCTCAATATATTTTGCTTTCTACCCCAATGATCAAAAAAGAATTCAAATTTTATTTCTTAGATTTTTACTCAGATCCGTTAAAGAAAGACAGTACATCAGTAGGTGTCACCAAATAGTCCAGCGGAATATCATTTTCCCAGACATCATCGATATTTTCATCGGGGTTAAAATAATTAACTCCGATTTTTTTTGTTTCAGAAGGAATCATTTCAAAAAAAGCATCGTAAAATCCTTTTCCGTAGCCTACTCTGTTTCCTTTTCTATCGCAATACAGCAATGGCGTAATCACCCAGTTAAAATCTAATAAGCCGGAATCTCCATTAGAAACAGGCTCAGAAATATCCCAATTATTCGTTTCGAATTTTGTATCCTTAAAAATCTCTACGGATATTAATTTCGCATCGACAATTTTAGGCACAAAAACTCTGATATTCCGGCTTAAAAAATAGTTAATGAATAGTTGAGTATCTATTTCCTTAAACTTTTCGATCGGAATGAAAATGTGGACTTTCTGACCTGAAACTGGTTTAAAAAAATCAACAAAGTTTTCAAAAATCTTTTCAGATAACAAGAAAGCCTCATCAGTTGACAAGGCTTTTCTTTTCTGCATATATTTTTTTCTAAGTTCTGCTTTTAACATCTTTATCAGGCGTTTTAAAACTTAAAGAATTTTATATATTTTATCTGATAAACGAACTCTGAAAGGAAGTTCAAAAGTGATCTGATCTCCTTTTTTTGCCGTTTCACAAGGACCTCCGTTTGCAAAAAGTTCAGTAATGGTCAATTCCTGCTCACCAGTGGTCGGGCCTGAAATTAATACCTTATCACCTACTGAAAGTTCTTTGTTTTCAATTAAAAACTGTCCGATTTTCGATTTTGTATAATAATGTTCTGTCTTTCCAACCAATACTTTCTTGATGGCAATTTTTTGACGGATATTCTTTGTTTCAGCTTTTGCTAAAGGCTTATCAGGAAGGTCACCTGATTTTTTAAATTTCAGTGCATCAGATTTTCCTTTTCTGAAAACTTTATTTCCTACCTGTAATCCCTTTCTTAATTTCAACTGCTCTTCCAAAGGCAAATGTATGATTTCCAAACATTCTGTAGAGCAGCAGTTTTCCATCACAGCTTTACATTCATCACATTGAATAAATAATAAATGGCAGGCATCGTTAGCACAGTTCGTATGATTGTCACAAGGCTTTCCACACTGGTGGCACTGCGCAATAATATCATCTGTAATCCTTTCCCCTAACCGGTGGTCAAATACAAAGTTCTTTCCAATAAATTTACTTTTTATCCCTTCTTCTTTAATCTGTCGGGTATATTCAATGATTCCGCCTTCTAATTGGAAAACATTTTTAAAACCCTGATGCTTGAAGTAAGCGCTGGCTTTTTCACAACGAATTCCACCTGTACAGTACATTAACAGGTTTTTATCTTCTTTAAAATCCTGTAACTGCTCGTTGATAATCGGTAAACTTTCTCTGAAATTTTCCACATCAGGAGTAATAGCCCCTTCAAAGTGACCTACTTCACTTTCATAGTGATTTCTAAAATCAACAACAATTGTATTCGGATCTTCAAGCAAGTTATTAAATTCCTGAGCCTTTAAATGAATTCCTTTATTGGTAACATCAAAAGTATCATCGTTCAAACCATCTGCAACAATTTTATGTCTGACTTTTATGGTCAGTTTTAAAAAAGAATAATCATCCTGCTCAACCGCTACATTTAAACGGATTCCTTTCATAAAGTCATAAGCCTCCAGCGTATTGCGAAAAGCCTCAAATTGATCCGCGGGAACACTCATCTGAGCATTAATACCTTCATGGGCAACATAGATACGGCCAAGAGCATCAAGGGCATTCCAGGCTATAAATAATTCGTCGCGAAATTTTTTGGGATCTTCAATTTTGGCATACGCATAGAAAGACAACGTAAGGCGTTCCTTACCAGCTTCATCAATAAGTTGAGCTCTTTCTTCTGCGCTTAAGGTGTTATACAGTTGCATGCTATAAACGTTTTAAGTGAGAAAAATATTTTTGCAAATATAATCATTTTTCATTTGAATAGGATGTACATGTGAGCAGTAATAAAGAGTCTGAGAATGGCTATGAATGATTTTGGATTAATTGTTGTACCTTAAAAACATAATTTATTTCCTTCCGGCCTGCAAAATGTGACATTTTTTCTTTAATAATTTTTTAAGTTTAGTTAATACACCTTTTAAAATTATGACATAATGTATAAAATGATATAATAGCAGTTAAATTTTAGTTAAAATTGAAACATAGCATGTTAATTGCTTACTTATTTAGCATTAAATTTGTTTGCGAGAAAACAAGAAATAACAATCAATAAATAAAAAAGAAAGATATACAATGAAGAGTACTTTAAAAAAACTATTACCATTTGCAGTAGTGGGAATTGTCTCAGGAGCTACTACCGTTGGGACACTACAATACTTCGGTCAGCATTCCAATAACGGTGACCAGTCTTACTTCACAGCAGCAGCCCCTAATGCCTCATTTGTAGGAATGAATACCGGAGCTGTAGGCGATGATTTTGTAAAGGCTTCAAAAACTACAGTTCCGGCTGTTGTTACCATCAAAAATTACCAGAGCAGATCAACGAGCAGAGCTTCAGAGCAGGACCTGTTTGATTTCTTCTTCGGAGATCCTTTCGGAGGAAGAGGACAACAGAGACAGAAGCAGCAGGCTCCGGACAATATGCCATCAGGAATGGGATCCGGTGTAATCATTTCACCGGACGGATATATCATCTCCAACAATCACGTTGTTGCGGGAGCCAATAAACTGGAAGTGGTCTTAAGCAACAAAAAGTCTTACATCGCTACCCTTGTGGGAACTGATCCAAACACGGATATTTCTTTACTTAAGATTGAAGAGAAAGGACTTCCTTATTTAAATTTTGCCAATTCAGACAATATTGAGGTTGGACAATGGGTACTTGCAGTAGGAAATCCACTGGGATTGAACTCTACTGTTACAGCAGGTATTGTCTCTGCTAAAGGCAGGGGAATTGGTATCCTGGGAGGCCAGGGCAAAGCTACCAATCCTATTGAAAGCTTTATCCAGACTGACGCAGCGATTAACCCTGGTAACTCAGGAGGAGCCCTTGTTAACGTCAATGGTGATCTAATCGGGATCAATTCTGCAATCCAGTCTACTACAGGATATTACCAGGGTTACGGATTTGCTGTTCCGGCTAATTTAGCAAGAAAAATTGTTGAAGATATCAAGAAATTCGGAATCGTACAGAGAGGATTCTTAGGAGTTTCATCATTAGACCTTTCTAATGACCAGCAGGTAGCTGCTTACAACCAGCAGTATAAAACAAACATCAAAGCAGGTTCAGGAGTTTATGTAACCGGATTCGGGGATAACAGCGGTGCTGAAGATGCAGGTCTGAAAAAAGGAGATATCATTACTAAAATAGACACTTATGATATTACGGACTTCGCCGACCTTTCCATGTCTATCGGAAGTAAGCGTCCGGGTGATAAGGTTCAGGTAACTTATCTGAGAAACGGTAAGCCAAACACAACTACGGTGACCCTTAAAGACCAGAAAGGAGGAACAACCACCCGTACTAAAGATGATTTAAGCGTAACGGAAAAAATAGGAGCAGATTTTGATCCTCTTAATGAAAAGTTTAAAACAGAATATGGGCTGAACAGCGGAGTCGTTGCTAAAAATGTAAGCGAAGGAAGTGAGATGGCTAAAATCGGAATCGTGGACAACTATATCATTATAGAGATCAACGGTAAGCCTGTCAATTCACAGAAAGATGTAGAAAAGATCCTGGATAAATACCAGGGCAATGTACAGGTGAAATTCGTGGATGACTACGGAAGAATCTATACCAAAGGATTCAAGATGCCTTAATCAATACAGACAATAGTCTTTCATATCAACAAAAAAACGCTGCAGATTTGCAGCGTTTTTTTTATTTGGTTTTGTTCATTTTATCAGCGATCTTCTTTTTCTTATTCCGTTCATAAATAATCTCTACAATCTTTCCTCCAATCCACGAAAACGGGAAAAACGTAAGGAAAATAGAGATTTTATAAAATGTAGGATGGTATGGAAATACAATAACATCCAGCATGGCTATGAACAGCATAATAAAACCGATAAGAATAGCATACGCTACCTTAGCATACTTTACAATAAGTGCAGTAGCCACTCCTCCTATCGTTGTTCCCAGCCCTGAAATAAACAGCAGAAATCCGAAAAATGCATTATCGCCTCTCATGCTGTAAAGAAATCTCTGCCAGTGCTCAAAGGGAGCAAAAGCTTCGAAAGTGATCCATTGCGGAAAAACCCTTATACCAAGAGTAATAATCAGCCCGGCTATTCCAAGGCCTACAAGAACCGCAATTGTATTTCTTATAAAATTCATTAATCCTGATGTGCGATCATAGAAATTTCAATATCAACATTCTTAGGCAGGCAGGAAACCTGTACCGTTTCACGGGCCGGATAGCTGTCTGCATCAAGATATGAAGCATAAATATCGTTCATTACTGCAAAATCGTCCATACTTTTAAGGAATATGGTAGCTTTCACTACGTTTTTAAACGTCATTCCCGCTTCAGTAAGAATAGCCTCAAGGTTTTTCATCACCTGGTGCGTTTCCTTTTCAATTCCCTCTACCAGTTTACCAGTTGCAGGATCTACAGGGATCTGTCCGGAAATGTATAAAACTCCGTTGGCCATATTAGCTTGTGAGTAAGGCCCGATTGCTGCAGGTGCATTAACTGTGTTGATTATTTGTTTCATATGTGGATATTTATTTTTTCAAAGGTCAGCATATAATTACCATCATCTGCATTCGTTTGTTAACCAATTTGGGCGACAGTGATTTCATGAGATTTATTTTGGTTGCAAATATAAAATTTATATTTACAATTGTCAATCTGATATTAGAAAGGTGCACCAGGCTGCGTAAAACTTCTGTCTTTGTATTTCAATGCATCACTTAAGATATTAGCTTTGATACCGATAAAGAAGTCATATACCTTATACTGTCCGAAAGGAACCCAGTTGAAGTTGATCGTGAAACTTCGCTGATCTCTGGTAAACCCGATTCTTGTATAAGCAAGATCTTTCGTCACAAGATCAAAGTGCGTACTCCCGTTGATATTCCAGTAAGGGGTTAGCTTAATGCTGCCGTCTAGACCTACAGAAGCAATCTTAGTACCAAGTGCCGACAATCCTTTTGAATAAGCATAGTTGGCATTGATATTCAAAGTCCATGCCTGGTCGAAATGCGCATAATTATCATCGTCAAAATAATAATTTTCATTTCTTATTTCTCCTTTTGCCGGATACTTTTTGGCATAATCTGTTTTCTCGCCAAAGAGTTCGCTGCTTAAAGGATATGATAACTGTACGTTGAAACCCTGTACACTGAAATGTCCAAACTGTTCCGTTCTCACTCCCTGTGTTGCACCCGGAGCAAAGACAATTTTATAAGGATCCAGTGAGAGACTGGTATTCACATTTAATTTATTATTAAAGAAAGAAGACTGTCCGTTGATGCTGAATACAGACCATGGATGATCTTTCGCTGCAAAATTGTAGTTCCCTGAAAGGTTAAGAGATTCAAAGATTTTTATTTTCTTTACACCGGTAGAATCGGTTTTAGATTTTACTTTCATTTCAATATTGTTTCCAATATTAAAACCTAAGGCTCCTACCACTCCGCTTGACGGGCTTCCCACAATTCCTTTTTCAAAAATAGAATAAGGGGTCAGGGCTCCCTCTGCATTATAATAGTTTTTATAATATCCGAAACCGGGGCTTGAGAAATCCGGTGAATATGTAAAGCTAAGACTTGGTGTCATCATATGTCTTACCGCTTCTACCGCAGAACCTTTTTTAAACTTCAGCATACCATAAAGAGTGGTCTGAAGACTGGCAGATGAAGAGAAGGTGGAATATCCGGCAATATTTTTCTGAATTTCATCTACATCCGCATTCTTTACAGGATCATAATATTTTTTAAGTGTCTTAGTCGTTAAAGCGTTATCAATATTGGCACTTAAGCTGAACGTGAAATATTTGGCCACCGTTGTGTTGGTTCCCAATGCAATATTATTTTTCAGTCCTGTCTGCATCTTATCCCACATTGCCTTTGTAAAAAGCTCGTTTTCCTGTGTATTTACAAAGTTCGTCAGATTAAAACCTGTGTTCACTGTAATATTTTCAAGAAGACCCTGTCTCACTCCTGTTTTCGATTTAAACAGATAAAACTGATTGATTGCCACATTCATCTGAGGAAGACGAAGATCTGCAAGCCCGGTGGCAAAGTTTTGAGAATAGGAGGCTGTCCCGGTAATGGTTGCAGGCAGCTTTAGGAATCTTTTTGTGACTGTTACCGCTGAACTCTGCTGTGTATTCAGAACGTTCTGGTTGAAAATATAGTTGTTATTGAGCGGGTTGTTATAAAACTTGGTACTTACGATATCCACTGAAGCACTGAAGGTCAGAAAAGGATTTGCCTTTGTGTCCTGAGTATGCGTCCATGCAATTCTGTATGTGCTGTTTTTGGTATAATCATCCAAACCTTTAATTCCTCTCACCATGGTTCCGACATCCGCTGTAAAAGTTCCGGAATACCTGTATTTCTTCAGATAATTCATCTGCGGTCTTAGGTTCCAGCTTCCTTTGGTATAGATATCTGCCAGTATTTTAAGATCAAAATGCTCCCCTATCGGCTGGTAATATCCCAATCCGTTAAGAAAAAATCCTACATCTTCCCTTTCCCCAAAACTCGGGATCAGGATACCGGCTGCCCTCTTTTCCGAAAATGGAAGAATGGCAAACGGAAGAATAAGAGGAGTGGGCACTCTTTCTATATACATCTGAATAGGACCTGTAACAATCTGCGATTTGTTTTTCGTCTTGATCAACTTGATGTTGGATGCCCGCATAAAGTAATCCGAGGCCGTATCTTTTTTCTTGATATAGTATTCATCTGTTGTATAATCTGCGTTTCTCATGGCAAAAACAGAATCATTATATTTTTTGGTTTTCTGTGCGGTGATTACCCCTTCGCTTTCTTCTGTTCTGGCATTAAAAGCAATGGCCTGCTTGGTTTTGGTATTGTAGCTGAACTCATTGGTTTCATACTTTTTTCCAGCCTGAGTGGTAATTACGGGTTCTATGATCTTCCCTAAAGAGTCCTGTTTTCCGCGGGCATAGATCAGATTTTTGTTGTCGTCAATAGAAATATAATCTGCATCTATCTGCATGTCCTGGTATTTTACCTGGGCATTTTTATTCAGAAATGTCATTTTTTTCGGAACATCTCTACGCTGATCATCCGCCTTTGTACGGAGAACATCATCTAAAGCTTCCTTTTTTACAATAATGGTATCCTTTTTGGGAATAGTATCATTAACCACATTTTTAGGCAATTTTTCAGGGGTTTTCTGTGCTAAAAAATTGTTAAAAATTAGGATAATTAAAATTTGTAATATATTTTTGAGGACGGTTTTGGCCAATTTTATTCTTTAATTAAGGCTCAAAATTAGTATAATTTTTAAAACTGTAAGATGTACAAACAAAAATTTAAAATAATTTTATCATTTCTCCTTCTTCTTTCCAGCATTTTAATTTTTTCACAAAAGAAATTTACGATCGTTTTGGACGCTGGTCATGGGGGAAGTGACCACGGAGCGAACAGGACTTATGCAGATATCGGAAGGGTTGCAGAAAAAGACGTTACACTTGCCGTTACTCTCAAAGTTGGGGCCATGTTGGAAAAAAACAGAGATTTCAAAGTTATATATACCCGTAAATTCGACGAATATCCTTCTCTTTCGGACAGAACCAATCTGGCCAACAGGAGCAAAGCCGATCTTTTTGTCTCCATTCACTGTAATTCTTCACAGAGACCTACAGCCTACGGAACTGAAACTTATGTACAGGGGCCCAACCAGAATGATGAGAATCTGGAAGTGGCAAAAAGAGAGAACGACGTGATCTTTCTTGATGAAAAAGACAGACAGACCTTCGGATCTTATAATCCAAGCTCTCCGGAATCTCTTATTGCACTAAAACTTCAGCAGAACAAATACCTTGAATCAAGTTTGCTGCTTGGCGGACTGGTTGAAGGTAATTTTGTAAATAAGGATAAAAGATTTTCAAGAGGTGTTTTCCAGAAAAACCTTCACGTACTTCGTATGAATGCGATGCCTTCTGTACTGATAGAAACCGGTTTCATCAACCATCCTGAAGAAAGTCATTATCTTGCTTCTGATAAGGGACAAACCGAAATTGCGGAAAGTATCTATAATGCGATCATCGATTATAAAAAAGCAATTGACAGAAAAACAGGCGGATCTTCTATCGCTGCCAAAAAACCTGAACCTGAAAAGCCTGCTGAATCTCCTTTAAAAAATGATTTCAGGATTTTACTGCTGAGCTCCCCTGTTAAATACAACGACGGAGATCCGGCATTAAAGGGCTTAAACTATATTCTCCCTATTAAAGACAACGGACAGTACAAATATTACTACGGAGTTACCAATATGGCTTCAATCAGAGATATCAACCTTAAAACAGCTAAGGATGCAGGGTTCAGAAATGCTTATGCCGTAGGATTTATGCCTAATCAAAAACTGCTGACGGGGTATTATACCATAGAGGTCTATACAGGCGACAAATTGAATGGCAATTCGTTTATTCTTCAGACATTGAAAGATGTGGAGAGAAATAAAGACAATGGAGTGTTTTATTACACGTATGGTAAAGTATATACTTTAGAAGATGCTGTAAAGCTTCAAAAAGACCTTGAATCCAAGGGAATCAAGAATACTATTATCCAAAAAGTTTTTAAATAACGTAAAAAATAATTTTGAAGTTAAAAAGTTAATCATTACTTTTGCAACCTCAAAATTTGGCCTATTCGTCTAGTGGTTAGGACTCAAGATTTTCATTCTTGCAACAGGGGTTCGATTCCCCTATAGGCTACCAAATTTGATATCATGCCGGATTTAAAAATACAGGAAGCAAAACTTCTTTTTAAGAAAATCCACTCTAACCCAAAAAGTTATGATTTACAAATCAATGAAGAGGGGATTACAGGCAGGGATGATAAGATAAGTTTCAGACTTTACAGGACGGGAGAAAGGGTTGCCTTTGAAGTAACAATTGACGGACTTTCCTTTACCAATACCACTGGAGAATGGAACAATGCGATGATCATGCTAAGCAGCACGATCAAGAAAATAGAACGAGAACAAGAGAATTTAAAAATAGAACAAGCAATAGATAAACTCAGAAAATACCTGTCCGAAGAAAATTGAAAAATTTTAAAAAATAATTTGGCAGATTAAAAAAAAGTTTATAGTTTTGCACTCACATTTGAACGATATGGCAAATCATAAATCAGCATTAAAAAGAATCAGACAAAACGAAGTTAGAAAAGTTCGTAACAGATATTATCACAAGACTGCTAGAACTGCTCTTAAAGTCTTAAGAAATGAAGAGAACAAAGCTGCTGCTACAGAGCAACTGCCAAAAGTTATCGCTTTATTGGATAAATTAGCTAAGAGAAATATTATCCACAAGAACAAAGCTGCTAACTTGAAAAGCAAATTAACAAAGCACGTTAATAAATTAGCGTAAAAGTATAGTAGGCCCGTTCGTCTATCGGTTAGGACCTCAGATTTTCATTCTGGTAAGAGGGGTTCGATTCCCCTACGGGCTACAAAATTTAATCACTGCTAACCGGGTGGTTAATAAGAGTTGAAACTTATAAAAACAAAAATCTAACCCGCTAATTATTTAGTGTTAGATAGATGGCCCGTTCGTCTATCGGTTAGGACCTCAGATTTTCATTCTGGTAAGAGGGGTTCGATTCCCCTACGGGCTACTTAAAGAGAGATTCTATTCTTAGAATCTCTCTTTTTATTTTATCCTTTAAAATATTCCACTGCATCTATTATCACGAGATTTTCACATTTAAAATAGTGTAAATCTTTATTTTTTATCTATCTTTGCAATCATCAGATGATAAGATGTATTTATGCAAATTCAAAGAAGAACATTAGCGCAGGAAGTCGCAGACAGATTAATTCAGGGGATTACCAATGAAGAATATGCGGTAGGCGATAAACTTCCGATTGAACCGGAACTGATGAAGATCTATGGTGTAGGCCGCTCCAGTATCCGTGAAGCAATAAAAATTTTATCAATAAAAGGAGTCCTGAGTGTACAGCAGGGTGTGGGTACATTTGTTACTTCGAAGAACATCCAGGAATCACTGGAGGATCAGATCAACAATGCTGAATTCAACGAAGTGTATGAGGTACGCTCTCTTTTAGATTCAAAGATAGCGGCAAAAGCAGCTACCAGCCGAAGTGAAAAGGAGCTAGAGACGATTAAAATGTATCTGGATCTCAGAGATCAGTTTGCGAAGAAAAACCAGGCGCTAGAATGCTACCAAGCTGATATTAATTTTCATATCTCTATTGCTGAAGCCTGTGGCAATACTCTTTTGAAAGAAATTTACAGAATTGCAAGTAAGCATATCCTCAGAACTTTTGAAACCAGTCATAAAAATAACACAGAATCTTTTAAAATCTCACAAAAAATACATACGGATCTTTATAAGTCTATTGAAAATAAAGATTCTGAAAATGCAGCGCGTATTGCACAACTGATCGTTGACAGAGTGTATTAAAATAAATTTTAACAAAATTCATCAGATGATATGATGAATAAAATTACAATTCATGAAAAATCTACAGACACAGGCAATTGACACCAGCAAAATTGTTTACCCGATCTTATTTATGATCAGTTTTTCTCATTTTTTAAATGATCTGATACAGTCTACAATCCCTTCATTATATCCTATTCTAAAAGGGGAATTCAGTCTGTCTTTTTCTCAGATTGGTATCATTACATTGGTGTTTCAGCTTACTGCATCTATTTTACAGCCTTTCGTTGGAATTTATACGGATAAAAAGCCGAATCCAAGATCTTTAGCAGTAGGAATGGGATTATCAATGGCAGGATTGTTACTTTTAGCAGCAGCCCATCAATATTATATGATTCTGATTTCAGTGGCATTAATCGGGATGGGATCTTCCATTTTTCATCCAGAGGCATCCCGAGTTGCCCAATTGGCATCCGGCGGACAAAAAGGACTTGCCCAGTCCATTTTTCAGGTAGGTGGAAATTCAGGGAGTGCTATTGGTCCTCTATTGGTCGCTTTAGTTGTGCTTCCTCTGGGGCAGGGCTATGTAAGCCTTTTTGCTATCGCTGCTTTTATAGGAATTATAGTGCTATGGAGAATTGGGAACTGGTATGCGGAAAGATTATCTCTTAAAAAAACAGCGCAGCATTCCAGTAATATCATAACTGTAGAACTGTCCCGCAAAAAGGTTATATTTTCTATTACCGTTCTGCTGGCACTGGTATTTTCTAAGTACATTTATTTGGCATCCATGACTAATTATTTTACGTTTTTTCTCATTGATAAGTTTCACATTTCTGTAAAGGATTCCCAATTATATTTATTCATGTTTCTTGCAGCGGTTGCTATTGGAACTATTTTAGGAGGAAGGCTGGGTGATAAATACGGAAGAAAGAAAATCATATGGGTCTCTATACTTGGAGCAGCACCTTTTACTCTTTGTCTTCCATATCTTCCCTTAGTATGGACTGTGGTATTTGCGGTTTTAATCGGGTTAATTATTGCTTCGGCTTTTTCTGCAATTCTGGTATATGCTACAGACCTTTTGCCCAATAAAATTGGATTGGTGGCCGGATTGTTTTTTGGTTTTATGTTTGGGATGGGTGGAATTGGTTCTGCTGTTCTGGGGGCCTTGGCAGATGATACGAGCATTGAATATGTATTTAAAATCTGTGCTTTCTTACCTCTTATGGGTATAATAACTGCTTTTTTACCTAATATTAAAGGTCGAAAAAAATAATTCCTTTGGAAATAAGGTGGGTGAACTCATAGATAAATCTGATAAGTCTCTGTTTAATTATTAATATTATATAATTCACATTAAATAGAAATAATATTGCCCACCTTCACTTTTATGCTTAAATTTGGATAAAGCATTAACCAAAAATCTCTATAGCATGAAATCCATTTTACCTTCAAAGGGCCGTCTTTTTCAGGCCGCGTTATTTTTAGCTTTTTTATTCCAATCGGGCAATACACAGGCGCAAAACAGAATCTATGCCCATGATCAACTCTCCAATGTCTATGGAGTATGCCTGGGATGTGCCGTGCAAAATCCATTGAATGCCGTGGGCGATAACGAAGACAACTATTCTACTATGGTTATGGGCACCGTTTTATTAGGTGGTGTTGAACAGACCCTGAGATTCCCTGAAGTGAGAATCAATACTAAATTAGTCATTGGTATCGGTACCAATGACATTCCTCTCACTGTTCAGCTCCTAAGCGGCATATACATAGAAACGATGAGCGGAACGACAGCCAACGATGACAGTCAAATGATAACCGGAAACTTACTGAAGCTTTCCGACAATCCTTCCAGAGCAACTATTGAATTTGTTCCCGTCAGCTCCTATAACGCAGTTAAAATAAGACTGAGTGGCGGTGTACTAAGCTTGGGTGGCGGATTCAGGGTGTATTATGCTTACCAGGATCCTCTTGCCACCATTATGGCTTACAGCAAGGCCGGACAGATTACTCTGAGTGGTACTGTTCCATTGGAAGGGTCTGAAGTTACCCTGAGAAATACTTCCGGCAAAGAGGTACACCGCTCTACCCTTACTTCCAAAACTTTTGAACTGTCTTCTCCACAGCCTGAAGGAATTTATATACTTACGATAGAAACGCAAGACAAAAAAACTTATTCCCGTAAGATCAGAATCAATAATTAAATAATAATACATATTAAAGATTTCGGCAGGCTTTCAGCCTGCCGAAATCTCTTTTTACTACCTGCTTTAAAGTAAAAAAACCGGCGGCCCAAATGGGCCGCCGGTTCATTGAAATATATAGACTGTGATGGTTATTTCTTGATCAGCTTCTGCTGATATGCTGCTTTATCAGTTACAGCTTTTAGAATATATACTCCGTTCGGAAGCATACTTACATTGATCTGGCCGTTGTTCAGCGGTGCATTTATTATTTTACCAGAGGCATCGTAAATGGTAACATTCAGGATCTTTTCCTGAGTTTTAAGAGTTAAAATATCTGTCACCGGATTCGGGTAAATACTGAATTCAATTTTCTTCACTTCTGCCGTGGCCAAAGTAGAAGTTGTACTGTTGACAGTAAGCAGTTTCTCTACTACCCTTCCATTTGAATTAAAACTGATCTTAATATCAGCCGTTCCTGAAGCAACCGGAGTTAGAACCAGTTCGTCATTCGCATTGATCACTGCAGAAACTGCAGCCGGATTTGAGTTTGACTTAATTGATTTTACAATAGCAGATGAAAGATTGTCTTCGTCAGAAACTATTGTTTTCAGGTCTATTACAGAAGCATTATTCACATTAACCTGAGATGGAAATGTACTGCTCACCATAGGAAGCGTATTATCCGGGAATACTGCCATAGCAGGGAACCAATAGTAATCATTAAGTGTTTTTGTATTGGTAATGGTTCCGTTAACGCCAATAGTATGGATCCAGTTTTTCTGATAGTGTGCTCCAAAACCGCTTTCAGTAGTATTCAGAATCAGCTCATCAGTGGTTGGGTTCACACGGAGTCCTGCCCCGTAAGGAATCTGTTTGTAAGTACCTGTCTGTCCCGGAATGGTCGCAAAACTTTCGTTAAATGCTTTTGTCGTTACATCAAATTTTACGATCTGTGTTCCTGAAACAAAACTGTTAACTGAGTTGATCCAGTATAAAACATTCTGTTTGCTGCTCGCTGAAAAGCTTCCTGCATTCCACGCTCCCCATGAACCTAAATATTTGGTCGTAGGAATATTGTAAGAAGTGGTTGCAAAAGTCGTAGGATGAATATTCACCACTTTCTGATCCTGAATAGCCCAGATACTTCCGTCTTTAGCCTGAACAATAGAATGAAAAGCTCCCGGAATCGTACTCACCAGCGTATCTGTCGCCGGGTCAATGACTAAAATTCCTGCAGACTGCTTCACGGCAAATACATATTTTGAAGAACGGATCATATTTCCGATCTGGCCGGCATACTGACCGCCTCCGCCTGTTCCGGTTATCAGGCTTCCAACCTGCATATTCGCAATATCAAATACAAAAATACCATTCGAAGCTCCGATGTATCCTTTGTTTTCATTAACTCCTACAAAGGATCTTCCGTCGCCGCCGCCAATATTATTAAATCCTGCAATTTTCTGCATCGTTTGTGCATTCGCTACTACCAGCCTTCCTCCCGGAGTATACTGAGTATCTCCGCCATCTGCAGCCTGCTTCGAAATAAAATAGAATTTATCTCCGTAGATTGTTCCGTATTGCGTTGTAGCACCAAAGGCCTGATTGTTATTGGCATTGCTGTACACACGGTAATTAACCTGCCCATTATTGCCGATGAAATTTACAGAACCGTTGGTATGCCCGAACCATTCTTCATTGACCATAAAGTAACCGTCAGTAAAATTGGTAGAAACAGAAGAAGCAGAAGCAGCATAAACAGATACGGGTGTCAGCGTTGAAGAAATAGGAAAAGAAGCCAACCCTGGGCTAAAATTCCATACATCCCATGAACCATTCTGAAGTACACGGGAAGAAGCCCCTACTCCTGAATATCCAAAATCAGCATCCGTAGGATCTTTTACCCAATAAGACCAGTAGCTGTTGTACCATCCTGATCCCCAATGATCCCCGGCATCAGCAGCCGTAAAATCATCGAAATCATATGCACCTGTATTTACAATGCCATTTACAGGGTAAAGAGGATAGGTTGTATTCCCGTTTTTATAAAGTGCGTTGGTATTCTGACCGTTTAGGTCAAACCCCATTCCTCCGATGGCTGTTCCGAACTGGGTTCCCGGATAAAACAATGTAAAAAATCTGTGATCTGCCTTTGCAATTGCCTTCAGCATATCTTCTCCGGTAGCATTTCCGTTCCATCGGAAGCCCCATACCAAGGCATCAGGATTCTTGCTGTCGTTCCACTGAACCACAAAAGCCGCTTCATTAGTACCGCTACCTACCCAATACTGAATATCGGAGAAGTTGATATTGGTGGTTACTGTTGTATTCAGCTGGTTGCTGCCGATACCCTGAATATCATTTCTGGGTACTCCCTGTACTGCCACCTGTGCATTCGTAAAGAACGCAAAAAAGAACAGCATGGTCAAAAGGTAAAACTTTTTCATTTTTTCGAATTATATATTAAAATTTATTTTATTTAAGATGCAGATCGTAAGCTCCTGCCACTTCTGTAGAAACTTCCCCAAGCCATCCTGCTTCCTGATTGATTCCCGTATATACCTTGATAAAATCAATGCCGGGAAGCTTTACATAATTCCCGCTTTTATCTACAGCCCAGGAAATGTCGATGTTGGAAGCCTCATCATTGTTCGGCGCATTGTCTGCATAGCCGTAATCGTAAGATGTTCCTACCCAATAAGCCCCCGTCCCGCTCTGGTCGTAAAAATTATCCTTCAATCTGGTTCCCGTAAGGCTGTAAGAAGCACCGGAAAGCCACAAAGGATAATAGCTTTGTGTATGGAAGGTATTTTTAGTTTTAAATCCTGAATTCCCAAAATTATCCTGCCATTTGATGTACTCCACATCAGTCTGCCAAAACTCACTTCCGGGAACGGGGGGCTTGTTCTCATTGGGCTTGAAGTAAGTTATAGTATAGTTTTTTGTCGTTGAATTTTTAAAATATTCGCTGCCCGCAATTTCATACCATTCATCTTCATCCGGTTTGCCGTTTTTATTCTTGTCGTAGCCCACCATGATAATTCCGGGCTCACATGATCCTGACCGGGTAGCATTGGCACTGTTTCCCCAAAAAGCATTTCCCAGAATCTTAAAATCTCTTCCTTCAAGATTAGGAATGGTATGATCGAAGCCAAAAGCAACATAGCCGCCGAAACCTCCCAGCGTAATCATGGTAGCATTTTCGCCTACTAAGGATTCTTTGGCCCTTTTGATCATATCAGCCTCTGTGTTTCCGTTTACATATTCAGGGATCTCATTGATGAACTGGCCCGTGGCCGGACGGAAATCGAAAACATTTGATATATATTTACTGTAAGGGGTCAGCTCCTTATTCACAATGATCGTGGACTTATAGATCTTCGCTGCTCCTTTTACCTCTACTTTCAGGGTCAAAGGATAATTTTGTACAGTGGAACTGACAAAATCCAGTTGCAGATGATCGGAAATCACAGAATCGTTAATGCTCCAGGTCAGTTTACCTTCAATTTTAGGGTCTATCATCAAAAGTTTAAGCCTGTCGATCGTATAAGATTCTTTAAGTACTTCAGCAGGAAAAGTTACTTCCTCTACCACTTCTTCGCTGTCGCTTTTACAGGCTGCAGCTCCCAGCAGGACTGAAGAGAGCAGTATCGTTTTTAAAATATGTTTTGTTTTTCTTTCCATTTTTTCTGATCTGATTATTTATATAAAAAAGCAAAGTGAGCAGGGATATTCCCGCCTTCTGTTTTCCACTTGAATTTTCCGGTCTTGTCAAAACAGTATACATAGCCGGTAGTGACATAGTTTTTCGCATCCGTTAAATAGATGTCTTCTGTATAAGGATTTACAGCAATTCCGTAAGGTGCTTTGATCTCATCCACGTATTGCTGGTCAATAATTTTGTTGGAAATCACCTGCTCTGTCTTTACATCGATGATTCCAAAGGTTTTGACGTATGTATGGGTATTGTAATTAAATTCATTCCCATAATAATACAGCTTGTCATTCACGATCGTCATTCCGCTGACAGCAACATGAAAATCTTTTTTCACGGTTCCTGTAGCGGCATCCACAAGGAAAAGACTGGATGGAATATTGTAATAATCCCCTCTGGAACTCACGTACAGATCTCCGTAGTTGTCCTTTTTAATACGGTGAAGATTAATGGCTATATCTATTTTTTTTGTTTCCGTGAATGTATTGAGGTTGATGACAGAAACGGTTTTATCATAATTCGGAAATCTGTAACCTCCGGAATTAGCTACAAAAAGCTGATCTCCCATCACTTCTATTTCTTCAGGCTGATACCCGACTACTACCTGTCTTTCGATGTTCAGGGATGTCGTATCAATTTCCACTACTTTTCCCGGAGGAGAATTTGGATTCAATTCAACGGGACCTGCGTAACTGCTGGCATAAACTTTATTACCTTTAAAAGCCAGATAACGGCAGTTCTGCAGCTGTATGGTTTTGATTCGTTTGGCCGTTTTTGCTTCCAGCACTTCAATTTTATTGGAAACATTTACCACCACATACATTTTGCTTCCGTAGATCATGATATGATTTCCCACATCACCCAATTCTTTTACCACGGAAGGATTGGTTTCTCCATAAATATTCTTACGGTACGTTCCTGTCGCATAATCGAAATAATCGAGCGTACATTTGTTGCTTCCCATATTTCCCTCGTTCAGCAGATAAAATCCTTTAATAGGCAGATTTTCTCCGTTGCTTACCTCTTTGGTTTCCGAAGGAACTATATTGTCATCCGTCCTACATGAGAACAGAAAGAAAAGAGTAAAAGCCAGCAGGCAAAAGTTTAGTTTTTTCATAATGTAAAGCTTACAATAAGTTTAAAATTTCTTCCGGGCATCGGATAATTCCTGACCACGTCATAGTATTGATTAAGGACATTGTTGACCTCAAAACCGGCTTTAATCTGGTGAGAATGCCAGTTGAATTTTTTCTGAACGGATAAATCATGCGTGTACCATGGTTGGAGATAATTGGCTTTGATATTATTCAGCTGGGCATCATAGCGTTCTCCGGTGTACATAAAACTGTAATTGAAACTCCAGTCTTTATAGTCTGCCATTAGGGTAAAGGTCAATGCATGCCACGGCACATAGGAGATCTGGTCACCGTAATAATCGTCACTTTTATCAGTATAGTCCCCGGCACGCTGATAGGTATAGCTTACCAAAGGTTTCAGTTTCAATTTATTAATGTCAAATTCAGCCTGCACATTCACGTCTGCTCCGATGATTTTCACTTCACCTAAATTCACCATCATCCATCTGAAAAGATTGGTGGTAGGAACAGCGATAATCTTGTTCTCAACTTCATTATAATAGCCATCCACTTTCACATAAATACCTTTAAAAAATTGATGGTCAAAGAGCTTCTCGTAGGTAAAACCTACATCGTACTGATTTGTGTATTCAGGTTTCAGCATGACATTTCCGATCATGGTGTAATACAGATCATTGAAAGTAGGCATCCTGAAGACTCTTTTGTAGAAGGCCCTTACGGTAAGCTCTTTGGATTTTAAAAGCTGATAGCTCAGGAAAGCGGAAGGGGCCCATTCGGTTTTATCGGGAGATTTTGCATTCATTTTCACGTTTTCATGAACGAAAGTTCCGAGAATACTTCCCAAAAATTTAAACCGGTTCCATTGATAGGTTGTAGCAAAAGCAACGAGTGAAGTATATCGTGTAGGGTATGAAAAATCTCTCAGACTGGCATTGAGATTATTATACTGAAAATCAAAGCTCGCACTTACATCCCAGTTTTGATTAATAGAATAGATATTGGAGTTGGAAAAATACAGTTCCCTCTGAACATAAGAATTATCTATGGGCAGAACGGTTGTTGCCACATTCACCGTATCTAAAAAACGGGTGTAATCATAGGCAAATTTAGCCTTGAACTGAGTTTCAAATTTTGGGAACAGCTTTTTACGGAAACTGGCCTGAACAAAATAGTTTTCATCCAGCATCTGCTGACCTTTAGGGGTGAAATTATTATTAACAATGGCTGTGGGAACTCCACGATCGGAAATATAGCCGTAGCCGCGTACGCTCCAGCTTCCATCATTAATGGTTCCGTTTAAGGCGCCTTCAAAACGTTTCGCCCGGATGTAGGAATCATATCTTCTTGCAATGGTATCATTGGCAACAGATCCATCAGAATTTTTCTTTTCGTATTTATACTTATACAACCCATCGCTTTGTACAAATTCCGAGCTGAAACTTGCCGAAATTCTCTCTGAAAGCTTCTGTTCCACACGGAAGGAAGGATTAAATAAACTGATGGAGCCTAATTTCAGCTTCACCGTTAAGTTGGTCTTCTGATTCCCTTTAAAAACTGGTATTTTAGGCTGAAGATAAATAGATCCGGAAGATCCGAAATCCTTTGCCGGCTGAAAAATTTCACTTTTCTGACCGTTATACAAAGAAATCGCTTCAAGATCATCCAGTGAAAACTTTCCAAGATCCACGATTCCGTTCTGAACATTTCCCAGCTGGATACCATCATAGAAAACACCCACATGCTGGCTTCCCATACTCCGGATATTAACAGTTTTCAGGCCGCCCATCCCACCATAGTCTTTGATCTGAACTCCCGAAAAATACCGTAAGGCATCGGCCACCGACTGACTGTTCAGTCTTTCAAGCTGTTCTCCGGAAAGTACCTGTGCAGGAAGAATTTCTTTAAAATCTTTTTTGTAAAGCTGGATAGGAAGAATGGTTTTCTCCCTGATGGTGTCTCCGGATTGAGAGAATATAAGTTGAGATGCCATCACAAATAATGTGATAACAACTTTTTTAAACTGTGAAGCAGTACATTTTCTGACCATTAGCTCATTGAGAATAATGCTGACGCTAATGGATATAAGATAGCAAAGATAAAGCGCAGCTGTTACTGCACAGAATCCTTGTTGTCCTAAGCTTTATTCCACGAAAGCATCAAACGTTTATCTTCTGGCAGGTCTTCTGACTTACTCCGTTTTTGAAATCCTTCCCATTAAAAAACAGTGGATATACTCTTCAAAAACTTTGATGTGGAGCTTACAGCAGCGGGTCTGTCCTGGATTTTCACCAGGTTCCCTTTTAAGTGCTTTTTACAGCGCACCAGATTGCGGCAAAGATAGAAAATAACTTAATATATGCAATAACGGCATAATAAATTAATTCTCAACACTATGAAAAAAAGAAAATATTAAGAAGATGTATTAAAAACAGGTGGCTCGGGAATCTCAGCCACCTGTTTTTTAGATTAAAGTTTGAAATTTTTACGAGACTAAAGATTGAACAATCTGTACCTGGTGGCTTTGGCCATTATATTAAATTCCAAAATTGATAAAAACACTGAACCTGGATTTTGCTTCAATGTCCCCGCTTGCCAGATTGGAATAAGCAGGCAGCATGACTTCTCCACCCAGGCTGAACTTTTTATAAGAAGCCTCAAAACCGACTTTTCCATATAAAGCGCTTCCGGCTGTTTTGGGCAATACCTCGTCAAACTGTTTGTTTTTATCATAGACTTCGCCCTGAAGTCCGCCTTTGGCAGAGAAAATGGTCTTTTCATTTCCTGCAAGCTGATAAAAACCTGTTGCGGCATAATTCCACTGGTTTCCAAAACGGTAATTCTTTTTGTTTTCGGTTTTTACGGTGTAATCTGTGTTGATCAGTACAGCCAGTTTATTCTTTTGAAACTTATAGTTCAAAGCAGCCTGATAATCCCAGCTTCCCGTTCCCAGTTGAAAACTTGGATTGACTCCTGAAGCTCCTTTTTCATCAAATTTTCCCAAAGGAATTTTCACCCCCAAACCACCGTTGAGCTGATGGAAATGATCTTTGGAACTGAGGATCCGGTAAATTCCCATCAGGTTCAGATCTCCGATTCCATTAATGTTGATATCGCCCTGCATTGTTCTCTTCTCATGAAAATGAAATGGCAGGCTGGCGTATACACTCAGCTTTTCTGTCAATGGAATTTTTCCCCAAACCTGCAGGGTATTGAAATACTGATCCTGTGTAAGATCTTTTACAAAAAGGTTTTCTTTGGCTTTATAATGCTGGGCAAAATATTTGATCCCGATAAACTGCGGGTTCAGCAAAGACTCAAAACCGGAAGAACCATTTCCTGCCGCACAGCCGCAAGCATCACAGTCATCCAATATAATATTATTTATAGGATCTGCGATATACAGACTGTCGTTGATGGTTTTAGCCTGACAGCCCCATGATAATGTCAGGCTCAGTATAAAAATTATTTTTTTCATGCTCATTCTGCAAATTTTGGATTAGAAATAAAGTTTTGATCAGATAAGGTTTTCAAAAAGGCGATGACAAACTGCTTTTCCTGTGTATTCATCGCAATTCCGATATGCCCGTTCTGTTTCAGCTGCGGATCCAGATTGGGATTGTCTTCCACATTATCTGAATAGAAATTAAGAACTGCGGCCAGCGTGTAAAACCTTCCGTCATGCATATAAGGTGCGGTATATTCTACATTTCTAAGACTCGGTACACGGAATTTCATCCAGTCTTTCTGATCAAGGGTTACACGATGACGGCCCGCATCTTTGAACTGGGCATTGTAATACATTCCCGTATTCCTGAAACTCTCGTCGGTAAATAATTCTCCGCTGTGGCACGAAGCACATTTTTGGCTAAAAAGAGCCAATCCCTGAGATTCCTCAGAGGTGAAATTTTCTTTTCCCTGTTTCACCCTGTCATATTTCGAATCTGCAGAAATCATGCTGACCATAAACTGTGACAAAGCCTTCAATACTCGTTCACCGGTTATATTTTCGTCACCATATGCCGCCATGAAGAGTTTTTTATACTTCTGATCATCCTTTAATTTAGAAATCACTTCGGGCATGGAACTGTCCATTTCATTGGCATCCGTGATCGGAATGATCGGCTGCTCATTCAGATTATGGATCACTCCATCCCACATATACCTTTTCAGGAAGGCCATGTTTTGAATGGGTGGTGCATTACGGATTCCAATTCTGTCGTCCACTCCATGACTCACAGTGTGGCCGTGATGCGTGAAAGCATTTTCCTGAATATGACAGAAACCACATGATATGGTGTTGTTTCTGGAAAGCCTGCCCTCGTAAAATAATTTTCTTCCCAGCTCTACTCCATTTTTCGTCACCGGATTACCGGATGCATCGAACGTCATCTCCGGAAAGTACGACGGAAACTGCAATGAATAGGCCTCATCTTTTTCCAGCGGCTGCATTACCTCATCTGAACAGGACCAACAGCTCAGAAAAGTAATGACCAGCAGCATTGTTTTTAATAAAATCCTAATCATTATGAACATGATCTACTTTAAACATTGCAGCAAGGTTATTGGTAACATCCACCAAGTGCTGGCTTGAACCCATCATCATATTGTTTTCTGTATTTAGGGAAAGTGTTTTACTTCCACTCAGAAACTGATTTAAATCTGCAAGGATGTGAATGGAAGGTCTTACCTGAGCCGTTACTCTGGCGGTTGTCGGAAGATTCAACGTAATTTCCCGGTAAAGATCCGGCGTATTATTAGCCGTTACATTTCCCATGTTTCCGGTGTGATTCATGAATTCCGTATCTGCGGAGGCAGTTCCGTATTTACCTTCCAGTTTTACAAAGACGTAACCGGCTGCCCATGACCATGACATCCCTTTCTGCTTGGCTTTCGTCCAGAATTCTGCCTGCCCGTTTTGCCCCAACAGATAAGCCTTTTGACTGATCCCAAGTCCGAATTTTACTTTCTTATAATTATTTTTCGGGATTCCGTTCAGATCAAGGTAAACAACTCCTGCAATGGCATCTGCCTGATCTACGATGAAAGCACCTTTATCAGGGTTATTTTCATTGTATTTGAATTCATTACCGCCTTCGTCAATCAGTGTGATGTTGCTGATAACATATTTTACAGCGGAGAAATTATGTTTCTGCCCGGCAGCTGAAGTCTGTACAGTTTGGTTAAGTACGATATTCCCCAGGTTATTGAATCCGTTTTCAAATTTGATCTGAAGGTTTCCGGTTGAAGTATCCTGTGGATCGTCATCATCGCTGTTTCGGCATGATGATAAAGTGAATAAATTAAAGGCAATAAAGAGTAATGATAAAAATTTATAAATTTTCATTTTGATTTTTTAAGTTGAATTTTTAAAATAGAAATGCTTTTGAATGGGTGAACATTCATTTTTTTTAACCACAAAAGGCACAAAAATTTTTTGACACTTTAGTTATTTAAAGTGTATGGAAAAACTGCATAGAAGAACGCTTAAGCTTTTAAAATCTTCGGTTCTTTGTGGTTGATAAAGATTAAAATTGAACTTAAAAAACCGGTGGTTTGAATATGTGTTTGAGAAACAGAAAAGAATAGGCTGTTTCGTAGAGAAAATTGAAGTTCAGAGAAAGAAAACTTTCTGCTTTTTTTATTCCTGTAATTTCAGGAAGCGTACAGATATCAAGAATTTTCTGTCCTGAATTTTTGGTTTTGTTTAAAGGTGAAGAATCTGAATTATTCGTTTTTGCGAGTTCTTTGCTCAGGTAGCATTTACCGTTACAGTGAAGCTCCGGCTTGCTTTTATTGATGCAGAGAACGGTGGAAATATAATCATAATTTACAGCATACTCCACCAATGGGATCAGAGGTCTGAACGCCATATAAAGAGTGAGGAATATGCTGCAAATTAAATTCATCTGTTATTTCTTGCTTAGGGCTTCATCATATCTTCTGCTTACCTCTTTCCAGTTCAGCACATTCCAGATGGCAGTAAGATAATCTGCTCTTTTGTTCTGGTATTTCAGGTAATAAGCATGTTCCCAAACGTCAATTCCTAAAATCGGAGTTCCTTTTTCTTCTACTACATCCATCAAAGGGTTATCCTGATTCGCTGTAGAAGACACAAATAATTTTCCGTTTTTATCCACAGAAAGCCATGCCCATCCTGAACCGAAACGGTCTGCACCTGCTTTGCTGATCTTTTCTTTGAACGCATCCATGCTTCCGAAAGTTTCCGTGATCGCTTTAGCCAGCTTTTCAGAAGGCTTGGTGTCTTTTACAGGTGTAAGAACGGTCCAGAAAAGCTCGTGGTTGTAATGTCCTCCTGCATTGTTTCTTACTGCCGGCGTAAGTTTGGAAACTTCTGAAAGGATCTGGAAGAGGGTTTGCTTCTCCTGAGGTGTTCCCGCAATTGCCTTATTCAGATTGGCAACATAACCTGCAGCATGCTTTGAATAGTGAATTTCCATTGTCTGTGCGTCTACCGAACCTTCCAGTGCATTGTATGCATAAGGAAGCGGTGTCTGCTTAAACTGCGCAAAAGCAAACTGTGCGGCGAATACGGCACTTAAAGCTGCTATTTTCAAAATCTTCATAACGTTTTGTTTTATGGTTTAACAATATTTTTATACTTATAGAAGGAAAGCAGGAGGATGGAAAAGGGAAGTCATTTCTGTCTGAAGACGACTATACTTCATCTACACTTCATCATCTTATCTTTTTAATCATCTGCATTCATGAGTTCCATTAATCATTATCTTCTGCATTAAGACTCCTCTACTCCATGATCTCAATTTCATTGGTCTTTTAATCATTTACATTAAGACCATCATTCATCATTATCCGCATCATTAACTTCCAACTTCATTCTTCCATCTTCCTTTCCCAAATCTATTTCAATAATTTCTTAATATCCTCTATCAATATTTCCCGGTCTGGATGATACTTTCCGTTAAGTTTTGGAGTTTTTCCCTCAGGATCTTCATAATTCAATCCTGAATAATACAGGATGGGCATATTGTCTTTATTGTATCTGCAACGGATATTTCCTTCTTTATCCACCAAAGCGATCATTCCGCTGTGGTTAAGGCTTTCGCTGTCGTCTTCCTTATCTCCCACATAGATATTGAACTGGTCTGCCAGTTTTCCGATATAATCTCTGTTTCCGGTAAGAAAATGCCAGTCCGGAGATTTTGCGCCTACACTTTTAGCATGTTCTTTCAATGCGGCAGGTGTATCATTTTCCGGATCTATACTTATTGAAATAATCCCAAATTCAGGACTGTTTACCTCATCTTCAATAAATCTCATATTCCGGTTCATCACAGGACAAATCGTAGGACATCTGCTAAAGAAAAACTCTACCAGATATACTTTTCCCAGCATGTCTTTATTGGTGATTTTTTTATTATTCTGGTCGGTGAGTTCAAAATCGGGAACCTTCATTACGGTATACAGGTTCTTCTTGAAATATCCCATTCCTACACCTATTCCCAGAAACAGAAGAGCGAAAATCGCAATCGGAATGATTACCTTTCTTTTTGCTCCGTTTTTGGTCTTATTATTTTTGGGCATATTTCTCAGGATTTTTTTTGAACTCGTCTTTACATAGGCTACTGCAAAAACCGTACGTTTTATTTTTATAGACTGCTGTATCTTTCATATCATCTTCTGTTTTCATGTGACAGATAGGATCTTCCGCATTGGCAAATTTTACTTTTTTAACCGTCGATTTTGAAGAGGCAGTGCTCTTTTTATGTTTTACTTTAGGGGTTTCCTGGCCACAGGCGAATAATGAAACTGACAATAGTGCAGTCAAAATAATTTTTGATTTCATTTTAATGGTAAATTGAAATTGATAGTATGATGAATGTGTAAATTAATTTTTAATACAAAGCTAACCACCCGTTTCTACTGCAGATTGTTTAAAAAAACATAATTAGGCAATAAAATCCGAGGATATTTTGATTAAAAACTAAAAGAATAGTTGAAATTAAGCTAAAGGAGGATGGAATATCCTGGAAAAGTATTCCGAAGCATGACCAATACTATAATCTGAGTGTATAGCCTCATCTTCAGGCTCAGATTCTTTCTGTCCTAAAAATGAAAGGGTATCGTGGGAAACAAAAACATCCAGGACGGATATTTTGATGACCTGGGAATTATTGGACTGCTTTTCTGTTTTCGCCAGTTCTTTGCTGACGTAGCACTTCCCTTTACACGTAGACTGAGGAATATTTCTGTTCTCACAGAGATTTTTTACAATATAATCATAGTTCACGGCATAGTTCACCAATGGCAAAACAGGGCGTAATGCAATGGTAAAAATGATGAATATGGAAATAAAAAGTCTCAATGATCAGTTCTGTTGTACAAATATACTACTCAAATTGGGTTTATGGATTATTTATGATGAATGTCATTGATTAATTTTAGATTAGGGATTAGGGATTAGGGATTAGGGATTAGGGATTAGGGATTAGGGATTAGGGATTAGGGAAAATAAGGTTTCTTGTAGTTGTGATAGTTTTCCTCCCGCGGATTATGGGATTTCGCAGATTTTTTTGCTGTAATAAAAAACCTTATAGGTTTTGGAAACCTATAAGGTTTGGCGTTTCATATTTTTTTAATGGATGATGCATTGTTTTTAATCGCAAAGACGCGAAAGAGATTACAAAAAGACTGTTTTAAGGCGCTAGGATTTTATCTCCGATAAAATTTGGATGCTAATTATCTTACAGTCTAAAACCTTTTATTTAGCACCTGCTACCTACTACCTGCAACCTACCATCTACTCCCTTATCCCTACTCCCTAATTAAACTTCATCCTCTGAATCCTCACCGCATTTAAAATAGCCAGCATCGCTACTCCCACATCTGCAAATACGGCTTCCCACATCGTTGCAAGGCCTCCAGCCCCCAACGCTAAGACTACAGCTTTTACTGCAAAGGCTAAAACAATATTCTGCCAAACGATCTTTTTAGTCTGCTTACCGATATTGATCGCCATTGGGATTTTGCTCGGTTTATCATCCTGGATAACGACATCTGCGGTTTCAATCGTGGCATCGCTTCCGAGGCCTCCCATAGCGATTCCTACGTCACTAAGTGCTACTACCGGAGCATCATTTACGCCATCGCCAACAAAGGCTACAGTTTGATTTTTGGCTTTGATTTCTTTTACTTTATTGACTTTGTCTTCCGGTAAGAGATCTCCAAAAGCACTGTCAATACCCAGTTGGTCTGCCACATATTGTACAACGGTATTTTTATCCCCACTGAGCATGGTGGCTTTTACGCCCATTCTGTGCAGACTTTCGACGGTTTCTTTGGCATCGCTTTTTATACTGTCTGCAATGGTGATGTAGCCTGCAAACTTTTTATCATAAGCTATGGCAATTAGCGTGTAGACAATATTGGCGTGATTGGTATCGTAGCTGATATTGAATTTATCCATCAACTTAAAATTACCTACCAACAATTCTTTTCCATTGACTGAAACTTTTAAGCCATGTCCTGCAATTTCTTCCACATTTTCCAGGGGAAGAGAATGATCAATCTCTCCTGCATAATTATGGATTGCTGTAGCTACAGGGTGTGTACTTTTGCTTTCCAGGGCATTGACTAATTTTAGGATCTCTTCTTTATTGAATTCAGGCTGAATGCTTACTTCCTGTACTTTGAATACACCTTCCGTCATAGTTCCGGTTTTATCCATCACCACATTCTGGATCTCTGCGATACTGTCTAAGAAATTACTTCCTTTAAATAAGATTCCGTTTCTGCTCGCTGCTCCGATTCCTCCGAAATACCCCAGCGGAATGGAAATCACCAATGCACAAGGACATGAGATCACCAGGAAGATCAGGGCTCTGTACAGCCAGTCTCTGAACCGGTAATCACTTACAAAGAAATAAGGCAAAAGACAGATTCCTATGGCAAGAAATACGACAATCGGGGTGTATACTTTTGCAAATTTCCTGATGAATAATTCTGTCGGAGCTTTCTGTGCGGTGGCGTTTTGAACCAGTTCCAGAATTTTACTCAGCTTACTGTCTTCGTAAGCGGTATTCACTTTTACGAGAGCAATGCTGTTCATATTGATCATCCCGGCCAGTACGGCTTCCCCTTTTGTTTTAGTGTCTGGTTTACTCTCACCTGTGAGCGCTGCGGTGTTGAATGAAGCGGATTCAGTCATCAGTTCACCGTCAAGAGCCAGTTTTTCTCCAGGCTTCAGCTGGATGATATCTCCTATTTTGGTTTCTTTGGCTTTAATGGTTCTTGGCTGGCCGGCTTCAATGATCGTTACCTCATCAGGACGCTGATCCAGCAATGCTTTGATGTTTCCTTTGGCTCTTGAAACGGCCATTCCCTGGAATACTTCTCCTACAGAATAGAAAAGCATTACAGCAACACCTTCGGGATATTCCCCGATCACAAATGCGCCTACTGTAGCGATTCCCATCAGGAAAAATTCAGAGAATACATCTCCCTTGATGATGCTTTCATAGGCTTCCTTTAAAACCGGAAGACCTACGGGAGCATAGGCTGCCAGATACCAGACTAAACGTATCCAGCCCGTGAACCATTCTGTTTTTATATAATTGTCTAATGCTATTCCTATCAGCAACAGCACGAAAGAGATGATGGCAGGAAGAAACATCTGAAAAGGTGTTTTATCTCCTGTATCATGGGAGTGATCATGTCCGTCTCCTTCGGAATGATTGTGTGTATGAGGTTCTTTATTTTTAGGCTTTGTGCTACAACATTCTTCCATAAATACTATTTTAATGTAAAATTAAGGTTATACTCAGTGCAATACTATTGCAAACTTTCAAGGCAGTTTTCGCAGATTCCTTTGGCAAAAAGTCTTATTTCATCGATTCTGAAATTGGTCTGAACATTTTCCGGAAAGGAAATATCTTCCCTACAGGTCGTCTGCTTACATATTTTGCAGTAAAAATGCAGATGCCAGTCTTTGTGGGTTTTCTCATCGCAGCCGTCATCACATAATTTGTATTTTGTAGTGGTATTTTCCTGTATGCTGTGGACAATTCCTTTTTCTTCGAACGTTTTCAGTGTCCGGTAAATCGTCGTCCTGTCTGCATTGTCAAAATGATTTTCCACTTCCGAAAGGGAGAGTGCCGCTTCCTGGGTACTCAAAAAATCATACACCAGAATCCGCATGCTGGTGGGCTTGGTATTTTTATCGATGAGTTTGGTTTCTATATCTTTTTTCATTTGTACGATTATTTTAGTGGATCACATTTCGTAATACAAAGAATTATCTTTTTTAACAGGAATATTCTGATCTCCTATCATTTCTTTAATATTAATTTCTATGGTCTGTGCCAATGCGGTCACAGGCGTATCTACAGGTCCGTTTTCAAAAGGATCCTGCATGATAATAGATGTTTTCTCAATCGCAAGAAACATGACCGGAATAAGGAAGGTTATTAATATTTCAACAGCCAGCTGAGAATCATCCAGCCCAAACGGAAGGATGGCTGCAAAAACATAGATTAGGGTATGCAGCAAAATACTGTAAGACCTTGGAAAAACTGTATTCTTCAGCCTTTCACATTTTCCCATACTATCGCAGAGCCTGGTGATAATGTCATTCAGCTGCATCTGCTGAAAATCCGTTAGAACTTTTGAAGAAGCAATATTTCTGAGCCGTTGGGAATGTACATCCAGAAGGGCATTCGGAATATTCGCCGCTTTAATCTGATGGTCATCCAGATAATTCTGAACCCGGTCTGAAAAAGGCTGTCTTCTCAGAGATTCACCAAGTGCATAAGTCCAGATGATCTGTCTTTCTGCAAATTCCTTGATGATCTTATCTTCTCCTGCCGGGAAAAACTGGATGATCAACCTCATCAGCGTTCTTGAATCATTTACTATCGCGCCCCAGACTGTTCTGGCTTCCCACCATCTTTCGTAGGATTGGGAAGTCCGGAACGCCAGCAGCAATGATACAGCCGTTCCCAAAAGAGCCGGAATATTAAGGGGAAGTGAGATTTTCCGGAACCACGGGAGAAGGTCTAATAATCCTATGGACACAGCAAATATTCCCATATACAGGATCTGGTTTTTTATTTCACGGATGAAATACCAGATGGATATTTTCTTGTTTAGCAGCATAACTGAAGATGTATTAGAATGTTTCTTATATTCTGACTCTGAAAATGTACCGTAAACACCTCTAATTTAGGCATAAAAATCGGTAGTTTTTCCGGTCTGTTCCTATAAATTAATGAGCATTTCCTTATTTTAATGCTCATGCCCGCCGGAATTGGAAAGTTTAGCATTAACGAAAAAAGCTCCTTTCACTATAATTCTCGCATCAGAAGGAATTCCTTTTACAGGTGTAATGGCTGTATAACCCATATCTGATGTCCCTTTTATCACTTCTACTTTTTCAAAATTCAAGGTTTTTTGATATTGGGCAGCTTCTCCTTTTTCATTTTTGTGATCGTCTCCACCTTCTTCCTCTTCATGTTCCTCTGGTTTTTTATCGGTACGGATGAAGACATAATATTTTCCGTCAGCTTCTACGATGGCTTCATTAGGAACAGCAGGTGTTGTATTTTTATCAAGGCTGACAATTCCGGTGATATTCATTCCGTCAATGAGACCAGCTTTATTTCCGGTCACTGTGCCATGTACTGAGACCGTTTTGCTTTCGTTTTCAAAAGAAGATCCTACACTGTAAACCATGGCATCATATTCTGTTTCAGGATTATTGGTCAGCTTGAAATGCACGATCTGCCCTACTCTCATTTTAGGAAGATCTTTTTCAAAAACCTGCAGATCAAGGTGGATAGAATTATTATCAATAATCTCTGCCACAGGTGATGAAACATCTACATAGCTTCCGATCTGCGCTGAAATACTGCTGACGGTTCCGCTGATTGGTGCGGTAATGACCAATCCGGATCTCATATTCCCATTATTTACTTTTCCCGGACTGATTCCCATCATCTGAAGCTGTCTCAAAAGGGAAGCTTTTTTCGTTCTCAGGGTTTTAAGCTCGGCATCTGAACTCTGCAGGTTTTTCTTGGCACCTGCATCATTGTCAAAAAGCTCGCGTTGTCTTCTGTATTCTTGTTCTGCATAGGTAATTATGCTGTTCGTCGTCAGATATTCTTCCTGTAACTGGATAAATTCAGGATTGGCGATGGTTGCAATCACCTGTCCTTTTCTTACGATGCTTCCTACCTGTACATTCAGAGTTTTGATTACTCCGCCGTACAGAGAGGTGATGGTGGCCTTATTATTATTGGGAACTCTCAGAAGTCCGTTTGCTTTGACAGTGGACGTAAGTTCCTTCATTTCTATGGGACCTAAAGATATTCCGACCGATTTGATCTGTGCTTCCGTTAATGAAGCGATAGTCTGCATTGCTTCTTCATGACCGCCTTCAGCTTTTTCAGTCTTTACTTCGGGGTTTTCTGCCGGCGTTTCTTTTTTTCCGCAGCTTATAAGTAAAAGTGCCGTGACGATCAGATATATGATATTGTGCTTTATTTTCATGTTATTTATTGATGATTGAATTAATGGTAACGACAGATTGATTGACCTGCTGAATGGATTCTAAATATTTCAACTGAATGTTGGTGGCGGTCTGCAGGGCAAAAAGATATTCTACGTAAGAGATTTCTCCTGTTTTGTAGCCTAACTGAGCTGCCTTGACAATTTTTTCAGCGTTCGGAATGGCCTGATTTACATAATATTCATACTGCTGTATATCCTGCTGATACTGCCCGAAAGCATTTTCAAGCTGTGTCGAAAGTTGTTTCTGCTGCATCTTCGCATTGGTTTCAGCGGCGTATTTTTCGTATTCCAGAGACTGCATTCTAGCTTTTGTTGCTCCAAACGTCAATGGAATGGCAACGCCTACAGAAAACGAATTGAAACGGTCTCCGGCATTATAGAATTTCTCCTGTCCGTTTTTGGTGTGTAAACCTATCAGTGACTGGCTCGTCAGACCAAGACTGAATTCAGGAAGTCCCTGGGATTTTTCCACATTTTTATTCTTTTCAGCAATTTCCATTTCATGATAAAAAGCTTTAACCGTAGGATTATTGGCTACTGATGAACTGTCCAGAATATTTTCTGTCTTCAGGGGTTCGTAATCACTTTTAAACGGAACTTCGAAATTTTCGGAAGTATTCAGTAATGTCTTTAGATTTTTATAGGCATTATTTAAATACACTTCATTCTGTTTCAGCAACAGACTGATTTCTCCTTTTTGGGTTTCTGCCGTGTTAATTTCAATCTTCTTGATATCTCCTGCTTTAAATCTTACGGTCGCGATCCTGATAAAATCCTGATAAAGACTGTCAAGATCTTTCAGTTTGAATTTATTGTACTGAAGATATTCGATCTGATAATAATATGTTCTTACCTGTTTTGTAAGTTCGTTTGCCGAAACTTCTTTATCGATCTGTCTGGTTTTTATATTTTCAGTGATCAATTCTCTCCTTGCTTTGAAGAGCGTAGGAAAAGGAATACTCTGCGAAATGGCAAATGACTGGTCGAATTTCGGACTGTTATACTGCCCCAACTGAGCTTCAAAGTTTAATTTGGGAAGTTCTTTTACCGTTCCTTTCAAAGCTTCGGCAGATTTTATATTCAGATCCTTTGATTTTAAAACCAAATTATTTTCGGCGGCCATTTCTACTGCCTGATCTACGGAAATCTGTCTGGTCTGCGCATTGAATGTCTGTCCGAACATCAGAAATCCAAGAACAATAACTGTTGTAACTGGCTTAATTCTATTCATCTTTCGTGGAATCTTTGAATTAAAAATAATATAGAGCATCGGCAGAACAAATAAGGTAAGGAATGTAGCGGTAACCAATCCTCCGATGACTACAGTCGCCAATGGTTTCTGTACCTCTGCTCCTGCTCCTGTAGAAATTGCCATCGGCAGGAATCCTAAGGAAGCTACCGTTGCGGTCATCAGAACGGGTCTTAGTCTGGTTTTTGTTCCTTCATATACTCTCTTCAATACATCTGTCTCACCCTCTTTTTCCAGCTGGTTAAAAGTTCCAATCAAAACAATTCCGTTAAGAACTGCGACTCCGAAAAGAGCAATAAACCCGATTCCGGCGCTGATACTGAACGGCATATCTCTTAAAAGAAGGGCAAATACACCTCCGATGGCACTCATCGGAATGGCTGTAAAGATTAAGGCAGCCTGCTTAAACGAGTGGAAGGTAAAATAGAGCAGCATAAAAATCAGAAACAGGGAAACCGGAACAGCAATCATCAGACGCTTGCTGGCTTCCTGCAGATTTTCAAACTGTCCGCCATAGGTAAAATAATATCCGGAAGGTAACTTGATCTGTTTATCTAATTTCGCCTGAATATCTTTCACCACACTTTGTACATCACGGTCTTTAACATTGAATCCGATCACAATTCTTCTTTTTCCTTCTTCACGGCTGATCTGTGCAGGACCCAGTTTATAGCTGACATTGGCCACCTGGGAAAGCGGAATCTGTGTTCCTGTCCCGGTAGAGATCATTAAATTATTCACATCATCGATATTCGTTCTGTGAAGGCTGTCGAGACGGACTACGAGATCAAAACGCCTTTCGTTTTCAAAAACCTGTCCGGCTGCTTTTCCAGCAAAGGCTGTACTTACAGCATTGTTTACGTCTTCTATATTTAAACCATAATTGGCCATTCTCGTTCTGTCGTATTCTACGTTGATTTGGGGAAGTCCGCTTATTCTTTCAATCTGCGGAGTCGTCGCACCGTCAACGGTCTGGATGATCTTTCCTACTTTATCTGCATAAATAGACAGCGAATCCAGGTTTTCACCGAAAATTTTAACGGCAACATCCTGTCTGATCCCCGTCATCAGCTCATTGAAACGCATCTGAATCGGCTGGTTCTTTTCAAAGAACACTCCGGGAATAGTTTCTAATTTCTCACTAATCTCATCAGCAAGTTCTGTGTATGATTTTTTTGATTTCCATTCTTTTTGTGGTTTTAAAACGACAATCAGATCGGAGGCTTCGGGAGGCATAGGATCGGTAGGAACCTCAGCAGAACCGGTTTTTCCCACAACCATTTTCACCTCATCAAACTGTTTGATAAGTCTTGAAGCCTGCATGGAGGTTTCGATACTCTGGCTAAGTGAACTTCCCTGCGGCAGGATACAGTGGAATGCATAATCTCCTTCCTGCAGCTGCGGAATAAATTCGCCACCCATATTTTTGAAAATAAAGGCACTGACGACGAAAATGAAAACTGTGGCCGAAACAATGATGTATTTTACTTTAACAGCTTTCTGCAAAATCGGCTGATAGATCTTCTGCAGGAAGTTCATCATCTTATCTGAAAAGGTTTCTTTGTGCGAAATCTTTTTGGACAAGAACAGGGCGCTCATCATCGGAATATAGGTCAGTGAAAGGATTAATGCTCCTAAAATGGCAAATCCTACTGTTTTAGCCATCGGGGTAAACATTTTCCCTTCTACTCCGGCCAGTGTAAGGATCGGGATATAAACGATAAGGATAATAATTTCTCCAAAAGCCGCACTGCTTCTGATCTTTGATGCGGAAAAGAAAACTTCCTCGTCCATTTCATTTTGGGTAAGATTCCGTACCGATTTTCTTACACCTAAGTGATGTAAAGTGGCTTCAACAATGATTACGGCGCCATCCACAATCAATCCGAAATCTATGGCCCCGAGGCTCATCAAATTAGCACTGACTCCAAAAACATTCATCATTCCCAAAGCAAAAAGAAGGGATAATGGAATGGCAGACGCTACAATCAATCCTGCTCTCAGGTTGCCAAGGAAAACCACCAGGACGAAAATAACGATCAGCGCACCTTCAATAAGATTTTTTTCTACGGTATTGATGGCTCTTCCTACAAGATCTGTTCTGTCTAAGAATGGTTCTATCACCACATCATCGGGAAGTGATTTCTGAATAGTCGGAATTTTAGCTTTAATGCGGCTGACCACTTCGTTACTGTTGGCTCCTTTCAACATCATGACAACACCGCCTACCGCATCTACTTTACCGTTGTAGGTCAATGCTCCGTAACGTACTGCACTTCCAAGACGCACATCTGCAACATCTTTTATAAAAATCGGAACGCTTCCTGTTTCATTTTTAACGGAAATATTTTTAATGTCCTCCAATGAGGTTACAAAACCGATTCCACGGATGAAATAGGCATTCGGTTTTTTGTCTATATAAGCCCCACCGGTATTCTGGTTGTTTTTTTCTAGGGCTGTAAAGATATCGGAAATGCTTACGCCCATTGCTTTAAGGCGGTCAGGATTTACCCCTACTTCATATTGTTTCAATTCTCCTCCGAAGCTGTTGATTTCTGCAACGCCCGGCGTTCCGTTCAGCTGTCTTTTGACAATCCAGTCCTGCATGGTGCGAAGCTCTTTGGCAGAATATTTTTTTTCGCTGCCTTTTTTCGGATGGAGAATATACTGATACACTTCCCCAAGACCTGTACTTACAGGGGCAAGTTCCGGCGTTCCCACTCCTTTGGGGATTTCTTCAACAGCCAGCTTCAACTGTTCATTGATCAGCTGTCTGGCAAAATAAACGTCTACATTTTCTTTGAATACCACAGTGATCACGGAAAGCCCGAATCTTGAAATACTTCTGGTTTCCTGAATATCCGGAACATTGGCAATACTCTGCTCTATGGGAAAGGTAACAAGCTGCTCCACTTCCTGTCCTGCAAGTGTAGGACATACTGTGATGATCTGCACCTGATTATTGGTAATATCAGGAACCGCATCTATGGGTAGCCTTGTAGCACTCCATACTCCCCAGATAATGAGAAGCAGGGTCATGATACCCACTACCACCTTGTTTTTGATACTGAATTTTATGATTTTATCTAACACGATCTGTATTTAATTTTTTATTGGTAATAACTGCATACGACGATAATGCCGTTGCAAAAATATCACGGAGACCTCTGCAATGGTATTGCAAAGTTCAATAGATAGAAAGCCTAACTTTCTAATAATCAATAAAAATTAAATCTTAGGGGGTTGCCAGATATGGTCGTACATCTGGTAAGCGAAATTGTTTTTCTGGAAAAGAATTTTCTTTGAAAAGTAAGCCTGAACATGACTCGGAATTTCAAACAATGGATCCATTTTGAAAGAAGATACCGTCATTTGACAGCAACTGCATGTACACATTGGTGAACAGATATCTCCTTTATCTTTTGAATGGGATTCCTGAATATTGAATGACAGTTTGATTTCTGAAGGCCCTGAAGGACGGTGCACATCTTCGCAGGGCATCAGTGATAATGCCATGAAATAGAATGCAAGTATCCATCTTAACAGGTTCATATGGACAAAGGTAAAGTTTTTTTCTAAAAAGGAAAGACCATAGAGTGATTTATTATATTTTTAGCATCCAATTTCTTTCTAAGGAGCATTAAATTTTTAAAAAATAAATTAATACTGATAAACAACTATTTACAAGTTCAAAATCGGTATTTTTTGATTTTCCCCGCTTAATATTTTTTGATTTAAAAAAGTTTTTAACTAAAATTATTATGCTTTTTTTTAATTTGTCATCATATAATTCCCATTTTAATGATTTGTATCATTATTGTCAGTTTTTGATTTAAATATTTTTTATTTTTGCTGAAAAACCATAACCTTATTACTTAAAAAACACAGCCTTCAGTTACTCACCTACTGACATTTTACATAACCATTTTTAAAAACACTTTTACTGAAAAAAAAATTATGAAACAATCTTTATTAATTATTCTGAGCTTTTCAGCTTCATCACAATTTGCACAGAACCGGAATACAGATAGCTCAAGTGCTACTCCTTTGAACAGGTTTACAGAAGCAATTGTTGATCTCTAAGGCCAACAATACAAAAGTCACACCGATCCTTTTCAGAAGGATGGACTAATGAATCCACAATGCGTAACCGTCATTCTTTTAGTAATGCCACTGCAAAATACGTGGGAAAATATTGATGAAGGACATTTAGTAATGCAGAGAAACTTACCTAATTTATTTAATTGAACAAAAAATAAACAACTATAAACAGATGAAAATTAAATTATTATCACTGGCCTTATTGGCATCATCTTTCACATTTGCACAGTTATACACTCCTGCTGGTGCAATACAAGCCTCTTCAAATAATTATATTGGTATCGGAACCAATGCTCCTGAAGCTAGTCTTGATATTAATGCAAACAGCAGTATTCCTATCATTAGAGGTAATGGGACCTATATCCCGACCGGCCTGAGGTTTATTGATGATTCATATACACAATCCGGCCAGGTAAAGGAATGGAGTATATGGAAAGGAAATACATGGGCAAAAGGGTTGGGATTCATGAGATATGATGCAGTCAACCGTTGTGCTGGCGGAATTTGTGATGTGCCTTTATTCTTAGCGGACGATGGTAATATAGGTATAAATACAAGTTCACCTCAAGAGAAACTTTCTATTTATGGGAAGCATTATACTTCTACAATCTTATTGCATGCAGATAATGATGGTAATGCTCCTGCTGATTTAATGATTTGGGCTTCTGAACCAGGATTAACCTATTCCGGGGTGGGTATTGGGAATAATATAAAAAATTTTTTGAATGGGGGCAGTATGGAAAGAATAAACCCTTCAAAAGGAGGCTCATATATTCGATTGTTAGATAATGAGATTAATTTTAATTTAGTATCTAATACAGGAATCAAGCAACAGACTTTGGCTTTACATTCCAACGGCAATGCCTCACTGCAAGGTAAATTTGAAGCCAAAGAAGTAAAAGTAACTCTTACACCAACAGCAGATTTTGTATTTGAAGAAAACTATAGCCTGCCTAAACTTGAAGATGTAGAAAAACATATCAAAGAGAAGAGGCATCTTCCCGAAATTGCTTCAGCAAAAGTAATGGAAAAGGAAGGCGTAAATGTGGGTGAATTTCAAATTAAGCTGCTGCAAAAAATAGAAGAGCTTACTCTATACTCAATAGAGCAAAATAAGCAAATAAAAGCTCAATCAGAACAAATTAGGTTACTTAAGGAAGAAAATAAGGTTCTAAACATACAATCTGAAAAAGTCGAAAAACTAGAGAAACAAATTGAAAAACTTCTTTCTGAAAAAAAATAAAACACTATGAAGAAAAAATTACTGGCTGTGGCCTTACTTATTTCAACATTTTCTTTTGCACAATTATATTCACCTAATGCGGGTGTAGCCGTGACAACTAATCCAACTTCTAATAATGTAGGCGTAAGGACAGCTAACCCAAGAACAGCACTAGATGTTCAAGGAAGAATATTAGTGGATGAAGGTATTCCTGCTTCTGGAATCGCAATAAGGGCTTATGATACTTATTGGGCCAGAGGTTATAATTTTTTGGATGCAACGGGAAGTACAAATTTAGGAGGATTTGGTGCTGTAGGAGATGCTAACAAAATAGATTCATATTATATTGGGAAGGAGTATAATAATGCTGTTGTGAATTTTTATCCTTTAGACAAAAAAAGTATATTTTCTGGAAATGTGGGAATTGGGACTTTTACTCCCGAATATAAATTAGAAGTGGATAATGGTTTTATAACTTCAAAAATTTCTGACTATGCAGTTGCGCCTTCAAATAAAGTAGGTTTTCTTATCAATGAATTAGGTACTAATATTTTTGATATCTCTTATGCTAGAGATGGCTTAGGGACTTTAAAAATGAAAACATTTCTTGATCACCCTATTACTTTTGGTACAAATAATATTGAAAGAATGAGGATTAATGCAGCCGGTGATATAGGAATAGGCACTAATTCTCCGGTATATAAGCTTGATGTAGTAGGAAATGCCCAATTTCAAGATATTATAAGTGGGGGATCTAATTCATGGATTTTTCACACACCAGATGACGGCCGAAAAACACTTCATATAGCTTATGGAGGTGCAAACGCATGGGAATGGGGCAAGGCATTCGTGTTGTCAGGAGAGACAGGTAATGCAGCATTAAATGGAAAGTTTGAGGCAAAAGAAGTAAAAGTAACTCTTTCACCAACTGCTGATTTTGTATTTGAAGAAAACTATAGCCTGCCTAAACTTGAAGATGTTGAAAAACATATTAAAGAGAAAAAACATTTGCCGGAAATTGCTTCTGCAAAAGTTATGGAAAAAGAAGGAGTAAATGTGGGAGAATTCCAGATCAAACTGTTGCAAAAGATTGAGGAATTGACTTTGTATACTATAGAGCAGGATAAAGAAAATAAATCTCAATCCGAAGAAATTAAAGAACTAAAAAAACAAGTCCAACAACTTCTTTCCACTAAAAAATAAAATCACAAATGAAAACAAAATTACTTTCTACATTCTCATTGTTTATAGGCTTTTTAGGCTTTTCACAAACTGAAGTCTATTTCAAATATGACGAAGCCGGAAACCAAAGATACAGAGGCCCTAATGTTGCAGGAAAAACAGCTCCCACTGACACAGCAAAACAGGAAACTAAAACAGTAGCTCCCTTGCAACAGCAAGAAGCTCTTGCTATGGATGAAAAAACCTTCTTGAAACAGATAAGGCTCTATCCTGTACCCGTTAATGACGTTCTTACCATGGACTGGACTGAAGAAGCAGATGATCTTATAGAATCCGTTTCACTGTATCAGCACAGTACGGTACACTGGAAATTTCAGCAACAGAATATTCCGGGGCTAAACCGTCAGCTGAAGATTAATATGACTGGGTATGACTGGGGTGTTTATATTCTACGTTTTACATTAAAAGACGGCAGAGTGTTTAGCCGAAACGTTACAAAACGATAAGCTATTTATCTGATTCGTCATCTAACAATTTATTAACACAAAGAAAAAGAATATGAAAATTTTCTATTCATTCATAATATCCTGTCTCTCAATATTAGGGTATTCACAAACTATACTATACCAAGCTGAAAGCACCTCGCGAACGGTTCAGGATCCGCAAACCGTAGTGCTTGCACAAGGGTTTCACGCAACATCAAATATATCCAATCCTTTTGTTGCTAAAATTGGGCCTGGTACGGAGAACCCGGGGGGAGGACCTGTGGATTCAGGAGCTGGTGCGGGTAATCCTTCTGGTACTACAGCACCATCAGGACAGAGCTTTCATGACACTAAAGGAAACATTGAAGTGAACGGAGCTGGGCAACTTCAGTTTACTATACCTATTGCTCTTCCACCTGGGGTAAAAAGTGTAGCTCCACAAATTAATCTTGTTTATATCAGTGGTTCAGGTAATGGAATTGCAGGGTATGGCTGGAATATTTCAGGAATCACTACCATTTCGAGAGTTGGGAAAACGGTTGAGACTAATGGCGAAACGAGAGGAATCAAGTTAGATTATTCTGATTATTATAGCTTCAATGGACAACGACTGGTTTTAAAATCCGGAGAATACGGTAAGAATGGAGCTGAATATGTTACGGAAAAATATTCGAATGTCAAAATAAGATCCATCGGATCTGTAACGGGAGAAGCCTGGCAAGGTCCTGAATATTGGGAAGTGACTTTTGAAGATGGTTCTCAGGCTTGGTACGGAGCAATTGCTTCAGGAAATAGTACAGCCAGAACACCCATAGAATACAATATTGTAAAATGGAAAGATGCGCAAGGGAATCATATTAATTATAATTATACCCAAACATTATCCAGCAACGTTGCCTCTATAGCAAGTATAGAATGGGGAGGGAATGATCTATTAAGTAAAGCAAACTTTAACAGTATTATTTTTAATTATAATACAAACACAACAAGAAACTTAAAAGAAACATCTTTTATAAATGGTATTTCAATTCTCCAAGATAAGTTGTTAAATGATGTTGTTGTAAAATCTAATGGAAGTACATTTAAAAGGTACGCAATAGAGTATTTTAATAATGGCACCAATTATCAGCTAGTCAATAAAATTACGGAATTCAATTCTGAAAATACAAGTGCTAATCCTGTGACATTTTCATATCCAAATTTAATCTCATCAACAGGAGATTATTATGGTGTTTTGCCTTATAACAGTGATTCTTTTGAGAATGTCAAGCTCACCGGAGATCTTAATGGAGACTCTTACTTGGACTTTGTTATGAATAATGGTATTGTAAAACTTGGTGCTTTCAACGATGCATATACAGATGTTTCGACCGGTAAAATTTTTAATAGTGAAGCAAAGGTTGTCAGTACCTTATTAGACGAAGAAGGCCAGATTTATAATGGAAATGGCATTGTACAATATGAAGAAGGTAAAATTGTAGGTTATATCTTCAGAAATAATAATTTTGTCAAAGTATTTGAAAAATTAGTATATGATGAATCACAATGTACGCAAAGTACAACTGATCCTCATCCTGCAGGTTGTAGAATGTTACTTCCTACATTGAATGAAGGTGATCTTAACGGAGATGGTATCTCAGATATATTTTTAACACTGAGGCAAGAACTTTGCCAGTGGATTCCTGATCCTAACTGTAGCGATCCTAATTCTTCCGGAACGACTAATCGCCCTGATCCTTGTACTATTCTTAGGTGTGCTACTTATGAAATAGATAACTTCATTGTGGATTTAAAGAATCAAAATAACCCATTATCAACATATACAATAGATACTGGAATTAATGAAAGCATTTATGGCAATCAAAAATATTTAGATATTGACGGAGATGGAAAAGTTGAAATTATCAATGTTTCAAATACAGGATATACCGCTTTTGAGTTTATTAAAACAGCCTCAGATAAATATTTGAAAAAGATAAAATTTACAGGAAATCTATCTGAAGTTAAAAATCCTGAAACTCCTATCTTATATGGGGATTTTAACGGAGATGGAAATCTTGATTTTACAATTCCTGTAACAGATAACCAGGTAGATGATAACTGGCGATTTTACATGGGTACGGAAAATGGTTTTCAAAGTGTTTTAAAGATTAATTTTCTTAAATATAGAAGTCCCAACCAACCAGTAACATGGTCGTTGATTGATCGTCATTTTTATTCTATTTCAGACACCAATAAAGATGGAAAATCCGACATTGTTTTTATTTATTCTAAAAATACTGTAGGAGGTGTAGATAGTTATGGAAATGCAACATGGAGAAAGTTACAATATGAAGTTAAAACGCTGCATGGAAATGGTGGTACTGATTTTACCGCCGGCTTAAACAGTACAAGCCAATCATATACTATTAGCGGAGGTGACCTTAGTTTATTTCAACCTATAATTAACCCAATTAAGTCCAACAACAGCTATTACGACATTTTTTTGTTTAATAAAACAAGAGTACACAAATACAGAGCACAAACCTCCTTAGCTGAGTTAACTAGAATTACAGCAATTAATCAGGGCGGTCTTATAACGACGGTAGATTATAAAGAACTTATCCCTGAAAGTAATTCATTTTTTTATAACAAAATCAAAAAAGAATATTATCCATACTTCTCTTTAAACAGAGTTGATCAGTCTTATGCTGTATCACAGTTGAAACTGGAAGGGAAAAAACAAGATTTCAGGTACAGGGGTATGACCGGACATTTGCAAGGGAAAGGCTCATTAGGGTATTATCAGTCCGTACGTTCTTCGTGGTATGCAGATGGAACTGAAAATACCAAGATCTGGTCAGGAGTAGAAATAGATCCGCTTATGAATGGAGTTCCTGTAAAGGAATGGTCTATCAGAACAAATGATGAATCAAAAATTTTCCCAACAGATATCTCTGAGAACAACACCCAGCTATTAAGCTTTAAGTCCACTATTTATCAAGAAGATAAACTTTTAAACGGACAGTTAGTAACCACACCTGTTTCAGAAACTGATAAACCTAAAATTGTAACGGCAATTATTCCAAAAAGTACTATAACTAAGGAATTTTTAACAGGAACTATCACTACAGGCAGTCTTACCTACGGAGATTATTATCTTCCAGCCCAAAGTGTAACCAATGTGAATAACGGATATGCTATAACAACTTCTACATTTAAATATATCCATAATCCAACAGGAGCGGGATCAGCTTACTATATTGGAAGACCAGAATATAAAACTGATATTGTACAGGCCTATGGTGATACAAAATCTGCCAAGGAAGAATATATTTATGACAATAACCTTTTAAAAACACTTAAAACCTGGAACAGAGATAATACCGGTTATCTTTTGGAAACATATGATTATGATGGCTTTGGAAATGTCACTCAAAAAACGATCAGTAATAGTATAGATTCCCAGGTACAAACTAACAAAGCTGTATATGAACCTAAAGGAAGATTTGTAGAAAAGAAAACCGATAATTTAGGACTAGAAACCAATTTTATTTACAATGATTCGGGACAGATTGAAAAACAAACCGATCCACTTGGAAATATACTAGTCAATAAATATGATGCATGGGGCAAACTTCTGTCTTCCAAAACCAATTTGGAAGGTATTACAACTTATCAGTATGTAAAAGATGCCAATTCCAATATAACAATTATACAGTATGACCCTAATGGTAATGTATCAAAAAAATATACTAACAAACTGGGACAGGAATATAAAGTTTCAACCAAAGCATTCACGCAAGGACAATTTGTTTCAAAAGAAACTCAATATGATATATTGGGAAGAAAAACTGCAGAAAGTGAACCTTTCTTTGAAGGGAGTAATCCTTTTCAATGGAACACAATTACTTATGACGATACGGTTTTCCCGGCAAAAATAACGGCAAAATCATTCAATGGAAAAGAGGTAGCGACTTCGGTTTCAGGTTTAACAACAACAGTAAAGGAAAACAATGGTAATGCGCGAACGACTACAAAAACGGCAGATGCTGTTGGAAATACAATTTCATCTTCTGATAAAGGAGGGATTATTACATTCTCCTACAATGCTGCAGGAGAGCAAGTTCAGGCTAAATATGCTGAAAATATTGTTACTACAAAATACGATTCATGGGGAAGAAAATCAGAATTTAATGATCCATCCAACGGAATCTATAAATATGAATATGATGGTTTCGGCCAGCCTAAAAAAATAATAAGTCCAAAAGGTACTAAAGAATACACTTACAATACTTTCGGCCAGCTTATTTTGCAGAAAGAACTGTCTACAACCGATGGCGGGCAGGCAACTAATAAAGTTATTACATACCAATACGATGATAAAGGAAGGATAAGCTCAAAATCAGGAACATCCAAAGGCAAAACATACAGCTCCAGTGTTTCTTATGATCCGCAAGGCAGAGTTTTATCATCTTCAGAAAGCAGTAACGAAAAATATTATATCCAGAAAGCAATTACCTATGATGATAAGGCAAGGGTTATTTCTTATGAGAAACAGTTATATTCGTCAGGCACTCTCACAAAAGTCCAGATTGAAAATAACTACAGTGCCTGGAGCGGGGAATTATATCAGGTAAAAGATAAAAACTCAGGAAAAGTATTATGGGAACTTAATGAAACAAACGCTAAAGGGCAGGTACTTCAAGCCAAATTAGGAGCAGCCAGCATTAACAATACCTATGATGTCAATGGCTTCTTAACTAATGTAAATCATTCCTCATCCGTTAAGCCGTCTATTCTTCAACTCTCTTATTCATTTGACGCAATTAAAAATGAATTGAAAAGCAGAACCACAGGAGGAGATTTTAATATTACAGAATCATTCGATTATGACGATAATAACAGACTCATCAACTGGACCAATCCTGTCACCGGAATCAAACCTGCTACAAATAGAAATATTTACGATGTTAAAGGTCGGATCATGGAAAACGATCAGGTGGGAACAATTAAATTTGAGAACCCTGCCAAGATCTATCAGCCTACCGGAATGACTTTAAATGCTGCCGGAACTCAGAACTACAACAATGATCTAATCCAAAGCATTGCCTACAACGAAAATAATGACCCCGTTTTCATTGATGGAGAAAAAGGAGATGTTGCCTTCCAATACGGCTTAACCAGCATGAGGCAAAGAGTGACTTATGGAGGAAACTTCAGCATCGATGGGGATGGTAAATTCACCAAGTTCTACAGTGAAGACGGAAGTTTTGAAGTGCTCAGGGACAATACTACCGGAAAGGAAAAGCACATTCTATATATCGGAGGAAATCCTTATGAATCAAATATTGTATATTTAAAGAACTTTACAGAGAGCATCGGTTCTTACAAATTTCTGCACAAGGATTATTTGGGAAGCATACTTGCTGTTAGTGATGAAACAGGAAATAAACTTGAGCAAAGACACTTTGATGCATGGGGGAATTTCACTCATCTGCAGATTGGAAACGGAGCCATTATCACTGATAAAAATATAATTGATGCGACTTCGCTATTAGTAGAAAGAGGGTACACAAGCCATGAGCATTTTGCAGAAGTAGGAATCATCCACATGAACGGTAGATTGTACGATCCATTATTAAGAAGATTCTTAAATGCTGATGAAAATATTCAGGATCCCTACAATACCCAGAATTATAATAAATATGGGTATGTACTCAACAATCCACTGATGTATAATGATCCAAGTGGAGAGGTCCTTCCTTTCTTAATTGGTGTTGGGCTAGGATATTTTTGGGCTACAGTGATATCCGGTGCAATTGTCGGTGCTGTAATAAGTGTAGGCATGTATGCCCTTCAGGCAACATTAAATAATAATTGGTCCTGGGGTGGTTTTGCAAAATCTATTCTAATAGGAACTATTACAGGAGCCATTTCAGCAGGAGCTGGAGAAATATTTAGCGCTGGAGGGTTCTGGGCTACGGTTGGAAATGGAGCCCTAGCTGGTGGTGGAAGCGGAGGTATTGTTTCATTAATTAATGGTGATAATTTTTTAAATGGAGTTTTAAAAGGAGCGGTGATTGGTGGTGCAGTGGCTGCTGTGAGTTACACTGTTAATTATTATGCTCAAGGATATAATAAGGTTAAATATAAAACTACCTCTTCGGATATTAGCGGTAATACATATGATGCTAGTATAAGTAATGAAACAATGCAAAATGATGTAAATACAATGAGAAAAAACTTTACAAAATCAGAAATTAGCGAATTTGGTGTAGGTAAGGATACCGTTGGATTTGGAGGTAGTGATGGACTTATTTATCCTGGAGATGGCAGTAAAGTTTATGCATATACCACTCCAAAAAATTTCTGGACGGGCAAATCTAATATTGTATATGCACCAATAACAGCCCAAAACAAAGAACTTTTAGCTGCAACAATGGTACATGAGACTGGTCATGCATATTCTCAAAAATTAGGTTTGTTTGATGTACAGCTAAAAACTGATACCAGTGAACATTTAGCTATGTCCAAATTGGAACATGTATATGCAGATAAAAATCTCATATCTAACTCAACAAGATTAAAAAGTAATTTTTATATGAGACCATCTATGATTAATAAACTATATAATGGATTAAACCAAATTTCTCGAAGTGTAGTTGATAATGCATACAATAAACTCATGCCAGTATTTAACCGATTTATGTTTTATGGAAAATAAAAAAGCAAAACTAAAAACTCTATCATTGATTGTGTATATCATTTTTCACCAAAGCTGCATAGCTCAAAAAAAAGATAATCATCATCTAGTATACAAGGATATTCTGTACTATAATGGAGTAATTGATGAAATTAAATCTTACGATAGTAAAACTGCAATTTATCAAGTAAAACAATTATATCCTGATGGAAATTATAAGACAAAAACAGTCACAGTAAATCTAACAAAAAAAAATATTAAGGAAATTTATGATTTGTATTTAAAACTACAATCTAAAAATTTGCACAATTGTGTATTTACTGATAATAATGAACTCCTATCAAGTTCAACAATTAGTTTTAATAAAAATGAAAATGTGGAGAACTTGCCATGTAATACAGATTTGAAGGATAAGGAGAAATATGATCAAGTTGAAGCAAAATTATATGATTTTATTTTGCCTACGTATAGATTGATATATCCAGATGAATTTATACAGAAATAAATAGCAATAGGTGTACTGTAGCAGCAGTTTCTTATCTAACAAACTATTTTGTTACAGGTGCTTATAAAACCAAATACTTCTCAAAAAGTGATATGTATAATTCATCTGAATATGGATATGATCCATCAGTCTCAAAGAAAGTTATGCAAGAAAGTGTTAATAGCACAAAAACGAAAAACTTTTCAGATGGTACATGGGGGGGGCGGAATATTCATTATCAGAAGGAAACTCTAATGGCTTTATAGAGTATATGGATCATGGAAATCTTACCGAAGCATGGGGATATACGTCACCTAAAAGTTTAACTACTGGTTTGTCAAAAGTAAGTATTTCACCGATTGCTGCACAAAACTCGAAAGCATTGTTTTTAACAATGGCACACGAAACTGGACATGCATATGCATCATTTCTTGGATTAGGACGATCATTAATTGATTTAAAGGCTAATAATATTGGCTGGGAAGAGCTTGCTGATACTGAACATTTTGCTATATATAAATTAGAAAATTTCACAGCTTTAAAAAATAATATACCAATTATAGGTAAGTTGAGTACAGTGAGATTAGATAGTTTTTTTAGGAGGCTTTCTACAACAGAAAGAAGCTCAATAAGTTCTATTTATGAAAAATTGCTACCTATTTTTGATAGAGTCATGAAATAAATATAATTATGAAAAAAAGTACAAGTCTATTGTTTCTAATTTTAATTAGCTGTAAACCAAACGTTAACTCCGTAAAAGATTTTAATTACGACTTTAAATATAGTTCTTCCTTATTTTCAAATCATATAGTTTTTGAAAAAAATAAGTTATGATAGTAAAACGGGAATTTATAATTTAACAGAAAAAGAAAATATTGATGAAAAATTTTCAACAAAAACTATTCAGATAAAATTAGATGAAAATTCCAAAAAAGAAATATACAATTTGTATAATTATTTAAAACCAATAAAATTATATAATTGCTTTTATGATACAAGTAATGGTGAGTTATTAGAGAACACTTTTATAAGCTTTTACCATGAGAATAATTATGTTGATAGTACTAAATGTTATAATTTCAAGGAAAATAAAAAAATGCAAGATTTAAATGCTATTATTATCAATAAGCTTAAATCAACAAAAGTTTATAAAGAAACTTTTTATTGGGAATTTTATAAAAGATAATTCGGAGTCTGCTTTGTCACGGCAAAGCAGATTTATTTTGCCATTAGAACATGAGAAAATTAGTGTGAAGTTTTTTGGCTACGGTTGGAAATAGAGCCTTAGCTGGTGGTGGAAGCGGAGGTATTGTTTCATTAATTAATGAAATAATTTTTTAAATGGAGTTTTAAAAGGAGCTGTAATTGGTGGTGCAGTGGCTGCTGTGAGTCATACGGTAAACTACTATGTAAAGTATGGGGGAATGGAACACGAAGCTAAATATTACAATGGTCAAGATAATGGAAATGCAAACAATTCTTTAGAATATATTCAGATAAAACTTTAAAGAATATGCGAAATGAGGCAGGCTATGATTCTACACAAATGAATCTTTATAGAGTAGGACAAGATGTTGCTGGATCAGATTATTACTCTCAATCGTCAGATGGCTTTTTCCAAATGTCTAACGGAAAAGCCTATGCATATACAACAAAACCTAATTTTTTTACAATGAAATCTACTATTCATTATGCTAAAGCTGCATTTGCATCAAAAGAACTTCTTTTTACAACTATGGTACATGAAACTGCACACTCATATGCAATGTATGGTGGTAATGCTTTTATAAAATATTTGCATGATAAAAAATTATTCAATTCGGGCTATAGTACAATAGGTGATTTAGGACATGCTGCAATTTATGATTTGGAAAATCACCTTTCCGCATTTAATAAATTCCCAGCTAATCCAGCAATCGGTATGGATAAAGATTTTATTTTAAATGCTATTAATAATAATGTAACTGGTAATAATGTCAAAGAATTCAATATGCTGAGAAACTTTTTATTGCCTGTATTTAATAGAAAATTAGGTATTAAAACTCCTTATTAATCTTAAAAAAATGAAAAATTTCCTACTATTAATAATTATTTGTTTTATTTCTTGCGAGAATAAAGTAGATAAAAAAGATTGCATAATTGATTTTGAAATAAGCAAAAATACGGTCAGTTCTGAAGGAATTGTTACTCATTTAAAATTTCACAAAAATATTTTAAAGATTTCTGTTTCTAATTTGAGAAATGATACATTACATTTTCCTGTTCCACGTTTAATTTTTGCAAAAGAAGCAGTAAAACAGAATATCAAAGAATCTGATGATGTTGTTGTTAAACAATTTATACCAAATATTATTACAAACAGGGTTACGGCTTATTGTATTTCAGAAGATAATAAGAAAGAAATTGTAAGCATTGATTCTTCAAAAACCAGAGATATGAAACAATATGAATTTAAGCTTGCTCCTAAAGCAAAATATATAGTCGAATACTTATTGAATTGTAAAGAATCAGATCCTGAAAAGTATAAAATATTCTTTTTTGAAAGTAACAGATTTGACAACAATAAATATGAGAAAATAAAATATCCGGAAAATGGATATATAGAAATTAAAAACTAAAAGAATTTAAGGTTATAGATATTTTCTGAATAATCCTTTAATGTATAATAATCCGAATGGGAATTTGCATTTAGTGTTTTGTGTTGGACTTGGATATTTTTGGATTACAGCGATATCTAGCGCCATTATTGGAGCAGCAATAAGCGTAGGCATGTATGCCCTTCAGACAACATTAAATAATAATTGGTCCTGGGGTGGCTTTGCAAAATCTATTCTAATGGGAACTGTTACGGGCCGTTTCAGCTGGAGCTGGAGAAATATTTAGTACCGGAGGGTTCTGGGCTACGATTGGAAATGGAGCCCTAGCTGGGGGTGGAAGCGGAGGTATTGTTTCATTAATTAATGGTGATAACTTTTTAAATGGAGTTTTAAAAGGAGCTGTGATTGGTGGTGCAGTAGCTGCTGTGAGTTACACTGTAGGGTATTTTGCTAGTGGAGGGAATAAGGCTAGAATAACAATGGCTGATAACTCTACGACTTCAACTTATAAATATGACCCAACTATTGGAAGTGATACTATGCAAAATAATATAAATAAAACTCGAAAAAATTTTTATTATGATGATTACGGAGTTGGGGACGAAACTTCTGGAGATGCAGCATGGACAGATGGGACTATGAATCCTGGAAATGACACCCATGTTTTAGCATATACTACAAAAGCAAATTATTTTACAGGTAAATCCAATATAGTATATTCTCCTTTAGCTGCTCAAAAACCCCAATTACTAGCCGAAACAATGATACATGAGACGGGACATGCACTTTCGAATAAATTAAGGTTACTTAATGAAAGTATTGATTGGGAAAAAGAATTTGGACTAAAAAATAGATACACAGAAATGTTAGATACTACAGAAGAATTCGCAGTATACAAACTAGAGCATATTAGTAGAACAATAAATAACTACCCCATTGATGATTTTATACCTCAGTTTCGATTAGATAAAATGTTTAAACTCTTAGATTTTGCCAGACAAAACTTAATAGAAACAGCCTATAAGAAGCTTATGTCAGTTTTTCAACGTTCAATGAAATAATTATCTTATGAAAAATTATATATACTTAATAATTTTATTTAATGCTTTTCAAGCTTGTACAGCTCAGAGCAAAGTAAAAAAAGACTTTATATATCATACCGCAGATTATGACTTAGGAGCTATTCAGGAAGAACGTGTTTACAACAGCTCAACTGGAATATATGAATACAAGAAATACTCTAAAAATAATTTAGAGAAAAATATAAAATTATATATAAGATTTACACGAGAAGATTTAGAAACCATTTACAAATTATATGCTTCTTCAAAGTCAGCAATGAGTGATTGTTATTTTGAGAATTATGTAATTGTACATAAATCAACGCTAACATTCAATTCAGAGAAGGATAATTTCAATAAAATAGAATGCGATAATAATGGTAATTCTATTTTTACTAAAATTGAAAATAAGATTGAAAGTCATATTACTTCTTCTGAAACCTATAAAACGAATTTTTACTGGGAGTTTTATAAAAAATAAAAATCATGATAAAACTTAGATGGAAAGATGACACAGCATTAAAGTTGAGGTTTCTGCTATTAACTATTATTTACTTCTTTTTAGGCTGTAAAAAACCAGAACATAGCAGTATAAATAGACAGCAATCAAATAAACCTGTTGAACAAAAATTCATTCCAAAGCATGGAAAACTATACTTTGATTATGATGTGATAGATCATTATCATATTAGTATTGATGAAAATGCAGTTATGATTTTAGATAGTAGTCAGAATCGCTCAAAAAAAGATCAGTTAAAACTTGACATACTTATTAACAAGACTCCCAAGGATATAAATGATACGGAGTTTATAAAAAGTCTGGAAAAAATTGGTTTCAAAAAATCAGTAATAAAAACTCAAAACTTAAAAAAAATCAATGAAATATTTATTGAAAAGACTGTAAGTGAAAATATTGAATATGCATGTGTTCCTATTTATCGGGATATTTTGATTTTCAAAAAACAAAAAGCAATTATTGGGATAGCAAAAATATGCTTTGATTGTCATCAAAAACATATCGTCGGAACCAATGCAAATACAGAAAATTTTGGACAAGATGGTGACTATCCAAAACTCCTTCAAGTTATTAATACCAATTAGTTTAATAGAAAAGCCGTAATGTTTGAACATTACGGCTTTTAAAAAATCAAATCTAAACAACTACAAATTCGGATTATTCTCAATCTCCTTCTGCGGAATACTGAACAGATAATACCTACTGTTCGGTGCAAAGGCAGTCTGATCCGGAAAATTAAAGACAGAATGTCCTCTACCATTCACCGTTTTTACCGTTCCGTCCGGAGTGATAACCTGTACTTTTATCGGTTGGCCACTGGCATCTACATAAGGCTTTCGCACCACTGTCCCCTGCGTTCTGATAATATCTGAAAGAGAGAATCCTTCCCCGAAAAGTTCTTTTCTTCTTTCAATCAGGATTTCTTTTACTACATCATTCTGGGCAAGAGTTCCAGTGTAAGGATTGGCATTTCTAGTTGTTTTCAATTCATTTAAAACTGTAACGGCATTGGTAATATTTCCGTTTCTTGCCTCTGCTTCAGCTTCGATCAGGTACATTTCTGCAGCTCTCATCAGTACAATATCTGCGATAAGACCTGTTTTAAATTTAAACTTGGAATATCTCAAAAGACCTTCCCTGCCCGGCAGACCATCCCACTGAAACAGCTGGGATCTGATATCATTGGTATCAAATAAATTTTTGAAAAACGGATCTGCCATAAAACTGTAGTAATAACTTCCCGAAGAAGACACATCCAGATAGTGGAAAGCATAGCTTGCCCCTGACTGTTCCTGAGTCTGTCCATGTCCCCAGATCCATTCACCATTGCTGATGTCATTGAAACCCTCCTTATATTTTTCAGCTGTCATTAGCGGATAACCTGTTCTGGCAACCTTTGCAGCCGCAACCGCTTTACTCCACTCTCCGGTATTCAGATAAGTTCTTGCTAAAAGCCCGTTTACCACAGCTTTGTTGATCTTATCTTTATTATTTCTGGTATAATTGGCTAATAAATTATCTGCTTCCGTAAGATCGCTTTTAATCAGGGTATAAATTTCCTCCAGACTTGCTCTCTTCTTCGGAACTGAACCGATTGTTGAAGGCTCTGTGTAGATAGGTGCTGTAAGGGCTGTTTTGTCTTTTAAATAGCTGAACTGGTAAAAGCTGGCCAGATTCAGATAACAGAAGGCCCGCAATGCTTTAGCCTGTCCCTTTACCTGGTTCTTTTTCTCCTGGCTCCCTTCGGTCTGGTCAATACGGGTAATCACATTATTCATATTATTTATGGTTGAATATAATGTCGACCATATGAACTGTGGTCTCGAAGCTGTATTGTTGATCATTTCCGTAAAAGCATAGGCAGACGGAAACCCATATTTATTGGTCAAAACCGCCACATCACTTCCCATGGCATCACTTGTCCTCAAGACTGTTGAGTAACCGATATTGGCATAAGTGGGCCCGTCATCATTCAGTTTTGCCCAGGCACCATTGATTACCGTTTCTGCGCTTTCGGCCGTTTTGAAAACCTCTGCACCGTTAGCCTGATCTGTAGGAGCCGTTTCCAGTTCGTTTTCACAGCTTGTCAGTGACCATGCTGCGATCAGGGCAAAAGATATATATTTTAATTGTTTCATTGCTTCAATTTTAATAGGTTAAAGAGTCGCCTGAAGACCGAAAGTTATCGTTCTCATGGCAGGATATCTGTAATAGGTTGTTCCATCCAGTGCCTGTTCCGGGTCCATTCCTTTATGCTTGTAAAAAGTCAAAAGGTTTTCTGCCTGAACATAGATTCTGAATTTTTTCAGTCCTAATTTTTCAAAATAATCAGAAGGAAGTGTATAGCCCAGGCTCACATTTTTAAGTCTGGCATAGGTTCCGGAATATAAGAATCTTGAAGAAGTGGAAGTCCAGTTATTCGTTGTTGTACTTAACGCAGGAACATCGGTATTGGGATTTTCCGGAGTCCATCTGTTCAGCATTTCTGCACTCCATGCACGTCCCCCGGCGCTTCCGTTAGACATTAATGATGTATAATCCGTATCAAGGATTTTCCCTCCAATGCTGAATGTAAGCAATCCTGAAAGATCAAAGTTTTTATAAGCAATACTCGTGGTAATTCCTCCCATTACTTTAGGCAACGCGGATCCCTGTACTGTTTTGGTTGCTTTTGCATATTCGGAAGTGGTGCCGTCCACTGTATTTCCATTCGCATCCTGGTAAATGTATCTCCATAGAGGCTTTCCGTTGGAAGGATCTACTCCCATCCATTCAGGAATAAAGAAATCATAAATAGAACCACCTACTTCAAGACGTTTGGTTCCTGTAATGACAGATCCTTTAGGAAGCTTTGTTATTTTATTGGTCAGAGTACTTAGGTTAACATCCACATTCCATTGGAAATTATCATTTTTAACCGGTGTTGTGAAAAGTGAAAATTCGAAACCTGTGTTCTGTATTGTTCCTACATTAAAAGGAAAATCACTGATTCCCAGAGATGGGGCAACCGGCATATTAAACAAAAGGTCCTGGCTCTTACGTTTAAAATATTCTATATTCCCTTTCACCCTGTTATTAAGAACGGCAAATTCAAGACCTACGTTTAAATTAAGATTGGTTTCCCATTTCACATCATTGGTCTGTACTTTTTCCAGAACAGTCCCCGGCTCACCAAGGTTATTATAAAATTTATACAATTCCTGATAAGCATAGTAAAGGGAGGATCCGTTAGGTCTTCTTAATTTATCATTCCCCTGGCCGCCATAACTTGCTCGCAGTGTCAACTGGTTGAATATATTTAAATCCTTGATAAAATTTTCATTTGAAACTTTCCATGAACCTCCAACTGACCAGAATTTCCCCCATCGGTTATCTGCAAAGAACCTTGAAGAGCCGTCCGCCCTTCCAGATACTGATAAAAAGTAAGTATTGTTGAAATCATATTCTGCTCTTCCCAGGAAACTCAACAACGAAAACTTGTCGCTGTTTCCACTGAAGCTTCCCAATAAAGCAGCTGCATCAGGTTCATAATAATAAGGAAGCGAAAACTGGCTTCTGGAACCGGATATCGTCTGGTAATCATATTTGTAAAATTCCTGCCCTCCCAAAACATTAAGATGATGTTTGCCGAACTTTTTATCGAAAGTCAGAATATTACTGGTTGTATAAGATAATGTTCTACTGTTTGATTTCGTTACAGAGCCACCGATCTCACTGCCTTCTCCGATAAGAGGATTTGAATAGTAATGACCATTATAATTCACCAAATCAACAGAAAAGCTGGTTTTAAATTTCAGTTCCGGAAGGAAAGTAAAATCTAAAAATCCTTTTCCTGAGAAATTGTCTTCTTTATTCTCGTTCTTGTCCAGAGGCAGTGTTGCCGCTGCATTTTGATTCTGCAATGCACTTGTAGGCCGGTATTTCCCGAAATCATAAATTCTATTTCCTCCAGCATCCAACACATAGCTTCCATCTGCATTTCTTTCATAATACGGATAGAAAGACGGAATTACCCTTGCCGCATTAATGATATTGTCTGTTCTCGAATCTGAAGACGGCGGCGCATTCTGAATACTGTTGGTATAGCTTAAATTAGCACCTGCATTCAGCCATTTCTTTACTTCAGAATTGATTTTTAACCTTGTGGAAAATTTTTGAAATCCAGATTCTATAGCAATTCCTTTATCATCAAGATATCCTAATGAAAAGAAATAATTGCTTTTCTCGCTGCCTCCACTGATATCAAAATCCACCTGGCTTCTGGAAGCTGTTCTTTGAAGAATATCTCTCCAGTCATCATTCCACAATGCTTTTGCTCCGGGAACAAGCTTTCCATCAGTACCTACAGGGTTGGGAAAACCGGCTCCGTAAGGATTGATTCCCAAAGCAGTTGTCAGGTTATCACTCGCCATCTGTGCTGCCTGCTGAGAAGTAATCTGTCCCGATTTATACCCGTTTCTCAATGCTTCCCAATACAGCTGAAAATATTGATCCGTGCTTACCTGCTTATAATCCTTTACCGCTCTGCTGGAAAATCCCTGACTGATATTAAAATTGATTCTTGATTCTCCTTTCTTACCAGATTTTGTTGTGATGATAATAATCCCGTTAGCTCCTCTTGAACCATATAATGAACTTGCCGTTGCATCTTTCAAAACACTGATGGATTCAATATCATTGGGGCTGATGGAATTGATGTTTCCATCAAAAGGAATTCCGTCTACCACATACAACGGATCACTTGAAGCACTTATGGAGCCAACCCCTCTTATTCTCACAGAAGCAGTAGAACCCGGCTGTCCTGAGGCACTTACTGCCTGAATTCCCGGAACCTGCCCCTCCAGCGCTTTTGTAATATTGGTAACCGGTCTGTTATTGATTTTATCACTGGATATGGTAGCTACTGAACCGGTATAACTTGTTCTTTTAGCCTTACCATAAGCAATGACAACCACTTCATCGATTTCCTTTTCGTTAACCGTATCCTTTTTAGTTTGGGTCTGAGCCTGTATGCCCATTATTCCTAAGAAAAATACAGCAACAGGTGGAATCCAAACTTTAGAATTAATTAAATTCTTACTAATCATAATCAATTTTATTTATCATATATTAAAAACTTGCCCTTTGCAGAAAAGACAGCAAAGGGCATCGCTCAATACGATAAACCATGTGCTTATTTTTCCTTTATAGGCTGAATGTAACACCTTGCTCAGGGCAGGTTGTTAAGATTTCACAGGGTCAGTTCCCTCCATCTTTCTTTATAAGCCGATCGAAATATGTTTGCAAATCTAAAAACAATTAGTCTACAAAACAAGTAGACTTTAAATTTTATTATGAAATATTTCCAAAAATCAACTTAATTTTTATTTAAAAACCCAATAAACAAGCACTTACAAATATTACATAATTGTTAAATATGAGAAATATCATTAATAATAATTGAATTGATATTTTATCCGATGCGTATCCGGAATATAAAAATGACGCTGGCAGTGGCAGCGTCATTTTTTATTTTGAAATCAAATTTTAGATTTTACTTTTAAATCAAATTAATACAGCCTCTGGATGGATACAAAAACTTCCAACGTATTATCTAAATTATTGGAATCCGTAGTAGTATTCCCATTACCTGCACTGGTAAAAGATTTATTATCTATACGCAGTGCATAATAGACTCTATACCATTTGTTATCCGCAGTAGTAATGTCAAAAGTTACTGTTTCGTTTCTACCATAGGTAAGATAAACTCCATCATCAAACTGGGCATAATTATTTGGAAAGACCAATAGATTGCCCCCATGGGAGTCACCGGTATGGGTCGATACTTCAGAAACCCATACTTTTGCGTTGGCCGCCGTGATATTATAGAGACGGGGATCAAAATTCGTACTCGCCCCACTGGAATCAAATGCATTGGGAGAAGTAATGAAAGCATCAACTCTAAAAGTATTGTTGATTATAGGAAGATCATTAAGAAACTGGCTTAAAAGAAATGAGGCTGTTTTACGCGGAATTGAAGAATGGTAATATACCAGCTCCCCAGGAGCAATCACTGCTCCTGCCCCCACTGTTGCACTACAGCTCTGTCCTCCGATATTTATGGCAAAAGTGGTAAGTGTAGGACTGGAAACAGTAGGCACACCCGATACCGTATAGCTAAGAATTCCCGATCCTACATTGAAATTCCCTGCAGCTAATGTTGCAGTAAGCCCATTTACAGGCCCTACAGTCTGCGCAGGATAAACGCCACCGTTTCCTCCGGTATAAGGAACAGTCATTGTCCCTGTATAAGGTGTTCCGGCAGTATAGGTTCCCGGTGAAAGCGTAACTCCGTTACAGGTAATAGCACCTAATGTTCCGGGAGCAAGAGAGCCATTGTTAAATGTTCTCCATTCCGTACCGTTCCAGAATACATAGCCTACATAACCAAGCCCTCCGGTTCCTAAATTATACACAAGCAGTCCTGCAGCCGGTGAAGGTATTGTAACCTGATCAGTCTGAGAGGTCAATGCTGCCTTCGGTCCCAGAAGTCCTTTTTTACTTCCAACCGCAAGCCCATCCACATTAATGTCCAGAATTGCAGATGCATCAGGTACTGTAGTGCCAACTCCTATACTTCCGGATGATGTCACCGTAAAATCATTGGATTGCTGTACAGCCGTTGGGGACCCAGTTGCATTATTATCTTTTGAGCCGTCCACATGGAAAGTTCCTTGTGGATTTGCAGTATTAATCCCAACCTGAGAATAAAATAAACCCGAAATAATCATTAAAAATACCGATAGTTTTTTTTTCATTTTGAATTGTTTTTAATTAAAAAGTTGACAAATGATTTTTGGGAGCTCTGTTTCAAGCATTATCATTTGAGTTTTATACGAATATTATGGTTTCAAGGACATATGGGCGGAGGCTCCATACAGAAGTACGGTCAAGGAAAAATGAGAGAATAAGATTTTCAAAAAAACAGTTCCTCTTTTCCATAAGAGAATTTTCCTACAATACCTTTTTATAGACATCAAATATACATTTGCCCGTTTCTCAAATCCTGAAGTGACTGTTATCTCTAAGGTGTATACGGTTTCCTTTATATTTTTTTCAATACTTTTGTTCCCGGCAGAACCAACATCTTTCCCATCCTGTGCAAAAAGAAATCCTGCCAGCATCAAAATACAGGGTAATTTTTTTAATAAAACATAGGAATTCATCTGATTCATCTTCGGGTACAATTCTATCGCAAAATTATCCTGATTATTAAATCAAAAAATAAAACGATAAATCACAATCTTGAAAATGATTTAAATTTTATATACCTTTGAAAACCAAAATACTAACACAATGAATTACCAGAATTCATTAACTTATTTTATTTAATACAAATTTCAGATGCCAGAAGTAAATACAACGAATGAACAGATAGAAAAGTTAAAGCATATATTGATGGATAGATATGCTATTCTTATGATGTTTGTTTTAGGATTGTATGCCGTTATTTTCACATTCTTTATTTATGACAAAATGATGTCCTGGTATTTAATTGGAGGACTATTTTTTTTCGCCTACAGCTATTCACTGATAAGGAGAAAATATTCTATAGCCCAGATCGTGCATTTATATTTCATATCTGCCCCTATTTACAATTTCTACATTATGCTCGCCTTCTGGAATAATTCGGTGGCAAGCTTCTGCTGGCTCTTACCCATTCCTCTGGGTGCCTATATCTTTTTCTCAAAAAAAGAAGTGCTTGCCTATATTGCTTATACCTTGGTATTAATTATCACCGGATATATTGCCGCCAATAATCTAAGCTTCACATTTCCGGAGCATACGCAGAAAGAAGTGATGCTTACGGATACAATTCTCTTTATTTCGAATATTCTAGTGGTCTCATTATTAATTTATTATAAAGATAAAATCAGGAAACTGGAAATATTGTCTCAGTTTAAAGCCGGAGGAATTCAAAAGGAAAAAGTACAGAGTATTGAACCCTCATGGGACGACGTTGACGGAGAAAGTATGGAAAATTTGTTTGAAAAAATAGAAATTACCATGACCAGGGATAAACTTTTTAAAGATGAAAAGTTCAATCTATCTAAATTAAGTGTAGCATTAGATGTCAATAGCACCTATATTTCCAAAGCCATACGCTACAAAGGCTATTCTAATTTTAATACTTACCTCAATATCTATAGAATCAACTATGTAAAAAAACTGTTTACAGAGATTGATTTTCAAAAAACCACTTTAATGTATATTTATACAGAAGCCGGTTTTTCTAATCAATCTACCTTTAACCGAGTTTTTAAACAGATAGAAGGAATCACTCCCTCAGAATATTTTCAGAAAAATCTGAAAAATAATCGTGAATAGTACTCTGTAGAAAATTATTTATCTTTGATTAAATTTTTTAAATGAAAATCCTTATCCTTAACGGCCCGAACCTTAATTTACTGGGAACAAGAGAACCTGAAATCTATGGAAATATTTCTATGGAGGATTATTTGGAAAAATTAAAAACTGAATTTCCATCTCATGAATTAAGCTATTATCAGTCCAACATTGAAGGAGAGATTATCAACAGGTTACAGGAAGATGACTTTGATGCTTTGGTAATTAATCCCGGAGCCTATACTCATTATTCGTATGCTATCTCGGATTGCCTGAAAAACATCAGAAAACCGAAAATAGAGGTTCATATCAGTAATATTTACAAAAGAGAGGAATTCCGTCAGAAATCTGTTACGGCAGCTAATACGGATGCAGTATTGTCCGGCTTTGGAATGGACGGGTACAGACTGGCGATTTTAAGCTTGAAATAATAAACAGAATTGCAATGTTTTTGGATAAGATGCTTCGGCTCCGCTCAGCATGACATTTCTGATATCATTAAAATAAAAAGCCTCATCGGGTGATGAGGCTTTTGCTGTATTAAGTAGTCTGCTGCTGAAGCTGTGGTCCTGAAGCAATTAACTTCTTCCCTTCTTCAGTATCGCAGTACTGTTCAAAGTTTTTGATATATCTTGTCGCAAGATCTCTTGCTTTTTCTTCCCATTCCGCAGCAGTGCTGTATGTTTCTCTAGGATCCAGGATACCTTCAGAAACATTTGGAAGCTGTGTAGGAATTTCAAGGTTCATAATCGGAACCTGAGTTTTAGGAGCATTTTCAATAGAACCGTCAATGATTGCATCAATGATTGCTCTGGTATCTTTAAGAGAAATTCTCTTTCCAGTTCCATTCCATCCCGTATTTACCAGATAAGCTTTAGCTCCGTGCTCCTTCATTTTTCCGATCAATGTTTTAGAATACATGGTTGGGTGAAGGGTAAGGAAAGCTTCTCCGAAAGCAGGAGAGAAAGATGGTTCCGGTTCAGTAATTCCTCTTTCTGTACCTGCCAGTTTGGAAGTATACCCGCAAAGGAAGTGGTATTGTGCCTGGTTTTCATCTAAAATAGAAACCGGAGGCAATACTCCAAATGCATCGGCAGAAAGATAAACGATCTTTTTAGCATGTCCTGCCTTAGAAGGAAGAACAATTTTGTTGATATGATAAATCGGGTAAGATACTCTTGTATTTTCTGTGATAGATCCGTCTTTATAATCAGCGATTCCATTGTTTACAACTACGTTTTCAAGAAGTGCATCTCTTTTGATCGCTCTGAAAATATCCGGTTCTTTTTCTTCTGAAAGGTCAATAACTTTAGCATAACATCCTCCTTCATAGTTGAATACACCATTATTATCCCAACCGTGCTCATCATCACCAATCAGGAATCTCTTAGGATCCGCGGATAAAGTTGTTTTTCCAGTCCCGGAAAGACCGAAGAAAAGAGCTACATCACCTTCTTCACCTACGTTGGCAGAACAGTGCATTGAAGCCATTCCTTTCAATGGAAGGTAATAATTCATCATGGCAAACATCCCTTTCTTCATTTCACCTCCGTACCAAGTACCTCCGATGATCTGTAGTTTTTCAGTAAGGTTGAACATAATGAAGTTCTCAGAATTCAGTCCCTGAGCTTCCCAGTTCGGGTTGGTTGTTTTGGAACCATTGATTACTGTGAAATCCGGCTCTCCAAAGTTTTCAAGCTCATAGTGAGACGGACGGATAAACATATTAGTAACGAAATGCGCCTGCCACGCTACTTCTACAATAAATCTTACTTTTAATCTGGTATCTGTATTGGTACCACAAAAAGCATCAACGACATAGATTTTTTTAGCTTCAGAAAGCTGGTTCAGCACTAATCCTTTACAAGCATCAAAATTTTCTGCTGTAGTAGGAAGGTTTACTTTCCCATCCCAGAAAATTGTGTCTCTTGTAACATCATCCTGAACTATGTATCTGTCTTTAGGTGAACGACCTGTGAAAATTCCGGTTTTTACTGATACTGCACCAGATTCCGTAAGTTCAGCTTTCTCAAAGCCTTGATTTTCAGGAGCTACCTCAGCCTGATATAACTCTTCGTAAGACGGGTTATAGACGACTTCATAATTCCCTTTAATCCCTAATTTTTCTAAATCCTGGATGATTTTAGCGTGTTTCATTTTACTTATATTTTCTATTTCTTTATTGGGCTCAACAAAATTAATATTAATTATTTGTTAAAGGTGGTTTAAATATAATGATATAAGTCAGAATGACAAATAAAAAAACAGGATTGTAAATTATTGATTATAAATCAATTATATCACACCATTCGAAAACAGTATTGAAACCTTTTCCCCAAAAATAGTCCTCATAGCCGTGAAATTTGGCACTCATTACAAAATCTCCGCCCCAGGCTCCCAAACTTTTGACAAAAACGGGACAGTCTGAAAAAAACCTCTGCTTAACTGTGGGTATTTCAAGGAATTTTGAAATTTTTTGCTCATGAATCATCATCAGTTCAGAAAATTTTTCCAATTCATCGCATAACAAAACTTTTCTTGTGATATCCGAAAATTCATCAACGAGTATCTGTGACTTTTGTTTTGACTTGTAAAAATTGATCCCTTCACGGCTGTCCTGCTTCTGATTTAGATGAATAAAAATCAGCTCATTTTTAAATGGTGGATTAAAGTCTGCTTTTTCATAGCTTACTTCAGGTTTACTTCTGAAAAGAACAGCAGATTTCTCTTTTGCAACCGCAATATCATAGCCGCTTCCGCCCAGACTTATGCTGTTGAGATGGAAAGGATCAATATCCGCCCACACTGAAAGATTGTTCATTAAAGTAGAACTGCTACCCAGCCCGTAGTCTGCAGGGAACTGAAGATTAGTCTTCAGATAATAAGTATGATCGCTCTTAAATTTAGATTTAGAAAGCTGCTGAACATTTTGAAGGGTTCTCAGAATAAATTCAGCGCTTGAAGAAAGATTGGTTTCGAGGATCTGCCATTTTTTATAATCAATGACGGCCTTCAGCCATAATTTGTTTTGATGATGGGCTTCCCAAAAGATCAAGGATTTTTCGTCGTCTTTTTCATCAAAAAAAAACTCTTGTCCAAGCTTGGTTGGTACCGCCAGGACAAGAGCTCCGTCTATCGCGAAATATTCTGAAGTAAGCATAAGCTTTCCCGGTGAAAATATTCCGCTCATATTTTTTTAATTAGATTGCAGAAGCAACATCTACAGAAGCGTCAATTTTCTTGATCAATCCCTGTAGGGTTTTTCCAGGACCAACTTCTACGAAATTAGAGGCTCCGTCTTTGATCATATTCTGAACAGACTGTGTCCATTTTACAGGACCTGTAAGCTGAGCGATCAGGTTTTGCTTGATCTCCTCAGGATTAATCACGGCTGTAGTCGTAATATTCTGGTAAACCGGAATAGTTGCTTTTCTGAATTTTGTTTTTTCAATGGCTGCTGCCAGTCTTTCCTGTGCCGGTTGCATTAACGGAGAATGGAAGGCTCCATTTACAGGAAGTAACAAAGCTCTTTTTGCTCCTGCTTCTTTAAGCTTTATGCATGCTTCTTCTACAGCTGGCGTTTCTCCTGAAATTACCAATTGTCCGGGACAGTTGTAATTGGCAGGTACCACAATACCGCTGATCTGTGCACAGATCTCCTCAACTTTAGCGTCTTCAAGACCTAAAATTGCAGCCATAGAGCTCGGATTGGCATCACAGGCTTCCTGCATTGCTTTTGCTCTCTCGAATACTAATTTCAGGCCGTCGTCAAAGGATAAAACTCCATTGGCGACTAAAGCTGAAAATTCTCCTAAAGAATGTCCTGCAACCATTTCGGCTCCAAGACCGTTCACTGCTTTTAAAGCAGCTACTGAATGTATAAAGATTGAAGGCTGGGTAACCTCTGTTTTCTTAAGATCTCCATCCGTACCATTGAACATCAAGGAAAGAATATCGAAACCTAAAATTTCATTGGCAGATTCCATTAAGTCCTTTATGTCTTTTCTAGAATCGTACAATTCTTTTCCCATTCCTACGAACTGAGAACCCTGCCCAGGAAATACAAGTGCTTTCATGTATTGAATTAAATATTATGCAAATATAAAGATAATGTTAAAAATATCCTTTTAAAAAGGCATAAATCGGTTAAGGAACTAATCTTATCACTCGGTAACCGGTGTTTACATAGGCCCCGTTTGCTTTAGATTTTACAAATTCAAACTTGGTAGCAAGCTGGGTCTGAACTTTATTCATCTGCTTAAAGATTTCTCCTTTTTTATTTTCTCTGGTCAGCATGTCATTCACGACATCAAAGCCTACGATGGCATATTTTGGAGGTATTTTGCAGTATTTACTTTTATAAGCAGCTAAGATTTCTTTCTCGAAACTACCATCTGCATTAATCTTTCTGTCCATCAGATACACAAGGCTTGCCTGGCTCAGCTCATCTACTTTCTTCTCGAAAACAGGAGAATAGTACATGCTGAATGCTTTTACTCCCTGTACTTCTTTGGAAAGAGCAATTGTTTTATTGGCAAAAGCTTCTCCGGCAGCATCGTTATCGCTGGCCAGAATAGCAATAACCGGAGCGGATTGTCCTGTCATCATATTCTGATCCAACTGAATTTCTGCGGGAGAGTTTACTACCATTATATTTGGATTTTTAACTGCTTTTTCAAGACCTCCTTTAATGTAGTTTGCAATTTCTTTTTTGCTGTCTGCCACTACATATATTTTCTGATCCGAATATACAGCTTTTACTTCTTCAACAATTTTATCTGCATAGGTCTGGTCATTGGTTTCAACGATGATCAGGTTATTATAATTGTAGAGTTCGGGAGAATTCGCAAAAGGTGCTACAACCGGTATTTTCTGATTTTTGGTAAAATCAAGAACATCAATCACATTGGATTTAAAGAATGGGCCGATGATAAGGTCTGTATTATCCGGATTGATCTGCGCCATTGAATTTTTAAATGAGGCTTCGTTTCCTGAATCCACAATTTTGATATCAAGCTTCTGACCGCCTCTTGCATTTCTTTCAATCGCCAGTTTAGCTCCGGTAAGGAAATCCAGCGCCATTGCTCTGTACTGGGTTTCGTTGGTACTGTATCCGAAAGGAAGCATTAAAACAACGCTCAATGCATCTCCACTCTTTTTCACGTAAGCCGGATCCTGCTTTTTGATCTTTAAGACCATTCCGGTTTTCAGTCCTTTGGAAAGATCGGGATTCAGAGCAATCAGCTCATCGATTGAAACACCGAATTTATTAACGATAGAGAATACAGTATCTCCCTGCTGAACGGTGTAGGTAACGTAATCATCTGCCACAGCAGTTACAGTTGCTGTAGATTTTTCGCTTCCTGAATCTATTTTTGTTTTCGGATTTACGGGTTCGGAAACCACAGCTGCATCAGTATTTGTTCTTTTTATTTTGATGGTTTCGCCCGGCTTAAGGCCTTTTTCTTCCAATCCCGGATTCAAGGCAAAAAGTTCCTGCTGGCTAATTCCAAACTGTTTTGTAATTCTGTAATAATTATCTTTTGACTGGATCACATACGCTTCTCCTTCTGCAGGTGTTGTAACTGCCGCGGATGTCTCTGTATGAGTTTCTGTAGATTTAGTAACTACAGCCGCAGGAACCGTCTGCTGTTCTCCTCCATACTTTTTGATACTTTCAAGAGGTAAAGTGATCTCATCCCCTATTTTCATATGAGCGTCAAGTTCTGGATTCAGCTTTCTTAAATCGGTTTCAGAAATACGGTATTGTTTTGTAATTCCGTAAATCGTTTGTTTAGGCTGAAGAATAATTTTTCCAACCTGAGCATTTGCATGACCTGGTTTTGCTTTTTCCACAACTGCAGGTTTGGCAGCCGGAGCAGTATGCTTTTCAGCTTTTACCATAACCACGTCTCCTATGGCCAGCTTACCGTCTTTGAATTTTGGGTTCAGCTTTAGCAGTTCATCTACAGTAATCCCGTATTTTTTTGCAATATTATAAGGATTGTCTCCTTTTACAACGGTGTGCGAGTTCTGGGCAGATACCCCCAAAACCATACATAAACTGGACAAAATAAAAAACCTTTTTATCATACTCGATAATTATAATTTACAAAAATACTTCTTTAAAATTAAATGGCAACAATTATTAATTTGGATTCTTGAACCACCATTTCTTCCCAACAATTTTCAAGCCATGAATAACCATAGTCTGAAAAGAATACACTAAAATTATAGACTCTTTCCTGCCATGTTTTTGAAGGATGAACATCTAAAAACAGGTTTTCCAGTCTTTCGAGCAGCTCCCCTTGCTTTATTTTTTCTGCATGCAAAAGACGTTTTTTCATTCTTTTAAATGATTTCAACTGTCTTACTTCTTCTGCTTTTACCATGTTCCCAAAAGAGCGTTCTGTAGTTTCTGCTATCGTTTTGAGTTCGGAAAAGCTTTTTTCTAAAAGTATTTCTTTTTCTTCCAATATTGATAATACATTGCTGTCTTTTAGGATTTTCTGATTGGTAATAGCAGTGAAATTCCCAAAAAAATCTTCGATATTCAGATCCAGTTTTTCAATTTTCCCAACTGTTTTTTCTTTAATGAAAAACATGGAGTTCCTTGGAATTAAAACAGGAAAAGGAATGTTAACCGCTGTAAAATAGTCTTTAAGTTCCAGCCAATACATGATTTCTGCATTTCCCCCGATGTAAGCAAGGTTAGGAAGTACTTTTTCCTGATAAACCGGCCGCATTAAAGCATTCGGGCTGAATTTCTCAGGATGGTTTTCCAGCTCCTGAAGTATTTCTTCCTGCGTAAATCTTTTATTGGTGTCTACTGCAATATATTTTTCACCGTCAAAATCGATTCTGTCTCTGGTTTCAGAAAGATAAAAAAGATTGATATCACGGGGATTAACCTGTACTTTTCCGTACTTTTCTGTCAGAAAACTTACTTTTTCTTTTGAATTCTTTTGTAAGCTGAAATTCAGCAGCTCATCTTTGAAAATATCTTTGATCTGGCTTTTAAGTTCTTTGGAATCACCATCAATAATCAACAGTCCAAATTCAGAAAAAAGTCTGTTCACTAAAATTTTAATAGCTTCTGTCAATGTATTCCCAGGCTTATAAGCTTCTTTCATCATTAAAATCAGCTCTGTTCCGAATACGGAATCTTTAAATTCTTTTTCAAATTCAGAAATAAAGAATGTATCGCTGATCGTTATCCTGCCTACCGGTCCACCGGACTTCTCGTTGATTTCGTAATAATTGTGCTCTGTTTTAAAATGGTTGATCTCTGCAAAATCATGATCTTCCGAGGCCATCCAATATATAGGAACAAAATTAAAATCCGGGAAATTTTCCTTAAGATAAGTACAGGTTTTAATGGTCTGTAAAATTTTATAGACGAAAAAAACAGGTCCGGAAAACAGATTTAACTGGTGTCCGGTAGTTATAGTAAATGTATTGGGCGACTTGAGGTTTTCCAGGTTCTCTTTCTGTTTTGAAGAAAGGGTAAGTTCTGAAAGCTGCATTTCCAGTACATCAGATAAAATACTTCTCTGATCCTGTGTAAAAGAATTCTGTTTGAGATGAATCTGATCTTTAAAGTGATCTAAAGAAAAGGTATTTTTTTCAAAGCCTTCAATTTTCTGATTCAGGAAATCTTTTACCAGTTGTGGAATGCTTTCTATATCATTAAATGATATCTTATTTATTGTTTTCAACGTTGTTTTTGCTTTTAGTTGAACAAATACCACACAATACCAATATTCAATCTAAAATCGTAAACCGGATAGTGTGGAAATGCGTAAGCTTTATTATTGGAAATTACCGTTCCTATCTGCTGGCCTTCTACATAGAAGAACATTTTTTTAACCTTCATGTTAATATACAGATCTACAATAGGTTGTCCTCCGATAGAAAATGAATTGGCATCTGGCAGAATATATTCGTTTAAAATCGGGAAGTAATCTCTTGAGGCAAATTTTGAGAAATAATATACCTTCAAACCTGCCTGAATTTCCGCCGCTTTTTTAAATGCCTGACTTTGGAAGAAGAAATTGGCTCTTCCTATAAAACTAGGCATTGGAAGAAGTTCTTTATTCGTCAAAGCATTTTGGAAATGAAGCCTTGTATTAAGATGAAATTTACCATAACTAAATGTAGCATCTCCCCCGATTTGGGAAATGTTCAATGAATTGCTACTTTGTTCCGGCGCTCCATCAGCATTGAAATAGGTGTAATTATCTATTCTGAAATAGTTGGCAAAAATTTCTGTTTTGAACCATTTTAGATTAACACTTCCCCCAATCTCTGTTACAGTCTGATTCTTTGCATTCTCCAGATAGTAGTTGTATTTATTGTAAACGGAAGTATTTAAAAGATAATTAAATGACGGATAAGCACTTTGAAAATTTACTTTTGCATTCACAAAATAATCTTTCACCGGCTCAAACTTTATGTTATTGGCAGTTCTTAGATAACTCCCGAACTGGCTTCCATTGGAAAATTCTAAAAAGGATTTCAGCTGGAACTTATCCCAAAGTTTCACCTGAAGATTTCCTACCGCTCCAATTCTATTTTCTTTAAATTCGCCAGGAAGAGTAACTCCATTTACAGTCGCAATGTCTCTCACTCCAAATTTCAGCATCTGATAACGTACTCCACCATCAAGCTTGAATTTTTCATTATTGAAAACAAGGCTTAATGTATTGCTGAAGTTATCTGAATATTTTTTTGTGGTAAGAGGAAAACCGTTAGTTAATTCTGAAACGTTATCATACCAGTAGGGTTCTACTGCTCCCTGATTGTAAAAATATTTATTACCCTGATGAGACAACGTATGTCTTATACTGAATGGAAATTTTTCTGAATTGAACGGTGTAAACTGATGACTCAGATAGTATCTTCTGTATGAGTACTGAGAACTTGATGAAGCCAGATTAACCTGAGCATTTTGCCTGTTCTTATAATTGCTGTCACCATTCTGAAAAAGCTCATCTTCTGTGATTCCTCCACTTTCCTGATTGTTGACATTCTGATGAAGATAATGAGCAAACAATTCATAATTTCCACTCTTGGAAACATAATGTCCGGAAAATAAAGTATTGTTATTCGACGCTAATGAATTTCTATAAAATCCCTGGGAACGAAGTCCCATATACTCAAGAGCAAAATTAAACCTTTTCCCAATATTCTGGGTATAGGTAGATTTCAATGCGGCACCATTTTTCATGGCAGTATGGTAAATGAAGGCGGCAGTAGGTGTTTTTACATCATAATATTTTACATCATCAGCTCCGATGATCATATATGACTTGTTGGAAGGAAGTAAGGCCAGGTTCTGCTCCGGATTCACTTCATACACCAAAGGATTGAATCCTGCTCCTATATTGGCTACCTGAGCTCGCCCGAAATTATCTGTATTGTTATATTGTGAAAAGATATGGGTCTTATCAAAAGTCAGTACGGTATCAAAAACCTTCTTCTCAGAAAATTGGGTCTGATACTGATAATCATTAATAGTAGGCTTAAAGATTTTCAGTGAATCTTTTTTACCGGTGTCTATGACAAGGGTGTCTTCTTCTTTTTGCGGGCTTTTAATATCTGTTTTATTAACGACCTGGGCTTTAACATTAAAGCATACGAAGGTAACTATGACAAAAAAATATCTCATTGTAACATTTAAGCTACAAAAATATAAAATCTGTTACAATGTATTCATATAAGTTACCAGTTTAATTAGATCAGCTTCTGATTTAAAATTCACCTGCTTTTCTTTGATGAATGTTTCCACTTCGTCTGATTTTATTGGAAAATCACTTAAAAGATCCTTCTTGTTTTTAGCCATTTTAGTAAAAGATCCATTTTTTTTAATGATATAAACATCTTTTTCTTTGGCATAATAATCATTTCTATCTTTCGTAATCCCATTAGGACTCTTTTCTCCTTTTAACAGTTCTATCTTTTCTCTTTTATATAAAGAATATTTCTCAGGATTGTTTACCAATTGTACAAGATATCCAAATTTATCTTTTCCTTCTAAATTATAGTTTAGGCATTCATATACTTTACCATCAACAAATTTGATAATTTGTCCGTTTTCTTTATTGGCAGAATAAGTATCTTTTCCATTAAGAAATTCCATTTCATCACTAAAAGCATTATATCGAAGATCCGGAACATTATTCGAATATCCTGAAATACTTACTTTTTTAAAGCCATTCCCATTCACATATGGACTCCCATCCCTTATTTCTGTATCACCTATTAATTTTCTGTCTTCAAAAGGAAGTCTCTGAGCATTATTGGTACTTATATTTCCGCTTTTATTAGCATTCTGTGCAAAAGAGAATAAACTAAATCCTACAAATAACAGAGCTATATTGAACTTATTCATTTTAATATATTTTTAGACATTTAATATAAAAAAAAGCCTGCATGAACAGGCTTTTTTTGTTAAATTTTTATTAGTTATCGTAACCAGGGTTAGATTTTACAAGAGTTCCGGCAACATCAGTTTCTACTCTAGGAATAGGGAACGCTGTCAGAAGAGGGTTTGTACTAGCACCTGAAGGTCTTGGTACAGGATCTCCCCATCTCAATAAATCCCACAGTCTCAATCCTTCTCCAACCAATTCTTTAGCTCTTTCAAGCTTCAGGTCAGCCATAGTAACAGTTCCTGCGGCAGGAAGACCTCTGTTTACAAGAATCATATTATAATATTGAAGGGCTTTAGCAGCACTACCTCCGTTTAGTTCAGCTTCAACACCGTTCAGAATAACCTCTTCGTATCTTACGATCTTAATGTTATCTGTTCCTTCCAGATTTGGATATTTTCCGTTAAGATAATACTCTTCATCAAACTGGATCATTGAAGCATGTCTTCTAATATCATTTGTATCATACTCAGCAAATAAGTCTTCACTTACTACAGTATTTGAATATCCGTTATAATTAAACATGTATCCCCATGAATCAGTACTGTTTGATCCTGCAACTCCTACAGCAAGCTCAAAAATACTGTTATTTTGTTGTGGAAACTTCCAAGAGCTAACATATGAAGATGTTGGAATAACATTAAATTCAGTAGAAGCTACAATATCATTAACAAGTGTTCTTACTTTAGCATAATCTCCTTTGTAAAGATAATATCTGCTCATTAAAGCTTTAACAGCATTAATAGTTACATCTACAGATCCGGATGAACCTTCTCCAAAACTACTGCTGTTAGCCTCCATCATAGCAAGACCTGCATTAAAATCAGATTCAATCTGTGCTTCATTTTGAGCGATTGTTCCTCTTGCCTGCATAGCCTTAGGATCATACTTCAAAGGGGTTACAATACCCAAAGTACCTCCTGTATATTTCTGACCATAAAGTTTTAGTAGATCAAAAAAGAAAAACGCTCTCATAGCATATGCCTGACCAATATGGTATTTAACTGCTTCTTTTTCATCTACAGTTCCTTTGATACCATTAGGATCCGTACCAATCAGAATGTTAGCTTTGGCAACAGCCGTATAGATTTGTCTATACGTATCCCTTGCATAAGCATCAGCTGATGTCATGGTATAGTTATTTACTGTATTGTAATATCCCGCAGCACCATTACTATACATTTCATCAGATCTTACTTCTGCATATAATCCATAATCTCTTCCGTAATAACTAGGAGCTCTCATTGAAGTATACATTCCTCTTGCGAAAGACTCTACTTCAGTTAAACTTGTTAAAGGCGCCTGTTCTACATCTTGATAAAATTTTGTTTCTACGAAATCATCGCTACAAGAAACTGCAGCTATTGATACTCCGACTGCCACGACAGCAGCTTTTAGAATATTTATTTTCATAATATCTTTTTATTTATTTATTAAAAACCAATATTAACACCGAGGCTGTATGTTCTCATAATTGGTAAATTTAGGTCAGACGTTCCATCTAAGTTAATTTCCGGATCCAATTTAAGTCTCTTATCGAATGTATGTGTCCACATATTAGTACCCATAACAAAGATTTGTACTGAGTTAAGCCCTGAACCGTTTAGGAAATCTTTTGTAAATGTATATGAAAGTCTTGCATTACTTAATCTTAAGTAATCACTGTCATACAAGAATCTGGTAGAAGCCTGATTGGCACGCTTGTTTCCAAGGCCAAAAATAGGCTTTGGATTAGCTGCACCAGTATTAGTTGGTGTCCAGTAATCTAGCTGATCTGCATATCCAGAATAGTTGGCTGTATACTGTCCATCACTCATTGTATAGTTAGCCCAGTTGTCGTAGATTTTACCTCCAAATCCATAAGTTAACTGTGCATCAAGTCCGATTCCTTTGTAAGACATGTTGATGTTACCACCACCAAATATTTTACTTAAGAAACTTCCCTGAACAGCCTGCTTAGCCGTATTATAATTATTGGTAGTTTCTCCGTCAACTCCGTTGATATACCAAAGCGGATCTCCATTTGAAGGATCTACTCCAGCCCACTTTCTCAGATACCATGTTCTTGCACCTTCTCCTACTCTAACCGTCTGTAATGCTGTATTCACATCTCCTCCATATAATGAAGTAATTTCGTTATGTAAAGTACTTAGATTTGCCCCGATGGTTAAATTAAATTGGTCTCTGTCTCCTTTGAAAATATCTGCATTTACAGCAAATTCGAAACCTCTGTTAACAAGTGTTCCGATATTGTCAACATAGCTTGCAAGACCCTGAGCTGATGATAACGGAATGTTATAAATCAAATCTTCTGTCTTCTTGTTATAATAATCTGCAGAAACAGTCAATCTGTTTTTGAAGAATCCGAAATCAAATCCTACATTAAAAGGCTTAATCGTTTCCCATTTCAGGTTAGGATTGTATATTCCAGAATAAGAAGCTGCAGCCAGATCGTTGTAATTTGTTGAGTAAGCATACAATGCATAAGGGATAGCAGTAACCTGATTACCTACTTTACCATAAGAAGCTCTGAACTTCAAGGTAGAGATCGCATCTATATTTTTCATAAAGTCAAGTCTTGCAAGGTCAACTCCTAAACCTGCTGACCAGAAGTCACCTCCCTTTTGTCCAGGTGTAAAACGTGACAATACATCTCTTCTGTATGATAGATCTAATAAAACTAACTTATCAAAGTCATAGTGACCTGTTAATGCATAACCATATCTGCTGGTTTCAACTCTTGTCCCCGCAATTGACTGCATTTTCACAAAGTTAGTAATCGTTCTAAGGCTTAAAGATCCTACGGATGATGCTGATGCAGTAAGGTCTCTGAAATCAGATTTATAAGCTTCCTGAATTGCTGAGAAATCAAAATTATGTTTGTCTGCCAATCTAAAGTTATAACTTAAGATATTCTGAACGTTAAAGTTAAAATATCTTCTTGATCCTGCAATATTTAATCCATTATAGTTCGTACCATCACCATGTACCGGACTTCTGTATTCATCCTCTTCAAGCGTGATGTATTCAGGAGCAAAAACGAATCTGTATTTTAAGTTTTTAAGAATATCGTATTCAGCATACATATTACCAAAGATTCTCGCTGTTTTTCCTACCTGCGAATTTAAATCAAGTAAAGCTGCAGTATTGAATAATCCATTGGACATTCTTCCGTTTCCTCCCCAATAATATGTTCCATCTGCGTTACGTACCGGATCGGTAGGTCTTAAGAAATATTCGCTTAGAATAGGGTTCGCAAATCCGCCCCCGTTTGCAAGTGTACTGATTTTACTGTAAGAAAACTGTAAGTTGGTCCCGAATCTGAACTTATCTGTCGCTTTTACATCTATTTTATTGGTAAAAGTCAATCTGTTAAAATAAGAATTCTTTACAATACTGTTTTGGTCGAAATAGTTAATGGAATTATAGTAAGAAATCTGGTCATTTCCACCGGACATACTGATATCAGCACCTTGTACGTAAGCACCTCCATTATGAGACAATTCTTTTCTCCAGTCTGTATCTCCTCCTAATCTGTAAATCGCTGCTACTCCTGAACCTGCATTTCCATTTCTCAGATAATTCGTTGCAGCTTCAACAGTTCCAAGAGAAGGTAGTCTGTTCAACAACTGGTTTGCAACAAGATTCTGATACTCTGATGCATTCAATCCTCTATGTCCTTCAACAGCTCTGTCACTTACACCATGATTAAAGCTAACACTAAATCTAGGTTTTCCTTTTTTACCTGATTTAGTTGTAATAATGATAACACCTGCACCGGCATCTGCTCCATACACAGCAGTAGAAACCGCATCTTTAAGAACAGTTACACTTTCGATATCATCAGGGTTCATGTTTGCAAGGATGTTTGCAGTAACACTATTTCCTGAAAGGTCACCTGACGAAACTCTTACCCCGTCAACAATGTAAATAGGAGAAACACCTCCATTAATGGAAGCTACCCCTCTTACTCTTACAGAAGCAAAACCTCCAGGTTGTCCTGAAGATGAACCGGTCTGAACACCAGTTACTCTACCCTGTAACATTTTATCAACCGACGCAACAGGAATATCTTCAATAGCTTTTGCTTTCATTGTAGATGTAGAACCTGTAATTTCTGAAACAGCTTTTTTCTGTCCGAATCCAACCATTACTACTTCATCAATCTGAGTAGTAGATGCTGTGTCCTTTTTCGTCGTTTGTGCAAAAGCCACCTGTCCTAAGAAAAACAGAGCTCCAGCACTTAATACACGTAGTTTAACATTCATATTAACAAATTTTAATATATTTAATTCGCAAATATGTTAATAAATATTAACACTCACAAGTGTATTGACAGCGGTATTAACAACTGTTCGTTAATTAGTTCTGCTCATAATCTTTAAAATAATATGGATTAAGCAATATTATTCAGCATTATTTACATAATTTTTTTTTTTTTACTTAATGTTATTTTTTTTAACAAATTATTACCAATATGAAAAATATTATTTAGAATCGATATAAATTATATTTTTAAAAAAGTTGTTCAAAATCAAAGCCCTTTCTTAAGGAAAATAACCGCTAACCAACTGCAATATAGCTTTTAGCAAGAAAAGACAAAAAGAATAATATACATTTTGTCTTTCATGACCAACTTAATTTGCGAGTACTTCAATCAATGCATTATAATCTTCTATTTTCTTTAATTTATTTTGTTTAAAAAAGAGATCAAGATCAGAACTTTTAGCATTAAATGATTTTTTAAGATCCTTTAGAGTTAAAGGAATCAGGGTTTTAGTATCTGAGTTATATAAAAAATAGTCAGGCTTTATATTCGAAAATTTAGCTGGCATACTTTGATCATATGTATTTTCGGCAATTTTTCCTTTTGAAAATTTCACCATTTCTTTTCTCACAATACTAAAATTATTTTTTTCAGAGGAAGATTGAATATAGTAACCATCATTAATTAATCTTATGATATATTTATTATTTATATTAAAATATTCGATTCCTTCTTTAGGCACCTTGAAATATTTTTCATCTTTTTTCAGAATAATTTCATCATTATAAATATTGTATCTTAAAAGAAATGTACCCGTTTCACCCTTAATTGTTGAAGGTAAAAATTCTTTATCTAAAAAGGGCGATCCTTCATATTCATTGTCAGCCAGACCACTTACACCAATTTTATTAACAGCTTGTGACATCAACCTGTCATAGTTAAGCGTATTCAATGCTGTGTTTTTAATTTGAGAAAAGCAAAAACCAACACTTAATAATGATAATAAAAGTCCTATTTTTTTCATATCCGTTGTCTTAAATTAAAGCCTGTTTAAATTTCAAATTACACAAGGTAGGAAACCATACCATTATAATGTAATAAAATCCTATTTAGCATGAGAAAACTTGATTCTATAACTAAAGATTTTATTAAAGATAAAATTTAAACAGGCTATTAATATTTCTAAAAACCTATTTAATTCCCTACAAAACGCTCTTGATTGTTCCCATATCCAGCTGTAGTACCTTTAAGATAATAGTTTGCATATACTGTCAAAATTTTTGTACATGGATTAAAAGATGAAATCTGCGCTGCATCAGTAGACTGTTTAACCCAAATCTCTGCTCCAGCATAAGGAGCTGAACCATATTTGGACCCCGTATACTGATCCGGAACTGTCACAATATAGGTATCTGGATTATAATCTAAAACCAAATCAACGCCAGTATCCAAAAAGTCTTTAACTTTCAATTGCTTCGTTGTAGAAGACTGAACAATATCATAATTACCATTTACAGTATTCCAGAAAGCAACTGTGTTCTTGAAATTAGCATTCATAAGTGTTGCGGAACACTTTAATGACATCACCATGGTATAAGACTGATAGTCAATAATTGCATTTTTAATAGTACCCGACTGTAATGTGAAAGTTGCTTTCTTTGCATTAACAGATGCACCACTTTCTAATAACCTGATGGTGAACATACCATTATTCTTTCCTGAAGGATTATCCGTTCCTTTTACAATTTGGAAATCTACTCCTTCTTTTGCCGTTGAACTTGGATCCACAACCAATTTGACTTCATTATCTCCTGAAACAGTAGAAATTGTGCCATACGGTATATTAACGTCTTTCTGTCCAATGCCCTGCTCTACAAACTGATCAGAACCGGAAGTAATAAAGTGTAGATAGGACTCTCCCTCGTAATGAATAGCATCATTTGTACAAGATACCGTGAAACAGAAGAGTAATATGAATAAATAATTTATTGTTTTCATTTCTAATTTTTTAAAAAAATTAATATCCCGGATTTTGTTGAATTGTTGGATTCCCTTGAGTTTCAGCTCTTGGAATAGGTAAAGATTTCATACGATAATCATCAATTGGAATCGTTACAGGAATTGATTTAAGATCATCTGTTGGATGTCTGTCAATTGCAACTCCAGCAATTGCTCCCAATCTTTTTAAATCCAAATACCTGTGCCCTTCCAGATAAAGATCTTTTCTTCTTTCTAAAAGAATATCTGCATAAGCTGCCGGCTTACCGGAATAAACAGGCAGGGTAACAGGGGTAGTATAACTCCTAGCATCCCTAACATTCTTTATATATCCAGCAGCACCAGCAAAATTACCTTCTTCAACTGCACATTCTGCAAGAATAAAATACATTTCAGAAAGTCTGAAAACAGGAAGATCATTTCTTAATGGCGCCTGAGATACCACTTTTTCTCTGTAAATATCTGTAGAAACTGGATCCGGCATTAACTTAGGCCTTCCAGGATATTTATCTATAACTAGCACATCTGCCTCTCTATAAGTAGTAATAGTAGCATAGTTAGCATCTATTTTAGCCGTCGGATCAATATAAGCATATCTCCTAATGTCACCAGGAACATTCAGTAAATTAAACGTCTTTCTCCCCATATCATATAATATAGAACCATTTAATGATGATGAATTTGACGCAAATAAACTGCCAATATTTCCCCATGCCCCTACTATAGGTCTATTTAATGCAAATAAAATCTCTCCTTGAATGGTATTATTCAACATTTTAACATAAGGGTTTCTAGTCAAATAATCATTCAATGTCTTATGTGCAGCATTATTCTGAGCCAAAGTACCAGGAATAGCGCCTGGAATAGAAGAAGACAATGGGCTAGTCAAAACAAGTCCAGAAGTATTCAATACAGCCTGCGCGGCAATTTTAGCCTGAGGATACATTCCTCTATACAGATAGTATCTTGCTTTAAATGCATTTAGAAAATTCTTACCTATTCTGAAATAATCGCCATTAACTGCTGCTAAATTAGTTTCAGCATATGCAATATCAGCATCAATAAAAGAAAAAATGGCTGAATTATTAACTCTTGGCACCGTTTCCGATAATCCAGGGACATGATCAATCAACATCACACCTAAAGCATTAGGATCTTTCATATCTGTAGAAAAATAGGACAGAAGCGTAAAGTAAGAAAATGCTCTCACCAATCTTGCCTGAGCCAATATATTATTATACTTAGCTTGATCAGCGGCAGGTGGTGTTATTTTAGCAGCACCTTCCATAAGCCTGTTTACTCTGTTGATGGTTGTATAGTTACCTAACCAAATATTAGCTGTCGGGCCATTGGTAACATCCAGATAAAACTGATGGGCACTTAATGCCAATTCTGAATTCTGAGGCCCCATTCCTAGTTCATCCGTCAATTGTGCTGAGAGAAATAAATTATTAGTTATATCTAAACCGGCATATACAGATCCGTTAAGATACTTATTCATATCTTCGGTATTTACAAAAGTATTTTCCGCATTCAGTTCCCCATCTTGAATAATATCCAAAGCATCGTTACAAGAAGACAAGCTCAGAGAAACAAATGCAGATAAAATTGCTATTTTAAAAATATTTTTCATATTGAAATTCATTAATTGTAAATTAAAAATCTAAGTTAACCCCAAGTGAGAATGTTCTCGGGTTAGGATATACACTTAATGGGAATGTTCCCAATCCTTCAGGATCATATCCTCTCCACTTAGTCCATGTCATAATATTTTCACCCTGAACAAAAATCTTAGCAGACTTAATTACAGCATTCTCGTTAAAAAATTTCTTTGGAACATTATACCCAAATGTGATATTTTTCATTCTTAAATATGAAGCATCAAACAATAACCTATCTGTTATACTTGATACTGGTGCATTTAAAGCAGGAATATCTGTGTCGCGATTATCCGGCGTCCATGCGTTAAGTAAATCCGCAGACACATTATATCCGGCACGCATATAAGCAGGATTTAAAGCCCAAGACAACTGGTTATCTGATCTCCAGAATTTAGCCTGGAAAGAGAATAGGACATCTAAGAAAAACCCTTTATATTCACTATTTAAACCGAAGCCTCCTGTGTATTTAGGAAAATAATTCTTGCCTGTTTTTCTTCTGTCTTTATCTAAAGCCTGCTCAGCAACGTTTCCGTTTGAATCCAGATATAGTTCATTCCCATTATTAGGATTAACTCCAAGATAAGGCACTAAATTCCACTCATTAATAGTACCGCCTTCTTCAAGAAGCAAAGAACCTGTCGTTACAGGAACTAAAAGTTTAGTAATTTTATTTTCATTATATGATGCATTAGCAAAGACACTCAGTTTGTAGTTTGGATTAACAAGCACATTGTATCTTAATACTAATTCTACACCTTCATTTTTAAGGCTTCCATAATTCCCCCTGTAGTTATACTGACCAAGGATGGCAGAAGATGGAATATTATAATAAAGCATATCTGTATTTTTTCTGTAGACATCTATATTTCCTTCAAGTCTGTTTTTAAGCAACTTAAAGTCCATACCAATATTTGCCTGCTTTATTTCTTCCCATTGCACCGTGGCATTGGCAAAATTATTCAAAAAGTACCCCGGCGTATTCCCATACCCATTTCCTACAACATTAATTTCTCTACTGATACCTGTTGCAAGCAATAAAGGGTTTGTATCATCTCCAGCAGCAATAACGTTAGCATTTCCCTGCGTACCATAAGAGGCTCTTAATTTCAGCATATCGAAGAATGAACCACTCATGAATCCTTCCTTATCAATATTCCAGCGTCCTCCAACAGACCAGAAAGTTCCCCATTTATTTCCTGGGGCAAATCTATAGCTTCCATCCCTTCTCAATGTTCCACTGAAACCATATTTATCTGCAAAATCATAATCTGCAGTAGCAAAATAAGACAATGCTCCAGCCGTAACTTTATTCGCACCTACTGCTGGTAAATAGATGTCTTTATCCGGATCAAAAGCAATATATCCTACTCCGGTACCGATTGCGAACGTCTTTGGATCCAATCCGTTTTGCACCTGGCTGCTAGAATAAAAGTGAACCTTATTATATTCCATATAAGCGCCGAGCCCTATAGTATGATCTCCAAATACTTTATTATAATTAACACTCGTTACGGTTGTAAAGTTTAATTCTCTTGAATTGTTTATCGTTTCACTCCCTCCATATTCTATTCCTGCATTTGAAGCTACAACTATTGAAAGGTAGCCGTTAGGATGTCTTCCTGCAAATGAGTTTGCATATTTAACATCCACTCCTGTTCTGTTATTTAGAGTAATATCATCTGTAAGCTTATAAGAAGTAGTTGCACTTGCAAAAATTGAAGTTTCATTAAATTTACCAAATACAGACTGATCCCCTCTTAATACATCCTCTAAAACATAAGCAAAATTTCCATTTGCTGAAGAAGCATTCCCAATAGCATTAAATAAATCCCTACCACTACCATACTGACCTGATTTTAGATACGGTAAAGCAATAAAAGATCCTAGCAATGGATTTTGAACAACATTTCCATTTATTCCGGAGTTATTTTCTTGATTTAACTGACTTCTTTTAGAATATCCCAAACCAATGATTGCGGTATAATTAAATCTTTTATCTTCGGATCTACCTGTAATATTATTTCTAAATGTAAATCTTTGGAACTTAGTATTCGGAACAAGACCACCTTGCTCTAAATACCCAAGAGAGGAATATACTGATGTATTTTCACCTCCAAAAGTCGCTGAAATATTATGTTGCTGTGTAACATCAGCTTTAAAGAAAGTTTTTTCCCAATTAGTATTTATATCAAAATCAGCAATTTGCTGATCAGTCATCGTTGCACCTTTCAATGCACCACCATTTTTTTGAATCCTAAGTAATTGGTGTGAATCTGCTATATTATATTTATTCTTAGGCATTACACTTACCCCGGTCAATGCAGAATAACTTAACTTCAGCTTAGAATTGAATTTCCCACCTTTAGTTCTCACAAGCAATACACCATTTGCTCCCCTATTACCATAAATGGAGGTAGCGGCAGCATCTCTTAAGATTGAAATAGATTCAATATCCTCTGAATTCAAATTCCTAAATTGATTAGCTCCTGTAGGTACACCATCGATAATCACTAATGGCTCTGTATCTGCCGAAAGTGATGAAATACCTCTAATCACTAAATCAATTTTTGCAGAACCAGGAGAACCTGAATTTGATGCAATGGTTACTCCCGGAGCAGAACCCTGTAATGAATTCAAGAAACTTACATTAGGCCTATTCTCCAAAACTTCAGCATTAACTGTAGTATTTGCACTTACATCTTTAGGTTTTGTGGAAGTTCTATTGTAACCAAGAATGACAACTTCTTCAATATCCTTTGTCTTAGCAGTGTCAATCTTTTTTTTCTGAGCATCGTACACTCCATTCATAAAAAACAGAACACCAATACTCAACACACGTAATTTAATATTCATATTAACAAATTTTAATAATCATCCGACAAATATGTTAATAAATCCTAATATTTACAAACAACAAAAATTAAAATAGAAGTAAATTTTATCATTATTATAATAATCACATATTAATGAATAATTATTAATCAAAGAAAACAATAAATAATTATAAAAACAGAAACAAAAACATTAAATTAATCAAAATAATTCTATTTTACAAAAATAAATATTATTCAATTTAGAATCAATATAAATTAATCTATTAGTAAAAAAAATATAAAAACAAAATAATGAATATCACTTAGTTACGGATAAAAAAAACAGATAAACTCCAGATAATTCACTATTTTCAATATAAATTGAATTATAAAAAACTCAATAATAATAAGCATTCACACAAAATCAATACTAGCAAGTGATAAAGTTTTTACTGATATAAATTTCTGCAATTAATATTTAAGTTAAATAAATTAAACACTTGCCTAGAATATTCCGGCCCCAATACTAAAAAGAAAATAATACAATAATTTTTATATCAACGCCATTTCGTGACATTGAGAAAAGCGATTACAAAAAAAGCCACTTTTTACAAAGTGGCTTTTCTATTCTATTATAATTGTTAAAACTATTATTTCAGCTTCTTCTTAACAGCTACCTGTTCGTAAACTTCAAGAATATCTCCGACTTCAATGTCGTTATAACCTTTCAGGTTCAATCCACACTCGTAACCTTTGGTTACTTCTCTTACATCATCTTTGAAACGCTTCAAGCTTTCCAGCTCTCCGTCGAATTTAACGATACCATCTCTTAATACCCTTACTTTAGATTGTCTGGTTACTTTACCTGAAAGAACCATACATCCTGCAATGGTACCTACTTTAGAGATTTTAAACACCTCTCTGATCTCAACATTACCGATTACCTGTTCTTTGATCTCAGGAGAAAGCATGCCTTCCATCGCTTCTTTAACCTCATCAATAGCAGCATAAATTACTGAATAGGTTCTGATCTCTATTTCTTCTTTATCTGCTAATTCTTTAGCATTAGCACCGGCTCTAACATTAAATCCGATAATAATTGCGTCAGAAGCAGTTGCTAAGTTAACATCTGATTCAGTGATCTGTCCAACCCCTTTATGTAAGATATTAACGTTGATTTCTGCTGTAGATAATCTCTGTAACTGATCAGATAATGCTTCTACTGAACCATCCACGTCACCCTTAAGAATAATATTCAATTCTTTAAATTCACCTAAAGCAATTCTTCTTCCAAGTTCTTCAAGTGTAGTATGCTTCTTAGTTCTGATTGAAAGTTCCCTTTGTAACTGCTCTCTCTTATTGGCTATTATTTTAGCTTCGCTTTCATCTGCATATACCTTAAATTTATCACCTGCCGTTGGTGCTCCATCAAGACCTAAAATAGTAACAGGAATTGAAGGACCGGCTTCTTTAAGGTTTCTGCCTCTTTCATCAAGCATAGCTTTTACCTTACCGTGGTTCTTACCTGCCACTACATAATCTCCAACTCTTAGGGTTCCGGTCTGTACCAACATAGTAGCTACGTATCCTCTTCCTTTGTCCAGTGAAGCCTCAATAACAACTCCTTGAGCTGCTCTGTCAGGATTAGCCTTCAGATCAAGCATTTCTGCCTGAAGTAATACTTTTTCCAAAAGAACATCCATGTTGTTACCAAATTTCGCAGAAATTTCTTGCGCCTGAACATTTCCACCCCATTCTTCTACCAGGATATTCATCCCAGAAAGTTGTTGACGGATATTATCAGGATTAGCATTTGGTCTGTCCACTTTGTTCAAGGCAATGATCATTGGCACTCCTGCAGCCTGTGCGTGAGAAATTGCTTCTCTCGTTTGAGGCATCACATCATCATCAGCAGCAATTACAATAATTGCAATATCGGTAATCTGAGCACCTCTGGCTCTCATCGCGGTAAATGCTTCGTGACCCGGCGTATCTAAGAATGTAATTCTTTGTCCGTTCTCCAATTTTACGTTGTAGGCTCCAATGTGCTGAGTAATTCCTCCTGACTCACCAGCAATAACGTTAGTTTTTCTGATGTAGTCAAGTAAAGACGTTTTACCGTGGTCAACGTGACCCATTACCGTTACGATTGGTGCTCTTGGAGAAAGATCCTCCTCAGTATCCATATCCTCTTCAGATTCCACCTCTTCAAGGTCAGCATCTGAGAATTCTATTTTATAACCAAATTCATCTGCAACTAATAACAAAGTATCAGCTTCCAGTCTTTGGTTCATTGTTACCATTACACCTAAAGAGAAACAAGCAGAAATAACTTCTGTTGGGGAAACATTCATTAAACTCGCCAATTCACCTACTGTGATGAATTCGGTAACTTTTAATGATCTGTCCTGAGCATCAATTTCCTGCTGACGTTCATCCTGTTCTCTACGGTAGGTTCTTTTATCTTTTCTGTGTTTAGCAGATTTGGATTTACCTCCTTTATTGGTTAATTTTTCAAGAGTTTCCTTGATCTGATTCTTAACCTGTTCGTCGGTAAGCTCAACAGGCATAGTTCTCTGCCCTGGTCTGTTGTTGTTTCCGCCTGGACCTTTTTTGAATCCGCCTCCCTGACCTGGTGGACGGTTTCCTTGGTTATTTCCAAAACGGTTACCTCCCGGACCTCCTTGGCCTGGCGGGCGGTTCCCTCCTGGACCTCCCTGTCCTGGTGGACGGTTTCCTCCTGGGCCTCCCTGACCTTGCGGCCGATTACCCTGACCTCCTTGGTTATTGTTATTATTTCCTGAGTTTTGATTATTCCCTTGGCCTTGCTGATTTGGCCCTCCGGGTTTCTCAATTCTCTTTCTTTTCTTTTTAGCGCCAGAACCAGGTTTTGGTGCAAACTGTGTTAAATCAATTTTTTCACCAACGATTTTAGGACCGTCAAGCTTCTGATAAACAGTTTCTATTTTCTGAGGTTCCTGAGATTCAGGCTCAGCTGGTTTTTGAGGCTCTGCCTTATTTTCAGCAGGCTCAAGCTGCTTTGGAGTTTCTTTCACAGGTTCTGCCGGTTTTTCCTCTTCTTTTTTCTCCTCCATTTTGGGTTTATCTTTTTTTACAGGTCTATTTCTAGATTCTATTTGGGACAGATCGATTTTATCCAGAACTTTGAATTCCTGTTTTTCAGGAGCTGCTTTAACTTCCGGCTCAGCCACAACTTCTTCTTTCTTTTCTTCAACCGGTACTGCTACGGGTGCTGGCGCCGCAGGAGTTTCTTCAACTTCAGGAGTTTTAGATTCAAGATCTATTTTACCTAAAATTTTAGTTTCCGGTTTATTTGCTTTAGCTCTTATTACTTCAGGGGTTTTCTTTTCTTCAATTTCCAGTTTTTCTTCCGGAACTTTAGTGATCACCACCTCATGGGAAGCCTTTCTCTGTTCGCCGTCTTTGGCAAACTCAGCCTCCAATGCAGAATATGCCGCTTCTTCTAATTGAGCGTTAGGATTGTTTTCAACTTCGAAATCCTTTGACTGTAAAAACTCTACTAATCTGGACATCGAAATATTGAATTCCTTAACCGCTTTATTTAATCTTATTTTTGGCATCTATATTATTTACTATTTTTTTTAATTCTTAAAATTAAAGTATTCTTTTTTACTGTTTATTAAAATTCATTAAAATCTTAATCTTCAAATTCTTCTCTCAGAATACGTTTTACATCTTCGATGGTTTCTTCTTCAAGATCTACCATATTCAGAAGGCTTTCGGTATCCTTATCCAGTACTGATTTCGCAGTAGTAAGACCTACTTTCTTAAATTCATCTAAAATCCACTGCTCAATATCGTCATTAAATTCTCTCAAATCAACATCGTCATCCTCGCTGGATTCTCTATAAACATCTATTTCATATCCGGATAACCAAGAAGCCAGTCTGATATTCTGTCCTTGTTTTCCGATCACTTTGGAAATCTCTTCAACCGGAGTATAAACCAGTGCATAGTTTGCATCCTCGTTGATATCAATTTTGTTGATGGTAACATTTCCTAAAGCTCTTTTCACCATGATTTCAGGGTTTTTAGACCACTGAATCACGTCGATGTTTTCGTTTCTCAACTCTCTTACAACCCCATGAATTCTGGATCCTTTCACTCCCACACAAGCACCTACAGGATCTATTCTGTCATCATAAGCATCTACTGCAATCTTTGCCTTCTCACCAGGAATTCTTACTACTTTCTTAAGCATGATTGTTCCATCCTGGATTTCAGGAATTTCCAGTTCCAGTAATTTCTCTAGGAATTTGGGTGCAGTTCTGGAAATAATAATCTGTGGTTTTGAACCTTTAAAATCTACTGTCTCAACAATAGCTCTGATATTTTCGCCTTTTTTAAAGAAGTCGGATGGAATCTGATTTTCTTTTGGCAAAATGAATTCGTTCTCCTCATCATCCAATAAGATCACATGTTTGTGACGGATGTGGTGAATCTCCCCAATAACAATTTCCCCAATTTTATCTCTGAACTGCTCATAAAGCATTGCATTATTATGTTCCTGAAGTTTTGTGGCCAGGATCTGCTTTAAGGTAAGAATATTTCTTCTACCCAGTTGGGCAACAGGGATTTCCATTGTAAAATCTTCACCTACTTCAAAAGTAGGGTCAATCTTCTTAGCTTCAGAAAGCTCAATTTCCAGATCGTCATCTTCAGACATTTCGTCCTCTACAATCGTTTTATTTAAAAATATCTGAAAATCTCCTTTATCAGGGTTCACAATTACATCAAAATGATCATCTGAATCAAATCTTTTTCTCAAAAGGGTCTTCAGTGAATCTTCAATAATTGCCATAAGATCAATCTTACTGATCCCTTTTTCGTCTTTAAAATCACCAAAGGATTCAATCAACGCTATATTATCCATTTATTTTTTTTTCTTTTAAAATTTAATTATTACTAACGCTTTTTTTATCTCAGAGTAAGGAATTTCTTTTTCCTCCTCCACATCCACTTTCCCTTTTCCGACTTCTTTCGGCTTTCGGTAGCGTAAAATAAGTGTGATCTTTTCCTCATCCACTTTTGCCAGCTCACCTTCAATTTTGGAAGAATCATTCAGCAATACTTCTATTTCTCTTCCGATATTTTTCCTGAACTGTCTCGGAGCGGCGAGCGGCTCACTTAGTCCCGCAGACATTACCTGAAGGCTGAAATCATGCTCCTCACGATCCATGTTAAACTCTATCGCACGGCTTGCATCAAGGCAGTCCTGAAGAGTCACCCCATTATCACCATCCAAGATCACAGTAATATCATCTCCTGCAGAAAATTTCAGATCAACAAGAAATAAATCCTTTCTGGTCTCAAGGAATTCATTTAATAATTCTTCAATTCTTTTTCTAAACTCCATACATTAATTATCTTGATTTACCAGTACGAAAAAAGGCTTTCTTCCGAAGCCTTCCCATTTTTCCTGTAAATCCACTGCAAATATACGCATTTTTTCTAAAAAAGCAAAATCTACTTAATTATCAAGTAAATACCTTAAAATTTCGATTAAGGTAAATTAAACAGGCAGGTGAAAGTATTTTTATTATTTTTGTCCTGAAATTTAAAAACATACATTTTGAATATAACAATTGTAGGAACAGGTTATGTAGGGCTGGTTACAGGTACTACCCTGGCAGAACTTGGCAATTCAGTATACTGTGTTGATATTGATGAAAAGAAAGTAGAAGGTATGAAAAACGGCATTGTTCCCATCTATGAGCCGAACCTTGAAGAGATGTTTCTTAGAAACATTCAATCCGAAAGATTATTTTTCACCACCAATCTTAAAGAAGCTTTAGACAAAAGCGAAGTCATATACCTCGCACTGCCAACACCACCGGGAGAAGACGGCTCTGCAGATCTTTCATATGTCATCCAGGTTGCCAATAATATTGGAGAAATGATGACAGAATATAAGGTCATTGTAAATAAAAGTACTGTTCCCGTAGGAACCGCGGATAAAGTAAGAGAAGTAATTGCTTCTAAAACGAACATCCCTTTTGATGTAGTTTCCAATCCCGAATTTTTAAGAGAAGGATTTGCCGTGGAAGACTCCATGAATCCTTCAAGGGTCGTTGTGGGTGCCAGCTCTGAAAAAGCAAAAAATATTATGGCTCAGATTTATCAGCCATTTACCAATACAGGAATTCCGATCATCTTTATGGATGAAAAATCATCGGAGCTTACGAAATATGCCGCCAACTCATTCCTTGCCGTAAAAATCACTTTTATGAATGAAATTGCCAATTACTGTGAGAAAGTAGGTGCTGATGTAGATAAAGTGAGACTTGGGATGGGAAGTGATGACAGAATAGGACACCGTTTTTTATTTCCAGGTATCGGATATGGCGGAAGCTGTTTCCCTAAAGATGTAAAAGCCCTTATCAAATCCGGAATCCAGGAGGATTTCAATTTCCAGATCCTTGAGGCTACTGAAAAAGTAAATACTTCACAAAAAGTAATTCTGGTTTCAGAGATTGAGAAATACTTCGGAGGAAATATCAGTGGAAAGAAAATTGCCATGTGGGGTCTGGCATTTAAGGCTAACACAGATGATATCCGTGAAGCATCTTCTTTGGACAATATTGCTCTTTTATTAGAGAAAGGCGCAGAAATTGCTGCGTATGATGCGGTAGCAGAAAGTAATGTAAAGAAACTTCTTGGTGAAAAGATCCATTATGCGAAGGGAATGTATGATGCTCTTGAAGATGCAGATGCTTTATTCATTGCTACGGAATGGCCTGAGTTTAAAAATCCGAATTTTGAACTGATGGCTAAGAAAATGAATAACAAAGTCATTTTTGACGGAAGAAATATGTATCCGTTAGAAATCCCACAACAGAATGGGTTTCATTATAAAAGTATAGGAAGAAAAACCATAGAAAATAAATAGATGAAAAATATAATTATTACCGGAGGAGCCGGATTTATAGGCTCTCACGTTGTAAGAGAGTTCGTAAAAAATAATCCGGAAACAACGATCATTAATCTTGATGCCCTTACTTACGCCGGAAATCTGGAAAACCTTAAGGACATTGAAAACGAGCCTAATTACGTTTTCGAAAAGGCAGACATTACAAAACCTGAAGAATTAAGAAAAGTATTCGAAAAATACAACCCTGACGCTGTAGTGCACTTAGCGGCAGAAAGCCACGTAGACAGAAGCATTACAGACCCAATGGCATTTATTAATACCAATGTGAACGGAACTGCCAACCTTCTTAATCTATGTAAGGAATTCTGGACTCTCAATCCGGATCACACGCATGGCAGATTTCCTGATGAGAAAAGAAATAATTTATTTTATCATGTTTCTACGGACGAAGTATACGGAAGTCTTGGCGAAACAGGATTCTTTTTGGAAACTACAGCTTATGATCCACAATCTCCATATTCAGCTTCAAAAGCAGCGTCTGACCACCTGGTAAGAGCTTATGGAAATACTTACGGAATGCCATTCATCATATCTAACTGTTCCAACAATTATGGTCCGAATCATTTTCCTGAAAAATTAATTCCTCTGTGCATTTCAAACATTATTAATGAAAGACCATTGCCAATTTATGGTGACGGAAAATACACAAGAGACTGGCTATTTGTAATCGATCATGCAAAAGGTATTCATCAGATTTTTAATGAAGCTAAGACCGGTGAAACTTATAATATTGGAGGATTCAACGAGTGGCAGAATATTGATTTGGTGAAAGAATTGATCAAGCAAATGGATTCTAAGTTAGGAAAACCGGAAGGTCATTCTGAAAAATTAATCACTTTCGTAAAAGACAGACCGGGACACGATAAGCGTTATGCTATTGATGCGACTAAACTTAATAAAGATCTAGGCTGGAAACCATCTGTGACTTTTGAGGAAGGACTTTCAAAAACTATCGATTGGTATCTTGAAAATAAAGAGTGGTTAGAAAATGTTACCAGTGGCGATTATCAGAAATACTACGAAAATCAATATAATTAACACACACAAAAGATGAAAGGCATTATATTAGCCGGAGGATCCGGGACACGACTTTACCCTCTTACCATTGCAGTAAGTAAACAGTTGATGCCTGTTTACGACAAACCAATGATATATTACCCTCTTTCAACTTTGTTGCTTGCTGGAATTAAAGATATCCTGATCATTACAACCCCTCATGACCAACCAGGATTTATCAAACTTTTAGGTGATGGATCCCAGATTGGATGTAATATAGAATATGTTGTACAGCCGAGTCCGGACGGGCTTGCCCAAGCCTTTATTTTAGGGGATACATTTATTGGCAATGATCCCGTTGCATTGGTTTTGGGAGATAATATTTTCTATGGCTCTGAAATGGGCACTTTGCTGAAGAATAAAACCAATCCGGATGGCGGAGTGGTTTTCGCTTATCACGTTTCCGATCCGGAGAGGTATGGAGTTGTAGAATTTGACAATGATTTTAAAGCTATATCTATTGAGGAAAAACCTTTAAATCCTAAATCGAATTATGCAGTTCCCGGCTTATATTTTTACGATAATGAAGTAGTGGAAATCTCAAAAAACATTCAGCCTTCTGCGAGAGGAGAACTTGAAATTACGGATGTCAATAATGTTTATTTAAGCAAAGGAAAACTTGAAGTAGGCGTTTTGGACAGAGGTACCGCCTGGCTTGATACCGGAACTTTTGACTCCCTGAATGATGCTTCTGAATTTGTAAGTGTTATTGAAAAAAGACAGGGCTTCAAAATAGGCTGTATTGAAGAAATTGCATTCCATAATAAATTCATCAACGAAGAAAAATTGCTTGAAACTGCTGAAAAATATGGCAAAAGCGGCTATGGCGAATACCTTAAGAAGCTCGTCAGAAAGTAACATTATCATATTCTGAACTTTATAACAACTATTGGCTTTATAGCCGATAGTTTTTTAATGTAAAAAATCTTATATTTTCCTTAATCCGAAAGACTTATTTGATGTAAATTTTCACACATAATTACATAATATTAACAGGCTGTACTCCGATAGTAATTTTATAATTAACTTTGAGGGCTTAAAGAATTTTTATAAGATTAATGGAATACAATAAACCGCAAATTATTACATTCGATAAAATAGGATCATCCCATTTGGGTTATATTACTATAGCAGAGACTCAGAAAAATGTTCCTTTTGAGATAAAACGTGTCTACTGGACATATTATACGCCTCATGATGTAACAAGGGGAGGACATGCCCATAAGGCACTGCAGCAGTTCATATTTGCTGTTTCAGGAACCATCACCTTTAATACTGAGGATAAAGATGGCCATAAGGAAACTTTTACTTTAGACCACCCTACAAAAGGTTTATATATCCCCAAACTGGTATGGCGAGATATTCAGTTTTCCCATAATGCAGTTCTGTTGTGTCTGGCTTCGGAAGCATATGACGAAGAAGATTACTTCAGGGACTATGAAAGCTTTAAGGAAGCAGCGAAGAAGAAATAAGCTATCCTACACTTCACCTGGATGGTGGCGGTACTAAATATAAATAACATACGATGGTAATTGAATATAAAGGAATTAAACTAAGATTTGTTGAAGCTGATGATGCTTCATTTATAGTATCCATCAGGAATAATGAAAAAAAATCCAGATTTATCTCAAAAACTTCTCAGGATGTAGAAGCTCAGAAACAATGGATCTCGGATTATAAAAAACGGGAACAGCAGAAAAAAGAGTTTTATTTTATTGCAGTTGATGAAAACAATGAAGATTATGCAACCTACAGGGTTTATAAAATAGATTCCGGACTTCCCGAAATTGGCAGCTGGGTTTCCAAACCGGACTATTCCAACATCAAAAATTCAATAAAAGTAGATATTGCAGTGAAAGACTTTGTGCTGAACGAATTAAATTTTGACATCCTGCAGTTTGAAGTAAGAAAACAAAATGCTTCAGTCAACAGCTATCACAAACTCTTTCAGCCGGAGCTGATAAGAAGCGACGATGAAAATAATTATTATTTATTAAAAAGAGACACCTTTAATACGATACTTCCAGATATTCTGAAAAAATTTAAAATATAAACTTATGTCAATAAATGAATTTATAAAGAACTTCCAGTCACAGCTGGAAAATACAGATACAGTTATAGAACCTGAAACAGCATATAGCCAAGAAAGCTACTGGGACTCGCTTACCGCAATGGTGATCAAAGTAATGATAGAAGACGAATATGGTGTAGATATTGAGCCTGAACAGATTACCTCCTTCAAAGATATCAACGAACTATATTCTTTTATTGTTGAGAAAAAACAGTAAATATTAAATAATGGCTTTTATAAAACATATTTCAACATATATTCCTGAGAAGGTCATTTCCAACGAGGAGATTTCAAAAAAATTTCCTGACTGGGAAAGTGATAAAATTCTTGAAAAAATAGGGATCAGAAACAGGAATATTACCGGAGAGGATGAATTCACTTCAGATATTGCTGTTAAAGCTCTTAATAAACTTGTTGAAGAACATCAAATTGATAAGTCTGCGATAGATTATCTGCTCGTATGCACGCAGAGTCCGGATTATTTCCTTCCCGCAACAGCCTGCCTTGTACAGGCTCAGGCCGGCTTAAATACAACCTGCGGAGCCATAGACATCAACCAGGGATGTTCAGGATACATTTACGGACTATCTCTGGCTAATGCCCTTATTGATTCTAAAATGATGAAGAATGTTGTTCTGATAACGGCAGAAACCTATTCAAAGCACATTCATGAAGATGATAAAGGAAATATCAGCCTTTTTGGGGACGCAGCTGCTGCAACCCTTATCTCCGAAGACGGGGACTATGAAATTCTGAAGTTTTCCGTAGGAACGGATGGAGAAGGTGCCAAAAACCTGATTGTTAAAAATGGTGCTGTCAGAAATAAAAATACTGGCGATCCGGAAGACAGGGATAATTATCTTCATATGAATGGTCCTAAGATCTTTGATTTCACTTCAAAAGCCATTCCCGGCCTTGTAGAAGAAAATTTAAAATTAAACGGATTTGAAAAAAGCGACATTGATACTTTTATATTTCATCAGGCCAATACATTCATGCTCGATTTCTTAAGAAAAAGAATTAAAATTCCTCAGGAGAATTTCGTCATCGACATGCTGGATTACGGCAATACCGTATCTTCTACCATCCCTATTGCTTTTAAAAATTCACTTACGGCAAGAGATCCCAAAAATGTAATGCTTGTTGGTTTTGGAGTAGGATATTCCTGGGGAGCAGTCTGTTTAAGAAAAAATAATTGAGCGTTAAAAAATAGCATTATGATAAAATTTCTTGATCTTCAGAAGATCAATTTACAGCATCAGGAAGAAATTGAGAACAAAATTTTAAGTGTTTTCCGCAGCGGCTGGTATTTGTTGGGAAATGAGCTTAAAAACTTTGAGACCAATCTTGCCTCATATATCGGTTCAGAATATGCTTTAGGTGTAGCCAACGGGCTAGATGCCCTTCGTCTTATCTTCCGTGCTTATATAGAATTAGGGGTAATGAAACCGGGCGACGAAGTGCTTGTTCCGGCCAACACGTATATCGCTTCAGTTCTGGCTTTATCAGACAATGGGCTTATTCCTGTATTTGTAGAACCGGATGTCAATACGTATAATATTGATATCTCAAAAATTGAAGAAAAAATAACACCGAAAACGAAAGCCATCCTCATTGTTCATCTTCAGGGAAGAATTGTTTTTTCTGAAGAGCTTAAAAATATCGCATCAAAGTACAATCTAAAGATCGTAGAAGACAATGCACAGGCAATAGGCGCAGAGTGGAACGGTATTAAATCAGGAAACCTTGGTGATGCTGCAGGTTTCAGCTTCTATCCCGGGAAAAACCTTGGAGCTTTAGGTGATGCAGGAGCCGTAACCACGAATAACAAAGAAGTATTCGAGACCATACGTGCTATAGCCAACTACGGTTCAAACCAGAAATATATTAACATTTATAAAGGATTAAACTCCAGGCTGGATGAAATTCAGGCCGCTGTTTTGGATGTGAAGCTGAAATATATCGGCCACGAAAATGGTACCCGACGAGAAATCGCCAAAAGATTCATCGCAGAGATCAACAATCCAAAGATCATCCTTCCTGAAAATCCTGCAGACGAAAAAGAACACGTATGGCATGTTTTCGTCATAAGAACAGAAAAGAGAGATGAGCTTCAGACTTATTTAACGGAAAAAGGTATCAGTACCATTATCCACTATCCTATTCCGCCTCATAAGCAGGAAGCATACAAAGAATACAGCCACCTTTCATTCCCTATTACAGAGAAAATGCATGATGAAGTACTGAGCCTTCCGATTTCCTCTGTTTTGGAAGAGGAAGAAATACAGGCTATTATCAAAGCTGTTAACGAATTTTAAATTAAAGAATATCTGTAATGCGTTTAAAGCCCATTTCAGGCAAGATGCTTCACAATGAATATCCTAAACAATCCGTCAACAAATAAGATTCTTATTATAAATTTCAAGAACTATTAGCTTTATGGCTAATAGTTTTTTGTTCATAATAACAAATATTAATATATTAGTTGTTGTTTTCGGATTTATGTGAATAATTATTCACTAATTAAAAATACTAAATAAGAATTAAATATTTTAAATTTGCAAAAACTTACACAAATGAATGAACCACAGCAGAAGTGGACAGAAACGATTGATGCCGATCATTCTTTATTGGACTTAAAACTTAAAGAGGTCTGGAGATATAAAGATTTAGTCTATATGTTTATTAAAAGAGACTTTGTTTCCAGCTTTAAACAAACTGTATTAGGCCCGGTTTGGTTTTTTATTAACCCTATTTTGACTACGGTTGTATATCTTGTAGTTTTTGGTAAAATAGCTAAACTTCCCACAGATGGACCTCCCCTCTTATTTTACCTTGCAGGAGTTACCCTCTGGAATTATTTTTCGACCTCACTTATTGCAACGTCTAATACATTTGCCGGGAATGCTGGTATTTTTGGAAAAGTTTATTTTCCAAGACTCGTAACCCCTTTGTCAATAGTAATATCCAATCTGATGCGGTTTACAGTACAATTCCTTTTATTCATCCTGGCCTGGATATATTACCTTACCAAAGGAGAAGTTCATCCTAACATCTGGGTTCTTGCCACACCATTCCTTATCATCCTGATGGCTTTTTTCGCTTTAGGAGTTGGAATGATTTTTTCTTCACTTACTACCAAATACAAAGACCTCAGCATGTTGTTGGGATTCGGGATAAGCCTGTATATGTATGCAACTCCGGTAATTTATCCGGTATCTGCCTTACAGGGTATTTTCAGAAAACTGGCTTACTATAATCCACTGACAGGCATTTTTGAATGTTTTAAATATGCATGGATCGGTTCCGGAGATTTTTCACCTGCAATGCTGGGAGTCAGCTCAGTGATCATTTTGGTCCTTCTGATGATAGGCGTTGTTGTTTTTAATAAGGTTGAAAAAACTTTCATGGACACCGTTTAGGAACACCATCTTTTATTAATTTTAAATTCCAATTAAACTATGCTGGCTTTAAAAGCAGAAAATATATCAAAACAATACCGTCTCGGACAAGTGGGAACAGGTACGCTTTCTCACGACCTGAACAGGTTTTGGCACAAAGTAAGAGGTAAGGAAGATCCATATTTAAAAATCGGAGAAGCCAACGACAGAGCAACAAAAGGAAATTCTGAATATGTATGGTCACTCCGTGATATCGATTTTGAAATCGAGCAAGGCAGTGCTGTAGGAATCATCGGAAGAAACGGGGCCGGAAAATCTACCCTGCTGAAAATCCTGAGTAAGGTGACCAAGCCTACCACCGGAAGAATACACACCAACGGCAGAATTGCTTCTTTACTGGAAGTTGGTACAGGTTTTCACCCTGAAATGACGGGGCGTGAAAATGTCTTTCTCAACGGTGCTATTCTCGGAATGACTCGAAAAGAGATTACCAGAAAATTTGACGAGATCGTTGCTTTCTCAGGAGTGGAAAGATATATAGACACTCCGGTAAAAAGATATTCTTCGGGGATGTATGTGCGTCTTGCATTCGCAGTTGCCGCACACCTTGAATCTGAAATCCTGATCGTTGACGAGGTTTTGGCTGTAGGAGATGCGGATTTCCAGAAAAAATGTATTGGAAAAATGGGCGATGTTACCAGAGGAGAGGGAAGGACCATTTTATTTGTAAGCCATAATATGGCTGCCGTAAAACAGTTATGTAATAGCGGTATTCTTATGAAGAACGGTATGCTTGCAGACCAAGGAAGTATCAATCAGGTTCTGGAAAACTATATCATCCATGAATTATCTCCAAACTCTGAATTCAAATACATTGAAGACCTGAGTAAAAAGGCTCAGATTCACAATGTCAAAATTTTCAATAATAAGAATATTGAGACCATGGAGTTCAGTCATACCGATGATATTAACATCAATATAGACTATATCAACAGAAGCGTTACTAAGGGAGTACGCGTCAATATTGCCATCTTAGACAAGTTTGAAAATGTTATTTTCATTACAAGAAAAACATTTGACGATATGCATGAGAACAGCCTGTCTATACAGATCGAGGGCAACAAGCTTATCCCCAACACGTATATACTTTCTGTAGCATTAGATACTCCGGGGGTCGAACTTTATGATTATATAAAGGGAGGCATCCAGATCAGTATCGTTGAAACAGGGCATGAAAACTTTCTTACGGGAGATACTGATAATGGCATCATTCATCCTCCTGTACTATGGATGTAAGTACTTATGAAAAAGATATTAGTTTTATCTACAGGCGATGTAAACGGCGCCTATGAAGCCATGTACAAAGTAGCTCATATTTTAAAAAATATGGGACATGAAGTGGTGATGTGTGTAAAGAATAAAACGAAAGCGGATGATTTTATAAAACCTTATATTCCTATACAGCATCCTCCTGTTACTAAAAATTTATCTTTAACAGAGAGGGTTATACGGAAAATAAAAACAAAATTGACACAGCCTCAGGCTGCAGTAAAAAAAGCATTGATAACAGAAAGTAAGTATTCTTTTTTGAGCAAAGATGAAATTACAGAACATATCAATGTGGAAAGTCTGTTAAAATCTGTGGGCTTCGTCCCGGATTATATTTTTACCGGTATGACCATTGATTTTCTTAACAGTACGGATCTTTTCAACATTCAAAAAGCCACGCGGGCAAAAATATACAATATCACAGTGGATATGAACCATTTTACAGGAGGATGTCATTTTTCCTGGGGATGTGAAGGCTATATGAACAATTGTGATCACTGTCCGGCAATTCCCGATGAATCTCAAAAACACGTGGCAAAGGATAATCTGGAAAGAAAATATCAAAATGCCCAAAAAGCTTCTTTTCAAATTATTGCGGGATCGGGTTTAACCCTGGAACAGGCAAAAAAATCAAAAATCTACAGGGAGCAGGAGATCATCTACAATATCAACAGCCTGATAGATACTACCCTGCTCAACGATAAGAACAAAAATATCGCTAAAAATATTTTCTCTTTATCGGAGGATAATTTTTATATCCTTACCGGAGCACAGAACATGGAAGATCCCCGTAAAGGTTTTAAATATCTTCTTGAAGCTTTAGAAATCCTGGATCAGGAGCTTCCGGAAGATCTGAAAAATAAAATAAATCTTTTAGTTGTTTCCAACAGTATAAATAAAGAATTCGATAGGGTTACTTTTAAGAAGCAGAAAATAGATTATATCAAGGACTACAGACTGTTATCATTATTGTATCAGGCAACGGACGTTTTTGTCAACTCTTCTATTGAAGATTCCGGCCCGATGATGGTTTCGGAAGCTTTAGCCTGTGGAACCCCCGTTGTAGGCTTCAACACAGGAGTATTAACCAATATGGTCATTGACGATTACAACGGATACAAAATTCCTATGAAAGACAGCCGCCAGCTGGCAGAAGGAATCAGAAAAATATTTGAACTGGATAAAAACCAATATGCAGCTTTTTCAAAAAATGCGGTACAGCAGGTTCAGGAATTTTCATCGTATGAATATGCGGAAGAAATTTTCACCAAAATTTTAGAACAGGATGATCAAAAGACTTTATAATAAAAAAATTTCCGGGCTTGGGCTTTCCATTTTCAGGATTGCCTACACATTGGTGTTATTCTGTGAAGTTGTTCAGCTCAATTATTTCAAACATCTGATCTTCGATAAAATTCCTTTTTTAGATCCTGCGGAAATCGACTTTGGGATCCCTATAAAAATATGGATGATTGCCCTCATTTTTATAATGCTGGGGCTCTTCACAAGACTGGCAACCATTGTCAATTATCTGATGACCATTATTCTTATTGGCAGCATCAATAGCTATGAGTATCATATGTTTTATGCCTATCTTGGGATGAACTTTCTCCTGATGTTTTTACCTATATCCAGAAACCTCTCTTTGGACAGGCTTCTGCTAAAGTATAAATATTCCAATACCAGATTCCAGTACAGCCCTCCTGAAAAAGTAAGTGTTTTATCTTACCTCATTCCTGTTTTTGTTGGGATTGCCATTGTGTATTTTGATTCTATACTATATAAATTTACATCAGTATTTTGGATAAAAGGTTTAGGCATGTGGCTACCTACTTCTGTTCCAAACACTAATTATATTTCTATACCTTATGTGCTCGATCAAAAATATCTGATGTTATTTCTTGGGTACCTAACTTTAGCATTTGAGACCACTCTCCTGTTTACTTTTTTTCGCAAAAAATGGAGAGTTCCAATGTTAATAATAGGTTTAGGATTACATTTAGGGATAGTAATTTGCTACCCTATTCCTTGGTTTGGACTAGGGATGTGTGCCATTTACCTATTGATGGTTCCTGTTTCCTGGTGGGAAAAATTATTTAAAACCTCTGAAAAACCTGCAAAACTTACCTTTTATTATGACGGTGAATGCCCTTTATGCAACCGTACTAAAATTACTATCCAACACTTTGATATTGCAAAAAGGATTGATTTCAAAACGGTACAGTATTACGCAGAACAAAATGAATTATTAAAGAATATCCCTACAGATACACTTCTGGATGACATTCATTCTGTACGAAACGGAAAAGTTTATAAAGGACTGGACACATATATTCAGGTTTTCAATGTCATTACTTACTTAAAGCCGTTAAGCTGGATCTTACACATTCCTGGAATTTATCATATAGGAAAAATAGTCTATCAGTATGTCGCCCAAAACAGAAATACAGAGCGCTGTACGGAAGAAAACTGCGGCTATACACCACCTGTAATTCCTCCTGATGAGGATAAATTGAAAATCCTTCAGAATTACACCCTTGAAGACCTCAAAATCTCTCTTATCAAAATAAGTCTGTGTATCATCATATTGCTACAGGTAATTGTTTCTTATAATTCAATAGGAAAAAAAGGAGGTTTTGAAAATACCTTACTAGGAAAACAAATAAGCAAACTCTCAAGCGCAGTAGAAAAGCCATCCAAAACTTATCTGGGAATTACCCATCATGCTGTTTTTATGGATTATCATTTTAGCGAATACAATCATATTATAGCATTATCTTACATAGATGAAAATGGTAAGGAAACCTGGCTCCCAATAATTAAAAAGGATGGAACTACAGGTTCATATCTTTATGGGCCCACTTGGGCAAAATGGTCTTTCCGGACTAATGACAACATAATAAATCAAAATAATCTTAAAAAAGGAATTCGGGATTTTACAGCATTTTGGGCTAACATGAATGGAATAAACCTGAATGACGCTACATTTATAATCAAAGTAAAAAAGATTGATACTCCTCACAATTGGGAAAAAGGTTTTCTAAAGAAACAAATGGAAAAGCCGTGGATGGACGTAGGAGCTGCCACTTGGCACGATAAAGAATATTCTATTAACATTCCGGAAATTGAAACTTTATAAATTATGAAAGTATTGATTGTAGGTGCTCACAGCATTTTATCAAAACGATTGATTCTTGAGCATGTCAACGATGAAGTTAATGTCTTATACAATAGTAAACCATCTGATCAGCACGTTGAGAGCTTTTCTATTTCAAACATAGACCATTTAAATCCCAATTATGACATTGTTTATATCGTAAGTGCTATAATCACAAATGACATACATAAAAGTGATGAGCTCTATGATGTCAACATTAAATTAATCCAGTCTATTTGCCGTAAATTTATACAGGCCAAGATCATTTTCTTTTCATCCGTTGCAGTTTATGATGCGATAGAATCTGGAGTTATTGATGAGAAAACGAAACCTTCTCCTCAATCCATTTATGGAATCAGTAAGCTCTGGGGTGAAAAAATAGTTGAGCAACACTCTAAATATGGAATTATAAGAATTTCCTCCATGTATGATGAAGAAATGAAAGCAACAACCTTTCTGCCTAAAATTATTGAATCTGCAATAGAAGAAAATAATATAACACTTTTAGGAGACGGTACAAGAATTCAAAACTATGTACATGCAAAAGATGTTGCCTCACTTGCGAGAAAAGCAGCATTATGTACTGAAAACCTTATTATAATGGGGATTTCACCCAAGAATTACAGTAATAAAGAAGTCGCACAAATAATACAAAAAATAACAAACTGTACCATCGATTTTAAGGGAGAGGATCTATCAAGATCAGTAGAATATAAACAATCTAACCATTTTTTATATCAACATACCTTTGCCACTTTGGAACAAGGAGTAAAAGAATTAATACAATGGAAAACAAAACGGTATTAGTCACAGGAATCGGAGGAAATGTAGGTCAGGGTATTTTAAGAAACATTATTAAAACTCAATTTCCTATTCGTCTCGTTGGCTGCAATGTAATAGATTTTTCTGCAGGCAATCACCTGTGTGATGCATTTTATAAGGTCCCTTATGCAATGGCGGACAACTATATTGATATCATTAACTTTATCATTGAAAAGGAAAAGATAGATTTGATCATTCCATCTACCGACTATGAAGTATATTATCTGGCATTACATAAAGACAAACTGAAGGCTCAGGCAGTAGTAAGCGAGGTAAGTACATCAAAAAAATATTTAGATAAATATTTATCTTATGAACATCATAAAGAAAATAATCTTCCTTTTGCAGAAGCCTATCTTCCAAAAGACTATATTCAAGGTACTTTCATAGATTATATTGTAAAACCTCGGGAAGGAAGAGGATCAAGAGGACTACATATTAACCCTAAGGATTTATCTGGATTTGATGAAACTTATATGGTACAGAAACTTATACAGGGAAAAGAAATTACCACTGCATTTTATGTCAACAAAAATAATGAGCTTCATGGTTTTATAAACCTTGAACGTACCTTAGAAAATGGAGCTACCAGCGAATGTACTGTAAACAGATCTTTTGACACAGAACTGGAAATAATACTAAAAGAACTTGTCGATAAAAATGATTTTGTGGGAAGTGCAAACCTTCAATCTATTGTTGATGAGCAGGGGAACATTATTCCATTCGAAGTCAACTGCAGGATTTCCGGAACTAATTCCATCCGATCTAATTTTGGTTTTGAAGATGTTAAATATACATTAGAAGAACATCTTTACAATATTCTTCCTAGCAAAACCAATATTATTGAAGGAGTTGCAGTTAGAATTTTAATGGATGTTATTTATCCGAACCAATCTAATATTGATGATTTAAAAGATAATTCATCGCCTCATTATATCTTTTAAAATATGGAAATTTTATTATTGGATGCTGCTAATACATTAATTCACAAGCCCTCCCTGTGGGATCAATTAATTATAGTGCTTGAAAAACACCATTATTCTGTAGAAAAGGAAGCATTATTTTTGAGACATAAAATGGTCTCTGAAATCATCAATTTTCCCGACAGAACAACAAAAGACTTTTACACAGAATTTAATTCTGAATTATTATTAGCATTGGGTATAATTCCTACAGAAAAAATATTATCCGACATTTTCTCCGCCTGCTCATATCTTCCTTGGGCAGCATTTGATGACTGCGGCATATTAAAAGAACTTAATATCAAAAAAGCGGTTTTATCTAACTTCAATTCAACGCTGAAAAATCTGACAGATCAATTAATTGGAGAAAATATATTTGACGAAATTATTATTTCTGAGAATGAAAATTGCAGAAAACCTTCAGTAGATTTTTATCACCTTGCTGTTGAAAAACTTGGTGTAAATCCTGAAAATATTCTATATATTGGTGATTCACTAAAACTGGATGTGATTCCTGCACAAAAAACAGGAATGAATACTTTACTGATTGACAGAGAGAATATATTTCCTTATGCAGAAAACAGGATTTCAAGTTTCAAAGAAATAATACATTATATATGAAACGAATTGCCATCATAGGATCGGGACATTTAGGACAGCAGATTGCGTATCATATCCATCATGATTCCAGCGATAAGGTGGTTGCTTTCTTTGATGAGTTTCAGCCGCTGAATACTATTATTGATCAAATTCCAGTTATTGGAGGAAACCAAGATGTAATTACAAAATATCAGCAAAATGAATTTGATGTAATTCTAATCGCCATTGGCTATAAGCATCTTGATGCAAAAAAAGAACTGTTTCAAAGCCTTGAAGGAAAAGTTCCGTTTCATACATTTATTCATTCCTCCTGTTATAGAGATCAGTCTGCATCCATTGGACAGGGATCGGTCATATATCCCAGCTGTGTTATTGACCAGAATGTAACGATTGAAGATAATGTATTAATGAATATTTCATGCACAGTGGCTCATGACACAGTGATAGGAAAACATTCTTTTCTGTCTCCAGCTGTTGCTATTGCAGGTTTTGTAAACGTGAAAGAACAGTGCATTATAGGTATTAATTCCACTATTATAGATAATATTACAATGACTGCCAAAACCCAGATCGGAGGCGGCGGTGTTGTTATCAAAGACATTGATGAATCGGGACTATATGTAGGAAATCCTGTAAAATTTATACGATAAGTAGATGGACTCAAAAAAACACATTTTTTTTGGTGGATTAAATGAATTAAGAGCAATTGCTGCTTTTTCTGTCATTATGCACCATATTGAGTTATTCAAATATCGGGACAAATTAGCTTCCTTATTTGATTCAAAATATACAGCCTATTTCATCGAACACTTAGGTAAGAACGGTGTACATCTATTCTTTGTACTCAGTGGTTTTCTGATCACGTATCTTTTGTTATCAGAAAAAAAGAAAAACAACCGCATAGATTTTAAAAAATTCTACCTGAGAAGAGTATTCAGAATATGGCCATTGTACTATGTCATAATTTTAATTTCTTTATTTCTCATTCCTGCTCTAGTAAATTCTTTTCAGATATTTTCAATAACACCTTCATACTATAATCGAATTACAGATTCTTCAAATTATGATTTAACAGCGATATTACTTTATGCCTTATTTCTTCCTAATTTTGCTTTATATGCGGGAAAAGTAATTGTAGGAGCATCCCAGTCCTGGTCCGTGGGCGTGGAGGAGCAATTTTATATAGTCTGGCCCATCATCGTTTCTTTTGTTACACGAAAGGTAATAGCCGTAGTCTTTGGAGCTATTTTAATTGCTTTTATTATGATTAACCTTCAATTCCCAAATTCTCTGTTAGGCACACTGGCTGCTGTCATTCCATTCGAATTTATGGCGATTGGTGCATTAGGAGGTTATTTTTTTTCAGAATATTCCGAGGCTATTACACAATATACAAAAAGCAAATCCATTTATATAGCAGTGCTGTTATTAATAGGATTTCTAATTGCTGTTCCGGTATTCACACTCTATATCCAGAATATTATTTTGGGATTTGTATTTCTGCTATTGATACTGGTTAGCATCAATCAGTCGAACCCAATTACCTTTAGAAACAAATATTTTTCATATCTGGGAAACATTTCTTATGGAATTTATATGTACCATCCTTTTGTGATGTTTTTGCTATTCCCTATTTTTTATAAGATATTAGCATTTTATAATAATATATTTGCATTTAATATCGGAATATATATTGGTATTCCGGCTTTAACTGTTTTCATCAGTTACATTTCTTTCACCTATATTGAAAAAAGATTTATAAAAATTAAAGATTCAAAATTTAAAACACTATGATCCCATTTAATAAGCCATTTATAGTAGGAAACGAACTTAAATATATTGAAGAAGCGGTAAAAAGCGGTAAGATTTCCGGGGACGGAATTTTCACAAAGAAGTGCCATTCCTTTTTTGAAGAAAAATTTGGCTTTCAAAAAGTACTGCTTACCACATCATGTACCGATGCATTGGAAATGGCTGCTATTTTATGTGATATTCAGCCCGGAGATGAAGTAATTGTTCCCAGCTATACCTTCGTTTCATCTGCCAATGCTTTCGTTTTGCGTGGCGCCAGAATAGTTTTCGTAGATTCATATCCCGATAATCCCAATATAGATCCTGCAGAAATAGAAAAGCATATTACTGAAAAAACAAAAGTAATCGTTCCCGTACATTATGCGGGTATTGCCTGTGATATGGAAAAAATCATGGAACTGGCCAAAAAGCACAACCTTTTCGTTGTAGAAGATGCTGCACAGGCTATTGACAGTTATTATACTTTTTCCGACGGCACCAAAAAAGCATTAGGCTCCATTGGAGATTTCGCTGCTTTCTCATTTCACGAAACCAAGAATATCATTTGTGGAGAAGGGGGAATGCTCGTTATCAATAATCCTGAATATAATGTACGTGCTGAGATTATCCGTGAAAAAGGGACTAACAGAAGTGCATTTTTCAGAGGGGAAGTCAATAAATACGGCTGGGTAGATCTTGGATCATCATTTCTCCCGTCAGAAATACTCTCTGCTTTTTTATATGCACAGCTTGAAAACCTGGGTACCATCCAGGAAAAAAGAATCACGATCTGGAATGAGTATTACAGCAATCTATTACCGCTACAAGATAAAGGATTTATAACACTGCCGGAAATACCGGCTTATGCGACCAATAATGCACATATGTTCTTTATCATCTGCAGAAGCTATGAAGAAAGATCCAACCTCATTCAGTTCTTAAAAACAAAAGATATTCATCCTGTATTCCACTATCTGAGTCTGAACAAAAGCGAATTCTTTTTAAAAGATAACTCTCCTATTGATATTCCGAACTCAGATCATTTTACAGACTGCCTTTTGAGACTTCCGTTCTATTATGAACTCGAAGAAGCAGAACAAAGAAATATCAACAGCCTGATTCACGAGTATTATTCATCACTGGAAAAGTAGACCTGAAAAATATGAGCTTTATAAAAAAACATATCATTAAATTTTTATTCGGAATTTTGCATTCTGAAGCTTATAAAAAATATAAACAGCAGCAGAATAACAATTGGGCAAAAACTCATTTCAAAGCTTTCGGAAAGCAATCAAGCCTTCCAGAAACATATTGGATCAAAAATCCTCAATATATTAGCATAGGTGATAATTTCAGCTCATTATTCAACTTAAGGCTTGAGACCTGGGACCGTTTTTACGGAAAATCTTTCCAGCCGGAAATTCATATTGGAAACAATGTGAATTTTAATTCTGATGTTCACATCGGAGCCATTGATAAGATCAGTATTGGCAATAATGTGCTTATGGCAAGCAGGATATACATTTCGGACCATTATCATGGAAATATCAGTGCTGAAGATCTGGGCTGGGTTCCTGCTGAAAGACCTCTGTCTTCCAAAGGTCCGGTAATTATTGAAGACAATGTATGGATCGGAGAAGGAGTCTGCATATTACCCGGGGTTACTATTGGTGAAAACTCTATCATAGGAGCTAATTCTGTTGTTAACAAAAGTTTTCCAAAGAACTCTGTGATTGCAGGAATACCTGCCAAACTGATAAAAACACTAGAAAAATAATTTATGAAACAAATAAAAACGCTTGCATTTTACCTTCCTCAGTACCATCCCATCCCTGAAAATGATGAATGGTGGGGAAAAGGATTTACAGAATGGACCAATGTAGGAAAGGCGAAACCTTTATTTGAAGGACATGAGCAGCCTATCTGCCCTGCAGATCTGGGATATTATGATCTGCGCGTTCCCGAAGTGAGAGAACAGCAGGCCCAGATGGCACGCGATTATGGAGTACACGGTTTTATTTATTACCATTATTGGTTTGGAAACGGAGTACAGCTGCTTGAGCGTATTGCCAATGAAGTACTGGAATCCGGAAAACCGGACTTTCCATTCTGTTTCTGCTGGGCTAACGAAACCTGGTCGGGAATCTGGCATGGCTTAAAAAATAAAATACTAGCTGAGCAGGTATATCCTACCGATGAAGATTTAACAGCCCATTTCCAATATCTTCTGCCTTTCTTCAAAGATGAAAGATATATTAAAGTAGATAATAAACCTGTTTTCATCGTTTATGATCCAATCAACATCCATGAAAAGGCTCCGGACTATCTTGAAAAATTTAGAAGTCTCGCCAAGGAAAATGGATTTGATGATCTTTATTTAATAGGGAGCAACAAAACAGAAGACGATTACGGATATAAGACATTAGGATATCAGGGGAAGATATCAAATGCCTTTTTACGAGCATGGCGCCCGTACATGAATAAAAAGCCTTTAATTACTGCAAAACAGTATTACACCAACAGAATTAAAGGTCTTTTGGGACTTAAAACAACTGACTTTCAAAAACCTGTGGATATTCAGAATGCACCGGATGTAATTAATGATCTTCATTTTGATGAAACGGATGTTGATACTTTCCCATGCCTTATTTCCAATTGGGATAATACCCCGAGAAGTGGTAACCGCGGTATTATTTTAGGTAATAACAGCCCGGCACTTTTTGAAAAACAGGTAGAAAAAGCAACAACTTTTCTGAAAGATAAAAATTATCCCGAAAAATTTTTAGTGGTAAAATCCTGGAATGAGTGGGCAGAAGGAAATATCCTGGAACCGGACCGTAAAAATGGATTCGGTTATCTGGAAGCCCTGAAAAAAATATTATCAAAAGAAAGCAGCAATGACTAAAATAACTGTTTTAATCGCCAATTATAATAACGGACGTTTTTTCAAAGAATGTTTTGACAGTTTGCTTTCCCAAACCCTTACAGACTGGGAAGCTATAATTTTAGATGATGCTTCTACAGACAATTCTCTGGAACTTATCAGAAATATAACTGAAAAAGATTCCCGCTTTAAGATTTTCACCAATGACAGCAATAAAGGAATAGGATTTACGAAAAGAAAACTTATTGAACTAAGCGGTTCCGAAATATGTGGTTTCCTGGATCCTGATGACGCACTGATCAGTACCGCACTCGAAACGGTATTTAATGTACACATACAGAATCCGGAGGTAGGTTTGGTATATTCCAATTTTGTTTACTGTGATGACCAGTTAAACAAGGTAAGAGTTCACAAGGCAGCTCAAATTACCGCCTTAGATGAAAAATACCTGAACTTTAATGCTGAGATTACCAGTTTTGCCACGTTAAAAAAATCTGTTTACAATAAAACATCAGGGATAGACCCTTATCTCAAAATTGCCGAAGATAAAGACTGGTACATGAAGATGTGTGAGGTAGCTCCCGTAAAATACATAGACGAAGACCTTTATCTCTACAGGGTGCATAAAGGAGGAATCTCCAACAAAAGTGAAGACCAGGCGGCTTTCTGGCATTGGGTGGCCCTTATAAAGATGGCCGAACGGAGAGGGATTAATATAGAAAAGCAATTTTTAGAAAGTTATGTACTCCGCAGAAAATACGATAAGGAAGTCACCCACAATACCAATCTGAAAAAGCAAATCAAAAACTCCCGATGGGTAAAGCTGGGCAACATGCTGGGTTTATGCAAATTTTATAAATACCTGTAATGAACAATACTGCAATCTCCATAATCGTTCCTTGTTACAATCAGGCAGCCTATCTTGATGAATGTCTGCAGTCTTTGGCAGATCAGACCTTTACTGGCTGGGAGTGCATTATTGTGAATGATGGTTCCGGTGACAATACTGAAGAAATTGCCCAAAGATGGGTAGAAAAAGACAGACGTTTTCAATACATCAGTAAAGAGAATGGGGGAATTTCCTCCGCAAGGAATGCAGGGCTTCAACGGGCTTCAGGAGACTATATACAGTTTCTGGATTCTGATGACACTTTACACCGTGAAAAGTTTGCAAAAAACCTTGCCGGTGCAAAAAAATACCCATTGATTCTAAGCCAGTTTACGATTTACAAAAACAAAACTCATTTTCCGGGATACAACCGCATTGAAAAAGATTTTGCCACCTTTGAAAATATCGTGTTCGAGTGGAACCTTAAATTTACAATTCCCATACACTGTGCTCTGATTTCCAGAAAACTTCTTGAAGGATTTACGTTTGATACTTCCTTAAGTATTAATGAAGACTGGCTGATGTGGATGTATATTACCAGAAACAATCCTGAGGTACTTCTGATTGATGAACCACTGGCCCATTACCGTAAAGAAGACGATAAAAAAAGTTTATCTTCCGATCCTTATAAAGTTCTGCGTCAAAGAACAAGCCTCCTTCCCATATTAAAAAAATTATATGGAGATGAGCTTCACGACAGGCTTGCCTATCATATGATTGACGTTCATATGACCCAGCTTTCACAGCTGAAGCATGAATTCAATAAAGCAACCGGTGGTAAAGTTGTTTCGGGATATCTTGCCCTGAAAAGATATTATTACACTCTTTTTCAGAAAAAAAACTGAGAAATCTATATACTATGACCTCATCTGTAGCACTATGTACCTATAATGGCGAAGCTTATATTGCCGAACAGCTGGACAGTATTCTGAACCAGGCTCTGTCGGTTTCTGAAATCATTATCTGTGATGATGGCTCTACAGATAATACATTGCCAATACTTTCCGGCTATGCAGAACAATACCCAGAGATCATCAAGGTATATCAGAATATGGAGAATCTGGGGTATGTACGTAATTTTGAAAAAGCCATGAGCTTATGTTCCGGTGATATTGTATTACTATGCGATCAGGATGACCGCTGGTATGACAATAAAACGGAAGTGATCACAGAAATTTTTGAAAAACATAAGAAGATCAATACGGTATGCCACAATATTAAACTTTTCGGTGAATCCCTGGATAACAAGGAAAACCTGAATTATTGGGACATCGAAAACTTTAACCCCGAACATTTCAGAGCCCTCCAGGAAATAGTCAAACGTTTGCTATATCAGGGAAATGTATTCCCCGGAATGAGTATGGCGGTCCGTAATACCTTTCTAAAAAAACATCTGCCGTTAAAAAGAGTAAATGAAACAATTATCCACGATTATGAACTTCTTCTTTTGGCTGCCGATACCAATTCGGTTTGGATAGAAGATTCGGTTCTGGGAGAATACAGGATTCATCCACAGCAGAATATCGGATTTAATAAATTTTCAAAGTTCACTGCCGAAGAAGAAAATCCATTGACCCGTGAAGAGGTTTTTGTTATATTCAAGAGGTATTCTTTTGTGAAAAATGCAGTTTCCGGATTAAATTTAAATACTGAACTGAGTAAAGAATACATCAATTACTGCCACAGGAAGTATAAAGACTATCTGATGAAACTCTCTTTTCCTGATCGTTTTATAACCAGGATAAAAATGAAATACTATTTTCATATCTTTGATTTTTTAAAATAAAACCATTTGATTCACAAGTCATAATATGAAATATTGCTCCCCTTATATAACACATTTAATGAAAAAACACAACGTATGATTATCGGAAATGGTATGATAGCCAATGCTGTAAAATCTTATGACAGAAACGACACGGTTTTCTTTGCTTCCGGAGTGTCAAACTCACTGGAAACAAGAGCTGCAGAATTTGAAAGAGAGTTTTCTCTTTTAAATTCTGTATATGAAGAAAATAAAGAAAAAAAATTGGTCTATTTCTCTACATTAAGCATTCATGACCAATCTAAACAGAACAGTGCTTATGTAATACACAAAAAGTCAGTGGAAAATTATATCGAAAACAATGCTAACAGCTTCCTTATCCTTAGGGTAGGAAATGTGGTAGGTAAAGGAGGAAATCCGAATACCCTTTTTAATTTTCTTAAAACGCAGATTGCAGACAAAAAGGAATTCTCCCTGCATCTTAAAGCAAGAAGACTTCTTTTAGATATTGAGGATATTTCAAAATTTCTGGATTCCCATTGTTTAGGTTTTAGCAACAGAACAGTCAACTTTGCCTTTCCTTATTATTATGACCTGAAAGAGATTATCTCTTCCATTGAAAAAGAAACAGGAAATACAGCGCTCTATTCACAGGTAGATGAAGGAGATTTTTATAAAGTAGATTTTGATGAAGATACACAGACATTTTTCTCGGGAATAAATCCCCAGGAATATCTGGAATCTATAACCCGAAAGTATATTTAGAACCGCCATGCTCAGTATTCACGTTATTATCGTTACGTACAATGCCATGAAATGGGCCGAAAGATGTTTTACCAGTTTAAGACAGTCATCAGTTCCGTTACAGTGCATCGTTGTGGACAACGGCTCTTCGGACGGAACTCAGGGTTATATAAAAAAACATTTTCCTGAAGTACATTTCATACATTCTGGGCAGAATCTTGGATTCGGGAAAGCCAATAATACCGGTATAGAAGCAGCCTACCAAAAAGGAGCAGATTTTTTTTACCTTATGAATCAGGATGCATGGCTCTATGAAGACAGCATTGAAAAACTTCTGGAAATATATCATGATCATCCCCATCAAGAAGAAGTTGGGATCATAAGTCCTGTCCATGTAGATGGAACAGAAAAGAAGCTTGATATATTTTTAGATAAATATATTGCTCATAACTGGGAAAAGACCAGACTGATATCTGATCTGTATTTCCAGACACTGAAACCTTACTATGAAATCAGTTTTGTGAATGCCGCACACTGGCTACTGCCTAAAAAAACGATAGAAACTGTTGGAGGATTCAACCCTTATTTCTTTCATTACGGTGAAGATAACGAATATGTGAACAGGCTACATTTTCACAAAAAGAAAGTGATTCTCGCCCCGGGCAGCAAGGTAGTACATGATGGTAAACAGTTTCTTGATAAAGTAGATTATACCCGATATAAAGATCTGACTCTTGAAACCAAAATCATGAATCCCAATCTTCCGGATGCACTGAAATTAGAAAAAAAAGCTTTGATCCAAAGTATCTTTAAAAATTCGGCACTGGGTAAACTTAGTGTTTCAAAGCAGCTGATGGAAAAATATAAAAAAATATCCGGAGAGGCCGATATTCTGAATAAAATAAAAGCAGAAGTAAGTCAGGAAGGACCTACGTTTTTAAAAATATAATTATTTTATGTATTTTTAAACTTTATTACACAATGAATCGAAAAATAACCCTCGTAATACCGGTTTATCGTTCGGCCAAATTTCTTCACAAAACCATAGAAGCCGTTGACGTCCAAAAAAAGGAGTCCGGCTGGGATTTGGAAGTTGTTCTGGTAGAAGACGGAAGCCCGGATAATAGTTTCGAAGTGGTAGAAGAGCTTTCCAGGAAGTACCCCTATATCAAAGGAATTAAACTTTCAAGAAACTTTGGCCACCAGATCGCTGTAAAAACAGGTCTCCATTATGCTACTGGCGATTATATTGCTATTATTGATGATGATTTACAGGATCCCCCATCCTTGCTTCCCCGTTTTTTCACCCAACTAGATCTGGGATATGAAGTTGCCTATGGCATTAGAAAAAAAAGAAAGGAAAGCAGATTAAAAAAATTGGCCTATACGGGATTTTACAGACTCCTTGATTCGATAAGTGAAACAAAAATACCCTTAGATTCCGGCGACTTCTGTGTCATGACAAAGAATGTAAAAGATAAAATGCTAACCCTTAATGAACAGAATCCTTATCTGAGAGGAATAAGGGCTTGGGTGGGCTTTAAACAGATCGGTCTGGAATATGACAGAAGTGGAAGAATAGAGGGCGAATCTGGCTATTCTTTAAAAAAACTTATTAACATTGCTAAAGACGGAATTTTTTCTTTTTCATCCCTTCCTCTTCAAATCATTAGTATATTAGGAAATATCGGTTTGCTGATCTCAATAGTATTCAGCCTTTTTACAATCATAAGATATTTTACAAATGAGATTGAAGTAGCTGGTTATACCACTATTATCATTATTATTCTTTTCTTCAATTCTATCCTGCTGATCAGTTTAGGAATTATTGGAGAATATATTTACAGAATTTATAATGAGGTGAGAAACAGGCCGTATACCATTATCGAAAAAACGGTCAACACTTAAAATTATCAGTATCCCCAATATTATATATCCCTTAAACGTTAAACACAGATGAAAGACAAAATAGAATCAATTATTGATACCGCTAAGTTTAATTATGAATACAAAAACGGAAAATTTGTATTTCTTGAATTCGATGAAGACATTGTTTCTGATTCTTTAGACAAGATCAAAACATTTTTCAAAAAATATGTATGGTTATATGAACTTCTCATTTATATCATTGCCCCTTTATATCCTTCAAGATATTTTTTCTTAAGTAGGGTTCTTAAAAAAACCAAAAATACTGATAAAGTTGTTGTCAATCTAGGAAGCGGATATACGGACCTAAGAGATGATATCATCAATGTTGATCTTATCCCCTATAATCCGGTGAATGTCGTTTGCGATATTACCAAACTTCCTTTTAAAGATAATTCTATAGATCAGATCATCAATATTGCTGTTCTGGAGCACGTTCCGGATCCTCAGGCGGTAATTGCAGAGATCCACAGGGTTTTGAAGCCTGGCGGAGAACTCTTATGCGAGATTCCTTTTATGCAGGCTTTTCACGCCTCTCCATATGACTTCCAAAGATATACCTATGAGGGGATCAAAGTACAGTTCGCTGCCTTTAAAGACCTTAAAATCCACTCCATAAGCCCTACAGGAGGAATGCTCTGGCCTTTACAGGAATGGATTGTCATGTTATTTTCTTTTGGTATTAAACCTCTGCACAATATTTTACTAATCATTGTGATGTGCCTTACCTTCCCTATTAAATTTCTGGATGTGATTTTACAGTATCACCCGATGAGTAAGAATATTGCTTCCGCCTTTATTTTTGAATGTAAAAAATAGCCGGTATGAATAAATCACTTCCCAATCCCCTTCAGATACTTATTTATTTTGTATTTGCGGCTGGGGCCGTATTATTGGCATATCTTACCTATGCCAATCTTGACAAGGGATTTATTTTTAATGATGAAGCTTATTATTTGTCATATTATAAAAATAAAGGAGAGAGCCTAAGTTTTGACAGAACCAATTTTTTCAGAATATTTAAATTTCTCTATACCCCGAATATTTACCATTTCAGGATTATCTCTATAACCACGTTGGTGCTGAGCAATTTTTTGCTTTGCTTCTCCGTCTTCAGATACCTTAATTTAAAAGGCAACATTTTTATAGTAAGCCTTTTAGGTATTTTTCTCGGATTTGAAAGCTGGGCTATCAGTAACCTTATTATTCATCAGTATATTGGCAATACCATATTGGTCAATACCGGCGTTTCACTGATATTGATCTCATTGATGACCCAAAAACAGGTTATTCAGGTTTTAGCCGGATTTGTTCTATCCTTTGTTTTGTTCAACGGGAATTCTCACAGCATTGTTATAGCCCCTATATTTGTTTTTATCATTCTGTGTGACCTGAAGCGCTGGAAAGCTAATACCATCTGGTTCCTGGCAGGTTTTATTACCGGAATCATTGTATATTTCACTTTTCTCGATACTCTGGATAATTTTATTTATCAGTTCAGATTCCTTAAAGACTATCTTGGCTTTCATAAAAAGCAGCACTCTAAAACCTTCATGGTATTCTGGTGCATTTATCTTTTCCTGAATGCAGTATTACCTGCTGCAATAGCTTATTTCTTATTATGGAAATCCAGATTTTCGGAGAATTCCGTTAAAATTCTGGATAAAGTTTTAGCAGTTATAGGGATCATTACTTTAGGATTATTTATATGCTCAAGCGAGTATTATATTTTTGCTTTTATTGTGTTCACCCACCTCCTTGTTGTAAGGTTCTGGACCAGCAAAACAGAATCCAGAGAAAACAAATACCTGGTTCTGCTAATTCTGATCATTCCTTATTGTCTGGCATTTGGTTCCCAAACCTGGTTTCATTTGCGGCTTCCTGCTTACAAATATTATTATTTCGTCCTTATATTCATATGCCTGATAAGACTGTACAAAAATATACTTTGGATTTCAGGCTACCTTCTTGCAGTTTCTTTTATGATCTATCGTTTTCCGGATACTCTTAAAACAAAAGGCTGGAAAGATTTCATATTTACGGAGCAGACAGAAAAGGTAAAAGTGAACGGCTACGATCTGTATCTGGATAAACAAAGGAAAAAAGACATTGAAGATTTGCGTCCTTACCTGCAGAATCAGTCCAACGTAATTTATTCCAGCAATCACCTGATAGGATATCTGTATATTCTTGATGCTCATCCTCCTATCTTCTATTACTTCCCATTAAAAGATTATATGCATTATATCATTAAAAAAGTGGGGAAAACCCCGGACGATTATATTTATCTTGAAAGTAACGACTATCCTTTCAGCCCGAAAGAATTCGTACCTTTAAAATTCGTAAATCATCCTGAACAGTATAAAGTGATAAAAGCAGGTAGATTTACCTTATATCTTCCCTCTCAATATCAAAAAAAGTAAAACAAATGTGCGGAATAGCCGGAATCATAACCCATAATGCCAGAAACTATCAAAGTGAAATTCAAAGGATGACAGATGCCATCGCATACCGTGGTCCAGATTCTTCACACCATGAATTTTATGATAATGCGGCTTTAGGCCATCGTCGACTTTCGATTATAGATCTGTCTGAAAACGGAAAACAACCCATGTTTTCCAGTACAAAAAAAGAATGCATCGTGCTGAATGGCGAAATTTACGGTTACCAGGCCATAAAAGATCAGTATTCCGATTATTCTTATCATGGAAGTTCAGATACCGAAGTGGTGCTTGCCATGTATCAGAAAAAAGAGAAAAATCTGATCCATGATCTTCCGGGAATGTTTGCTTTTGCAATTTGGGATGAAGAAAAACAGGAACTGTTCTGTGCAAGAGACCGTTTCGGAGAGAAGCCATTTTATTATGCTGTCGGAAAAAACGGTGAGTTCATTTTCGCTTCCGAAATTAAAGCCATTCTTGCATCAGGATTAATAAAACCTGAGATTGATAAAGCACAGATCGCCTATTATTTAAAAAACGGTTACATTCATCCTCATAAAACCATTTACAAGAATATTTTCAACCTCAAACCTGCTCATACGCTGGTCTATAAAGAAGGAAAAATAGATATAAAACCTTACTGGACTATTCCTACCGAAACTTCCAAACTGAGTATGGATGAGAGTATTGAAAAATTTAAATATCTTTTAGATAATGCTATAAAAAAACAGATGGTAGCTGATGTTCCCGTAGGTTCTTTCCTTTCAGGAGGTTTGGATTCCAGTACCATTGTTGCCGTTGCCTCAAAATATAAAGAAAATATAAAAACATTGGTGTACGGTTACGAAAGTGGAGATCTTAACGAGATGCCTTATGCACAGGCTATTGCAGATAAATATAAAACCGATCATCATATTCTTTTAGATAAAAAACAGAAGATTTCCGAAACTTTACAGGAAGTTTACTCCTATATGGATGAGCCGCTAATGGACTCTTCCCTACTCCCTACCCATCTCATTTTCAAAGAAGCAGCGAAAGATCTTAAGGTGATTCTTTCCGGTGATGTAGGCGACGAGCTTTTTGGAGGCTATACTTTTTATAAATACAACATCAACCTTTCTCAAAAAGGCTTTTACCCGGACTATCTTTCAAAGATGATTCTTTTAGCCGGTAAATTCAGGGATATGGGTTCCGAAAGGCGCATAAGGGCAGAATATCGCGACACTATAGATTACCATCAGAATAAGGTCCGGAATTACTTTACCGTTTCTGAAATCAGACAACTGGGAATTACCGAGGAAATTCCAGGACAGGAATTCAGCTTTAAGCCTACTAATACAAATTTTAATGATCTGATGCGAATCGATCTGGAGAAGTATGTTCCGGCCAATATGCTATTGAAAGGCGACAGAACTTCCATGTATAATTCTGTAGAGGTAAGGATCCCTTTTCTGGATATTGATTTTGCGGAATTCTGTATTCAAATGCCATGGCAATACAAAGTTAATTCTACAGAAGATAAAATTATATTGAGAAAGGCTTATTCCAAAGCCTGGACAGAAGAAATTGCAGTCCGCAAAAAGAACGGCTTTGGAGCTTCTGTAAAAGAATGGTTCAAAGAAACTGAACTTCAGGATCTAAGTAAAGAACTTCTTGAAAATAAGGAAAGCTATATATTTAATTTTTTAGATTTTAACGAAGTGCAGAAAAAGCTTAACAGACATCACCAACATTGGAATCTGTTGATTCTTGCGCTTTGGTTTCAGAACAATAAAAATCATTTACAGTAATGAAAATAGGACTGACACAAAATGACTATCCCATTAAAAGAAATATTTTAAATAAAGTTTCTGGATGTGAATATGTTTTTTTAAGAAAGAACAACAATCTTTTTCATTCACTGTCTACCGTAAAAAAAATCTTATTAAGAAAAAAGACGGATATTGAAGGAAGGTATTTCTTTTATCAGAAACCTAAAATTGATATTCTTCACCTTTATAACGACATCAATTATTCTTCCCAGAAATGGGTGACTTCTTTTGAAACCCTGGTACCACGTTTTCCTGAAACCAAAAATGATCATCAGAAAAGCGAACCTCAGCACATTCGCAATGAGAAAACAGAAAATGCCCTCAAACAGATTGGCAAAAGGAACTGCCTGGGAATTATCTCAATTTCAAATGCAGCTGCCAATATTCAGCTGGAGCTTCTAAAAAATTACCCTGAATTTCAGGAAATCATAAAATCAAAGCTTTCAGTAATCCACCCTTCTCAGGAAATTATTCCGAGAAATTCACAGGAGATTTACCAAAACACAGAAATCTTTAATCTTATTTTCGTAGGAACACAGTTTCACCTGAAGGGAGGCCCTGAAATGATAGAGGTTTTAAAGAAATTAAGACAGAAATACAATTTCAGGCTTAGTATTGTTTCGTCATTTAAAACAGACAATTATGTAACCAAGGTGACTGAAAAAGAAGCGCTGGAAACTAAAGAAATACTGAAAAAAGAAGACTGGATTGAAATTTTTGAAAATATCCCTAATGAAAAAGTGCTGGAACTGATTAAGCAGTCTCATATTGGTCTTTTGCCCACCTGGTCGGATACCTATGGGTTTTCTGTTCTGGAGATGCAGGCAGCCGGCGTTCCTGTGATTACGACAGATATACGTGCCTTGCCGGAAATCAATAATGAAGACTGCGGCTGGCTTATTCATCTTCCTCAAAACCGTTTGAAACAAGCCCTTTACTTTACGGATAAACAGCGTGAAGAACTAAAAAGAACCTTGAAAGTACAGCTTGAAAATATTTTGGAGAGTATTTTTACCAACTCAGAACAGCTGCCTGAAAAATCAGCCAATTCTCTGGAAAGAATCAAAAAGAATCACGATCCCCTTATGGTCAGTGAAAAATTAAAAGCCATATACAGCAAGGCATGAATATCTCTGTAATTATACCTGTTTACAATGCATCCGAGTTTTTGGGGAAAGCGGTAGATTCTGCTTTACAGTTTGAAGAAGTAAAAGAAATTGTATTGGTTGAGGATAAATCCACCGACAATTCATTAGAAGTCTGCCAAAAACTGATCTTAAAAGATTCAAGGATTCAATTATATCAACATCCGGACAAAGGAAATCATGGCGCTGGAGCCACAAGAAATTTAGGTCTTGAAAAAGCCGACTGTGAGTTCATATCTTTTCTGGATGCTGATGATTATTATCTTCCCAATCGTTTTGATGTGGAAAAAGAAGCTTTTAAAGAACCAAAAACCGAAGGCGTTTTCGGGGCTATCGGCGTAGAATATTTATCTGAAAAAGGCAGAAAAGAGTTTCAGGATAAGTTTAAAGAGGTCTCATTGACCACCGTTAATTTTCCTGCGGAAGGTGAAACTGTTTTGAAGGGATTATTAGGGCTGACTTCTCAAGTCTTTGGAACATTTTTCCATCTGAATACACTTACCCTCAGAAAATCAGTGCTGGTGAAGAACAATCTGCGCTTCAACGAAAATCTTCGTGTACATCAGGATTCCGATTTTATCATCAAACTGGCCTATCACGGTTATTTAAAATCCGGGATTATAGATAAAGCTATTGCCATAAGAGGGGTCCATGATCATAACAGGATTACAAAAATTATAAGATATTCACCGCAGTATAATCAGAGACAGTTTCTTTTATGGAAATCATTACATGAATGGGCAGATTCCAATCCGTTGCCTTCAGACTGTAAAAGAAAGATTTATTTAACTTATAAATCATTTGATTTATCCTTAAAAACAGGATTAAATAAATATTTTTGTATCTTTTTAGAGGTAATCAAAAACCCTCAAATATTAAAAACACAATACCGTTTTACGTATCTTAACCGATAATAATGAAAATATCCGTAATCATTCCCGTTTATAATGCTGAAGAATATGTCTCACAGGCTGTAGAATCAGCTCTTCAGTTCGAAGAAGTATATGAAGTTGTTTTAGTTGAAGACAAGTCTCCGGATAATGCTCTTCATGTTTGCCGGGAACTCGCCGCAAAATATGACAGGATTAAGCTTTTCCAGCATCCTGACAAAGGAAATCATGGTGCGGGAGCTTCCAGAAATTTAGGAATGGAAAAAGCAACAGGAGATTTTATCGCCTTTCTGGATGCGGATGACTATTATTTGCCCAACAGATTCGATGCGGAAAGAGAGCTTTTTAAAAATCCTGATGTAGAAGGTGTGTATGGGGCAATCGGGGTAAAATATTATTCAGAAAAGGCCAGAGAACAGTACTATCCTATTTATAAAGATAAACTGGATACCGTATATAAAAAAACCAATCCCGAAGATGTTTATCAGGGACTGATAAGTTTACGCGGAACTTTCGGGCTTATTCACCTAGATACTTTAACTCTAAGGAAATCCTCACTGTCTAAAATGGACAGATTTTTCGAAACCTCTCTCCGACTTCACCAAGACTCGGAGATCGTGATAAGATTCGCTTATTACCTTAAGCTTTATACAGGTATTAATGATGAAGCTATTGCCTTAAGAGGCGTACATGAGAACAACAGAATTACTAAAGTAGATTCAGGGAAAATAAATCCTGCCAAAACGCGTGTTATGCTTTGGAGAGAATTAAATAAATGGGCTGAAAATGAGAAAACCGTTCCACAACATGTAAAAATTCACATCAATAGAATGCTTCGCAGTTTTGAGATCGCCATTGCACCGACTTTCAAAAAATGGGGAATGATTGCTAAATATCTGGTTACAGATTACCCAAGTATCCGTTCAGGCTTATTTAATATTAATTTCCGGAAAAACCTGTTTTAAGCAGGAAGCCTACAGTAACTTCCGGCATCCATCTTCACTCTTCCAGCCTTTATTCAAAACAGGATAGGATATCAGTTATTTTTTTTCTTATCCAGAAGAATAGAATCGGCTATCTGAGCAGTAAATATTTTACCGGATTCTTTGTACATATGATTTCCGTCTGTAAAGATATATTGATCGGATTGCATAGAAAAGTCTAAGAATCTCACTCCTTTTTTTTGAGCAATTGATTCTATTTTTTTGCTAAAATCCGGAGAATATTTGTTTTCTATTTCCATAATTCCTTTAAACCCGGGAATTCTTACAATATAAACGGTTCCTTTAGTTTTAAGGTATTGAATGATGTCTTGCAGGGCATCCAGTCTGTATTGTGATATTTTTTGGGTGCTTGCAAATTCTTTGTACTGGATTATTTTACTGGCCTCTCGTTTCCTTAAATCAGCAGGATTGATATCAACCGTTACTTCCATCCAGCCATTTTTATGCAGATAGGTATTGGACCTTCCCCCTGCTTCCCTGTCTTTGTAGATATTAAACCAGCTTTTAGGATAATGCTTTAAAAGATACTCATAATTAGGTGCCATTTCATAAAAATGCATATCTGCCAATGCGGAAGTATTCTCAGTATATTCTTTAGCATCTTTTACATCTTTACCTGTAGATACATTCCAGGGATTAACAGTCAGGATGAAGATGCCATCCTTTGTATCAGGATGAAGCTTTTTCTTTACCGCTTCAAGATAGATCTGGCCGTAAGGTGACTCAGTAAGATTGAGAGAAAAATTATCAAATTTCCTGTCCTTAAATTTCCTGTCCAGAACATCCGGTACCAAAGCCTGGGAACCGCGGGAATCTCCCATAATTATATTGGAAGGTTTAGGACCTGTAAAATGTCTGTAATTATCATCCGTATTACCATCTGCATAACTTCCCAGCAACAATAGAACGGCAACAATTGCAACAATATAAAAGGATATTTTAAATAAAAACTTTTTCATATCAGAACTGTTCATAGATGAAACTACTATTACCAAATACACCGAAATATAAAATCATGAAAATAAGACATACGTAAAAAACTCTTCTCGTAACAGGCTTAAACCTGCTGATTTCAAGACCGTGTTCTTTATCTTTATTCAGCCAGTCCATCAATATTATAATTCCTATTAATCCTAAAATTTTAATTTTTATATACTCCGGAACTGAAAAAACGGATAAACTGAAAATTCTTCTGTACATTCCCAATGCATCACTAAGTGTTGGAGCAACGAAAAGGACCAAGGCAAAACAAACCATCGTCATCGTCAGCAAAATATTTCCAAATTCCTGAAAGGTAGGAACAGTCTTTGAAAACTTTTTCTTCTTGTTCAGTTTATCTTTTAAAATCAATGGGACATAATAAAGCCCGTGCAGCAGTCCAAACAGCACAAACGTAAATCTTGGTCCATGCCAGGCTCCGATTAATATAAAGTTTAAAATAATGGCAGCAATCAGTCCCTTCTTTTCATAATCTCTGAACTGAATGACCAAGGGAGTAAAAACATATTCCGTTAACCAGGAAGTGAGTGAAATATGCCATTTTCTCCAATATTCAGCAATATTCTGTGCAAATAGCGGAAAGGCAAAGTTTTTCGTGATCTTGAATCCCAAAAGCTTGGCAAAGCCAATTGCCATATCAGAATATCCGGAAAAATCCGCATACATCTCAAAAAGGAATAAAATCATTCCATAAGCAACAGTACTGCCTGAAAGATGATCATAGTTCTGAAATATTTCCTGAGTAATGGGGCTGATACTGTTAGCAACAACTAATTTTTTAAATGCCCCCAAAAGAATCTGCCGGGCAGCATCTGAACCGTTTTCTAATGTAAAAACCCTTTCTTTCTTCAATTGTGGTAATAGCAAACCGGCCTTATCAATAGGTCCGGAAGTCATACTCGGAAAAAAAGCAATATAATTAAAAAATGCAAGCACATCTGTCTCTGCCTTCAATTTATTATTCTTGATATCAAGCAGATAGCTTATCATCCTAAAGGTATAAAAACTGATTCCCAAAGGAAGAATTATTGTTAAAGTAAGTGTACTTTTAATATTGAACAGCTGTGCAAAAGAATCTATGAAAAAATTAAAATATTTAAAGTAAAACAGGGTTCCAATGGAGAAAAGAAGCCCGAGATTAACTAAAAATTTCTTTCTTCCAGGAGTTTTACTCTCAGAGATTTTTAATCCCAAATAATAACTAACCCCTGAGCTTATGATCAAAAGTATTAAAAACCTCCAGTCCCAATTTGCATAAAATACATAGCTGGCCAATAATAAAAATATATTCTGAGCTTTAAGCCTTTTACCTAAAACCCACCAATACACAGCAAATACAACTGAGAAAAAAAGGATGAATACTAATGATGTAAACTGCATTAGTTACTGTTTAAAAGTTCAACAATTCCATAAGAAAGCATCAGGAAAGCCACTTTCCGGTTATTAAAAAGAATAGCTTCTTTAGGAGGAGAAATAAGCATGCCTCCGTTTTGGGTAAGATGTTCTATTGTTTTTTCAATATCTTCAACTTCATAGCAGATATGATAATATGAAATTCTCTTTTTCAAAAGATTTTCTACAGGTTTTCCGGAAACCAACTCAATGTTTAAACCATCTTCCACGGTTACCATACAAAGCTCCGCTTGCTGATTGACATCAAAAACCACAGGAGTTTCTTCAATAATTTTATGGAGCGTTCGTATATTCTGGAGCTCTGCCTGTATATCTTTACAGGCAACTCCAACATGATGAAATTTCATTATAGTTTTGAAGCTATAGAATCAGCCATTTCACCTACATTATTCCATCCCTGAATTTCAGAAGAGGTAAAACGGATTCCAAAAGCTTTTTCCACCGCAACAATTAACTGAATGTGGGAAAGGGAATCCCATTCTTCAACATCTTCGGCTGTAGTTTCTGCGTTTAATACAATATCTTCATTATCCAATTCGTCACGGAAGACATTGGTAAGCTTAGACAAAATTTCGTTCTTATCCATGTTTTATTTAATTTTTATTAATAATATATACTTCTTTTGACTGATATTCGTCGACATTTAGAATCCACTGTCCATTATGCTCGGTAAATCCTAATCTTTCATAATGATCTTTTACCATCTGGTTTTTTGCCGTAGGAAGATATTCTCCCACAACCTTTTTAAATCCATGTTTTCTTGCCGTTTCCACAATAGTATTGAGCGTAAAATCTTCCATTCCTCTCTTCAATACACGGCAGCTCATCAGCCAGGTATCTATAAAAAGGGTTTCCGGATCTTTCTTTTCCAAAACAATTACACAGATCAATCCATTATCGCCATATTTATCTTCCAGTGTGAAGGAAATAGTGTAATGATTCCCGGAATTGATCAAGCTGTCGATATCCTGTTCCGTGTATCTCACCGTTCTTAAATTAAACTGATTGGAACGCTGTGTCAGCTGTGAAACTCTAGGTTTTGAAAAGCTGTTGAAAGATTTCACATCTGAAACCATATTCATGCTTTTCAAAAAATCTTTCACATTGGTAAAGCTGTCCAGATCAACTGCTCTCTGTGCTTCAACCTGGTATTGTTTGGTCCGTTCCGCATCATTCTCCGAGAAGCTGGATGTTTCAAAAAGGTTCAGTCCGTATAAATATTCCAGATATTCTGCCGGATCTTCAGGCAATTCGGGAACGCAGACTTCAGGAAGGTTTTCGCGTACGATATTTCTTTCAAACGGATTGTCATCAAGAAACACCATGGAATCAAATCCGATATTAAGAATACTTTGGATTTTCCTGATATTATCCGCTTTATTGTCCCAATTAGCCACAAAAACAGCAATATCATCCAGTTTAAGGACCATATCGGGATGCTTTTCAAAAGGCTCTTTAGCTTTATCTTCATCATTCTTGCTGCAAACAGCCAGGATTACACCTCTTCTCTGAAGTGCTTTGATCCAGTACTGAAACTCAGTGAATGCTTTTCCTATCCCCAAACTTCCTATCTGAATATTTTCCAGGCCGTCATCACCAATAATTCCGCCCCATGTGGTATTGTCCAGATCCAGAATCAGACATTTCTTAAACTTTCCTTCAAGAGAGGAAATAATATTGTTAATATGGTGGGCAACAATTGGAAGAACATCCAGGGAAAGCACCATTTCTGTGTTCACATAAATGTTCGGAGAGAACATAAAATCTCTTCCCCACTTATTCTGGATCGAAAGTAGATCTGCAATAAAAAAATTATCATTCTTGATCGCCAGTTCCGCCGAAAGCAAGTAATTGAGTTTATTCAGCTGGAAAACAAAGGATGACTCTACCTTATTGGAAAAGTTGCCAAAGATCTGATTATTGATCGCCGGAAAATTACAGTAAATCACCCTGCTTTTAGTTCTGTTCTGAATCGTGCGGTAAAGATCCTCAATATAAGAAATCTTGGTTTCCGCAAAAGCAGTCTGTGTATTGTAAGACTTATAATACTGGCTCAATAATTTATGAGAAGATTCAAAGATGATGGTATAATCTGCGTTGAACTCATAATATTCCGAAGTAGGATCTAAGATCTGCCGTGAAATCTGACCGAAATCAGCTTCGAAAATTTCAAGTTCAAAGCCTTCGTTCATAGCGGTCCCTTTCAAAGCAACATTGAGAAACTGTGTAGCAGTATCACCCAGTAATGCCACCTTGATCTTTTTAAGATGTGGGATATCTCTTCGGAGGCCTTTTTTCAGTTCTGAAAACGTTTTGTACATGAATTCTTTTATTTTATTAAAAATATGAATGTACCAGTTCTCAATGCTGCCAGTTCCGTATTATTTCTTTTAAAGGCTTCCGGATCTTTAGTGTATCTGTATTCTCTACATGCTTTGGGAACATTCGTATTTTTTTTCATTGTGTTTGTTTTGCTGCAAAAATAAAGATTTTATCTGAGATTTAATTTTTTAAGATAATCTCTAAGTGGTTTTTCAATAAATTGATAGAACAGCATCGAGGTAATGATAAGTACAGCCAGATAAATCCAGAACACACTGTTAATATCAAATTTATAATTTTGTCGTTTCAGAATTTCCCTCAGAATATACAGAATAGGGATATGGGTAATATATACCGCATAACTCGCTTCACCCAAATATTCCAATGGTTTTAACGCCAAAATTTTTGTCACCAGCCCGTTATTCCAGGAAATTAAAAGAATCAGCGGAATAAAAAGCACTGCCATAAGTCCGTTATGATAAAAAAGAGGAACAAAGATGAGTGAAAGCATTACAGATGCAAAGACCAGAATGACAGGAATATCATAATTTTTCTGCTTAAAATTATTCACAAAGAATAATCCGGCAAGGTTTCCCACCAAAAATTCACTTACATGCATCAGTGGGAAATAATATAGAAATTCATGGCTTTCCGTATGTGGGCCTTTGTAGGATGGTGAAGCTTCATAGAGATGGGAGAATACCTGGGTAATGATCCACAGCACGATACCTGCCACCCATATGCTTTTATTTTTTTTGGAGTAAAAATAATTATACAGCGCCGGGAAAATCAGATAAAAAAGAAATTCCACAGAAATAGACCATCCCGGAAAATTCAGGATCATTGCCTTACCCGGAATCCAGCTCTGCAGCCCAAACAGATATAAAAAAACATTGATAATGCTGAAATTTGAATATCTGGTGACCAGGTAGAGCAGCAGCCCCACTACATATAACGGATAGATCCTTGCAAACCTGTTTTTATAATATTCAATATACTCTATTTTCTCTTTTTTATGATAGGCTACGATCATAATAAATCCAGAAAGAATAAAAAAGTAGCTTACCCCAACATTCGCCTTTAAAAAGATATTTGAAATATAATCTGTTTTATAAACAAACATATCTTTATTAAAATGAGAAATAACTATAGCTATAGCTGCAAGGAATCTGGTAAAGGTAATCTGGCTTATCTTCATTCACAAGAACTGTTCAACAGTTTTATAATAATATTAGTTAAGGAAAAAATATTAGAAGACCTTTAAACACTTTCCCGCCCGTCATGAAAATACGGCCGGACATCCCGAACAATTAATCTTCTCTAAAACTATTTGACAAAAACCCCGATATACTTCCCTTCATATTCCACTACCGTTGTTTCTATACTGTTTTTTTCACAGAAATCCTGGTAAGCAGAATTGTCACCAATATCATCACTGATGAAAACGCCTCCTTTTTTCAGATGCTTATACAGCTCATCATAGGCCCACATTCTCCCGTTGTAACTCTTATCAGAATCGTAATGAAGGACATCAAAAACTGAGTTTTCAGCAAAAATCTTAGGCAGCGATTCTTTATCTGCAAAACGGAATAATTTCCAATTTTTTTTAAGGTTTTGCGGTACCACATAGCCTACATATTGATCTCCATCCTGTGCCAGGTATGGCATATCTGAACTATACAGTGTTCCGTCTCTTTTTGTAAGAGACAGAAGTGAGGCCAACGATGACCATCCATATGCTACACCTGTTTCCACGACATGCTTTGCATTGGAAAATTCACATGCATAATACATCAGCTCCAAAGCACCGGGACCCCCCATTTTTACAGGACATGCCTTTTCCTTTTGTTCTGCAGTTTTTAATACTTCTGCATAATCTTTACGAAAAGCATCTATATCAAACCCAAACAATTTTGAAACAGCCTCTGCCTGGGAAACAGCTTTTCCGGCAGCCCAGGAATTTGTTTTTTCCTTTCCTTTGAAAGCATTGCCTCTGTTGACTGTATTTTTAATTATTTTCCGGCCCAGTTCCGGATAAAGATCGGGTCTTTTCAAATACCCTATAAATGTCTTGAGAACCCTTGTTATTTCACTCACTGTGTTGTATTTAATACCGCAAAAATAAATATTTTTTTCTCAATTATGTAAAAACAGATTATATTTGTGAGGCCCAAGTGAAATAAAAAAATTAAAAACTCCTGTATGTTCTACAATTTTTTCGAAAAAATATACAGAAGGCAACAGCTTTCTATTCTGAAAAAAAACCCTAAAGTATTTTTTGAAAATATCAGATTGGGCGTGGGTGGACGCTTTATCCTGGATAAGGATATAAAAAGCATGAGCATCGGAAAGTCTGTGGAATTCAGAAATTACACTTGTATCCTGATGATGAAAGATGCCAACTTAGAAATAGGTGACCATTTTTTCATGAATAACTTCTGCTCGATCAACTGTCTTGAACATATTTCAATTGGTGAAAATACATTGTTTGGTGAAAATGTCAGACTTTATGATCATAACCATACCTATGACACTTCTCCTACCTTCAAGCTCCATTCTTCTAAATTTACTAAAGCTCCCATAAAAATAGGCAGCAACTGCTGGCTGGGAAGTAATGTTACAGTGCTGAAAGGTGTTACAATAGGTGACAACTGCATTATCGGAGCAGGATGTACCATATTCAAAGATGTTCCTGCCAATACGCAGGTTGTTAACAAGCAGGATTTAGTATTCAATTCCCTTTAAATTCAGATGAAATTCTCAATACTTATTGCCCATTACAATAATGCTATGCTGTTCAAAGACTGTTATAGCTCATTACTTGCCCAGACCTACAAAAATTGGGAAGCCATCATTCTGGATGATGCCTCGTCCGATGAAGAAAAGACACAGATAAAAGCCATCATTGCCGGTGACGAACGGTTTAAATTCTTCGAAAATGAACAAAATTCCGGCGTGGGAGTTACCAAAAGTAAACTTATTGATCTTGCTTCGGGAGACATCTGCGGCTTTGTAGACCCTGACGATGCTATTCTTCCTCATGCTATTGAAAAGGCAGTAAATGTATTCGTGCAGAAAAAGAACGTAGTATTGGCCTATTCGCGATTTATGAGCTGTGATAAGGATCTGAAGCCTATCGCTCCGTTTAAATCTGCCATGCAGGTTCAGAATAAAGATCCGTATTTTTTTAATTATCCTATTCAGATTGCTCATTTTGTGACGTTCAGAAAAGATATTTATGAACAGACTGAGAAAATGAATGTTGCGCTGAAGATCTCTGAGGATCAGGATCTCTATTTAAAGATGTATGAAAAAGGCGATGTTTATTTTATCGACGACACCAATTATCTTTACAGAACCCATACAGGCGGAATTTCACAAAACGAGAATAAAGCAAAATCTTACGAATATTTTGCCCAGGTGGTTTTCAATGCGATGAAACGAAGGAATATTAAAAGCATAAACGGGATGAAAATTCCGGAAACCTATACCGGACAGCAGGAAATTTTCAAACTATTGGAATACCAGAATTCGGTTCCATATAGGATAAAAAGAAAAATCTCTATTACTTTACAAAAACTTTTCAGGTAATGCCAGCAGAAAATCAGAAAATAAAAGTCCTTTTCAGACACCGTTCCATGGAGATGGGCGGCGTGGAAAAAGTAATCCTCAGTATTCTTAATAATCTCAGTCCTGAAAAATTTGATATAACCGTATGTCTGAATCTGAATCAGGGTGAGCTAAGGGATGAATTCCCTAAACATGTTAAAAAGATATATTTTGCTGACGGAAAAGAAGATTTATCCAAAAATCCTTTGATCCAAAAAATCCAATTGATTCGCAGAAGGTTAAAACTTTCCCGCGCACTGAAAAGCCATACAATCTCTGACCGTCTTTTAGGAAACAAAAAATTCGATATAGAGATCGCTCCTACTTATTCAGCATTTTCATCTGTTATCAATTCCAGCAACAAAGCCTCTAAGAAATTAGGATGGTTTCACTCTGAAATTAATCTACCTAAATTACAGCCGCTGGTTCCTGATATTCTGGATAATTTTTCACAGTTTGACCATATGATTTACTGTTCACAGAAAATCAAAGATCTGATGCATACCTATTATCCGGAACTGAAGTATCCTGAAGAAAGTGTAGTGATCAATGCCATTCCTATTGACGAAATCAAGAGAAAAGCACAGGAAAAAATAGAACCTCTTCCTCAGGGCCCTGTTTTTGTTTCCGTAGGACGTCTTCACGACAGAAAAGGATACCATAAACTTATTGATGCCCACAAAAGATTAATTGATGAAGGCTACCATCATAATATTATCGTTATAGGCAGCGGTGAAGAAATGAAAAACCTTACCGAGCAGATCCGGATAAATAATGTTCAGGATACGTTTATTTTGAGTGGTAATAAGATGAATCCCTATCCTTATGTGAAAAATGCAGACTATTTTATTCTGCCTTCCGAATCCGAAGCCTGGCCGCTGGTAATCGCTGAAGCTTTAATCCTTCAGAAACCTATTATTGCTACCGATACAGGAGATGTAGGAGTGATGATCAAAGACCGAGAAACCGGTTACCTCATCAATTATGAAACGAATGAGATGTATGCTGCCATGAAGACTTTTCTTACAGATCCGGAGCTTATTGCCAGGATCAGAAAAAACTTGGAAACCATAGAAGACCAGTTTGACAATCAGAAAATCTTTAGTGCAGTGGAAGAAATTCTTGAAGATCTCTACAAAAAAAATTAATGGGCGGAATATCCTCCGTCCACAACAAGATTCGAGCCTGTAATCCATTTTGAGGCATCCGAAAGCAGGAAAACACAAGCGTTGGCTACATCTTCAGGCTGCCCTATTCCCAACGGATGTTTTTTAATGATCTCTTCTGCAGCCTCCTCACCAACGTTTTCAAACATTTTTTCGAGCAACGGAGTATTTACCATTGCCGGACTTATGCTGTTCACCCTTATTCCACTTCTTGAAAGCTCCATAGCCATGGACCGGGCGCCTGCGATCACGGCACCTTTACTTGCTGAATAAGCTGATTTTCCTATTTCGCCCACCATTCCTGCTACTGAAGAAATGAAGACAAAACTGGCAACTTCACTTTTATATTTTTTGAGGGATAAAATTTTGGCAATTTCAAAACCTGACATGACATTGACTGCAAAAATATCTGCATAAAGCTGGGGAGTATGTTTTTTCAGAGGAAGTGTTTTTTCTATCCCCGCACAGTGGATGAATCCTGAGATTTTACCTAAAACCAATACTTTTTCAGCGATCAGTTCTTCAAGATTTTCAGCTCTAGTGATATCTGCAATAATGGTTTCAGCTTTGCTATCCGGAGCCAGCAGAGATACTGTTTTCTGCAGCTCTTCTTCGTTTCTGGCAATAAGGATAAGATCTGCTCCGCTCTTGCTGCATTCTACAGAACAGCTTCTCCCGATACCGGAAGAAGCTCCTGTAATAAGAATTATTTTGTCTTTTAAAGAAAACTGATTCACTAATCTTCGAAGTTTTCTTTACCGATAATATTCATAAGATCAGAAACAGTTTCTATATCTTTAAAATAATTTGAATCAATTTTCTTATCGAAACTCTCATCAACAAATGCAATTACAGAAAGCAGGCTGATGGAATCATAGCTTTCCAGCTGTTTTAAGTTTGTTTCGATTGTTAATGTTTCCTTTTCTTCTAATTCTTCTTGCAATTTCTCTAAAAAAACGGATGTCTTCATATATTTTATTTTACTACATTATATTCTATTTCAAATTTCCAGCACGGTTGCTCCCCAGGAATATCCTACTCCAAAACCTGCCATCAATACCCTGTCTCCTTTTTTCAGCATTCCCTTTTCCATCATATCTTTCAGGGCAATTGGAATGGTTGCCGAAACAGTATTTCCAGTGTTTTCCATATCGATATAAAACTTTTCTGCCGGTATTTTAGTTTTCTTCCTTAAATAATTCAGCATAAAAGAATTGGCCTGATGGAAAACAAAATGATCAATATCTTCTATCGTCAGCCCATTTGTTTCCAAAGTTTCCTTTACCAGTCCCGGAATATTTTCGATGGTAAAATTAAAAATTTCGGGTCCGTTCATGTAAAGATTCTCCGGATCAAAATCATTTTCAGGATTAAGCTCAAAATCTTTTTTGAAAGCTCCTTTCTTTACAATAAGATTTTCGGCACCACTCCCGTCTGTACCCAGGCAGAACTGATAATCCTTAGCATTTTTATCCTTCTCTACAATTACAGAAGCTGATGCGTCCCCGAATATGCTTCGGTTGGCTTTATCTTTTGGATTGATATGCTTTGTATAGGTTTCTGATGTGATCAGTAAAATACTTTTCGCAATACCGGCTGCTACCAATCCTTTAGCAAAAGCCAGTCCATAAATGAATCCGGAGCACCCAAGATTAAAATCCATTGCTCCGATATTCCTTCTAAGGCCCAGTCTATCCTGAAGAATACAGGCGGTAGTGGGAAGAAAATAATCCGGACTCTGGGTACAAAAGAGAATAAAATCGACCTTATTCCTGTCATAGTTCGCGAAAAGTTTTTCTGAAGATTTTACAGCAAGCTCAAGAACAGTTTCGTTGTCTGAAGAAATATGGCGCTGTCTGATCCCTATTTTTTCATGAATTCTATCAGAGCTCCAGTCAGGAAATTCTTTCTCTAGGTCCTCATTGGTCAGAACCTTATCGGGCAAATAATATTCTATTTTGGAAACTTTTATCATAGAAATTCTTTTTCTTTGTAAAAATAAAAAACAAATTCACAATAATGATGCTCCTATTTAGAATCATATTGAAAATCCGTTCCCTGTATGAAGACTTAGTGAAAAATGCTGCTATAAAAGTAGCCATTCATCGAGGAATGAAAGTTGGTGACAATCTGTATGTTCAAGGTATTCCAAACTTTGGCTCAGAATGTTTTCTTATAGAAATGGGTGATAATGTAACGATTGCAGAGGGTGTTTCTTTCATCAATCACGGTGGAGATGGCCGGGTAACCAAAAGAATTGAGAAATATAAAAATGGGAGAACTTTCGGAAGAATAAAAATCGGCAACAATACTTTTATTGGAAAAGGCACTATTCTTTTACCCGGGGTTTCTATCGGAAGCAATTGTATTGTAGGTTCATTAAGTGTTGTCAGCAGTTCCATTCCTGATAATTCAGTGTATGCAGGAGCTCCTGCAAAATTTATCTGTACCATTGAGCAGTATGGCGAAAAATTATTAGACAACAATACGGTTTACCCTTTAGAGCTGGAAGCTGACCGATCTGCTTTAGAAAAATACCTCATCAAAAATCTCCCTCACAATTATAAACCCGTAAAAAAATAAATGTCACAAAAAAAGAAAGTTCTTATTCGTATAGGCTCTCTCCGGCATGGCGGTGCAGAAAAAGTTCTCATCAACTTTCTCAAAAACCTTCCTGAAGATAAATATGAAATAGATCTGCTGATCAATCTTTATACAGGAATGTATATCAAGGAGGTTCCGTCATGGGTCAATCTGCAATATCTTCTTAAGGGTGAGATGATTACCACCAACAGACCTCACGAAATCCCTGTGAAAGCATTCAGAGTGCTTTATCAGAAGCTATTTCTCTGGTTTCCGGCTCTTCTTTACCGGTTTATTCTGAAAAATAAAAAGTACGACGTAGAAATAGCAGCTATTCACGGAATGTACAGAGAACTTCTTTCCAGTCCTCAAAAGGATTCAAAAAAAATTATCTGGATACAGAACGACATTTTTAATCTGAAAGAATATACGCCGGATGTGATCAGACAGCTTTTCCGCTTTGACAGGATACTGGTTATTTCCAATAAACTGAAAGAGGAAATGCAGAAGGTGGCAAAAACTGATATGGAAAAGCAGGCGGTTATTAAAATTTATAACCCGATAGATAAAGATGATACTCTCAACAAGGCAAATACAGCAATTGATGATTATCCTTTTTCCAGTAGTCTTCCTACTTTTATCACCATTGGGACGGTTTATCCGCAGAAAGGCTACGACAGGCTTCTGGAAGTGCATAAAAAACTGATCGACGAGGGACTGAAACACCAGATCATCATTATTGGTGATGGTTTTGATTTTGAGAATATTCAGACCAAACTTAACCAATTGGGTCTTCAGGAAACTGTAAAAATGCTAGGCTTCAGAAGTAATCCCTACCCTTATCTGAAAAGGGCTGATTTTTATGTGATGTCTTCAAGACATGAAGGTTTCCCTACCATTATCGCGGAAGCTTTGATTTTGAACAAACCGATTGTCTCTACAGATGTTTCAGGAATAAAAGATCTTCTCCAAGAAGGAAAATTGGGTGTCATTATTCCAAATTCAGAGGATGGAATTTATGAGGGGATGAAGAAGCTTCTTACCAACCATGAGCTTGCAGCTCACTATGAAAAAGAAATTGCAATGACTGATCTGCCTTTTGTACTGCAGAAATCTGTGGCACAGCTTCAGGAAATCATTGATGAATTATAAAAAAGCTTAAAATGGATTATACTGTCATACAAAAGGATTTTTACAGGGAAAGCGGAAAATGGCTCTCTTCATTTGAGATCTGGAAAAAATGTATCAATCCGAATCTGCATTTTATTTATATCCTAAGAAAAGCTCAGAAATATAATAAAACCCCTGTTTTAGGAATATTCTGGAAGTTTGTCCTCAGACATTATCAAATAAAATACGGCTATCAGATTTATCCCGAAACGGAAATTGGAGAAGGGTTTTACTTAGGCCACTGGGGAAGCTTAGTGATCAATCCTAAAGCTAAAATCGGGAAAAACTGCAATATTGCGCAAGGCGTTACGATCGGCCAACAAAACAGAGGTAAGCTTCAAGGTTTCCCTACAATTTGTGATGAAGTATGGATAGGAGCCAATGCCGTAATTGTAGGTGGAATTACTATCGGAAACAATGTTTTAATTGCACCCAATTCGTATGTTAATTTTGATGTTCCTGCCAATTCTGTGGTAGTTGGAAATCCCGGAACAATTTACCCGACAGAAAGTGCTACAGAAGCTTATATCAATAATAAAATATAAAAAATCCTTGTTATAAATTTATAAATCTATATAACATTTTCCTTAAAAATTAATTTCCCTATTGTAGGGAAATATTTTTTTATCGACTTTTGTTAAAAAGTTTTTAAGATTTGAGCAAGCTTAAAATTTTAAACTCTTTTCAAAAAAACACAATATAACTTTAAAACACAACAACATGGAAAAAAATTCACTTTCTAAGCATGGCGCAGTTTTCTATATTGCCCCATTTTTATCATTCCTGAAACCTGTTTTCACGAATCTGATCTAAATCACCAACCTAGTCTTTATATAAAAACCGGTAAATATTTTATTTATTGCAAAGCTCCATTTACCAATAACCAGGTTGGGATTGGAATATTACTGTTTTTAGTCATTTACTACAGTTTATAAAGCCTAGTATCCTATTTCGCACAAAAACACTTTTAATTTTATACGTATGAAAAAAAAATCGACACTAAAGATTTTTGCTGCAGTATTTTGTATTGCATCGTCTCATGCTTTCCCGAGGGCAATTCCCGTCCCCGGACATCATGAGATCAGTATTGGATTCAAATACAGGGCACCTCTCCCACCGAGTGTCTATGATCTGGATCCTCTTATCGTCATTCCACAAAATGTGAATGAAAAGGGGTTAGTGGTTATTAAAGGAAACTTCCAGAAACCCAATACCGCCGGAGATGTAAAAGTTACCATCAAGTACAAAGACGCCCAAAACAACTGGGTCTCTTTATGGTGTAAGACTTTTGCCGGCAACTATGAATATAATGAAGAGCTTACAGCCAATTTTGAATTACCTCAATCGGCTTTGAATACGCACTCCGTTAAGGTTGAATTAAGCTCAGACGCCACCATTACCAACTGGCAGTCCGTCATTTGGGACAAAACCGTAAGCCATTACAAACAATCGAATTATGCTTACGCCAATTGCGACCTGGATGAAAACCAATACACTATTCTATTCACGCCTAAAAAAAACGGAACCGTTTTATACAACTCCAACGGAACCGTTTCGGGAGTAAAAGACAGGGTGACTTCGCAGCATTTGGCAAGAAAACTGGATGATATTGTTTTATCTTTCCAGGGAAATGCAGCATTGGATAATGCCAACGCTAATTCACCGGTTGTTAATATTACAAACCCTAATAATCTTGCTACTATTGCAAGTTCCCAAAAATATATTTATCAGAATAGTGATACAAGTCCCTTTGAGTTCTCTTATCATGATCCGGTTTATATGTTTGCCGGAAAATTTTCTAATGAAAGTTTCTTTATTAACTTCAGTAACTGGTTCTTACCTCCGGAAGAAGGAGGAGAAGACTGGGGAAGAGGATATTTAGACTTTACCAATCCTAATTCTCTTCTTAACAGATACTACAACCTTTATAATTACATCAATGAAAAGCTGGGTGATGTTTTCGCCAATCAGCAGCCGGTAGTTATTGTTATCAGTAAGATCACAGGACTAAGAGTTTATAAAGCTAATGGACAATACGTTTCCCTTACTGCCATAAGCAACTATAATACTACTGATGATTTTGGTTACCCTCCGCTTAATAACAAACAAAGAGGGCCGGGTTCTGAGAATTTTTCATTAAGTAATACTTCCCAGGCTTCGCTGTATGGTGTTGGAGCTATTAGAAACCGAAAAGTGATCACTGGCTGGAATGGTCCGTCCAGACCTTTGATGGATATAGAAAGTGAGATCAACAAATTTATAAAATATGTAGGAATTTTCGGAAATCCAACCACGGAGGATTGTCCTGTTACCTGCTTTACTATAAATGCCGGCGCTCAATCTGATTATGCAGACTGGACCAAAGCTCCGAACAGTTATATCTTCACAGGTAAGGATCCAAAAAACAATACTAATGTGGACGGTCTTTATATTCCTGTGAAAAAAGCCCACGAAATGTGGTCCAAAGGTGGAGATTTTATGAAGGATGACAGTGGCAACTATACACCTATTCCTGAGCAGGGACTTGCAAAGGCAGGACTATATTGGGAAGATGAACCAGGACTTATAAAATCCGTTGCTTTAGAAGGGACAGGAGAAAATGCCAGGATCAAGGTAATGGTCAACAAAGTAAAAGAAGGTAATGCAGTAATATCATACAAAGTAAATGACAAAATCTACTGGTCATGGCACGTATGGGTTACCGATGATCCGGGAATCAATGGAAGTACCTACCATCATGGATTTGAAAAGAATAAAGATGGAAATACCGTGACAAACTGGAAATGGATGGACAGAAACCTGGGTGCTACCAATGCAAGTTTCGTTGGAAACGACTGGCATAAATCAGCCGGACTACAGTATCAGTGGGGAAGAAAAGACCCGTTCCCGCCATTCGGACTTAAAGACTTAAGCCTGTATCCTATTAATGGAGAGATTAATCTAAATTATAATGATCCGGCATTCCAGTCTAAATTCATAAAAGTAAGAGGTAATAAATATTCTACCCAAATCAATACGGGGACAGATACGCCAAACGGAAACATCCGGTTTTCCATTCAAAACCCTATCAGCTTTATTGCAACACCAATTTTTGTTGCTACAAAAGACCAGACATTATCAAATGATGGTGAAGACTTTTTAAAACAGAACGGTGATAACAGCTGGACATCAATAGGAATTACTACATGGTTCTCGAAGCAAAAATATAAGAAATATGAACCTCCTTACCGTGAAAACATCATTGCGTGGGATCTTTGGGGAGATACACGTCAGGGTAACTATTCCGATATAGACGATGCTGTTGTTGGGGAAGCCAGTACCAGATACGCATTGAAATCATCATATGACCCATGTCCGTGTAACTGGAGAGTCCCTTCAAGTTATTTTTCAGGAGGAAGAAATTCCGGAACTCCAATGCCGGATGAAAACAGATACAGCCCTTGGGGAAAACATACCGGAAATACCGTTAACCCGGAATTCAATGCTACTACATTAAATGCAGACTATCCGGGCATAAAGGTTTATCCTCAGTTTGGATTCGATTTTTCAGGGGTTTCAGGAATGAATCTGGGCAAATTCCCTATTAATGGAAATTATGAATCATATCCAAATGGCACAGGCCCATTAAAATACGGGACAGGATGGATCACGCCGGTTCTTAATTTCCAGGACCAAAGTGCTGATGGAGGTTTATTAACTTCTACATTCATGACTGCCTCTGAAGTTATCAATGGCGTACGTTATCCTTCATTCGGAGCTGCCGGACTGGCTTTAATATCAGATCCTTTAAGTGGATCCAAGCCAAGACCGGGGTGGCATAGATTCTCAAGCAGTGCTTATACAGGCAGTGGTGGTGTTCGTTGTATTTATGACCCTAACGCCGCCTCTATGTCGCAGGAATTTGACACTCAATATGTTTATTCAGGAAGCGAGATTTATTCTACTGAAACTTTAAAATCATGGACCAAACTTCCAAACAGTTATGTAGAATATACCAATTCTGACCTGGTAACACCCAATCCAAACGGAAATAGTATAGATTCAAACAGGGATAATGACAGGATTATTGATATCCCTTTAAGAAAGGCATATGCAATGTATAAACTCCATTTAAGTACGGACTTCTCTTTCCCGGCAGACGGCACGAAAACCTCATCCGTAGTCTGGACCACCAATACGAGTCTGATCAAAACAATGGAAATTATAGGTGGAGACGGCCCTATAGAGAGCGCCATATTAAGAGTTACCTTAAATTCAAAAACATATGGTAATGCTGTGGTTGCGTTCCACATGGGTAGTGGAACCTGGTCAGCAAACAAGCATAATGATCCGGTATTATGGAGCTGGCATATATGGGCACCAAGATCTATAATCACAAAGTATGATGTAGATCCTGAAAACGCTGGGAATGGAGGGGTTATTCCTGCTAACGAGCAGTTTGTAGATCCGATGACCAGTGCAGGTGTACCTATGAAAACGACCTTTATGGACAGGGATCTCGGAGCCAAAGATAAGCTGGTGAATGAGCATATTTATGAACCTTCCGGTTCCGTATTTGCATCAGGTCTGGCTGCTCCTACTACAGCTAGCTTTCCAACAGGAAATCCTGCCGTACTAGCCAGATTAGCTCAAATAAGTGAAAGTGGAGGTTTACACTATCAATGGGGCAGAAAAGATCCATTGCCAGTGTTTTACAATCCGGGACCGTCTTATTATAACTATGGGACCAATTACGCTGCATATAATGTATTCAGACAAAATAACCCTGCCAATGCTACTACCGGGGCAATACCTTATACAGCTAATATGCCTGAATCAGATTATTTAACTTCTTATACTCAGGCTTACCCTACCTATTCAGCTGCCGCTAATGTTTCTACATCCGATTCAAAAGCAGATAAACTGAAGAAAATAGTAAAGTATTCTGTTAACAACCCACTAAATTATCTATATCAAACCGATACAGCAAAATTAGACTGGGTTTCTGATGAGAATGGAAACATGCCGGAAAGATGGGGGCATGCTACCGAAAAATCTGCATACGATCCATGTCCTGCAGGCTGGAGAATAGTAGATCTTGAAAGCGTTTCCACTGGAATTATCCTTGGTAATTTTATTTCAAAAGGAAATACACCTTGGTTCTATAATAAGCAATTTAATACTGCTTATGGTATAGATCCGGGAGATATCAATGCACTGGTGAAGTATGAAAATTACGACCCGGCTAAATATAACTATATCGGCGGTACTCTATATGCCTATTATTCAGGAAAAGGAGCCGTAGCTTACGGATATATATTAAATAGACCAGAATACAATATAGGTTTATTTCCTAATACGGGTATAAGAGGTTTTAACGGAGGTAATGCGATGAGCGATTATCTTAATGGCACCTCAGGTTTAAAGGCTTTCCAGTATTCTGGTATCTGGACATCCGCCAGCCAAGGTAGTGGTGGAAGCTCTTTAGGGATGCTATTTAAAACAACTTCCAATCCTTATTATTTCTTAACGCCAACTTTCGGTTTCCGTCCGCAGGCAGCTATGTCCTGCCGTTGTGCTGAAATTAAATACGATGCCAATGGAAATGAAATAGGAAGGTATGAACCGTTCACCATCCCAGTTGCGCCAAATGCTTTAGCTAAGGCAAACAATGTTCTTGCAAAATCAGTGATCGAGGAAAAAGTAGCTCAGAACAAACTTGAGTTCTTCCCGAATCCTGTGAAGAATATGCTGTATATCAAAGGAAATGATATCGCTAAAGAATATTATTATCAGATTTACAACCTATCCGGTCAGCTGGTAAAATCAGGTAAGTTTGAAAACGAAAGAACAGATCTTTCATCTTTAATATCCGGAATTTATTTAGTAAGAATCAATAATTCTGAAACAATAGTGAAAATTATTAAACAATAACAGAAAACAACTGTTTAAAATTTGAACCGCCTCAAAAATGAGGCGGTTTTTTTATAGAATTAAGAATATTTTAATCCTCAATTTTAATTTTTATCATTTATAGTTTGTAATTTTATCCAAGTTTCTTGAAGTGTGAATAATCATTTTTTCTAAAGAAATTGTATGGAAACACCATGTAGCAGCCATTTTAAACATGATTTTAAGCATATTTTAATATTAAATTTTGTTAAAAGTAGCTGCTTTTTCGGCAAAAATTATATTTTTGCATAATTATTGATTTAATCTATTGAATTTGAAAATAATTTAAACGAAATAAATAATTATAAACCTTTTTTAATTTTTAAAATTATGTCACAGTCGTACGAAATTATTTTCGAAAACAACAGAAAATGGGTAGAGTCTAAAATTTCACAAGACCCGGAATTCTTTCACGAGCTGGCAAAAACTCAGAATCCTGATTATTTATATATCGGATGTTCAGACAGCAGAGCTACAGCGGAAGAGATTATGGGTGCAAAACCTGGAGAAGTTTTTGTCCACAGAAACATTGCTAATGTTGTAAATACTTTAGACATGAGCTCCACAGCGGTGATTCAATATGCTGTAGAACACCTTAAAGTAAAACACATTATCGTATGCGGACACTACAACTGTGGCGGAGTAAAAGCAGCAATGACCCCTCAGGATCTTGGGTTATTAAACCCTTGGTTAAGGAACATCCGTGATGTTTACAGATTGCACCAGACTGAATTAGACGCTATCGAAGATGAAGGAAAACGTTATGACAAACTTGTAGAACTGAATGTTCAGGAGCAGTGCATCAACGTGATTAAAATGGCCTGCGTACAGGAAAGATACATCATAGATGAATATCCTATTGTACATGGCTGGGTATTTGACCTTAGAACAGGTAAGATCATTGATTTGGAAATTGATTTCGAGAAAATTCTGAAAGACATCCAAAAAATCTACAACCTTACAAGTTCTGATTGGGTAATGAGCAGAAAAACAGATTAGTTTTTCTAAAATGAATGTAAGATGAAATTCTGGAGTATTATTGTATTGACCTTCTTCCTAAACTTCACAGCACTGCCGGGCATTGCTGCGGTTGCAGGCTGGGATATAGCAAGGACCAATGTAATCATCAATGAAGAAGAACCACATTCTCACCCATCATCCTTTATTGTTTACGAAAAGACCCTTCCGAAAACTTTGGACGTATTCGATTACGTGAAGTTTTCCGAGCCTGATCTTCAGGGGGTGTCTTTTGAGCTGATAGATGATTCCTTTCATCTGTCGCCGCTACTTACCATATTTTCTCCGCCTCCGGAAGCTTAATTTTTAAGTATCATTAGATTTCATAGTATTCATATCAACGTTGATATCGGATACCTGTGCTTTAAAATTAAATTTCCAATCTTTTATAATTGATTATCTAAAGACAGATCAATCGGTTATAGTATTTTTCAAAACATCATGAAAAAAACATCATTTATAGGAGGAATCAAGGAGAATTTCCCTTCTGGGCTCGTTGTATTCTTAGTCGCGCTTCCATTATGTCTCGGAATCGCTTTAGCATCAGGGGCACCACCTTTGTCGGGTGTAATTGCCGGAATTGTAGGAGGAATAGTAGTGGGATTTCTCAGTAATTCAAATATATCGGTATCTGGTCCTGCAGCCGGTCTTACAGCTATTGTTCTAACAGCTATTACAGATCTGGGAGCTTTTGAGCTTTTCCTTTGTGCAGGAATCATTGCCGGACTTATCCAGTTAATCCTGGGATTCATCAGAGCCGGAAGTATATCCAATTATTTCCCGAATAATGTTATAGAGGGGATGCTTGCCGCTATCGGTATCATCATTATTTTGAAACAAATCCCACATGCCATGGGATTCGATAAAGATTACGAAGGTCATGAATCTATTTTTGACAATGGTTTAAATCTCGGATACTTTACAGAATTATTCGGAGCCATACACATAGGAGCTATCCTGGTAACGCTGGTTTCTGTAGGTATTCTTATTGCATGGGATAAAATTCCAGCTTTAAAAAGAATGAAAATGCTTCCCGGAGCATTGGTTGCAGTAGTGGCAGGCATACTTCTGAATGAAGCATTCAAACTGTCCGGCAGCTCTTTGGCGATCAATACTCAGCATTTGGTTTCATTACCGGTACCGCAGTCCTTGGATGATTTCAAAAATCTTGTTACGATGCCTGATTTTAATGGATTCACCAACCCTAAGGTATGGATAGTAGGGGCAACTATTGCCATTGTAGCTTCTATTGAAACCCTGCTTTGTATTGAAGCCTCAGATAGGTTAGATAAGCAGAGAAGAATTACCGACACCAATCTTGAGCTTAAAGCACAGGGAATCGGAAATTTAATAAGTTCATTTATCGGAGGCCTGCCAATGACATCTGTAGTGGTAAGGAGTTCTGCCAATGCCAACGCCGGTGCCACTTCAAAACTTTCAGCTGTGATTCACGGTGTCCTTTTATTGGTATGTGTGCTTACTATTCCATTCATACTGAATTTAATACCGCTTGCTACACTTGCTGCAGTATTGATTCTTGTAGGATATAAACTGGCAAAACCTGCCACATTCAAGCATTTCTGGCATTTGGGTAAATTCCAGTTCATTCCTTTTGTCGCTACTGTTGTAGCTGTTGTGGCAACCGATCTTCTTAAAGGAGTGGGTATTGGCCTGGCTATTTCCGTATTCTATATCCTACAGGGAAATATGAAGCGTGCTTATTATCTGAGCAGAGAAAAGCTGAATGATGCCGATGAAATCAATATTAAGCTTGCTGAAGAAGTTTCTTTCCTGAATAAGGCAGCCATCAAAAAAACATTAAAAAATGTGAAACCCAATTCTACTGTGACCATCGATGCAAGGGGAACTTCATATATTGCTACAGATGTACTGGAAATGATCCAGGATTTCGCCAATATCCGGGCCAAAGAAGAAGATATTAATGTGGAACTTTTAGGCTTCAAAACTTCATACAAGGATTATGAAACAGATGAAGACTCTCACATCCTTATCACCCACAGAAGAGCTATGTAAGCTCATTACAGTAATTTTTAATTTAAAAGAATAAATCAATCATATGAAAGCACATACATACGAAACCCAATCTACCATTAATCCTGAAAAAGCATTAAATTTTCTAAAAGACGGAAACCAAAGGTTTGTGAACAACCTAAAAGCAAACAGAGATCTTTTAGAACAAGTTAATGCAACACGTGAAGGCCAGTGGCCTTTTGCAGTAGTTTTAAGCTGTATAGACAGCCGTACTTCTGCGGAACTTATCTTTGATCAGGGATTAGGAGATATTTTCAGTATCAGAATTGCCGGTAATTTTGTCAATCAGGATATTTTAGGCTCAATGGAATTTGGCTGTAACGTTGCAGGCTCCAAGCTTGTTGTCGTTTTAGGACACACTAAATGCGGTGCATTAAAAGGTGGTCTGGATGCTGCACAAATTCAGGGGATGGGAATGGATAATCTCAACCACTTAATCAATCATTTCGATCCCATCATTAATGAAATCATTGAAGAAGGCGAAGAACGTTCATCAAAAAACGGTTCACTTTTGGAAAGACTGAATCAGCAAAACGTAAAAAATGCCATCGAAGATATCCGTACGCAAAGTTCAACACTTAAAAAGCTTGAAGACGAAGGTAAAATCAAAATAGTCGGAGCCAATTACGATGTTGAAACCGGAGTTGTTACCTGGCTTTAAGAGATAAAAATCTGTACATTTTTATTACATATAAATAAAAAATCATGTTATAGTTAGATTGGAAATTGATTTTTAAAATACAACAAAAGACCATCGGATGTTCCGATGGTCTTTTGTTGTATTTTAGTTATTCCTATTTTCCGTTAAATGCTGACATTGTATTGTTAATTCCGGCAAATACAAAAGACAGACTGGCCTTAGAAAATTTTTCAATTCTTTCGCCCAGCTTTTCAGATTCTTCCTCATTCCAGGTCCCCAGCACATAATCTACCTGGCGGCCTTCGGAAAAGTCTGCAGAAATCCCAAACCTCAGCCTTGCATAATTCTGGGTATTAAGTGTTTCATTAATACTTTTCAGTCCGTTGTGGCCGGCATCAGAACCTTTCATCTTCATCCGTAAGGTCCCGAACGGAAGGGCCAGATCATCTGTAATGATCAGCACATTTTCCAATGGGATATTTTCTTTCTGCATCCAGTATCTCACAGCGTTTCCCGAAAGATTCATATAGGTATCCGGCTTTAGAATGAGAACCTTTCTTCCTTTATATTTCCCCTCTGCCATCCAGCCGAAATTGGTCGTATTAAATGAAGCTTCCAATGTTTCAGCTATTTTCTCAGCTACTTTGAATCCTATATTATGGCGTGTATTTTCGTATTCAGGACCTTTATTTCCAAGTCCGACTATTAAATATTTCATTCAGAAATTTTTTGCAAAATTAAGGGATAAAAAATAAAAAGCCCAATCTTACAAAAGATTGGGCTTATATATTGTAAAGATTCTTTTAAAAAGGTTTATAAATGTAGTTTATACCAAATCCTTTTGTCATATAAGTCTGCGGATCGTAGTTGTAGTTGGTTGTCCAGTTAATCGGGGACGGAATAGGAGGTATAAGATCTGTTACCGATCTTTTCTTAGGGTTGTTCGGGGATAAGATATGACTTTCCTTATCATTAATTTCAGTTGATAAAAGTCTTGAAATTTTGTATGCTGAAGGAAGCAGTGTAAATGGACTGATCTCAGTATCGTAATTAACGAAATCGTATGCAAATCTGGTGGTAGGTCTTCCAAATACCCCTGCGGCCATAGGTCCATAATTTCTTACTACCCTAGATACATTATCTCCCAAATAAGTATACCCGGTTTTAGAATAACTGATAAATGCAAACTGAGTTCCTGAAACATCAGGACCATTTTTCATAATAATAGAATCCAGTTTAGCAGTAGAACCGTTATACTTTAGCTCATAATGGGTTTTTGTTTTTCTTAACAGAGTCTGTGGACCAGGATTAGTTGCCGGTGGCACCGGTGGAGGTCTTCTGAAAACAGAACGGTTTTCAGAAATAACTACCAGTTTGTCATTAGGCCCATAAGTAAATAACTGGCTGTAAGAAACGCTATCTTTATCAAGCTTTCCGTTTCCATCCAGATCCAAAAATCCATTGAAGTCAATTTGGCTTACTTTGTCGCCGCTGTATGCAATATTGGTGATTGAAGCACTGTCTGTGATTACTTTCGTTACCAAAAGTCCACTGTAGTGATATTCTGCTAATGTATCCTTATCTGTAATTTCTCTGTATAATGCTCTTGGACCGATAAGCCCTCCTGTTTCATTCAGGTCCAATAAAGGATCTCCGTCTTCGTCTAGCATGTCTTTACAGGAATGTATTGATGAAAATCCTGCTATTAATAAAATAAAGTAGAAAAGCTGTTTCATTTCCAGGTAATTGTTTATTTTTTGACAAATATAACTTTTTTTTGAACAAAAGTTATGTTTTTATTTATATTCCAGTAAAACTGATAACCAATTGGGCTTTACAGAGTTCTGTAAGTATATTTAAGAACTTGATCTTTATCCGAAACGGGATAGTTATAACCATCGTAAAGATAGGTCATAGGTGTATTTACTGCCGGTGCGGGAGATGGCGGCATCACATATACCGAGGTCGGGTTATTCGGAGAAATTCTATAAAAATTCTCAGGGCGGACAAGACTCCAGGCAGTAAAGAATGTTTTAGGAAGCGTAGAGAACGGGTTAACTTTAGAGTCATAGTTCTGATAGCTGTAAACAGTCATTTTTGCAGTAGCCATATTAGGCGCTCCGGTTGCTGTCAGTGTTCCTTTCGCACATTCAGCTTTAAAAATATTATCTCCCATATAGGTAAAAGTGCTTTCCGTGAATAAGCTGTATGCTGTATTTCCAGCCACCTTTCTTTTTTCAAGGATTTTCACAAGTTTTTTACCGCTGGCATCATAAGTAAATATGTAATCACTTACAAAAGAGTCTATTGCAGTAGCAGCGGTACCGGTACACGTTGCACTGTAAACATTGCCTTTGCTGTCTTCACTTACGCTAAAATCATAAGTCATGCTTCCTGCCAGGCTTCCAAGGAACTTTATTTTTCCAATTTTATTGCTGATGTAGGTTACAGTGCCCGTATAATAATTACTGGTATTCCCATCTCTAAGCATGCCTTTCTGAAAAGCAGTACCGTTGACTGTATATTCTTCCTGGATAGCACCATTTAACGTAATCTTTTCCAGAACTCTCGCTGGAGGGGGTGGTGTATTCCCATTGTTTCCTGTATTGGCACTGGGCTCGAATTGATCTGAAGAAGAATTGTCACATGAAACCATTAGTCCGAAAAATACCCCGGCAATGATTTTAAAAAGGTAGTTTTTTCCCATGAAAAAATATTTTAGTGAGTTGACAAATATAATTCATTTTTTTGACGAAAACATTTACTTATTCAACAAATTCATAACAATCTATATCTTTTTACAAAAAAAACCTAAAAACATAGTGTCTTCAGGTCTTTATTTATGATATATCATGAAATTAATAAGGCTGCAGGACAGATGTCGTTAAAACAGACTGAGACATTTCATTGTTCAGGTAATCTGTGTTTACTGCCCTTCCTATTCCCAATGTTCCTGAATTAAGGTTTCTTTTTGTACAGGCCACCTTCACGTTATAATTATTTTTAGGTGTAAGGTTGGTAAGTGTTGCGTTAAGGTTGAAAATCTTATAACTTCCTTCCGAGCCTATTAAAACATCTGTCCTCACTGCTCTGAGTGAATTGTCTACGAAGATACCGCATGCAAAACCTGTTGAAGCATTCGAGTTTCCCGTTTTTTGGGCGGTGGTCTGAAAGGTAAACGCCACTTTATTCACTGCATTGGTAATGGAAAAAGTGTCAACAGTTCCCGGGAGAACCGTCCATTCAGAGGTAATCGTTGTCCCTTCCGAATAAGGAGAGGTGGAACCGTTAGGATTAGAAAAGCTTGCTCCAGTCTGATCTGCAACGGTATTCAATGAAAACACAGACATACTTCCCTGCCCATCGGCAATTTTTATGCTTTTCCAGTCATTCACATTCAGCTCTGAATTGTTATGAAGAATAGTTCCCGCAGATCCGGCAGATCCTCTCAGCAGATTCGTTCCACCGGTTCTGATTTCTCTTGTAACGTTTAAGTCGCCGTTTATATCCAGCATGTTCACGGGATTTGGCGTGTTCACTCCTACTTGCGCAGTTGCCCACACTGCAAAAAATAAAGACTTTATGATAATAATTTTTTTCATGCCTGGATTAATTTATAATTGGATTAAATACCTGAGGAACCTCATACACATCAACTTTCAGGGAAGACTGAGTAATAAAACTGTTAATGTTGGTATCTGCATTTATTCCTATAGCCAATACAACATCACTTGCTGTTCTGTAAGATCCTAGCCTTGAGCAGGCAACACTTACATCGTGCTGTCCTTTGGAAAGATTGGTTACTATCCCGATCTGATTGTGAGTAATAAAGGTACTTCCGGCACTACTTGCCTTTAGGTTTCTCTGTCTGAGATTAACCAGCTTATTATCCACAAAAATACCGCATGCATAATCTATGGAAATATCGGGTGTCCCGTTTACAGGAAGATTAGCCTGTACCACAGTTTCAAACTGAAAATACGTTTTACTTTCCGTACTGAATACACTGATAGGCTGTGACAGGCCTGTGATTTTCTTAAATCCCGGGAGGCTTGAAATGTCTGCTCCTTTAGTAAAAGCCGTATTTTTGGCAGTAATACTGGATTGTTCACTATTGGTAAATTTTACTCCGGTTCTGTCTGAAAAGGAGTTATTGAAGATAAGGTAAAACTTATTCGGCTCATATTCAGGAATACGCAGTGACTTCCATATCGGAGGATAACCTTCTCCCTGAGAAACAAGAATCTGGTCATTATTACCCTGAGACAAAGTATTATCTGTAACGTTAAGAACAACGATTTTATTCCTTAGATTCATATCACCGTTTACATCAAGCTTCGCTTTTGGTGAATCCGTTTTAATTCCCACTTGGGCAGAAAGAGACAGCCCTGTCATAAAAAACAGGATCGAAATAATATTTTTCATCACAATTAATTGCTTTTATAAGTTACGTATTCAATAACATCAATCTTCATAACAGACTCAAGAGTAAATGCATTGGAAACCGTATTGATATCAGATACATTACGCCCGATTGTAAACTGTGAACTTAGATTTGAGGAATTGATTTTTCTACAGGCCACCTCAAGCTTCTGTGCGCCTAGCGGAACATTCTGCTCTGTATAATTAAGGGTGAAAATATAATCCTGAATCCCCAGCTTCTCTGTATTATTGTTCGAAACGATCTTATCCGGACGTACCGCTACCAATTTGCCATTTCTGAAAACCCCGCAGGTAAAAGTGACAGACTGGGAAGTTGTTGCAGATGGAGCCTTCATTTCAATACCTGTCTGAAACTGATAGGTAAGCCTGTTTCTTCCGTTTTTGATAATAAAATTGTTTTCAAGTCCGGCAATTTTTGACCATTTCCCTTTCGTGACATCGGTAATATCATCCCCAACATTGTTCTTGTAAACATTATCTGCTGCAATACCATTTGAAAGTTCTGTAATACCAGCCTGATCGGATGACAGGTATGAATTGATCAGTTTGTACTGTCCTTCCTCCATAAAGGAAACATTCAACGATTTCCAGGCTGGGGGCAGACCTTCTCCCTGTGACACCAAAACCTGGCCGTTCAGTCCTGCATTTCCAACCTGGGCGGATGTGCCGCCTACTCTAAGTTCTTTTCTTAAGGTGGTTTTCCCGTTGACATCGAGAGTAGATTTAGGAGCAGATGTCCCAATTCCCACCTGCGCGCTCACACAAAGCGATAAAAGCCCGGCTGCGCAATAAATAATTCTTTTCATAATAAGGGCTGCAAAGGTATGAATTTAAATCATAAAAAACCATTTACAAACCCGTAAACCCGTACTAATAAAGCGATTATGCTGTAGAATTTAATGTACTAAAAAGTAGAATTATTACTACAAAAAATACTTTTAAAACCGGTCCTGATGAGATTGCATCAGTTAAACCCAATGTCAGCCGATGATTCAGCATTATTTTTTATCATCATATTGTGACTTCAAATGCTTCTAAATCCGCATGATACCCTATTTTTTTCGTGTAAAAATCATGTTTTTTTTCAATAAAAAAAGACCTTAAAAAGTAAATTTTTAGGTCTTCCTTGTTTTTTGATTATTAAAATGAGGTATTTCCCTTTTAATTATGTCCGATAATCGTTTTCAAAAGTACATTAACCTCATCTACATTTTTCACTTTTTCCTTTCTCATCATCAGCAGATTTCCATCTTTCCCGATCTTCTCTTTAAGCTGAGCTTCCTTTGGATTTTGGGTTAAATAACTGATAATATGCCTGAACCTGTCTGTCTGATAGAACTTATCCTGGGGATTTGCAGGAAAATATCCTAAAAACACACCATTTTTCATGACGATCTTTTCAAATCCTATGTCTGCAGCAAGCCATTTCAAGGCAACACTCTTCAATAGATTCACCGCTTCTTTTGGCAAAGCTCCGAAACGGTCGATCAGCTCAAGCTCAAATTTATAGAGCTCCTTTTCATTATCAATCTCTGCAAGCTTCTGATACAGCAATAACCTTTCTTCCGTATTGGAGATATAAAAATCCGGAAGCATTAGTTCAAGGTCAGTATCAATATTGACATCTTTTACAGATTTGAACAGCTTCTGTCTGTCTTCCTCATTATCGAACAGGTTTTCAAAATCCGCATCATCCTTTAATTCTTCCAATGCTTCCTGCATCAGTTTCTGGTAGGTCTCAAAGCCCATTTCATTAATAAAGCCACTCTGTTCAGCCCCGAGAAGATCTCCCGCTCCACGGATTTCAAGATCCTTCATAGCAATCTGGAAACCGCTTCCAAGGTCTGAAAACTGCTCAATAGCCTCAAGACGCTTTCTGGCATCAGAGGTTATCATATCATAAGGAGGCGTGATTAAATAGCAGAAAGCCTTTCTGTTGCTACGCCCTACCCTTCCCCTCATCTGGTGAAGATCTGCCATTCCGAACCTTTGGGCATCATTAATGAATATGGTGTTCGCATTAGGAACATCCACCCCACTTTCAACAATCGTTGTAGAAACAAGAACATCATATTTGCCTTCCATGAAATCGAGCACATTCTTTTCCAGCTGCTTGCCCTCCATCTGCCCGTGCCCTGTAATAACTCTTGCATCCGGAACCAGCCTCTGGATAAGTCCGGCAATATCTTTAAGGTTTTCAATCCTGTTATTGATAAAATATACCTGCCCGTCCCTCTGAATCTCATAAGAAACAGCATCCCTGATGGTTTCCTCATTAAAACCTATCAGCTGTGTATCAACAGGCTGCCTGTTAGGCGGTGGTGTTTTGATCACTGAAAGATCTCTAGCTGCCATCAGGGAGAACTGCAGTGTTCTCGGAATGGGAGTAGCCGTTAGCGTAAGGGTATCTACATTGCTTTTCAGTGTTTTCAGCTTATCTTTCACCGAAACCCCGAATTTATGTTCCTCATCAATGATCAGCAGTCCAAGATCTTTGAACTTTACGGAACTGCTTACCAGCTGATGGGTTCCTATTATAATATCCACCTTCCCGTTTTTAAGGCCGTCTAAAGCCTCTGCTTTTTGTTTGGCTGTTCTGAATCTGTTGACATAAGAAACGTTCACCGGAAAATCTTTCAGTCTTTCTTTAAAGCTTCTGTAATGCTGAAACGCCAGAATTGTTGTAGGAACCAATACAGCGACCTGTTTCCCATCTGTTGCCGCTTTAAATGCAGCACGGATTGCTACTTCAGTTTTTCCGAAACCTACGTCACCACAAACCAGCCTGTCCATTACTGTATCAGCTTCCATATCCCGTTTTACATCTATGGTTGCTTTTTCCTGGTCCGGAGTATCTTCGTAAATAAAACTGGCTTCCAGCTCATTCTGCAGATAGGAATCCGGAGTATAGGAAAATCCTTTTGCCGTTTTCCTTTCAGCGTATAATCTTATAAGGTCAAAAGCAATCTGTTTTACTTTTGCCTTTGTTTTCTGTTTTAATGATTTCCAGGCCGGAGATCCCAGCTTACTCAGCACAATTTCTTTTCCGTCCGGACCGTTATATTTTGAAATTTTATGCAGGGAGTGAATACTTACATATAATAGGTCTCCGTTTTTGTAAGTCAATTTGAAGCATTCCTGGATTTTTCCATCATTATTTACTTTGACAAGCCCCATGAATTTACCGATTCCGTGGTCGATGTGGGCAATATAATCGCCTATTTTCAGAGACATCAGATCCTTCAGGGTAAGCTGTTCGGATTTTGCAAAGGTGTTTTTTGCTTTGTATCTTTGATAGCGGTCAAAAATCTGATGGTCAGTATATACTAAGAGCTTATGGCCATTATCTACAAAACCTTCATGCAGCTCAGATTTGAAACTTTTAAAAGGAAGTTCGTGCTCAAGCTCTTCAAATATAGATTCCAGTCTTTCTTTTTGTTTTTCTGTAGAGAAAGAGATCCAGGTATCAAAACCTTCGGCCTGTCTTTCTTCAATGTCTTCTATCAGCAGTTCAAAGTTTTTGTGAAAGGAAGGCTGCGGAACCTGCTCAACTTTTATTTCAGTGATTTCTTTAAGCCCTTCAATAGGAATTCCGGCAAAATCAACTGTTTTAAATTTTTTAAAATCAAACAGAAAATCCTGATCTGAAATAAAGAGGTCCTGTGGTGCCTTGTGAGCAATATCTTTATTCAAAGTATCATATTTTTCCAGTGCTTTCTCATAGAAGTTTCTGATCTTCTGCATTCCAACGGCACCATTTCTGGAAACAACAAAGCTTTCTTTAGGCAGCAGCTCCAGCAGCGAAACCCGGGTTCCGGTTACTGAAAAATTCATATTGGAAACCAACTGAAAGTCTTTCACCTTATCTATGGAAAGCTGTGTTTCTATATCAAAGGTTTTAATATTCTCCACTTCATTTCCAAAGAAAGTAAGACGGTAAGGCTTTTCATAGGAATACGAAAACACATCAACGATTCCTCCTCTTACCGAAAACTCTCCCGGTTCGGAAACAAAATCTGCCTGCTGGAAGTTATAATGATTCAACAGCTCGTCTACAAAATCAAAATCCAGCTGATCACCTACTTTTATGTGATGGGAGATCGCCTTAAAGTCTTCTTTTTTCAAAACCTTTTCGGACAGAGAGCCCGCATAAGCCACAATAACTTTAGGAGCTTTCCCGAAATTGATTTTATTCAGAACTTCAGTCCGGAGTACAAGATTTGCATTCTGTGTCTTTTCTACCTGATAAGGTTCAAGATGTGTTGCCGGAAAGTACAGCACTTTGTCCTTTCCAAGCAGATCTTCCATTTCAGTATTGGCATACAGGGCATCTTCTTTATCATCCACCAGATAAAGAATGGTCTTCTTCTGAGTTAGAAAAAGTTCGGAAACAAAAATAGAAACCGAAGATCCTGCACTTCCTTTCACGGAAATATGCTGGCTTTTCTCTAACTGGGTAAAGATCTCTTTTCCAAATTCTTTTTGAAGCAGGTCGGGAAGAAACTTTTCGTGAATAGGTTTTAGCTGCATAAATAGTAATAGTATAAACGACAAAAGCGATTTCGGGAGTGTTCCGAAACCGTTTGCTTACAACAAAGATAAGGATATTTTTTTCTTCCCTCAGAAATCAGGGATTACTAAAAACACAATCAAAATACGCAACACCTACCCAAATCTTAATTTTTTACCAATTTATCTAATTAAAAGTTAAAAAAAATACGGATATTCTGGCATGGCATAGTGTTTGAAAATTTCAACCTATCAAACTTTTTAAAGAAATAAAATTATGAAAAAAGCAATTAAAATCTTAGGAATTTTTATGTTGGTCTTTGTTACCGCATTATCTTTTGCATCTTGTAGTGATGATGATGATCCAGTAAACAACGATTTCTTCGCAGGAACATATAAGGGGAGCATTTCTTATAATGATGGATCTACCAACAACAGCACAGATAACGGAAGTGTATTTGTAACCAAAATCGCGAGCGGTACGAAATATAATTTCGCATTCTCGAACGGTATTCCGGATCTTAACGGAGTAGAATTTCAACAGCAAGGAGACCATACGCTTGTAATGGTTGGTTCCAATGCCACAACTTATATTAGAATTGACAATAATGAATTGAAAATTCTATACAACAAGGACGGTAAAACCTGGACCGCCAACTGTACACGTTAACCCAACTATTCATACACATGAAAGCCTGCTTTATGAAGCAGGCTTTTTTCTTTTAAAAGCTTTCATTAAGTTTTTTTTAAGCAGTAATAAACTTTAGTTAAGGTTGAAAATTCTGGATTTCCAGCCTGCTTTTTGTATATCTTTACTCAAGGAAAAACAAACCGTACACCTATGAAAAAATTATTAACAGCAATGTCCCTGGCTCTAGGACTAGGCTTTGCAACTGCTCAACAGACTGCTCCGGCAACACCTGCTGCCCCTCATCACCAGACAGCAAAAACAGTAAAAGCTCCTGAAGCAAAAACTGCAAAACCTGCAGCAAAAATGAAAAAGGACGGAACCCCTGACAAGAGGTATAAGGAAAACCAAAAACTTAAAAAAGACGGCACTCCAGATAAGAGGTACAAAGAAAACAAGTAAACTTTAACATATAGTTGTTATTTTCATAATCAAATTTCGAAGAACCGGTGAACTCATTCGCCGGTTTTTTTTGTGGCATATATGGCTGAAAAATAATTTTATATTCTATACTTATTTATAAATTTGAGGCATGTTAAATTTCTTCAAGAAAAATGTGGCACTTGTCTGGGCAAAAAAGCATGTTCAGAAAACCGGGGAATTCAAAAAAAACTCAGTAAAAAATCAGGAGGCCCTTTTGCTGGCTTTGGTGAAAACGGCTCAGAAAACTCTTTTCGGAAGGGAACATGACTTTGAAAACATTCAGTCTATCAAAGAATTCCAGGACAGAGTTCCTGTTTCGGATTATGAAGATCTGAAACCTTATATTGAGAGGGTAAAAAAAGGACAGGCCAATATTCTCTGGTCGGAAACTCCTGAATATTTTGCAAAAACTTCAGGCACAACCTCCGGTTCGAAATATATTCCCATCTCAAAGGAGGGAATGCCTTTTCAGATTGCAGGTGCACAGAGTGCACTGTTCCATTATATCGCCCAGAAAAACAATGCTGATTTTGTGAACGGAAAAATGATCTTTCTGCAGGGAAGTCCTGAAATGGAGGAAGTTTTCGGTATTAAAACGGGACGGCTTTCCGGAATTGTGGCTCACCATATCCCAGCCTATCTTCAAAAGAACCGCCTTCCAAGCTGGAGCACCAATATTATGGAGGATTGGGAAGCGAAGGTAGATAAGATTATTGAAGAAACAGAACACGAAAATATGACGCTGATCTCCGGAATTCCGCCATGGCTGATCATGTATTTTGAAAAGCTTACTGAAAAACACGGTAAAAAGATCAAGCAGCTTTTCCCCAACCTCCAGCTTCTTGTAACAGGAGGTGTCAACTATGAGCCGTACCGGGATAAAATGAATGACCTGCTGGGTGGAAAAGTGGATATCATCCAGACGTTTCCGGCATCTGAAGGCTTTTTTGCTTTTCAGGATGATTACACTAAGGAAGGTCTGCTTCTTTTAACGGATCATGGAATTTTTTATGAATTCATTCCTCTGGAAGAGTATGGCAAGCCTGCTGCAAGAAGATTAACATTAAAAGATGTAGAGCTTAATAAAGATTACGCACTGATCCTCACTACGAATTCAGGTTTATGGGCTTATTCAATAGGTGATGTTGTAAGGTTCATCGATAAAGATCCGTATAGAATCCTGGTGAGTGGCAGAACCAAACATTTCACCTCTGCTTTTGGAGAACATGTGATCGCCTTTGAGGTAGAGGAAGCAATGAAGGCTACTGTAGAAAAATATACATCACAGATCACAGAATTCCATCTTGCCCCACAGGTAAATCCTACGGAGGGTCTTCCATATCATGAATGGCTGATAGAATTTGAAAAGGAACCGGAAAATTTAGAATTGTTCAGAAATGAGCTGGATCGTCAGCTTCGGGAGAGAAATACGTACTACGATGATCTTATTACCGGAAATATCCTTCAGCCACTGCATATTACCCCACTTAAAAGGAATGCTTTCCATGAGTATGCAAAATCGCAGGGCAAACTGGGAGGCCAGAATAAAACACCAAGACTTGCCAATGACAGAAAAATTGCAGATCTATTGGAAATTTATAAACTTTAGAGATATTTTTTCAATTCCCAAAACATATATTCGAAAAAAATTATAAATTTGAAAAAATAAAAATAATAATGAAAGCATCTGTACTTTTAAAGTCATCTTTACTAACATCCTTATTTGTCATTTCATCCTGCGCTACTACAAAGTACAGCGAGGATATTTCAAAAAACAATTATTCTAATCTTCAGGCTGGAAAAATGTATGTTGTTACCATGAAAGATGGTTCTGCCAAACAGAAAATGCTATTCCGAAACATAGATGGTGACAACCTTATAGGAACTGCAGGTAAAAAGGACAGTACAGAGGTAATTATCCCGAAATCCAATGTAGCTGCTGTAAAAGACAGATCTAAAGCAAGAGTAACAGCAGGCGCTACCGTCATTGGCGCAGCCGGTGTTGCAGCCATTGTGATCAGTGCATTGAGAGCTGACTAAATAGATTTTATCTTTCGGTACCTATTTGATTTATCATTCAGAAAAACAGTATATAAGCAGCCTTAAATAAATATTTAAGGCTATTTTTGTGCATGATTTCCTTTACACCGTTAAAAACATTGCAAAATGTTGAATTCAGGAATCTTCTTACGGGAAGATTTTTTATTGTTTTAGCCTTCAGAATGCTCGCTACTTTATTGGGATGGTGGGTGTACCAGTTGACAAAAGATCCTTTTTCAATAGGCCTTATCGGACTTTCGGAAGTAATTCCTGCGGTAAGCTGTGCTTTATATGCTGGCCATGTCATTGATATGAATGAGAAAAAAAAGCTGCTCCTGATCTGCAATTATGCATATATTTTCCTGATTGGCCTGCTGCTGATCCCTGCATTTTTCAATGTCGAAATGCATTTTAACGGACATGAAATCACTTATTTTATATACACCGTTATATTTTTCACCGGAATTGCAAGAGCCTTTATTGGGCCTATCGTTCCTTCAATGATTCCTAAAATAGTAAAGAAAGAAAATCTTCCGAATGCAGTAACCCTGAACCAGGCTACATTTTTGATCTCTTCTGTATGCGGACATGCTGCGGGAGGGCTTCTTATAGGATTTTTCGGTGTAAAATGGACATTAATCGTTATTATCTCTTTAATATTTATCGCTTCTCTGTTCTTCTGGCAGCTGAAACAACAGCATTCCGAGTATATAAAGGCGAATGTAAATGTGGTGGAAAGCATGCGCGAGGGTATTTCCTATATCTTTAAGACAAAAGAAATTTTAGGGGCATTATGCCTTGATATGTTTGCCGTTCTGTTTGGTGGGGCCGTTGCTATGATTCCGGTATTTGCCACTGACATTTTAGATGCGGGAGCAGAAGGTTTCGGTCTTTTGAATGCTGCTTCAGATATAGGTTCTATGTGCATCATCACTCTTCTGGCGGTTATTCCGTTAAGGAAAAATCAGGGAAAAATTCTTCTTGCCGTTGTTGCCGGATTTGGACTTTGCATCATTGGTTTTGGCTTATCCAAACTGTATTGGCTCTCATTTATGTTCCTTGTCATGAGCGGAATGCTTGACGGAATTTCGGTGGTAATCAGAGGGACTATAGTACAGCTGAAAACTCCTGACAATATCAGAGGACGTGTACTGAGCGTCAATTCTATATTCATCATGTCCAGCAATGAAATGGGGCAGTTTGAAAGCGGACTCATGGCAAAACTACTCGGTGTGGTTCGGTCTGTAGTCTTCGGAGGAACTATGACGGTGTTGGTAGCCCTTCTTGTAGGGAGCACAAATCCCAAGCTGGGAAAAATGAATTATTAGACAATAATATATTGATTCTATTAAATATATCACAAAAACTTTAATTTAACTTTAATAATTTTTTATATTTGTCTTTTTTAAATCCCCCTTTATGAAAAAAGCATTACTCGTTTTCCTAATCATCTGCTCACGCATCTTATATGCCCAATCAGATTGTATTAGTGCAATATCTATTTGTGGAAACTCGGACATCTCTTACACCCCTTCGGGACCAGGGAATGTCCTGGAAGGTATTGGTGTCAATTCCTGCCTGAGTGATACGGATAACGAACACTTTTCTGTATGGTACAGCTTCACAGCGTCAACATCAGGAACATTAGCATTTGTGATTAATCCGACCATTGATACTGATGACTATGACTTTGCTGTTTATGGTCCTACTACAAACGGATGTACTTCTTTAAATAACAATAACATTTTTGTAACTCCATTAAGATGTAACTTCAATGGTACAGGTTCATCTCAGGGAAATACAGGTTTACTTCTGACAATACCGCCACCGCCGCCGCCAAACACCAATGGAAGTGCCGGAAATCAAGCTGAATGGAGTCCACATATGGTCGTACAGGCTGGTGAGACTTATTATCTTGTGGTAGATAACTATAGAAGTTCACCAGATGGATTCTCGCTAACGTGGACAGGTACTGCAAGTTTAAGCTCTGCATTCAACGATCCTACCCTGGCTCCGTTTCCGTTTGTTACTCCGGGACTTCCTGCAGCTAATCCTGCAGACCCGAATGAAGTAACGATATGTTCACTTGCCACTCCATTCAATTTTGCTAGTCTAAGCGCAGGAATCATCAATGGCAACAGTCCAAATTTCAAAGTATCTTACCATAAAAATACGAATGATGCCATTACAGGAGGAAATCCTGTCACTTCAGAGGTTGTAAACCTTACATCAGTTTACTACTACAGGATCGTATATCAGGATCCTGCGAATCCTACAAACCCCATGAATGGCTGTTTTATTACAGGAAAATTCAAATTCAGGGACGGCGGATTTACATTAACCAACGCCACGCTTACGAGTTGCAGCAACAACGGTTCAGGAACAGCCATGTTCGATCTTACTACTGCCGCTATAGGAGCCGGTCCCACTCATACTCTCCAGTATTACCCGACCTTGTTTGATCTGAACGCTGGAACGAATGAGATCACCAGTCCTGCTATCTATCAGTTTGTTTCTGCTGAAGGAAAAATCTATGTAAAAGCAACCAATGAATTCGGATGTACTGCAACAGCGCAAATCACTCTGAAGTTTCATCCCCTGGTAGCTGTCACTGATGCTTCTTTAAGATCTTGTTTCCTTGAAACAAATCCTTCACTTGGAACATTCAATCTAAGCAATGCCACAGTAACAACTGTAGTAGGGGCGGTCAAAAAATACTATCCGTCTCTAACAGATGCGGTAAACGGAACCAATGAAATTCTGAGTTTCTTAGCCTATACTGCTCCAGCCGGAGTTATTTATGTAAAAGTATTTAATGCACAGGGATGTTATTCTATTGCAAAAGTAACATTAACTGTACTTTCTCCTGTTTATTCGAATGTTCTTCAGGACAAGATCATCTGTGTTGAGGATAAAACAACACTGGATGCAGGCCCTGGATTCAATGGTTACGAGTGGAGCACGGGAGCAACTACGCAAGCTATCAACAATGTAGGGGTAGGAACATATTGGGTTAAATTAAAAACCGGCGACTGTATCACACTACAGGCTGTAAAAGTATATGCTTCTGAACAACCGGTTGTTTCAAGCATTGATATTTCCAACACTACTATAACTGTAAATGTTATTGCCGGAGCACCTGAATACAAATATTCTATGGACAACATCAACTGGCAGGACTCTAATGTCTTCACCAATGTTTCAAGAGGAGACCATACTGTATATGTAAAAGATGCTTATGACTGCGAACCTATTGAGATAACAGTTGTGGTGCCTAATCTTATCAATGTGATCACTCCAAACGGAGACGGTGTAAATGATGTAATAGATTATTCAGCATTATCTGGCAAAAATGGACTTATATTCAGCATCTTTGACAGATACGGAACCAAGATCCACCAGGCAGATAAGTCTAATGGATATAAATGGGACGGAACAGTTGCCGGCAAAAAAATTCCTACGGGAACATACTGGTATTCTGTCACTTGGAATGAAAATGATAAAAAGAATACTCCATTCAAGTTCTCAGGATGGGTAATGGTAAAAAATAGAGAATAATCTCTTGTTAAAATAAAAACCGCTCTACGGGGCGGTTTTTTCAACATAAATGCTGATAACTTTATTTACTCAAATCTTGTTTCACAAAATCATTTTAAACATGAAAAAAACATTACTTCTTTTAATTTTATTTATAGCTCAGGTATTTTACGCACAGTCCGACTGTGTTACAGCCATTCCGCTCTGTGGAAACTCGGATATCTCATACACGCCCTCAGGGCATGGAAATATAGAAGAGGAGCTGTCAGCAAACGGATGCCTGGGCAGAGATGAAAATTACTCAGTATGGTATACTTTTACGATAGCAACATCAGGAACTCTATCATTCACTATCGATCCAAACGTTAATTCAGATGATTACGATTTTGCAGTATACGGTCCTACCACCAACGGGTGCACATCTCTGAACACCAACAACACCTTTGTAACGCCAATCAGGTGTAATTATGCAGGAAGGGTACCCAATGGGGATACCGGACTCAGCATGACTATCCCGCCTCCAGGAGCCCCCAATGGTACCGGAACGGCAGGAAACCAGGGAGAATGGAGTCCTTATATGCAGGTACAGGCTGGAGAAACCTATTATCTTATTGTTGACAATTTCGAAAGTTCTGACGACGGGTTCAAGCTGATCTGGGGCGGTACAGCTACCTTAAGCTCTGCGTTCAATGATCCGGTTCTTGCTCCTAATCCTTTTATCCCGCCAGGAATTCCTGCGGCTAACCCGACAGATCCTTCAACGGTTATGGTATGCGGACTGCCATCACAATTTAACTTCACTACGCTTACACCTGGTATTATCAATGGAAATAATCCTAATTTCCTGGTTACTTACCATGACAATACCAACGATGTTGTAACAGGAGAAGATCCTCTTACCATTGCTACAGTAAACGGAACGACCACTTATTACTACAGAATCCGTTATTTTGATCCAAACAACCCTAATAGCGCCGTCAACAAATGTTTTATCAGTGGTAAATTCAAATTTGTAAACGCCAGCATTACCGGGAAAAATGCCAGTATTTTTGCATGTAACAATAATGGCGAAGGAACAGGAAAATTTGACCTGACAACAGCAGATGTATTTACCGGCCCTATTACTAAGAAATACTACCCTACTCTTGCTGACCTGAATGCTGACACTAACGAAATCACCAATCCTACCGATTACGTTTCTGCTCCTACAACAATATATGTTAAGCTGATTTCCGCATTCGGATGTACAGCTATAGCAACAATAACATTAACATATCATCCCGTTGTTGCCCTAAGGGATGCACTACTGGAAGAATGTTATATTGAAAATGATATCATGCAGGCTAAATTTGACCTGACAACAGCTAATGTAGGCGCTGTAGCAGGGCAAACAAAAAAATTCTATAAGACCTTAAACGACGCTAAAGCCGAAACTAATCCTATTGGTAATCCGACCGCTTACCTTACGACAAGTACTGAAGTGTATGTAAGAGTTACCAATGCCAATCAGTGTTATTCTATCGCCAAAATCACACTGAAAGTTCTTCCTCCGGTAAAATCTGCTGTGCTGAAAGACAAAACGATTTGTGCGGAAGGAAAAACAACTTTGGATGCAGGGCCTGGATTCGATGGATACGAATGGAGCACCGGCGCTACCACACAATCTATCAATAACGCAGGAATAGGAGTTTATTGGGTGAAGCTAAAAACCGGGAAATGTTTTACACTTCAGACTGTAACTATTTTTGCCTCTTCGCAACCGGTAATCTCCAGTGTAGACATCAGCAACAATACTATAACAGTGAACGCTTCAGGTGGAACTCCTCCTTATATGTATTCAATTGACGGTACCAACTGGCAGTCGACTAACACATTCAGCGGGCTTCCTAGAGGGGATAATAAAATATTCTTAAAGGATTTTTATAACTGTACCCCTGTTCAGATCACCATTACTGTACCTAATCTGATCAATGCGATCACTCCAAACGGGGATAAGATCAATGATGAGATCGACTACTCTGCCCTGTCTTATAAGAAAAATCTTGTTTTCATCGTCTATGACAGATATGGCAATAAGCTTTATGAAGCTAATAAAATGAGAGATTATAAATGGGACGGAACAGCTTCCGGCAAGAAAATCCCTACCGGCACTTACTGGTATACGATCTCATGGAACGAAAACGACAAGAACAATACTGAAACGAAATATTCAGGATGGATACTGTTGAAGAATAAAGAATAAGATTATTTTTAGCTATACAAAAAAAGACTGCCAGTTGTGGCAGTCTTTTTTTGTATTTCATTATTAACCAACCATTCAATTTCATTATTCAATAAAAAATCATTGACTATTTTCATTCTGATGGATAGTACTTATTGAAATTTTTCTATTTTTGATCCCCACATTTTTACTAACATTTATTTTGAGTTCTACTGCTATAGGTTAAGGCAGGATTGCTGATAACTTGTTAGTTACTATTTTTTAATTATTTTTTTTAAATAAGCTATCTTTGCATCATGGCGCAGAAAGAAACATTATCATCCCTTACGCACGGAAATTTTGCAAGAGAACTGTCTATTGCGGATGGAAAAATGCCACCCAATGCTGTAGATTTTGAAAGACTGGTTATAGGAACTTTTTTGATAGACAAAAAAGGTCTTGACCACTCTATTGACCTTCTTACTCCTGAAGTATTTTATGATCCCAGACATCAGGTTATTTTTGCCACAATTCTAAAACTTTACGAAGGCAACCATCCTGTAGACCTTATGACCATTATCCAGGAATTAAAAAAAGAGGATAAATTAAGCCAGGCCGGAGGTGATCATTATATTATTGATCTTACCATGGGAGTAAGCTCCTCCGCTCACATTGAATATCATGTCCGAGTTATTCTTGAAAAATATATCTTAAGAAGTCTGATTAATGTTTCTGCCAACGTGATCGATTCATCCTATAAAGAATCGACTGATGTATTCGAACTTTTGGATAAGGCTGAACAATCTTTCTTTGAAATTACCAACGGTACGATCAAAAAAGGATTCGACACCGCCAATTCATTGGTAAAGCAGGCTATCGATACCATTAAATCTTTGAAAGATAAGGAAGGGCTTTCAGGAGTTCCTTCCGGATTCAGGGATATTGACAAAGAAACGGGAGGCTGGCAAAATTCTGACCTCATCATTATTGCAGCCCGTCCGGCGATGGGTAAAACAGCATTCCTTCTGTCGATGGCCAGAAATATTGCCGTTGGCCATAAGATTCCGATGGTGCTTTTCTCCCTGGAAATGGCATCTGTACAGCTTATCACGAGGATGATTGCTTCAGAAACGAGAATTTCTTCTGAAAAACTGAGAAAGGGAACTTTGGATGATGAAGAATGGCAGAGACTGTTCTCCAACGTATCCGAGCTTGAAAATGCCCCACTTTTTATTGACGAAACCCCCTCTCTTTCCATATTCGACTTCCGTGCAAAGTGCCGAAGACTGGTGATGCAGCATGGTGTAAGGCTGATCATGGTGGATTACCTTCAGCTGATGACTGCAGGAGGTGGAGGTAAAGGAGTCGGAAACCGTGAACAGGAAATTTCCATGATCTCGCGTTCATTAAAGGCTATTGCCAAAGAACTGAATGTACCTGTTATTGCCCTTTCACAGTTATCAAGAAGTGTGGAGGCACGCCCGGGAAAAAGACCTCAGCTTTCTGACCTTAGGGAATCCGGAGCGATTGAGCAGGATGCGGATATTGTATCTTTTATTTTCAGACCTGAATATTATAAAATTGCCGTTTGGGACAATGATGAAGAAGGCCAGGAAACTCCAACGGAAAATCAGGCTGAACTGATCATCGCAAAGCATAGAAATGGTGCTACAGCCGATGTCAGATTATCATTCTTAAAACATTTTGCAAAATTCGGGGATATTGAAGCAGCATTAGACGGTGGTATGGGAGGTTATCCTTCTAATTTCGGATCTAACGAGCCTAGTGGTTTTGATAAAATAAGAACTACTATTCAACCTGGAGCTGCATTTGATTTACCAGACAGTTCAAAGCTTTCAGGATCTTCAATGAATGACCTTGATGATGATGACGATTTCCCATTCTAGAAACATACTATTTTAAATTAACAACAGCTTGGCATTCCTTCAAACTTAGTTTTTACAGAATACCAGTTTTATATAGACTTAACTTTTGAGAATAGAAATATACACCGACGGTGCATGCAGCGGAAACCCCGGCAAAGGAGGCTATGGAATTCTTATGCGTGTTCCTGAAAAAAATTATCAGAAGACATTCTCCAAAGGATTCAGAAAAACCACCAATAACAGAATGGAGCTATTGGCTGTTATTTCCGCTATGGAAAAACTAAAGTCTTCGGAGAACGATATTCATATTTACACAGACAGCAAATATGTAGCTGATGCCGTGAACCAAAACTGGATTGCAGGATGGATCAAAAGAGGATGGAAAAATGTAAAAAACCCCGATCTCTGGAAAAGATTCATTGAAATGTACAACAAACACAACCCAAAAATGCATTGGGTAAAAGGCCATGCAGGGCACTTTGAAAATGAGCTCTGCGATAAACTTGCCGTGGCAGCTGCAAGCTCACCTGATCTGGAAGTCGATACTTATTTTGAAGGGCTGGAAAGCAATTCTCTTTTTTAAAAATCTAAATTAACATCTTTATAATTCTCTATTCACCTATTCATTTTACAATTCATTGACAAATCATTAATATTTTCAGTTAAATTAACATTAAATACATATTAATCGGTTAGGATTTAATATATTTACAACGTCTAAAATAAAGTAATTCCACTTCAATGAATAAATCTTTACTGTCTTACATTTCTCTCTTTCTGTTTTTTTTGTCAGGGGGAGTGTTTTCTCAAACTTACCAGTTAACCGGAAACCCTGTAAATACCACAGGATGGTCCATGGTTGCTCCAACCCAGGTACTAGGTGATTTTGTTCAGCTTACTCCGGATACCAATAACCAATCCGGATCTATAAGACTGAATGATCAGATTAATTTAAAATATTGTGATAAATGGAGAGTTGAATTCGACTTCAGAATGGACTCTAACCAAACTTCCAACGGAGACGGAATTGCATTTTGGTATCTGGCGAACCCGCCTGTTGCAAGTGTATTGGGTTCCGGCCTTGGAGTTTCCCAAAATGCAGTCGGTTTTATTGTAGGTTTTGATACTTACAACAACACCACTACCGCTACAATGAGTAAGATACATGTTGCTTACGGGCAGGTTGCCAATACAACAGATAGCAACAATGTAGAATTCTTCAATGTTCCGGGGAGCTCTTTTCACTCACCGGACCTGAATACCACCCAACCTTTTCAGGGAACAACTTATAAGCATGTTGAAGTAACAGCTCAGGTAGATCCGGCTATTCCTACGAATTGGATTGTAAAAATAACACTTGATGGTACGACCATCTGTAACCAGTCTTTTGCCCCATCGGGCACGGCAGCTGCTATGACCATTGGATATTTTGGATTTTCGGCTTCTACAGGAGGGGCAAGGTCAAGACATTCTATTAAAAATGTAAAAATCTACACCGATAAAGTTCCTATTTTACAAAGTACAGCGACACAGACTTTCTGTCCAAATCCGACTACAGGGTTTGCATCTGTAAATTTAACAACTTTCAATTCTCAATTCGTTAGTAACCCTTCCAATTATACATTCACGTACTTGCAAGGCTCAACACCTATTACAAATCCCACTAATTTCCAATTCAATGCCAATACTACGGTTACTGTGATTGTAAAGGACAATGCAGGAATATTATGTGATAATCCGGACGGAAAAATACAGCTGGTCCTGGCTCCTCTTACACTTACCGATAAAACTTTAACGGCATGTAACAACAATAAAGCAGGAACAGGATTATTCAACCTTAATACTGCAGATGTAACGAATGTACTTGGCGCCACTAAAAAATATTATAAAACACTGAATGATCTGAATGCCGGAACCAATGAAATCACGAATCCCAATTCTTACACTTCCGCACCCGGCATAGTCTATGTAAAAGTGACTACGCCGCAGGGATGTACCGGTACGGCAAAAATCACCTTAACATTCTATCCTGAAACTCCGGTAAAAGAAGCCACGCTACAGTCATGCTTTCTGCAGGATAATATTACGACTGCCATATTTGACCTTACTTCAGCCAATGTGACGACACTGACGAGCGGGTTTACAAAGAAATATTATTTAAGCGTGGCAGATGCATTAAGCGGAACCAATGAGATTGTCAATCCATCTCAATATATGTCCGTGAGTACTGCAGTCTATGTAAAGGTAACTGACTCAAACGCATGTTTCGCTATAGCAAAAGTTAACCTCGTTGTACTTTCACCAGTGAAATCAAACGTTTTAAAAGATAAAATTATCTGCATTGACGGAAGAACTGATCTGGATGCAGGTCCGGGCTTTGATGGTTACGAATGGATTACCGGAGCAACCACTCCTTCTATACAGGGAGTAGGTGTTGGTCTTTATTGGGTAAAGCTAAAAACAGGAAACTGTATTACATTGCAGACCGTGAAGGTTATTGCTTCGGCAAACCCTGTTATTTCAAGCATTGATATTCATAATACAACGGTAACTGTGAATGTTTCAGGAGGCACTCCACCATATAAATATTCTTTAAATGGTATCGACTGGCAAGATTCAAATATATTTACAGGCTTGCACAGAGGAGAGGTAAAAGTTTTTGTCAAAGACTTTTACAACTGTTCACCCGTTGAAGTTCAGATCACCGTTCCCAATCTGATCAATGCCATTACACCGAACGGCGATAACGTGAATGACTTTATTGATTATTCCGCATTGGCCTATAAGAAAAATCTGGTTTTTATAGTATATGACAGATATGGCAATAAACTTTATGAAGCCGATAAAACAAGAAATTTCAAATGGGATGGAACTGCCTTCGGCAAAAAGATCCTCACGGGGACTTACTGGTATTCTATTTCATGGAATGAAAATGATAAAAACAATACTCCTACGAAATATTCAGGCTGGGTATTGGTAAAAAACAGAGAATAATAGCTTTTCATACAAAATCACTCCTTCACCGGAGTGATTTTTTAATAGGATTGGGCTTGTGGGATCAAGGCTTATCATATCTTAACTTAATAAATAAGATATATTTTATTTTTAACCATTTCATATAAATTTTAAAAATTACTTATAAAATTGACAATTTTTGTTAATCATTTGACAATTATACATTATATATTAGAAAATAAAATAAATATATTTACAGGAATAACCTCAAAAACTAATCGCTTCATATGAAAAGAAAACTACTCCTTTATTATTTAACTATTTTTCTATGCTTTTCAGGTCAGCTGTTTTCACAAACATATCAGCTTGCAGGAAACCCTGTCAACACAACGGGCTGGGACCTTGTTTCAAATGCAGCTGTTGATACAGATTTCATCAGGCTTACAACCGATAACGGAAACCTGTATGGCGCTATAAAACTGGCTACCCCTATCACATTAAGTTATTGTGACAAATGGAAGGTAGAATTTGACTTTAGAATTGACGGAAACGGAACGACACAATTCGGAAGAGGAGACGGATTTACTTTCTGGTATCTTGCCAATCCGCCGACAGGATTCGTATCCGGTGGTGGACTTGGAATTCCCGGAAATGCTTCCGGACTGATGGTAGGATTTGATATTTTCAATAATACCACGGAAGGACAGATGAGTAAAGTACACGTTCTTTATGGCACCAACAATACAGCCGGGAACAATATTGAATATAACACAACACCCGGCAGCACATTTCATTCTCCAGACCTCAACCCTACTCAGCCATTCGTAGGACCAAACTATAAACACGTAGAAGTAAACGGGGAAACAGACCTTACCAACCCTACGAACTGGATCATTAAAATAAAAATTGACGGTGTTCTTATTGCAGACCAGTCATTCGCTCCTTCGGGCGCTGCCATTGGAATGTCACAGGGATACTTTGGATTTTCGGCAGCTACAGGAGGTGCCAGCGCAAGACATTCTATCAAAAATGTAAAAGTGTTTGTAGACAAAGTTCCCATTCTGAATGCTACAGTAACTCCATTTGTATGTACCAATCCTGCAACCGGTACCGGAACTGTGGACCTAACGTCTTTCAATGCTCAATTTGTCAATAATCCGGCAAATTACATATTCACCTATTATGTTTTAGGAAGTTCAACACCTATTGCCAATCCTTCAAATTTCCCGTATTCCGGCAACACTACAATTAAAGTAGTCATTAAAGATCCTAGTTCTACACTCTGCGATAATGGAGACGGAGTCATACAGCTGAACCCCACTCCGTTTGCAGCCACTGATGCTTCGCTTACGGGATGTAACAACAATAATGCAGGTACTGCAACATTTGACCTTACCACAGCTGCTTTAACAACAGTTCCTGGTTGTACAATGGAATTTTACAATACAATGTCAGACCTGAATGCAGGGATCAACCAGATTCCCAATCCTACAACTTACGCATCAGGAGCGGCCATATTATTTGCAAAAGTGACCACTCCCCAGGGATGTGTGAGTGTAGCAAAAGTTACCCTGAATCTCAATCCGGTTGTGGTCGTTACCGATGCATCATTAAGAACATGCTTCCTTGAAACCAATCCTTCACTGGGAACATTCAATTTAAGCAATGCACCGGTAACAGTATTGACGGGAGCAATAAAAAAATATTATCCATCCCTTACAGATGCTGAAAACGGAACGAATGAAATTTTAAATTTCTTAGCATATACTGCTCCATCCGGAGTCATTTATATAAAAGTATTCAATGCGCAGGGATGTTATTCTATTGCAAAAGTTACCCTCACCGTCTTATCTCCGGTTTCATCCAGCGTATTAAAGGACAAAATCATCTGTATTGAGGACAAAACCACACTGGATGCAGGCCCTGGATTCAATGGTTACCAATGGAGCACAGGAGCAACGACACAGGCCATCACCAATGTAGGTGTAGGAACTTACTGGGTAAAATTAAAAACCGGAGACTGTATTACACTGCAGACCGTAAAGGTATATGCTTCAGAGCAGCCCGTTGTTACCAATATTGATATTTCAGGAAGCACCGTAACTGTCTTTGTTAACGGAGGAACACCGCCTTACCAATATTCAATGGATAATATACAATGGCAGGATTCCAATATATTTTCAAATGTTCCCAGAGGTGAAACTAAGATTTATGTAAAGGACAACTATGATTGTGAGCCCATTCAGATCGACATCACGGTTCCTAATATTATCAACGTGATCACTCCAAATGGAGACGGCGTAAACGACGCTATTGATTATTCAGCACTTTCCAATAAAAAGAATCTGGAAATCGGAATTTTCGACCGATATGGATACAAGCTTTTCCAGGCTGATAAGTCCAACAGATATGTCTGGGATGGCACCACTAATGGAAGCAAAAAAGTTCCGACAGGAAATTACTGGTATTCTATCACATGGAATGAAAATAACAGCAAGAATACTCCAATCAAATTCTCAGGCTGGATTATGGTAAAAAACAGAGAGTAAATTAAAATTGATTATTTTTTAAATACCGGGATCACTCCAAATTTGGAGTGATCTTTTTATTTTTATAAAAGGATATATTTCATTATAAACGCACTTTATTCGCATTCTATTCTTAAATTTGCCCTATGAATTATTTGGAAGCTTTAAGCAGAAGATATTCTGTGAAGAAATTTAATCATGAGATTATTCCCCAGGACATCCTGCACAATATTCTAGAGTCAGGAAAGTTGTCTGCCAGTTCACTTGGGCTTCAGCCATACAAAATACTGGTAGTTGAAAGCGAGGAAATGAAGCAGAAATTAATTCCGGCTTTCTATAATCCCTCACAGATTTCTACCTGCTCGCACCTTATTGTTATCATTTCGAAGAAAACTATTGAGGAAAGCTATATTCACGGTTATTTTAATCATATTTCTGAGGTAAGGGAAACTCCTGTTGAGAAACTCGACCTTTTCAGAAAAAGTATTAACCAACATATTACCCAAAAAACACAGGATGAAATTTTCAACTGGGCAGAAAAGCAGTCTTATATCGTACTTGCCAATCTAATGTATACCGCCGCTATTGAAAATATAGATTCCTGTCCTATGGAAGGCTTCCGGCAGGAGATGATAGAGGAAATTCTCAACATCAATTCTGAAACAGAAAAAGTAACTGTCACTCTGGCTTTAGGCTACCGTTCTCAGGAAGATCATTTTCAACACATGAAAAAAGTAAGAAAACCAAACGAAAAATTGTTTAAATTTATTTAATATTTAAACGATCGTACCTAAAGCAAGCATATGATAAAAGCGGATGTATTAGTAATTGGTTCCGGCATCTCGGGACTTTCCTATGCCATTAAAGTTTCTGAACAACTCCCTGATGCCAAGATCATCATCGTAACAAAATCCGACGAAGACGAAAGCAATACCAAATACGCACAGGGCGGACTGGCCGTAGTCACCGACTTTAAAAACGATAATTTCGAAAAGCATATCGAAGACACCATGCGTGCCGGAGATGGGGAAAACAAACGAGACGTTGTAGAAATGGTCGTAAGGGAAGCTCCCACAAGATTCAACGAAATTGTAGAATGGGGCGCTAATTTCGATATGAAAAATGGAGAGTTTGCCTTGGGAAGAGAAGGCGGCCACACGGAAAACCGAATCGTACACCATAAAGATATTACCGGATTCGAGATCGAAAGAGCTCTTCTAGCAACAGCCAACAGCAGCCCGAATATTGAGATCCTCGACCATCATTATGTTATTGATATCATCACCCAGCATCATGTTCCAGGAAAGGCAGTAAGCGAAGGTGATATCAACTGTTACGGCGCCTATATTCTTGATGAAAAATCAAAAAAGATCAAAAAGATCACTTCCAAAATAACATTGGTTGCTACAGGAGGTGCGGGACATGTTTATAAAAACACAACAAATCCTACCATTGCTACCGGTGACGGAATTGCTTTTGTAGCCCGCGCAAAGGGCAAAGTTTCCAATATGCAGTACTACCAGTTCCATCCAACGGCTCTGTATAGCAAGATCAACGGAATGCTTTTCCTGATTTCTGAAGCAGTCCGGGGAGATGGTGCTAAATTAAGAACCAAAAACGGTGAAAAGTTCATGCATAAATATGATGTGCGTGAAGAATTAGCCTCAAGAGATATTGTAGCCCGAGCCATTGATAATGAAATGAAGATCTCAGGTGATGAATTTGCCGGTCTTGACTGCCGCGATATGGATCATGAAAAATTCCTGGAACATTTCCCGAATATTTATAAAAAATGTAAAGAAGAAGGAATTGATCCTTTTATCCAATTGATTCCTATAGTACCGGCATGCCATTATCTGATGGGCGGTATTGAAGTCGACAGGGACGGTCAGTCTTCCATCCGTAATCTTTTTGCAGTAGGAGAATGTACCAATTCCGGATTGCATGGTGCGAACAGACTTGCATCAAACTCATTATTGGAAGGCTTGGTTTTCGGACATAATGCCGCTATAAAAACAGTTGCTCTCCTCAATGAAAATAACTTCAACTTCGATGATCTTAAAGCCGTTCCGGAATGGAATGAGGAAGGAATGAAAATCATGGACGAAATGGTGATCATAAGCTACCTCAGAAAACAGCTTCAGGAAATGATGAGCGATCTGGTAGGTATCGTAAGAAGCAACAGACGTCTTAACATGGCCTTACAGAAGCATCAGGAGATTGCAGCAGCCGTGGACGAGATTTACCACTATTCTATTCTTTCGCCACAACTATCTGAATTAAGAAATCTGACAACCGTTGCCCACCTCATCATTACCCAATCTATGGAAATGACTGAAAATAAAGGGGCATTTTATAATAAAGACTTAGCTTAAAACATACATAATGAAAAGACCAGCTTACGCTACAGATAAAGTATTAAAATCATTCATCAAAAACGCCCTGGAAGAAGACATTCAGGATGGTGACCACTCTACCCTTTCCACAATTCCAAAGGACCTGAAGCAGAGTGCCAAACTTCTGGTAAAGCAGGACTGTATTTTGGCAGGTGTTGAGTTGGCGGAAATTATTTTTAAAACTTTTGATAAAGATCTGAAAGTTGAAATTTTCATTAAAGATGGAAAAGCAGCGAAAGTTGGTGATGTAGCTTTAATAGTAACCGGCAGCGCAAGATCTATTCTTTCCACCGAAAGACTTATTCTGAACTGCATGCAGAGAATGAGCGGTATTGCTACCCTTACCCACGACTGGGATTCGCGATTGGTAGGAACAAAAACAAAACTTTTAGATACCCGAAAAACAACTCCTAACTTCAGAGTATGTGAAAAATGGGCCGTTGCTATAGGTGGCGGAACTAATCACAGATATGGACTCTATGACATGATCATGCTGAAAGATAACCACATCGATTATAATGGGAGTATTACGAATGCCGTAAAAATGGCAAAAGATTATGTTAAAAATGCTAAGAAAAAATTAAAGATCGAAGTTGAGACAAGAAACCTTGAAGAGGTAAAAGAAGCCATCAAAGCAAAAGTAGACAGAATCATGCTCGACAATATGAGCGTATCTATGATGAAGCAGGCAGTAGAAATGATTAACGGCTCTTGTGAGTCTGAAGCCTCAGGTGGAATTACCCGTGATATGTTAAAAGAAATTGCATCTACCGGGGTCACTTATATCTCTGCCGGTGCCCTTACCCATTCGGCTGAAAATATTGATTTGAGTCTCAAAGCCGTGAAATAGCGTTATATTTTTAATAAAAACAGCCCCTATTTGTTAAAAACTCAATAATATGATTTTTTTCATGTAAAAATTCAATTTTTATTTATGAATCTGAAAATCAATAAGTTAAATCTTATTAAGATTGAGTAAAAATTAACATACAGTTAATATTAGTTAAATTTTATTTCGCGAATTTTGCAGAAAATTAAATCTAACTATTACTAACGATTATGAAATTAATCAACAAATCGATGCTATCTGTAGTAATTACATTATCTACAGCAAGTGTTTATTATGCTCAAGAAGTTCAGGATACGGTGAAAACCAAATCCAATGACATTGAACAAGTTGTAATCACTGGTGTTGCTGATATTGCTAAAGATAGAAAAACACCGGTAGCAGTTTCAACCATTAAGGAAGCACAAATTGTACAACGATTAGGAAATCAGGAATTCCCGGAAATCTTAAATTCTACTCCTTCTATCTATGCTACAAAAGGTGGTGGTGGTTTCGGTGATGGCCGTGTTAACATTCGTGGTTTTGATACTAATAACACCGCAGTAATGATTAACGGTGTTCCTGTAAACGATATGGAAGGAGGAACAGTATACTGGTCAAACTGGCTTGGTTTATCAGATGTTACTTCTGCTATGCAGGTTCAAAGAGGTTTAGGATCATCTAAATTAGCTATTGCATCTATTGGAGGAACCATTAACGTTATTACAAGAGCTGCTGATAAAAAGAAAGAGGGTAATGTAACTTTAGGTCTTGGTAATGACGGATACCTGAAAACATTATTTTCATACAATACTGGTAAATCTGCAAACGGGTGGTCTACTTCATTCTTAATGGCAAGAACTGCTGGTGCAACATATATAGATGGTTCTGATTTTGAAGCATACAACTATTATTTTGCTCTTGGATGGCAGCCAAATAAAAAGCATGATTTCCAATTCACGTTTACTGGGGCTCCTCAATGGCACAACCAAAACTTTAACGGAAGTATTGCTACATATTTAGATATGGGTGATGGTAAATTGGATAAGGTTTTTGGGGATGAGCCAAACAGAAAATATAATTCTAACTGGGGATATTTGAATGGAAGACAATATTCTCAATCTGTAAATTATTATAGTAAGCCTGTTGCATCCATCAACTGGGATTGGACAATGAGCGAAAAATCTAAATTATCAACTGTTGTTTATGCTTCTTGGGGACGTGGAGGAGGGACCGGAGTTATCGGATCCATTAATGGAACAAGTATAAACAGCCTTCCGAAAACTCAAGATGGTTTAATCCGTTTTGATGACATTGTTGCGTGGAACCAAGGACAATCAGTATTATGGAACCCATCAAATCCTGCAGCTCCAATCAATAAAGTTAATGCAACGCCAGGAATTGCACAAAGAACGAATGGTCTAGTAAGAAGAGCTTCAGTAAACTCTCACGATTGGTACGGATTCCTTACCAATTTCCAACATAAAATCAATGATAATTTTAATTTTTCAGTTGGTCTAGATGGAAGATATTACTACGGTTATCACCCGGGAGTTTTAACCGATCTTTGGGGAAATAACAAATTTATTGAAAAAGACAACAAGAATAATCCTAATATGGATGTAAACCTTGTTTACAATGCAGCACCTTCTGCTAACCCATTCATTAAAGCTATAAAAGATAAAGACCAAATTGTATACAGAAACTATAACGGAGAAGTTCTTTGGGGTGGAGTTTTTGGACAATTAGAGTATTCTAAGGACAATCTTTCAGCATTTGTACAGGGTTCTGCTTCCGAACAAGGGTTCTCAAGAATTGACAACTGGATTATAGATGGTGTTACCGAACAATTAGGAGAAAAGGTAAATACAAAAACAGAGATGAAATATCTGTTTGGTTATAATGTAAAAGCAGGTGTTAATTATAATATCAATGATAATCATAACGTATTTGTAAACGCGGGTTATTATTCTAAACAGCCAAACTTCTTCGGAGTTTATCCTTATTCTGTTTCAGACGGAAGACAAACAGGTAACCTACAAGTTGTAAATAAAGATCTTCAGAATGAAAAAATTGCTTCTGCAGAATTTGGTTACGGTTTCAGATCTTCCAAATTAAGAGCAAACCTTAACTTATATTATACTTCTTGGGATGACAGATTCGTTCGTCTTACAAACCTTACTATTTATGGTTTGGAAAGAGCAACTGTTAGCTTAAATGGTGTAAAGCAGGTGCATATGGGTGCTGAGCTAGAATTATTCTACAAGCCTTTGAACTTTTTAGAATTTAACGGAATGTTATCTATAGGAAACTGGAAATATAAAAACAATCCTACAGGTCTTTTAGTTGATGAAAACGGAGCTCCTATTGTTGGCTCAAACGGAAAAAACGAGGTTACATTAGCTTTAGATGGTCTTAAAGTATCTGATGCTGCGCAAACCACAGCAGCTATTGGAGCTACTGTGAAACCAGTTAAAAACCTTGATATTTACGGAACTTGGAGATATTATGACAACCTTTATGGAACATTTAGTATCAACAGTGGCTTTATCATTGGAGAAAATGGACAAATTCCTGCAGCCAGAGCAGAAAAAGGTTCTTTAAAAGCACCTTCTTATAACCTCACTGATGTTGGAGCATCTTATACATTTGATCTGAAAAATGGACAGAGATTGATTTTATCTGCAAATGTTTACAACTTATTTGACACTACATACATTTCAGATTTAAGATCATCTAACAAAAAAACAATATCTGATTATAAAGATATTGCGGGTGGGCAGACTGCTCAACAGCAATTAGATGCTTACAACGCAAATCCAAATAACTTCTACAAAGGTTTGGATGTTAGCAACAACGTTTATTTCGGATTCGGAAGAACTTGGTCAGCTTCACTTTCTTACAGATTCTAATAAGATCACAATATTAGATTTTATAAATATCAATCCCGGCTTTTCGCCGGGATTTTTGCTATATTTGTGTACAAAAAATTGAATATGGATTTTTACAAGATTTTGCTTAATGCACACAAAGGATTCGGGTATCTTGAACTTCTTTTGGTCTCATTATTTATTATTGCCCTTTTAGCCACAATGTTTGGCTTCAGTGGTAAAGTGAACAAATTTTTAAAGAAGACGACTCTCTTTACGATGATTTTCTTCCATGTTCAGTTTTTAATAGGGATCGTCATGCTGGTGATCAACTTCACAAAAGGATTGGATATGGGATCAGTAATGAAAAATGCCGATTTAAGATTCCAGTATGTGGAGCACCCATTTTCTATGCTGATTGCAGCTGTATTGATGACCATCATCAACAAAAAAGTGAAGTCCAATGACACGATTTCTTTAGGTATTGTGATCATGGGTCTTATCGCTGCAGGTTTATTTGCATTTGCCTTCCCTTGGACGAGAGTCTTTGGGGCTTAAAACATAAAATAATAAGTTATCAATGATGAGTTATAACTTTGTAATAGTTTAACCTTAAATTTTTTAATTAAATCAATGAAAGTAGCTGTAGTCGGTTCAACAGGAATGGTTGGACAAGTTATGCTTAAAGTTTTGGAGGAGAGAAACTTCCCTGTAACAGAATTAATTCCGGTGGCATCCGAAAGATCTGTAGGTAAGAAGGTGAAGTATAAACAGGAAGAATTTACCATCGTAAGCATGAAGGACGCTATAGCTGCCAAACCGGATATTGCTATTTTTTCTGCCGGAGGAGACACTTCTCTTGAATTCGCCCCTCTTTTTGCGGAAGCTGGCACCACAGTGATTGACAATTCTTCAGCATGGAGAATGGACCCTACCAAAAAACTGGTTGTTCCGGAGATCAATGCTAATGTTTTAACCAAAGAAGATAAGATCATTGCCAATCCTAACTGCTCTACCATTCAGTTGGTAATGGTTCTGGGGCCACTGAATAAAAAATATGACCTGAAAAGAGTGGTTGTTTCTACCTACCAGTCTGTAACGGGAACAGGAAAAGCTGCCGTGGATCAGCTCAATGCTGAAATAAGCGGAGATGACAGCGTTGCCAAAGTATATCCTTATCAGATTTTCAAAAATGCTCTTCCTCACTGTGACGTATTCAGCGATGATGACTACACGAAAGAGGAGATCAAATTGATGAAAGAACCTAAGAAAATTTTAGGTGATGATACATTTAATCTTACAGCAACTGCAGTGAGAGTTCCTGTTCAGGGAGGACACTCAGAAAGTGTAAATATTGAATTTGAAAACGAGTTTGACCTTGACGAAGTAAGAAAGATATTATCCGAGACACCAGGCGTAGTGGTAATGGACAACGTGAAAAACAACGAATATCCAATGCCGCTGTACTCCGAAGGGAAAGACGAAGTTTTCGTCGGCAGGATAAGACGGGATCTTTCACAGCCCAAAACGCTGAATCTCTGGATCGTGGCAGACAATCTGCGAAAAGGAGCCGCAACGAACGCTGTACAGATTGCAGAATACTTAGCAGCCAACAACTTAGTTTAAACTAACAAAATAAAAAAGAGTCTCAGAATTGAGATTCTTTTTTTTATCAAACTATGGAAAATAAAAAAACCATTACCCGCAAAGACAAAATAGGATTCCAAAAGCTGATTGCTGCTTTCGGGGTCATTCTATTCATAGGAAAGATTATTGCCTGGAAGCTCACCAATTCCGATGCCGTGTTTTCTGATGCCATGGAAAGCATCGTCAATGTCATCAGTGCATTTATGGGGCTCTACTCCCTTCATCTTGCCGCAAAACCTAGAGACGAGGACCACCCATACGGCCACGGAAAAGTAGAATTTGTAACATCCGGTATCGAAGGGGCTTTAGTCGCCATTGCCGGTATTATGATCATCTATGAAGGCGTCAATAGCCTTATTGTAGGGAAAACCCTGAGCAAAATAGATATGGGAATATGGATCATTGCTGCAACCGCTATTGTTAATTATCTCCTGGGATATATTTCCATTAAAAAAGGGCAGGCAGAAAACTCGCTGGTTCTTGTATCATCAGGGAAACATCTTCAATCCGATACCATCACGACATTGGGTGTCGTAATAAGCTTAATGATTGTTTACTTCACTAAAATCTACTGGCTGGATTCAGTTGTAGCCCTTATTTTTGGACTTTACATCATCTACGTAGGCTATAAAATCGTAAGAAAATCTTTAAGCGGTATTATGGATGAACAGGATCCTGATCTTTTGAACCAGATTATCAGAGTACTCGAAGAGAACAGAAGAATAGAATGGATCGATGTCCACAATATGAAAATTCAGCAATTCGGAGCCAATCTCCATATTGATGCCCATATTACCTTACCTTGGTACTACAGCCTTCGGGAAGCGCACAATGAAATGGAAAAAATGATTATTCTTTTAGCTAAAAATACAAAAAGAAGCGTAGAATTTAATTTCCATATGGATGACTGCAAAACAGTATCATGCCCTGTATGCCAGATAAAAGACTGCCCTGTCCGCGAAAAAGATTTTGTAAAGAGAGTACAGTGGACTCCTGAAAATGTCACCAGTGTGGATAAACATACTGCAGATTAGCCTGTAATAATAAATTTGTCAGATTTATTTATCTGCTCTTTCCATTAATTGTTTTCTATAATAAAACATCGGAACAATCAAAAGCAAAGCCAGCGGCTGGATGACAAACCTTCTCATATAAAAAGAGAAAAGATATCCTATCTCGAACTTATCATGTATACAGTAAAGATAAATAGGAAAAGTAATCACAAAAATAATGGTAATCAGCAATGCTCCCTGTGCCGTCCACTGGCGGTTTTTAAAAAGACATTGAATGATCAGGCACGAAAAGGCAAGATTAAGCATAAACCTGAAAAGATGTCCTGCAATTAATTTCCCCCATTCAAACTGGGGAAATGCAATATTTTTAATCGCTTCATGAAAATATTCGAGAAAAGGGTCATAAAAAATTTTGTCTTCAAGCATCCGTACGCTTATAAGACCGCAGATTCCCGCTATCACCAGAAGCCAGTTAAGAATTTTCATTTTTCAAAGCAAAGAATTTAATCCAAACCAGCCACAGAACCACAACAGTCCCATAAATAACTGCTGGAAAAATAAAATCATGGAATATTTTTCCATATTCCGGATGATCTACCATAACGATATTTAGTCCCATGATTCGCAGAAGGTTCATAATGTAAAGCAAAACAAGCCCAGCCAATGCGAAAATATATGTTTTAGCACCTTTATAAAATGCAAAAACGAAAGCTATAAACAAGATCATGACGGAAACAGCATTACATCCCTCCACCATTCTTGTCACATAGTTTTTCTTTACATAAAACCAAACCTGTTCATTTTTTACATCATCATAAAGCAATGTAGGAAACCCTATAGTCTTTTGAACGGCGGCAACCTGATCAGCAATCATCCGGGAAAAAGGATCCAGCCCACTTTCTTTACCGCTGTTCAGATAAAACTGATACCCTAGAAGCAGCACCAGGTAGATGACGATGAACCTCAGCAAAATGTTTAAAACCGGTTTAAAATCCTTTAACATGATACAAAGATAGAAATTAGACTGAAACTTAGGTTAATAAATATTTGATATCAGACGTTAGATTTTACAAAATAACTTAACTAACATCAAGTCTCAATCACCATCCAGAGCTCCAAATCCACTGATAATCCTACTCCAGCTCTAATATCTCAAACCCTCAAACAGCCAAAACAATCAAAACAATCAAACTCCCATTAAATTAGTATATTTGTTTCCATATTATGACTTCCGAAAACGCAAAACGATTTTTTGAAAATTATCTGGGTGAACCATCTTCTGAGTTCGTTACACTGGCTCAAAGTGGTTCTGCGAGAATAAATTTCCTGGCTAAATCCAACACCAGAAAATACATTGTCACCAGCAATGAAAATACCGCAGAAAACGAAAGCTTCCTTTATTATTCTGAAATCTTCTCAGAGCTTGACCTCAACACACCCAATATTTTTGCTGTTTCAGACGACAAAAAGATGTATATACAGGAATTTCTAGGAGAACAAACTCTTTCAGATGTTATTACAACAGAAGGACTTTCCGATAACGTAAGAACATTGGTAAAGCAAACATTAGAAAAGCTTTTCCAGCTCCAAATCCGGACCCAGGCGAAAATTGATTTTTCAAAAACGTTTGAATACGAAAGGTATGACGAGCTTCCCGTGATTCATGATCTGTATTATTTTAAAAATTTTGTAGCTGATATTCTGGAGCTCGAATACAGTAAATCTGTTTTATTGAAAGAATTTAAACATATTGCCCAGCTTATTGAAAGTCTTGAACCCAAAGGAATGATGATCCGCGATTTTCAGGCAAGGAATATTATGGTCAATGAAGATCGTAAAGTTTCGTTCATCGATTACCAATCTGCGATGGAAGGGCCATTGATGTATGATGTGATTTCTTTCCTCTTCCAGGCCAAGGCCAACTTTCCGGAAGATTTTAAAAATGAAATGCTTGACTATTATATCATGCAGTTTGAAAATGAAGAAATCAAAACTAAACTAAAAAATTCGGTAAAACCAATTCAGATGATGAGATTTCTGCAGGTACTTGGAGCCTATGGCTTCAGAGGGCTAATCCAAAGGAAACAGCATTTTATAGTCAGCCTTGAAAAAGGAATTCACAATATCACGCAGTTTGCCGCATCCTGGGAACAGATGCAGGATTATCCGGAACTGAAAAAAGTAATAGAACAACTGTCTTCGGAAGAATCAAAATTGAAAATTAATTACATTTTAAATAGCTAGCTTTCGACTCCGATCAAGCCGACAGCTTACAGATAACCGGTTATCAATAAAACTAAATAAGCCTTAATGGTTTAAATAAAAATAAAGAATAATGTTACACATCGACATACACAGTTTTTCTTACAAAAAAGGAGGAATTCCTAAAGACCATTCAGGAAACGGCGGAGGTTTTACCTTCGACTGCAGAGGAATTTTAAATCCAGGAAGAATTGAGGAATACAAAATCCAAACAGGAAATGATATCGGGGTTCAGGAATACCTTGAAACAAAAACCGAAATGCCTAAGTTTCTCGAGCTGGTAAAATCCATTATTTCAATTAATATTGACAATTATCTGGAAAGAGGTTTTGAAGACCTGCAGATCAATTTCGGGTGTACAGGCGGACAACACAGATCCGTGTATTCTGCGATCAAGATTGCTGAATTCATCAGGGAAAAATATCCTGAAGGAATAGAAATAAGCCTCCACCATGACGAACAGCACCACCTGAATATGAGTAATGGATAATGAGCAATAAGTAATATTTTACTTTTCATCAATTCCTGAAATTACTCATTACGTATCACTCATTACCTAGACTATATGAAAGCTTTAATTTTCGCTGCCGGAAAAGGCACAAGGCTAAAACCATTTACGGATCACCATCCAAAAGCACTGGCTCCGGTAAACGGCATACCGCTTTTGGAAAGAAATATCAATTATCTTAAAGGCTTTGGAATAAAAGATTTTGTGATCAATATCCATCATTTTGGAAATCAGATTGTTGAATTTTTAAATAAAAACAGTAATTTCGGCTGCAGCATTGAAATCTCAGATGAAAGGGACGAACTGCTGGAAACCGGTGGCGGCTTGATTTTTGCTAGAAGATTCCTCGATCACGGGGAAGATTTTCTAATCATGAACGCTGATATTTTAACGGATATCAATATTGATGCGCTCGTTGAATATCATAAAAAGATAAAAGATTTCGCTACTTTAGCGGTTTCCGATAGAGACAGTTCCAGAAAGCTGCTTTTCAATGATGATATGGTTTTGAGAGGCTGGCTTAATGTACAGTCGGGAGAGCAGAGGCTTGCGGAATTCAACAAAGGCTTTAAGGCTCTTGCCTTCAGTGGTGTTCACTGCATCAACCCTGCTATCTTTGAAAAAATAAAGAGAACCGGCAAGTTTTCTGTTATGGAGGAGTATCTTGACCTGATGCAGACTGAGCATATCCACGGATTTGTACATGACAGCATTCTGATAGATGTGGGAAGACCGGAATCTGTAATAGAAGCCGAAAAATATTTTAAATAATTTGCAATGGAAATGGATGGAACCAGGGATGAAAGTTTAGTAAATCCTGCACTTGATATTAACGAAACAAAACTTCACAACAGTCTCAGACAGAAAACCTGGGACGAAACCATCACCAAAGACAGTTGGATGGTTTTCAAAGTAATGGCTGAATTTGTGGACGGATATGAAAAGCTGGCCAAGATAGGACCATGCGTTTCTATATTTGGTTCTGCAAGACTGAAGCCTGAAAGCAGGTATTATGAAATGGCTGTTGAAATTGCTGAAAAGATCACCAAACTGGGCTTCGGAATCATTACCGGAGGCGGCCCAGGGATCATGGAAGCTGGAAATAAAGGCGCTTTTAATGCACAGGGAAGATCCATCGGGCTCAATATTGATCTGCCGTTTGAACAGCATTTCAATCCGTATATTAATAAATCCTATTCTATGAACTTCGATTACTTTTTTGTAAGAAAGGTTATGTTTGTAAAATATTCCCAGGGATTCGTAGTAATGCCGGGCGGATTTGGTACTCTGGACGAGCTTACGGAAGCAATGACCCTGATTCAGACCAATAAAATAGGCAAGTTTCCGATTGTTCTGGTAGGAAGTGAATTCTGGGGCGGATTATTGGATTGGTTCAAAGCAACACTGTTAAAAGAAGGAATGATTGCCGAAGATGATTTAGACTTATACCGTGTGGTAGACACTGCTGACGAGGCTGTTGCACACATCAAGGCATTCTATGATAAATATTCTGTGAACGTAAATTTTTAATTGGCATATTATTTGTGACCTATAATTAGCAAGAATGATTGTAAATCTATTAATTAAGATGAAAAAACTTTTATATATATCAGGAATTTTAACATTTTTTGTGTTAATGAGTTTTATGTATGTAGACTTTTTCTCTTCAATGACCAAAGTTGATTATATAGATGGAAGCAAAACATTGAAGTTTACCACAAAAATGAATACTAACCATATTTCTGATGCTATTAAAATCAATCCTAATACAGCAGGATTTGAAGCAGAAGTAAAAAAATATGTAAATAATAATTTTGATGTGTTCGTCAATGGCTCTCCAAAAACTATAACTTTCACCGGAAGTCAGGTAAGCGGAGAAACTGTATGGGTATATTTTGAGACCGGTGGTGTTTCCGATATCAATACCTTAAAAATTAAAAACACTATTCTTTTAAGTGCTTTTCCTAAGCAGATCAACATTGTTAGTGTTGCTTACAAAGGAAGCCAGAAAGTAATGAACTTCCAGCGAGGCAAGGAAGTGAATGAAGTTGCTTTCTAAACAGAATAATTTTAAAATATGAACCACTGCATCTGCGGTGGTTTTTTGTTTTTACAGTTTTATATAACTCAATCTAAAACCTTCTTCATATGTGGCTTTTCAATCATATTCCGGATCACCCCTTAGCATATTTAAAAGGGAATCCGCTTAAGCAATCTGTGATATCATATTTCTCGAGCATAATAAATTCATTTTCAATATCATTAAATCAAAAGCTACAGATATGTCATGCTTTTTTATTAATTCTCCATTTGCATTTGCTCTTATCATTTATCACAACATAAAAAAGGCCGTCCTGCGAAAGACGGCCTGTATTTAAAATATCAGATTTAAATTATTGAACCTGAATATTATCTAACTGAATAGTCGTTGTAACACCAGTTGATGCTCCGGTATATTCAAACAGTATAAATCCATTACCCGTTAATCCGGCAGGTAAAGTATAAGTTCCCGCAGGCGTTAATGTACCGTACCCGCTAACAGGGGTTTGTGGAATTGTAAATGCAGATGTAATATCTGTTTTTGTTGCTGCGGTAATATCTCCAAGTGGAGTATAATTGGTTGTGTAGTATACTTTTAAAGCATTACCGTTCCAGAATCCAACATTTACATCAAATTTCAACGTATTGGCAACTGTAAAATCAACAGGTACCGCAAAATAGGTCAAATAATTTCCAGACCCTGAATTAGCTCCCAGCTGAATATACTTATTGTTGCTGAAAGTTTTTAACTGCCAGTATCTGTTTCCTAATACCGCATCATTTACATATTTAGGATACACTTCAAGGTTAGCAGGAGTCAGCGAGTAACTTTCAAAGTTTTCAAGGAAAGAACCTGAATAAGTGATCTCAGTACCTCCTTTAGGCGGCGTTGAATCTACTCTTGTTCCAGTGAAATTAATATCGGACAAGCTTCTGATCAGCATCTGCCATGTTGTATTGTATCTGCTTACCACAAAAGTAACAGTTCCGCTCCCTTTCGGTAAAAGCTCTCCTCCACTCTTGAAGAATCCTGAGTTTCTGATTACTGCAGTACCACCTAATTTATCTTCAATATTTCTGTCTGTATCCAAGCCTTGGCCTCCTGCATCATAATCAAGATATTTTTTCTGTACCGGGAAAATTTCACTTATATTGAACTGCACATCAGACACCGTTACTAAAGTATTGATCAGATTAGCCTGTTTTGCATCATTTAATGAATTAAGCTTTGTTGGAATAATAGTCTGGATATCCAATCCGTTTCCACCACAAACTCCGGAAACATATCTTCCTACAAGAGCCTGAGGAATTCTACCAATGGCAAAATTCGGATCTTCAGAACCAAGTTTAATTGATCCTCTGTCAAGCCCTAAACGTAATCCTTTAGCATTAATTCTGATATGTGCCCCTACCGGAAAGTCTGCAAAGTTACTTGCTTTATCTACTTCGATCTGAAGACCCACAGTAGGGTTTACCGTTTTATCCTGGAAGGAGATCGTTTTATAAAAATTTCCCTGAGCATCAGAAGAAACGATATAACCGTCGAAAATCTGATCTGTTGTAATTAATTTGTATCCAGTTGCAGGAGCCTGAGCTGCAAAATCAGCCATTGAAATGGTAGGCGCCTCAAATTTATTTGAACAAGCGATTGGAGGAGTTTCCCAATCATCATTCTTTACACAAGAAGACACTGCAGACAGTACACCTACTGCCACAAATGCCGTTTTGAAAAAGTTAGTGAAATTATTCATTGTTATTTTTTTATTTATTAGAATCTGAATTGTAAGTTAACGAAGTACGAACGCCCCTGAGTATACCAGTATTTCGGTCCGAAAGAGGGTTTAGGGCTATAATAATCATAAGCGAAATCCATAGCTTTTGTTTCTCTTGTCTGTTCGAAACCTCCTGTGATGAATCTTCTGTTGTTCAGGATATTATTTACAGAAGCGGTCAATAATATATAATACTTTCCAATCATGAATGATTTCCCTGCATTAGCATTCAGGAAAAATGCAGAAGGAAGTTCTACCGGTTTCAGCATATCGCGTACATCACCATCGGTAAGACCTAAATAAGGAGTACTTGAATATGGGTTCTGAATAAAGTTATTCGTTCTCAAAGCCGGAGCCGGATCCAGATAATTATTATCGAAATAGTTCCAGTTGGCTCCTACCCACCAGTATTTTGGATTGTTATATCGGAAACCTAATGAGAAAGCTCTCTGAGGAGTACCTCCCTGCTTATAATCTTTCAGATATGCTTTACCGAAAGAAGTCACACTGCTTCCTGATGCATCAGAAACCAAATAAACTTCCGGATTATTTCTGTACGTATACTGTCCTAAACTTGCAAGTCCCTGTAAAGATAAAGTAGGAATAACTTTTAGATCAACACCTAATTCCACTCCCATATTTCTTTTCTCAAGATTAGACATCACCTGAGTAACGAATGCACTCTGTACCTGAGAAACAGATCCGTCTGGATTGGTGCTGCTCATCTGGATCCCGTCTGCAAAGAAGCGCTGTACGTTGGTTTCATTCTGTGTATCTACAATATATCCTGATGCTCTTAATTTAAGGAAAGGTGTATTGATAACATAGCTTAAATCATTAGCCGTGTAAACCGTACTCCTAATATTAGGATTAACAAGGGCATTGATTCTAGGATTGATAAACAAATCCTCCAGGAATGGTGCCTGATTGTACATCGCTCCGTTATACACTAAGAAATTACGTCCGTTGATACGATAAACGATCTGTCCTTTCAGACCGAAGTTCCAGAAATTGTAATCTTTACTTTTCCCGTAAGAGTTTTCATATAAATAATGCTTGAAAAGACCTTCTCTGTTTGAAGTGGAATATCCTGCCATAGCAGAAACAAATACATCGAAATTACCGGTAGAGAATTTCAGTCCCGGATTTACTTTTGCTTCCTGTCTTCTCAAAATATAATTATAAGTCATACGGTCTCCCACTCTCAACTGAACGTTAGGATCCAACGTATTATAGAATCCTGTAGAACCAGGTTTAGCAGACTCTTTAAACGGATCAACACCAATAGCATAATCACCCCCTAAAAGGTCTTTCATTTCACGGTAAAGTTCAGATTTGTAGTTCTGATAAGAAACGTTCATGATAAACTTTATACGGTCGTTAAAGTTGTACGTGTAGTGTGTACCTGCGTTGAAGATCTTATCATCACTTACATCATCTACAAGATATATCTTGGAACGTTTCCCTGATAATCCGTACAAACGAGCCATTTCAGCCTGGTCTGCAGCATCGTTCTTTTGATTATTGGCATAGATCTGCCCCCAGTTGATCTGAGTAACATTGGGATCTCCATTCTGCCAATTAGACATGCTTGTATTATAGGCATCCCAAAGCGTGTTATACTGCATGGGATCAGTTTCAGTGTTATTAACGGAGTTATAAATAATACTGTTGATATAGTAACTTGGTAAGTTTCTATAATAAGTAGGTGACGGATTGGTTACCCCATTCCAGTCCAAACGCGAACCTTTATCTTTTCCAAACTGGTAAGATGCAGTTGTCCAAAGGCTGGAATTTTTATTAATCTTCCAGAAATCCTGAACCTGAAAAAGCGGCTGGAATCCTTTTCGAACTCTTTCACTCCTTTTTTCTCCATCCTGCCATCCCCAGTAAGAGTTGTAATGTACACCTCTGTAGTCATATACTTCCTGAGTACTTGGACTGGCTGTAGATCTTCTATATGGTGCACCTATCGCATTGAATGTTATCGTATGGCTGTCACTGAATTTCTTTTCTATACCCAGGTAAGCACCATAAGCATCGTAGAAAGTTCCTTCCTGAATTCCTTCCTCAGCCCATCTTCTGGCTCCCATTACAGTAAATGCCCACCCTTTTTTACTCATTCCTGAGGTATAACGTAAAGAGGTTCTGTTTCTGTAGTTTCTGTTAGTCAAGGACTGTGTAAACTGGAATCCTTTTCTATACTCACTGGCTTTCGTATTCTTATAAACAACAGAGCTGTTTCCACCAAAAGCGTATTCAGACGGAGAATGGTTAGATGCGATCTCCGGATATCTCGTGATCTCGTTCAATCCACCCCAATTGCTGAAGTCAACATTACCATTATCAGATTTTACCATTGAGACACCATTCAGCATAGATTCTCCTGTTCTCCCATCAATTCCTCTCGGACGGAACCAGTAAAATCCTAGATCAAAAGCAGCAATTCTGCTGAAAATATCCTGAGAAGATTGTAATAATCCCACTGTAGAAGCTTGCCCGCTGCTGTTGCTGTCATCATCATCATTGTCTATAATCGCTAATCCTTGATCTGCGTTGGTAAGTGCAGAATATAGAGTTATGACCCCTAGATCCTTTCTTTTCTCATCGGTTACGTCAAACTCCATCATTTTGGTTTCGAAGTTTGGTTTCGTAATCATAATTTGATAATGGCCCGGCTGCAGGTCTACAAACTGGAAGTATCCAATTTTGTCAGCCGTTACATCATTTTCGCTCCCTTTAAGATCTACTTCTGCCCTTTCAACAGGCTTTCCATCAGCATCCTTAAGATACGCAAATACAGTAGTCTGCGCAAAATAGAATGAAGCAGGAAGTAAAGTAAATAAAGAGACTAATGATAGTTTTTTAATCATGAGTATATTATTTTTTTTAATACTTTTCTTCTTAATTCTCAACAGTTTAAAAGTTGGGGGCACAAATTTAATCAAAATTTGGAATCTCCAACTTTTTTAACAATATTTTTTCTTAACATTGCAACCTTTTAAGATTCATTATATAAAAGAATTGTTTTATCTTGTTTTAAATTTACAAATATTTAAATGGAGTGAATTAAAAAAAGGTAAATTTGTGGTTTAAATAATTTTAATACTCTAGAGGATGAAGAGATTGATGAGCTTTATCGCTGTTATTTTTTCAATAATGGCTTTTGCACAACAGGGAAAACTTAGGAAAGTGGCTACTGTTGGCTTTTTGAATGTTGAAAACCTTTGGGACACCATCCGTTCGGCAGACTATATTGATGGTACAAAAGATATCCGTAATCCGGCTTTCCACCGAAGCATTCCAATGGATTCCATTAAGTTTTTAGAAGCAGAGAAACATGACGGGCCTTGGAGTGACGGTGCTTTAATAGGCAAAAAAGCAGTAAGATATCAAAGCGGATCTGACGAATTTACGCCAAACAGCAGTAAAAATTATAATACTAAAATTTATAAGGCCAAGCTTGCCAACGAAGCAAAGGTAATATCTGAAATGGGTGCACAGTATACGAAAACAGCACCTGCAGTAGTTGGACTTATTGAAGTTGAAAACAGGCAGGTCATTGAAGACCTGGTAAAGCAGCCTGTTCTTGCCAAATATGACTACGGAATTATTCATTATAATTCTTATGATTACAGAGGAATTGATGTTGCATTAATTTATCAGAAAAGAAGATTTACCCCTACCAATTCATTGAAAAAAGAACTAAAAGTTTTCGGTGATGATGGTAAAAGAGAATATACAAGGGACATTTTGGTAGTAACAGGTTTCCTGGACAATGAAAAAGTTGCATTTTTCATGAATCACTGGCCATCAAGAAGAGGTGGCGAAGCCGTTTCATTACCTAAAAGAAATGCTGCTGCCGCTTTACTGAAACAGCAGATGGACAGTATAAGAGCAGCAGACCCTTCCACTAAACTTTTTGCAATGGGTGACTTTAATGATGATCCTGTGAGCGCAAGTTTGAAAAATTATCTAAAAGCTGTTGCAGGCCCCAAAGATCTGAGCGAAACTACACCATATCTTAATTTAATGTATCCTTTATATAAAAAAGGGATCGCTTCTCTGGCTTACCAGGATGCTCCGAACCTTTTTGACCAGATTATTGTTTCCAAAAATTTAATAGCTGATCAGGTGACAAAAGAATATTCTGTATACAAAGCAGAAATCTTTGCTCCACCTTATTTAGTGAATAAAGAAGGAAATTACAAAGGATATCCTTTCAGATCCTGGGATGGAGACCGATTTACAGGAGGATACAGTGATCACTTCCCGGCATTTGTTATTCTTCAGAAAGAACCATAAAAAAATTGACTTAGGCACTCATTTTGAGTGCTTATTTTATATACAATGTTCATTATGAAAAATCTTATTATACTATTTTTCTTCGCCTTTATTCCTTTCAGCTGTTTTTCCCAAAACAGTCCCAAGAAAGAAGAAGAAAAATCAGAAATGAAGCCTTCTAAGAACGAAGACGGAGAATGGGAGCTTACTGTGATTGATACCCAGTTTGATTACTTTTTAAATGCTGTAGCCAAACCGATCAGCCAGTACTCAGAATCTTATCTGAAAACAAAAAATACATTTCTGGTTACCGAATGGAATTCCTACTACAATTCAGGGAAATACCGGAATATTATAGAGTCAGGTATAGATTACGACCCAAGAGAAAACTACGGAATAAAATTCGAGTATAAGCTGTATCAGGTTTTTGCCTATGTCAGCTGGAAATACGGACTAAGAATGAATGGACTTTCCGGAAGCGATGCTGTTAGATAAAATAAACACTAATGTTTATACATTTGATCTACAATAAAAAAGGTTCAGAATTTCTTCTGAACCTTTTTATTTTTATAATAGCTGAAAATTATTTGTTGAATAATTCCTCCACTTTATCCCAGTTTACAACATCAAAGAATGCTGAAACATAATCAGGTCTTCTGTTTTGGTAGTTTAAATAATAAGCATGCTCCCAAACATCTAATCCAAGAACCGGAGTTCCTTTCACGTCTGCAACAGGCATTAACGGGTTATCCTGGTTTGGAGTAGAAGAAACAGATACGGATCCATCTGCATTTTTAATCAGCCAAGCCCATCCTGAACCAAATCTGGTTTTAGCCGCATCAGAAAAATCAGTTTTGAATTTTTCTAGACCTCCATAATTTTCAATGGCAGCTTTTACATTTCCTACAGGCTCTTTGCTTCCACCCGGGGTTAAAATTTCCCAGAATAAAGAGTGGTTAAAGTGTCCTCCTCCATTATTTCTTACGGCCGGCTTGTCAGTCCCAGTCTGGCAGATCTCTTCGATTGTTTTTCCTGCCAATTCAGTTCCTTCGATTGCTTTATTTAGATTGTCAATATAAGCCTGATGATGTTTTGTATAATGGATCTCCATAGTCTTTGCATCAATAGTTGGCTCTAATGCATCGTATGCATATCCTAATTTAGGTAATTCAAATGACATAATTTTTATTTTTAATGTTATATCCAAATTTAGCCAATATTTAAGCGATTATCAACAATTGGGGATTACTTTAATAAATCTTTAACATTGATATATTGATTTAGAATGAATTAATTTTTATAGGAGGGAAGCAGAAAGTCGGAAGATGGAGGTATCGCAGTATAAAATACATCTCAAAGTTGTACTTATTAATAAAAATATGAGCAGCTGTCTTTCCTTAACAGTCCCCAACTTCAAGCTTTTTAAATACCTAAACTCTAAGACTTTCAAGCGCTAAGATTTTCAAAAACTCTCCTATCCAAATAAAAAGCACGAAGATCGCTGATCCCCGTGCTTTTTTATTAACAATTAAATTAATCTATTTATTCATAGACATCAGGAATTCTTCGTTATTTAAAGTTCCTCTGATGTTTTTATTTACAAATTCCATTGCTTCTACAGGATTCATTTCAGAAAGGTATTTTCTGAAGATCCACATTCTCTGAGAAGTAACTTCATCTAAGAGAAGGTCATCTCTACGCGTACTTGAAGACACAAGGTCAATTGCAGGATAAATTCTTCTGTTGGCAATTTTTCTATCCAACTGAAGTTCCATGTTCCCTGTTCCTTTAAATTCTTCGAAGATTACTTCGTCCATTTTAGAACCTGTATCGATAAGCGCTGTAGCAATAATGGTTAATGAACCGCCTCCTTCAATCTTTCTGGCCGCTCCAAAAAATCTTTTCGGCTTGTGAAGTGCATTAGCATCCACACCACCTGATAAAACTTTACCTGATGCCGGCGTAACGGTGTTATAAGCTCTTGCCAATCTCGTAATTGAATCCAGCAAGATCACTACATCATGTCCACATTCAACCATTCTCTGGGCTTTTGCTAAAACAAGATTCGCTACTTTTACGTGCTTATCTGCTGCTTCATCAAATGTAGAGGCAATTACTTCCGCATTTACACTTCTTTCCATATCGGTAACTTCTTCCGGACGTTCGTCAATCAGAAGAACCATCATATATACTTCAGGATGATTGGCCGCAATAGAGTTGGCAATATCCTTAAGCAACATCGTTTTACCTGTTTTAGGCTGGGCAACGATCATCGCTCTCTGTCCTTTTCCGATAGGTGCGAAAAGATCCACAATTCTTGTTGAAAGTGTAGATCCATTTCCTGTAAGGTTAAATTTCTCTTCAGGAAAAAGCGGAGTCAAATATTCAAAGGCAACACGGTCCTTGATGAACGCAAGATCACGTCCGTTCACTTCTGTAGGTTTCAGCAAGGAAAAGTATTTTTCACCTTCTTTTGGAAGTCTTACAATTCCTTTAACGGTATCTCCGGTTTTCAGACCAAAATTTCTGATCTGTGCTGTAGAAACATACACATCATCAGGAGAAGAGATATAGCTGAAATCAGATGAACGAAGGAATCCGTAGTTATCCGGAAGGATTTCCAAAACCCCTTCAATACTAACCATCCCGTCAAAACTAAACTCTTTTCTGTGCTCAGAATGATGCTCCTCATTTCTGTCAGCATGTTGTCTTTGCTGATTTTGATTTGGATTCTGATTCTGGTGCTGATTAGGATTTTGGTTCTGACCCTGGTTTTGGTGTTGATTAGGGTTCTTATTTTGGTTTCCGCTGTTTTGCGGATTGTTGTGTCCTTTTTGTTGGGATCTGGCCTGAGGTTGGGAAGTAGCAGGCTTTTCTTCTGATGGAGCAGATCCCTGAGGTTCTGCATTTTTAGGAGCTTCTGCTCTTTCTTGTGGAGTTTCTGTATTGCCTGTGTTGGCAGTTACTCTCTTTCTTTTTTTCCTAGCCTGTGCTGAATTATTTTCTTCAGGAGCGGAAACTGTTTCAGCTTTAGGCTCTTCCTGCTTTATTTCTTCAGCAGCCGGCATCTTTTCTTCTACTTTCTCTTCAGCTTTAGGGCTTTCTTCAGTAGGTGCTTTTGCTTCTGCTTTGGGTTTGGCAGGTTGTCTTTTAGGCGCTGCTTTTTTTACAGGAGCCTTTGCAGGTTTATCTGCCGGTTTTTCTTCAGTATCCATACTGGTTTCTGTGGCGTTGAAATAATCTTTTGCAACTTTAGGGTTAGAAGCCTGAAAGTCAAGAACGGCAAAGATCTTATCATTATCATTGCTGTTTCTAGCAACTTTAACGCCTAAATCTTTTAAGATTTTAGTCAGTTCCGTTACGGATTTTGACCTTAACGTTTCTATGTTAAACATACTTAATGTAAAAATGTAATTAATTGTGAGTAAGAAAAGTAAGTCCGGTGACTTTTGTTTTCAAGTACATATGTATAATGCAAATCTACACTTATTTTTGAATTGTGCAAAATTTATGTTATTTTTGCCAGGTATTTAATAATCTATGTTACAGAGAATACAGACTATATGGACCCTTTTGGCAGTTTTGGCTGCTGTTTTCCTTTTCATTACGGGACAGGATGTTGACGTTTTCGGCAATATTCCGGTGATTAATATTGGCTGTATTGTACTTGTTTTAGCAGGAGCATTGAGTATTTTCAGTTTTAAAAACAGGAAAAGACAAATTTTGCTGAATACATTCAGCATCATTATAAACGTTTTGTTGATTGGTGTATTGGCGTACTGGTTACTAAACTTATCCGGAGGAATTCAGATTCCTGAGAAGGGTATTGAGCCGGTTTTCCCATTGATCGCGGTAATATGTCTGTTTATTGCAAACGCATATATCCGCAGAGATGAGAGGCTCGTGAAATCTGTAGACCGACTTCGATAGCCTTACAACGATTTTTTGAGTGAGAACAGTTCCGAAAGGAGCTGTTTTTTTTATTTAACGCAAAGTTTCACATCTAAGTTTTATTATTTTAAGTGGGGCAAAGATGCGGGCTTCGCCGTTGATTAAGCGGATGGTAATACGAGCGCTTATTCAATCAATCGAAGATTGATTTTCACTTTGCATCCTTAATTTTTACATTTTTAAATTAAACTTTGCGTTTAAAATAAACCATTAAGATTGAATAGGCTTTTAAGAATATTAAGTTCAGCTTCACTTAAAAGCAGATGATTTTCTTAATTATATTTACCCCCTTTAACCTTCTTAATGATTCAAAAATGTATGCTCACCAGATATTTTATATCATTTCATGCAACATTTCCGTTAAGAATACGACTGATCCTATAAATTGTATCAAAAAATGAAAAAACTAACCTACCTGGTCCTGTCATTCTGTTCAATATTTACATTTGCACAGGAAGTTTCAAAAGAAAGAGTAACCACCATACTTGCAACTCTTGCTTCAGATGAAATGAAAGGCCGCGAGATCGGAACTCCGGAAAATGATAAGGCTGCAGAATACATTGCAACGCTTTTTAAAGAAAACAAACTTGAATACTGTACGGGAAATTCTTACCTGATTCCTTTCGAATATGAAGGAAAGAAAGTTTATAATGTATGTGGAATCAAAAAAGGAAAAACAGATAAATACTTAGGATTTTCAGGGCATTTCGACCATATCGGGACCAGTAATAAAACCGGTGACAATATTTATAACGGGGCAGATGATGATGCGAGCGGAATTACCACTTTAGCAGGTATTGCCGACTATTTTAAAAATAAAAAGCCTGAATTCTCAATGGTTTTCATGGCCTTCAACGGTGAAGAAAAAGGAATGCTGGGTTCAAGAGCTATTTCTACAGATACCGGCTTAGATAAGGTATATAATAATATGACTGCACTTTTCAATTTTGAAATGGTGGCTACAGAATCCCAGTTCGGAAAGAATGCTCTTTTTATGACAGGCGATGAATTTTCTGATTTTGATGAGCTTTTTAATAAGTATGCGGCCAACGGATTAAAAATCAATTCCGATCCGTATGCTGCACAAAAATTATTCTACAGATCAGACAATGTGAGCTTTGTCAAGAAAAAGATTATTGCTCATTCATTTTCTACCGTGGACATGACAAAAGCGTCCCATTACCATAACGAAAGTGATGATGTAAAGGTTGTAGATTTTGATAATTTAACAACCATCATCAATAATGTTGGAAAAACTTTAGAAAAACTGACACCACAGAATTTTGCTCCGAAATATAATAACAAAGTAAAATTTCAATAATAAATAATAAAAAACAAAACCGCCGGACTGGCGGTTTTTTCATGCCCTGAACCCTTCTAATCACTGAAAATTAAACAAACGTTTGTAACAAAAAACAATTTACTGAAACATATTAATTAAAGTAAAACAGGATTAAGAACGTCTTTTCCTTTAATTTTACGTAATTTTGCTATCCAATTTTTCATTGAATGAAACCATTACAAAGAATACTTTATTTCGCGAAACCGCATCAAAAATACCTTTTCGGAAGTATGTTTTTCAATATACTGTACTCCTTACTCAATATCTTATCTGTAGGAACTATGCTTCCTATTTTGGGGCTGATGTTCGGTACGATTGAAAAACAAGGAAAAGAACCGGTATGGAGCGGTGCCTTCGGCGATTATTTCAATTATATAAAAGATAAAGCTTATTATTTTGTACAGGTACAAATTGATCAGCATGGTGCTGTTTATGTACTTGCTGTTCTGTGTGCGATTACAGCAGTTTCATTTTTATTAAGAAATATTTTCAGGTACGTAGGCGCATTCCTTTTAGTGAATTACCGTGTGGGGATTACCCGTGACCTTCGTACTGCGATGTACAATAAATTCCTACAGCTTCCTGTTTCATTCTTTACGGAGCAGAGAAAGGGAGATATGATGTCCAGAATCTCCAATGATATCGGGGGTGTAGAAGGTGGAATTATGGGGGTCTTGGTGGATATTATTAATTCCCCGTTTATGATCATCTCTTCATTAATCGCATTATTTTTACTTTCTCCCCAGCTTACCCTGTTTTCACTGGTGGTTTTCCCGGTTATGGGATTATTGATCTCCTGGACGGGGAAAAGCTTAAAAAAGCAGGCTCATTTTGCCCAGGCTGAACTGGGAAATCTTTTTTCACTGGTAGACGAAACTTTAAAATCTTCTAAAGTAATCAAAATCTTTAATGCGGATAAGATCCTTAAGAACAGATTCAACGAAACAACAACCAACTGGCAGAATTTCGCCATAGATATGAGCCGAAGAAGAGAATTGGCCTCTCCTATGAGCGAATTCCTTGGCTCCATCACTATTCTTATTATTACGTGGTATGCCGGAACTCAGATTTTAGAGGAACAGACTATGAAACCTCAGGCTTTCCTGGTTTTCATCGGAATGTTCTTCCAAATCCTGGATCCTGCCAAAAAGCTTTCCAGTGCAATATCTTCTATCCAGGGAGGTATGGCAAGTTTGGAAAGAGTAGCTGAAGTTCTTGATTATGATTTAAAGGTAGAAGAAATTGCAGAGCCGGTTTCTATCTCTACCCTTAGCAACCAAATTGAATTCAAAAACATTGGATTCTATTATGATAAAGACAATGTTATCCTTAAGAATTTCTCACTGATCATTCCGAAAGGAAAAACCATAGCCCTTGTAGGACAGAGCGGGAGCGGAAAAACAACGATTGCCAACCTTCTGGCCAGATTCTATGATGTGAATGAAGGTGAAATTTTAATTGACGGAACTAATATTAAACATTTAAAATTAAAAGAATACCGTCAGCTTCTGGGAATGGTAACCCAGGAGTCTGTATTGTTCAATGATTCCATCTATAATAATATACTGATGGGGAAACCTGAGGCCACAAAAGAAGAAGTTATTGAGGCGGCAAAAATTGCTAATGCCGATACCTTTATTTCGAATCTTCCCGAAGGCTATGATTCCAATATCGGGGATGATGGGAATAAACTTTCCGGTGGACAGAAACAGAGGGTTTCTATTGCCAGAGCCGTATTGAAAAATCCACCGGTAATGATCCTGGATGAAGCCACTTCTGCCCTGGATACTGAATCCGAAAGATTTGTTCAGGATGCTTTGGATAAAATGATGGAAAACAGAACCTCACTGGTTATTGCCCACCGCCTTTCAACCATACAAAAAGCAGACTGGATTGTAGTAATGGAGAAAGGAATTGTAGTGGAACAGGGAACACATCATGACCTTATCGCTAAGAAAGGAATGTACCACAAACTGGTGGAGCTTCAAAATTTCGACTAATCGTTGATTGAATTAAATTTCATTTAAATGAATCCTATACAAGAGTATTTCTACAGAATTAAAGAACCTGAAAGAAGTGCTCTTTTGTTTTTACGCAAAAAAATTCTGGAATCTGATACGGAAAATATAACAGAAACATTAAGCTTCGGGCTTCCATTCTTTAAATACAAAAAGAAAATGCTGTGTTATCTTTATTACAGCAAAAAGTATAAGCAGCATTATGTAAGCTTTTATCACGGCGATAAACTCGATTACCCTGAACTTATCCGGGATGGCAGAAGGAAATTTAAAATCCTTTTAATTGATATGGAAAAGGATTTACCTGTTTCTTTTATTATGAATGTCATTGATGATATAAAACAGTACCTGTGAACAGCCAATACAGAGACTAAGCTCAACAAAATACAGCTGAAAATTCTTTTGCTTTAACGAAATGCAAAAGAATTTAAATCAATCTGGTATAATCAAAATAGGACTACTTAACATCATGCATGAGTAGAAAAATTCAGGATACCAGGCTTATATTTTAAGTATAAAGTTGTTGATGTTAATATCAGAGGGGATATCCAATTTTTTTCGGATTCTATATTTTCTGCTTTCAATCGCTCTCACACTGCTATTGGTACATGAAGCAATTTTTTTAGTATCAAAATTCAGTCTCATTAATGCACAGATATGGATTTCGGAACTAATAAGACCTGAGTTGATATTTAAAAGGTTAGGCATAAAATCCGGAAAATAAATCTGAAATTTTTCAATAAAGAGAGGTGAATCTACTTCTGCCAGCTCTAAAATTTCGGCAATATTGTCTTCAGTAAGATTATTGTTAGTGATCTGCTGTTTCATCAATTCATTATTGGTCTTAAGCAGGTCTTCGATGGTTGAATCTTTAATCTCCGTTTCCTTCATTAAACCGTTAATGAGTTTATCTTTCTGGTATATAAAGAACGCATCTATGAGAAATTTCGTAAAGCAAAAAATGATATTAAGCAATTGTATTATCTTAAAGTCTGCCTCCTTGATATATTTGCTTCTTGGTAAAAAATTCAATTCAAAATATAAACAGCCGACAAAGTTTAGAGCAATAATGATCACAATAAACAATATAAGATAATAATCTTCTTTGTAATTGAAATAGAAAGGCAATGCAAATAAAAGCGAAAAATAGAAATATTCAACACCTGCATTCCTAGAAGTATATATATAGAAAAAACTTATTATGAATGTAAGAGCTATAAAAACAATTATTATTGTTGCTTTTAAAACTCTTCTGAATTTACTGATTTTTCCTATAAAAAATATTAAAAATAACCAGAAAAAAGTAATACAGATAAGAAATGTAGATCTCCCACCATCTCCAAAGAAAAATACCGAATAAAATAAAAACAGTAAAAAAAGAAATAAAAGATAACGATTGATCAGCTTTATATAGTTATGGTCTAAATAATTATCATATACTTCATTTTCACTGTTAATTAGTTTAGAAATCCTGTTTATCATATTCCAAAACGTTTAAAATGTGACTGTATTACAAAATACACAGTAAAGATAATTCTCCCACAGATTGATTACAAACTTATATTTTAAAAATACGCTTCCACTTGGAAAGAGTATTCCGGCTCATTCGGAAATAGTTCGCCGTTTGCGTATTATTAAGTTTATTTTTTTTCTGATATTCAAGGATATTGAGAATGGACCTTTGGTCATAGGAGCGAAGTTTTTGATTTTTACTTTCCACTAAAAGCTCTTGCTTACCAAAAATCATTCTGTTTAATGCTATAATATCTATAACAGTATTAATCGTTTCAATTTTTTGCATGATCCTGAAATTATTCATTTTATCAGGGAATTTCTCCTCAATAATATCAGTATATATTTTTTTATAATCCGGCCCTGTATCTTTCATGCTTTTTTAATCCACTTGGAAAGAGTGGTTTTAGGTATTCTGTATTTCAGGACCACGTCATTCATTGTCATCTTTTTGCTGACAATCTTTTCTATTATAAAACTCTTCACTTCCTCAGTATATATGTTTTTTCTAAAAGCCGGAAAGTTATCTTTTGGCCTAGAAATATCATGCCTCTTACTGGGAGGGGCATAAAGAATCAAATGCCCGCTATACACTCTAAAAAAATCATACTCCAGTAACTTGCTCCATCTTAACAATAAAAAGGTATCAATACTGCTTTCCCGATACATACTTTCAATCTCGTTCTCACTGCATTTCATAAACTTCTCAATTCTGCCGACAGGCATCCCAACTTCACGAACCCGTTCATGTATAAGCTTTCCAATATGTATACTTTTTAAATTCATCCTTCATTTGTTTTTATTATTGACTGAAAATATTAACTATTGCTGTCGCGGGTACAAAATTATTGACAACCCACGTAGCCCCCTCATCATAACCTACTCAATATTACGCATGAGTAGTAAAACTCATACACAAAGAGATTATGGAGGAATCAGAATAATTTCAAACTGTCAGCTTCATATGAAAACAAAAAAGGAGAAAACTTAATTTCTCCTTTTTTATATTTTGACTTATTCTATATTAATCTTTCATTTTGGCGATCACATCCAGACCTCCTTTTGTAATGTCTCCTATCTTGCAGATGATTTCGGTATCCAAGGGCAGGAAAACATCCATTCTTGAGCCGAATTTAATGAAACCGAACTCATGTCCTGCTTTGGCCTGATCTCCCTCATTACAGTAGAAAACAATCCTTCTTGCCACATATCCCGCGATCTGTCTGAATACTACCTGATGATTGGTTGCTGTTTCTACAGCTACCGTAGTTCTTTCATTCTCTGTAGATGACTTTTCGTGCCATGCCACAAGATATTTTCCGGGATGGTATTTCTTATAGATCACTTTTCCGGAAACCGGATATCGGCAGATATGAACATTCAGCGGTGACATGAAAATGGAAACCTGAATGGCTTTTCCTTTAATAAATTCAGTCTCATCCACTTCTTTGATCATAACCACTTTTCCGTCTACCGGAGCAATCACATTTTCTCTATGCTCAAGTATATTACGGTCTGGAACTCTGAAAAACCAAAATACCAAACTATAAACCACCAATAATGGCATAATGATCAGCAAAGACCATATTTTAAGAAAATAAATAGCCAATATACTTATGATGATAAACAGTATCGTTGCTACGGTAATCGTTCCTTTTGATTCCTTATGTAATTTCATTAAATAAATTTTTCTAAAATAAAGTACAAATATACGACAGGAACGCAGATTAAAAAACTGTCCAGTCTGTCCAGTACACCTCCATGCCCCGGAATGATGTTTCCACTGTCTTTTACCCCGAAATTTCTTTTAAGCTGGCTTTCTACCAGGTCACCCAACGGAGCGAATGCAGCAACCAGGAATCCTACCACCATCCAGTTTCCGCGAAGTTCCGGTTGGTAATGCTCTACAAAGTAAGATAAAACCAGCGTCAGGATAACTCCTCCGGCATATCCTTCCCAGGTCTTTTTGGGGGAGATTTTAGGGGCCATTTTATGTTTCCCGAAAAACTTTCCGGTAAGGTAAGCAAAAGTATCACTGCTCCAGATCAGGATAAACAGGAAAAGGACCTCAAGTGAGAACGTTCCTTCAAAGCTGGAAAACTTGGGCAGACCTAATGCAAAGCTGAAAGGCAATGCCACATAGATTACCGTAAATATCAGCTTTCCGCTGTCATAATATAATTCATTGGAATATTTGAATAATGTAACTACCGCAATAGCAATCAGGGAAATAGCCAGTATTTCGTTCAGTCTGAAATCGAAAAAGAAATCATGCTTGAAATATCTTTTGGAAAAAATATAATAAATAAAAATGACCAGCGGAAGTACAATCCATTTTTCATAGCCTTTCCCAAACTTCATGATCTTAACACATTCCCAGGTACCTACCAGCAGCAAAAGACTTATCAGACCGTAATACAGGTATTCCTGTCTGATAAGATCCGGATGGATCTTGTTGATCAGCTGGGCACCCAGCGGTGTTGTGCAAAGAATGATAACGGCAACGTAAACAAGTCCGGAAATGGTTCTTTGAATAAGGTTTTTGTCCAAAATGTAAAATTTATAAGTTGATGCTTAATCTTCAAGCAGCAATAAAAACAGTTTTGTATTCGTATTGGAAGAAGTATCTAAGCTTGACTGACCTCCACTGATGGAAGTAAGGTTCTTGATATTCCCATTTCTTTTTATTTTTCCCATCGCATCATTAAGGTTGTTCACAATTTGTGATACATTGGCCATGATAATGATTTTACCCGGAAGTCTTGAAGAGTGGTAATGCAGGATATTGTTGTGCGAAAGCATGATCCTGCCGTCATAGGCAATAAGATATTCGCAGGTAATGAAAGCAGCATCGTTGCTATGCTCCATTTCAGAAGTATAGGGTATTTTCACTACGTTCAAGAAGTTTTGAAGCTCCTTGTCCCAGCAGAAAACATTACTGATTCCTTCTATTTTCACAATCTGGTTTAAAGTCTGTAGAGCTTCCGCTTCATCTGCACAGTAATTAAAAAAACCTCCTGAATGCGTAAATAATTGCGCAAACTTATAGTCAAGATCCGCATTTTTCAGCGAATCCCCGAGCTTTTCCAGACTCTGTTTTTCTTCTTCCTCAGGCTGGTTGGTAAGTTTGCTTACAATCCTCTTGAATAAATTCAACTTAATCTATTTTTAGTCAACTTTATACAAAAATAGAAAATTAATTACAATAGATTCTAAAAATAGTCCTTAAATATGAAAAAACCTGACAATTCTAAGAATGTCAGGTTTATTTGAATATATTTTGGAAGTATTTTAAAGCTGAGTCGGGCTTTCCGGAGCCTGAATTTCACTTTCTTCTTCTTTATCTTGGATAATGATTTGCTCATCGGGTTGTTTCACAGTAGAAATCGTGCTGGTAACAGGTCTTTCTGTTAACTCAGGATCCCATGCTCTTTTACCGAATATATCTTCAAGATCTTCGCGGAAGATCACTTCTTTTTCCAAAAGTTTATTTGCCAAAGCATCAAGCTTATCTTTATTCTCAGTAAGAATTCTTACCGCTCTTTCATATTGAGTTTCGATGATCGATTTGATCTCTGCATCAATTTTCGTAGCCGTCTCTTCGGAATAAGGTTTACCGAAAGAATATTCAGACTGGCCTGAGCTGTCATAGTAGGAAATATTCCCAATATTAGGGCTTAGACCGTAAACAGTAACCATAGCCTGCGTTCTTTTCGTTACTGATTCCAAATCAGATAATGCTCCTGTAGAAATATTATTGAAAATAACCTGCTCTGCTGCTCTGCCTCCTAATGTTGCACACAATTCGTCCAGCATTTGCTCAGTAGTGGTCAGCTGCCTTTCTTCCGGAAGATACCAGGCTGCACCTAAGGAACGTCCTCTCGGAACAATTGTTACTTTTAAAAGTGGTGCTGCATGTTCTACCAGCCAGGAGATCGTAGCATGACCTGCTTCATGATAAGCAACTCTTCTTTTTTCAGAAGGTTTGATCGCCATATTCTTTTTCTCAAGACCTCCGATGATTCTGTCTACAGCATCAAGGAAATCCTGTTTTGTAACAGAAGTATGACTGTTTCTTGCTGCAATTAATGCTGCTTCGTTACATACATTCGCAATATCCGCTCCACTGAATCCAGGGGTTTGTTTTGCTAGGAAATCTCTGTCAACGGTGTCATCCAGCTTGATTTTTTTCAAGTGAACATCAAATATCTCTCTTCTTTCGTGCAATTCCGGAAGGTCTACATAGATCGAACGGTCAAAACGTCCGGCTCTCATCAGGGCTTTATCAAGGATATCCGCTCTGTTGGTTGCAGCCATTACAATAACGTTAACGTCTGTTCCGAAACCGTCCATTTCTGTAAGAAGCTGGTTCAGGGTGTTTTCTCTTTCGTCGTTTCCGCCTGAGAAATTATTTTTCCCTCTTGCGCGTCCGATAGCGTCGATCTCATCGATAAAGATGATAGCCGGGGATTTAGCTTTTGCCTGGGCAAAAAGGTCTCTAACTCTTGAAGCTCCTACTCCTACGAACATTTCTACGAAATCTGAACCTGAAAGGGAGAAGAACGGTACTTTGGCCTCGCCTGCAACAGCTTTTGCCAATAATGTTTTCCCGGTCCCCGGAGGGCCTACAAGTAGAACTCCTTTAGGAATCTTACCTCCCAGTTTTGTATATTTTTCAGAATTTTTCAAGAAGTCTACTACTTCCTGTACTTCTTCTTTAGCGCCTTCAAGACCTGCAACATCTTTAAATGTCACCTGGATTCTTTCTTTTTCGTCAAAAAGTTTCGCTTTAGATTTTCCTATTGAGAAGATCTGTCCGCCAGGACCTCCGCCTCCACCCATCTTTCTGAAAAGAAGGAAGTAGAAAAGACCTAAGATCGCTATCCATATCAATGCTGAAACCAGGATATCCATGAATGGATTTTTGCCTGCTCCGTAATCTTTTGTGGTTTTGATGTTAGCGTCTGCAGCTTTTATCTGATCAAATTTCTGAAGGAAAAGCTGAAGATCTCCATATTTTACGGAAAAATCTGCTTTTGGAGCCATATCGAATGCAGAAAGAGGATTGCTTTGGTTGGCCGTTTTACTGACCATTGCTGTCTTTGCTGCTTTTGTCAGGAAAACATCAGCTTTCTCTGTGTCTTTGTATATGATAACGTTTTGGACCTTTCCTGCCTGCATTTCCCTAAAGAAAGCATCCTCATCAATAGATTTTGCACTGTCGCCTCCTAAAAAATTGGAACCGAAAAATAACAAAAGAGCCACGATTGCAATTGGAAAAAACCAGTTGAATCCTTTATTGTTCATTTATACTTTTTAAAATTTAAAATTCATATTCTATTTTGGTAATTGCTGCATCTCCCCAAAGTTCTTCAATATCGTAATATTCACGTACTTCTTTCTGGAAAATATGCACTACCACTGTTACATAATCTACCAAAACCCACATTGAGTTTTCGGTACCCTCTACATGCCAAGGTCTATCTTTAAGATCGTTTCTTACTTTTTTCTCTACACTTCCTGCCAATGCAGAAACCTGAGTATTGGAGTTTCCGCTACAAATTATAAAAGTTTCCGCTACAGAATTTTCAATTTTTGAAAGATCAAAAATCATTATATCTTCTCCTTTTACGTCCTGGATGGCTTCAACAATTTTATCTATTAGTGCCTGCTTTTCTGCTGTTTTATTCATTAAAATATCTATAATCTGCAAATTTATTGTTTTTCTTTTACTTTAGCCTTATTTTTAGCCCTTTAAAGTCTTAAAGTTTTCTTAAATGGGTCAATTATTTTATTTAAAAGAGTGTTCTTCTACTAATGACGAAATATCCCGGTTTTTACTTTACGGAAATTCAGATTTTATCGCTTTATATACATTCAACCAAACTAAAGGCCGCGGACAATATGGAAATACCTGGGCGGCGGCGGCCGGAAAAAATGTTGCGTATACGCTGGCTGTTAAGGCTCAGAGCGTTCTGCTCTCAGATTTTATATTCAATTACTATACCGCAGTGGTTATCCGGGATTTCCTTGCCAATTTGACTGATAATGATGTAAAGATAAAGTGGCCGAATGATATTATCCTTAAAAATAAAAAAATCGTCGGAATTTTAATTGAAAAGAAAAAAATTAATCAAAATAATTATTTTATCATTGGGGCAGGCTTCAATGTTCTGCAGGATCATTTTGAGGAAATATCGCAGGCAGGATCACTTCTGACGCAGACCGGACAGGCTTACGACCTTGATGATTTTGCTTTAAATCTTCACGAATATCTATCAGAAAAACTGAAAAATATTCCTTCGGAACAGGAAATCATTGATCAATTCAACCGGAATTTATTCCGTAAAGATGAGATCTCAGTTTTCGAAATAGAAAAAGAGAGACAAAATGGCATCATCAGGAATGCTGACGAAAAGGGAGAGCTCTGGATAGAGCTTGAAAGAGATGGCTTAAAGGCCTTCTATCATAAAGAAATCAAGCTTCTTTACTGATTGGCTCTTTTCAGATACAGGTATAGTGTAAGTGGGAAGAAAACCATATTAGGCAGCCACATGGCAACAGCAGGCGACAGGCTTTTGTTCTCTGAAACCACTTTTAATGCTTCAAATGAGAAAACAAAAACAAACGCAAGGGAAATCCCTATGGCAAGGTTAACTCCGAGACCTCCTCTTTTTTTCTGGGATGCCAGCGAAAGCGCCAGAAACGTCAAAATAATAATGGAAACAGGCATTGAAGTTCTCTGATGGAACTCATTAAGATAAGAATTCAGGTTGCTGTTTCCTTTTTCTTTTTCCCTGTCAATGAATTTTATAAGCTCCGGAGTAGTTTTATTCTGTCCCAGAAGCTCGTTCGGGAAAAGCTCTTCCGGGGAATGCCCGTAGCTTTTCTTTATTTCAGCACCACTGCCCAGTTTTTCAGAGTTATCTTTATTGATGGTCTTTTCCAGATAGTTGGTAAGCGTAAATTGTTTTTTAGCCTTATCCCAATATACTTCCGATGCCTTAAGCTCGTAAGTCATCTTTCTGGTTTTATCAAATTTCTGATACACAAAACCTGAACCTCTCGTTTCTCTTTTGTTCCAGGAATTCACGAAAATGTATTCCATTTTGCTTAATTGTGCAGAGGCAGGACCCGTCCCCAGGATCTTTTCTTTATTCGCCGCATTATAGGTATAGGCCTCAAGTTGATTTTTCTTGATATTAGCCCATGGAAGCACCATATGATTCACCAGAAGTGATATTAGCGCAATGAAAAGTGAGGTATACAGGTAAGGCTTTGCGAATCTGTGGAAACTGGCTCCACTGCTGATGACTGCAACAATTTCAGTATTATTTGCCATTCTGGATGTGAAATAAATCACGGAAATAAACACCAGAATAGAAAGAAATGTTACTATCAGGTTAATGATCCAGAATGGATAGAAATTGATCAGGAAGTACATTAGATCCAGCTTAGGGTCCAATGCTTTTGCATTTTCTATCCTCGGAATCTTCTGCTGTACATCGATTACCAATACAACTATAGACAGCAATATCAGCATGAAACTGAATGTTCCAAGGTATTTCTTAATGATATATCTGTCTATAATTTTGATCATATTCTTCTCTGTTTAAAGTCTTTGTCTAAGAACTGGCACTACAGATTTTTTCCATTCATAGAAATCACCTGCCACAATATGCTCTCTCGCTACTTTCACAAGATCCAGATAAAATGCCAGATTATGTACTGAGGCAATTTGTTTTGCAAGATATTCTTTTGACACAAATAAATGACGCAGATATGCTTTTGAATATTCTCTGTCTACATAACTTGTTCCAAACTCGTCGAGAGGAGAAAAGTCACGCTTCCATTTTTCATTTTTAAGATTCATTACGCCCTGCCATGTGAAAAGCATTGCATTTCTGGCATTTCTGGTAGGCATTACACAGTCCATCATATCGATACCTAAACCAATGGACTCAAGGATATTCCATGGAGTTCCTACTCCCATAAGATACCTTGGTTTGTCTTTAGGAAGAATATCCGTCACTTCGTCTGTAATTCTGTACATTTCCTCTTCCGGCTCCCCTACAGACAGCCCGCCAATAGCATTTCCTTCCGCTCCTGCTTCGGAAATAACTTCTGCCGATATTTTTCTAAGATCTGAATAGGTAGATCCCTGAACAATCGGGAAAAGCCTTTGCTTATGACCGTAAATCTCTTTATTTTGCTCGGTCCATTCAATACATCTTTTCAGCCAACGGTGTGTAAGCTCCATAGATGTTTTGGCCTGATTGTATTCGCACGGATAAGGCGTACATTCATCAAAAGCCATGAAAATATCTGCCCCGATCTGTCTTTGGATTTCCATAGACTTTTCCGGGGTAAACATATGATAACTTCCGTCGATATGAGATTTGAACTTCACGCCTTCTTCAGACATTTTTCTGCTTTTGGAAAGCGAAAATACCTGAAAACCTCCTGAATCAGTAAGGATCGGCAGATCCCAGTTCATGAATTTGTGCAGTCCTCCTGCTTCCTGCATAATATCCATTGTTGGACGAAGGTACAGGTGATAGGTATTACCCAGAATAATCTGGGCTTTAATGTCTTCTTTTAATTCTCTCTGATGAACTGTTTTCACACTTGCAACAGTTCCTACAGGCATAAAGATAGGCGTCTGGATCTTGCCGTGATCTGTAGTGATCTCTCCTGCTCTCGCTTTTCCTTCAGAGGTTTTTTCTATATTAAAAAATTTCATTCGTATATTCTTTTAATTCGCCGCTATTAACGGTTCTGCTTTGGTGGCAGAAAACGTTTCCGCATCATAATTACCTGTTTAAAACGGGCGCATTTCCACTGTTTTTCAGCTTATCTTGTATATATTTATCCGCTTTGGGGTCTTTTTTTAATACTATTTTTTGTGCGTCTTCCGCAATATTTTTCATTTTGTCTTTAACGACATAATATTTAAAGCTTTCTACAAAATCCTCAGATTTTATCTTGTGGGTTTTAAGGATAAACCTTGTTCCTGCTTCTAAATTTTTGTTTTGATAGATAATGACTGCCTGATCCGTAATAGCAAGATCAGCCAGGATTTCAGCCATCTTTTCAGGCTCGATCAGGTTCTTAGGCTTGTCGATATAGTCGCCACATGAGAACATGCACAGGGTAACGAAAATGAAGACCAGTTTTTTCATAATCTGTTGATTATTGATTTCCATTTTAAATTTAAAACTCCAAATACAGCTTCATGAATAATGCCGCCGTTCATTTTACTTTCTCCTAAAATTCTGTTTGTAAATATAATAGGAACTTCTACAATTTTAAAACCTTTTTTAAAAGCTCTGAACTTCATTTCAATCTGGAAGCCGTATCCTTTAAGCTTCACATTATTCAAGCCAATCTCTTCGAGAACTTTCCTGGAAAAACAGACAAAGCCTGCGGTTGTATCATGAATGGGGAGCCCCAAAATAAACCTTACGTATTTGGAAGCAAAATAGGAAAGCAGAACCCGTCCCATTGGCCAGTTCACTACATTGACTCCTTTGGAGTAGCGTGATCCTATTGCCATGTCTGCATTCAGACAGGCTTCGAAAAGTTTGGGCAGATCATTTGGATTATGTGAAAAATCGGCATCCATTTCAAAAATATAATCATATTTGTTTTCGATAGCCCATTTAAATCCGTGGATATATGCCTTCCCCAAACCGTCTTTTACATGCCTTACCGACATATGGAGATGGTGTGGGAATTTTTTTTGCAGGTCTCTAACTATTTCTGCTGTTCCGTCCGGAGAAGAGTCATCCACCACCAGAATATGAAAGTCATCTTCCAATGCAAAAACCGCGGAAATAATATTTTCTATATTTTCCTTTTCGTTATAGGTAGGGATGATGACGAGTTTTTTCATTTCAGTTTGCAAAGATAGTTTATTTAACCTTTTTATTTTATACAAAATAATCTATAATTTTGCAAAAAATATTCTTTTGCTGTTATCACAAAACTTTATAAACCACGTAAGAATACCTGAGAACAATGACTGGGTAATCTTTATATTAATAGGATGCATATTTCTGTATGTTTTCATGATGAATATCATCGAAAGAGATGCCAGCCTGAAAGACTTTCTGCTCCAGAAATATTTTGATGCCAGCAATAACCTTCCGAGCTGGATCATTACTTCCTGCGTAACGGCACTTACACTATCTGCTTTAGTTTCACAGTATATTCCCATCGTTCCGAAATACATTAATGATCTGCAGTTTTTCGGGTATCAGCTTAATAAATTTGGATATACACTGCTTGCGGTCATATTTTTTTATGCCTCGAAATCTGCGTTGGGCTTTTTATTCTACCAAAGCATAGGTGACGGCAGAAAATGGACTATTTTTTATTTTACCTCCACAAAATTCTACTTTATCCTTTCATTTTTGTTAATAATCCTGTGTGTAACCCATTATTATTTCCCGATAGACAGAAATAAAATATTTTCGTATTACTTCTACTTCTTTGCGTTTGTTGCTGTTTTCAAGATTTTCTTCTATTTGTTTCACAAAAACAATATACTTCCCGAAAAATGGTATTATAAATTTTTGTATATTTGCACCCTCCAAATCGCACCTTTATTGTTGCTTTGGAAGTTGTTATTTTTTTAATAAAAGTCAATGATGAGAATAAAGTCTATATTGGTTTCTCAACCAGCGCCTAGTGAGTCTTCTCCATATCTGGATATAGCAAAGAAGGAAAAAATAAAGATTGATTTCCGTCCTTTCATCCACGTCGAAGGAGTTGACAACAAAGAACTAAGAACTCAGAAGATAGATCTGACGCAGTTTACTGGGATTATTTTCACCAGCAAAAATGCGATAGACCATTACTTCAGACTTGCCGAAGAATTGCGTTTTGCGGTTCCGGATACGATGAGATATATCTGCCAGTCTGAGGCGATTGCCAACTATCTTCAGAAACATATTGTTTATAGAAAGAGAAAAATTAGTTTTGGGGAGAAAAACTTCTCGGATCTTCTGCCTCTGTTTAAGAAATTCCCTGCTGAAAAATACCTTCTGCCGTCTTCAGATGTATTAAGCCCGGATATCGTAAAAACGATGGAAACAGCCAATGTGGACTGGACAAGAGCAATCATGTACAGAACGGTATGCAGCGACCTTACGGGTATCAATGCTAAAGATTATGATATGCTGATCTTTTTCAGCCCACAGGGAATCAAATCTCTTCAGCAGAATTTCCCGGATTTCAAGCAGGAAGAAACAAAGATCGGTGTTTTCGGAAACACTACTTTAGCAGCAGCGGAAGACGCAGGCTTAAAGGTAGATCTTATGGCTCCTACAAAGGAAACCCCATCTATGACAATGGCACTTGAAAAGTATATTAAAGCTCTTCATAAGTAGACTTTAATACTCAATATAAACAGCCGTCTTTTCAATACAGGAAAGATGGCTTTTTTTTAACTAAATTTGAACAAGAATTAATATTGAATGAAATGTCCTATAAATTATTCTCAAATTATGAAAATCTATAGCACATTACACCAGGCCAAATAAATTTAAAATATTTAAATGAAAGCTCCACAGGCAAAAAAAATAGAGAAAATACTAGAAATACACGGCGACAGAAGAATTGACAATTACTTTTGGCTTAATGAAAGGGAAAATCCGGAAGTGATACAATATCTTGAAGAGGAAAATGCCTATGAAGAGTTTATGATGAAAGACACCGAGGCCTTTCAGGAAGAGCTTTTTGAAGAAATGAAGGCTCGCTACAAAAAAGATGATGAATCTCTCCCCTATTTCTTTAACGGATACTGGTACATTGTACGCTATGAAGAAGGAAAAGAATATCCTATCTTCTGCAGAAAGCATAAAAGTCTGGATAATGAAGAGGAAATTATTGTTGATGTTAATATTTTAGCAGAAGGCGAAACCTATTTTGAAGTGGGAAGCATTGCAGTTTCCCCGAATAATGAATTGGTTTCTTTTTCATCGGATAACGTAAGCCGCAGGATTTATACCATTAGCTTTAAAAATCTTGTAACAGGTGAAGTCTTCTCTGACCAGATTTTGAACACAACAGGAAAAGCAGTTTGGGCCAATGATAATGAGCATGTATTTTACATCAGAAAAGATGAAAGTTTACGGGCTTTCCAGGTGTACAGACATAAGCTGGGCACTGATGCTGCGGAAGATGTTTTGATTTTTCATGAAAAGGATGATACTTTTGATGTGAATGTCTTCAAGACAAAATCCATGGAGTATATTTTCATTGCCAGCTCCAGCACAATTTCCGACGAGCATAGGTTCATTCCTTCTGACAATGTTTTTGCAGAATGGAAAATCATCCAGCCCAGAATTGATGATCTGGAATATTCGGTAGAGCATTTTGAAGATGAATTTTATATCATCACCAATGCAGATGATGCAATCAATTTTAAAATCGTAAAGACCAAAATTGACAACTGTGGAATGGAAAACTGGGTAGATGTTATTCCACATCGTGCTGAAGTTCTGCTGGAAGGTTTTGAAATTTTCAGGGATTATCTGGTCCTTGAAGAAAGAGAAGAAGGGCTTCTCCAGATTAAAATCATCGATGAAAAAACCCAGGAATCTTATTATCTTCCTTTTTCCGACCCAACATATACGGCCTATATCGGGATCAACATGGAGTTTGACACTGAGGTTCTCCGTTATGGCTATACGTCACTGACGCAGCCAAGCTCAACCTATGAGTATAATATGAAGGAGAAAACGACTCAGCTCCTGAAACAGCAGGAAGTTCTTGGTGGCAAATTTGTTCCTGAAAATTATATTTCAGAAAGAATCTGGGCAGAATCGAGGGATGGAGAAACAAGAATCCCGATCTCATTGGTTTATCATAAAGACACCAAAAAATCTGCAGACATACCTTTACTGTTATACGGTTATGGCAGTTATGGACATACTGTAGATGCAAGTTTTTCTAATGTAAGGCTTTCCATTTTAGACAGAGGATTTATTTACGCCATTGCTCATATCCGCGGTGGTGAATATCTAGGCAGAGAATGGTATGAAGACGGTAAAATGCTTTTCAAGAAAAATACATTCTTCGATTTTATTGATGCCGGAAAGCATTTAATTAAGGAAAATTATACATCATCAAACCACATGTATGCAATGGGCGGAAGCGCAGGCGGACTTCTGGTAGGAGCCGTTGTGAATTACGAGCCTAAGCTTTTTAACGGAATTGTAGCACAGGTTCCATTTGTAGATGTGGTGACAACAATGCTGGATGAAACTATTCCATTGACAACCGGAGAATATGATGAATGGGGAAATCCTAATGACAAGGAATACTATGAGTACATGAAGGAATATTCGCCTTACGATAATGTTGAAGCGAAAGACTACCCACATATATTGATTACAACAGGCCTTCACGATTCTCAGGTCCAATACTGGGAACCTGCAAAATGGACTGCAAAACTGAGAGAATTGAAAACAGATGATCATCTTTTATTATTCAAAACTGATATGAGCTCAGGTCACGGCGGAGCCAGCGGAAGGTTTGAATCGTTGAAGGAAGACGCTCTGGAATATGCATTCTTGCTGAAAATAGATAAAAAATAATTTTAATCTTTTCTTCAGCTTTAAAAACAAAATCATGTTATTATTAATATTTCTTGCAATAGCCATTGTGTATTATTTAATACAAAAGGATAAAATCCGAAAGGCAGAGAAGCGGGAAATTTTTAAAGAAAAACAAGAAAAAAAACTGCAGCAGCTTCTTGAAAAAGCAAGAGAAGAAGATGCAGAAGCTAAAGAAAAAAAATGACGAATACTATGAACGAATCTGAATATTGGCAAAAAATAGAACAGTTTTTTATAGACAATTTTGATACTGAGAAAAATCCTCCGATTGAAACACTTTTATTTCTGATCGGACTGCAGGAATTAGGAAGCGGCCAGCAGAAATACACCAAAGAAGACAAAGTAAACCTGATTCATATTGCAGTGTGCAGATTGCTGGAACCTTTCGGTTACTATAAGTTTACTCATTATGAAGATGGATGGCCACAGTATGACAAGCTGGAAGAGCTTCCGGAACTAAAGCCAAACGAACAGTCTCTTTTGATGAAAAAAGCAATTATACAATATTTTCAGGAAGAGGAGCTGATTTGATGTACTGATGGTAATTTGCCAATCAGGCAATAAATGATGAATGCTACAATGCATATATAAATAAAAAAAAGACGGGTTTAGCCCGTCTTTTTTTATAAAGCCAAAGATAAACATATTCCGGCCTTTAAAAATTTTCATATTATTTGAGAATTTCTTCCAGCTGCGCCAGTCCCATTTTAAAACCTTCTTCAAAACCCATTTCCAGCTGTTGCTTCATAGCTTCAGAAGCTGGAAAATAAATATTGATGGTCACTTTTGTACCTTCTTCTACTCCTGTAAATCCAAGCAGCCATTTTGCCTGTGCAAAATCTTCATTAATGTTTCCTTTTTCGTCACAGAAAGCATCTACACCATCAAAATTTCTATGCTCTGTGATTTCACCATATGCCATCTGACCATACATTTTTTCACCTTCAGGTCCTACCATGGCATAGTGCCAGACTCCACCTTCTTTAAAATCCTGTTTTACAGTTTCACATTTCCAGGGCTTCGGTGCCCACCATTGATCCAATAATTCGGATTTGGTAAAATAGTCCCACACTTTTGAAACGTCAGCGTCATATATTTTCATGACATATACACTGTTTGAATCAAAATCTTTGTTAAAAATGATATTAGATTCCATAAGTAATTATTTTTGTTAAAGCTACTCCTTTATCCATTTACAGGACTTTTCATATGACAAGTTATTGTAAATTCATAAATAATTGTTAAAAAACTCCCTTTTAAGAGAAATTAAACAATTTTTTGGCTCGTTTTTTGTTTATCAAGTCTTAAAATAATTAATTTTAACATTCATTTTTTTCAATATATAAAATCCAATAATGAATAATAAGTTCATCCCAATAATTTCGGTGTTTATGACAATCTCACTGATTGTATTTGTTACGCTCCAATTTTATTGGCTGAAAGGTTATTATGGTGCTCTTGAGCAGGAATTTTCCAATAAAGTATATGCTGCTTTAGAAAACACTTCAAAAAATATTGAAGAAATTGAAGCTGATAAATACCTGAACCAGGATTATACTAATTTAAGAAACAATATCCTTGCCAGCAAAGACCAGCCTTCTTTAACAACCATTCAGCAGGTAGAAGATTCCGGCGCACAGCGTCAGATCATCTATTCTAAAAACATCATATCAAAAACACAGCTTCCGATCTCTCAGAAAGGTGATTCGGTAAAACTGACAACTCTGTATACAGACGATGCAACTTATAAAATAAAGAAAGACACCACCAACCGCGAGCTTCTTACCACAGACCTTAACAATGATATTGAAAACGGGGATTATGCCATAAAAGAATTTGTGAAAGTGGTTGGCACCAATCTGCCCATCGATAAAAGAGTAGACACTAAAGTTCTTGATTCGGTAATCGCTAAAGAACTGAAAATAAAAGGCATCACTGCAAAATTCGGATACGGGGTAATTGATAAGAACAACAAGCTTACCAGTGTTGTCAATAAGGTTTATAAAGAGAAAAAAGACAGCAATACCTATAGCTATCCCCTTTTTACAGATAAAAAAGACCGGACTTTATACAGTCTGGCTTTAGTATTTCCTAAAAAAGAATATTCCCTGGCGATGAACAACTGGCCCATGCTTCTGGGAACTTTCCTGTCATTACTGACTATTCTTGGGATTTATATTATCTCCATCAATTATATGATGAGACAGAAAAAACTGGCTGAAGTGAAGACAGACTTCATCAATAATATGTCCCATGAGTTTAAAACACCACTGGCAACAATTTCTGTAGCCACAGACTCTTTAGCCAATGATAAGATTGCTACCAATCCAGATAAAGTAAAATACTATTCGGAACTGATCAAACAGGAAAATTTAAGGATGAAAAAGCAGGTGGAAAACGTTTTGAATATGTCCAAGCTTGAAAGAAATGAGGTAGAGCTATTTCTAAAGGAGACCAATGTACGTGAACTGATCAAAAGAACGACAGAATCTTTTAATCTCATTGTGCAGCAGAGAAACGGTTCTTTGACACAGGAATTTACTGCAACGAACTATACTTTTAAAATAGATGAGTTCCACATCTCGAATATGCTGGTGAACTTACTGGACAATGCCAACAAATATTCTCCTGAAACCCCTGAGATTAAAGTAAAAACAAGTAATGAAGGAAACTGGTATGTCATAGAAATTTCCGATAAGGGAATGGGAATGGAGACCCATAATAAAACTAAAATCTTTGAAAAGTTCTTCAGAGAAGAAACCGGAAATATCCACAATGTAAAAGGACAGGGACTGGGGCTTTCTTACGTAAAGAAAATCGCAGAACTGCACAAAGGGCAGATAATTGTAGACTCTCACAAAGACAAAGGAAGTACGTTTACGATAAAACTGCCGATGAGCTAAATCATCAATGATAAGTAATGAGTAATGAATGAGAAGATCCTATAAAAATCAATGAGATCAAGATCATTTATCATTAAAAATAGAAACCAAATAACAAATATAGAAGATAGAGTGAGGAGGTTCATTCTTAATTTTTAATCATTAATTTTAATTATTAAAATCATGAGCAACAGAATATTATTAGTAGAAGACGATCAGAGTTTCGGAGCAGTGCTGAAGGATTATTTAACGATCAATAACTTTGAGGTAACCCTTGCTACAGATGGAGAGCAGGGTTTGAAAGAATTTACAGAAAATGAATTTGACATCTGTATTTTCGACGTGATGATGCCTAAAAAAGATGGATTTTCATTAGCCGAAGACGTAAAAAAAATCGATAAAAACACCCCTATCATATTCCTTACAGCAAGAAATATGAGAGAAGATATCCTAAAAGGATACCAACTGGGTGCGGACGACTATATTACAAAGCCGTTTGATACAGAACTTCTTTTGTATAAGATCAAAGCGATTTTGCAGAGAAGCTCTACTTTGGAAAATGAGGAGCAGGAGCAGTTCAAGATCAGTAACATTTTCTTCGACTCTATGCTGAGACAGCTTAAAGTTGGTGATAAAGAATACAAACTTTCTCCAAAAGAAAATGAGCTGTTAAAACTTCTTTGTATCCACAGAAACGATTTCATGCCGAGAGATCTGGCGTTGAGAAAAATCTGGAAAAAGGAAAATTACTTTACCGCAAGAAGTATGGATGTGTATATTGCCAAACTCCGTAAACTCTTAAAAGATGATGAAGGATTGGAAATTATCAACGTTCATGGTGAAGGATTTAGGCTTTTAGTTAAAAATTAAGCCTATATACCAATTATAAATATAAAATTAGCAAAACAATTAAAAATGTTTTGCTAATTTTGTTTCATACCGATTGGATATGAAAAATACATTCTTGGGCATTATTGCCATTTCAATATTAGCTGTTTCATGCAAAAAGGACGAAAAGCCTACTTATATAAAAGAAGAAGCAGGTGTTCAGCAGCCCAGCATTGCCGTTAATTCAACTTCTCAAACTGCCCTGATGGAGCAGGCAGGTGTACAGTCCAATCCAAATCCGGCTTCTGCCACGGTAGTTCCGGGAATTAAAAACCCTCCACATGGGCAACCCGGCCACAGATGCGATATTCCCGTAGGACAACCGCTCAATGTAAATCCGACAACTATCCAGACAACACCCGGTCAAAACCCCAATAATTCCATTAAAATAGATGCCAATTCTATGTCAGCAGGCAAAGTGGCAATCAACAATAATGCACAGCCGGTTAAAACGGCTCCGGGAATGAATCCTCCGCACGGACAGCCCGGCCACAGATGTGATATCCCGGTAGGACAGCCCTTAAATAGTAAGCCGGCGCCGGCGCCAGCTCCAATGCCACAACCTGTTCAAAGCGCAGCGCAAAATGTTCCGGGACCTGTAACAGCCGCTCCTCCAACAGGTGAAAAACCTAAACTGAACCCTGCACACGGAGAACCATGGCACAACTGTGCTTTAAAAGTTGGTGATCCTTTATCATAATTTTTGTATTTTTGCAAAGATGAAGCTGTTTCACATTCTTACAGTTATTTTTTGTCTAGGAATTTTTTTAGTTCCTAAAGACAGCTTCTACTCGCAATCTATGCAGGATACCTGCTGCAAAACCAAGTCTGAAAAAAGCGACTGCTGCAAAAATCACTCTTCAAAAGAGAGTAAGGACAGCCAAACCAAGTCTTCATGTAATGACGACTGCTGCTCAACTTGCGTTGCGTGCTATACTTATATAGAAACTCCGTTTTCAAAGAATTTACATTTTGAACCGTCTTATTACAAAGCGAATAAGAATCCGCAGTTCCAATATTCACCGCCTCATTTATCAGACCGTTTAAAAGAGATCTGGCAGCCGCCTAAAATAGGTTAATTATCAAACAGTGAGTCCGTTAAGCATTTTAAGGGACCGTTTATAATTAATCTAAACTTTTAAACAAAATGAAATTATATATTTCCAAGTTCATTCTTGGTCTAATGATCGTGTCTGTACACTTTATATCCGCTCAAAACCTTTCAAAATCCCAGTTCAAAGTCAAAGGAAACTGTGAGATGTGCAAATCCAGAATAGAAACTACCGCTAAAAAAGCAGGAGCCAAAACCGCTGTTTATTCTATTGATCTGCAGACTTTAACCCTGGAAACCGACAGCAAAGTTTCTCCCGACGAAATTTTAAAGAAAGTAGCCGATGCCGGTCACGACAATGAAAAATTCAAGTCCCCTGACGAAATTTATAAAAGTCTTCCAGGATGTTGCCATTATGAAAGAGACCTTCAGCCTTCCATTGCAGAAGCTCATCCGCATCATTCTAAAAAAGGAAATGAGTTTTATGTAAAAGGAAACTGTGCTTCATGTAAAGCCAGAATAGAAAAAACCGCAAAAGATACCGGTGCAGATTCCGCAGAATGGAATGCGGAAAAACAGACGGTAACCTTAAATTTTGATCCTTCAAAAACCTCGTCGGATCAGGTTTTAAAAGCGATTGCAGATGCCGGTCATGACAATGAAAAATACAAAGCTTCAGACGATGTTTACAAAAGCCTTCCCGGATGTTGTCTGTATGACAGAGATATTCCTTTTGGAGAAGCCAACCCAAATGTTCACTATGAAGAGGGCGCAAAACACGACGATCATGAAGAACATGGTGCAACTCTTAATGAAACTCATGAACAGCATGAGAAAAGCATTGAAGGCGTAACGGTTACCGGTTCAAAAGCAGCAACTGCATTGAGCAAAAAAGAGGCAGGTCTTGTTTTTAATATTGATAAAAAAGAATTACTAAAAGCAGCTTGCTGTAACCTGTCTGAAAGCTTTGAAACCAATGCCACCGTAGATGTTTCTTTCAGTAATGCTGTTACGGGAACCAAACAGCTGAAAATGCTCGGCCTGGACCAAAAATATACCAGTTTAACCAAGGAGCTTCTTCCTGAAATCAGAGGTCTTGCTTCGGCTTACGGACTGAATTTCATTCCCGGAAGATGGATCGAAAGCATCCAGCTGACAAAAGGCGGAAGTACGGTAACGAACGGCTATGAAAGTATTACAGGACAGATCAATACTGAGCTTCTGAAAAATGCCAAGGAACCTGAAACGTCATTGAATATATTCGCTGATTTCAACGGAAGAGCGGAAGCCAATATCACCAGTGTCTCTCCTATCAATGAGAAATGGTCACAGACATTCTTATTGCACGGAAACGGAACATTTGGAGACACGGATATGAATCATGATACTTTCCTGGACAGACCCAAGGGAACCCAGATTAACGCAGCTTATCTCCTTAATTATAATGATCTTGAAAAATCGGGATTCGGGTCTCATTTCGGGATCAATTTTATCAGAGACGAAAGAACAGCCGGACAGGTTGCTTTTGATAAAAAACTGCCTCAGGACGAACAGGGGGCATATGGTGTGGGTATTGATATTTCAAGATTCCAGGTCTGGAATAAAACAGGGTATGTCTTCAAAGGAAAGCCTTACCAGAGCCTGGGATGGATGAATCAGTATGTATATCATCAGCAGGACAGTTTTTTCGGATTGAGAAATTATGCCGGGAAACAGCATACTTATTATTCAAATTTAATTTTTGAAAGCATTATCGGAAATACTAATCATAAGTACAAGGCAGGAGCCAGTTTTCTATATGACGGCTACGAGGAAACGTATTTAACAGACGATATGAAGAGAAATGAAATCGTTCCGGGGATTTTTGCAGAATATACATTAACGGGATTAAAATATACTTTGGTAGCAGGAGCCAGAGCAGATTTTCATAATCTTGCAGGTACTCAGTTTACTCCGAGACTTAATTTTAAATATGATTTCACGCCGCAGACAATCTTAAGGCTTTCTGCAGGCAGAGGATTCAGGACTGCTAACGTTTTTGCTGAAAACCAACAGTATTTTGCATCAAACAGAAGTATCCAGATTTTGCAGAATGGTGGAGATATTTATGGTTTAAGACCTGAGATCGCATGGAACTACGGAGCCAGCCTTCAGCAGGAATTTAAACTCTTTGGAAGAAAATCTTCGGTTGTTGCTGATTTTTTCAGAACAGATTTCCAGGACCAGGTGCTTGTTGATCTTGACCAGTCTCCACAACAGCTTACTTTTTATAATTTAGAAGGAAAATCTTTTGCGAATTCTTTCCAGACGCAGTGGGATTTTACACCTTTCAAAAATTTTGATGTAAGATTGGCTTATAAATATTATGATGTTCAGGCAGATTATCTGGACGGCAGAAGAGAAGTTCCGTTCATGGCAAAGCACAGAGGCTTTGTGAACCTTGCCTATGCAACAAATAAAAATGATAAAGGAGGATTCTGGAGTTTTGATACCACCCTGAATTGGGTAGGAAAGCAGAGGCTTCCCAATACATCAAGCAACCCTGCTGAATTCCAACTGCCAATATATTCTGATTCTTATGCTGTGCTGAATGCACAGATCTCCAGAAATTTTAATAAAAAAATCAGAGCTTATCTAGGAGGTGAGAACCTTACATCATATTATCAAAAAAATGCAATTGTTGATTTTAGAAATCCATTTGGAAATTATTTTGATGGCGGAATGGTGTATGCCCCTATCATGAAGGCTAACTTTTATGTGGGACTGGATGTAACTTTTTAAGTTTTTTAAACAAAAGTTCATGATTGACATTGCCGGCTCCTGTCGATAAACATCTATAGTCTGTCGATATATATCGATGCTTTTTATAAGGTATTTTATTTTAGAAAGCTGTTACTTTGTACCAGTAAAATTAACCAACGGGGAATGTTACTGGAAACAAAAATGATGAAACAAAAATATTGATGTACAGATAACCTCAAGAACTTTTTGAAAACTTAAAAACACAAATAAGGAAAAATTAATTTGGTTTAAAGGTTATTTGATACAAATAAAAAAGACTGTTGTTAAGACAGTCTTTTTTTATTTTTGCAATTATCTTCCGAAATCATCCTGTACACGTACAATATCATCTTCATTTGAAGGATTGGAAGCATCGGTATGCTGCCAGATTTCCGCCACTACTCCCCAGCCGTCTAAACCGATCAGCCTGTGTCTTTCACCTTGCTGAAGTTTAATCTGATCTTTTGGATGGTATTCTTTCAGCTCGCCTTCTTCATCGGTATTGCTTGTTTTTATCCCAACTGTTCCTTCCACTACCTGCCAGATCTCGGCTCTGCGGTGATGGTACTGCCAGCTTAAGCGGGCATTCGGGGCAACAAGAAGTATTTTCGGGCTCAGTTTTCCACCTATTTTCAGGCTTTCTACATCAATCCCATCAAAATACTGATTGGCAAAATCCTGCGCCTGGTTTTCATCGATCACGAAAAATCCTCCCCAAGGTCTGGTATTATCTTTTGATGCAATAGTAAATCCCTGGGATCCAAGCATTTTTTCTACTTTATCAAATATTTCTGTTTTCTCTGCATTCATATAAATTGCGTTTCTTTTCTAAATTATTTTTAAATATATAAAAGTTTGTATTTCTTATTCTTTAGACATCGAATAAGGAAAGTCTTTTTCCTGGGACCCTCTTTCTTTATTCGGTTTATTATCCATCTGGAAATCCAGTACAGCTCCACTCATCAACTCTTTGTGGCTCAGCCAGTTTTTCGAATACGGCCGAAGATTTACGTTTAAAGATTTTACATATAGATTTTCAGCATTGTTTTCCGGTGCTTTTATTACAATTTTCTTGCCGTTTTCCAAATGGATTACAGCTTCTTTAAAAAGCGGCGCTCCCAAAACATATTGGTCTGTAGCCGGGGTCACCGGATAGAATCCTAAGGCAGAAAATACATACCAGGCGGAAGTCTGACCATTATCTTCATCCCCGCAATAGCCGTCCGGTGTTGCATAATAAAGCTTATCCATCACCTGTCTTGCCCAGTATTGCGTTTTGTACGGGGCACCGGCATAATTGTACAGGTAAATCATATGCTGGATCGGCTGATTTCCATGGGCATACTGTCCCATATTCATAATCTGCATTTCGCGGATCTCGTGAATTACGCTTCCGTAATAGCTGTCATCAAATACCGGTGGAAGTGAGAATACCTCATCCAGCTTGGCTTCAAATTTCTTTTTCCCACCCATCAATTGGGATAAACCGTCAATATCCTGGAAAACGGACCATGTATAATGCCAGCTGTTTCCTTCGGTAAAGGCGTCACCCCATTTGAACGGATTGAATGGCGACTGGAATTTTCCGTCTTTATTTTTTCCACGCATCAGACCTGTTTCCGGGTCAAATACATTTTTATAGTTGTAAGCCCTTTTTTTATAAATATCAATTTCTGAAGCTGGTTTTCCCAATGCTTTTCCTAACTGATAAATGGCAAAATCATCATAAGCATATTCCAGGGTTCTGGCAGCATTTTCATTGATCTTTACATCATAAGGAACATAGCCTAAAGTATTGTAATATTGCACTCCTCTACGGCCTACAGCATCGATCGGGCCTTCGTTATTGGCTCCATGTTTCACTGCCTGCCAAAGTGTTTCCACATCATATCCGCGAAGTCCCTTGATATAAGCATCGGCAACCACTGAAGCGGAATTGTTCCCGATCATAATATCGGAATATCCAGGACTGCTCCACTCCGGAAGAAATCCGCCTTCTTTAAATGTATTGGATAAACCTTCCTGCATTTCTACGTTCATACTTGGATATACAAGATTCAGGAAAGGATAAAGAGCACGGAAGGTATCCCAGAATCCGGTTCCTGCGAACATTTTTCCGTCCAGAATCTTTCCGTTATAAGGACTCCAGTGTTTTACTTTGTTCTGAGCATCAATTTCGTATAATTTCTGAGGAAAGAATAATGTCCTGTAAAGGGAGGAATAAAATGTTCTGATCTGCTGATCCGTTCCGCCTTTTACTTCAATTCTTCCCAGGGTTTTGTTCCAGATATTTTTTGCATCTGTTTTTACCTGTTCAAAATTTCTGTCCGCGATTTCTCTTTTAAGATTCAGTTCTGCCTGCTCGAAACTGATGAATGAAGAAGCTGTTCTTGCATAAACGCTTTCTTTATTTTTTAATTTAAATCCGACAATTGCCCCGGCATGATCACTTGTGATTTCCAGCTGGTTTTTCACAAAAACACTGTCTTTCCAGGTAGTCGTCAAATCAAAATCCTTATCAAACTGGACCACAAAATAGTTTTTGAAATTGTTATATTTTCCTCTGGAATATTTAGTGGTGTACCCAAGGATTTTTCTTTCTTTGGGAAGAATTTTAATGTAAGATCCTTTATTCAGGGCATCAATAACGATATAGGCACTGTCTGTTTTAGGAAAATCGAATTTGAAGAAAGCTGCTCTTTCTGTGGGAGTAAGCTCTGTGGTCACATTGATATCCGCCAGATAAACGCTGTAGCTGTAAGGTTTTGCATTCTCTGCTTTATGGCTGAACCAGCTTGCCCGTTCTTCCTCCTTAAATTTTAGTTTACCGACTCCCGGCATAATGGCGAAAGCACCGTAATCATTCATCCAGGGAGACGGCTGGTGGGTTTGTTTAAAACCTTTTATTTTATCTGCGTCGTAGGTATATGCCCATCCATCACCCATTTTTCCGGTTTGAGGAGTCCAGAGATTCATTCCCCAGGGAAGTCCTATGGCAGGATAGGTATTTCCATTGGACAAGGAAGGTTTGGATTGTGTTCCCATTAAAGGGTTTACATAATCGGCAAGAGACACTTCCTGGCCAAATGCTAAGATATTGAATAGAATAAAAAAACTTGAGAATAAAGACTTCATGATATCATTTTGTTAAATTGATCCTGGCTTTTTTCAAAGCATACCCCGCAGCACCAAGAATAGCTGCATCTTCAAAAATAGCAGAAATTTTAATAGGAAGATTGATTTTATGCTCTGCTAAATGCTGATTTAACCTCTTTTTAAAGTAAGGATATACTTTTGCAATATTTCCGCCAATGACCAGCACTTCAGGGTTATAGTCTTTTACATATTTTATAATGAACCTGGCAAATGAATCTGCATAATCATCAAATATCTGAGTCTGTATATCTTCCGGCTGGTCCAGCAGGTCTTTGGTGCCAGAAATTTTCTTACCGGTTAATGCCGCATACTGATTCACAAACCAGCGTGTTGCCAGATAATCTTCACAGATAGAATCTTTGAAAGGCGAATCCCATAAATCTTCATCTGAAGCTGTTTCTCCATTATAGAAAGCTGTTCCCAGACCTGTTCCGAGGGTTACACCAAAAATCTTATTATAGTCCTGTACGCAACCTCCAAAAACTTCCCCTTCAAGAAAGGCTCCGGCATCATTCACAAAATGAATCTGATCCGGGGAAACTGAAAGTCTTTGAGCTAATTCGTCTTTAATATTGACTTTATAAATATCAATAAATTTTCCCTGCTGCATCAGCGATATTCCATTTTCATAATCAAAAGGACCCGGCATGGCTATACCGATCAGAAGTTCATTTCTGACAAGGTTATGGATCACTTTTTCGATGGCTGAGATCCAGGAAGAAAAAATGGTTTCGCGTGTCCCGAAGGAGTCCACATGTTCTCTCACATAGGTAGAACTGATAATTTCACGTTTTTCAGGATCAACCTGGGCCATGGTGATGTGCGAGCCACCAATGTCTATTCCTACTATATTCTGCATTATATTCTTTCTTTATATTCTGTATAAATTATTCTTTTTCATTAAAAGGGACAGACAGGAAAGTATTTTATACTCCCCGCCTGTCATCCTAAATCCCCTAATTTTATTTTTACTTTTTATACGCCTGTTGAGGATTCAAATTTTAATCTATGATCACCTTTCCTGAAGATTTCATCTTACCGTCTTTTGAATTGATCTTATAAATATAAGTTCCTGCAGATAAGTTCCCGGTATTAATAACCACATCATTCTTATTAATTTTTTGGTTCATTATTAATTTTCCTACCATATCATATAACGTGATTTCACTGGCAGATTTATCTTTAATGGTAAAATGAATATCATTTCCTTTTTTAACAGGATTTGGATAAGCGTAGTTCATGTTATTTTTTTCTGAAGCAATATCTTTTGTTGATAACGCTGCAGCACAGGCTACATCTGTTCGCCAGTTGGAAGCTGACATATTGACCAGAGTCGCAAAATGAGTGTTTGCTGTAGCATCTAAAGCCCCGTTTCCGCTGCCTTCGTTCATTTTCCAGTTGGCTTCAAGATTGGGAGAACCGGCCGGAACGTTACAGTTATTGGTAAGAATTTCTGAAGCGGTCAATGCTCTTTTCCAAACCCTGAATTCATCCAGGAATCCGTTAAGGGTACGGGAATTATCATAATTTCTGGCCAGATAAAGAATTCCGTTTGCTGTAAAATTTCCGGAAGCAGCTACACTGGTATCAAGCACCCCATTGATATAGATTTTCATTGCTGATCCATCGTAGGTTGCAGCTACATGATTCCATGTATTAGTTGCCAATGCTGTAACGCTGTTAAGTTTTACCTGAGCAGATCCGAAACTTAAGATAAATTGCAGCTTATTATTAGCCAGGTTCCCATCTCCAAATCTCAGCATTGCAGAGTTACTATCTCCCACTTCAATTCCAATTACTGATGAGATATAGGGAAAACTGGGTTTGAAGGCATTTACTTTTACCCATCCTTCAAACGTTACGGCATTCCCGCTAAGATTAAACTGCCCTGCATTCAGGTAGTTTGTGCTTCCGTTAAAAGAAAGTGATCTTGCGCCAGGGCTCTGCACGGGAGCAAATCCACTGTTGAATGTTGACTCTCCCGAATATACGCTGGTGGTTGTTCCACCACATACAGCCTGTACTTTCCATACATAATTTGTATTCTCCGTTAATCCCGGTAAGGTATAAGAGTTTGTGGAAATATTCTGAACATCAGTCCAGGTTGTTGCTGCAGCTGTTTTATACTGTAAATTATAGCCGGAAGCACTTGCTACCGCATCCCATGACACTTTGGTTGTTGTTCCCAAAAAGCTTTCAGACTTCATCCCAGAGGGTGTTCCACATGTACTGCCGGAATTAAAACGGGGAGCAAACAAATAGGTACTTTTTATAGTTGCTGAGCAGTTCGACTGTATTCTCCAGTCATAATCCGTATTCAGCGTCAGGTTATTAACCATAATATTGTTTCCGGAATAATTACTTGCAATGTTTGTCCAAGTAGTTGAATTAGCTGGTTTATAATCAATATTATAAGTCTGGGAAGCATTGCCTGTCCAGTTTAATTTAGCTGAAGTTCCGGTGGTATTAGTCGCTTCAAGTCCTAGAGGCGGGTCACAGGCATCTCCCTGGGCCCAGGAATAAAGCGGTCCGGTAAGCAGGGTATTTTCGTTGTACAGAATATTTGACCCAGTGCTTAAATAACTAGCATTATTAACTCCGTTAAGATCGTACCACATAAAAACGCCATAACCGTCATTAATTGTATTGGTTGCCAAAGTGGAAAGAGTAGCAGCAGAAGTGGACTGAGGATTTGAATTCTGTATCCATGTAGCTGCTGCAGAAAGCTTGGGATTGGTAAGAGGCGGTACGGAAGGCGCACTGTAAGTTCCATAATAGGGATTCCAGCTGTAATTGATATAATTTCCGGCTGCATCACCGTTGTAGCTTTGTCTTGAAGTTGCCGGTCCTAAATAATAAAAGGTGATCAGCTTATCCGGCATTGCTGCCTTTAGCTCCTGCAAAAGCATTACAAAAGAGCTGCTGTTGGGTTGCCCAGTCCCGTTATTTCCGTAGCCTGCATATTCATCGTCAAGATCCACCCCATCCAAACCATAGGTGTAAACGGTATGGGCTAGCTGCCGGGCAAAATCACGAGCTGCCTCACGGTTCGGGAAATTGGAAATTCCGGCTCCCTGATGATTTCCGAGGATATCCAGAAGTACCTTAATTCCTTTCAGCTGTAAGGGGCGGACATAGGTATTGACGTCATTCAGGACTTTTGTGACGTTATTGTTATTCGAAATATAAGCCCTGCTTTTGGAAACATCATAATTAATATTGGCTGCAAAAATAATTGCTACATCAAAAAGCTGTCTGTTTGTGTTCTGCAAAGTATACGATCCAGCATTCAGCATATTATTGTTGTTCACTTCCACATAGCAGACCCCCACAGGGTTAAGTTGCTGGGCTTTAAGTATGGTTGCCCCGTGAATGACCAGTAAGATCAGGGCGGTAAGAATAGATTTTTTTTTCACAGTATTAATTTAGTTTCGGTAAAATCACCGGGCCGGAGCCCGATGATGTTGATTTTTTATTTTATAATTAATTTTTCAGCTTGTTTCAGGCTTCCATTTTGAGATTCAAACTGAATGATATAATTGCCTTCTTTAAGTCTTGAAAGATCATACTGCTGATCTCCCGCATTGATTGTTTTTGTTTCCAGAGGGTTCCCGGTAAGGCTATATACCGTTAGTTTTCCTTTATTATATTCGTCGGGAACTGAAACTGTAAATGGCAAAGATTTACTTGCAGGATTCGGGTATAACTTTATCTTTTTTGCTGTAACTTCTTCAAGACCTGCATTTTGGATTCTTGCTGTTGAAACTTTTTGAGAACCTGCCGGACAAGGCACGTCTGTTCCCCAGTTGGAAGCATCCACTCCAGTTAATGTCAGAGTAATTCCGTTTCCTGAACTGTCCTGAACCGAAGAACCACTCCCTTCATTAAATTTCCAATAAGCTGTAAGAGAAGTTGCCGGAAGAGTCACATTACACATATTCTGGCTGATTTCTGTCTGGCTTAATGCTCTTTTCCAAACTCTAACCTCATCTATTTTACCATTGAAATTCCTTGATGTATTGTATAAATATCCTACATTGAAAGCTCCGTTGGAGGAAACGCTTCCGGTCTGGGATTTAGTGGCATCAAGAACTCCATTGATATAAATTTTCATGGCAGAACCGTCGTAGGTTGCTGCAACATGATACCATGTATTGGCATTCAATGCTGTAGCAGCGGTCAGTTTTTGCTGCACATTATTGATGCTTACCACAAATTGCAGTTTGTTATTGGCAATATTGGCATCGCCTAATCTTAAAAATGCTGAATTGCTGTCGCTTACCTCCGTTCCTAAAAGAGATGAAATATAAGGGGATGCCGATTTAAAAGAGGATGGTTTTATCCAGCCCTCCAGTGATAATGCAGATCCGCTTAGATTGATGGTTCCCGCCGCACCAGATTCCGTGCTTCCATCCAAAGAAAGAGAGGTCGATCCCGAAGGAGCTGTTCCTGTTCCACTGTTGAATCTCGGGGCAAACATATAGGTACTCTTTACGCTACAGTTGGTTCTGATTCTCCAGTCGTATTCCGTATTGGCTGTTAATCCTGATATGGTTACAGATGTAGCTGTTGTAGCTGTTGCAACATTCGTCCATGTAGTAGAAGTAGCCGGTTTATAATCTACATCATAAGTGCTGGTTCCTACGGCTGACCAGTTTAATTTTGCACTTATTCCTGTAAGATTGCTGGTAAATAATCCTATCGGGGCATCACAATTGGTTCCCTGTGTCCATGACTGTAAGGCAGTGCTTAAGATAGTCTGTTCCCCATATAACGTCTGTGTTCCAGCTGAAAGTTGTGATGTTTCATTGGTTCCGTGCAGATCGTACCACATAAATACTCCGTATCCGCCGTTCTTTGTCTGGGTAGCCAGGCTGGTTGTAGTGGAATTGGAAGTATTTCCCAGCCATACAGCTGCCGGAGAGATCTGTGCATTGGTAAGAGGCGGAACATTAGGGGCGGAAAAAGTTCCGTACATAGCATTCCAGCTGTAGTTGACATAATCCCCTACTCTAAGTCCGTTCCATGAAAGTCTTGAAGCAGCAGGGCCATAGTAATAAAAAGTGATCATTTTATCCGGCAGTAAAGCTTTTAATTCCTGTACAAGCATCACAAAAGAACTTGCGTTGGGTTGGCCGGTTCCGTTTTGTCCGTAATCAGAATATTCATCGTCAAAGTCAATTCCGTCTAACCCATAAGTATTTACAGTATGGGCAAGCTGCTGGGCAAAATCCCTGGCTGATTCACGGGTTGGAAAATTACAAATACCCGCTCCCTGATGATTTCCCAAAATAGTCAGTACCACCTTCATTCCTTTTGCCTGAAGGGGTTTTATGTAAGTATCTGCGTTGGTCAACACTTTTGTAACGTTGTTATTACAGTACAGATAAGGCCTGCCTCTGCCTGTATCATAATTGATGTTGGCAGCAAAAATATTGACGACATTAAACAAATATTTACCTGATGTCTGCAGTTTGTATGAACCTGCATTCAGGATATTGTTGTTGTTTACCTCCACATAGCATATTCCTGTAGGATTAAGCTGTTGTGCATTCAGCACAGGAATGGCATGAATGATCATTACGATCAACATAGTAATGGCTTTTTTCATAATGTTTTTTTTAAGTTGTTTTTGGTATGATCTGAAATTTATTCCTTGAAATTTAATTTTGCAATATAAATGCAGACTAGAAGGCTCCTTCCGTTGACTTTTCCAGCTCACGGGCCGATTTCAAAAATTCTTCCACATCCATTTCTTTGAAAAAGAGCAGACCATGGGTCGCCCTGAGACGCGGACTTTCATTGTCGTAGAAATAAGGTTTTCCTAAAACCAGCTGAACATCTTTCAGTTGCTCCACCCAGGTCTGAATGGAAAGGTGACTGAATTTTCCATCGTAACGGTAACTCGGGAATGAAGCATCCACCTGGCTCATGTAGCTGTTGGTAAAGCTTTCATCCATCGTACTCATGGCATTCAGCGATACAGGGAAAATATGCGTGACATCCGCTGCATTAAACTGATACCAAACATTTCTGTACCCCCAGATTTTAATATTTGAAAGATCTTTTTCTTTGCCCCATTCCCTTACAGCTTCGGCTATGGCCTGCAGAACTTTGTAATGGGTGTCAGGACCGCTGCCTTCGGGGTCAAATGCCAGACTGATTACGGTAGGATCTATCTCCCGCAGCTGTTTGAGGATCGGGATAACATCTCTTTCCCGATTGGGTTTCTCCGTAAAAATCGCACCGGTATAAAATCCCAGTCTCAGATGATGAACATTTTTGGTTCTCACTCCGAAGTGGGCCCATACCAGCTCTTCTTCGTATTCACGGATCATTCCTTTTAAGGTCTGGATCTTTGGCTCAGGATTTTGTCCGTCATAGCTAAAATTCACGGCAGTGATGATTTCACTGATCCTGGTTTCCAGATCCTGTCTGTTTTTGAGATTCCAGAGCTCAACAATATTCCTTACCATTCTGTGGGAAACAGCTCTCGACCTTTCGTAAGCACTTCCGGAGGCAATATTGATCAGGTAATGGTAGACGTCTTTATCTTTTTTATTTTTATATCCTGCTTCAAAAAAATCGGGGTACTGAAGCATTTCTATTTCGTCTTTCTTCACAAAATAAAGAGTGGCATTCAGAATTTTTATCAGAAACTTATTGGTAACCGCCGTAAATCCTGAAGTAAGAACCGAATAATGGGATGCATTGGTCTCATTACGCGACTGATAGTGGATATAAGGCAGCAATCCTAAAGAAATATCATCGTGATGTGGTCCGGTATGGTAAAAAACTTCGCTGCTGAGCCTTTCTGTTCCTTTTTTAATTTTCCCGTTAATGGAATCAATGACAGATTGAACGGTATGTTCGCCAAGGCCGGGAATAAGCTGTGTATACTGATCTTCTCTGAGATCATCCAGTGTTAGATGTTCCGCATATTTATTCAGCTTCCGAGTCAGGGACATGATGGCTTTGTCTGTTTTTTCCTGTGACCAGCTGCCGGAACGGTAGTAATCATCAATATAATCATTCAGCATACTTGCCGCTCCCAACGTGATATAGAATCTTCCATTCGGGAGCCCTGCAAGAACAGAGGCCGGATATATATTGGATGGCGGAAGCTCAAGAGCATTTTTTATCACAGGAGCCTTTGCTTCTCCTGCCGCGAAAATAATAGCTACGGCATCTTTGTTATGGGTAATGGTTTCCAGACCAATGGTGATCACCAGCCTTTCCTTTGAAATTTCAATCCCTCCGAGATCTCCTGCTGCAACAGCCTGGGTTTCAAAATTGGTTGATGTAAGCCGTGTGGTAGAGTAAGGATCGGAACCTTTGATATTGAAAGCGATATGGCCATCGGGACCTATTCCGCCCAGAAAAAAACCTATTCCACCTAATCCACGGATCTTCTGCTCATATTCCGAGCACCAGTTATCAATTAAAAAAATAGATTCTTTCTGTAGTTTTTCCTGAGGATTCCGGGCTTCGCGGTATCTCAGCTCAAGGTTTACTTTATGATCCGGGAAAATTTCTTCAAAACCCTTGCCTTCTGCTAAAGGAATTTCATTGGAATTGATGAGCAGTGCATTTTCACGTTTCAGTCCAAAACCTTCAATATAATATTTGTTGACGTAATGATAAAAGCTATTCGCCTGTGATGACTGTATAGGATAAAATTCATCAATCTGAACAAAATAAAGTTCTGCCAGTGAGGGTTTATCCTGAAACATCAATCCATGTTTCTTCCTCAGTTCAAGGATGCTTTCGTTGTCCCAGTTTTCAAGAATATGTTGGGTCCAGAAAATAAAATATTCCGGCGTTTTACCCGTGGGAAGACTGATGACTCCTGCCGGGTTTTCATGAACCCACTCCAGAAAGCGCAGGGCTGTAAGCATCCCTAAATTCGGAAAGTTATCTACAACGATATAGGGAACATTTACCTTATTGTTGTGTGGAACATCATTTAAAAATGACTGTTCTACGGGCGTAAAAGTTTTGTTCTTTTCCATTACGTTTTGTATTTTGTTTTATACGGGAACAACCTTAAGTCAGCAGGTCAGGATTCTCGTTAAAAGTTTTCCATAATAGTTCTCCAAACAATGTATTGGCCCAGGCAAACCATTCCCTGGTAAATTTCTTATCGTTATCCTTGTGGAAGGATTCATGCATAAATCCTGTTCCTCCATGAGTTTTCTGCAGGGTTTCTATACACCATTTTATTTCCTTCTTGTCATTGGAAGTAAGCGCTTTCATGATGATACTCATCGGCCAGATCATATCAAGACCGATGTGCGGACCGCCGATTCCTTCTGCCAGTTTTCCTTTGAAAAAGAACGGATTATCCTGTGACCAAACATAATTTCTGGTATTTACATAAACCGGATCATCAGCTTTTACAGCGCCCAGATAAGGAAGGCCCAGAAGGCTTGGACAGTTGGCATCATCCATTAAATTATAACTCCCGAATCCATTCGTTTCGAACGCATAAATCTTTCCATATTGAGGGTGATCGTAGATTCCGTACTTCTTGATGGCGGCGTCTACCTCATCAGCCAGGCTATTTAGCTGCTGGGCTAACATTTTTTCATTTTTGATCTGTGAAACCATTTCCGCTGCCTGACGTAAACTCACGACTGCAAATAAATTAGAAGGGATAAGGAAAGCATAGATGGTAGCATCATCACTCGGACGGAACATAGAATTGATCAATCCTACAGGTTTTGTCGGATAGCCGTAACCGCCCATTGGAATTCCGTCTGTTGCCCAGGCTGTTGTACGTTCAAATTTATAGGGTCCCAGATCTGTTTTTCTCTGCTGCTCTGTAAAGGTTTGCAAAGTAAGCTTGATTCCCTGCAGCCAGTTGTTATCAAAGGGTTTTGTATCTCCCGTCGTCTTCCAGAAGTGGTAAGCCAAACGGATTGGATAGCATAATGAGTCGATCTCCCATTTTCTTTCGTGGGTGCCGGGTTTCATATCTGTGTGATCGTATTCTTTCCACTTGCTTATTTTATTTTCGTCGTTATAGAAAGCATTGGCATAAGGATCTTTAAGGATGAATTCTGTCTGTTTATGAATAACCCCGGAGATCAGCTTATGAAGTTTTTCATCCTTTTTTGAGAACTGCAGGTATGGAAAAACCTGTGCAGAACTATCGCGAAGCCACATGGCATCAATATCTCCCGTAATAACGTAAGTATCCGGAGTTCCATTGATTTCTTTATAAAAAACGGTGGTATCTAAAGTATTGGGAAAGCAGTTTTCAAAAAGCCACGACAGCTCTTTATTCTTCACTTTCTTTTTAAAAGCTTCAATTGCACTTTCTACCGCTTCACTCGTAAAATGTCTTTTATCTTTCGGAACGCGGACTACAGGGAAATTTTCTACGCTTAATGTTTTTGCGAAAACATTTTGAGTAAACATCAGTCCCGCTCCTGCCAGTGCACTTGTCTTTATAAACTTTCTCCTTTCCATTATACTTTTATATTTCGTTATTGTTTGATCTATTTTACAGGCTTGCTTCCCATTACAAATTTCAGCTCGCCACCATTCATAATGTCGCTGTGATTGATTTCCCAGCTTTTGAATTCTTTCCCATTCAGGAACATTTTCTGAACATAGATGTTTTTATCGGAAATTTTATCAGCAATCACCGTGAAAGTTTTCCCGTTTTCCAGCTTTAAAGATACTTTCGGAAACTGTGGTGCTCCGATTGCGTATACTGGTTTTCCTGGAGTTACAGGATAGAATCCTAATGATGAGAAAATATACCATGCAGACATCTGGCCGCAGTCTTCGTTATTGACAATCCCGTCCGGTTTTGCCGCATACATATTATCGCGGATGAATTTGACCATTTTCTGGGTTTTGTAAGGAGCTCCCGCATAGTTGTACAGGTATGGAACATGGTGTCCCGGCTCATCACCGAATCCCAGAGAACCAATGAATCCTGAAATATCCACGTGCTGCTCACCGATCATTTTAAGCTCTTCGGTAAAAGTTTTGTCCAGTTTTTCTTCAAATCCTTTTTTACCTCCGTATAGATTCATCATTTCATCAATCTGGTGAGGAACGAAGAAATCATACGCCCATATATTTCCGGAAACCCAGTGTGGCTGTAGTTTTTTCCAGTCGTTTAAAGTAAAGTCCGGTAGGAATTCTCCGTTTTTCTGCTTTGGCCAGAAATGGTTGTTTTCTTTGTTGAATGTATTCAGGAAATTCATAGAACGTTTCTTATAAACTTCTGCCTCTTCTTTTTTACCCAATTTCTCGGCAAGCTGCTGAATGCACCAGTCATCATACGCGTATTCCAGCGTTGCAGAAACTGAAGCACCGTTTTCAGATGGTGTGTACCCTAATTTGATATAATCATTAAGGCCTCCGCCACCATCACTGCTGCTCATTTTATCCGTTAAAGAAGCATCTTTCATTGCTGCAAATGCTTTTTCCTGATCAATACCCGGTACGCCTTTGGAAATGGCATCCCAGATTACGGATACACTGTGATAACCAAGCATGCAAAAATTATCGTAACCACAAAGTTCCCAGATTGGCATGTGATCTTTGCGGTCTGTATACCTGCTGATCAGCGAGTTGGCAAATTCTTTTGTATGTTTCTGATCCATAATGGTCAGCAAAGGATGGGTTGCTCTGAAACCGTCCCAATAGGAATAGGTGCTGTAGTTCGTAAACGATTTGGTATTCATATTTTCCTGAGCGGCCACATAATCTCCGTTGGTATCCATATACAGATTAGGGGCGATAAAGGTGTGGTACACTCCGGTATAGAAGATTTTTCTCTGGTCGTCCGTACCGCCGGTCACCTGGAATCTGTTGATTAGATCTCTCCAGGTATTCTGAGCCGTTTCTTTAGCCTGTGCAAAATTCACATTCTTAGCTTCGGCATCAAAGTTTTCCTGGGCACCTTCCGTACTTACAGGAGATAAGGAGACTTTAACCTCTATACTTTCATTTTCCTCAGTTGAAAATCTCACGAAAGCTTTGGCATCTTTAGCAAGCGCTATTTTTTCGTTCTCTTTTATTTTTCCTTCAGAATAAGTTCCATAGGATTTAAAAGGTTTTGAAAATTCCATCACGAAATAAGCAAAACGTTTTCCACCCCAGCCGTTGCTGTAGCAGTATCCTTTGATCTTATTGTTTCCTTCTATGCTTACCAGCGTATGGTAAATATTCCCGAAAATTTTATTGGTAGGATCAATGATGACATTGGATTCTTCTCTCTTTGGGAAGGTATATTTATGGAAACCTACTCTCGGAGAAGCGGTCAGCTCGGCTTTAATTCCGTAGCTGTCCAACATCACGGAATAATATCCCGGTGAAGCCGTTTCTTTGTCGTGACTGAATGTCGACCGGTAGCCACTTTCCGGTTTGTCCTCAGAACCTGGAAGCATCTTTATTTTCCCGACGGTTGGCATCACTAAAATATCTCCAAGATCTGCCCAACCTGTTCCGCTGAGATGATTATGACTGAATCCCATAATGGTTTTACTGCTGTAATGGTATCCCGAACACCAGTCCCAATCGCCGCTTTTAGTATTCTGATCCGGACTGAGCTGGATCATTCCAAAAGGTGTAGTCGCTCCGGGAAATGTATGGCCGTGTCCTCCTGTTCCTATGAAAGGATCTACCCATGAAAGAACATCATCCTTCCGTTGCTGGGCATTTCCCACATGAGAAAACAGGATCATTGATAAAAATATAAGCAGTTCTTTTTTCATAATCATAATAGGGAAATCTTAAAAATTTCTCAAGATAGGAGTTTATTTAACAATATAAAAACCGAAACAATGATTTCAACAAGCAGTGACCGGTATATTATTTATATTTTGAATCCGCTTACAGCGAATTCTTTTTCATAAAATCAATAATTTCAGAAATATATCCAAACGCAATGGCCACAACGGTATCCGCTGCCCCATAATATACAGTTACCTTATCTCCTTCTGAAAGGGCTGCACACGGGAAAACTACATTCGGAATATCTCCCGTAAGTTCATACAATTCTGCCGGAGCCAGTAAATAAGGTTTCGTTCTGTATAATACTTTTGACGGATCTTCAAGATCAAGCAGTGATGCTCCCATAGAATAACGGAACCCTCTGCAGGTATTGATCACTCCGTGATAAAAAAGCAGCCACCCTTCATCCGTTTTAATCGGAACAGGTCCTGCCCCTATTTTTGTACATTGCCATGCACTGTCTTCAAACGGTGCTACTTTCATCACGCAACGGTGCTCGCCCCAGTATTTCATATCCGGGCTGTAGCTGATATAGATATCTCCGAAAGGCGTATGCCCGTTATCACTCGGTCTGCTCAGCATGGCATATTTACCGTTTATTTTCTCAGGGAAAAGAACTCCGTTTCTGTTGAAAGGAAGGAATGCATTTTCACACTGAAAGAATTCTTTAAAATCAAAAGTATAGGCTATTCCGATAGTCGGTCCATGGTATCCGTTACACCACGTGATCCAGTATCGGTCTTCTATAAAGGCAACACGGGGATCGTATTTATAATCCGATTCTATCATTTCTGTATTTCCGGCTTTCATATCAATCGGGTCATGATTGATCTCCCAATTGATCCCATCTTTACTGAAACCTGCAAAAATATTCATCTGCACTGCTTTGTTATCGCAACGGAAAACTCCTGCGAATCCATCTTCAAAAGGAACCACCGCACTGTTAAAAATGCTGTTGGACGTAGGTATTGCATATCTGTTGATAATCGGATTTGCAGAGTAACGCCACATGATATCCCGGCTCTCTTCCGGACGATCCTGCCAAGGGATCTTTGCTGGTTGAAATGTCATAAAGTATTTTTACTTTTTTATTTAATGTATTTAATAAAATGATTTAGTGTTCTTTTAGTTTTTCAGGATATGAAAACGGAACCAAAAGGGTCACGACAAAAGCAGGTATGGTAGCAATAAGTACCCAGATAAAAAACATTTTGTAACCTACCCAATCACTGATCATCCCGCTGAACATTCCGGGAATCATTACCCCAAGATTCATAATCCCGGTTGCAAAAGCATAGTGAGCCGTTTTATGTTCACCTGGTGCGATCTGCTGCATGATGTAAAGCATGAGTCCTACAAAACCGAATCCGTAGCCAAAATATTCGACTACAACTGCAATTCCTACCGGAAGAAGTTCTGCCGGCTGGAAATAGGCCAGTAGTGCATAAACTATAAATGGAATATTAAAGGCTGAGCATAACCAGATTAAAGATTTTTTCAATCCTCTGGCTGCGATAAAGTAGCCTGCCAACACAGATCCCAAAATAAAGGCTGCAGAACCATAGGTCCCATAAATAAGCCCAATATCCGATGTGGATAATCCAAGACCTCCTGAAGTTCTCGGAGCTTTAAAAAACAGGGGAGCGATTTTTATCGCAAATCCTTCTGCAAAACGATACAGGATAATAAACAGTACCGCCCACATGATATTTTTCTTTTTGAAGAAAGAGATGATCACCTCCCAAAGCTCTTTACGGACATTTCCTGCTTTTCTGGTTTCTTTTTCCTGCTTATTTTCTTTCGGTAAAACAGCATAATGGTACAAAGCCAGGGCAAAAAACAAAAGACCATAAATTCCCATGATGATCATCCAGGCATTGGTGACTCCTTTGGTTTTCTCCAAAACTCCCGCGAAATAAACCAGAACTCCGCTGCTTATGATTTTGGCCAGATTGTAAAAAGCGCCCTGCCATCCGATATATTTTGCTTGCTCTTTGTTCGTTAAAAAATTGATATAGGTCCCGTCTGCAGCAATGTCATGTGTGGCTCCGCAGAATGCAACGACCGCAAAAAGAGCAATGCTATATTTGAAAAAATCCGGCAGAGGAAGCGTTAATGCAACCAAAGCGAACAGAATTCCTATGGCAAACTGAGTTGCAACAACAAAGAACTTTTTTGTTTTATAGATCTCAAGAAAAGGACTCCATAGAGGTTTTAATGTCCAGGAAAACATAATAAGCGCTGTCCAGAATGTAATCTTGGAATCTGAAACACCCATATCCTTGTACATAATTCCGGAAACCGCATTAATGGTCACAAAGGGTATTCCCATTGCAAAATATAATGTAGAGATCCAGAGGATCGGTTTTACTGAGCGAGTTTCAGACTTATTGTTTCCCATATTCAAATAAAATAGTAAAGAAAAGAAGGCCTCTCAAAAGCATCATTCCGAATTGAAACGAAACTAAAATTGAAGAATCTTTAAAACAAGTGTTTATCCGATATTTCTCCTGCCGAAATGAAAAAATTAAATCTAACTTTTGAGACGGCCTCTTTATCTTTATAATTGATCTGCTTAAAATTATTACTTTTTATCCCACCATAACCTGGTTCCACCTGTATCGGGGCCTCCCAGTAATTGGACAGCTTGTGCATAGTTCAAAGTACTGTTACGGTATTTTGATGGGATAGGGATTCTTCTGATCATAGCATCAGTGCTTATCGTTCCCTGGCTATCATTCAATACATTTTTGAAGATGATTGGATAACCCGTTCTTCTTTGTTCTGCCCATGCTTCTGCACCATCAGGATAAAGCGCAATCCATTTCTGGGTCATAATTCTTTCTAATTTTCTTTCAAAAGAATCTGTGGCATTCCATTTTATGGTAATGGTACTTAGCTGTGGGTTTCCCGGCAAAATATCGTTAGAATGATTTTTGGGATCTATATAAGGGGCTTCTGTAGAGGTAGAATTATTTACATAAGCATCATAGCCTCCAGCCTTTCCCCACTCTTCTAAAGACACAGAAATTCCTTTGTTATAATTGGTTCCTGCATCACCAGCACCTGCATAGCCTCTTATAGCAGCTTCTGCTTTCAAGAACCATGCTTCAGCAGCAGTAAAAATTTTGTTTTTACCATTGGAGCCAGAAAAGTAATCTCCATTAGCAGAGATCGCAGCTGCCTTTGAGTAGCTTCCGTAACCCGGACTCAAATCCACACCTTGCCTTACTCCCACATATTGGTTTAATACACCTGCATCGGTTGCAGGCTGTGCATATAAGGAAATTCTCGGATCATTATAACCATTCATGTATGCCATCAGAGGGGCTCCGATTTTACAATCACCCCAAGAATAAATAATATCAAACAATGGAGAAGCCTTTCCATAAGAAACCAAAGCATTTTCTGAAGTATCATCGATTAATCCAGCAGATGACGCAAGTGCTTCTTCTGCATATTGTTTTGCTTTTGCAGGATCTGCATAGCTGATTCTGATGGCATATCTCAGTTTCAGAGAGTTGGCCAGCTTTGCCCAATTAGCAGTATTTCCCCCAAAAACCAGGTCTGATTTAGAAATTACCGCTTTATCTTCTACTCCAATTGGTTTTTGTAATGCAACAATCGCTGCATTAAGATCGGTAACGAAATGATTATAAGCATCTTGTTGAGAGTCAAAATCTGTAATACCATTGGCTCCGGGTGTTTCAAATTTGCTATAAATTACCGGCCCGTGAGCATCTGAAACTTTTTGTGCTGCCAAAATTCTTGAAATATTAAGAACTGCTAAAGATTGAGAAAAATCTATTCCCGGATAATATTTCGGAGCGTTTAACTTGAAATTTTTGTATTGCTGATTAACATCTTCCAATTGATTGAGCATAATTCTTTCGTTCCAGCCATCCATCATAAAATATGTGGTATTGTTTATTCCTCCATTATAACGGGTTGCTGTACTGAAAAAACCACTGTACATATCTGCATTTAAATTAGTTTGCAATTGATAAATCCAGTTTTGAGGATTTTGCAAATTGCTTTGTATCTGTCTTAAAGGATTGGTAAGCAACGCGAAATCTGCCAAAAGCTGCTCGTCATAAACCCCATTGTATTCAGAATCTATTTCTTCAAAATTGCCGGTACAGTTTAATAAGGGTAAAAGTCCTATTGTACCTAACATTAATATTTTAAAATATTTATTTTTCATTATTATTGTATTAAAAGTTTGCTTTTACTGAGAAACCTATCGAACGGGTAACCGGCATACCAAGAATATCTACCCCAACTCCACCCGGGTTTACACCGGATACCTGTTCCGGATCGAATGGCGCTTTGTTGTATAGGAAGAATAAATTGGTTCCAATCAAGCTTAGCGTTGCATCTTTGAAATATTTACCGTTTATACTGAATTGATAAGAAATAGAAGCCTGTCTTAATCTTACATTTGTTGCATTATACATATACGCTTCATTAATGCCTCCTGAACCTCCGACTACATCATAATATGCTCTTGCATCCGTTTTTCCTGTGTATGTCGTTCCATTTGCATAGGCTGCATTGGCAATAGAAACACCTCCATTGTCTCGGGCATCTGCAGAAACTTGGCTTACTCCTTTTTTGTCATTCAAAGCCTGTGTAATCCCCAGTACTTTACCCCCGAATTTACCATCAATCAGGAAATTAATATTTACTTTCCCGATATTAAATGTGTTATTAAAACCTAACATAAATTTAGGATTGGGATTCCCTAAATACGTTTGTCTGTCTGCAGCCAATTGCGGAACTCCTTCTGCAGTAACTACAATCCTTCCTTGTGCATCTCTCAAGAAAGCAGTTCCGTAAATATCTCCGAAAGAACCACCTACTTTAATTCCGTTGTAGCCACCACCAGTCAAGAAAAACGGTTTTACATCACCACTTCCTGTATAGAAACCGATTGGGAATACTTCTTTTATTTTATTTTTATTTGCAGAAGCATTTACAGCAACCGTCCAACCAAATTTCTTAGAATCCAATACTTTGTAAGACAAACTGGATTCGAAACCAGTATTCTGAATTTTTCCTGCACTGATGTCAATTCCTGCCAGATTGGTACCATATATACTGCCTCCTGTACTTACATTTTTTAGATATTGATTGGATACATTTGAATTATAGTACGTAAAATCGAAACTCAATCTATTATTAAACAACCTGAATTCTGTTCCCGCTTCAAACGTTTTATTCATTTCCGGTTGTGGAAACAGATAGGCAAATTGTGGAAAGTTTACAATATCAACAGGTGCTGAGCTATAAGATCCTGTAATTACACCACCATTAAAAATAGGTTGTGGGTTGGTAGATGTAGGATCTAAAGCATTCCCCACAGTTGCGTATGATGCTCTTACTTTCCAAAAGTTAATAGCTTCAGGAAGCTTGAAAACATCACTTAAAATAGAGTTAAGACCTGCGGAATAATAATCAAAATTATTTTTAGGGGCTTTTGATAATGTAGAAGACCAATCGACTCTATACGTAAGATCTAAATACAATAATCTTTTGTATCCAAAATTGGCACTCGCAAAAACCGACTGATCTTGTCGATGTGGGGTGTCAATTTTGTAGCCATTCCCCTCACCATTCCAAGCAAGGTTATTTAAAGTAAAAAGATTGGCAGTAAATAATCTGTTGTTTTCTATATTGGTAATTGTATATTTAAGATCAGAAATACTTGTTCCAACCGTAAAATCAAAACTTAAATTATCACTGATTTTTGGGCTACCCGCTAAGATAAAGTCACTATACGTTGTGGTTTTCTCAATGGTGTTTTTTGATAATTTTCCATTGATACCACTCACAGTATTATTAGAAAACGCATAAATATTACGCTGTGTGTCAGAATTATAATAATTATAATTTCCTCTTAATTTTGCAGTTAACCAGCTGTTTAAGGCATAACTTAAACTTGCAGATCCGTAGAAATTTTTATTTTTGGTCGTAACAGGATTTTTGTTGAGAATCCAATAAGGATTTTGGGTCTCACTATCCTCAAAACCACCATCCGGCCTGATTGCCCACCAGTTTTGTGCGGGTAAAAAACGAGTATTGTTAAAATAGGTATAGTTATCTTCACTGAATTGATCAAAATCGATTCCTCTTGGCAACCAATATAAATTACTAATTGGCGAGAAGTAAGAACCCGGTGTTAATCTATTTTTAGAATCCTGCAAAGAAGCCATTACGTTGGCATCCAATGTCAGTTTATCGTTAAGAAATTTACTGGAATTTCTATAGTTAATATTATATTGATCAAATGTAGAAGTTGGGATTACACCGGTATTATTAGTACTACCCAATGAGAAAAAATTAGTTGTTTTTTCATTCCCTGCCTGGAAACTCAAACTATTGATCCTTGTAATTCCCGTATCGAAAAAATTTTTCACATAGTCTTTAGAAGCTCCTTTTGCGCCCCAGCTATCATAAGTACCTGTAGCTCCGGTAGCCGCATTATAAGGGGTTGACTGTAAATAACTGTTTTGTAATTTTGGTAAATTGTAAACATCATCGAAAGTAATGCTGGATGAAAACGAAATACTGCTCCTTCCTGCAACTCCTTTTTTCGTCACAATCAAAACTGCACCATTACTTCCTTGCGATCCATACAAGGCCGCCGCAGAAGCACCCTTCAAGAAGTTGATGCTTTCTATATCTTCAGGATTTATTGTACTTAAAACATCTCCAGTGTCTGGCATTCCTGAAAAATAATCTACGTTTGGACCTCCTGTTCCTGTAATACCTGTATTATTGACGATAGGAACTCCATCAATAACATACAAAGGTTGGCTATTTCTTGTGGATTTGTCACCTCTCATAGTGATTCTTACGGAACCTCCGACACCACCATTGGTTTTATTAATCTGTACATTGGAAACTTTCCCGTTAATAGAGTTTAAAAGATTAGGCGTTTTTACTTCTGTAAGTTCATCTCCTCCTATTTGCTGGCTAGAGTAAGTAAGGGAGCGAGCCTGCCTTTTAATCCCCAAAGAGGTCACCACCACTTCTTCAATTTTGGTTGTTTTAGCAGTATCTGCCTGTTTTGTTTCCTGTGCGTAGGCAGATAAAGAAATAGCTAATAAAACCGGTATAACAGTTTTTCTCATAAGGTTAGTTTTATTAAGATTTATTTGAGAATCAACTACATTGCCTTAAATATTGTTTAGATTTTAAAACAGGATTTATCTTCATTTTTCTGCAACATTATATCCTATTCGCATCAAATAATTAAAGTTTTGTTAAGATTTAATTCACATTAACAAATCTAAATTTTGTTCACAGTCAGATATAATGCTATTTTATCATAAAACGATATTATTTTTTCATACGTTTTTGTTAAACCGAAATTACACCCTGATTTACAGTATGGTAAGTAGATATCAGACTTATTATTTATAATTAAGATGTAGTGCTTTTTCAGCATATTTTGATTAAAATACATTTGATTACATCAAAAAATCCGGATACAACTATCCGGATCTTATGATTAAAATGTATTTATTTAATAAAAAGGATTACTCGATTTTTTTCACTCCTTTAAAAAGCTCTTTAAACTCTGTAGGGGTTGTTTTTTTAATAGACTTGAAAACTTTATTAAAATTGGCGATATTATTAAAACCGGCTTCAAATGCAGTCTCAAAAACCGTCAGATTTTTCTCCATGAGCCATCTTGCCGCATAGCTGATCCTGATTTCATTCAGATAATTCACAAAGGTTTTGCCTGTTCTTTTCTTGATGAACCTGTTGAAGGTTACGCTGCTCATATTGATAAGTGATGCAGCATCATGGAGTGTTATTTTGCTTTCAAAATTCTTATGCACAAAATCATGAACTATCTTCATTTTATCATTATCGGCAAAGGTTTCAAGCTCTATACTGTAAGAAGATAACAATGTCTTGTCTTCGGCAATGGCCAGTTCATTAAGAATTTTCATGATCTCAATAAAAGATTCAAAACTGTTCATTTTGGATAAGTTGAAAAAAGAGTCTTTAAGCTTTTCTGCTGTTTCCTGAGAAAATAAAATGCCCCGGATGGAGTCCTTCATCAGGTTGCTGATAGGTTTCAGGATATTTTTATCCATCATGGACTGATTAAAAAAATCCTGATTGAACTGCACTGTGATTTCATGGGTTTTCCTGTTTTTGCATTTATGATTGGCCCAGCAGTGCGGAAGGTTTGGACCCACCAACACCAGTTCGATATCGCCAATCTCCCCTGTGTGATCACCGATCATACGGCGGTATCCCTTTCCTTTGCTGATAAAATTGATCTCGATCTCCGGATGATAATGATACGGAAAATCAAAAGAAGCCTTTATCCGGTCAAACACAAGAAAGCTGTCCTCGGGAGATAATGGAGTTATTTCTCTCAAAATATTTTCTAGCTTGCTCATCTAATCTTTGAAAAAATTAAAGTTATTATTCAATACAGAACTTTTTACAAATTTGATAAAAAACCAATCAATTAATATATAATTTTTATTTTTTCTTTATTTTTAATAAAAACAGCAAATTAGAATTTAAATTAATGTCTATTATAAATAACAATAATGCTTTTAAATAATAGATGCATTCTATTGATAATTTCAAAACGCCTTTTTGTATCTTTAGCTAAATTATATGAGGCGACGGTTATTTTTAGAAGCCACTATAAAATCCAAAGCCATCAGTAGAACTTAATTCAGATATGACATTTAAAATACTTTTTAATTTCGGACTATGAATGTAGTATAGATTTTATCATGATAAAGTTTCAAAAATTACTTATCGGGAAAAAAGTACAATTTTTAAGGCTTTTTATCCATTGATTCCGGTTTACAACCGCTCTATCTTTGTATCATCAAAACAACATATTAAAACAACAACAAAACAAACATTATGAGACGTAACGCAACAGCCGTTTGGAACGGTAACATCAAAGAAGGTAAAGGACACTTAACTACTCAAAGCACAACTTTAAACGAGACCCAGTATTCTTTCAACAGCCGTTTCGCAGACGGAGTAGGGACAAATCCCGAAGAATTATTGGCGGCAGCACATGCAGGATGTTTTACCATGAAACTAAGTGCCGAGCTTTCCCAGGCTGGTTTTACTCCTGAAGAATTAAAAACAACCTCTGTGATCACCCTAGATCCAAGCGTTGGAAAAATCACAAAATCTGAACTGACTCTTACCGCAAAAGTTCCGGGACTTTCAGAAGAGGAATTCCAAAAATATGCTAAAATTGCAGAAGAAGGTTGTCCTGTAAGTGCAGCTTTCAATTTCGAAATTACTTTGAGTGCTACTTTAGCTCAATAACAGCAAAATTCTTATTGAACCATTAAGATTTTTTTAAGTGATTAACGAAGGTTAAGAATATCAAACAATATTTTTAAGTAAATTGCTTTTATCCGCTGGCGGATCCTTGATTAATCTTACTGCTTAAAAGATCTTAATGGTTTATTTTTTTGGTGAAAACATTTTATCTGAAATTCTCAAATTAAGCAGAAAAGTGTTCCCACAGATCACACAGATTATACAGATTTTTTATTAGACTCCAATAGATCATGAAAATCAAAGATTTTCAAAAAACTTAAGTGATCTTCTTTAGCACAATGATTTTAAACTTCAGATTAACTTAAGTATCTTAAAACTTTTGTTCCTTTTATGGCAGAGCCTTTTCAGGAGCATATTTGAAGTAAAGTACACAATTTTAAAACAAAATATACCGATTGGTATATTTTATGTATATTTGCAGTACACTAAATACTTAAAATGTCAAAAGCAGAAAAGACCAAACAGTTTATTATTGAGAAAACAGCTTCTTTGTTCAATACCAAGGGTTATCTGTCTACATCTTTATCTGACATTACGGAAGCTACGGGCCTTACCAAAGGTAGCATCTACGGAAATTTTGACAATAAGGATCAGGTTGCGCTTGAAGTTTACAAATACAACTCCAGTCTTCTGTCTAAAAGTATGGCCAGATCTTTAGGAGAGGAATTTCCAACTACGATTGATAAGTTAAATGCTTTTGTTAGTTTTTACCGTAAAAACTGGAAAGCAGTCTTTGAAAATGGGGGCTGCCCTCTGATGAATGCAGCTACCGAAGCTGATGATACCTTCCCCAGCCTGAAGAAACAGGTGACCCAATCGTTTGAAGGCTGGATCAAAAAAATAACAGCCGTCATTATTGAGGGGCAGAAAACAGGAGAAATACAGCCGGATATCGATGCTGACGCATACGGGTCACTATTTATTATGCTCATTGAGGGCGGAATTCTTCTTTCTAAAACAACAGAAGATGAAAAATACTTAAACCTGGCTTTAGACAGAATATTATTCATGATCGATAAAGAGCTAAAAATACTTCCATCATAAAACTTTTCAATATGGAAACAAAAAAAGTGGCCATTGTAGGATACAGCAGAATTCCTTTTGCCAGAATTAATACAGCCTATGCAGACCTGGATAACCAGGAGCTTCTGGAAGCGTCTCTCAACGGACTGATTAACAAATATCATTTACAGGGAAAACTCTTAGGCGAGGTAGCTGGAGGTGCCGTTATCAAACATATTTCAGAAAGCAACCTCATCAGAGAAACAGTGATGAATACTGCGCTTGATCCTGCTACTCCAGCATGTGATCTTCAGCAAGCCTGTGATACCGGAATTGAGGCAGCCGTATACATTGGAAATAAAATTGCGTTGGGACAGATAGAAAGTGGAATTGCCTGTGGCGTTGAAGCAATGAGTAATATTCCGTTTGAATCCGCACCGAGATTAAGGAAAGCCTTGTTAAAAGCCAATAAAGAAAAATCAGTATTTAAAAAACTTAAACAACTGTTAAGTCCAAAGTTGAAAGACTGGATGCCTATTCCTTACAGAGGACAGGAACCGAAAACCGGTCTGGTGATGGGTGGGCATACGGAAATTACAGCAAAATATTACCAGATTTCCCGTGAGGAGCAGGATGAATTGGCATTCAAAAGTCACAGAAACATGGCCAAAGCTTATGATGAAGGATTTTTTGATGATATGATCATTCCCGCTTTCGGCTTAGATAAAGACAATAATCTTCGCAGAGATACCAGCCTTGAAAAACTTTCACAGCTGAAGCCTGCTTTTGATAAAGAGAACGGAACTCTGACTGCCGGAAATTCAACTCCTTTTACAGACGGTGCTTCTGCTGTACTTCTGGCCAGTGAAGAATGGGCCAATGCCAATGGTCTTCCTGTTTTAGCCTATATTACTTTCTCAGAAGTGGCAGGAATTGAGTATGTAGAAAACAAACAAAATCTACTTCTTGCCCCTGTTTTTGCAGCAGACAGAATGCTTAAAAAGGCAGGAATGAGTCTGGAAGATTTTGATTATTATGAAATTCATGAAGCTTTTGCCGCACAGGTCCTTGCCACCATCAAGATATGGGAAAATGATGATCTTGCTAAAAAATTCGGACTGGAAAAAGCACTGGGGAAAATTGACAGGGATAAACTGAATGTAAAAGGCGGAAGCCTCGCAGTAGCACACCCTTTTGCAGCTACCGGCGGAAGAATAATCGGTACCTTAGCAAAACTCCTTCACGAAAAGGGCAGTGGGAAAGGCTTCATCTCTATTTGTGCTGCGCGCGGACAGGGTGTAACTATGATTTTAGAAAAGTAAAAAGAAAAATATGGACAGATTAACACAACTGCAGCAATTCATTGGAAAGGAATTTGACCAATCGCCATCTCCGTTTATGAAATGGCTCAACCCTATTGTAGTTTCTGCAGAAGAAGGACATCTTGAATTCCAATATACCGTGAGACCGGAATGGCTTAACCCGATCGGAAACCTTCATGGCGGTGTCACTGCAGCCATCGTTGACGACATTATTGGAGCCACAATGTTCTCCCTGAACGAAAATTCTTTCATAACGACCATCAATAATGTGATCGATTATTTTTCAACTGCAAAAGAAAATGATAATATTGTAGCCGAAACGAAAATTATAAAAAGAGGCAGGCAGTTTGTCAATGCACAATGCGAAATATGGAACGCAGACAAAACAAGACTGATTGCCAGGGGAACCTCTAATCTATTCAAAATTAATAACTAAGTATGAAAAGAGTTGTCATTACAGGACTGGGCGCGGTAACGCCTTTGGGGAACAATGTCGAAGATTTTTGGCAAAATAGCATTAACGGTGTAAGTGGAGCAGGTATAATTACCCATTTTGATTCAGAGAAATTTAAAGTGCACTTCGCCTGTGAAGTGAAAAACTTTGATCCGAAAGTATACCTGACCCATAATGAAATAAAAAGAAGTGACCTATTTTCACAATATGCAATGTATGCTTCTACAGAAGCAATTCAGGATTCGGGGCTCGAATTCGAGAAAATGGACCCATTCGATACGGGCGTGATCTGGGGAACCGGACAAGGCGGCATGATCACATTTGAAACTGAGGTTATGAATTTTGCAGACGGAGACGGAACGCCAAAATTCAATCCTTTCTTTGTTCCTAAATTTATTGCCAATATGGCTTCAGGAATGATCTCTATGAAATTCGGACTCCAAGGAATCAATTATACAACCATTTCAGCCTGTGCAACAGGAAACACTGCATTAATGGATGCGTTCAACTATATCCGTCTTGGAAAAGCTAAAGTGATTGTGAGCGGCGGTTCTGAAGCAGCTATTACGCCTGCTTCTGTGGGTGGTTTCTCGGTTATGAAAGCAATGTCCACCAGAAATGATGATTTCGCTACAGCAAGCCGTCCGTATGATGCGGACAGAGACGGTTTTGTCATGGGTGAAGGTGCCGGCGCTTTGATCCTTGAAGAGTATGAGCATGCCAAAGCAAGAGGAGCCAAAATTTATGCTGAACTTGCTGGTGCTGCTATGACCGCAGATGCGTATCATATGACTGCACCTCATCCGGAGGGAGTCAGTGCCATTAAAGCCATGCAGCTGGCTATGAAAGAAGCTGGTGCCAATATTGAAGATCTTGATTATCTGAACCCTCACGCTACTTCCACTCCGCTTGGAGATCTGGTAGAGCTGAAAGCGATCAGTACATTATTCGGAGGAAATAAAAATCTCGATATCAGTGCTACAAAATCCATGACAGGGCATTTACTGGGTGCTGCCGGCGCCGCAGAAGCCATCCTTTCTATCAAGGCTGTGGAAAAAGGAATTATCCCTCCTACTATCAATCTTCATCATATTGATGAAAGTATTCCGAAAGATGTAAATATCGTTTTTGGGGAAGCTAAAGAAAAGGATATTAATTTCGCGTTAAGCAATGCCTTTGGATTTGGAGGACATAATGCGAGTTTGGTTTTTAAAAAATTCAACGGTTAATTGAATGGTTTTTAATTTGCAGGTTTAACAGAATCTGCTTAATTATCCCTGACAAGGATAAAACCAAAATCAGTAACCCAAATTCAGGTTAAATAACAACAAAAGCAGTCAAAATTGACTGCTTTTTGCCTTTCATTCTTTTTTTAAGAAATTTATTACTTTCTTAAATGACAGATCTTTTACTCAGAATCCTGTATAAAAAAAATCATCCGCATTGTCTGCAATTGGAATATATAACCTTTCCCATTGTTCACCTTCTTCTATTTCCCAACTGTGCCCCTCGCCTTCTACATCTTCTGCTAAAAGGATAATTCCCGGTTCGATAAGGAATGTGGAACCATTACTCACTTTAAACCTGATCTTGCCTTTCAGCGTTACCACATATTGCTTTCGTGGGGCAGTGTGCACCTCTTTTTCCCACTCTTCAGTGGTCGTACTTATCCAAAAAGCGTTTGTGTTCATCTGCTTCAAAGTAGGAATTCTTCCTATTTCGAAATTACTGGTCCCATCAGGACTATTCACGAGCCTTACGGCAGGAACAGAATCACTTGTGCTTTTCAAATTATACTATTTTTATACAATAATTACTCTGAATTAAGACCTCAGCCATTCCGAAGAAGAAAGGTATTTCTGATCGGGATAATAAATAAAAAGGCAATTTCGCCCTTTTATGGTATTAATGATTGGCTGCGTTAATGCTTTCGGAACGGCTGGACATCCCCAGCTTCTTCCGATTCTTTTGTGCATGGATGCAAACTCGTCGCTTACATAATCTGCTCCGTGCATCACGATAGCTCTTCTGTAGGCGGCATCATTAAAACCTTTATCCATCCCCAACAATTTCAAAGAATATCCGTTGTCTCCCTGGTAAGTAGCATCTGTGATATAAAATCCTAAGCTGCTCTGCAGCGAACTTTCCGTATTAGAAAAATTCGACGCAAATTCTTCGCCTGTATTTTTTCCGTGTGCTACCAGTGAATTGAACAGTACCTTTTTCTCATTGGTATCAATCACCCAAAGTCTTTTTGTATTCGAAGACATAGAAAAATCGCAGATAGTCAATAAATGCGAGTCTTGGTTCAGCAATCCTGCTTTTTTTAAATTTTCAAAACCTGTCAATGCTTTTGCGAAAACTTCGTAATTCAGTTCATGTTCAGGGTCAAATGGAATTGATTTGTACAATTCTTCTGACGAAGATGCTGTACCAGCGGTCTTCTCAGATTTCGTGTCTGCTACTTTTACAATTTTTGCTGTATTGACATTCTCATTCTTTACTGCCTTTCCCGGCGAAAGATAGAATGAAGTCGTGACCATATACACCAGGCCTAATACACTATAAATTCCTTTCATTCAATAATATTAAATTCCAAATTAGTGAGGCAAAATTATAAAAACATAATTACCAGACACTTATAAGTCCACAAAGTTTAACTGAATTTAAGAAACTTTAACGTCCTGATTTTGTGAATTAAAGCTGTATTTTTTGGCTAATCCGGAACAAATTCCAGGCTTACAGAATTCATACAATACCGCAGCCCCGTAGGTTTCGGGCCATCATCAAAAACATGTCCGAGATGGGAGTCACACCGTTTGCAAAGCACTTCCACTCTTTCCATTCCATACGCAGTGTCTCTCTTGTAATAAACACCTTCTTTGTCTGCCTCGAAAAAGCTTGGCCATCCGCAGCTGCTCGCAAATTTTGAAGTAGAACGGAAAAGATGATTCCCGCAGACAGCACAATAATAATCACCGGTTTCATCAAATTCATTATACTTTCCGGTAAACGCTCTTTCTGTAGCAGCCTCTCTGGCAATAGCATATAAATCCGGGGTAAGGATCTTTTTCCATTCATCATTAGAAACATCAAGTTTTGAAGTAGCGGTTCTGGAATAGTATGGATTATTTTTTGCTTCTTTATTTTCCATAGGAAAGGTTTTAATAGATTGGGGGTTCTGCAGACATGCCTGCAAAAAGGGTTAATAATATGATGAAAACTAAAAATTTCATTGTACATTTTAGTCCTGAATTCCATCCCAGTTATAATGATGGTTTCATTACCAAATTTAGTAAATTTGAGAATATGAATGACGAAGCGAAAAGAAAACGGCTGAGAAAATATAAAATGTTTGCCACCGGATTATTTGTCCTGATGGCCGTTATTTTTATTGCCACCACCCTACTTCAGAAGTCGAATCCATCTCATTGGCTTGGCTATGTGAGGGCTTTTTCCGAGGCAGCAATGGTTGGAGCCTTAGCAGACTGGTTCGCTGTGACTGCTCTTTTCAGGCATCCGCTTGGGCTTCCTATTCCTCATACGAACCTCATCGAAAACAGCAAACAGAGGCTGGGAGATAATCTCGGCAGTTTTGTCGTGAGTAATTTTCTTTCGCCTCAAAATATTCGTCCGTATATCCAGAAGCTTAAAATTTCGAATTTCGTCGGAGAATGGCTTGGAAAAGAAAAAAGCCAGGAAATCCTGATCAGAAATCTTTCGGATATTGTTCTGGATATTCTCAATAAACTCGATGATACTTCTGTGAGCCAGTTTATCAGCAAGAAAGTTTCAGAAATGACGGATGATATCAAGCTTAATAAGGTGGTGGGAAATGGTATCAATTATATCCTGGAAAAAAATGACCACCAGAGAATCGTTACCAATCTTTCCAAGCAGATCAAAGATTATATCATCGAAAATGATGAAATGATCAAAGAACGCGTACAGAAAGGAAGTTATTCATTCATTCCTTCTTTTGTTGACAATAAAATTGCAGATAAAATTGCCAGTGGACTTTCAGATTTTTTCAGGGAGATAGAAGAAGATCCTGACCATGAAATCCGAAATCTGATTACCCGGAAGATCCATGATTTTTCTACCGATCTGAAGGAAGATCCGAAATGGGATGATGAATTTAAAACCATCAAAAACGGCCTTCTGAAAAATGATAAACTTGATGAATACTCTAATGACATTTGGGTTTCCATTAAGAAAACTCTGATGAAGGAGTTACAGGATGACCAATCTTCTTTAAAAATCTACCTCACTAAAAACCTGAATGAATTTTCCGAAAATTTAAAAACGGATGAAAATCTTCAGAATAAGATAGATCATTGGGTTCGGGTGACTGCTTATAAATATATTCTTAAAAACACCCATCAGTTCGGAAACCTCATCAGTTCCACCGTAGGAAACTGGCAGGGCAAAGAGCTAAGCGAGAAACTGGAGCTGGAAGTGGGAAAAGACCTGCAGTTTATCCGGGTCAATGGAACGCTTGTTGGAGGACTTGTCGGCCTGATCATCTACACCATCGCCAATTTCTTCCTCTAAAAACTATCAAAACCAACCATGAAAAAACTATTTATCATTTTGCTATTTCCTCTTTTTGCGCTTTGTTTCTGTCAAAAAGTTGAATTAAAAGCAGTAACAGATTCCTCACAGATCTTCAAAGGGGAAATTTCGGGAGTTCCGGTTACCATGCAGCTTAATTACACTGGAATTGTTGACTGTAACCAGTACCAGCATTTTGTAGACGGATGGTACTATTACGACAAACATCAGAAGAAAATTCCACTAACAGGAATTTATGATTTGGGGGTGCTCTATCTCTATAATTTTGGAAACAGACATAAATATTATGCAAAAGAATTAAGGGAAGCTATCACTTCTCCGCGTAAAGTGGAAAAAACAGACAGCATTGCCCGCTTTTTAAAACCTAAGGAGTCCCTTTTATTTGAAAGAAGTGATAAAAAACAGAATGTTTCCGGGACTTTCTATATGGGAAAACAGTCACAACCGGCTAAATTATATACCAGCAATCCAATGATCTACCGGTATAACAATTATTTACTTCTTCCTGGCAATAAGAAGCTCAATACTTTTGATTTCATGAATAGGCTGGGGGGAAATACATTATTATCAACAGCCGCTTATAGTATAGGAAATAGAATATTGCTTTATTTTGAAAACTTGTCCAATTTTAATTTTTGCGGAATGTGTGGAGCCAGTGATGGTGAAAAAGGATACAGGGTTTTGTATTTTACCAAGAACTGGAATTATAAAAACTATGAAGAATTTCTTACTGAAAGTTGCCTTGAAGGAATATCTGAAACACAAAAGGTAAAAACCAAAAACGCTAATATACTACAGTTTAATATTAAAAAATCATATAATAATCCTCCTTATATTCTGACAGTGGATATAAAAAATGCTTCTGTTTCCAAATCAAAGTAACAAAATCAAAAATAAAAAGAGAGCTTCTCAACTCTCTTTGTCTTATCTTGGAAGCCTGCCGGCTCTTTTTAAAAGTTCTTTATTGATGTTATTGATCAGTTCCGGACCTTCGTAGATAAATCCGGTGTAAAGCTGTACCAGACTTGCTCCAGCATCCAGTTTCTCTATTGCATCTTTTGCACTATGAATTCCTCCTACTCCAATGATCGGGAAAGCTCTGTTGCTTTTATCGGAAAGATATTTGATCATTTTTGTACTTCTTTCACGGATAGGTTTTCCACTCAATCCACCATTTCCTATTTCTGCTAAAGCCTCTGGTGAAGTTTTTAAGCCTTCCCGGTTGACAGATGTATTGGAAACAATGACTCCGTCAATTTTTGTCTCTGCAATCAATTCTACAATTTCATCTAACTGGTTGTTATTAAGATCCGGAGCAATTTTCAGTAATATAGGTTTCTGTACAGATTTCGATTGATTGATTTTCTTTACTGCTGTAATCAGCTCACGCAGATATTCCACATCTTCCAGTTTGGCGTGGCTTCCCACATTCGGACAGCTTACATTCAGGACGAAATAATCTACATGGGGATGAAGGCCTTCAAAACAGTCCAGATAATCCTGGGTATAGTTTTCCGGTTTTGTATCGGTGTTTTTTCCGATGTTTCCACCGATGATTATTTTCCCTTTATTTCCTTTGAGTTTTTCTATGGCAGCTTCAAGACCATCATTGTTAAAACCCATTCTGTTGATAATTCCGCCATCTTCAATAAGACGGAACAATCTTTTCTTAGGATTTCCTGCCTGAGCTTTTGGTGTTACGGTTCCGATTTCTACAAATCCGAAACCAAGATCACCCAACTCATTGAACAAGACCGCATTTTTATCAAAACCCGCAGCCAACCCTACAGGATTTTTAAATTTCAATCCGAAAACTTCTCTTTCCAGTCGCTTGTCTTCAATAGGTTTGGGCAAAAATAATTTGGTGAGAAATCCAAAATTTTTAAGCATTGAAAATGTAAAATGATGAACTTCCTCGGGATCAAATTTGAAGAGAATGGGTCTGATGATACTTTTGTACATTGAAAAAAAGTTTTACAAAAATACTCAATTTAAAATTAATGTTCGGCTAACCTATGATATTTTATCAAATTGTTTTATAAACACCATCTATAAAACACAATAGTTTTTATCCTTGTCAAGTTTAAAACCTTGACAAGGATATTTCCTAGAAACTTACTCTATAATATAGAAAGTTTATTAATACAATCTTTGCGTTTAATTTAAGAATACGAACTCAAATCGAAATTTAAAATATCACCTACTCTTTTGAACTCATCATCTATAGTGGCATTTACCGTAATTTTTTCGTTAGAAATAGGATGATTAAAAATCAATTGATGGGCGTGAAGTGTCATTTTGTTGATGTCAAATGTTTGGAGCCACAATTTATTCTGTTTATTGCAACCGTGCTTCCGACAACCTAAAATCGGATGCAGAATATGTTTAAAATGTTTTCTCAACTGATGAAATCTTCCCGTTTCAGGAATGGCTTCTACCAAACAATATCTGGAAGTCTGATGTTTTAAAAAAGGTAAATTGATTTCTGAAGTCTGTAAACGGCGATAATAAGTGATTGCATTCTGCTTGACTTCATTTTCATTAATTAAATCATAATCAATCGTTTCTTCTTCTTTTGCCCAGCCACGAAGAATTGCTATGTATTTCTTTTCAACTTCCCGTGATGCAAACTGATCGCTCATCGTTCTCAGTGTTTCTTTATCTAAAGTGAACAGCAAAACACCCGAAGTTTTTCGGTCTAACCGATGTACAGGAAAAACTTTTTGCCCAATTTGATTTCTCAACTCCCGAATAGCATAAGTATCAGCTTCTCCTGAATAAAAAGATTTATGAACCAGTAATCCGCTGGGTTTGTTGATGGCAATAATATGCTCGTCGCGATAAAGAATTTCTAACATGGGACAAAAGTAGAAATTTTATACTGATTTAGCCCTGATGGCAGCGGCATCCTTTTGCAAAGCAAAAGATGCAGCGGACAGCAGGTTCCCGGCTCCTTAAAAATTGCATGAAACTTCGCGCTGTTACCTGCTTTATTTTTTCATTTCCACGAAGGTTTATAATGTATAGTATAATTGGAAAATTGGATAAACACCTATTTTTTCGGTTAATACACTCTTTTTTTACTGAATTCCATGATTTTGGAATCCAAATTCATATTTTTGCACATCAGACGTAAAAAAATTATGGCAAAGCAAGAAGATGTTTTCAAGAAAGTGATTTCTCACGCTAAAGAATATGGTTTTATTTTCCCTTCCAGTGAGATCTATGACGGTTTATCCGCTGTTTATGATTATGGACAGAACGGTGCCGAATTAAAAAACAATATCAAACAGTATTGGTGGAAAGCTATGGTACAGCTTAACGAAAATATTGTCGGTATTGATTCTGCAATCCTTATGCACCCTACCACATGGAAGGCATCGGGCCACGTAGACGCTTTCAACGATCCATTGATTGACAATAAAGATTCTAAAAAACGTTTCAGAGCGGATGTTCTGGTAGAAGATTATTGTGCTAAAATTGAAGACAAAGAGAATAAAGAAATTGAAAAGGCCGCGAAAAGATTCGGTGATGCTTTCGATAAAGATCAATTTGTTGCAACGAATCCAAAGATTCTTGAATACAGAGCAAAAAGAGAAGCTATTCTTTCAAGACTGGCAAAATCTCTTGAAAATGAAGATCTTGCTGATGTAAAAGCCTTAATTGAAGAACTGGAAATTGCTGATCCGGATACCGGTTCTAAAAACTGGACGGAAGTAAGACAGTTTAACCTGATGTTCGGAACTAAATTAGGGGCTTCTGCAGATTCTGCGATGGATCTTTATCTAAGACCGGAAACGGCTCAGGGTATCTTCGTTAACTTCCTGAATGTACAGAAGACTTCACGTCACAGACTTCCTTTTGGTATTGCTCAAATTGGTAAAGCATTCAGAAATGAGATTGTTGCCAGACAGTTTATCTTCAGAATGCGTGAATTTGAACAAATGGAAATGCAGTTTTTTGTAGCTCCGGGAACTGAACTTGAGTTCTATGAGCAGTGGAAAACAAAACGTCTGAACTGGCACCTCGCTTTAGGTTTAGGTGATGACAACTACAGATTCCACGATCACGAAAAACTGGCTCACTATGCGAATGCAGCAGCTGATATTGAATTTAACTTCCCATTCGGTTTCAAAGAACTGGAAGGTATTCACTCCAGAACGGATTTCGATTTAAAAGCTCATGAGGAATTTTCTGGAAGAAAACTTCAGTTCTTCGATCCTGAAAGAAATGAAAACTATGTCCCTTACGTTGTAGAAACATCGGTAGGTTTAGACAGATTATTCCTTTCTATCTTCTCTCACTGTCTGAAAGACGAAGTATTGGAAGATGGTTCAGAAAGAACGGTTTTATCTTTACCTCCGGCTTTAGCACCAATTAAAGCGGCCATTCTTCCATTGATGAAAAAAGATGGTCTTGCGGAATACGCAGAAAAGATCTTCAATGATCTGAAATATGATTTCAACTTATTCTACGAAGAAAAGGATGCCATCGGAAAACGTTACAGAAGGCAGGATGCCATCGGTACGCCTTACTGTATCACCATCGACCATGACTCTCTGACGGACCACACGGTTACGATAAGAGACCGGGATACGATGCAGCAGGAAAGAGTTCCTGTATCCGAATTAAGAAGGATCATCGATGAAAAAACAAACTTCAGAAATTTACTTTCTAAACTATAGACTCAAGCCCCAGCATTTGGGGCTTTTTTATTGTTATTTATTAGCATAAACATCTATTTTAAAATCTCGCACAGATTGGGCAAATGACGCTGATTCTTTCGAATCTGCAGAGAAGATACTTACAATGCAAACCTTATAGGTTTTGAAGACCTATAAGGTTTTTCATATTTAGAAAACTCAGCATCATATACTTTCTTCATCAGACAAAATTTTCCTGCTTCTCTGTTTTATTTAGAATATTAATAAAGAAAATGAAACTTATCCGGCGTATTCCTTAATTTATTATTTTTGGAAAAATAATGATTATGAAAAAAATATATTTTCTGCTCTTTGGATTGTTCCAGACTTTATCCTATTCCCAGACCCAAGACCTTACAACACTCGCAGCCGGTGATCATGTAGGCATGAATGCCCTGTTCGATGATAAAGATAATCTTTATGGCTACGTCTCTCTTTATTCTTACGGAAAAGCAGGCGATAAGACTAAGAAATTCGAATATGTAATTCTGGACAAAAACCTTAACCCCGTTGCCAACAAAGAATTTGAAGGAGATATTACAGCAGGCTCTTACCTTGGTTATGTTGATTTTAAGGGACAAATCATTTTGAAACCTTCCATGATGGATTATTCCCTGGTAAAAAGCAGGGAGGTATTCACACCGGTTTCTATGGTAATAGATCCGAAAACCAATACTATTAAGAGAAAAGTGTACTATGATTATTTAGAGGACGGTACTTTCAAAGAGATCAATGAGCCTAAAAACTGGAAAGCACAACGCAAAGAAAACCGTGAGGAGAAAAAAGAAAAGGGCTACAACTATGTTTCGGCTGTGGGAGAAGTGAAAGAAGGTGGTTATTTTGCCATAGAATATAAAGACTATGGAAAATATGTAAACAGCAACAGCATCATTAAATTCGACGATAATAAAAAGGAGCTTTGGAGATACAAATACAATACTGACGGGAATAAAAAAGTATTCTCCACATTATCCGTTCTGGAAAGAGATGAGAACTATATGTACTGCATCATGAAAAAGGCGGATGATGATAAAAAATCTTTCAGCCTTGTTGTAATTGATATGAAAACAGGAAAAGAGGCTGCCAATAAACCTGTCACCGGGCTTTCCGATACAACTATCGACCTCATCGACAGTTTCTCTCTGGGCTATGGCAGCAGTCTTGACAATGATAAAACATTTGACGACAAGATTGTTCTACTGGGAAGAAATTTTGCCAAATATGATTTTATAGGCTATGCCAGAATGATGGTCAACAAATCTGATTTTACCGTAGACACGAAAGAGATCAATTTCAAGCCGGACTTTGCATCATTCCTTCCGAAAATCAATGCCAACGGAATGGTAGAAAGCGGCTATATGCTTCAGACCAAGGATATGTATTTTATGAATGACGGAAGCGTTGGGATCCTTACTGAAAAATACAAACCGGCCGGCCAATATAATGCCCCTAAAACGACCGATTTAGTTTATATTTATACGGATAAAGATTTCAAGATCAAAAATATCAAGGTTTTTGAAAAGGAAAAAACGAAATGGGTGAACAGCGATTATCTTTTCTCCCAGTACCTCAACGGCGGGAAAGATGTTGTTTTCTTCTACCGCGACTACCAGAAAGATGAAGTTACCAAACAAAAAAAATGGAATCTTTTCATCAACACGGTTATAGATGGAAAGTTCAAACAGGAAATCATTCCTATTTCTGAGAAAGACAATTATGCCGTTACACCGTATGTTGGAAAAGAAGGCTATATCCTTCTCCGGGAGTACAACGAAAAGGAAAAATTCAATAAGATTCGCTTAGAAAAACTGAATTACTAAAAAATAGGAATCCTGATGGTGCATCAGGATTCTTTTATTTGGTAGCTGCTCTGGTAAAACTCTGCTATATTTTTAATGTCATCAAGGCTTAGATTCCACATAAAGTTCAGGAACTGCTGATAGCTTTCACTTTGATTTTTAGGTTCAATCCTGTCCAGATAACGGTTCAGGTTGTAATTTTTCCGGGCTTCATATATTTTTGAAAAGCATTTGCCCAGCCAGCCTTTATAATATTTTTCCTCTTCGCCGTCCTGCAGGAACTGCATGGCTACATAAATCCCCAGTCCATAATCTTCGGAATGAAAATAATTGGGAAGGATTTCCATTCTGGCCATTTTCTTTAGGGTTGTAAAGGTCTCAGAGGCTTTTTCCGGTTCTGCAGATGTTTTCAGCTCAGTGAATGTTTTTTTGAGTCTTTCAATTCTCCTGGACATTTCAGGATGGGATGCCAGGGAATCTTTATCCAGCTTCTCTTTGTAAAAATTATAATTATACAGTGAGAAATCTTCTTTTTTCATCCACTTTTCATTGAAAGCCTGCTTGGGAAGATCAAAAAGCTTTTTATAGGTTTCCACTTTTAATTCACGGGGAGAGATCGTATCGAAATCCTGCAGCCGTTGAAGGGCATTGACGAATTCAGCTTTCTTAAAATCACTGCTCTTAAAGATCACATACCCCAGCGAATCGGCCTTCATTTCCTGTTTTCTTCTTTCCACCCCTTTTTTATAAGCGCGGTTTTTAAGGATATCAAAGGCCTTCTGATTTTGGCTATGACTGCGCTTTTCCGTTGTTTCCTTTAAACTCTGAACCGTTATTTTATCTAGTTGATTCTGTTCAATAATGCTTAAAAATGTTTTAAGTGAGTGTTCATCAAGCTTATGTCCAAGCTCATGAGTGATGACGGCAGCAATCTGATCTTCGCTGTTTAGCCAGTTGTAGAGGCCCATATTGATCACGAAAGTACCATCTGCAAGGCAATAAGCATTAGGAGTATTGTCCCTTGCTACCAAAATTTTCAGATCCTGGGGAATGTTCGGATTGTTTTTTTTGAGGCGCTGAATCAGGCTTTTTATTTCAGTTTCAAATTCAGACTTGAAAATAAAATCTTTGTTTTTCACCTGTTTCTCAAAATCAGTCCCGAATTCCTTGTAAATCCTGGACAGTTCTGAACCTGTCTTCCCGGAATACTGCGATTTTAATTTTTTAATAAAAACCTCGTTATTTCCGGCAAAACTTTTTAAGAATTCTTTTCTCTGTAAATAGTCTGCGGTGTCGATCATTTTATAGGTCTGGGCAGCTCCCATCACTGAAAAAATGAAAAACACGAATACAATAAGTTTTCTGGTCATATTTTTCATCATTAATCGCAAAAATAGTTTATTTACCGTTTCTTTCTCATTTTCTTATCAAAATTATTATAAATTTGTTTGAGACTGATACTCATGACCATATGAAGGTATTAAAATATGTAATAGGCGGAGCAGCCTTAGGTGCAGCTGCAGTTTATCTTTTGGGATACGATTATTTATTCAGCGGAATTTCCAAAACGTATCTTAAAGGAAAATCAAGCGCCTATATTGACGATGGGAAACTTTTTCCCGGAAACCTCATCGCTACGAAAGAGCCGGAACTGTGGGCGGAAGACCCTGAATACAATCATAAAGAACTCCCGGGCAGTGTAATTGAAAATTTAAAACATTCCAAAACAGCTGCCTTTGTTGTCATAAAAAATGGCAAGATCCTTCATGAGCAATATTGGGACGGCTATAATCAGCTTTCACCGACCAATTCTTTTTCCATGGCAAAGGCTGTTACTGTCATGCTGCTAGGAAAAGCTCTGGAAGAAGGTATCATTAAAAATATGGATGAAAAACTTTCTGATTTTCATCCTGAATTTAAAGAAAAACAATTCGGAAGCAATGTCACGCTTAAAAATTTAGCCCAAATGGAAGCAGGGCTCGATTGGGATGAAAATTACAATAACCCTTTTCTGCCGAATGCAAAAGCCTATTATGGCAAAGATCTGATTAAAGCAGTTTTTTCGAGAAGGTTTAAAGAAGAACCCGGCACCCGGTATGAATACCAGAGCGGATCTACCCAGCTCCTCGGATTTGCTTTGAAAAAAGCCCTGAATCAGACTTTAGCAAGTTATTTATCCGAAAAATTCTGGATCCCGATGGGAATGGAACAGAATGCCTCATGGAGCACGGATAATTACGGGATGGAAAAAACATACTGCTGCATCCATTCCAATGCAAGAGATTATGCGAAGCTGGGACAGCTGTTTCTAGATGACGGGAAGGTGGGAGATCATCAGATCCTTAACAGGGATTTTATAGAGCAGATGAGAACACCAACGGAAAAATCTGAAGAGATCTACGGAATGGGGCTCTGGATCAACCATGATAATCCTATCAAACATTATTATTTTCTGGGACTGCAGGGACAATATATTATTATGGTTCCCGAACACAATATGGTCATTGTAAGAACCGGAAGCTACAGAAATAATCCTAAAAATGACAGGGGAAGACCGGATCAGGTAAAATTTCTTGTCAACGAAACCGTATCATTATTTCAGTAAAAACTATGGAAAATTATCATGTAAAAGTCGATGAGTACATTGAGAAATCTCCGGATTTTGCAAAACCTATTTTAAATTATCTCAGGGAAACTATTCATGAATGTTGTCCTGAGGCAGAAGAAGCTATAAAATGGAAGTTTCCTACCTTCATGTATAAAGGAAAAATACTTTGCTCTATTACTTCTTTCAAACAGTATTGCAGCCTCGGATTCTGGCTGCACCAGGAGATGAAAACTTTAAAGGAAATAGAAACAACAGCCGAAAGAAGTTCAATGTTCAGCTTAGGCAAGCTCACCAAAATGAAAGACCTGCCTTCAAAACCTCAGCTTAAAAAGGCGATTAAAGAAGCGATGGAACTTACAGATATGGGGGTTACCATGAAAAAAGCAGCACCCTCCAAAGTGGAAACGGAAATTCCTGATTATTTTCAAAATGCCTTGAATAAAAATAAAGATGCCTTGGCCGTTTTTGAGAAAAAATCGCCTTCTTTCAGGAAAGAATATATCAGCTGGATCACTGGAGCAAAGACTGAAACAACCAGAAACAAAAGAATGGAACAATCTTTGGAATGGCTAGCCGAAGGAAAATCCAGAAACTGGAAATACGAAAAAAAGTAAACACAACAAAAACAGATGAAAAAAAAAATTATATTCTTTCTCTTCCTTATATTTTCACATTCCCTATTCTCTCAACACTTTGATTTTGAGAGACAATATAAATACGCACGGTCACTGACCTCTAAAAATCCGGACAGCTCGGAAATTGTCCTGAATACCATCATAGATTCTGCCCAGAGAAAAAATCAGCCTAATTATATTGCTAAAGCTTATTATCTGAAATCGTTCAACAGCTATCTAAGATCGGATGCCAAGGGAAGTCTTGATTTTGCTGAAAAAGCACTGAAAATCGCTACAGAAAACAATTATGCCCCTGGAAAGGCGCTTGCCTACAGGATGCAGGGAACACAGTATGCAAAACTCGGACTGTTAAAAGAAGCTTCAGAAAGCTTAAATAAAGGGTTGTCCGAAATAAAAAACGAGAACACGGATGAAGGACATGAGCTGAAAGGAATGATCTACAATTCTTTTCTGATTCTTTTTAATCAGAATGAATATCAAAAAAAAGAATCTTATTCTAAAAATGCAGTCCGGGAATTTCAGCAGATCAAAAATATTCCGAGAAGAAATGAGCTTCTGGTTTCGGCATACACCAACCTGGGTTATAATTTGTCAGAAGTTAAAAAGTTTGAAGAAGCCCAGTCTTTTTTTGCGAAGGCTCTTGCCCTGGTTGGGAATGATAATTATTATCTGAGATCCAATATTCTCCATGATATCGGATTCTCATATTCACAGCAGAATAAACAGGACAGTGCTGTTTCATATTTTCAAAAGGCTTTAAAAATTGCCAATAAATATGGTTTTACGGAAAAGAAAATAGAGATTACAAAAAATCTTGAGGAAGCCTACAAAAAATTGAAGGATCCTGAAAATGTTCAGAAATATAAATTAGAGAACCTTGAATTAAAAGACAGCATTGCCTACAATCAGAAAATGGCCGTCAATAAAACCCTTACCCAAAAGGAAGAGAATTTCGACAGCCAGCTGGTTAAAAGCCACAGCCTCTCAAAAGGTCTGATTGCAGCCTGTATCATGCTGCTTCTCGTTTTGGGAACAGTTATTTTTAATATGATCAGCCTCCAAAAAAAACACAAAAAAACTGTAACTCAAATTTATCAGCAGGGAATTACCCCCGTTGCATACGAAGAGGATCCTCATGAGGCTGAAGATCAATCGGGAAACAGCATTCCGGCTGATATAAAAATTTCACCTGAAGCAGAGGAACATATTTTAGCAGGCTTAAAGGCCTTCGAAGAGAGCTTTGGCTTTAACAACAAAAATATTTCACGTTATAATATATCGAATACCCTGAATGTGAATACAAAATATCTGTCTGCTGTGATCAGGAAGCACAAAAATTTCAATTTCAATCAATACATCAATCATCTGAGGATCAATTATATTGTTGACAAGTTAAAAAATGATCCTCAATACCGTAAATACAAGATCAATCATCTCGCAGAAATCACAGGATACTCCTCTCACAGTGCATTCTCTCTTGAATTCAAAAAAATAACAGGAATACACCCTTCTGCATTCATCAAAGCTCTGGAAGGAATATCGTAATTACTGTTCCGCTATGGTCAGGTTGTTATAGCCTCCCGTATTATTCAGTGAGAAGCCTGCTGTATTTAAGCCATTTAAATTGAACCAGATATAAGGCATCAAACGTTGTCCTGCAGTCATATAAAAGGAAGCTGTACAGTTACTTCCTGCATCAATATTCCCGTTGCTGTTTGAAGACATGGTATTCACACACTTCACGGTATTTACAATATTTGCCGGAAGCACTCCTGCTGTATTGTCATACAGCTGCCAGATCGCTTCTATTTGTATTGGATTCAAAGGATCTGTCGTATAATTAATAGCAAGAGGAGCCAGATCTGTAGTAAAAGAAGCTACATAAACTCCGTTCCGGGGTGCTGTAAAAATTCCCGTCGCAGCATTGAAATTGTTTCCGGAATTACTCTCAAAAGCTTTCGTCCAGCCTACCAGGTAATTGCTGGCGCGGTTCTGAAGACCTGTTGTAACTGCTGCTGCCGGGGTTACCAACTTTACAGTGTTATCCGTTTTTGCAGCAATAACAATGACCTTATTAACGGCTGGTTGGGCAGTAAGCAAGGGCAGCCATTCATTTCCGTTAGAATATTCCATTCCGCTATTGTAGCGAACGGCACCTTCGTCTGCCGTTGCTGCCGTAAGTGAGGAAGTTCCGAAACCGATTGCTCCGTCCCCTGAATTTCTGGCATCTACTTTTACAGTCGGGCTGTGTGTTCCCGCTCCTACTCTTCCTGCGCTTGTAATCAAAACATCATTAGCCTTCTGGGCAGGTGTAAATGAAGATCCTGATACGGGATTGTCCTTTTGCCCATCGGTATGAAGGATTCCTGCCGGGTTCGGTGTATTAACTCCAACCTGTGAAAATGCAAAATTGAAGCTTAAGGCTAAAATTATTATTAAATATCTTTTTTTCATCATTCCTGTTTTTATAATCCGAAAATACTTAGAGAAGTCAGTGAACCGTCCGTATCTAATGTTTTTGCAGTTCCTAAAGCCTGATTGAGGCTCACCGTAATATTATCTCCTTTGTTAAGGTTGAAAATCCCGGAGCAGTTTCCCGCAACACGGTTGGAAAGGGAATTCGTTCCCGGATAGCTTCCGACACATTTGAAGACCTTATTGGTTGTTGAAGAGGTGGAATTGGTTTGAATCAGGGTTTCATAACGTGAATCATTGGCAATAGTCCCTGAAGCCAGTGAAAATGCAAAAGAGACAATATACACTCCGGTTTTGGAAGCAATAAAAATTCCCGTCCCTGAATTAAAACTGCCATTAACATCTGTTTTTTTTGTCCAGTTAGTAACGGCTGCCTGTGTTCCACTGGTAAAACTTTGTGTTGAAAAGTTTTCTGCATCCACAAAATCATTGGTGGCTTTATGTGCCAGTGTGACCCATGAGGTTCCATTGGAGTAACTTAAGTCCTGTGTTCCGGTATTGTACCTCATCGCACCTGCTTTTGCTGCAGAAGCAGTCTGTGATGTTCCGCCAATACCTATAGCATTCACGTGTTCACCGGATCTTAAATCCAATCTTACTTTGGGTGATTTTGTTCCAGCCCCCATATTTCCTGAAGAAGTAACGACTACATCATCATAATAACTTGACGGAACTGCCGAAGCTGTATTTTTCTGTCCGTCTACATGAAGTATTGCTTCGGGAGCAGACATATTGATTCCTATCTGTGCCTTAATTAATAGACTTCCACCTATCATTAAGGCAATTGCTAATCTTTTTTTCATATCAAGTGTGTTATTGTTCTACAATGGAAAGATTTACAAAACCGTACTCATTACTAGCCGGTGTGATATCTGTCCGCAGGCTTAAACTTCCGTTATAGACCGACTGGTAAATATGCGGCTGGAAAGTATCTCCTTTATTGAGCTGTACTCCGGCCACGCATGAGCCTGCAATCTGTGCCTGTTTTGAAGTATTCGAAAAAGATTTTACACATTTTTTAACAACAGTGCTCCCGTTCACAACATATCTTGCTTCGGAAAAATATCCTGAAGCAAGGGCGACTCTTACAAAGTCATATGTAAAAGAGATTAAGTAAACACCGGTTCTTGGCGCTGTGAAAATGCCCGTTGCGGGAGTGAAATTAGCAGTAGGGTCAGAAATTTCCGTCCATCCGGAGATTCCTGTAGAAACCTGATAAGGAACTTTAACTGCAAAATTAGCTGCCTGAAGGTTAGCTACTACAACAGCTTTTGTAGGCGAAGAAATAAGATCCTGCCAGACAATTCCGTCTGAATACTGCATTTTCCCACCATTAAACGGATTATACCTCATCGCTCCTGAACCTGCCACAGATGCTGTCTGGGTAGTCTCTCCTATCCCAATAGAATTATCTGCATTATTAGCGGACCGGGCGTCTATTTTTACTGCGGGAGCAAGGGTTCCCACGCCTATTTCTCCGTTGGCAGTGAATACCACATCATTAGCTGCCTGGGCAGCAGTTGGAATTCCGGAGGCAGGATTATCTTTGGCACCGTCGGTATGCAGTACGGCTTGAGGACTTGATGTATTAATACCAACTTGAGCATTGGCAAAACTCATCAAAAAGCATCCTCCAGCCACTACACTTTTCATCATTGTGTTTATTTTTTTCATGTAATTTGTGGTTTTTAGAATGTGAAAATTCCTTTGCAAAGATAGATTGAAGTGAATCACCTGTACAATACACAGATTAACTGAATAAACTTAACTAACTGATAATTATAGCGTTAGAAATATTTAAACAATATCAAAATTCGGAATTTTAATAAATTATGATGACAAAGTTTCAAAAACCGGCATTTTTTTTACCGGAAAATAGATTTATCAGAAATTTTTAAAACATTAATGAAACCTGAAATTGGCTTCAGGAAGTGTATTGTTTTTTAAGAATGCTTCGTATTCCGGAGAAAGTTTAGCCCGCCCGAATGTATTCTCTCCGCTCATGCTTCCGAGACGTACTTTATCTTTCCCGAATTTTTTATTCATGGCATCCATTGCCCTCATGACAGGAAGATGTTGGTTTTGGGTATCTTCTTCAAAGAGGTTGATCAGTCTTTCGTTTTCAGGAACGAAATCATTGACGATAACCCCTGCTCTTTTGTAATGGAACCCTTCTCTGTAAATAGCCTCAAAAAGCTCGTTCACTACCCTACCTATCAAAATAGAGGAATTCGTAGGATTAGGAAGGACTTGCGTCATTGCATTTTTATATTCCGGAAGATCTTTTCTGAAACGATTGGTCTGGACAAAAACAGTAACCATTCTGCAGCATGTATTTTGCTTACGGAGTCTTTCGGAGCAATACATCCCAAAGGTTTCCACACGTTCCCGGACTTCTTCTTTTTTGGTAAGCATTTCCATAAAGCTTCGGGTAACTGCTATTGACTTTTTAGGCGATGGACTGTCTAATTCGAGTTGGCGAATCCCTTTCAGCTCATTGATCATTCTTACTCCGTGGATCCCCATGATTTTCCGAACCCATATTTCGGGTTTCTGAAGGAGATCCCAGGCTTTATAAACACCACTGTCATTCATTTTTGCTGCAAGTTTACGCCCTATTCCCCAGACATCACCTATGTTGAGCCATTTCAGAGCTTTTTCAATTTTTTCAGGAGTATCGAGGGTATAAACACCCTCAAACTTATCCGGAAATTCTTTTACGATCCTGTTGGCGACTTTACAAAGCGTTTTGGTAGGAGCAATGCCTATGCTTACAGGAATACTTTCCTGATTTTTGATGTCATTTTTGATCTTAAGGCAATAATCCCGGATATCTATATATTTAAAGCCTGAAAGCTCCAAAAAAAGCTCATCAATACTGTAAACTTCATATTCCAGGACGTATGATCTTGAGATTTCAATAACCCGCTGGCTTTTGTAATTATAGAGCTCAAATTTTGCGGAGAAACTTTTTACATCATGCTGCTTGAAAAGGTCTTTATATTTGAAAGCAGGAGCTGCCATAGGAATCCCCAGATCTTTTGCTTCTTTACTTCTGGACACTACGCATCCGTCATTATTGGAAAGCACCACAACAGCTTTTCCCTCAAGAGACGGGTCCAGAGTTCTCTCGCAGGAAACAAAAAAATTGTTGCAATCTACTAAAGCATACATGACAGGGTACTGATAATTTTAATGTAAAATTACATTTAAAAAACCAATTATTCTGTTTTATTTTAAAATCAACAGCACATTTAACAAACTGAATATGATATAGTTAATCTATTTCAAACACGTCAAGTTTTGTCGCATTAAAGCTTTACTAGGCTCTGAAGGCTACTATCTCTGACTTCGAACATTTCAGCAAAATGATTTTATATTTGAACTTAAATTACCGGGTCACAAAAAACCGAATTACTGAGTTTGTACATTAAATTTTTGAAATACCGTATAATATTGGGGTATAAGGTTGCTTGAAAATTTTTATATTTAAAATATATTTTTATTTAATATTATCATTAAATACGTCAAGTTCCGTCGCCCTTAACCTATACTTTTGTTTCATAAATAATAATGAATCATGGATAAAGTAACGTCAGAAAGAATAAATAAGCTTCACCCTTCTGTAAGAGATGAAGTAAAACAGATCATAAAAGAATGCGATGAAGCCCTTACCGGAAGAGCCAAAGTAAGAATCACCCAAGGCCTGAGATCTTTCGAAGAACAGGAAAAACTGTACGCTATCGGAAGAATTACGTCCGGAAAAAAAGTAACAAATGCCAAAGCCGGCCAGAGCATCCATAATTACGGGCTTGCTGTTGATATCTGCCTGATGATTGACGGTAAGGTTGCAAGCTGGGACACGGTGAAAGACTGGGACAATGACAGGGTGGCCGACTGGTACGAATGTGTGAAAATTTTTGCACGCCACGGCTGGGACTGGGGCGGAAACTGGAAGACCTTCAAAGACCTTCCCCACTTCGAAAAAAAGAATATACTGACTAAAAAAGGATTGGTGAAAACGAGCTGGAGAATATTATCCAAGATGCCAAAAGATAAACAAAATTATATCCTATTTTAATTCCCTTTTATTTGAAAATAATTATAATACGACAAGTTCTGTCGCTTCCCCGGCCTACCTTTGTTTTGTAAGAAAATGTTAGTTACCTGAGATCTCAAATACTAAAACCAACATCCGCTTTTATAGGCAGAAAGTTGGTTTTAGTTGTCTCAGGACCTTAATTTTTCTTTTAAAACCAACAAAACATCACATGAAAAAGACAACCATTCTTTCTTTGGACGGGGGCGGAATAAGAGGTATTATCACCTGTATTATTCTCCGCTACATAGAGGAACAGCTTCAGTATCATGATAATCCGGGCGCCAAACTTGGTGATTATTTTGATCTGGTTGCAGGAAGCAGTACAGGAGGACTGATTGCTTCTATTATTCTATGTCCCGATGAACACCGAAAGGCGAAATATTCTATCCAGAAAGGGCTAGAATTATACGCTGAAAAGGGAGGCGACATCTTTCAGGTTTCTTTTTGGGAAAAACTGGTCAATCCGTTTGGCCTGCTTAATGAAAAAATTTCTCAGGATGCACTTGAAAAAAATCTGAATGACTTTTTTGGACAGCTTGAACTTAAAGAATTTATAAAACCATGTTTAATAACCAGTTATGATATTGAAAACAGAAGAGCAAAACTTTTTAATTCCTGGGAGGCTAATCTGAGTACGGATAACTTTTATGTAAAAGATATCTGCAGGGCGACAGCAGCAGCTCCTACTTATTTCAGTCCCGTACAGATCAAATCGATGTACGGGCAGATCTTCAGCCTGATTGACGGTGGCATGTTTGCCAATAATCCTTCACTTTGCGCTTATGCGGAAGCCCGAAAAATTCCTTTTGCAGAAGTATTGAAGAACCATCAGAAGGCTAATCATCCCGGTGTAAATGATATGATTATCGTTTCTATCGGAACGGGTATTGAGGCCAAACCTTATTCTTTCAGAAAACTTCAAAAGTCGGGAAAAATAGGCTGGGTAAATCCAATCATAGATATATTAATGTCTGCAAATGCAGAAACTGTAGATTATCAGCTTTGCCAGATGTTTCAGACTTTAGGCCAGCGAAACCAGAAAAATTATTACCGTCTGAATCCTTCGTTGAAAAATGCATCTCCGGCAATGGACAATGTCAGAAGATCAAACATTGAAAACCTGATTCAGGCAGGATTAAGCTATATCGATGATAACAGAGAAATTCTGAACCAAATTGTACAGAAATTGATCAAAAATAAAATATAAGCTTTTTACCTTATAAAGGACCCATATAAGTTAAATCGCTAATATTAAAAAAAATAAAAAAAGTTTTTAAACACGTCAAGTTTTGTCGTCTTCTCCTACTACTTTTGGAGTATAAACAAAGACACAAAAAACAATCATTAAAATTTTAAAAAGCCTTTGAATTCAACATTTATTAATGCTGGACAGCCAGAAATATGTTCAAAACATCACCTCAACCTTAAAACACAAAACATGCAAACACCAGATCACAATCCAGATATCCTTTTCGATGAAGATCTCTATACTATTGAGTGGAGCGATATCGAACATGCTGAGATGGACTATGAAAACTATCTCAATGACATTGAAAGTTTTTTCAGGGAAGACTTCGAAAATGCAATTCCTGAAGAAAATATATACTAAATACATTATAACACGACAAGTTCTGACGCTGTCCGGAATTACCTTTGAAACACCAAATCAAAACACCTAGCAGTATCCTATAATCATTCAAATACACCTTTGAATCTATCATTCACAAAATGCCGGACAGCCAGAACTATGTCTAAAAATCTATAAAAAATATGAAAACGTAACTGTAAAAGTGTGCAGTCAGCAATCACTATAAAAATTAGACTAAAACCTGAAGAGATTCTATTAAAAGGCTCTTCAATCATAACCTATTAATTAATCAAACAAAATCACACAATTTTATTATGAAAACAAAAGAAGATTTAAAACTCTTATTTGAAAACGGAGACAAGCCTACACAGGAAGATTTCTGGGCTTTACTGGACTCTTACTGGCATAAGGATGAAAAAATCATCCAGGATTCTATTGAAAGTATTGAAAAAGTAGTGCCCTTTTTTACCGAAGCCGGATTACTTGGCTCAGCAGCAGCAGTTACTATTCCTGCCAATACAAAAAAAATCCTTCCATCCGCCTTTGTTTATACAGGTATGTCATACCAAATCATAAAAGTACTTTTTAATGAAGGGCTTGAAGAAATAGGAGAATCTGCATTTTTCGGACAAAATATTAAAAGCATCAGAACTCCTTCAACATTAAAAACCATAAAAGGACAGGCTTTTTATGATCAAAGAAACAATATTAATGGCTCAGATGCTTTAGAAGAAATCATTCTAAATGAAGGTTTAACAACCATTGAAAGTCAGGCATTTTACTGCCCCAGAGTAGCCTATGTTGAAGACTTATACATTCCCAGCACAGTAACAACTGTCGGACAAAATGCATTTGCCATTCCTTCGCTAAAAACAGTTTCAGCTCCGGCTGGTCTGGATCTAAGTAATGCCGGTATTCCTGCAACAACAATAATCACCTATAGATAAAATATTATGAAAACAAAAGAAGAACTAAGGCTTTTATTCGAGAATGGAGACAAGCCTGTACAGGAAGATTTCTGGGCTTTACTGGACTCTTACTGGCATAAGGATGAAAAAATCACTCCAGAATCTATCGATTCAGTGGAAAAAGTGATCCCTTATGTTACCGATGGGATACTATTAGGACATGTATTATCCATTTCCATTCCCAAAAATGTTAAAAAAATTACAGATGCATCTTTTCAATATTCAGGGATGGGCTATCAGATTATTGAAGTAAACTTTACTGAAGGTCTTGAGGAAATTGGGATTGGTGTATTTTCATCCCAAAATATAAAAAGGGTTAAAACCCCTTCCACATTAAGAATTATTGGTAGTGGTGCATTCAGTGGACAAGCTGATCTTGTAAATGGAGTTATGACCAATGAATCCTACTCATTAGAAGAGATTATCCTCAATGAAGGATTAATACGAATTGATGGTTATGCTTTTAATTGCCCAAAAGCTACTGTTAAAAATCTTTATATCCCAGGTTCAGTCCAATTTGTTGGACAAAATGCACTTGCCATTCCTTCACTAGAAACTGTTTCAGCCCCAGTTGGTCTGGATTTAAGTAATGCGGAAATTCCAGCAACAGCCACAATCACTTATAGATAAATATTATGAAAACAAAAGAAGAATTAAGGCTTTTATTCGAAAATGGAGACAAGCCTGTACAGGAAGATTTCTGGGCTTTATTGGACTCTTACTGGCATAAGGATGAAAAAATCGCCAATAATTCGCTTAGTATAATAGCTAATGATGAATTTCTCTACTCTAATACTGATGTTACAGAAATAATTGGAGTTGGGAAAACATTCATATTTCCTGAGGGCATAAAAATTATAGGAGGATTCATATATACTGGCGCTGCTAAAAATGTCATTATAAAAGTCACCCTTCCTAATACTTTGGAAAAAATAAAAACAAATGCTTTCATGCATCAATTTTTAAAAGGAAGTCTAAGGATCCCTAGCTCATGTAAAGTCATTGAATCCGGAGCATTTTATGGTGCAAATTCTAATATAACAGAACTGATTTTGGAAGAAGGAATAGAGACTATCGGATCTACAGCTTTCCAATTCACTGGTAATAAAAACGTATTTGATTTACATATTCCCAATTCTATACGATCTGTAGGACAGGATGCTTTTGCCATTTCCTCGCTTCTAACAGTTTCTGCTCCTGCGGGATTAGATCTAAGCATTTCCGGTATTCCAGCAATAGCAACAATCACTTATAGATAAAATATTATGAAAACAAAAGAAGAGCTAAGGTTCCTATTCGAAAACGGAGACAAACCTACACAGGAAGATTTCTGGACATGGCTGGACTCTTACTGGCACAAGGATGAGAAAATAGACATGGCTAAAATTGCAGGTCTGGAAAATGGCCTTCCACGATGGAATGATTTTCATGCGGAAATAGACGAAAACGGAAACGCCACATTAGCACCTCTCCGGGTTCTGAATATATTTATAAAACAAGGAACTCTTCACATTCCTGCGCAGTTTGCTACAGGAACCGGAATATCCAACCTATTCCTTGCTGATAGTGTTCTAACCATAGGTGCAGATGCCTTCAGCAATAATCAGCTAAAATCTTTAAGCATTCCAGGAAATGTAACCACAATCAGTGACCGGGCTTTTTCGTCTAATCTACTGGAAACAATAACGATTCCAGCGAATGTAAAAGAAATTAAAGATTATGCTTTTGCCTACAACAAGCTTAGCTCAATATATATTGTGGCTGGAGTTGCAAAGATCGGGCCTAATGCCTTCAATTATAATCCAGATGTAAATACAGTTATACTTGATAACAATACACAATACTACTCTAATTCATTTGATTCTAATACAAGGGTCATTGGAGGAAGTCTTATCAGCGAATCTTAAATAAATCACAAAATGAAAACAAAACAAGAACTAAAAAAATATTTCGAAAACGGAGATATCCCAGTACAGGAAGAATTCTGGGAATGGCAGGAATCTTACTGGCACAAAAATGAAAAACTTCCTTTGGACAATATTGATTATGATTTTTCTCAAAAAGCAGATGCAAACGCTTCCAATATAAGCCCGCAAAATGTTCAGCTTTGGAAAGATAAAATAGAAACACAGACATCAATTCAGAATCCTGAATTGAATGGAAATGTTTTAACGGTATTTTATACAGGAGAAAACGGTATTCAACAGAGTAAGGCGGTAGATTTAAGCGGTTTGGCAACCAATAATATCCATATTGAAAATGCAGAATATGATGCTTCTCAAAATATCATTACCATTACTCAGAGTGACGGATCTTCGTTTCCGATCAACCTTTCTGAATTTAGCATTATCCCAACGACCAATGTAGACGGAAGTGTTTCTTTGGTTCAGGAAGGTGCCGAAAAAGTAAAAATACATAAAGTTGGTATTTCAGGCAGCTATAATGATCTGAGTGACAAGCCGGCTTTCACTGAAAATGATACATTACAATCGGTCATAGACAGAGGTAATTCCTCCACAAAAGCTATTGTTTTTAATGCTGATCAGGGCAGAGCCGGAGAGTTGAACTTTAATAAAACTTCCTACTCTCATTATTTTGGAAACCATAGCAATAATAATTCATCTTATTATACAGTGGCTATTGGATACAATACTTTATCAGCATTAACCACAGGCCAATCAAATGTTGGTATCGGTTCCTACGCATTAGAGGCAACTACGACAGGTACATTAAATACCGCCGTCGGAGTAAATGCAGGGCAAAAACTAACCACAGGCCAGTATAATACTTATTTCGGATGGGCTTCAGGGAATAGCTGTACAACAGGTAATTCAAATACGATGCTCGGTGATGAAGCAGGAAACAGAACTACTACCGGATATAAAAATACATTTGTCGGAATGGGTGCCGGTTATTTTAATACAACTGGAAATCTTAATACCTTAATTGGTTGGAAAGCCAATAATCAATCAAATTTGGGTGATAAAAACATTATGATTGGCGTTTCAGCCGGTTCAGGTGTTACAGGCAATAATAATGTTTTGATTGGTACAGGGGCAGGAATGAATGACGGAGCAATCGGTAATAAATTAATTATCCATGGTAACCAAACACTAACAGGATATTCAAATACCGCTGATGGAAATTTTGGAAGTTTCCAGCAAGGTCAGTTAAACAGAGCTTTAATCACAGGGGATTTTGTAGAACGCTGGGTTAGGATGAATACTGGATTCCTACAAATCGGATCCCCTGCTTCAAATGCTGATGATATCACTATAACACCTACAACAGGGATAACAGCAGCAAAACTATATACTCCTGCAAGCAATAATGATTATGTTCAACGTGGCTGGATATTTAACAATTATTATAACCAGGCTCAAATTAATTCACTATTGAACAGGACTTATCATGTCATGGGTTCCGTTGCCAATTTTGGAGCTTTACCTGCAACAGGTCAAGCGGTAGGTGATGTATGGAATTTACTTGATACAGGTGAAAACTATGTTTGGGTTGACAACTTGAATAATACCGGTATTCCCGGCTGGGATAAACTTTCCGGAATGGTTGATGCATCAGGCTTTATACCAAGAACAGGAACCGCTACTGGACAACCAATCACTGGAGATCTTCACTTAAATGAAAGCGTTAATTTTATTAATTACGTTAACCCTTCTTATAATTCTAGATTCGCTCTGGAAGATGGTGGTTTTGGACTTACAGGTACCGGGGGTTCTGCATCAGATACCTTTGCGTTAACCGTTTCTCAGGCGATGGAATTGAATTTTACATCAAGTTTTGCGGATTCAAAAGGTATAACAAGTAATGTTTATTTTGGCAATAATTATGATGACAACTCTTTTATTCAAAAGAAATATGCAGACAAGCAACATTCTTATACCCGTGATGAAGAATTAACTGGCGGAACCTGGATCAATGATAAACCTGTTTACAAAAAAACTCTGTTTTTAGACCAGATTCCGAGAACCGGAGAGATTGATCTCAGAGCCGAATTCCCCGATCTTGAAACTATTATTTCCAATGAGATGTTCACAGAATGGTATGCCCTGGATACAGCGTTTGCAGGCAATCAATGGCGAACAAAAATTTACATCACTGTAGAAAGAGACAAGGCTACAATTGAGCTTTTAGGCGAACCGGATTATGATTATTCTATCATTAATTCATTTACTCTGACCCTTGAATACACAAAAAAATAAATCATTAAAACAAAATATTAAAATGGCAACAAACAACACACCTCCAAAAACCGCATTTACCGTAGGCGGATCACTAATAGGAGAAGGCATCATTAATTATAAAGAAACAAATAGTATGAATACGACAAATAATGCGTCCCAGACACTTTTCAGATTTGTAAGTTTAAGGAATCCCCAATTAACGGAAACTAAAAAAGAAAACCTAGGTTTCATCCACAGACCTGCAGATTTAGCCAGTGCTTTCGATAGTATAATCAATACCGATGATACTGCCCTTTCAAAATTTCAGGCTCTTGAACGTGCTTCAAAGACTTTCAATTCAACAGGCTATCAAAATGAACTTGAAATTGAAGAAGGAACTTTATCCGAAGCTTTGAGGATCGGTAGAAAAATAGCTAAAAAAGAAACGCTTTCCACAATTGACGAAAATACAGCCAAAAGCTTATACAGTAGCAGCAATATTCAGAATAAACTTGCTGAGGTATGGGATAATCTGATGTATCAGACTGTTACTCAAAGTAATTTTTATGTAAAGGAAGCTTTAATTCACATTTTAAAAGCATTACATTTCGGATATGCTTGTGATCTTCCCGTAACTCCGGAGCTTACAAAAATCAACGGCAGTGATTTAAAAGCTAAAGCATTAGAAGCCAGAGTCGTGCTTCCAATGAAGTTTTTCGGTGACGGATATGAAGGAGAAAGTACATCGGGAACAACCAATGGTAACACTTTTCAGGTAAATGTTTCTAAGATCGGAGACGGTGTTATCAATGGAACCCAGCAGTTATCCGTTTCAGCTACAGAACAGTTAAAAGCAGAAGGAGAAAGAATTTTAGATATTTCTAAAACAACATTGGAAAAGGACAACCTTGAAAAACTGAAAACCGAATTAGAAGCTGTTCAGAAGACTTACTATAAATTGAAAGCCAAAGCGTATGAAACTGCTTATGCAGAATATCAGGCACTTCATCAGACAGCTATTAATGACTATGAAACCAACGTTGAAAAAATCGAATCAAAAATCACAGAAACTACCACGCAAGAGGAAATTGAGGCTTTATACGGTGAATTAGGAGAACCTAATGTTCCGTCATTCAACTTTACCTACAAGGGAGAAATCAATTTTGATGATTTCAAAGCCAAGCTTTCTTTGGACTCTCTGAAATTATTCGTAAATATTTTTACAGAGTTGAGCAGCGGGACAAAGCCTGAAGATGGTTATGATTTTTCAATAATCGATGTTGTTTCAGACAGGGTTTTACAATTAGGACGCGGCGCTACCGTTTCGGTTACTGACGAATATGATACTTACGTCGAAGTTTTTGAAAAACTGGACGAGGAAATTTCTTCCAAAACACAGGAGTTATTCAAAAAGTCCCCGCTTCAGGAGCAAATGTATGCAAGTGTGGGCGGAGTTTTAATTCCTGTGGTTAATTCCACAAGCCCTTCTTCACGAATCGTTTCCAGATCATATTATCTGAAAGCATCTTATGAACCTACTTACTCAAGAAATCCGGGAGCCGTATCCTTTTATTATCAGGCAGAAACCAGCTCTTGGGGACTAGCAACAGTCAAAATAAACGCAGATACTGATTTTGGCACTTATGAAGAAACCTTCTCTAATATTGATGTTGTTGATAACAAAGTAACTCTACCTCTTTTCTTAATTGATAAATTTGGAAAGCTGATCAGAAGCCTTAAAATTAAAATTTACTTCAACAACGGAAAAGAAGCTTCATTAGACCTTGCTGATGTAGAAATCAACCAGCCTTACACGGGGATTTTATATACCGAAGAGATTAAGGATGGACCAGAAAATCCAGAAAACCCGACTGAAGGAAATCCTAAACCGGGAACTTTCATTCCGAAACATTTCGGGGTAAAAAGATTAGGAATTGCAGATTATCTGAAAGTTGTTCAGAGTACTCATGCTTACGTTCCAGGAGAGGTTACTCACATTGAGAATGTAATGGCAAAAGAGTTTAAGCAAAAATCTACAAGAAGATTAAGAAGAAGCGAAATACAGACTACGACTTCAAAATCTACTGAAAGAGAAACTCAGAGCGATACTACTACAACGACAAGAAACGATATGCAATCTGAAGTTGCAAATATAATCCAGAATCAAATAAATACTGAAGCACACTTCCGATATGGTGGAGGAAAATTACCTTATGAAGTAGGAGGTAGTTTCGCAGCAAATAATTCTAAAGAGAACAGTACAAGACAAGCCATTGCGAAATCTCAGGAAATTACTGAAAAAGCAACCGAAAGACTTCTTACTAAAGTTGCAGAGGAAAGAATCGAAAAAATCATTGAAGAATTTGAAGAAAATAATGCACATGGTTTTGATAATAGAAATGGCAATAAACATGTTATAGGAGTTTACAGATGGGTAGATAAAAAAATGAAAAACCAGATCTACAATTATGGAAAACGCACGATGTTTGAATTTATGATTCCGGAACCTGCAAAATTACACAATCTGGCAACAGCCTCCTCCAAATCCAGCACCTTAGTAGAACCTATTGATCCAAGAAAAGCACCTGCCCCGTGGACGATGCTAAACTCGAAGGAAGCCACAAAAGATCAATTAAAACATTGGGCTGATATTTATGGAGTAAAATTAACAGAACTACCTATAGAAAATGTAACGATCAATACCGGACAGATTTATGAAAAGCCTAATACGGACGGAGGTTCACAATATACAAGATCAATTACCATTACCGACAATTATAGCGCATATGCTGCAAAAGTCTATACTAACACAGTAAGAAATCATGCCTATGCAAGATCCGGATGGGTGCATGTGGAAGTAAGTAACTTCCAGGGATCGAGATTCGGATATGATTTCCGCTCCAGAGGAGATCAGAGACAGCTTTCGTTTAGCGGTCTGAATGTGAAAAATAACTTTGTTTTTGAATTTGTCGGAAACAACGTAGAATCTTTTGATTTTACCATTGTTCTTGACTGTAAACTTTCTGATGAATTTATGCAGGCTTGGAGACAGGAAAACTTCGACGCCATTATTAAAGCGTACGAAGCTGCCTATGCTGATTTCCTTGCTAAACAGAAAGAATTTGAAGAAAAGGCAAAAGAAGAGGAAGAAGCCAATAAAGAAAAGCTTGGTAATTTTTACCGTGATATGGAATCTGTCATTCTAAAGCATAACTGTATTGCTTATTTATTACAGGATTATCTGACAACATTAGGACAGCCGTTTACCGAAGGTGATCAGATGAGCAACTTCCAGGTAATCCTTGGGGAAAATCTTGAGCAATATACTGCGCTTGCTAAGTTTATGGAGCAGGCATTTGAATGGAGCATTATGGATTATACCTTCTACCCATACTATTGGGGAGACAGAAAAAAATGGCAGGAAATGTATCTTACCCAAAGTACAGATCCATTATTCAGAAGTTTCTTACAAGCAGGTATGGCAAGAGTAATTGTAACTGTTAATCCTGGATTTGAAGATGCTGTACAATTCTTTATGTCTACCGGAAGAATCTGGAATGGCGGTGAAGTTCCTGTAATTGGAGATCCTATGTATATGAGTATTGTTGATGAAATGCGTGAACCAGTTGGTTTAAAACAAGGAAAAGCATGGATTACTACCCTTCCAACTTCTCTAAATATTCTACAGGAAGATTCTGCAGGATTGAAAACACTGACAGCATTGCCATTTACAGAAGAAAATCCTGAAGAATTTGAAGTTCCTTCAGATTTAGTTACAGAGACCGAATTTGCCATCGTCGATTCTCAATTGAATTCCGGAAACGACAAATTTGTAGATAATATCGAATTAAATAACGGATTCCTTCAGTTAACCACTGATGACAATCCGAAAGAAGTGGTAGCACAGCTTCCTCTAGCTGATTTGAAAGAAGCACTTCAATAATTCTGTTGAAGCATATTTTATGGGCAGAGTGAAAGACTCTGCCCTTTTTATTAATCTTTAAAATTATTAAAAATGAAAAATACAGAATATAAAGATGTTATTGATGTCGGAGATGAAGCGCTGTCGATGGAGAATAAATTCTCCTATCCTGCATTTCCCTCTTTCAAAAATGCTTTTACTATTGGAGAAAATATAAGGGGGATGAATAATGTGGGTCCATTGGCAACCTATAAATTTTATAATCAAAATTCAAATGAGATTGCATCGAAATATTTTGTAGATGCTGATCCGCCAGAAAAAGGAACGTTTACTTATGTTTCAGATATTCGAAGTGATCTTACCCAATATATTAAAGATGTAAAAGATTTCTATTATTATGAGAAACAGGATGTGGATCATTTTGCATTTAAAGTAATACTTTTTTCCTCTACAGAAGCTACTAAACTTAAAGAATGCTTCGAGGTTTGCAAACCAAAAGGCAGGGAGATTTTAATGTTTATAGAAGACAACAAAGGAGACACAAGTGGAACATATGGCGCAATACGTATTTCTGAAGAACTTTTACAATTTTTCACAAACAAAGACAAACAATACAAAAATTATAATTTTTTATCTTATGACCTCCAGGATAATAAAAATGTATATGATTACCTAAGAAAATCTGTTCCCGGAATTACAGAAGAACAACTTACGAGTCTTTTCCACAAAGGATATATTGAAGATAAAAGAATTGGTCTTGTAAAAGATTTTTTTCAGCTTGCTTCCGCATTTTCCAGTGGGATGTCTTTTATTCCCGGTATGTCATGGCTTACCAATGATGCAGCAAGAACAGCAATGAGTGCTATTTTGGGTAAAGCTATACAATTGATAGAAAAAACACGATTAGAAGAAAACAGATGGCAGCCCAAGCCTCCCAAAAAAGAAAACGGTGAACAGGATGAAAACTACCGTTATGAGCCCCTTATATCTTCTGGGAAAGATGAAAACGGAACGATAAACATTACCCAACTCGCAAAAATTCTAAAAGGAATGCTGGAAGCACAGAATCTTGTCATGAGAAATGTTCTTTTAATAAGAAAAGATTTTAACAGCAATACAAAAGCTACGGGCATTTTAGAATTTTTGTATGCAAAGTATCTGGACTCTTACGATATAGCGTTGGGTGTCATTAATGGTCTTGAAGATCTTTCCGAAATGGAATTTCTTAAGCATGGCGCTCAAGCCTATAATGCATTACTTTGTGGTGTGTGGAACGGATTGATAGATGCCGTTTCCGGGTTATTTGCTCTTGTAAAAATGTTTTATGATGGTATTACACTAGGAAAAGATTTTGTACAGAATATACATAAGTATCTGCCGACTCTTTTGGAACAATATGACGAGACTATAGAGGCAATAAAGAATATTAGCTTTTCTGAAACAGCCAAATATATATACACTAAACTCAAGGAAATAAATCTTACATTTGATCCTGTTGCCTGTGCGTATTTTACAGGATATGTTTATGGCTTTATTATCTCATTGATTATTGAGGTTGTTCTAACAATCATTTTAACAGGGGGTACAGTAACAGTCCCGTTAATTATAGAAAAGCTGGAAGAGGCTATCTTCGGAATTTTCAGGCTAGGTTGGGGAATTGCTAAAGGTACGGCAAGAGTGGTACGAACTTTTGCTAAATTTGTAGTAAAATCTATTAAAGATGTTATCAAAGGCTTCCAGGAGTTGTTGAAATTTTTGAAACAAGGATGGCAGGAAATAAAAAGAATAATTGATGACGTTTTTGAAAAATCTTCCAAAGTGATAGAGGAACAGGCAGGTATTTTCATCAAAAAATTGCCTTCCAACATAGGAAAATTTGTAGATTTACTATCCAAGAATTTTCCTAAACTTCAAAAGAAAATTGTAGATGGCCTTTTGATAATTGAATTTAAAGGAAATATTTTAGCAAAAATAAACCCCAAGGGAATTATAACGGAGATAAAATATTTTAGAGAACTCAATAGTTACACTTATTTTACGGAACTAAAAAATATAAAAATAGAACTGGAAATAATAGATGATTTGGGAAGAAAAACTATTAAAAAGTATGAAGACACCGTAGAAGTAATGAAGAAGGGAGATGACGTAGGCTTTCGTGCAAAATTTGAAGAAGGAAAAATACGAGATGGTGAATATATTAACTATACTTATGGAAAATCCGGTAAAGATCCAGCATATGCAACAAATCCGTTAAGTAAATCTAAAACTGTAGATGTTACGTTACAAGAAGGTGATATTTTCTATATTGTAGAATATAAAGACAGAAGTTTACAAAGAAATGTTCCTGGCGGTTTTGGTTCCAAAGATAAAATCAATACTATTAAAGAATTACGGGAGGATATTGCTGTTAAAAAAGATTGGAAAGATGAAGCACGTGGTGAAATTGTTATCAGAACCTATACAGTCAAAGCAGGTAAAGAAATTCCATCTAGAAGTGGTTGGGTCGGCCCAATGCTTGAAGACACGCCAAGCTCTCCGTATTTTAATGAAGTTTTACCTGGAGGTAGTCATCAATATGAATTCATTAATGCTTGGGATAGTGATTTTGTACATTTAATCGATAAAATAGATGAAAAAATATTAAAATGAAAATATTATTTAATATAAAATACAGTTCAACTTGGGATAATGAAAATAACCCTTTGCAACTATCCGAAGGAAATATTGATACCCCTTCATATGTGAAATGGAATTATGAAGATATTGATTATGAAATCATTGGTAATGAAGATGATTTCATTTCTAAGATTTTCCTTTCCCAAGAATTTATAATAGCTTGTTATTCAAAAAAGTCAAAAATACATACTTTCCCTAACAATGTTATTATGTATAATCTTAAAAAAGAAATAATTAGAGTGATTCTACCACCAAAGCCCATTAATTGGGATAAAATTTCTCCAATTTATTCTATAGGTGAAATAAAAGAAATTGATGGAGAAAATTATATCGCTACATATATAGATACAGATAATTATTTCAGCAAAGAAAAAGGAGTAGAAGGGTTTATAGAAATAAGATGGTTAAATTTAAAAACCTTTGAATATCACCCTACGGAACATTCTTTTATAAAAGACTATGGAAGATAGATTAAGACTGCCCTTTTAGGGCAGTTTTTTCTAATAATACGGTGAAGGATTTGCGAACAGTCTAAAATAGTTTTTTCCAAAGTACATGAAGATGCCTCTTCAACTGGAACAAATGGTAGTATTTTGTACTTAGAAATCTTGTAGCTGTAGAGAGATTGACTATTTCAGAAATAGTAACGATTCAAAAAAATTTAGTCAAATCATTTAAGACATCTGGCGCTGGAATCAAAGATAATGCATTGGATGTTGCCGACTCTTATATTAAAGAGCTTATGAAATTTAAAGATCGTTTTGATTATATTCACTATAAAACATTATAAATTATGATAACAGATAAAGATTTAGAAATTCTATATTACATTAGTCCCAAAGAATATAGAGGAATATTAGATGGAGAACCACCCCCCTGTCGTTAGAAAATATGAATAAAGAAGAACATCTGGAAGAATTGTTATTACAATGTTCTTTAAATGATTTAGTGGCAACCATTATCAAAGTATTCAAAAACAAATATACCAACCCATTACCTATCTGGACAGGAATTGTAGATTATGACATGAAAACAAAAAAAGAATCATCAAAAAGAAAAGATATCAAAAAAGTACAATTTGACTTTAAAGATGGAGTAAAAACTGATTTCGGAGGAAATACTGAATATTTGGACAACTTATTTATGGAATTCCAAACGCCTTCTCAGGTTTTTAAAGATATTGTAAAAAATAATTTACAAGGGAAATCATTTACAGAAAATGAGCAAAATAGCAAAACTACCTTTGTTATTTCCAATAGTCCTATTTCAAAAATAGAAGTTACACCCATCTCTTTTCACTTATTTATAGATAAAAACTCCTTTATAGATTATGGACAATAAGGGTACAAAGGTTTCTAAAAAAAGCTAAAATAAAATCTCTTTTGTTCCAAAGAAGGATCAGAGCTGTATTAAAACTCAATGGTTAGGATTTTACAGCTTTGGTTAATGAAAGCATAAGATGAGTAAAAATAATTTTTCTTTTGAAAGAGGATCGTATACAGGAGATATATGGGGAAAACCTGATCCTGATTTTGTGATCTTAAAAGAGGATAAAAAATACGGAGTATGGTCTTTATTAGAGGAAAAATATATAATTTCCCTAGAGTTCGACAAAATCTAAAACTTTACCTCATATCTTTCCTTAGAAAAAAACGGACTATCTACATTCTATCCTAACATAGGCACTGAACCGAAATATCAAAAACTTGAGCCATATATAGAATATTTTGCCAGGTTTGAAACTCCGGATGGTAAAAAAGGCTGGGTGGATAGAAAAGGAAAAGAATATTTTGATCAATAATCAATAAGCCACAGAAACACTGTGGCTTATTATTTTTCTACTAAACTTCCCACAAAAAAATAAAACACGTCAAGTTTTGTCGTTTTCCCGAACTACTTTTGAAGTAGAAACAAATACACAAAAAAACAATCTTTAAAATTTTAAGCTTTTGAATTTACCATTTACAAAATGATGGATAGTCAGAACTATGTCTAAAAATCTGTAAAGACAAGAAAAATATAAATTAAGCTTGGAATACAGTTAGACATTTTCAAAAACAAATTGAACGTCTGAAAAAATTCTATTATAAGACTTTTATAATCTTACCTATTAATACAACAAACAAAATCACCTAATTTTATTATGAAAACAAAAGAAGACTTAAAACTATACTTCGAGAATGGAGACAAGCCCACACAAGAGCATTTCTGGTCCTGGCTGGATGCTTACTGGCATAAAAATGATTTAATCCCATTAAACCAAATTCAAAATAGTGATCAACTTATTCAGCAAAACAGCAGTTTTAAAGATTACATTAATCCAACTCTGGAAGTTGGGGCTTTGGCGCTTGCGGGCTCTGTTGGATTTCCTACAGGATCAACCACAAGAGGTAGGACGGATTCCTTTTTAGATATCCTTTATGCAAGCCAAATTGAACTGGTGGGTGATATGTTATTTCAAACAATTTTTTATTACACTGCTACAAATGTTTTTATTTCAAAACAAGATATAAACGCAAAAACACTTACTCCAACCATTCCTCCAACAGCAAAGAAATGGAAGGTTTCTGTATATCACATTAACAACACACAAACAGTCACTCAAACAGAATTAAATGCAATCAAAATTAGTTGCTACTCATCCGAGTCCATCACATTTAATGATATCGTAGAAAACACAAAAACATCTGCAAGGATTATATCAGAATACAATGGTTTTGAAATTAATTTAGGCGAGAGTATTGTGACAGAAACCGGAAGAATAGCGGTAAATAATGGCTTCAATTCTACCTCTGATACAGGAATAAGAACAGCTTTAATTCCTGTAGTTACCGGCAACTATTTGATTAGTCAAAAATCAGGGTATAAAATATCCCGTGTTGTTTTTTACAAGGATGGGGTCTTCGCCAACCAGAATGTGACCACAAATGAGTTTTCAGTAGATAATGCAACCACTAATCAGGTTAGAATCGTTTTTGAAAAGAATAACCCAACGGACATTATTACTGAACAGGATCGCCTTGATTTTACATACATTCTAAAAAATGTTAGTGCCAGTAAGTATGATCAATTATTAAATGAAACTAAAAAAAGCAAGCCGCTCCCATCCACTATTTATACGATAAATGAACAGGTTGCCATTCTAAACACAAATGACTCTGACATCAATTTTGATTTAGCTAATCGTAAGATAATTATTTCCGGAGGCGCAATAATTGACACTGGGAATACAACTGTGGGGAGGATAAGTTTGCCTACTTCAACTGTGGGTATAGATATGCCTTCCGCTGTAACAGCCGGTGTGGTGCTCTATAATAAAACAAATAGTACAATCATTGTTCAAAATCAAACATCTGCTCCTTTGTTGAATCATTTGGTTTTGTTTACTTATCGATATAGCGGTTCGTTTGCTAGTTTTTACGTAACCGGACTGAAAAATTATTGCGTAAATGGAGTTCCCATATCTCAAAAGGACACACGGCAAATGAATAAATTTGCAGTCGATAATTTCGGGATCAAATATTGGAGCGCTCCAGTTTATCCTGCTTTCAATCCTTTAACTCTTACGTCAAGTGTTCTTTATCCAATGTATGACAATGTAATAGCATCTTTTTCTAATAACGTGACAAAAACAGTTATAGGTCAAACAGAAGGGCCAACACCTTATGATATTTTGCGAATTGACATTTCATTTAACAGGAAGACACCACCAACGCAAAGACGTAGGAAGCCTCGCATATTTGTATGTGGAGGTATACACGGAGGCGAAAAATTAGCGGTTTATACCACCTATTTATTTTTTAAATTACTGCTTGAAAACCCCAATAAAGATGAAATGATAGATGCTTTACGCACTAATTATGATTGGACATTTATTCCTTTGGTTAATCCGTATGCTTTGAATATTGGGAATGTTGGCGGTACAGAGTCAGTGAGATGGAATCATAACGGCGTGGATATTAATAGAAACTTTGATTATCGATGGGCTGAATATGCAGACGGCGGCATTGGCTCACAATCCTATAAAGGTACTGCACCGTTTAGTGAAAAAGAATCACAATTAGTAAGGGATACTTTTAATTCCATCAAAACGGACACGGTATTATATATAGATTGCCATAATTTTGGATCGGGAGTAAATATTGATTATCGGACTGCTTGGTTTGCATCATCATTTAATACAATTCAAAATGCCATATATTCATTGTGTGACAGATTAGATGCCGAAACAAGGAAACGATACAGTTATTTGGCAAATAAAGATCTACTTGCTTTTTCCGATATTGATGGCAGTTCCCCAATGTCTCAGGCTTGGATGGGGAATCAGCAAGTAGTCGCTATGACAATGGAGACAGATCAGGGAGACTTTTACAACCCAACAGATCCATCATCCTTTAACAGTAATGTTATTACAAGAAGTATAGAAACATATGTAAATACATTTTATTCTTTGGGTAAATATGCTGTTGATTTTTATAACAGTAGGACATAGTGACTTATACCTAAAATATAACTTTAAATAATAAAAGCACCTGTCGAGATAGGTGCTTTTGAACTTCAAAAACTACTAAACACAAAATATCAATGTTGAGAGCAACTTTTCCGCTCTTTAACATCCATTAATTTGACATCTATTTGTCAGAATTATATAGCCTAAAGGTATATATAAGATTTTTTAAGGTAAGTTCTTATAAAAAATAAAACACGACACGTTTTGTCGCATTAAGCCTATATATTTGTCTTATAAAATTTTACCCTGAAACGCGGTGAAAAGCTGCATAAAATACAGACGAATGAAAAAAGATTTTTATCTGACACGATATGCCTTAATTATCAAAAGATTAGAAAGTTCTCCGGCTACCTATTCCCAGCTGGAAGACTATCTTTTAAACTCTTTTGAATTCCAGGATGCCGGGATCAAGAGCTACTCTATACGTACCTTGCAGAGAGATATCCGTGAAATTTCCGATCTTTTTAACCTCTCCATTCATAACAAGAAAAAGGGAGACAACCGGTATTATATTGAAAGCCGCCCGATCATGGAAGTGGATGAATACAACCAGAAATTGCTGGAATCCTTTCAGGTAAGCAATGCCCTGAATCTTCACCCGGACTTTTCAGATTTTATCTTTTTTGAAAGCAGAAAACCTACAGGGATAGAACATTTTTATGATCTTTTCTTCGCCATTCGTAATAAAAGAGTCGTTAGTTTTGAGCATTATAACTACAAAAACAAAGTCATGACCTCACGAAAAGTACATCCCCTGGCTTTGAAAGAATCGAAGGACAGATGGTATCTTATCGCCATAGATACCAAGGATAAGACCTTAAAATCATTTGGGTTAGATAGGGTCAATTATCTGGATGTGAGCGACAGCAAATTCCGTGAAAAGTATAACTACAATTTCAGAGAGCACTTCAAAAATGCATTCGGGGTTATGAATCTTGCAGAACAAAATCCTCAGAAGATCATTATGAAATGCAGCAGGCATCAGGGAGAGTATATCAGAAGTTTTCCGCTTCACCAGTCTCAGAAAGAAACCAAAGAAACACCGGAAGAGATTTATTTTGAGTTCTTCCTCCACCCTACTTATGATTTTATGCAGGAGATTCTTTCGTATGGAAAAGAAGTGACCGTATTAGAACCGAAATGTTTAGTTGATGACATCCGGACCCATCTCCAGGAATCTCTGAACCGCTATCTCGAAAGCTGATATCAAAGGATAAAAAGTTCTCATTTTTTTAATTATATTTACATAAATATACTCTTTTGAAAGCTTTAATCTTTTGTCTGTTTTGCATTACTTACTCTTTCTGTTTTTCGCAGCAGAAGGAAGAATTCCGGCAGGTTAAAAACTATTATAACCATCACAGGAATATGCTGAATACAGAATTTAAAAAGAAGTTTGACGCGGAAGCAGATTCTTTCAGAAAAGCCAATATAAAACTTGATTTTATGCTTTTCATGAAAAAGATGGACAGCATTGAAAACGTAGCCATGATAGGAGCTTTATTGAAAGTAAGAAACCTTGAAGACCTGCAGACCCTGAAGAGTCCAAAAGGCATATCGGAAAACACTATTGAGAAAACTGCTGTTTTTGATAAATCTGCTGACTATCCTGGCGGATTTAATACATTGAGACAGGAAGTTGCCAATCTTTTCTATACCGGAGGTGTTTATACTGAAACCAAAACAGTAAAAACAAATGTGGGTTTTATTGTTGAAAAAGATGGCAGTATCAGCAATGTACACGCACAGGGAGATAATTTCACCTTCAACAGACAGGCTGAAATTGCACTGTATTCCGTTTCGGAGAAATTTTCTCCGGCAGTTAGCAAAGGAGATCCGGTAAGGTATTACCTCAGGCTTCCTTTAACCTTAACTATTGAAGATTAAAAATGTTTACCGACGAATATTATATGAAAATGGCCCTGCAGGAAGCAGAGGCTGCACTGGAAAAAGATGAGGTTCCCATAGGATGTGTCATTGTTTCCAATAATCGCATCATTGCAAGAGCTCACAATCTCACGGAAACATTAAACGATGTAACTGCCCATGCAGAAATGCAGGCCATTACTTCCGCCGCTAATTTTCTGGGTGGGAAATATCTGATCAACTGTACCCTTTATGTAACCCTTGAACCCTGTGTGATGTGCTCCGGAGCCTTGGCCTGGTCACAGATCTCCAAAGTCGTAATTGGAGCCAGAGATGAGCAAAGAGGATTTATCAACAAACACCTTTCTTTGCATCCCAAAACAGAAATGGTAACCGGAGTAATGGAAAATGAGTGCTCAACGATCGTTAAAGAATTCTTTAAAAGCAAAAGATAATATTTTAGAATTTGATGCCCGCTTCCACGAAAGACTCAATCATTATTTGTTTTTTAAGATAGAATACATCATGACATCAATGTATTTGCCATCTTTTTTAAGATGTTGCTTTAGCAAAGCTTCTTTTTCCATCCCTATTTTTTCCATGATTCTTCCGGAGGCCGGATTGTCTAAAAAATAAGTTGCATAGATTTTATTAATCTGTAGTTCATTAAACCCAAAATCAATTAAAGCTATAGCAGCTTCGGTGATATATCCTTTGTTCCAGAAAGGCTTTCCCATCCAGTAGCCAAGCTCGGCTTTGTCATCATCCCTGTCGTGAAGACCAATGGCACCTAAAATCTGTCCTTCCTTATTTCGGACTGCAAAAGTATATCCTGTATTGTTTTCAAAGGATTCCCGGGACATTTTCATCCAGAACCTAGCATGTTCCCCTGTATAAGGATAAGGAATATTGGACGTAACATCTGAGAAAATTTTATCCTGAAGATATTCAGTTACAAAAGGAAGATCTTCTTCCTTCAGCTGGGAAAGAATTAATCTTTCCGTTTCTATTGCCGGGAATTCTTTTAATTTTCTCATAATACGTTTTGGTTCATTGAAGTTTTCCTATAAGTCTTTTCCTAAAAAATAAAGCCCTTTCAGCGTATGGAGCCTGTCCATTACATGAATTTTTTCCGTCAGAGGCTTATAAACATGGGAAACACCGCCCGTTGCGACTACAAAACAGTCGTCATTCACCTCATCGTTGATGCGGTCTATAAAACCTTCTACCATTCCCAGAAATCCGTATACCATGCCGCTTTGCATACAGGTTACCGTGTCCAGACCCAATACGGATTTAGGTTTTTTCAGCTCAATATCAGGAAGCTGGGCAGTTTGGCTGATCAATGAATTTAAAGACGTTACAATTCCAGGGGCAATGATTACTCCCAATGTCTCTCCGGTTTCCGTTACACAGCTTGCCGTAAGAGCCGTTCCAAAATCTATGATGATCTTCTTCCGGTTTGGGTAAAGATTATGGGCAGCCACAAGATTGGCATAAATATCCGTTCCCATCTGTTTGGATTTTGCCTGAACACCCGAAGGCGTAGACCGGTCTACAATCACAGGCTGAATACCATGGATCTTTTTGATCGCCGAACCCATGACCTTGGTAAGCTGCGGTACTACAGATCCTATGATGACTTTACTGATATCTTTCGGTTCTACTTTGTAGGTCTGATAAAGCATGAGAATCTGTACATACAGCTCATCTACCGTTCTGTACGGCTTTGTATTGATCACCCATGAAATATCACAGTTGTCTCCATTGAAAAGTCCGAATCTGATGTTGCTGTTCCCTACGTTGATTACAATTGAATTCATTTACTTCTTTTTCAGTTGCTCTATTTCTGCTTTTAAATCTTTGATCTGCTGTTCGTAAACTTCAATCAATTTTTTGGAAACCTCAGAATATTCGTAATAAGTTTTATAATCAAATCCTTGAAAACCACTTGCACTATCATTATTTTCTTGATTAAAATTTTTTTGTGAATTTGTATCTAAAAACTCATCAAGAGGTGTTTCCAGGATTTTAGAAATATCAACCAGTCTTTCTACCGTAAGTTTGGTTTCTCCGGTTTCTATTTTCCTGTATGCTGAGGTACTGAGATCCAGGTCGTGAGCCATATTCTCATAAGAAAAGCCTTTTCTGGTACGGATCTCCGCAATCTTTTTGATAATCTTTTCCATAATAGTAAAAATATTTTTCGTAAAAGTAATAATTTTTCCGAAAAAGTGTGTTATGCATATAGGGAAATATTTTAGGTTTGTCATAATTCTCTATGTGAAGAGAATTATTTTATATATTTAATAACTTAAAAACACAACCAATCTATGAGAAAAAATTTAGTTCTCCGGCTATTTCTATTGATAGCCCTCAGCATTTCGCTGTACTCCTGTATTCATGATGAAACTTTAGCTTCGCCAGATCCGGTGTCTCAAGAATATACCAATAAGAGCCTATGGAAAGAGGATGAGAAATACATCAGGAATGTCAAAAAAATTTTTGATCAGTATGCCAACAAAAGCTATTTCTCCGGCAAATACGGAAATGTACTTTGGGACTATGCCCTCACTATGGGTACATTTGATGAAAGCTTCCTGGAAGTTCCTATTTCCAGAAATGGAAAGATAAATTTCGTCCTTACTGCAGAGCGCAGAGGAGACAGGGTATTTTTTAAAATAAAAAACGAGCAAAGCTCTAATGACTTTTTTGATGTATTGGTTTTTAAAGACCGAAGCCAGCTTAAAGGAAACATTGTAAGTGGAAGCGGAGATGGAATTTCCTCAAAATCGGAATGCTATAACGTAACCGCTACCTGGACATGGACTAATGAAACAACCGGAGAAGTAATAGCTTCTTATGTATACACTAAAACTAGATGTACATCTACCGGTCCTATTTTAACAGATCCTACCACACCAGGTGACTGTTTAGAGGAAGACTGTACAGGAGGGGGTACAGGAGGAGGTGGATATCCTTATCCTAGTAACACGGCCAATACTAATCCTTGTGAGAAAACAAAAAACGACCTAAATAAACCGGATGTACAGCAGGGTATTAATATTATAAAAGCCCAAGCACTTAAAACTCTTAGTGATGTAAATGCCGGAGAAATTGGTTTTAAAGAAAAGAAAGATGGGACTTTGGCTCCTGCAGATGTAACTGGGGCACATAAAGTGGTATTCAATGATGTTACTGACTCTTATGGTGGCTATCATAATCATACAGCGGAAGGAACCCATATGTTTTCACCGCCGGATATTCAGGCGTTATTGGGGTTTGCAGCAGCACAAAGTCTACAGGATGGTGTAGGAAATGCATATCTTGGCATGATAGCTGCAGAATGGTGTAATACTTGTCCTGATCCAAAGAATATACTACATTATGTGATTCAATATACAGGTGCAGCTTCAGATTTAGGAACAGGAGGGAACCATGTGTATACAGAAGCAGATATGAACGAATTTATTGATGATTATCAGGAAATTATAGATAACTTAAAAAGTAAATCTAAAAATGGAACAACTTATATAAAAAATTCTGGAGATCTCAATCAGAAAGGATTAGAAAAATTATTTTTTAATACATTAAAAGTGATGAAACTTGATGGAAAAGTAAATTTACAGCGAGTGGAAGCTAACGGAACTGTCAATACTGTAACCTTAGATAGTAATGGTACGCCTACAGGAACGCCTTGTCCTAATTAATCAATTTAAAATAAAAACAATATGAATATATTACAATCAAAAATGTTACTTGCATTGGCATTAATCTTAAGTTTGATGTCTTGTAAAGCTCAAACTTTGCCTCTCAACACTGCTTTATTAGATATTCCGAATGGTGCTTATATAAAAGATACAAATAATGAATTAGCTCCATATATAGGAACTTATAAAACTAACTTCAATGGGAATGAAATTACTTTATTCCTTACTAAACAGGAAAATAAGCTACAAAAACGATCATCAAAACAATTTTACAGGGATGCTTTAGTAATAAAGTATATTGTAAAAAATTCTTCTGGAACTATTCTACAAGATACGCAGAATAATAATTTAGACATTGCCTCTATATTTAGTATTGGCACTGAACCTACTGAAAATACTATTACTTTTGTTTATAGAGGAACTCATTGTAATGTAGGTTTTGGAGAAATTAAATTGAAGAGAATTGATTCAACTCAAATCTCTTGGCAATATCGTCCTAATGATATTGTTACAACAGCAGCTAAATGCCCTCCTACTTTGGACACAAAAATTTATCTTCCTGAAACAAAAGATTTAATTTTTACCAAGCAATAAATAAAACCTCCAATGGGAGGTTTTTTAAAATGATGAAATATGAAAACCATTTTTTTATTTTGTATAGTTTTAGCTACTACATTTTATAAATCTCAAACAGTAACTGTGCGAGGCATTGCTAAAGACTCTTTAAAAATTAACAATATTATTGGAATTGTTGTTAATGATACTATAAGAAAATTTAGAGATAAAGCATTTAAAGATGAAAAATTTAAAAGTGAGAACTGGAATAAGTATGAGGAATTGGTGAAAAATTTTAGTACCTCACCAGATTTTCCCAATGGAAATTATACAATAACAGCAAAACTTACTGATACATTATATTTTTATAAGCGTCGATATATAACGCAAAAATATAAAGTTGCGGATATAATTAAAAATAATATAAAAGTAATTTTAGCACCTGCACCTTGTGTTCCGCATAAAAAATGTGATCAAAAAATCCCATCAAAACTATATGCTTTTATAGGAAAAAGAATAGAGGTGACCTTTATTGATCAATCTAAATACTGTGGTCTGTCATTGGATAGTGAATATAAAGCTGAGTATAAAATTGAGCAGGAGTTTTCTGATCATTATCCCAATTCATCAATCTTTTTTACGGTGTATGATCATAATAGCCAGTATGAATATGACTTTAGAAATTATGAAACTATATTGATTTTTGTTGGAGAGTATTGTGGTGATTTAATTAAAGATTATTTTTTCCCTGTATATAAAACAAAAGATGGAAGATGGGCAGCTCCTATTGATACTTATGTAGAACATTACTATAAATCTGATCAATTCGTTCCAACAAACATTACCTTTGATAAATCAGTAGCTTTTGATTTATTAACAAGTAATAAAAATCCATCTAAAGACCAAATTGCTCAATTAAAAAAAATCAAATTCCCTGAAAAATATTATAAAATAGAGAATGGAAAAGCAATTCCAATCATGGGAAGATTTGCAGAAGATTTAGTAAAACTTTGGAAAGAGATTTCTGGAAAGAATAAATAATGCAAAAATTTCATCAGAATATTGACCAGATAATATTGTTACAACGGCAGCAAAATGCCCTCCAACATTGGACACAAAAATTTATCTTCCTGAAACTAAAGATTTAATCTTTACTATGCAATAAGCAATGTCTCTTCGGAAGCATTTGTCTTGAATCACAGATTATGAAAAATAGATTACTTATACTATTTTTAATGGTCATTTCGTTCAAGCGTGGGAAGCAGATAATTATTTAAGGGAATGACATTATATATTAAAAAAACCTGAGCCTGAGATTTAGAAGATTGGAAACATTTAATTACCTTTAAAACTGAAAATATTTTTATCCTGCTTCCATGAAAAAATTAATGCTGATTGTAATCTTTTGTATTAGCCTGAATACTTTTGCCCAGAGCGGAAACCAGGTAAAAGATATATTTCTTAAAATAAAACAGGAATCAAAGATTGACCGGAACGACAAGGCTGTTTATGACCTTCTTGACGAGTTTTATACTAAAAGCCTGCAGGCAGAAAATGACGAAATGACTCCGGAAACGGTTCAGAAAATTGAAAAAATGGCCTCCAATCCAGATACGAAAAATCTTCATATCCTGTTATTGTTCCTGATGTATCAGCAGCATCTCAGCCGCACTTCTATGGTCGGAAAGGCACCTGATACAGAATTCCAGATAGAGGCTATCAAATTATTAGAGAATGAAACCAAAGATATTTATGGAAAAATACCTGCTATTATTTATATCTACAAATCTGAAGCCCTAGACGGAGGAGGAAAGAAAGAAGATGCTAAAGCTACAGTAGATCAGGGGCTAAAAGAATATCCGGATTCAGTTCCTTTAAAAGTATACCGCTACCTCAATACAAAAGATGAGGTTTTAAGAAATGATCTTGTAAAAAATCATCCTAATCACTGGATGGTCCTGCAGTTTGGGATAAAATAAAGGTATTTGGATTTCAGACATCAGATCTCAGATCTCAGATATGAGAGGTTTTTCGGTAATAATGTGGTTGTGAATCGTGAATTTTGCTTCGCAAGTCAATCGTGAAGGCTTCTAAAGATATGTGATTTCGACATCAGGTTTCAAATTGAAAGACTTAGTGAAAGACTTTAATACAATAAAAAACCCACAGAACTTTCTGTGGGTTTTTATTGTAATTGTATAATCTATTGCTTTACTTCTACAATATTATCATCCGTATTGACATCTGCTATTCTCTGGCTGAAATCTATTCCTAAAACAGACAGCTGAGCTTTCGTATAAGGAATTGTCAGCGTATATTCTTTCTGAGTCCAGGGCCAGTAAGGCATCGTCTTAAAATCGCCGTAAACATCTTTCTCCTTCCATGCATGGGTCATATTCAAAGGAATCTGATAAGTAACAATCTTTTTATCTGCAGTCATCACATTGAAATCAACAGGCATAGGAACTTGTCCATTATTAATCAAAGTAATGGTTGTGGATTTTGCATCGTACTTCACATCTTTGATTCCATAATCAATGGTTTTTGTGGTGTTGATCCAGTAATTATGGAACCATTTCAGATCCATTCCTGAAACTTTCTGTGCAATGTGAAGAAAATCCCTGTCGGACGGGTGTTTCATATGCCACTGGTCATAATATTGCTTTAAGGTTTCGGCAAGTTTTTGCTCACCCATAATGTAGCCTAGCTGTACGAGGTATAATTCCCCTTTCACATAGGAAGCATAGGTATAAGCAGTCCCATTATCATGGTGGTCCCCCAGCCATACGGCAGGTTCTTCAATTCCTTTTTTAACGAAATTTCTGTATGCATTCACGGTATTGGCAAAAGGATTCGGAAGTTCTTCCGGAAACAGCTGATACATCACATAACCTTCTGCATAGCTGGTAAATCCTTCATCCATCCACGGACGTACAGATTCGTTGGTTGCCAGCATTTGCTGATACCAGGAGTGTGCCCCTTCATGAGCCATTAAGCCCATTAAACCTTTAATATCCTTAGCTTCTCCCAGGATCATCGTACACATTCCGTACTCCATACCGCCATCACCACCCTGGATAAAAGCATAGGTAGGATATACATATTTCCCGAAATGGCTGTTCATCAGCTGAAAATATTTGATGACATAAGGCTGTGCTTCTTCCCAAACTTTTGTTTTCTCATTCTGCTGATATACTAAAAATACTTTCGGCCCTTCCGGAACGTCAAAACTCTTTACAACATAGTCTCTGTCTGCACTCCATGCGAAATCCAACATATTTTTTGCAGTCCATCTCCATGTTGCTTTCTTATCTTTTTCGGCTTTGATTTTTGCATTGGTGTCATAACCTTTAACTTCTGCCGGGTTTTCAAGAATACCTCCTGCTCCGATTACATAGTCTTTGTTGATCTTGATGGTAACATCAAAATCCGAGAACGGGGCATGGAATTCTCTTCCGATATAGTCAAATGTTGCCCAGCCATCATAATCGTACTCTGCAATTTTCGGATACCACTGCGTCATGGTCATGTCAACTCCTTCCCTGTTGTTTCTTCCGCTTCTTCTGATCTGCTGGGGAATCACAGCATCCCATTCCATGGTGAAACTTGTAGATGAATTAGGTTTAACCGGTTCTGCCAGATAGACTTTCATGATCGTTTCCTGAATCTCAAACTTCACATCTTTTCCGTTTTGTTTAAGCCAGTGAATATTTTGTGCTCCTTCCTGATCTTTAGGAATGGAAGCTAATCTTGAAGTCCCATCTTTTTGCAATCTTGAATCTCCATTTTTACCTTGACCTGCAACTCTTTGATCCATCATGGAATTGGGTTTAAAAGCATTCCAGTACAGGTGGAAATATACCACATTGAGCTCGTCTGGCGAATTGTTTGTGTATTCTAAGGTCTGATTTCCCTGGTAAGTAAATTTTTCAGCATTTACATCAATATTCATCTTGTACTTCGCACTTTGCTGATAGTAAGCTCCTTGCTGAGCCTGAAATTGAGAAATGATAAACGCAAAAATGATTGCAACCGATTTTTTCATTTAAAATTTATTTTTTTTAAAGATAGGTAATTTGTGTAAAAGCCTCAAATATGGGACTATTTTAGGGCTTTTTAATCCGTTATAACTTTAGATGGGTTTTCTTCCAGATGGTTAAGCTGCGCGTGCAGGTTTTGCTTTTTTTAAACACTAATGACACAAATTATAGATGAGTCAGCATTTTCTTAATTAATGTGATTTGCCCTAAATGATAGTAAGCATGTTCAATTATTCCATCGATATTTCTTCTGTAGGTCCCGTATTTTTTATCTACGAAAACCTCATCAAGTTTACTGTCAGCCATCTGTTCAACTAATAATGCAAACTTTTCTGAGTCTGTCCAAAGCCTATTTAAAAGCGCTTCCCATTGCTCCGCAGATTCAATAGGCGGAAGATCAAAACTGAATTGATCTTTTATTTCGAGCTCACCGCCTTCCAATACATTAACAATTCCGGCTATATAATAATGGATATGAAAAGTAAGCATAGCAATCGTATTTAAAGAATCTATTTTAGCAATGGCTTGTTTCCATGTTACATCTGAGAGTTTATCCTTAAAATTAGTATTGGCGATCCAGTAACCATCAAGCAAGACTTCCCTGAATCTTTTTGATAACTGTATAGTTGAACTCATTATTTAAAATTTATGTTTTTTAAAGATAATTAATTTATTTTTTTAATTTCTCACAGACAAATTAATACACAATTTTAAGCACTAATCATTCATGAGCCTTGTCAAGGTTTAAAACCTTGACAAGGCTGGTTCTAGAATTTGAATGAAAAGTATAAGCATTTTTTAAAAGATTAAACCGGTAACTTACAGATCAGTATCTCCAATCATCTTAATTTTCTTATTTTCGCAGATTAAATAAAGTTTTATAATGCTGACCGTAGAAAAAATAGGAGGAACTTCCATGTCTCAGTTTCAGGATGTTCTTTACAATATAATTATTGGAAAAAGAAAGGAGGGAGAATTTTATAATAGGGTTTTTGTAGTCTCCGCCTATAATAATGTAACAAACTGGCTATTAGAACATAAAAAAACAGGTGAACCCGGTGTATATCAAAAGTTTCTGAACGGTGAAGATTATAAGGCTGATCTCGATAAGGTATGCCAAAAACTTATTCCCATTAATGAAGGATTGGAGAATGTTGGCCTTCAGCTTTCTGAAGCTAATGAATTTATAACAAACAGAGTGGAGCAGGCAAAAACAATGCTTAGCAGCCTGAGTAAGGTTTTGGCATCAGGATATGTAAATGCCCACGATATTCATCTTGCGGCAAGGGAAATTTTAGCCTCTATTGGGGAAGCCCATTCTGCGTGGAATTCTACTAATATTATCAACAATAAAGGAATTAACGCAAAATTTGTGGATTTATGCGGATTTGATGATAACGAAGCCCTTACTATTGATGAAAGAATTACAAAAGAATTCAGCGGAATAGATTTTAAAAATGTAATTTGTGTAGCCACCGGATACACTAAAGGAACTGAAGGAATTATGAGGGTTTTTGACCGTGGATATTCCGAAGTTACCTTCAGTAAGGTCGCTGTAGATATAAAGGCTGATGAGGCAGTTATTCATAAAGAATATCACTTATCCAGCGCAGACCCTAATATCGTGGGTGTAGAAAACTGTGTTCCGGTAGGACTGACCAATTACATCATTGCAGACCAGCTGGCTGATATAGGTATGGAAGCCATTCACCCAAAGGCAGCAAAACCATTAGAACTCTCCGGAATTAATATCCGTATTAAAAATACATTCGACCCGGATCATATCGGTACCTTGATATCAAAGAATTATGTATCTCCTGACGCCCGTGTTGAGATCGTTTCCGGATCAAAAAAAATGCTGGCCATAGAAATTCATGATCCGCTTATGGTAAGTGAAGTGGGTTATGATGCCCAGATCATGACCTATTTCCAAAAGTATAATATAAGTTACGTATTGAAATCTACAAACGCAAACTCAATAACAATGGTGATTTGGGAAAGTAATGCCGCGGAAAAGCTTTTGGAGGAACTCAAACAAAATTTCTATCAGGTAACGGGAGTTCCGGTTGCATTAGTCTGTGCAATGGGAACCAATATTGCTACCCCCGGATTCTTATATCGTGCGGCAAAAGCCCTGTATGAGAATCATATTAATATCGAATGTTATGCACAGTCCATCATGCAGGTTAACATGCAGTTTGTAGTAAAAAGGGAGCATTATGAGAAAGCTATTATAGCTTTGAATCAGGCATTATGCAATTAAGCATTTTCTGAGAACATATAAAATTAGTCCTAGGAAGTCTAAAATAAAAAACCTCAAGTGTATTTTACATTTGAGGTTTTTATATGATTTAAAAATCAAATTATTTTTTAGCCGGAATTTCTTTTTTTCCGCTGTGTAAGATCTTTTCAAGGATTCTTAAAGTAATCAGATAAGTAGGTTTCACTCCTGTAAGGCCTAAGCCTCCTGAAGAAAGTGTACTTCCTGTTTCCAATGGATTATCCGAAGCATAGTACGCATAACATACAAACAGATCCGGTGCAATATGATGTCTGATTTTAGACGCTACCTGAATCGCTTTCTGGTAATGTGCCCCTTCCATTTCAAGACCAATTGCTTTCCATGAAGTGTTCATAAAGTAAGAAAGGATATCTCTGTTTTGAAGTGATGTTCCTAATACAGTAATCATCGGGCCTTCAAACGCTTTTAGTTCATCATCTTTAAAATCATCCAGTTTTAAAGCATTTTCAAAAGGATAGTTATCCGCTGTTCCTTCAAAAATATGGGCAGTAGGAATCATAATGTCTCCTTTTCCTCCGGCAAGGATCCCGGCTTTACCCATGATAGAAACGGATTTCACTTTCATCATATACACCTCTCCTTTATGCTCAAAAGGTCTAAGTAATTCATCCATTACCTCAAAAGCCTGCTCTCCGAAAGCATAGTCGAAAACCATGATCACATCGTCTCCACCATATTTTATACCGCTGAACGGAGTGTTTTTAAGGGCTGTTTTGCTTAAATCAATGATTTGAACATCTATATTACTTCCGCTCTTATCATTAATATAAATCAAACCTTCCTCTAAAGCATATTTTGAAACCTTGTCGCGAAGTTCTTTTTTATCAGAAATCTCTCCGTACAGTTTGTAATCTACTTCTTTGTTGTCTTTTTTCTTTAAGGCATCATTTCCGTACAGCATATTTTTCACGGAATGCATATTGGCAGAAATAATGTGCAATGGACGCATATGAAGATTGTTTTCAAATAAAACCTCTTTCACTTTGTTGGCCCATTTTTCACCAAAATAGTGATGCCCTACTCTTTCCTTTAATATAGCACTGAAATGAATCTCTCTTTCTCTCGTCTGTTTTGCATCTTCCAGACTTACTTTTCCTAAGTTGTAGATGATTTTGAATAAACGGTCTGGATTATCATCATCCCCAAAAGCATTGTAAGCGTTCAGGGTTTCTTCAAAAGTTCTTCCTATTAAAGAAGATAAATGAATAAGAGCAACCTCTTTTTCTTTTCTGCTGAATTTTTTCTCTCCCTTTACGACTTCTTCGATAATTTTAAAAGCACGTGTAGGTTTCCAGTTTTCATCCTGAATGAAAGCAAGGTTTCTCACTTTATCGGCTTCTATAAATAAGAATGTTAAGTGGGTAAGAATGTCATAAATTTCAGAACGTCCCAAAAGAACTTCAATATTCATCTGGTGCTCATCTATCCTGTAACAGTTTCTTCTTCTCTTTTTAGGGACAATGGGTTCGAAACTTCCTTTATCAAAACCTTCATCCGATGTAAGATGAATAAACGCACATTCTTCAATCCCTTCCGGAAGTCTGTCTAAAACGTACATCAAACCATCTAATTCCATTTTATTAGGAATATTCATGGTACCATAAATCTCTGGATTGATAGTCTTTAACAAACTTCTGATACTTTCTCCAGAAACACCGGCAGGTTTAAAAAAACCTCTGTAAAAGAGGTGTCTCATAGAAATATACAATCTTTCAATTGCTTCCGTTGTTTCTCTAGCTCTAGAATTTGTCATAAAATAAATTTCACACAAATATACAAAATCTTCGCTCAACTTATTTTAAGTATCTTTTAACAAGCAGTTTAAATTTGTATCTTTAGAATTGTAAAATGCATATCATAAAATGCATTGTGATGTTTATTAAAGGGCTAAACATTACCTTTCACCAGCCAATCACCCTATTAAAAATAGTTAAACCATCGTTTGATTTTCATAAATTTTACAAATACCCCTAAAAAATATAGGGGTAAAATATTTTCAATCCATTTTTTTTGTAAATTTGCCCTGTAAAAATTAACCTTATTATGTCAACTTTAAGATTCAAAGCGTTAGAAACTTTACCATTTAAGGACTTCAGAAGAGATAATTCTGTTGAGGTTCCTGGAAAACTGTCAGAATTATTCTGCCAGAATGTTTTCTCAGAAGAGACCATGAGAGAATATTTAACCAAAGAAGCATTCCAGTCTATTATGGATGCTATCAAAAAAGGAACAAAGATCCAGAGACACATTGCAGACCAGGTAGCAGTGGCTATGAAAGACTGGGCAATGAGTAAAGGAGCGACTCACTACACACACTGGTTTCAGCCTTTGACAGGAACTACTGCAGAAAAGCACGATTCTTTCTTTACTCCCATCGAAGGAGGCAGAGCCATTGAAAGATTCAGCGGAAACCTGTTGATCCAGCAGGAACCTGATGCTTCTTCTTTCCCTAATGGAGGAATCAGAAATACCTTCGAAGCAAGAGGGTATACGGCTTGGGATCCTACTTCTCCTGCATTCATCATGGGAACTACTTTATGTATTCCTTCTATCTTTATTTCTTACACAGGAGAAACTTTAGATTATAAAGCACCTCTTTTAAGAGCTTTGAATGCTGTAGATGAAGCTGCAACCAATGTAATGCAGTATTTTGACAAAAACGTAACAAAAGTAACTCCTACTTTAGGCTGGGAGCAGGAATATTTCTTAGTTGATTCCGCATTATATCAATCCCGTCCGGATCTTGTTTTAACAGGAAAGACTTTATTGGGACATTCTCCTGCTAAAGGACAGCAGCTGGACGACCACTATTTCGGTTCTATCCCAACAAGGGTAATGAACTTCATGAAAGAACTGGAAATTGAATGTATGAAGTTGGGGATTCCCGTAACAACAAGACATAACGAGGTTGCCCCTAACCAGTTCGAACTTGCTCCAATGTTTGAAGAAGTAAACGTTGCCGTAGACCACAACTCTTTGTTGATGGATATCATGGCGAGAATTGCTCACAAGCACCATTTCCATATTTTATTCCATGAAAAGCCATTTGCAGGAGTAAACGGAAGCGGAAAGCACAACAACTGGTCTTTAGCAACGGATACTGGTGAAAACCTGTTAAGCCCCGGAAAAAATCCTAAGAAAAACTTACAGTTCTTAACATTCTTCGTGAACACAATCAAAGCGGTTTACGAATACGCTGACCTTTTAAGAGCAAGCATCGCCTCTGCAAGCAACGACCACAGATTAGGTGCTAACGAAGCTCCACCGGCAATTATTTCCGTATTTATCGGAAGCCAGCTGTTCAGAGTATTGGAAGAACTGGAAAAAGTAACGGAAGGAAAGCTTTCTCCGGACGAAAAAACAGACCTTAAATTAAATGTAGTTGGAAAAATCCCTGAAATTCTTCTAGATAATACAGATAGAAACAGAACTTCTCCGTTTGCATTTACAGGAAATAAATTCGAGATCAGAGCGGTAGGATCTTCTGCCAACTGTGCAGAATCCATGACTGTTATGAATACGATCGCTGCTAAACAATTGATCGATTTCAAAAAAGAAGTTGATGCTCTTATTGAAACAGGACTTAAGAAAGACGAAGCGATCTTCAATGTATTGAGAGAGTACATCAAGCAGTGCAAGAGCATTATGTTTGAAGGTGATGGATATTCTGATGACTGGGCGAAAGAAGCTAAAAAGAGAGGTTTAAATAACTTAAAAACTACTCCGGAAGCACTTAAGCAGGAAATGGATAAAAAATTCGTTGATCTTTATGAAGAAATCGGAGTATTTACTCACAGAGAGGTTGAGGCAAGAAACGAAATCAAACTGGAAAAATATTCTACTGTTATTGATATTGAAGCAAGAGTGTTAAGTGACATCGCAAGAAACCACATCATTCCTTCTGCTTTAAATTATCAGAACAGACTGATTGAGAACGTAAAAGGTCTTAAAGAAATATTCCCTGATAAAGAATTCAAAACATTGGCGAAAGAGCAAATGAGCTTAATCACTAATATCTCTGAAAACGTTTCCAAGATCAAACTGGGCGTTGAGGACCTTATCAAAGCAAGAGAAGCAGCGAAAGCTGTATCAAATAGTCAGAAGCAGGCAGAAACATACTGCAGCAAAGTAATTCCTTTATTCGATGTGATCAGAGAAGCTTCTGATGATCTTGAAATGATGGTGGATGATGAACTTTGGCCAATGACTAAATATAGAGAAATGTTATTTACAAAATAACATCTGTAAAGTTCCATATTAGTTAAATCCCCGGAAAACCGGGGATTTTTTTTGATTTATTAACAGCTACAAAAAGTGGAGTTTTAAATCACGAAATCCGATTAATAAAGGAAAAGCTATTTATTATGTTAAAGAATCTTAATAAAAAAAACCGCAGACTCGCCAAAAATAGGCGGTTGCGGTTTGTTTTTCTTTAACATACTTAAATAATATGTTAAAATGTGTTAAATAAAGAACCTGACAATAATCATATCAGGGGTCTTTTGCTCGGAATCTCTACTTTTGTAATGCTTTTGAAAATAAATATTCCTTTTAACACGGATAATCAAATATATATGAAGAAAAGAGTTTTGTTTTATTTAGTTGCTTTAGTGTCTACAGTTTCTGTTCAATCTTGCGCTACAAATTATGTAGTTTCACAACCAGCAACTTACGCTAAAGAATACAAAACAGATGCCAAACTAGCTTCTATTGATAATAAGAGAATAGAGCAGGATAAGCAAAGACTTATTGATTCTTTCCTGGCGGAAAAGGCGGCATCTATCGCAAACGCGAAAAAAGCTATTAAGAATTCTGAGATTGCAAAGGCAGTCAAATACAATAAAACCATCGACAATATCCTTACAGAAGCTGAAACATACCTTGGAACTCCTTACAGATACGGAGGAATGACGAGAAGAGGTATTGATTGTTCAGCTTTCGTTCTTTCTGTATTCGGAGCAGCAGCAGGGCTTAGCTTACCAAGAGTAGCAGCTTCTCAGGCTCAGGAAGGAGAAAGCATTGATAAAAGTGAGCTTCAGAAAGGAGATCTGATTTTCTTTTCACACGGAAGAAGAATCTCTCACGTAGGTATCGTAGAAAGTGTAACTGAAGAAGGTGAAATTAAATTCATCCATGCAGCCACTTCTAAAGGGGTAATGATCTCATCGCTGAATGATTCTTACTGGGGACCTAAATTCAGGTTTGCAAAAAGAGTAATCAACGAGAACGGAGATGCTTATAATAATCTTGCATCTTCTACTCCATCCGCAGCGACAAGTTTTTAATTTTAAATAATTGATTTAAATAATGAAGCCATCAGAATCTGATGGCTTTTTTATTGTTTAATTATTCCACTTTTTACTACTTTGTCTTTTCCTGCACAAAATCCACCCCTTCAGTAAGAGGAATGACGTATAAGTAACGTAAAAAAGGGAGGGTTTACTACTTGTTTTGTTTAGCTCGCAGGAATAATTATTTTGGCTAAAGCCGTAGAAGAATATATTAAATACAAAGGCGGGCTTAAAGCCCACCTCTATTAAATTTTAATTATTCAAGCAGAAGACATCTTCCGTTATCGCCTAATCCCTATCAATTTCAATGTCCAGTTTATAAAGAAGTCCATGTACCTCAGAAAGGGAAAATTTAGCCTTTTTAAGACGATTTACGGAAGGATCTATAGAATAATTGAAGGAAGTCCTGAAATCTGTTTTTTCAAGGTTGGTATTGTCGAAAATGGCTCTGGAAAGATCACATTCTAAAAATATTGAATTGGACACATCGCATTCAGCAAAATCGGTTTCAATTAATCTGGAATTTTTAAATACTGTTTTCTTAATTGAAGTTTTGTAGAATACGGCATCATTCAGTAGACATTCATCAAATGTAAAGGAAAGTCCGAAATCGTTGCAGTCATTAAACTGAAGCCCGAACATTTTACATTCTATGAAAGCTGTGTCATGAAAAGAGGTTTTCACCAGTTTTGCCATACTCAGATTACATCCGGAAAATTTGCAGTCCGTAAAGCTGAAACCTGAAAGATCTGCATATTCAAAGCTACAGTTTCTGAAGGTGCAGTTCTCATATTCCCCTTTTTCGAAAGGCTGTTCATTAAAGTTTATGTTTTGATAATTTTGATCCAGAATATATGCTTGCATCAGGTCTGTTTTTATGCGAATGGGTCTATTTCCTTCTATATTTAGGGAATATGAAAATGAGCTTACAGTTATACCAGACTGTTCTTATCCGAATAATTCAGTTTAAAGAAAATAAAAGTCATCATAGAAAAGGCAAGCAGCGAGCTTCCTCCATAACTGAAGTAAGGAAGCGGAATACCCACCGTCGGGAATAACCCCATAACCATTCCTAAATTGATGGTAAAGTGCATCATGAGGATGGAAGCAAAGCAATACCCAAATACCCTGTTAAAAGTAGATTTTTGCTGTTCTGCGAGATAATAGATGCGTCCGATGTAGATCATGTAGCATAAAACCAGCACGGCGCTTCCTATAAAGCCCCATTCTTCGCCTACTGTACAGAAAATATAATCGGTTTCCTGCTCGGGAACAAATTTTCCCTGTGTTACCGATCCTTCACGGTATCCTTTTCCTACAAGCCCACCGGATCCTATAGCTGTTTTTGAATATAATAAGTTGTACCCGGAAGTATCTCTGAACGCTTTTTCTCCTTTGTAAAGAACCTCAATTCTTTCTCTCTGGTGCTTTGGAAGTTTTTCCAGAATATAGGGTGAGCCAAAAGCCAATCCGCACAACAGCAGAATTGAACCGGCAATTCCTGAAATAGAAATTACATCCCAAGACATTCTGTGATAATTCATGGCGATCAAAATCCCGGCAATTACAACTACCGTCAATGCCACATAAACAGGAGGTATAGCAAGAGAGACTAAAAAGACTCCAGCAAAAATAAACCCAATTCCAAACAGAAGCCCATTCAGGCCTTCTCTGTATAATGCTATAAAGAATGCTATAAATACAAGCATGGAACCCACATCCGGAATCGCCAAAACGACTACTGCTGGAATCCCGATAATAGCTAAAACAGTCCAGAGTGATTTTTTAACTTTCAAATTAAAATCCGGTCCGGAGACATAGTTGGCAAGCATAAGAGCGGTTCCTATTTTCGCAAATTCTACCGGCTGCATCGTAAAGCTTCCGAACTTATACCAGTTTTTCTGGCCAAGGATTTCTTTCCCAAACGGGAAAAGCCCAATGAGAAGCAAAACACCGCCAATGTAGATAATCGCAGACATGTTCTCGAAGAACTTACTTCTCCCTACGAATATAATAAGCCCCACAAATAGGGATATACAGAAGAAAATCAACTGTTTTTCTCCAAGTTTCTGATCAACACTATAAATATTTGCAATCGCAAAAATGCAAAGCAGAAAATATAGCCCGAGTCCTAGTTTATCTATTCCTTCTGCCCACTTCATCGCTTTACGTTTTTAGTGTTGTTCTTTGTTTCTTCTTCTATTTTCTTCTTCAGTTTTGCTTTCTGCTCTTTGATAAAGTTCAGGCTGTCCTGTTGTCTTTTCAGCTTAACAGAATCTACTTTAGGATCTTTATACAATCCTTTACGTTTGAGATCTGCTACCCACTGCCTTTTGTACTCAGGCATAAAGCTGGCACTGGTCATCTTCTTGTAAAGATTTTCTCTCTTAAGATCCCCGGTTATATATTTTTCAGCGATCACGGTACAGGCGGGACCTGCCCATGTTGCTCCAAATCCAGCATGTTCCATTACTGCTGCTACTACAATTCTAGGTTTGTCCGCAGGAGCAATCAATACAAAGATAGAATTGTCTTTTCCCTGAGGAACCTGTGCAGTCCCTGTTTTTGCAAGCTGGGTAAAGTCGTTGGATTTCAAGCTTCTTGCAGTACCTCTCAAGACCACAGCCTCCATACCTTTCAGTACAGGTTCGAAATGTTTAGGATCTACAAGGGTTTTATGTTTAGTCTTAAATCTTGGATCAGGATTCGGCTTGCCATCAATAGATTTAACGATATGGGGGGTGTAAAACCAGCCTTTATTGGCAATGGCAGCAACATAATTCGCCAACTGAAGAGGGGTTACCAAAACGTCACCCTGACCCATTCCATTAAAAATAGAACCATTCATCGTATAGTCTGAGCTCCAGTTTTTCTTTCCGCTTCTTTTTTCGTAAAACTTCCCGGTAGGAATTCTACCTGGAGAACCTACGGCAATATCATTATTCAGATACTCTCCTACTCCAAAGCTGCTCATGATTTTTTTCCATTCATCAACTCCTTTGGAAGGATCACCCGGATATTTATTCATGATAGCAATAAATGCATGCGAAAAATAACAGTTACTGGAAACCTGGATAGAAGGAATAAGAGGATCTGCTCCACCATGTCCTTTAATTCTTAACCCCTTATAATAAAATCCGCCTCCACAAGGGAAAACCGTATTCTCATCCATTACTCCCATCTGCATTCCTGCCAGGGCAGTCAGCAACTTGAAGGTAGAACCCGGAGGGTAAGCTGCCTGAACAGACCTGTCAAATGTAGGCTTGTTTTCGTATAAGGTATCTTTTGATAATGCGTAAAGGTTCTTTGACTTGTAAGGACCTGTAAATAAGTTGGGGTCAATATCCGGGCCTGTTGCCAGGGTAAGAATTTCCCCATTATTCGGGTCTATTGCTACAATTGCACCATGCTTGTCAACCAGCATTTCTTCAGCCATCCTTTGCAGGTCATAGTCAATTGTTAAGGTAATATCTTTACCGGTAACCACATCTTTATCTAATGCACCGTTTTTGTATGAACCAATATTCCGAAGCTTAATATCTTTCTGAATATATTTCATCCCTTTTATACCGCGAAGATCTTTCTCATAAGATTTCTCAACTCCTGTTTTCCCGATAAAGTCTCCGGGAAGGTAATAAATGGAATCTTTTTTAATTTCTCTTTCATTCACTTCACTGGTATACCCTAAAAGGTTTCCGGAAGTGGCCACTTCATACTGACGCTGAGGTCTGGAAACAATACTGAATGCCGGATATTTGAAAATAATTTCCTGCACCCTGGCAATATCTTCCCTGCTGAGGTCCTTCAGAAAGGTCATAGGAGTCAGCTTTGAATAGTATTTTTCCTTTTTGATGATCTCGATTCTTTTAATAAAATCCGCTTTACTGATCTGCATCAGATTACAAAACCCGACGGTATCAAAATCCGGTTTCATTAAGGCCTGCGTAAAGGAAATCTCATAGGCAGGCTGGTTTCCTACTAGGATCTTTCCGTTCCTGTCAAAAACAACTCCTCTCTGCGGGATAACGTATTCAATTTTAATAGATGTGTTTGCTGCATTTAAAGCATAACGGTCTGTAAACAGCTGCAAATAAGCAAGCCTCGCCACAAAAATAAGGGCGATGAATACGAGGGCAGAAAAAATTTTTAAATAACGTGTGTTCAAACTTTTTGTTTGATTTTAAATATTAATGCGTAAACCACTATAAATATAAAGGAAATTATACTTGTGATCACCACATTAAGTAATATTTCAAAAAAACGGCTAAATTTAAAAAATTCTATATACTGCACTAAAAGCTGATGCAGGAAGATACTCGAAAACAGAAACAGTAAAAACTGCGCCCATTGAAGGGACTGAAAAGAGAAAAAGTCTGTGGAAGTATCTGTGGAAGTTCTGAAGATCAAGGTTCTGAAATAAGCGATCAATGTTGTTGCAAAAGCATTGATTCCCCATGAGTAGAGAAATGCGTCCACAGAAAGTCCTATTAAAAAGCTTAAAGCTAAAAACTGATATTTATTTCTGAAGAAAGGATAAAACATGACGAATACCGGATAAAGAACCGGGGTGTACTTTCCGAAAATAGTGATCCTGTTCAGTACAAAAATCTGTAATGCAACCAGGAAGATCATGATCAATATATCGGTAAATAGAGTCCTGCTAATCATTTTCTTTTTTTATTACGGTCTGCAATGTATCCTGAATTCTCTGTACCTCAGCTTTTTTAAGGTTCTTTACAACAAATACTTTGCTTAAAGCTCCCATTTTTTCACTCAGCTCTACCGAGATATCCCAGAAACCTGTTTTATTATCTACAGAATATCCGGCAATAGTACCAATCATTACCCCTTTAGGGAAAATAGCTGATTTACCGTCTGTAACAACGGTATCACCTACTTTTAAGGCAACATATTTAGGGATGTCTGCAAGATGCATCACCCTGGAATTATCACCATTCCATGTTAAAGTTCCGAAATATCCTGAATTTTTCAACGAAGCGTTGATTCTGATCCTGTTAACACTCAGAACAGACTGAACCAAAGCATAGCTGTCCGTAGAGTTGATTACAATTCCGGCAATCCCTTTAGGAGCCATTACGCCCATCTGAGGAAAAACACCGTCTCTGCGGCCGCGATTAATGGTAAAATAATTATTTCTTCTGTTGATACTGTTAAAGACGATTTCGCCATCTACAAAGGTATAGATCTGGCCACCGCCTAATGTATCATGTACTTTTCTGAATACAGGATTTTTTGCCCCTTCTTTGCCATAAAGCTGGGTCATCAGGGCTTTGTTCTGGGCAACAAGATCTTCATTGATCTGCTTCAGCTTCAGATATGAAACTCCTTCATCAATATACCCCGAAATCCATGAATTCAGCGCAGCCGACTGGCCAGCTACCCATGATTTCTGCATGGCATTTTTAGAGAATATCAGAACCAGAGCAACAATCTGCAGGAATATAAAGAAGACAAAAAGGGCGTTCTTCGAAAATAGTCTCAGCAAAAATCCCATTCAGATATATAGTCGTAAAAGGTTAAAATTATTTAATTAAGAAATTGAATTTATCCATATTCTTAAGGGCAATACCTGTTCCACGAACAACAGCTCTCAACGGATCTTCTGCAACAAATACAGGAAGACCGGTTTTTTTGTGCAATCTGTCCGCAAGGCCTCTTAATAAAGCACCTCCACCAGCAAGATAGATACCCGTTTTATAAATATCGGCAGCCAATTCTGGCGGAGTAAGAGAAAGTGTTTCCATTACAGCGTCTTCAATTCTGATGATAGATTTGTCCAATGCACGTGCAATTTCCTTATATCCTACCATGATCTCTTTTGGCTTTCCTGTAATAAGGTCTCTACCCTGTACCGGGATATCTTCAATATCAACATCAAGATCTTCCACTGCGGAACCAACTTCAATTTTAATTCTTTCAGCTGTTCTTTCCCCAATGTAAAGATTATGGTGAGTTCTCAGATAGTAAGCAATGTCATTTGTAAATACATCACCTGCAATTTTCACAGATTTGTCACATACAATACCTCCTAAAGCTACAACCGCAATTTCCGTAGTACCACCACCTATGTCGATGATCATATTTCCTTCAGGTTTCTGCACATCGATTCCGACTCCTATTGCTGCAGCCATTGGTTCGTAGATCAGTCTTACTTCTTTTGCGTTTACTTTCTGAGCAGAATCTCTTACCGCTCTCTTCTCAACTTCAGTAATACCGGAAGGGATACAGATAACGATTCTTAGTGCCGGCTGAATAAATCTGCCTTTAATTCCGGGAATCTTTTTGATAAATTCCTTAATCATGTGTTCAGAAGCGTGGAAATCTGCAATAACACCATCTTTCAACGGACGGATTGTTTTGATGTCCTCATGAGTTTTACCCTGCATATGCTTAGCCTGCTCACCGACGGCAATCGGCCTACCCGTAGAACGTTCAATTGCAACAATTGACGGTTGATCTATAACAATTTTATTATTATGGATGATAAGGGTATTGGCAGTACCAAGGTCTATCGCAATTTCTTGCGTAAACATATCAAATAAACTCATATTTTTCTTCTGATTTTAAGATTACAAAGATATAAATTTAACACCACTAAAGAAATTTAACATGAATATAATTTGGTTAAAATTTTATTAAAATTCACAATTGTTTATTAACTTTTGATTTAATCATTTACGGAGCCTGATTTAAACTAAAATTGACCGGGAGAAAAGACAGAGCCAAAAGATAAAAACACTTCCGTTAAAAGCAATAAAATAACATCAGCAAGATTATAATAGGTTGATTATAAAATATTTCTACGCTACGAGTTATTTTATAAGCTTAGAAGCTTTCTCTTCCTACTTCTTTTTTCTTCCTTATCACCATAGTTTTTCACGATAATTATCATATACATTATCAGAGAATGATTAATTAAAAAATCCGTAAATTTGCGCTGCTTATGTTACAGTATTCCAATATCCATCAGACCTCAAACTTTGCTGTACTTTCCATTAGCTATGAAAAGGCTGATGTGGAAACGAGAGGGAAGTTTGCATTTTTTGATGATAACATCAAGAATTTTGTCGCCAGGGTCCATACTATGGATTTAGGAGATGCATTTGTGGTTTCTACCTGTAACAGAACCGAGATCTATACCACTTCTCCAAATTATCTCCTGGTAGCAGAAGAATACTGCAAGACAATCGGAGTAAACCTTACGGATTTTCTTCAGTTTGCCAATATTCTGACCAAAGAAGAGGCCCTTATCCATCTTTTCAGGGTGGCAGCCGGACTGGAAAGCCAGATTATCGGAGATTTTGAGATCATCGGACAAATCAAAAAAGCATACAGCCGTTTTAAAAAAGAAAGACAGAATTCCAATCCATATCTGGAAAGAGCCATCAATGCAGCGATCCAGATTTCGAAAAGAATTAAAAATGAGACAGGAATTTCCAACGGAGCCGCTTCCGTGTCTTATGCTGCCGTTCATTATATTTTAAACAGCCAGAAGAAAATTACAGAAAAGAACATTCTTCTTTTGGGTGTGGGTGAGATCGGGCAAAATACGGTTGAAAACCTGGTCAAACATGTTTATCAGCCAAAAATTAAAATTGCTAACAGAACTCAGGAAAAAGCTGAAAAAATTTCCCAAAAATACAGTATTCCTCATGTTGATTATTCTGATTTTGACAGGGAATTAAAAAACACGGACATTCTTATTGTTGCCACAGGAGCCAAACATCCTATCATCAACAAATCTCATTTCCCGAACGGGAAAGAAACCTTGGTGATCGACCTTTCTATTCCTCACAACGTTGAAAAAAATGTTACCGAGAATGAAAATGTAACCCTGATTGATGTAGATGAGCTTTCCAAACAAATCCAGGAAACGATTCAGCAGCGGGAAAAAGAAATTCCAAAAGCTGAAAAAATCATTAAAGAGCTGATGAAAGAGTTTCTGGAATGGGAAAAAAAGAGAAAGCTGGCACCCAATATTCACCATTTCAAAGCTGTTCTCAAGAATATGGAACGCAATGAAATGCATAATTTTTATAAAAAAAATAAATACATAAACATCACGGACATGGAGCTTTCTGACAAAATGATCCAGAAAATTACCAACCGTTTTGCAAAATTTATCATCGACAATCCTTTAAAAGCCGAAGAAATTAGTAAATTAATGCACGAAATATTAGTTGAACAACCAAACAACGAATTCAATGAAAAGCATTAGAATTGGAACAAGAAATTCCGCATTGGCACTTTGGCAGGCAAGAGAGGTTGCCAGGAACCTTCAAAATCGTAATTATTTAACGGAAATTGTTCCTATTGTATCTTCCGGCGACAAAAACTTAAATCAACCACTTTATTCATTAGGAATCACCGGGGTTTTTACAAGAGACCTTGATGTTGCTCTATTGAATGACGAAATTGATATTGCCGTTCACTCTTTAAAGGATGTTCCGACGCAACTGCCTCAAAATATCGAGATCGTTGCTTACCTGGAAAGAGATTTCCCTCAGGACGTACTGATCAGAAAAGAATCTTCAAGAAATAAAGAGTTCCATGAACTTAAGCTAGCCACAAGCAGCTTAAGAAGAAGAGCATTCTGGTTAAAGAATTATCCTCTTGCTGAGTTTTCTGATATCCGCGGGAATATCCAGACCCGTCTCCAGAAACTGGAAGAAGGAGATTTTGATGCTACTATTCTTTCTCTGGCAGGAATCAAAAGAATGAAAATGGACATTGATTATGAAATGCTTCCGCTAATGATCCCGGCTGCTTCGCAGGGAGTCATTGCTGTTGCCGGACATTCTGATAAAACAGAGATCAATGAAATCCTAAGCCAGATTAATCATAAGAAAACCCAGATCTGTGTAGAGATCGAAAGAAATTTCCTGAGCACACTGGAAGGCGGATGCACCGCCCCAATCGGAGCTTTTGCTGAGATGATCGAAAACCAGATCCGCTTCAAAGCCGCTCTTTGCTCATTGGATGGCAAAAACTGTATTGCTACCGATGAGAACTTTGAATATAATGACACTGAAAATTTTGGAGAGAAGTTCGCCAAAATCGTTCTTGAAAACGGCGGAAAAGAACTGATGACTGAAATTAAGAATTCGTATTAAGAATTTTTAAACAGATTGAACGTTTATATTCGTAAGTGCAGAACAATGAAAAAATCCTTTTTTTTATTCGTATTTCTATTTTGTGTATTTATTGCAAATGCGCAGAATAAATTTGGGCTTCAGCTGTCCAGTTCTGCTTTGACGCTAATAGACAGCTCCGTTAAGTACGATCCTGCCTATTTTGTCCTCAAATATCCCAACGGTGATGTCCCGGCTGACAAAGGAGTTTGCACAGATGTTATTATAAGAGCCTATAGAAAACTTGGTATTGATCTGCAAAAAGAAGTACATGAGGATATGGTAAAGAACTTTTCAAAGTATCCGAAAACCTGGGGATTAAAAAAACCTGACACGAATATTGATCACAGAAGGGTTCCCAATCTTGCCGTATTTTTTTCTAAATTTGGAAAAGTAAAATCTACTGAAACCAATCCCGCACTTTATGTTCCGGGAGATATTGTAACGTGGATTTTACCGGGAAACCTGACGCACATCGGAATTGTTGTCAATAAAAAATCTGCTGATGGAAAAAGATTCCTGGTTGTGCATAATATAGGAGGCGGACAGGTTTTGGAAGACTGTCTCTTTAAATATACCATCACAGGACATTATCAATACCCCAAATAAGCTGCTTTTATGAAAAACCTCATCTATGCTTTATTTGTATTGTTATCATGTTATACGAAAGCTCAAACCAACGAGTTTAAAATCGTCAACAAGCCTATCGATTATTCTCAGGAGAGAGTCCGTTTAAGTTTGGAGTACCTTAAAGATCATCATCATATTGTACAAAACTCACCAACAATTTCTCCCAAAATAATTGTTCTGCATTATACTGCAGGTGGAACTGTTGAAACCAATTATAAATATTTCAATAAAACTCACCTGGAATCTGCCAGAAATGTTTTAAAGAAACAGAGCACTTTAAATGTCTCTTCACAGTTTATTGTAGACCGGGATGGCACCATTTACCAGCTTATGGAGCCTAATATGTTTGCAAGACACACGATAGGCCTTAATTACTGTGCAATCGGCATTGAAAATATAGGAAGCAGGAAGCAGCCGCTTACAGAAAAACAGGTTTTATCCAATGCTCAACTGATTAGGCATTTGACTAAAAAATACAATATAGAATATCTGATAGGCCATTCAGAATATGGTGTATTCAGAGGTTCTAAACTTTGGAAAGAGACGGATCCGGATTATTTTACTGTCAAAGACGATCCGGGGAAAGATTTTATGACGAAAGTAAGACTGTTAGTGACTGATCTGCATTTAAAAGACAAACCTTAATTTAATGAAAATTCTGTTTACCAAAATTATAGATGCCCCGCTGTTATCCAAAGAATTAGGATCGGATATTTCGGCTGAATGTATTGAGGTAATCAGGACAGAGCCTATAAAAACAGCTGCATTTGACTTAAAGAATTATTCCCTGATTTTCACCAGTGTCAACGGGGTGATTTCATTTTTCAACAATCAGTTTAAACCCAACGAGGATTTTACAGCAAAAAACTACAATAAAATATATTGCGTTGGTGAAAAGACGAAACGTGAACTGAGAAAACACGGTTTCGGAACATTTAAAGTTCTGAAAAATGCGGAAACCCTTTCAAGATTTATCATCGGAAACTGCCAGCACGAACAATTCCTTCACTTCTGCGGTAATCTTGCCATAGATGTCCTGGATAATGATCTGCCTTTGCAGAATATCAGCTACAAAAAGATCACGATTTATAAAACCGAAGAGCTCTATCCTTCCGTACCTGAAAAATATCATGCTGCAGTTTTTTTTAGTCCAAGCGGAGTTCGTAGTTTTGCAAAACTCAACTCTTTAGAAGGAATGAAGATTTTTTCCATCGGGGAAACTACCTCAGGTGAGCTCAGAAAGCACACTACAGAAGAAATCTTTACATCAGAAGAAAATAATCTGGCTTCCATTTTTGAATTGATAAAAAAGGAACTTTAAACAGCCGCACGCCTGGCTGGTAAAAATAATGAGTGCCGGCAACGGCCGTATTAGTTTAAATAAATTATGATTAAAAACGACTTATATTTAAAAGCACTCCGCGGAGAAACTGTAGAAAGACCGCCGGTATGGATGATGAGACAGGCCGGAAGATATCTGCCGGAATTCATTGCTCTCCGGGATAAGTACGACTTCTTCACAAGATGTCAGACTCCCGAGCTGGCTGCTGAAATCACGATACAGCCCATCAAAAGATTTCCGTTGGATGCTGCGATCCTTTTCTCTGACATTCTTGTAGTTCCTCAGGCAATGGGAATTGATTTCAAAATGAAGGAATCAGTTGGCCCGTGGCTGGACAATCCTATCAGAACGGCGGAACAGGTGCAGAATATTGAAGTTCCTGATGTTAATGATACGCTAGGTTATGTTTTTGATGCAATTGAACTGACTCTTCAAAAGCTGGATAATGAAATTCCATTGATCGGTTTTGCGGGGTCTCCATGGACGATCCTGTGCTATTGTGTGGAAGGAAAGGGAAGCAAAGCGTTTGATATTGCAAAATCATTCTGTTTCCAGCAGCCGGAAGCAGCTCATTTACTGCTTCAGAAGATCACAGACACTACCATTGCATATTTAAAAAGAAAAGTTGAAAAAGGAGTTTCTGCGGTTCAGGTTTTTGATTCATGGGGTGGAATGCTTTCTCCTACGGATTATCAGGAATTCTCATGGCAGTATATCAATCAGATCGTTGAAGCATTAAGCCCTCTTACCCATGTCGTGGTATTTGGAAAAGGATGCTGGTTTGCTCTTGAGGACATGACGATGTCTAAAGCATCTGCTTTGGGTGTGGACTGGACGATTACTCCGGAATTTGCAAGAACATTAACGAACCATACGATGACGCTTCAGGGAAATTTTGATCCTGCAAGATTACATTCTACTCCGGAAACCATCAAAAAAATGGTAACTGAGATGATCAACCGTTTTGGAAAAGACAGATATATTGCTAACCTCGGACACGGAATTTTACCTAATATTCCCGTTGAAAACGCAGAAGCATTCATCAGAGCGGTTGTTGACTGGAAACCGAATCTTTAAATTAAAAATTATAAAAAAATTCCTTTCAATTGTTTTGAAAGGGATTTTTTTTATCAACTGATTAATTCACTTCTGTAATAAAAGCTTCTTTAGGCTTTCTCACTTTCGTAAGATTCACCAACCAGTCATTTGATGCATCTCTGTAACCGATTGGCAGCAACAATACGCTCTTCAGTCCTTTTTCTTTCAGATTCAAAACTTCATCCACAGCTTCAGGTGAGAAACCTTCCATTGGTGTGGAATCCACTTCTTCAAAAGCCGCTGCGATAATGGCAGCACCAAAAGAAATATAAGCCTGCTTGGCAGCATGGGTAAAGTTTTCTTCAGCAGATCTCTGGGGATAAGTTCCCAACAACATCTGTCTGTAGTTTTCCCAGCCTTCATTTTTAAAGCCTCTGATTTCGTTGGTAAGATCAAACATACTGTTGATTCTTTCCTCCGTATAGTTATCCCATGCGGCAAATACCAAAAGATGTGAACAATCCGTGATCTGCGGCTGATTCCATGCATGAGGCTTAAGCTGTTCTTTTACCTCCTGATTGGTCACTACAATGATCTCAAAAGGCTGAAGCCCGCTGGATGTAGGTGCCAGTCTTGCAGCTTCTAATATTTTATCCACTTTTTCCTGTGGTACTTTCTGACCGTTCATTGCTTTAGTGGCAAATCTCCAGTTCAATTTTTCAATTAATTCCATTAAATTAAATTTAGACCAGGCAAAATTACTCCAAGAATAAAGACAATAAACCACAAAAATTGCTATTTGAAATATTGTAAGAATCTATTATTTTATAATCCAGATGATTTCTATCAAAAGCCTCTGAAATTGGAATCTTTATAAATTTTCTCTTTTATGGATTTATATTTGATTACCAAATCTTTAAACCGACAATATGAAAAAGTTAAGCAAAGAAAAATTAAAAACCATCGTAGCCGGAGGAGAAATCTGCCTTGAATGTGCCATTGGATACTATCAGGTTATTATTGACGGGAAATGTTATTGTATTCCGTGGGAGTAAGTATTAAATAAAAAAGCAGTTGATAAACAACTGCTTTTTTATTATCCGAGCATTTTCTGAGCTTTCTTTACTCCTTCCACAAGCTTGTCTATTTCTTCAAAAGTATTATAGACCGCAAAACTTGCTCTTACCGTTCCGGCTATATTGAAAAAATCCATGATAGGTTGTGTACAGTGGTGGCCTGTTCTCACAGCAATTCCCATTTTATCCAGGATCATTCCTACATCTGAAGATATTCCTACTCCTTCCAGATTAAAGGAAACTACACCTACTCTTTTAGCCTTCTCTCCATAAATCTTTATGTTTTCCAGCTCCAAGAGTTTTCTCTGGGCATATTCCAGTAAGGCATTTTCATGATTCTGGATATTTTGTCTGCCTATTTTTTCAATAAAATCAACAGCCGCACCCAGTGCAATATTCCCTCCAACATTTGGAGTTCCTGCTTCGTACTTAAAAGGAAGCCCGGCATACGTAGTTCCATCGAAAGAACATGTAGCAATCATCTCCCCTCCTCCGTGAAATGGCGGAAGATCTTCCAGGATTTCCTGTTTTCCATAAAGGATGCCTGTTCCCATCGGAGCATACATCTTATGTCCTGAAAAAACAAAGAAATCACAGTCCATCTGCTGTACATCGATCTCGAAGTGAGGTGCAGACTGGGCTCCGTCAATCACAATATAAGCATCTGAATTTTTTCTTGTCCTGGCAATAATCTCTTCTACAGGATTTACAATTCCCAAAGCATTGGAAACCTGGTTTACAGAAACCACTTTTGTCTTCTCGCTAAGAAATTCATCCAGATAGTTCAATTGAAGAATACCATTTTCATCAATCGGGATTACTCTTAGCTTTGCCCCAGTCCTTTCGCAAAGCAGCTGCCATGGAACAATATTGGAATGGTGTTCCAGGTAAGAAATGATAATCTCATCATCTTTTTTAAGCTTCTGCGTCAGAATGTAGGCGATAAGGTTCAGACCTTCCGTTGTTCCCTTTGTAAAAATGACTTCAAAATCATGTTTAGCATTGATAAATTTCTGAATCTTTCTTCTTGAAAGCTCCATTTCTTCGGTAGCTAACTGGCTTAATGTATGAATTCCTCTATGAACATTGGCATTAATCTCTGTATAATAGTCATTCCAGACCTTTAAAACAGAATCCGGTTTCTGGGATGTTGCTGCATTATCTAAGTAAACCAATGGTTTACCATTCACTTCGCGGTTTAATATAGTAAACTGACTTCTTATTTCCTGAATGTCAAACATTTATTAAAATTTTAAATTAGATTGCTCTTATTTAGAACACTTCAAATTTACGGCTTTTTTTCTGAAAGGACATAGTGGCTTAAAGGCTGATATTGGTCAGGCGATAGAAAGATTCGATGAACAGAATAGCCCTCATATAATTATCATCATTTTATCACAAAATAAAAACCTGCCAATAGATTGACAGGTTTATATGGTTTGTTGAATAAGCAAATATTATTCTGCAGATTTTTCTTCTGTTGTAGGAACGTCAGGAGACTGTGTTGCCACTTCTTCTGCTGCTTCTTCATCTTCATCATCTTCTGCTACGGCACCACCTTTCATTGCATTTCTAGACATCTTAACAGCCACTACAACTGCATTGTCAGGGTGTACGAAAGAATATCCTTCAGCTTTGATCCCTCCTACATAAATCTTGTTACCGATTCTTAATGGAGTAACATCTACAACTACCTCATCAGGTAAGTTTGCAGGGATAGCTTTCACTTTTAATTTTCTGAAAGACTGACGTAAAACACCACCAGCCACAACACCTTTAGAACGTCCGGTAATTCTTACAGGAACTTCCATAATCACTGGCTTATCAGCAGATAACTGATAGAAGTCTGCATGTAAAATTTTGTCCGTAATTGGGTGGAACTGAATATCCTGAAGAACAGCTGAAATTGTTTTTCCGTCTAGTTCAATAGATACCGTGTGTGCTTCAGGAGTGTATACTAAACCTTTGAAAGCTTTCTCTTCAGCAGAGAAGTTTAAAGGTGCTTCACCTCCATAAACAACACAAGGAACTAATTCAGCATCACGTAAAGCTTTTGTAGACTTTTTGCCCACGCTTTCTCTTTTTGTACCTTGAATTGTAATAGATTTCATTTATAAAAATTTAAAAAATTGTTTTTGTTTAATTTTGCAACTCGCTAAAAATCAATTAAATAATAAACTTGCTACTAATTGATTGATGCTCATGAACCATCTTCATAACGTCCGCAAATAATGGGGCGCAAGATAGCACTTTTATTTTAGTTGACAAATTATTTTTAACAGGAATTGAGTCAGTTACAATAACTTCCAGCAATTTAGAGTTTTCAATATTTTCGTATGCTTTTCCGGAAAGTACTCCGTGAGTAGCCATCGCTCTTACTGATTTTGCTCCTTTTTCCATTAAGATATCTGCCGCTTTACAAAGTGTACCCGCAGTATCGATCATATCATCAATAAGAATCACATTTTTGCCTTCCACATCACCGATAAGGAACATCTCTTCTACAACATTTGCTTTTTTTCTTTCTTTATAGGCAATTACTACTTCAGCACTCAGGTGACCGGCGTAGTTCTTCGCTCTTTTTGCTCCTCCCATATCCGGTGAAGCAATGGTAAGATTATCCAGGTTTAAAGCTCTGATATAATCTACGAAGATACTTGAAGCATACAGATGATCTACCGGAATTTCAAAGAATCCCTGAATCTGGTCCGCATGCAGATCCATTGTCATAATTCTTGTTGCCCCTGCAGCTGTTAATAAATTAGCAACCAGTTTTGCGCCTATCGGAGCTCTTGGCTTGTCTTTTCTGTCCTGTCTCGCAAGTCCGAAATAAGGAATTACAACAGTAATGCTTTTTGCGGAAGCTCTTTTCGCAGCATCAATCATCAATAGTAGTTCCAGCAGATTGTCTGCAGGCGGGAAGGTAGATCCGATTAGGAAAACTCGTCCTCCTCTTACTGACTCATCCAAAACAGGCTCGAATTCCCCGTCGCTGAACTCCTGAAAGTTGATTTTCCCTAACTCTTTCCCATAATATTGGGCAATGTTTTCTGCCAAGTCCTTACTGGTTCTTGTACAAAATAGATAACTTAACTGATCGGCCATTTTTACTTTTTAAAGATTTTGCAAATTTAAAAAAAAACCACAAGAATTACTCTTGTGGTTTCTAAGTTTTTATTTTCCTGCTATTATTACGGGAATTTTACTCCTGAATATTTATTAGGATCTACCTGTGGCAGTGTAGATTTATACTTTTGATTGATCGATTTGATAAACTCGTTGGCAATAACCGCATAACCTCTTCCTGTAAGGTGTACACCATCAAGAGAGAAAGCTCCACCGGTCACGAATTTGGCAGTATATCTTACCCCATCGTAGAGGATACCCGACTTTCCATTAAGCTCAACCATTTTAGCATTCCCATCTACAAAAGCTAACCCATAAGAATCAGCAAGTGATTTTATAGAATTATTATAGGCATCTACAGCCGTTTTTACATAAGAAGCCTCTGTTTTTGTCAATACATGCTGATTTTGCAGCGGATAAGAAATTCCATAAACATTTGCAGGCGCTGGCGCACCAGGTGCAGGAGTTCCAATTAGAGAACTTGTTGTAAGAAGGATATAATCTTCTGATGTAGCCTGTCTTGCCTGTCCAAAGATTTGTCCAAACGCAGTTGCTGTAGGCAATCCTAAAGAAGGAGTCAGAGCAGCCGTAAGCTGTGCAGACAGATTCGTAAGAGCAACATCTTTTATCAAAACAGGATTGGAAGAAGTAGAAGAAAGCAGATTAATTCTGTCTCCAGCCCCAAAAGCAGTAAGCGCCTGTTTCAATGGCCCATATAAGTTTGTATTAAGAGTGGCTAAATTTGCTCCTAAAGTTGTTGGTGTTAAAGGATTGTAAGGAACTGTCGTGAAAAAAGGAATAGATGTAACATAAGGAATATTTGCGATAACTCCTTTTGTTGTTCCTACACTTTTAAGACCATCCAGTACATTTTTAATAGATCCTGCTACAAGATTAGGATCAGAAATATCATTGGATTTATAAGTTAACGGGTTTACATTCCCACTCTGAACTGTTGCCGGAGTATAAGTAGTAACCCCTCCTACAGTCTGAGAATTCGTGCCTCCATTGGTCGCATAAGACAATACATCATTATTACCAATCCAAAGAGAGAAAAATGTAGGTTTCTGAGCCATTGCGTCCTGTAAAACAGAAGTTGTTGGAGAAGTAGCAAATCGCACGAAATAAGGATTAGCAGCACCTAGAGCAAGGTTCGCAGAGCTTCCGTAACCTGGCGCAACCAGATGGAAAGATTTCGCCCCCGGAACCCCCATATTGTGGTAAGGTCCACCGGCAGTTACATTATCTAATGCTGCTGCAGGACTACTTGCAACCGGACCTAAACTTCCGCTTGCTGTCACCTGAAGAGTCAATTTTCCAGGAAAGCCAGGCAATCCGATAAATCCACCTACATCATTTGGCATTAAAGGTTGTTTAAATGCTCCGCCACCCGCAAGTTTCATCTGCATTGCAATAATACTTGGGTATGATTCATTTTGTCCGCTGCTATAAAGAGCCCCATCCCTGTAACCGGATGTCAACGAGTTCCCCAAAGAAACATAATTAGAAAAGTTTGCCTCGCCGCTTGTTATCTGGATATCTTTTACATCAGTATCAAAATCATTCTCACAGCTTGTTGTAAAAAGAAGTGCGGAAACGGCAAGTGTTGATATTATAATTTTTTTCATAGTCTTTCAATTAAAAAGGGTTGTACGATAAACCTAAACCAAAGTAAAATGCTCTAGCTTTTGCCTGTCCATTAAAGCCAAGACTAGCATTTCTTACATCTCTGGCCTGAGGAAGGGCATATCCTCCTGCTATATCAACTCCAAACTGCTTTAGTTTAAAACCAAGACCTCCGGTAATTACATATGTATTAAATGATGGCGTTTCCGGGATGAAATTCTCGTCAGTGTATGGTGACTCATCATAGTAAGCACCCAAACGACCAAAAATCATATCTGTGAATGCATACTGTGTACCCAATCTGAATGTTTTTGAGTTTCTAAAGTTTTTAGGAGACACAAGAATTGTTGGATCTGGCTGATTCCCCACTGGAGCAGTAGCAAAATCCAGAGTCAGCTTGCTGTATCTTTCCCATCCGTGGTAGTTAAAGTCAGCTGAAATTAACCATTTCGGTGTTACTTTATATGTTAAACCAATGGTATATTCTTCTACTAAAGGAAGTGTTGCTGTAAATTTATCCTGTCCTGTACTTGGGTCCAGTCCTAATAACGGATAAATAGATGCTGACGGGAACTTGAATGTTGCAGTTCCTTTTTTAGCCTTCATATCTATAGGTGAACGGTAAGCAATACTGATATCTAATTTAGGATCAGGTCTGAAATAGAAACCGAATCCGTAACCGTGCCCACTTGCCTTTTCGTCTTTAATATTTAATTCACCTCCAAACTGCGTTACCGCTTTATCCCAGTCTACTTTACCTTTTGCATAAATATAGCTCGCCCCGAATGACATCCAAGGTGCCAGCTTTACAGAGACCATCGGCTGAAAATAGAAGCTCTTAAGCTCCAGTTTCTGAACCATTTCTTTCCCCTCCCAATCGCTTGGCCACTGGATTGTACTTCCGAAAGGTGTTGTAAAACTGAAACCAACAGATAAATTCTCTATCGGTCTATAAGCAACCGCAGCATATAACGGAGTACCAATAGGATTATCTGTTTCTGTACTCTGCAAAGTATTTAAGTTTTGAAAAGTAACTTTATTACTTGCACCGAACCCTCCTGCTACTATACTCAGTTTGGAAGGAATAAATGACATCCCCGCCGGGTTAAAGAATGCCACACTTGCATCTTCGGCATGAGCACTAGTATGCGCCATTGCCAATTGTTTCACTCCCTGCAGAGATACCCTGAAGCCTCCCGCGTAAGATAAAACACCCGCCAATAAAGCAGTTGATACTAATATTTTTTTCATAGACTGTTTATTATATAACCCAAATATAAAATTATTTTAGATACAGCTGTTAATATTTCTTAATATTTTAAACAATATGCCAAAAGAAAATTATGTTTAAAATAGTACTTTAAAAATATATCTATATAAACACATAGACACTAGCAACTTATCGGCTTTTGAAGCAGTCTATATTTTTCACGTTTAAGGTTAAACAATCACGATATTGAATATTTAAGTATTTTAGAATTGCATAAAGATAAATTTACATAAATTTGCAAGATTATAAAAAATAGTTATATGAGTTGTGGATGCAAAACATCCGGCGATTCTGCCCATTCTTGCGGACCAAAAAAAACCGCGAATGGCTGTGAAAGTGTAAATACCTGTGGTAATAGTTATAAATTAAGTGTTTTCGACTGGCTTTCTAACATCAACAACCCCGCATCGAACAGGTGTGACCTTGTGGAAGTTAGATTTAAAAATGACAGAAAATCGTTTTATAAAAATGTAAATAATATTCCTTTACATATAGGTAGCGTAGTAACAGTAGAATCGAGTCCCGGACACGATGTAGGCGTTGTAAGCCTCACCGGAGAATTAGTAAAGATTCAGATGAAAAAGAAAAAATTTCCTGAAGAATCTATACTTAAAATATACAGACAGGCTAACCAGAAAGACCTTGAGGTTTGGCAGGAAGCCAGAAAAAAAGAAGACAGTGTAAAGATTGAGGCGAGAAAAATCGCTCATAGAATAGGTCTTGAAATGAAGGTAACGGATGTGGAATATCAGGGAGATTCTTCCAAGATCACATTCTATTATACCGCTGACAACCGAGTGGATTTCAGACAGTTGATCAAAGAGTACGCCGGTGCTTTCAGAACCAAGATCGACATGAAACAGATCGGGTTCAGACAGGAAGCTGCAAAAGTTGGAGGTATAGGTTCATGTGGAAGGGAGCTTTGCTGCTCGACCTGGCTTACGGATTTCAGATCTGTGAACACGAATGTCGCCAGATATCAGCAGCTGAGCATTAATCCTCAAAAGCTTGCAGGACAATGCGGTAAGCTGAAATGCTGCCTGAATTATGAACTGGACAGCTACCTTGATGCATTAAGCCACTTCCCTTCTTCTTCAACTACCCTGGATACGGAAAAAGGAAGAGCATTCTGCATTAAAATAGATGTTTTCAAAAAGAAAATGTGGTTTGCTTACGTAGACAGTTCTATGGCATGGTATGATTTTGATATCGACCTTGTTAAGAAATTAATCGCTAAAAATAAAAGAGGCGAAAAAATCCTTCCTTTAGAAGACCTTAAGCAGCCTGACAGCCCAATTCAGACCATCGACCTGATCCAGGAAAACAACATGGACAGGTTCGAAAAGAAGAACAGAGGCAACAACAGGAACAGAAACCAGAACAGACCCAACAACGGGCAAAACCAGGGAGGACAGCAAGGGCAAGGCCAGGGACCAAAGAAAAGAACGGAGAGATCCGAGAGACCTGACAGAGCAGAAAATCCTAATGCTAATGCCGGAAATCAGCCAAGACAACAGCAAAAGCAGCAGCCTAAACCGCAGCCAAAAGCACAAACGGAAAAAACGGATGTTTCTTCCGACCCTGAAAAAAAACAGCAGAACCCGAACAAGAAAAATTTTAAAAAGAAATACCCTCCAAAAAAAGATAAAAATGCGTAAAATTTTAGGATTATTACCTCTTATCCTTTTCTTTAGCTGCAATTCCTCTTCAGGAGAAAATGTGATAATGAATTCCGTTAATAACAAATGGGATAAGAAAAGTGAGCAAAAATTTAATCTTGAAGTTTCAGATCCGCAGAATCCTAAAAATATTATATTTGTTGTAAGAAATAACAACAGTTACCCTTACAGCAATATAAGATTTATTGTCAATTTCACCAATCTCCAGAACAAAAATAAGGAAACAGATACCCTGAACTATGTACTGGCAAAACCAAACGGAGAATGGCTTGGTACAGGTTTTGGTGATACGAAGGAGGCATTATTTCAGTATAAAATGAACTATAAATTTCCGGGAAAAGGAAAATATGAAATCAGCCTGATCCAGGCGATGAGAAATGACAACCTTCCGGGAATTGAAGACGTTGGAGTAAAAGTAGAAACGGCTAAACCGTAACCATAAATGGAAGACAACAGACAAAATGCAGGAAACAAGGGAAAAACCTTCCCCCTTCCTCCCAAAAAAAAGAAAGATACCTCTTGGAAAAGATGGGTTAGATTCATTTGGATTGGACTCATTGCGGTAGTTTTAGGTATTTCAGGACTTTTCTTTGCTGTTTCCCAGGGATTTCTTGGAGAAATGCCGGATGTAAAGGAACTTGAAAACCCTGATATCTATGTCGCTTCTGAAATCATTTCATCAGACGGTATTTTACTGGGAAAGTTTGAAAAGGAAAAAACACAGCCAATTACCTACAAACAGCTTCCTCCCTATCTTATCTATGCATTACAGGCAAAGGAAGATGAGCGTTTCAAAGAGCATTCGGGAATTGATTTAAAATCTATTCTAAGAGCTGTTAGATATGGAGGAGACAGAGGTGGGGGTTCTACAATCACGCAGCAGCTTGCTAAACTACTATTTACCAAAGAGCCATCTAAAAACCCTATCAAAAGGGTTATACAGAAACTAAAGGAATGGTCCGTTGCAGTAAGCTTGGAAAAACGATATACTAAGGAAGAAATTATCACATTATATTTCAACAAGTTCGACTTTACATACAATGCGAACGGTATTGAAATGGCTTCCAAAATTTATTTTAATAAAACAACTTCCCAACTTACTCTTCCGGAGGCGGCAGTTTTCGTAGCCATGTTAGAAGCGCCTATCGCTAATAACCCTATGAGAAATCCTGAACGAGCAAAACGAAGAAGAGATGTTGTTTTGCAGCAAATGTTTGAAACGGGTTATATAGACCAGGCAACCTATGATAAGGCAATTAATACACCTGTTGAGGTAGATTATCATCCGATCAAAAACATCAATGATGACTATTCTGCTTACTATAAATTCTATTTAAGAAAGGAAATCGACAAGTATCTTGAAGGTTACGAGAAAGAAACAGGAAAGAAGCTTAATCTTTACAAAGACGGTTTAAAAATATATGTAACTCTTGATTCAAAAATGCAGAAATATGCAGAAGAGTCCATCAAAGAGCATTTAACAGACCTTCAAAAAAGATTTGATGCTGAACAGAGAGGCAGAAAAAACAGACCGTTCTACTATTTAACGGATAAGCAGGTAACCAGCGTAATGACTCAGGCGATGAAAAGAACCGGTCGTTACAAACAACTGAAGGCCGCCGGAGTTTCTGAAGATTCTATCTTACTGGAATTCCATAAGCCAATAAAAACTTCCCGCTTTACGTGGGCTGGTGAAGAAGAGGTTGAAATGTCACCTTGGGACTCCATCAGATACCACAAGCAGATTGCACAGGCAGGCTTAATGTCTATGGTTCCGGGAAGTGGAGAGATCAAAGCATGGGTAGGAGGCATAGACTGGCAGCATTTCCAGTATGACCACATCAAGCAGGGTAAAAGACAAGTGGGATCTACATTCAAACCTTTTGTATATGCTACAGCAATCATGAAACTTGGTATGACGCCATGCTCTACGGTTTCCAACGGTACTTATGACCATAAAGGATGGCATGTTCCGGGAAGAGGAGGAATGCTTACTTTAAAAGATGCCCTGGCTCACTCTCAAAACCCGGTAGCTGCTCGTCTTATTGAAATGACGGGTGTAGATGCCGTTATTCAGACCGCAAGAGACCTGGGAGTTACAGAAGACATCCCTAGAAACAATACTATTGCTTTAGGTTCATCAGATATTACCATTTATGAAATGCTTGGTGCCTACAGTACTTTCGCCAACTACGGAAACTACAATAAACCGGAAATGATCTGGAGAATTGAAGATGCCAACGGAAGAGTGATCAAAGAAGTAAATGTAGAACCGAAAGAAGTAATGAACCCAATGTACGCCTATACCATGATCGAGCTGATGAAGGGTGTTGCGCAATACGGTACCGCTTCAGGAGAACTAGGAAGAAGAGGAATCTCAAAAGGCGTGGAAATCGCTGCTAAAACGGGTACTACACAGAACAACTCTGACGGTTGGTTCATGGGAATCACTCCGAAACTGGCAACAGGAGCCTGGGTAGGCTGGGAAGACAGAGCAACCCACTTCTTCGGAACCGGTGAAGGCCAGGGTGCGAAAATGGCATTACCAATATGGGCCATTTTCATGAAGAAGGTATGGGCAGACAAATCTCTGGGAATTAGTCCTGACGATAAGTTCACCAGACCATCAGACTGGAAAGACGGATGTTCGAATTTAAAAGGCCTGGGTGAAGGATATGGAGATGATGGTGGACTTCAGACCATCGATGAGATCAAAAATCCAAGACCGGTAGAGCCAACACCTAGAAACAATCCGGAAAAGAAAGAAGAAAATATCAATGACAATCTTCACTCCACCGATGAGGTAGATTTCAATAAATAAATTCTCTTTTAGAAATACACAAGACCTTTCAATAATCTGGAAGGTCTTTTCTTTTATAATTAATATCTTTGATCTATGAATATTGAACAGATCAAACAGCCTTTTACCGATATATTTCCAGGAGATCTTTCCGGCAACCCGATGCAGAGAAACACCCCTAAAGTTTTATTTGCAACCGTAAAGCCGGCCGGTTTTGATGAGCCAGAGCTAATTGCCTTTAATGAAGTTTTATCCGAAGAGATCAGGCTGGGGAAATATGAAGAAAAAGACCTGGATTTTCTCGTAGGAAATAACCTTCCTGAAAATGTAAAAACGTATGCTACCGCTTATGCCGGGCATCAGTTCGGAAACTGGGCAGGACAGCTGGGAGACGGAAGAGCAATACTGGCAGGGGAAATCATCAATAAAGATGGGAAGAAAACAGAAATTCAATGGAAAGGTGCCGGGGCAACACCATACTCAAGGCATGCAGACGGAAGAGCGGTGCTGAGGTCTTCAGTACGTGAATACCTGATGAGCGAAGCTATGTACCACCTGGGAGTTCCTACAACCAGAGCCTTAAGCCTTACTTTTACCGGTGAAGATGTGGTAAGGGACATGATGTATAACGGAAATCCTCAGCTGGAAAAAGGGGCAGTTGTAATCAGAACTGCAGAAAGCTTTCTCCGTTTCGGGCATTTTGAACTGCTTTCTGCACAAAAGGAATACAATACCCTGCAGGATCTGGCAGATTTTACGATTGAAAATTATTATCCGGAAATCACAACAGACGGAATTCAGAAATACAAAGACTTTTTTGAAAAAATATGCACCAGGACAGCAGACCTTATGACTGAATGGTTCAGGGTCGGGTTTGTTCATGGCGTGATGAATACTGATAATATGTCTGTTTTAGGCCTGACCATAGATTACGGACCCTATTCGATGATGGATGAATATGATCTGAACTTTACCCCGAATACAACTGACCTTCCGGGAAGAAGATACGCCTTTGGAAAACAGGGTCAGATATCGCAGTGGAATCTCTGGCAGCTGGCAAATGCCCTTCATCCACTCATTAAAGACGAAAAGTTTTTAGAAGACACTTTAAACCGGTATGGAACCTATTTCTGGGAAGCTCATGACAAAATGCTATGCAAAAAATTTGGATTCGATGAATTGAGGGAGAGTGATGAAGAATTTTTTACCAACTGGCAGGGGTTGATGCAGGAACTTCACTTAGATTATACGCTGTTTTTTAATCAGCTGGAAAAATTGAGTCCCAATAGCGATATTAAATTTCTTTTTGAAAATATTTCCTACTCTGTTTTGAATGACGAGAAAATAAAAAAGCTGGAAGATTTTATAAGGAAATATGAGGCAAGATTATCATCCAACACGATTTCAAAAGAAGAATCATTATCACTTATGCAACAGTCAAACCCAAAATTTACACTGAGAAATTATCTTCTTTATCAGTGCATCGAAGAGATAGGTACCGGAAAAATAGAAATGCTGGGAAAACTGACTCATGCTCTGGAAAATCCTTATCAAGAATTGTATCCCGAATTTTCCGTAAAAAGGCCTGCAGCTTATGATGACACCACCGGATGTTCTACACTTTCCTGCAGTTCTTGACGAATAAATTACAACCTTTATTTGTTTTTACTGAATTATTTACATTACATTGTTAATTCCATTCATTTTTTTTATTACTTTTACTTAAAACTTTTAAATTAAATTGAATGAAAACAAAATTACTCTTCATTTTCTTAGTCTCTTCAATACTAGGAAATGCACAAATTCTAACAGAGACTTTTCAAGGAACGACATTTCCTCCTACCGGATGGACAACAGGTACAAATGTAGCAACAAGACCTTGGGGCTTTACAACAGTTATATTTAATGCCTCAGGTCAGACCACATTCAATATCACAGGTGGGAAATCTGCAGGAATCGGATGGATTGCGCAAAGCCAGGATGCTCATTTAACAAGCCCTCCTTTCAGTTTAGTAGGAGCAACAAGCCCTGTTCTGAAGTTCAATGCCAAGATAGGATATGAATACATGGTGGATCCTTATCCTAATGGGGATCTAAAAGTTGAGGTGTCAACAGATGGAGGAACTACATGGAACCAGGTATGGGTAGAAGAAAATTATGGACTTTATATTGATTATGAAACATTAGCCGTTACTGTCAGTTTAACACCATATATAGGGCAGGCAAATGTTAAATTCAGGTTCCGCTATGTAGCAAACGATGCAGACAGCCTTTCAATAGATGATGTACAGGTTTTAGCAAACGGTACCTTATCTACTCAGGAAGCCAGCACTACAGTTAAAATAATAGCTGCAGACATCTACCCTAACCCAACTAACGGAGAAATCAATATCAGAACCAGCAAAAAAATCAAATCCACTACTGTTTTTGATATGACGGGCAAATCCCTTCTTCAGAATGACTCTGAAAAAACTGACATTTCTTCACTTCCAAAAGGAACCTACTTAGTCAAAGTTAATTTTGCCGACGGCAGTACCTCTACAACGAAAGTGATTAAGCAATAATGATATGATCATAATCTTTAAAGCTCACCGGATATGGTGAGCTTTTTTATTTTATTTTTGCAAAAAACTGACACGTGTCTTTTACTAAAACAAAACTCATCAACCTATTAAAACAGGTCTTCCCATCTTCTTACACAGAATTAGCAGTATTTATGTTCTTCCTGCTCTGTTACGGAATACTGGGCACCTATATTGCTCTTCATTACAGGATCATTTTTGACAGCAGAATTCCCTGGGATGCCTACTTCAGTTTTGACAACAAAGCGATTGTAATGACCGGCGGAAGCTTTGAGAGACATCCTTTGGCCTACTATTTTTTCAATTGGGTCCGGGAGTTTTCTCTTTTTGTTTCTGGTGGAAAAATGAATGCAACATTCAGACTAACCCTGGCATGGCTTAGCAATATAGCCATAAGCTTATGCATCGTTCAGATTTTTAAGTACCTAAATAATATCATCAGACTTCCATTAAAGATCACCTTATTGCTTGTTTTGTTCTTTGGATTTTTTTCTACGAGTATTATTCTTTCTTTTACTCCGGAAAACTTCACCTATACCTTGCTGTTGCTATGTATTTATAATTATTATGCGGCCGTAAAACTCAGAAAAGAAGAAAAGATATCAGGATCCGCCTTAACGCTTGCCGGAATTACCATTGGAGGTATTACCATCACCAATCTGGCTAAAGTTTTTATTCCCGTTTTATTTGAAAAGGATGTTTTCAGAAGCTGGAAAAAATTTGGAAACGCAGTTTTCCGTGTTGCACTTGCCACGGTGTGCTTTGCATTCCTTTACTTGCTCAGAATAGATTTTAAATATGAAAATATCTTCTCCAAAACCAACCAGCAGTATGAAAAGTTCTCCAATGTAGAATCCATTCCGGACTGGGACATGATGCTTTCTTATTTTTTCGGGGGCAGTATTCTGTTTCCCAGTTTTATGACAACGGATAAGCATAATATGAAAGGATTTAATTTCAAAGGCCTTTTAATGGAGCCCTATTCATCCTTTTTCTGTTATGCTTTTACCATAATATTGCTGGCCCTTATTTTATGGAGTTATTTTAAAAATTTTAAGAATAAACTGGTACAGATTATTGCCATTTCATTCATGTTTGACATTCTGATTCACTGCATTATGCGATTCGGACTCCATACTTCTTATATCTATGCAGGGCATTTTATTTTTGTCTATCCGCTGCTTTTGGGATGGCTTTTTTACGCTTACAGAACGAAACCAAAAATTTTATCATTTTTAGTGTTGACACTGGTTATTCTATTTGCTTTTTTACTGACTAATAACCTGTTCAGAATGTCTGATTTCTTCCAGTTTTTAGATACTTATTACCAATAAAAAAAGCCGGGAAAATCCCCGGCTTTAGTTTGTTATCTCATCTCCGTTATCTTGCTTCAGAACAGAAAATTCTGTATTGTACAGCGATGGCCGATTTGAAGTATTCTCGTATTTTTGACAGGTCTGAAGCTGCGCTTTGTTTCGTAAAATAACTTCCTGCCAGAATTTTATAATTCGGTCTTAAAGAAGCATCCGTTTCCACTTTCAGGTTCGGGAATCTTTTTCTGAAATAAGATTTTACTTCATTCGCCTCTTCGTTGCTTTTCACCGTTGTGATCTGGATTTTAAATCCTAAAATCCTTGGATTCTTACGGCAGATTTCCGCATTGCTCAGTTCTCTGCTCGGAACATAGATTTTTGGAGGCCTTGGACTCGTTACAATTCCACTGTCTGTATTATTTTCTCTCACCGAAGGACCACCTGCAGTCCTTGAACATTTGTCTTCAATTCCCCCCAAAGCAGTGCTTACTTTGGAATCCATAGTCATAATCAGCTCTGTTCCGGCAAGAGTATCTTTCTGAACAACCTGTTGGGCTTCAACACTATAAAACCCAAATAAAGATAATATTGAAAATATTTTGATTAAATTTCTCATTTAAACTTGTTTCTGCAAATCTATTAAAATTAAAAAATTATACCAAACAACACTATTTAGAATCAATACAAATTAAACGTAAATGATATTTTCCCTTTTCCATATACCGTTAAATTCCTGTTAAAAATATTATTTTTGCCGAATTGATTGGTTCAATATTTTACTAACATAAGATAATTTAAATGATTAGTTGGAGAAAGCATTATAAACAAACGTTGATCGCGATAGGCTTATTGCTATCAACCAGTGCTTCAATTTACGGGCAAGACGGCGATCCTAAAAACGGCGAAAAACTTTTCAAAGCGAATTGTACGGCATGTCACGCGCTGGATAAACAAGTAATAGGACCTCCTTTAAAAGGGGTTGTAGAGCGAGTAAAGACAGAAGGTGGTGTAGACAAAGATTGGCTTCACAAGTGGATCAAAGACAACAAAGCTCTTAGAGCTTCTGGGGATAAATACGCCAATGAGATTTTTGAAAAGTACAACAAAACCGAAATGTTACAGTTTCCAAATCTTACAGATAAGGATATTGACGACATTTTAGCGTTTACAACTAATCCTCCGGCTCCCGAGCCAGCAAAAACTGACGCCAAAGCGCCTGCAACAGACGGAGCAGCTGCAGCACCGGCAGACAAAACAACCACAAGCGTTGTTATTATTTCGCTTATTGCAATAGCAGGTTTATTAGTTTGGATCTTAATTAAACTGAGACAATTGGTTAAATTAGGTCAATCTGAAGACTTAGCCGGGCTTAACGAAACAAGAGTTAAATCTTTCAGCGAAATCTACGAGAAATACCACTACATCGGTAAAGCAGTACTGGGTATCCTTGCCCTTCTGGCTGCTTATGGAGTTTGGAACTGGATCATGTGGATCGGGGTTTACAAAGGATATAAGCCGGAACAGCCTATCTACTTCTCTCACAAAATTCACGCAGGAGAACAGAAAATTGACTGTCAGTTGTGTCACTCCAGTGCCAAATACGGAAAAGTATCTGAAATTCCTTCCATGAACGTTTGTATGAACTGTCACAGAACAATTTCTGAGTATAACGCAGATCACTACATGGAGCCAGGAAAAGATAAAGCATTCTACGACGGTGAGATCCAGAAGATCTATGCAGCTACAGGTTGGGATCCTGCAAAACAGCAGTACACTGGAAAAACACAGCCAGTTGAATGGACTAGAATTCACAACATGCCAGACTTCGTGTACTTCAACCACTCTCAGCACGTAGTAGCGGGTGAACAGGCGATCATCAATTCTTTCAATAAAAAGAATCCAAACAACAAAATTGATGTTGTATGTAAAGCTTGTCACGGAAAAATTGATACAATGAATGTTGTTCAGATGGCTAATGACTTCACGATGGGATGGTGTATCGAGTGCCACAGAACTACTGAGGTTGATATGAACAACGGTTATAATAAAGAATACTTCAAGAATCTACATGACAAGTTGAAAAAACAATATCCTCAGGATGGCGGTAAGATCACTGTAGATGCAATTGGAGGTCTTGAGTGTGGTAAATGTCATTATTAATAACTAAAAAATTAGAAGTATAAATGGCTTCAAACAAAATACAATTTAGAAGTATTCATGAACTTAAAGATCCGGCTTTGAACAATAAGCTGGCTCAGAAAGAGTTTCAGGAAGAAATTCCGGTAGAAGATTTCCTTGGAGATGCTGAACAGAACGGATCCAGTACTTCAAGAAGAGATTTCTTAAAAATATTAGGATTCTCTACAGCAGCCGTAACATTGGCTGCCTGTGAAGCTCCGGTGATCAAAACGATTCCTTACGTGGTAAAACCACACGATATTATTCCGGGGGTTCCGAATTATTACGCTTCAACTTATTTTGACGGATTCGACTTCGCCAGCGTTTTAGTAAAGACCCGTGAAGGAAGACCTATCAAAATAGATCCGAACCCGGCAGCAGGAGATTTAGGAAAAACCAACGCAAGAGCTCAGGCAAGTGTACTTTCTCTTTATGATAATGATAAAGTAAAACAGCCTAAACTGGACGGTAAAGATGAAACTTTCGATAAAGTAGACAGTTTTATCCTTAAAGGTCTGGCAGATGCCAATGCAGCAGGTAAAAAGATTGTGCTTTTGTCACACTCTTTCCCTTCTCCTACTTTCAAAAAGTTATTTGCTGAGTTCAAAGCTAAATATCCGACTGCTGAACTTGTAACGTATGATGCTTATCCTCACACTGCGGCTTTAGATGCAGCTCAGGAAGTATTCGGACAGAGAGCATTACCGGTTTATGACCTTAAAGGTTCAGAATTGGTTGTTTCTTTCCAAGCAGATTTCTTAGGAGATTATAACGCTTCAAGCTTAGAAACTTCTTACGCAGCAGCAAGAAAACCGGGACCAAACATGTTGAGACACATTCAGGTGGAATCCAACATGTCATTGACTGGTGCTAATGCAGATGAAAGAGTTAGATTAAAGCCAAGCCTTGTCAATAAAACTTTAGTTGAAGTTTACAACGCAATCGTAGGTGGTGGTACTTCTGATAAGACTGCTTCTGAAATTGCAAAAGAACTTCAAGCAAAAGGCAGCAAAGCTGTTGTTTTTGCCGACGGTTCTAAAGGAGCACAGGTTTTAGCACACTTAATCAACCAAAAATTAGGTTCAGTAGCTTTCACAGGTAAAGCTAACTTCCTTAAAGAATTTGATAAAGCAAGATACCAGGAATTCTTAGGATGGATAAATGCAGGTCAGGTTGGCGTATTGATTGCAAACAATGTAGACCCTATCTACTCCCATCCAAAAGGAGAAGATTTCAAAAAATCCTTAGCTAAAGTTGCTTGTGTAGTAGCTGTAGCTGATAAGAAAAATGAAATGTACAAAGCAGCGAAAGCTGTAATTCCTGTAGCTAACTGGTTAGAATCTTGGGGTGATATTGAGCCTCAGACAGGAGTATATTCATTAATGCAGCCAACCATCCAGAAAATCTACAAATCAAGACAGATTGAAGAATCTTTACTGGTTTGGAAAAACGGGAAGAACAATGCTGCCAATAATTATTATGACTATCTGAAAGCCAGTTCTGCCTCTATCTTAGGAGCTACTTCTTTCAACAAAGCCCTATATAACGGTATCACGACTTCAAATAATGCAACTGCATTATCTTACGCCGGAGGAAATGCTGCCCAGGCTATTGCTGAACTAGGAAACTTCAAAGCTTCCGAATTAGAATTAGTATTATACACCAAGCCTTCAATGGGTGACGGTACTCAGGCTAACAACCCTTGGCTTCAGGAATTACCGGATCCTATCACAAGAATGTCTTGGGATAACTATTTAACAATTTCTCCTAAAGATGCAGAAAAATTCGCGATTGAAAACGACCTTAATGCAAGAATGCAACTGGACGGTTCTATCGTAAACCTTACTGTAAACGGAGTAACAATAAAAGACGTTCCTGTATTCATTCAACCGGGACAGGCAGAAGGATCTGTAGGTCTTGCGCTTGGATACGGTAAAAAAGACTCAGGTACAACTGCTGATACTGGGGTAAACGCTTATCCATTATTTGACGGTTCTAACCTAACTGTTTCAGGAGTTAAGATCGAAAAAACAGGAGAAGACCACGAATTCGCAGGTATTCAGCTTCAGAATACATTAATGGGACGTTACGAAATCGCCAAGGAAGTTCCTTTGGCAGAATTCTTAAACGTTGCATTTGATGATGAGCATAAAGGATGGAACAAGCCTTTGGAATATCACACCATCAGCGGAGCTCTTCCGGCAAGAAAGATTGACCTTTGGGATGCTTTCGATGATACGGACGGACCTCACTTCAATCTATCAATCGACTTAAACTCTTGTACGGGTTGTGGAGCATGCATCATTGCTTGTCAAGCAGAAAACAACGTTCCTGTAGTAGGTAAAGAAGAGATCAGAATGTCCAGAGATATGTATTGGTTAAGAATTGACCGTTACTATTCTTCAAGACAAAAAGTAGAAGTATACGAAGGATTGAAAGAAGGAATGGCAGTACCAGAATTGTATGGTACGGCATTCGGAGACGGAGGTGCACTCAACCACCCTGCTGACAACCCAGATGTAATCTTCCAGCCGGTAATGTGTCAGCACTGTAACCATGCTCCTTGTGAAACTGTATGTCCGGTAGCGGCTACTTCACACGGTAAGCAAGGTCAGAACCATATGGCTTATAACAGATGTATCGGTACAAGATATTGTGCTAACAACTGTCCTTATAAAGTAAGACGTTTCAACTGGTTTACGTATAACCTGAATGACAAGTTCGATTTCAACATGAACAACGATCTTGGAAGAATGGTACTTAACCCGGATGTAGTGGTAAGAACAAGAGGGGTAATGGAGAAATGTTCAATGTGTATCCAGGAAACTCAAGCTACAATCTTAGCTGCTAAGAGAGAAAACAGAAAAGTAACAGACAACGAATTCAAAAATTCTTGTGCTTGTGCTGCTGCTTGTTCTACCGGAGCAATGACGTTTGGAGACATGAATGACAAAGAATCTGAAGTGAGAGAATTATACTCCAGCAACAGAAGATATTATTTACTTGAAGAGATCGGCACAAAACCAAACGTGTTCTATCACACTAAAGTAAGAAACAGAGTAGAAAAATAAAGTTTAAATAATAAATAGGTAAAAAATGTCAGGACATTACGAAGCTCCGATAAGGGAACCTCTAATTATTGGTCACAAAACTTATCACGATATCACAGAAGATATTGCACGACCTATCGAAGAAAGAGCAGGTAAACTATGGTGGATTTCACTATATGCAGCCTTAGTTCTATTCATCTACGGATTTGGCTGTATCGCTTATACTATCGGAACAGGTATTGGAGCATGGGGGCTTAACAGAACTATTAACTGGGGTTGGGATATTACCAACTTCGTATGGTGGGTAGGTATCGGTCATGCCGGAACCCTAATCTCCGCAGTATTATTATTATTTAGACAGCGTTGGAGAATGTCTGTAAACAGATCTGCAGAGGCAATGACGATCTTTGCGGTTGTACAGGCAGCCATCTTCCCTGTAATCCACATGGGTAGAGTTTGGGTAGGATACTGGGTATTCCCATTACCTAACCAGTTTGGTTCTCTTTGGGGGAACTTCAACTCTCCTCTACTTTGGGACGTATTTGCAATCTCCACGTATTTCTCAGTATCAACTGTATTCTGGTTCATGGGACTAATCCCTGACTTTGCAATGATCAGAGATAGAGCAAAAACTCCTTGGACAAGAAAAATTTATACATTCCTGGCTTTCGGTTGGGGTGGTAAAGCAAAACACTGGCAGAGATTCGAAGAACTTTCTTTGGTTCTTGCAGGTTTGGCAACTCCACTTGTATTCTCGGTACACACCACGGTATCTTTTGACTTCGCAACTTCGGTTATTAAAGGATGGCACTCTACAATCTACCCTCCTTACTTCGTTGCCGGTGCAATCTTCTCAGGATTCGCAATGGTACAGACCCTGTTGCTGGTTGCCAGAAAAGTATGTCACCTTGAAGAATACATCACAATGTATCATATTGAAATTATGAACATTGTAATTATCCTTACAGGGGGTATGGTAACGGTAGCTTATGCTACTGAATACTTCATCGGATGGTACTCAGGATCCAGATTTGAAGATTTTACTTATCTTTCTCCTGGTGCTGCTGTTGGACCTTACTGGTGGGCTTTCTGGGCATTGATTACTTGTAACTTGATTATTCCTGCTTCATTCTGGTTCAAGAAACTGAGAACGAACATTATCTGGACTTTCATCGTTGCATTGATCATAAATATTGGTATGTGGTTCGAGCGTTTCGATATCATCGTTATCAACCTTTCTAGAGATTACTTACCAGGATCTTGGACTATGTTTAAGCCAACGATCATTGATGTGGGTGTATATTTAGGAACAATCGGATTCTTCTCTGTATTATTCTTACTATACGCAAGAACGTTCCCTGTAATTGCACAGGCTGAATTAAAATCGATTCTGAAAATTTCAGGTGAAACTTATAAAGCAAAAGAAGGAGATGAGCACCACTAAAATTGTATACGGACTTTATGCTGACGACGACGATTTGATGAACGGCGTTAAAGCATTCAACGATAAAGGGATTGCGATAAACGAAGTTTATACTCCATTCCCGGTTCACGGACTTGATAAAGCTTTAGGGTTAAAGAAAACCAGAATTTCTGATGCTGCTTTCTTCTATGCTCTTTACGGTGTTACCATCGGTGCTACTGTAACATGGTATGTGATGAATCATGACTGGCCTCAAAATATTGGTGGTAAACCTGCTTTTGACTGGGCACACAACATGCCTGCATTTGTGGTTCCAATGTTTGAATTAATGGTATTCTGTGCAGCTCACATGATGTCTCTAACATTCCTTGTTAGAAACAAAATGTATCCGGGAGCTCCGGCCCAGAATCCTGATCCAAGAACTACTGATGATAAATTCATGATGGAATTTGTAACTGATGACGTAGAGTCTGTAAAACAGTTGCTGATTGAAACCGGGGTTGAAGAAATAACTGTTAAAGATGCTTAAAATGAAAAAGAATGTATTAAAAATTACAGCTGTTTTAGGTTTAACAACGGTTTTACTTAATTCTTGCGGACCAAAAGAAAATACACCATTGGTATATTTTCCTGATATGTACTTTCCGGTAGCTTACGATCCATTGATGAAAGCTCAGGATGCTTATTCAGATCATGAAAATGAAATCCCTGCATTTGTAAAAAATAATGGCGCAACAGGTCTTTCTCCTGTAGAAGGAAGTGTTGCTCAAAATAAAGACGGGATTTTTGAAGAAAGTCTTCTGCCTAAAAATGCAGATGAGTATAATGCAGGTTATGACGCTTCCAAAACAATGACAACATCACCTCTTAATCCAGCTAATGCAGCTAAAGACATTGAAAGAGGAAAAATGCTGTTTGATCATACTTGTGCAGCCTGCCACGGAACTGGTGGAGATGGGCAAGGTCCAATTGTACAAAGCGGAGCTTTCTCTGGTGTACCCAACTATGCTGACAGAGAAATTACTGTAGGATCTGTTCATTATGTATTAACTAACGGTAGAAATGCAATGGGATCTTATGCTGGCCAGCTTAACCCTGGTGACAGATGGAGAGTGGCAATGTATGTGATGAGTGCCTTCAAAAAAGGAGCAGCAGCACCTGCAGCAGCTACAACGGCTACAGCTACACCAGCGGCCGCAACAACAGAGACTACTACCGCAACTAAAAAATAAGAAAAGAAATGTATAGTTTTTCACCAAAATTAAAATCAACTTCTATAATCCTTCTTGTTGTAGGTTTAGTTCTATTTGCTATCGGTTTCTTTATGAATAAAGGAATGACTACTGAGAAAATAGAGCACATGATGGAAGCGGTTCATTCTGCCGGTCATACTGCCCCTACACACTCAAGTGAAATGGTAGGACCTCAGGACCATGCGTCTCATTTAGAGCACGCAGAGCTTCAGGTTCACAACCAGCCTCTTGCATCGCTGCATTTTGTAGCTGTCTTTTTCTTTGGAGTTAGTTGTGCTGTATTGTTTTTCTACTGTATTCAGCATGCTGCACATGCAGGTTGGCCTATTATTATTACAAGAGTAATGGAAGCTATTGCTTCTTATATCCCATATGGTGGTGCCATTCTGGTTATTATGATGATATTGAATATCACTCACAATGGCCATTTATTCCACTGGATGGATCCCGAATTGACAGATCCTAATTCTGCACATTTCGATGTGATCCTTTTCGAAAAGAAAAGATTCTTAAACATTCCTTTCTATGCTATCAGAACGATCATTTATGTAGTAGGTGCTTCTTTCTTTGCATGGAAACTTAAAGCTCAGTCTAAGAAAGTAGATGAGACTAAATCTAAAGTAGATTATCAGATGCTTTACAGATGGGCGGTAGGATATATTGCATTCTTCGGATTTGCTTCTGCAGCTTGGGCTTGGGACTGGTTGATGTCTATTGATCCACACTGGTATTCTACAATGTATATCTGGTATTCAATGGTTAGCTGCCTTTCAAGTGGAATCGCTGTGATTATCCTTCTAAGTGTTTACCTGAAGAAAAACGGATTCTTACCTCAGTTCAATGACAATCACTTACACGATTTAGGAGTATTCCTTTTCGCTACAAGTATGCTTTGGACATATACATGGTTTGCTCAGTTTATGCTTTATTGGTATGCGAACGTTCCGGAAGAAGTTAACTACTTCTTTGGAAGATTCCAGCACTATGGACCTACGTTCTTACCAATGTTGATCATCAACTTCTTATTACCTTTATTGGTATTAGTAAGCAGCAGCATCAAGAGAAACTACAAAGTAGTAACAACTATGGCTGTAGTGGTTATTTTAGGTCACCTTTTAGATTACTTCAATATGGTAATGCCTGGAACGGTAGGACCTTACTGGAAAAATCCTGAAGTATTCCTATTAATAGCAGGAGCTGTTCTATTTGTAGCAGGATTATTTATGTTTACTGTACTATCAGCTTTATCTAAATTAAAGTTAATTCCTACAGGAAACCCATTCTTACATGAATCTGAAATTTATGAGTATCCTTTCTAAGGACTTGTAACAGAAATAAAATAAAAAAGACTGATTATAATGATCAGTCTTTTTTTATGCACACAAGTGAATATTTTAAGCTGTTCAGGCAACCATTTTGAATTTTTGGGGTCTTCATAATAAAGATCAATGAATTATTTCAGTAAACCATAAACAAATTATCACTATGAAAAGATGTTATCACCTCTTCGCCCTGTTCATTTTTTTATTTAGCCTTATTCAGGCACAATCCATAACGTTCGTTTCCGAACAGACGAACAAACCTCTGCCTAAAGTTTCAGTCTTCGGAAAAGACGGAAGCATTCTTGCTTTTTCTGATATTGACGGTAAAATTGATAGACAGGCAATATCGCCTGCTCAGGAAAAATTTCAATTGGTTTATAATAATTTTCCCGTCGCCCTTCTCACTTTTTCGGAACTCAATCAGGATGTTATTAAAATCAATGATCAGGTTAAGGAAATAGAAACTGTGGTCATCAAGAACACGAAGCCTGCAAAATATATTATGATCAAAGGAAATTTTAATGCCTATGTAACGGTGAACAATAAACTTAACAGCTATACAGATGGAATTGTCACTTATATTTTTGACAATAAAACAAAAAAACTGAAAAGTACAAATGTTGAGCAGTATAGAGTCTTCAGATTACAAGCCAAAAATGAGAAGAAAGAAACTTCAACATGGGATTACGGCAATTCCTTACAGCTTCCGAAACTCAAAAATGTCGGAAATCCCGAAGAATACAAAACCAAAAGAAATACCATCAAAGAATTAAAAGGTGACCGCAGGGATCAGATCGAGGTAACAGGTGCTGCTCTCCAGGAAAAAGAGTTTTCTCTATTTGGGTTCAGGTTTTTTGATATCAGAACAATCCTCAATATGTCTTTCGAAAAAGGATCAGAAAAAAGCTTGAAAGATTTCCTTGAATACAATGAGGTGGCTTTTGTAAAACTTAAGCATAAAAGTGAACCTGATTATAACCAGATCATTCTCTACAATAATTTTTATCCATCAGAACTTAATTTCAGTAACGATGATGATATAGAAAAAGTGAAATTTGATAAAGAAAACAGTAACTATAAAACCCAATACTGGCAGGAGCCTTCTTTTCCAAATATGCAGACTATCTTTAGCTCTTTTTTCAAAGATGATTTGAAAGAACAGCAGAATAAGAAATAGGGAATCAAAAAATAAAAAGCATGACACACAAAAGATGGTTTTCATCAAACAGTTCAGTAAAAGTGCTGGTTAAGCAAAAAAAAATCATCTAGTGTGTACTTTTGTTTTTGTAATTTAGTAAAACCTCACTGTTTTACTTACGGTAGTAAATAATTGAAAGTTCTGGCTTTTCATTCCGCTACTCCGCAAACTGCTGGGACTTTAATGAAATTTTACAACCATTATACCTTACAAACATGAACATTGTAGATTTTTTTGAATCAAAGAACTTATTGAATGACATAGAGGCAAAAGAATTGGCAAAATGTATACGTAGAAAAAAAATTCCTAAGAAAGAATTAATTCTGAGTATTGAAAATACTTCCAAGCAGCTTTATTTTATTGAACAGGGCATAGCACGAGTATTTTATAATAAAAAAGAGAAAGACGTAACTTTATACTTCTTGCAGGAAAATATGATAGGGCTTCCCATTGAGAGTATTTTTTATCATAATATCTGTAAGTTCGGAATTGAGGCTTTATCGGAAACAAAGGTTGCGATGATTGACTATGAACAGTGGATCAATATTATCTGCAATAATGCACCCATGCAGGAATTCATTTATCGCGGAATGATTGACTATATCAAAAAATCAAATGACCGGATTTACAACCTTAAATTTCAAACCCCAAAAGAAAGATATGAAACTTTCCTACTCGAAATGCCCGATAATCTTTCAGATGTACCATTGGGAAATATCGCCTCTTACCTGGGAATGACGCAAGAGACATTAAGTAGATTGAGGAATAAAAAATAACCCGCTTTTGATTTCAATCAAAAATCTTATGCAAAAGTCATTATAAATTTACCCAAAAATAAATTCATAATGATCAAGGTACACCTATTACATTGCGGGCAGGTAAGAGTAGACAGCTCACTCCCTTTTCACGAAAACAGCATTAATCCTTTAGCCTATACCGGATTATTTAGAAGCAAAAAGCATCAGGTCTGGCTTCCTGTTTCAGTTTACCTAATAGAACATCCAAAGGGTCTTGTCCTGATAGATACGGGATGGCATTCTGATGTTAGAAACCATCAAAAAGAGCATCTCGGATTTCTGCAATATTCTGTAAGCAGAGCCTTATTACCGGATGGTGATGCTATAAACGAGCAATTAGAAAAATTAGGGTATAAAACCTCCGATATTGATTATTTAGTACTGAGCCATATGCACGCTGATCATGTAAGTGGCATAAAACTGGTAAAAGACGCTAAAAAAATTCTGGTAAGTGATTTAGAATGGAAAGAAACCCAAGACAGATCAATGCGATACGTGAAAAGTATGTGGGAGGATGTTGATTTTGAATTATTTAACTTTAACAAGACAGGAATAGGGCCGGAAGGGTTGTCTTACGATTTGTTTGATGACGGGACAGTAGTATTTGTTTCTACACCAGGTCACACAATGGGACTTGCCTCGACTATAATAAAAAATAAAGAAAATTTTGTACTCTTAGCCAGTGATGTTGGGTATGCAAAGAAATCATGGGAACAAATGATTTTACCCGGTGTCCAGGTAAATAAGCATAAAGTGGTAAGCTCATTAAAGTGGATTAAAAGTGAAAGTGAAAAACCAACTTGTATAGAAGCCATTGCCAATCATGATCCAGGCATGAAGCCTCATGTTATAGAGCTATAGAAATTCCAAAAAAATATTTTTTCAAAAACAAGAGTCATTGATTATTGAAAGTTCTCATTATCATTCAATTTAATGCTGCCCAATAATAACTTAAACCACATAAAGTCAGTTCCGGATGATCCGGGTATTTCACCATTCCCTTATTAAAAACTTTAATGATCAATTACTTTTGTTCCCCAAAAACACAAAACAAAAATAAAAACTCACTATTAATAAAGGTTTTATTAAATTTGCAATAAACAAAATAAAATGAAAAAGTTTTCTTTTCTACTTGTTCTCAGTCTGTTGCTATTTACGGCATGCAAGAAGGATCATGTAGATGCTACGAATACTAAAACGCTGCAGTCAAGTATCAATGACATGACTTCCAGCCTCTCAACCATTAAACAAATCAAGTTCAATGAAGCGCTTTATATCCTAAAGACGTTTGGTGTAGAGGCAGAAGGTGATGTAGAAGAACTTAAAGCTCTTGGAAAGCTTATCGACGGAAAAAAAGTCCCTGAAATTCTTGCGTTGGCCGATGAAGTTGCACAGAAAAACGGAATTGAATGGGCTAGTACATCCCCACCTTCTCTTGGAGAAATGAATATCTTTGGGGATGATAAAGCCAAAGAAACCGATGCGAATGATGTAAAAGCAAGCTCACTTAGCATTATCACCAGACCAACCGGCGATGACGGATCCGGAGCACCAACGGCCATTCAGATCGTACCTAGACTTGTAGATGGTTCAGGAAACCCTGTTTCATTTACCGGAGCCGGACTCGAAGCTACTTTGGAAGTATTCAGTAATGGAGTAAAACTTTCTACCGCGAAAAACCTGATGCAGGATAATAATTTTAAAGGATTCAATCTAAAATTCTCTTCAATTCCTGCAGCTAAAGTGGTAGACAATAAAATAGATATTACCGTTTCAGTAAAAACCACAGCTAAGACATTCAAAATGTCTAAGATTGGACTCGATGTCAATGCATCTGCCTTAAAAGTTCCCGCTGTGCCTAAAACGGACTCAACTTCTGTAACACAGGATCCTAATGCTGTAATCGACCCAAACAATCCCACAGCTACACCTACAACACCTACAGATCCAAATGCTACTACTACGACCCCAGCTGCTCCTAAACAGCCGGCAGCAGATCCAAAAAGTACAGTAAGCAAATTCTTAAACAGTGTAAGCTCACAAAACCTTAAGGCAGCCTATGAAACGTCAAGCAACCCTAGCTGGGGAAGCTATGAATCGTTCTCCAACCCTACTTCAGGTTTTGGATCAGTGAAAAACGTAAGTGTTAAAAACATTACCACCAATGGTACTACGGCCAACGGTGCAAGTGTAAATGTAACATACGATGTTACAGACAAGAACGGGAAAACCACTTCTTTAAAGGTAACTTTCGGACTTAAAAATGTAAATGGAGACTGGAAAATTTCCAGCTATAAAATAAACCCATAATTAATGGCTTCACAAGAACTGATTAAAAAACTGGAAGAAACTATTGAAAATGTTCCTGATTTTCCTATCCCGGGAATTCAGTTCAAGGATATTTCACCCATTTTCCTGAATCCAAAGCTATATGAAGAAGTCATTGCAGACCTTGTTGCTTTCAGCAAAGGAAAAATAGATGCCGTATGCGGAATAGAAAGCAGGGGTTATCTCTTCGGAATTGCCATTGCAGTAGCACTGGAAGTTCCTTTCATCCTAATCAGAAAAGCAGGGAAGCTACCGCCACCCATTATTTCAGAAAATTATGACCTAGAATATGGAAGTGCTATCATCGAAACCCGTGAAGGGCAGATAAAGCCGGGACAAAGAATTCTGATCCACGACGATTTATTGGCAACAGGCGGAACTACAGAAGCTGCAGCAAAACTTGTGGAAAAACAAGGGGCAACTGTTTCGCAATTCAGTTTCCTTATTGGTCTGAAAGGTTTGAACGGGGATGAAAAACTGAAAAAGTTCAATGCCGAGATCTATCATATTTTAGAATTCTAAATGATAATCAGGAAAATATGAGTTCAATCAAAATTTCCGATGCACAAGAACTGAGGGCGCATTTTGAAGAACTCATTCATTTAACTGATGAAGAATTTGCGTCCATACTTTCTTACTTCACTGTAAAAAAATTAAAAAAACATCAGTTTCTTATACAGACCGGCGATCATGTACATCATTCCTACTGGGTAAAAAAAGGGTTACTGAAAGCAACCTTTATAGATGAGAAAGAAAAAGAGCATATCATTCAGTTTGCAATGGAAAACTGGTGGATCACCGATTATCAGGCTTACTTTACCCAAACACAGGCTATTGTAAATGTTGACTGCCTGGAAGACTCCGAATTATATTGCCTGTCCTACGAAAACCGGGAAAAGCTTTGTTCTGAACTGCAGAAAGTAGAATATTTTTTCAGGAAAAAAGCGAATAGCGGATTTGTTGCCTTACAAAAAAGGATGCTTTCCTTTCTGTCAAATAATATAAAAGAACGCTACGAAATTCTTCTTTCACAGTACCCGGATCTTTTTCAACGGGTATCAAAAACCATAATTGCTTCTTATCTGGGAGTTTCAAGAGAATCTTTAAGCCGTTTAAATTCCAGATTGTGAGATACATCACAAAATAATTGTGATTTTACTCCTTTTACCTGCAATGCTATAAACTGATCTTTGTATTCAATTTTAATACAATTTAGTTTATACATGTTACCGATTACTCAACTTATTTATTTTTCATTGTCTGTTATAGTGCTGATCATTATTCCAGGCCCGACAATGCTATATCTGATTTCCCGCTCCTTACTGCAAGGGCAAAAAGCAGGAATGATTTCTCTGCTTGGAATTGTTACAGGTGATCTTTTTTACATCCTGTTATCCTCATTCGGACTTTCAGCCGCGCTTTTTACATTTCCTTTATTGTTTCATATACTAAAGCTATCCGGCGCCCTATACTTGATTTATCTTGCTTATCAGGCCGTACGAGTCCCTTCTTTTGACAGCACAAAATCACACAAAGGTTTGATAAAAGATAAGCCGCAAAAATTATTTGCCATAGGTTTGCTAACCACCATTTCAAACCCTAAAGTGGCATTGTTTTTTGTTTCTGTATTTTCACAGTTCCTGGATCCGAAATCCGGAGACATAGGACATCAGTTTTTACTTTTGGGCTCCATCTTTATTACAATCAGTCTTTTAATAAATTCTCTGATTATTTTCAGCGCCTCGAAATCAAAGATAAGGCTGAGTAAAAATCCAAAACTGATAAAGGTCCAGAACTGGACCATTGCCGGTATTTTAATGGCATTAGCAATAAAAATGGCTTTTACAGGCATATAGTACCTTCAATTATTTACATAAATATCTTCTCCATGAAAAATATAATCCTTGTTTTTGTATTATTTATACATGCAGCAGTGGGCTGCCAGAAAAAAAAAATTAATCCCATTTCACCAAAAGTTCATATGAGTCTTTTTGCAGAAAGCAAAAACCAATGGACAGGAATTGCCATTTCAAAGAACAATCGTGTTTTTGTGAGTTTTCCAAGATGGTCTGCAGACACTCCCGTTTCAGTGGCAGAAATCATTAACGGAAAAACCATCCCGTTTCCGGATGCAGCATGGAACCGATGGAATGAAAATGCAGGCAGCAAAAATCAGTTTATCTGTGTCCAAAGTGTTTACATTGACGAGCTTAACCAGCTGTGGATTTTAGACACGGGATATGACTTAAAGACAGATGCAACCCAAGGAGCCTTTTTATATTGCTTTGATCTACGAAATAATAATCTAAAAGTAAAATATACATTATCTGTTGAGAAGATCAGCCCAAAGGCTTATTTAAATGATTTCAGGATTGATAATCAAAATTATTCCGTTTATTTTACCGATTCGCAGGTTGGCGGAATTGTGATTTTGGATATGATAACTGCTGATGTAAGGAGAGTACTTTCCAATCACCATTCCACACTTGCAGAAGTAGATAAAATAGTAATCGAAGGATATGAAAGAAAACATCCGGTACATTCTGACGGAATTGCGATAGATCCTGATAAAAAACATCTCTATTACTGCGCACTTATGGGCAAAAACATATACAGAATACCGATATCATCGCTACTGAATAAAAATCTCCCCGATGGTTCACTTCAGGCAACAGTAGAAAAATATGCAGAAAGTACGGCCAATGATGGAATCATATTCGACAAAAAGGGAAATTTGTATCTAAGCAGTTTAGAGAAAAATGCCATCAGCAGAATTGATAAAAACAGAATTTTATCAGAAATCATCAGCGACCCGGGAATAAAATGGCCGGATTCTTTTGCCTTCGATAAGGCCGGAAATTTATATTTCACCATCTCACAGATCCATTTACCAAAAGAAAAAAGGACAAAATATAAAATCTTCAGATTGAAATTTTATAATAAAACAGAATAATTTTTCCGGGAATAACAATAATACTCACAAAGTATTTTGTAAATCATTCAGAAACAATTAAATTTGCATTTCAATTTTTAAAAATTTATGGCAAAATTGGGAAAGAATGCTCCAAATGAGCAAGAAGGTAAAGAAACGGTTGAGTTCTTCAAAGACCTTGACAGAGAAGCTTTAAACACTGAAAGATTCCTTGAGAAATACTCCAAGCAATTGGGTATTGTATTCGGGGTACTGGTTTTGGGTGTTTTAGGATTTTTTGCTTACAAACAGTTTGTAGTGGCTCCTAAGAATGTTGAAGCTGTAAAAAGTTTCCTCGCTGCTCAGAAAAAACAGACGGAAGGTAAAGATAAAGAAGCTTTAGGCGGAAAATCTGCAGCTAATCCAGGTTTTATAGGAACATATAACGAATATTCGAATACGAAGGTTGGTGAACTTTCTGCTTATAATGCAGGTTTATTAAAATTCAAAGAAGGAAAATTCCAGGAAGCTTACGATCTTTTAGATAAATTTTCATCTGACAACAAAACATTAATGGCATTGAAATTCGGTGCTATGGCAGATGCAAAATCAGGTCTTAACAAAAACGATGAAGCTCTTTCCTTATTAGACAAAGCGTCGACTGCTTCTGATGATCCTTATACCACTTACTATTTCACAAGAAAAGCAGGTATTGTAGCATTAGGATTAAAGAAAAATGCAGAAGCTAAAAAATATTTCTCTGCAATTGACGAGAAATACCAGGACTATGATAACGGAATGTCTGACTCTTATATTGAAATGACTAAATACTTTTAAAAAATGGCAACAGTTAATCTTTCCGATTACAAGCCACTTCATATAACAAATGCCGAAGATTTTTCTATCGGCATTGTTTTTTCTGAGTGGAATGATTTTGTAACTTACAATCTTCGTGATGCAGCCCTTGAAATCCTAGAAAAAGAAGGGGTAAAACCAGAAAACATTAAGCTTTTTCCGGTTCCGGGTGCTTTTGAGCTCAACTATGCAAGCATGCAGCTCTGCAAAGAAAGAAAATACGACGCAGTAATTGCTATCGGGTGTGTAATCCGCGGAGAGACCCCTCACTTTGATTTTGTTTGCTCAGCAGTAGCACAGGGAATCAAAGACTGCAATGTCTTAACGGACACTCCTACTATTTTCTGCGTTCTGACCGATGATAATAAAGAACAGTCCATTGCCAGAAGCGGTGGAGACCTAGGAAATAAAGGTGTAGAAGCAGCTGTAACCGCTTTGAGAATGATCGATTTTAAAAAGAATCTTTCTGATAAAAAAGGAAACATCGGTTTCGGGCATCCTTAATCTTTAATACATCTTAACAGTATACAGGACTATTTTTAATAGTCCTTTTTTATTGATATTCAGCCTACCATTACTTTTTATATTACCAATCATTCACTACATAATACGTTAAATCTTCATTAATAATTCAAAAAAATGATAAGAAATAGCATGTTTCCATTTTTTTTCATTAAAAGTTATATACAAAAACTATCTTTGCGGAAATTAATCTAACGTACATGTTTTCAAGTAAAATAAAACCATTCTTATATTTAGGGATCTTCTATCTTATCATTTCGCTTATTGTACGGATCGTGTTTTTATTTCATCCAATCACTACGGCCACTTTCGGATTTTTTGAGATCATAAAAGTCCTGTCAATCGGCCTGTTGAATGATATTTTTGTTTTTATTTTAGCCAGTACATTATTGGCCGTTTACTTTTTATTTCTATCCAATTCAAAATATAATAAGCCGTATGGATATATTATTTTTGGAGCTTTAGTACTGTTTTTTCTATACATTCTGCTCATTCCGAATAATATTTTCAACCAGTATGGAGGCTCTATATCAGAAGTCGCCTTAGCTTTTGTAGGACTCAAAACCATTTTATTTGGTTTGATGCTTTTTCTCCCTTCAAAAAGGATCAGGATCCGGAATGTTCTGTATTTCATCACACTGTTGCTGTATGTTCTTCTCATTATCTTTAACGCTGTAAGTGAATACTTTTTCTATAATGAGTTCGGGGTACGCTATAACTTCATTGCGGTAGATTATTTGATATACACCAATGAGGTCATTGGAAACATCATGGAAAGCTATCCGGTTGTTCCCCTGTTTTCTGCAATTCTTATTATTACTTTAGCCATTACATGGTTCATCTATAAAAAAACAAAAGATCAGCTGCTGGAACTGCCCGATTTTAAGCAAAAAATGGTATTGCTGGGAACTTTTATTGTTATGGTCAGCCTCAGTATTTTAGGAGTATCTTCTTTAATGCAGATCCGTTCAGACAATGTTTTTGCTGATGAGATCGAAAGCAATGGTCTTCCCAAATTCTACTGGGCCTTCACCCACAACGAGCTGGACTATTTTCAGTTTTATCCGCAAATCGCACAGAAAGAAGCTGAAAAGAACTTTTTGAGTCAATATTCCGAACCTTCATTACCAAGAAATATAATTTCAGAGCAGCCGGAACTTAAGAAAAATGTAGTTCTCATCTCCATAGAAAGCTTATCTGCAGATTTTATGGAACATTATGGGGGTACTTTAAAGATTACTCCTTTCCTGGACAGCCTGGCAGACCGCTCGATCATGTTTACCAATCTTTATGCTACCGGAAACAGAACCGTAAGAGGACTTGAGGCACTTACACTCTGTATTCCTCCTACTGCTGGAGAAAGTGTTATTAAAAGAGACGACAACAAAAATAAATTCACAACAGGAAGTGTATTCAAATCCAAAGGATATGATGTGAAATTCCTGTACGGAGGTTACAGCTATTTCGATAATATGCAGGACTTCTTTGCCGGAAACGGTTATGATATTGTTGACAGAAACAATTTTAAACCCGAAGAAATCACCTTTGCCAATGTCTGGGGCGTTGCCGATGAAGATATGGCTAAAAAAGCAATTCAGACCATGAATGCTGAGGCCAAATCCGGCAAACCTTTTTTCAATCATTGGATGACGGTTTCCAACCACAGGCCTTTTACGTATCCAGATGGAAGGATTGATATTCCAGGAACAGCAAAATCCCGTGACGGAGGGGTAAAATACACTGATTATTCACTTAGAATGTTCTTTGAAATGGCTAAAAAACAGGACTGGTACAAAAACACGGTCTTTGTGATCATTGCCGATCATTGCGCATCCAGTGCAGGGAAAACAGAACTTCCTATGGACAAATACAGAATTCCGGCGATGATTTTTTCAGAAGACTTTATCCAGCCTCAGAAGTTTGATAAGCTGATGTCTCAGATAGATATTATGCCTACCCTTTTCGGACTGCTGAATTTTAACTATAAATCCAAATTCCTTGGTCAGGATGTCTTCAAAAAAGAATTCCAGCCAAAAGCTTATATAGCCACTTATCAGGACCTCGGTTTGGTAAAAGATGGACATTTAACAATCATTTCACCGGTTAAAAAAGTAAAACAGTACTCTTTACAGCTTGAATCCAGCAGCCTTGCCCCTGAATTCAAACTCTATTATGATGAAAAGCTGATCAAGAAGCCTGAGCAGAAACTCGTTAATGATGCTATTTCCGCCTATCAGTCCACATCATTCTGGCTTAAAGAAAAGAAACTTAACCGATAAGGTGAGGAACAAAACGGCTCTGGTTATTGGTGATCAGGTGAACACTTTCCCTGATCCCGATACCGGCAGACTCCTGCCCTATTACCCAGCTGCCAATCACCGGATAATTGCCATCAAAATTGGGAAGATCAAATAATTGCTGGTAAATAAAACCTTCTTTACCATATACACCATCATTTTCCTCGACAGGAATATTATTTTTATACAAAATTACATTGGCTCCCTCTCTGGAATAAACAGGCTTTTTAGCAAAATCTTTCAGATGTTTCGGTTCAAAATAAGATTCCAACAGGTAAGGATGATTGGGATACATCTCCCAAAGGATCGGAAGAAGAGCCTTGGATGAAAGTAAAATTTTCCATGCAGGCTCAATCCATTGCGATCGGAAACCGTTTTTTACAAGTTTTTCTCCAAAACCGTCTGCAAGAATCCATTCGTAAGGATAAAGCTTGAAAATATATTCCATGATCGACCGGTCAGCTGCAATGAATTCAGAAATATCCTCAGCCCAGCCAATATCCTGAACAGGAATAAATTCCGTATCGAATCCTGCCTGAGAAGCACAGTCACGCATGTATTCCACATTGGTAACATCTTCAATATTGGTAAGAGAAGCAAAATAAATATGATGCGGGTTCATGTAATTTTTAAGATGCTTCCAGTAATCTACCAGTTTCTCATGAATGGAATTAAACTGATCTTTATAAGGAAACAGCTCCTGAAGCCAGTACCATTGTATCACCGAACCTTCATATAGTGAAGTCGGCGTGTCAGCATTAAATTCCAGCAGCTTTAAATTTTTTCCGTCAAAACCAAAATCAAATCTTCCATAGATAGAAGGATGATCTTCTTCCCAGCTTGTAACGATATAATTCCGGAACCAGTCAGGAATATTAAACTTTTCCCAAAGATTTTTTTCAATGATATGATCCACCGCCTCCAGGCACATCTGCCAGAGTTCTGCAGTAGCCTTTTCTATTGTATTAATTTCTTCTGTGCTAAACTGGTAATAATGACTTTCATCCCAATAAAGGCCATCCAGGGAGTGATACCCGAAACCAAGATTCTCTAGTTTATGCTGCCAGTTTTTTCTGAACTGTGATTGAATTCTTTCCATATTTTATGCTGATGCACTGAAACCGCTTCTTCCCAATTGCCCTCTTACTACATTTCCTTTGAAATTATTTCTTCCGATATTGGATTTGCTGCTTATCGCATCACTGTAATAACCGGCCTTCTGATAAGATCCATAGCTATAAGCACCATACGGTCTGAACGCATGATAAAGAAGGACTCCCGTCAAAAAACCATGACTCCTCGTATAAGAAGCTGTAGTGTCGGACCTCATATAGACTTTCTTTTCGGCTTTCTCTTTAGGCTTCTCCTGGGAACAGGCAGCCAATACACCCGTTACGAAAAGTAATTTTATAGAACTTGACTTTTTCATTATTGAACCGTTATAAAAAATTCATAGTCTTTTTTCGTTTTGGCAATATGGTTATAGCCGTCACTGTCTTCTCCTCCTACAAGAGTGTCGCCCAAAGCAGGAATGGTATCTTTTTTAATGATCTCTTTAAAAAGCTTTTTATTTTTCCAGATCTTGTGTTTAGTAATAAGAACATCAGCAGTATCCAGGTGCTCAACAGAAAGTACTGTTTCAATAGAGCCAGTCTTATCTACACTGTTTACTTCATCTTCTTTTTCTTTTTTACATGCTGTAAGTGCCATGATCCCAACAGATAACAGGCAAAGTTTAATTTTTTTCACGTCGGCTGTAATTTTTCACAAAAGTAGTAATTTAGTAATGATATTATTTTAAATTTACAGGGCAAAAAAAATTTGTTATGAAATGGACAGACGATAGAAGCGACAACGTAGACGACCGACGAGGATCCGGCGGAGGTGGCGGAGGCGCTCTTGTAGGTGGTGGATTGGGAACCCTGATCATTGCCGCAATTATATTCTTTTTGGGCGGAGACCCTTCATCTTTACTTTCTTCCGGAGGAGGCAGTTCTACTCCCACCGAACAGAGAGAATTAAGTGCCAATGAGCTTCAAATCCGTGAATTTGTTAAGATGGTCACTGCCGAAAATGAGCAGACCTGGACTAAAATTTTTGCTGAAAACGGAATGCAATATCAACCTGCCGTAGTTGTCTTATTTGAAAGTACAACGCAATCCGGTTGCGGAACAGCCCAAGCTGCCATGGGACCTTTTTACTGTCCTGCGGATCAAAAGGTTTATATGGATATGAGCTTTTTTAAAGAGCTTCAACAGCAGTTTGGCGCACAGGTTACGGAATTTTCCATTGCTTATGTAATGGCTCACGAAATGGGTCACCATGTACAAACCCTTTTAGGAACTACTCAGAAAGTAGATGCCTTAAGAAGAAGCGGAAGATATTCTGAAGCAGATTTAAACAGGGTTTCAGTAGCTACAGAGCTACAGGCAGATTTCTATGCGGGTGTTTGGGCTAAGCAGACAGACAGCAGGGAACATATCCTGGAACCGGGTGATATTCAGTCTGCCATAGAAGCAGCTGAAGCCGTAGGCGATGACAATATCCAGAAAAGATCTCAGGGTTACGTTAATCAGGAGAGCTTTACCCATGGATCATCTGCACAGCGTAAAGAATGGTTTATGAAAGGGTATAATACCGGAGACATCAAACAGGGAGATACTTTTAATCAACTTTTAAAATAAATCCTTCTTTATATAATTAAAAACCCCTGAAGAAATTCTCCAGGGGTTATTTTTTTATTGCAATTCAATCGGGTTGCTGTTTTTCTTCGCTTCCTCTTTCACTCTCTCTTCCATTCTCTTCCTCATATCAGCTGGATTCTGATTTCCACCTCTTCCTCCGCCAGCTCTCGGTGGCGCAGGAAAGCCTCCTCCACCACCACTCTGCATGAATGACATCGGATCTGTTTTAAATTTTTCCTGCTGTTTCAGGTAATCCGATCTTTTTACTTTCAAAGTATTTCCAAACTGGTTCAAAGTTACGATTTCAGCAATTTTATAATTCTTCATTAAATCAAAAGAATAATCACCTTTATCATCCTCTACTTTCACAATCAGCCCAGGCAGCCCTCCAAACTTATACGGTCCATCCTGATATGGCAGATCTGTAGTAAACCAGGCTGTCCATGTCCTTCCGGCAAAATCTGTTGTTGCTTTCTGAACTTTATAATCTCCTATCTTCGTTGTTTCAGAAGACATTTTCCAGTTCAAAGGACGATCTTCCTCATAAACGTAGACGTCTCTGCCTATTCTGTCCTTAAAGTAGGTCTTTTGGCTGGCCTTATCTTTTTCTACAGAATAATTGATATTGGTTCTTACCCCTTCCATCTGCTCCCTGCTCACGGAACCTCTGCCTCCTCCGCCCTGGAAAGCTTTCTGCAGGATAGAATCTCTCTTATATCTGTTTTCTGAATAAAAAAGAGACTTTTCGGCGGAAATATCTAAATATGCATTTTCAGTTTTAATATCGCTTTTATTTTCTGCATCCGGTTTCATGGTAACCTGATATACAAACCGGTTGTTCTGTGCAGAAATATGCTGCATAACCAGCGCTAAAGCAATGATGCCAATTTTTTTCATTATAGAATAAATTTATTGTTTGGATTTCAAAAGGTTAACAAAGTTAAGCCATCAATAATAAAAATCGATAAAATAAAATTCCGGATTTTTATTTCCTAATTATTGTACGTATTTTTGCATAATTAAATCATTCTAAATAAATACAATGATAAAAGTATCAGATCAAGCAAAAGCAAAAGCCATTCAGCTGATGACAGAGGATGGTTTCAACGCTGCTGAGGATTATATAAGAGTAGGGGTAAAAAGTGGAGGATGCTCTGGTTTAGAATATGTTTTGGGTTTCGACAATAAAAAAACAGATGCAGATCAGGTTTTTGAAGATAATGAAATCAAAATTGTTGTAGATAAAAAATCTATCCTCTATTTAGCAGGAACAACTCTTGAATACTCAGGAGGATTAAACGGAAAGGGGTTTGTTTTTAACAATCCTAATGCATCCAGAACGTGTGGTTGTGGAGAGAGTTTTTCTTTATAGAAAAGACATTAGACACTGGATATCAGACCTGTTTCTGAGATTTTAAGTCTAATATCTGAAATTAAAAAAACAATGAGTAAATATACTGAAGACGATTTAAGAGTCGATCTAGAAAATAAAAAATATGAATTCGGGTGGGAAACGAAGATCGATTATGAAGAGTTTCCAATCGGTTTAAACGAAGATATTGTCCGTGCGATCTCCGCGAAAAAAGAGGAGCCGGAATGGATGACAGAATGGCGTCTGGAGTCTTTCAGAATCTGGCTGAAAATGGCAGAGCCTACCTGGGCAAATATTAAATATGAAAAACCTGATTTTCAAGCTATTAAATATTATGCCGCACCGAAAGCGAAACCAGAATTGGAGAGCTTAGATGAGGTAGATCCCGAATTGTTGGCCACTTTTGCAAAATTAGGAATCAATATCGAAGAACAAAAAAGACTTTCAGGAGTTGCAGTAGACATCGTAATGGATTCCGTTTCTGTGAAAACCACTTTCCAGGATACCTTAATGGAAAAAGGAATTATTTTCTGTTCTATTTCAGAAGCTATTAAAAACCATCCTGATCTAGTAAGAAAATACCTTGGAAAAGTAGTTCCAAGAGGAGATAATTTTTATTCAGCACTGAATTCCGCAGTATTTTCTGACGGAAGTTTCTGCTATATTCCAAAAGGTGTAAGATGCCCGATGGAGCTTTCAACTTATTTCCGTATCAACCAGGCAGGAACAGGCCAGTTCGAAAGAACGCTTGTGATTGCTGACGAAGGAAGTTATGTATCTTACCTTGAAGGCTGTACTGCCCCATCAAGAGACGAAAACCAGCTTCACGCAGCTGTTGTTGAATTGATTGCAATGGATAATGCCGAAATTAAATATTCTACTGTTCAAAACTGGTATCCGGGTAATGAAGAAGGAAAAGGTGGGGTGTTCAATTTTGTAACAAAAAGAGGACTTTGCGAGAAAAATGCAAAAATCTCCTGGACGCAGGTTGAAACAGGATCTGCCGTAACATGGAAATATCCGTCTTGTATCCTGAAAGGAGACAATTCTATTGGTGAGTTCTACTCTATTGCAGTAACCAACAATCACCAATATGCAGATACGGGAACAAAAATGATCCACATTGGGAAAAATACCAGATCTACGATCATTTCAAAAGGTATTTCTGCAGGAAAATCTCAGAATTCATACAGAGGACTGGTAAAAGTAATGCCTTCAGCAAAAGGAGCAAGAAACTTCTCCCAGTGTGATTCCCTGTTGATGGGTAATGAATGCGGTGCGCATACCTTCCCTTATATTGAAATCAAAGATCCTACTGCCCAGCTGGAACATGAAGCTACTACTTCAAAAATTGGAGAAGATCAGATCTTCTACTGCAACCAGAGGGGTATTGATACAGAAAGAGCTATTGCATTGATTGTAAATGGTTTCAGTAAAGAAGTATTGAATAAGCTTCCAATGGAATTTGCAATTGAGGCTCAGAAATTATTGGAGATTTCTCTTGAGGGTTCTGTTGGATAATTTGAGGATGGAAACTACAGAAAACCTAATTTTAAGAAAACCTGAAAATGATGATTTTGAAAGGTTTTTTGAAATTAACAGAGATCCACAGACCAATCTGTATAACCCAAGTGGACCAATGAACATTGAAAAAGCAGAAGGTACATTCAAAAGAATGCAGGAACATTGGGATCAATATAATTTTGGAGGCTGGACCATTATAGCAAAAGAAAACAAGAGTATTATTGGCTTTGGAGGCTTGAGCTATAAAATGTATGGAGAGGAAGAAAAACTAAATCTCGGATATCGCTTTGCTGTTGAAGCATGGGGAAAAGGATATGCAACAGAGTTCACAAAGAAAGCTATAGAATTTGGATTTACCAGTATCAGTAAAGAAGAGATATTTGGAATTGTTCGTCCTGACAATATAGCTTCTGTTAAAGTTTTGGAAAAGGCAGGTATGATACGTATAGGAAAGCTTAATGATGTTCCCGGTCAGCCTGAAAGTTTAGTATATAGAATTCAAAAATAATTTGTTTAGCAAATAAAAATGTTAGAAATAAAAAACTTGCACGCCAAAATTGAAGATGGCGCAGAAATTTTAAAAGGTATTAATCTTGAAATAAAACCGGGAGAAGTTCATGCCATCATGGGACCTAACGGAGCTGGAAAATCTACTCTTTCTTCTGTGATTGCAGGAAAAGAGGAGTATGAGGTAACGGAAGGTGAAATTCTTTTTCAGGGAGAAAACATCGGCGAAGATGCTCCTGAAGACAGAGCGCATAAGGGGATCTTCCTTTCTTTCCAGTATCCAGTGGAAATTCCGGGAGTTTCTGTAACGAACTTCATTAAAGCTGCTTTAAACGAAACAAGAAAAGCAAACGGACTGGAGGAAATGCCGGCAAAAGAAATGCTTGCCCTTATCCGTGAAAAATCCGAGCAATTAGGTATAAAAAAAGATTTCCTTTCAAGATCACTGAACGAAGGTTTCTCCGGGGGTGAAAAGAAAAGAAATGAGATCTTCCAGATGATGATGCTTAATCCTAAACTGGCTATCCTTGATGAAACAGATTCAGGATTAGACATTGATGCATTAAGAATTGTTGCAGACGGTGTAAACACTTTTAAAAACGAAGGAAATGCAGTTCTTCTGATCACTCACTATCAGAGATTGCTTAATTATATCCAGCCTGACTTTGTTCACGTTCTTGCCAATGGAAAAATCATCAAAACCGGTGATAAATCTCTCGCTTTAGAACTTGAAGAAAAAGGGTACGATTGGCTTCTTAACTAAGAAGCAACTCTTTTCAGCAGGGATTTTATCAATCCTTTCTGAAGATGCGGAAAAACCGCAGTAAATAGTATTATTTCAAATATATAAAATAAGGTGTGATGGCCGAAATATCAGTAATGGCTTTATACGATCAGATTATTGACAATCACGGTGAATTTTTGGAGAGCCTTCGTCACAGATTTCTGGATGAAGATAGAAAAACTGCTCTTCAGAATTTCGAAAACTTAGGTTTTCCGACAAAAAAAGACGAAGAATATAAATATACCAGCATCAAAGAGATCACAGAGAAAAACTATAATTTTTTCCCTAAGGAAAGTCATAATATTACCAAAGAACAGCTGGATCAGCTGCATTTAGGTGAAGAGAATTTTGACTGGATCGTTTTTGTAAATGGTAAACTTCATAAAGAACTTTCAAAAGTTTCTATTGAGAATGTAGAATTTCTTTCATTCAACTATGCGTTGAATGATGAAAAACATAAGGAAGTATTTGATAGGTATTTCAATACCATTGCTTCTAAAGACACTGCTTTTACGAACTTAAATCTTGCCTATTGCAAATACGGTTTCTTCCTAAAAGTTCCGAAAAATGTAGTGATCGAAAAACCGATCCATATTTTCTACATCTCTCAAAATCAGGAAGAAAACACATTCTACAATACAAGAAACTTACTGATTGTAGAAGAAGGAGCAAAAGTTGAGGTTATAGAAAGTCACCATAATTTTGACAGTACGTATGTACTGACGAATTCTGTGACGGAAATCTTTACGTATCCCAATGCAAAAGCAGACTGGCATAAGCTTCAGAATGACAACAATACATCTTATCTGATCGACAGCACTTTTGCAAGACAGGAAAAAGACAGTTTAACTACTGTAAATACTTTCTCTTTCGGAGGAAAACTGGTAAGAAACAACCTGGATTTCATTCATAACGGAAGCAATATCAATTCGTTTATGAACGGGATTACGATTATTGGAAAAGATCAGCTGGTGGACCACCATACAGCAGTTCACCATAATTTCCCGAACTGTGAAAGCTACCAGAACTATAAAGGTATTTTCGACGGAAATGCGCACGGTGTTTTCAACGGAAAGGTTTTTGTAGATAAAATTGCCCAGAAAACCAATGCTTATCAGCAGAACAATAATGTATTGCTAAGTGAAGGAGCGACCATTGATACCAAACCTCAATTGGAGATCTTCGCAGATGATGTGAAATGTTCTCACGGCTGTACAGTAGGCCAGCTTAATGAAGATGCATTATTTTATTTAAGAGCAAGAGGAATTTCCAAGAAAGAAGCTCAGGCATTGCTTTTATATGCTTTTGCCAATGATGCCATGCAGAACATCGACATTGAACCGCTTAAAGAAAAAATCTCAAAACTTTTAGCTGAAAAGCTTCAGGTTGATATAGAATTTTAAGACTAATATAAATTGATACCAAAAAGCACTTCCATCCGAAGTGCTTTTTTATTAGGTAAGATGGGAGTTTGAAGCTTGAAGACGGAGGTTATTCAAGTCGAACCTAAGCTTTTGTTCTTTTCAAGAGATAATTCATTTATTATACTGTCAGAAACTATAAGCCTACTAGTACTTCCGGCCTCCCTCCTTTGTCTTCCTACCGTCTTATTTATTTCAGCCAGGACTGATTATCTTTCTTATCGGAACGTTTCTTTCCATTATCGATATTATACGCAAATCCTACTCCTAAAGTCTGCTTAAGCTGCGTTTTTTGGATTTGATTGTGGTCGTATAACAGATCCAGCGTAATATTCGTCGAAATAAACTTGTTGATCTTCATATTAAGGATTCCGCTGTACCCCAGGACCAGATGATCAGGGTGGTCAAGATAGTTTGAAAATACCGACGCTGTATTGGTCAGGTTAATATTTTCCATGATCTTGATCTTATAGATAGCCGTACCCAGGAAACCGAACTGGAACAGAGAAGAATCTCCGTCATTCTTAAGTCCATAAGTTCCTGCGGTCTGGAGATCTTCGTCCAATACAAATGTCCATCTTGCATTGGCAGGGCGAAGTGTCATGGTAAAGTTGTCATTGGGTCGATAGGTAACACCGGCACCAATATTGAGATATCCCGGAGCCATAAAATTGGAGATCTTTTTGGCATCAGGATTATTTCCGTCTTCATAACCTCCGGCAAATTGCGTCTGAAGGCCTATACCTCCTGAAAGATACCAGTTCTTGGCAAACTCACGTCCGTAATTGGTTGACAGATTAATCACATCCTGTGTTTTTCTGGTTCCGATGCCTTTTGTGTTATTCTGCCCGTATCCCAGGATGATGATATTTTCCCAGAGATCCTTCCCTTTTTCATAAGTAAGGTTATAATTAACTCCGGCAAGCCATCCGACATTGTTGGCTCCTCCACCAACCCAGTTTGAGAATGCAGCCTGATTGAGCATTAATGTATTTTGTCCCTGGACAGACCACGCTTTTACGGTATCTGTTTTAGCAGCATCAGTTCTGACTTCCTGAGCCATTGTGGTGATTCCGGCAGAAATGGAAACGGCCAATAAAAGTTTTTTCATAGATAAGGATTTTCGTTACAAAAATATACATATAATTTTTGTTAAAAAACTAATCACTCCTATTTGAAATATTAAATTAGTATTTATTGCATTAGAAAACAGCAAAATACATCTTGGAAATAGACGTGAAAAGCAAAAATGAACTTATCTCTACTTAAAATTATATTTTTCTGCAAAAAAAGCGCCTCATATTGAAGCGCTTTCCTATTGAATGAATTTAATAATCTATTTTTTTATCCACCACTGACTGTCTTTACGGTCAGAGCGTTTTACACCATTATTCAAAGTATAGGCAAATCCTATCCCAAGCGTTTGCTTCAACTGTGTTTTCTGGATCTGGTTATGATCGTACAGCAGATCCAATGTGACATTAGATGATATGAATTTATTGACTTTGAAGTTTACAACAGCTCCATAAGCAAGCACCAGCCGTTCCGGATGGTCCAGATAATTGGAGAATACAGAGGCAGTATTGGTTATATTAATATTCTCCATCAGTTTTACTTTGTATAAAGCTGTTCCCAGAAAACCGAACTGCAAAAGTGAAGTATCTCCGTCATTTTTCAAACCATAACTTCCTGCGAACTGCAAGTCTTTATCCAGAACGAAAGTCCATCTGGCGTTGATAGGACGCATGGTTACCGTAAGATTGTCATTAGGTCTGTATGTGATACCCATACCAAGGTTCAGATAACCGGGAGCCATAAAATTGGATATTTTTTTAGCCGCCGGATTATTCCCGTCTTCATATCCTTTATAAAATTGTGACTGTAATCCCGCCCCTGCAGAAAAATACCAGCTATTCGAAAATTTCCGCCCATAATTGGTGGAAACATTCATTACATCCTGTGTTTTCCTTACGCCAAGCCCCTTAGTATCATTCTGTCCATAATCCAGGGCAATAATATTTTCCCAGAGGTCATTATCTTTTTCATAAGTTATATTGTAATTTACTCCGGCCAGCCATCCCACATTGTTGGCTCCTCCACCAACCCAGTTTGAAAAAGCAGCCTGATTGATCATCAGAGTATTTTTCCCTAGTACCGACCAGTATTTTACCGTATCTACGACTACTGAATCTTTTTTCAATTCTTCTTGTGCACTTGCATAAATCCCCATAGAAAAGGAAAGAATCAATAAAAACTTCTTCATTATTTTACATGATTTTCATTACAAAAATATTAATATAATTTTTAAACGTGAATATTGGCCTATAAAAAGCCTTAAACAGATTAAAATCTCTTCAACATCCAAAAACAGGCCAGTTTAATACATTCAATGTCAAAATATTAGGTTTAGAATATTAAAATACAAACCTTTTGTCTTAAAATAAACACTACTCGTTGAAATACATCGACAAAATTTCCGAAATTTATCATTGGCTTTTGATTTGACGTACCATCGACATGTTTAAAAATATAATTTCCAAAAGAGCTGTTATAACCCCCTTGCTGATGCTTTCGGCCATGTGGTTCGGTTACTTTCTGCAGATGCAGGGCTTTTTTCAAAGCTGCTTTGGAGCTATAATACCTCTATTGCCGGAAGGCTTACTGGGAATCATTACCTCCCCCCTTCTGCATGGAAATATTGATCATATCATAAGCAATTCTATCCCGGTAGCTGTTCTTCTGTTTCTTTTATACCAGTTCTACCCTTTAGTTGCCAACAAGGTCTTTATTATCGGCTGGCTGGCTACAGGATTGCTGGTATGGCTGCTTCCACCGATAGATATCCTCACCGGCGATTATATGTATACCTGTACCATTGGAGCCAGCGGCGTGGTATATGTCCTTGCCTTCTTCCTCTTCTTCAGCGGAGTTTTCAAATGGAATATGAAACTTCTTACTATCTCGCTGCTTGTAGTTCTGTATTACGGCAGTTTAATCTGGGGTATGTTTCCGGAGGAATTATTCTACAATCTTCAGGAACCGAGTAAAATATCTTGGCAGGCCCACCTTTCAGGAGCTGTTGTGGGGAGTATTATCGCTTTTGCCTTTAAAAATGTGGGCGACAAGAAAAAGAAATATATCTGGGAATTCCCAAACTATTACAGCGAAAAAGACGATAAACTATGGCAGGAGTACAAAGAAAATCATCCGGAGGACTTTATGGAACTGCCTTATAAAAAAAGAGATGATATCTGGGATCATCTGGATGAATTAAGAAAAAAATAAAATGGAACTGGAAGCTCGGAGAAGGGAGGTTGGAAGTTACTATTAGACTTAGTATTTCTGAAAGTTATCGAAAGTTCTGGTGAGCCTATTAAAAAAAGTAATAAAAACAGGCCTGTGGCTATTCATTAGGTGATCAATAACTCCCCTCTTCAAACTTCAGGCTTCATGACAATATTCAACTCGGGTTATTTTATTACATTTGAAAAAAAACACACATGATCACTGAAGAGCATCTGTATGCAATCGCCCTACGCGAATGCAGCCTGATAGGAGACATTAATTTTCAAAAACTTATCCGGACCTTTGGAAGTGCTGAAGAAGCCTGGAAGAAAGCAAAAAGGGAATTCAGCAAAACAGATGGCGTAGGAAAAAAGACTGTAGCCGATATCGGAAATGAAGAATATCTGAAATTTGCAGAAAACGAGATCAAATTCTGCGAAAAGAACAATATCCAAATCAGGCTGCGACATCTTAAAGAGCTCCCTTATCTGCTTAATGAATGCGATGATGCTCCTGCAATTCTCTATCAAAAAGGAGATTTTGACGATTCCTTACAGAAGATCAGTATTGTAGGAACACGGAATATGACTTCTTACGGCAAGGAGTTCATCGGAGATTTCTTCGAAACATCAAAGTCATCTAAATATATATCCGTCAGTGGATTAGCTCTTGGTGTTGATAAAGAGGTTCATGAGCAGTCTATTCAGTTTAAAATCCCTACCATGGCCGTTCTTGCTCATGGCTTTCATACGCTGTACCCTCCAAAAAACAGGAAACTGTCTGAAAAAATCCTGCAGGAAGGTGGTACTTTAGTAACAGAATTTAATTCTTCACGAAAACCGGACCGGGAAAATTTCATTCAAAGAAACAGAATCATAGCCGGAATTTCTCCTTCAACGATAGTAGTAGAAACTGGATTTGGTGGCGGGTCAATAAGTACTGCATCTTTTGCCAACGACTATAACCGTGAAGTTTTCGCCCTTCCCGGAAAGATTACGGATCTATACAGCCAAGGGTGTAATCAGCTGATTTTCCAGAATAAAGCTGCATCTATTTCCACCGTTAAGAGTCTCATAGATTCAGTTGGACTTAATCATTCAAAAGAGAAAGTCGCAGAACTGTTTCCCTATAGTGAAACAGATATACAACTTACTGACAGTCAGGAAAGCATATATCAGTCAATAAAAGCCCACCCTCAGGTATCTCTGGACGATCTTGCGCAGATGATTTCGGTCCCGTCTTATAAAATTCTTCCTATAATTTTAGAATTGGAGCTTTTGGGGAAAGTAAAATCATTTTCCGGGAGGCAATTCGTAGCAATTTGAAAATTAACGATTTCTTAATATTGCATTATTTGAGACGTAACTTTTAATTTTTAATAAAATTTGATCACAAATTATCAATTTAATAATATTTCGAAACATTATTATTTAATTTTTAACAATGTTGAAATACAGTATTGTGAATCTTGAAAAAAAAATTAAATTTGTTGACAATAATATTCAACCCTAATATATGGAACAATATAATATTGACCAGAAAATCCAGGAGTTTATTGCCAAGATTGAAGCAAAAAATCCTAATGAGCCAGAGTTTTTACAAGCCGTAAAGGAAGTAGCTGTGACTGTAATTCCGTTTATTATGACCAAGAAGGAATATACAGGAATGAAGCTGCTGGAGAGAATGGCTGAAGCTGAAAGAATCATTATCTTCAGGGTTCCATGGGTTGATGACAAAGGAGAGATCCAGGTAAACAGAGGTTTCAGAATCCAGATGAACTCTGCGATCGGACCATACAAAGGGGGAATCCGTTTCCATCCTACTGTAAACCTTTCAGTTCTTAAATTTTTAGCTTTCGAGCAGGTATTTAAAAACTCACTGACGACTCTTCCAATGGGAGGAGGTAAAGGAGGTTCGGATTTCGATCCGCAAGGAAAATCTGATATGGAAGTAATGCGTTTCTGCCAGGCTTTCATGACTGAGCTATGCAAGCATATCGGTCCTGAAACAGATGTACCTGCAGGAGACATTGGTGTAGGAGCAAGAGAAATTGGATATCTTTTTGGACAATACAAAAAAATAAGAAACGAATTTACCGGAGTCCTTACAGGAAAAGGTCTTGCTTACGGAGGTTCACTTATCCGTCCTGAAGCTACGGGATACGGTGTGGTATACTTCGCGGAGCAGATGCTTAAAACAATCAACGAGACTTTCAAGGATAAAACGGTAAGTGTATCAGGTTTCGGAAACGTAGCCTGGGGAGTAATCAAAAAGGCAACTGAGCTTGGTGCTAAAGTGGTAACAATTTCTGGCCCGGACGGTTATATCTATGATAAAGACGGTATCAGCGGAGAAAAAATCGATTATTTGTTAGAACTTAGATCTTCCGGTAACAACAGAGCTGAAGATTATGCTAAGAAATATCCTTCTGCTGAATTCCACGCAGGAAAACGTCCTTGGGAAGTGAAATGTGATGTAGCATTTCCTTCTGCAACCCAAAACGAGCTGGATCTTGAAGATGCTAAAGTTTTGGTAGAAAACGGATGCCTTTGCGTTACTGAAGCCGCAAACATGCCTTCTACTTTAGACGCCATCAACTATTTCTTGGATAATAAAATATTGTTCTCACCTGGTAAAGCTTCCAATGCCGGAGGTGTTGCTACCTCAGGTCTTGAGATGACGCAGAACTCTATCCGTCTTAACTGGACATCTGAAGAGGTTGATGCAAGACTGAAGGAAATTATGATCGGAATCCATAAAGCTTGCAGAGACTATGGAAAAGATGAAGATGGCTACGTAAACTACGTGAAAGGGGCAAATATTGCCGGCTTCGTGAAAGTTGCGGAAGCAATGCTGGCTCAGGGAGTGGTATAAAAATAAATAAAGGTTGGGAAAATTCCCAACCTTTTTTGATATAGCCTGTTCCCGGGATAATGGGAAAAAAGTAAAAAGTGAAAGGAGAAAGCGCAGTACATGTTACAGCGCTTTTTTTATTGTATCAGATGTAAAAAATTAAAACATTAATGGATATCTTCATTTCAGGTATTCATCAATTTCTATATTCCTGTTTTCATTGTTGCCATCCTCGATAGCTTTCAGAATCATTTTAATTTGAACTTTACCAATTACATGTTTATTAAAAAACACATACTCGATAGCTTTTGTATTTCTGATATCTTCCAATGGATTTTTAGAAAGGAGCACCAAATCTGAATAGTAGCCTGCTTTTATCTTCCCGGTCTTGCTTTTCATCCATTCACCAGGCTCCACCGTAGCAGAATAGATGGCCTGTGAATTGGTCATTCCGGATTGAGATAAAGACTCTAATTCATCGTGAAGAGCAAACCCGGGAACAACCGTGGCAACATTAGCATCAGTTCCGGCCATAACAGGGATATGATGATCTACCAATGCTTTGGTCATGATGTGAATCGCTTCCACATAGGTCTTCCAAAACGTCAGTGATAATTTTTTTGCTTCAGGTGTATCTTTTCCATCATATTCATAGCCATTTTTACCGGGTAACCAGCCCATTTTGTACAATGGCGTTCCTTCAATAATTTTGGGATTAGCATATTTTAATTCTATTACTTTAAGCTTAGATTTTAAATCAAACCGCTGGGCTAAAAAGCTTTTGCACAACCAAACGGTTGAAGTAACACTTACCTTATTTTCTTTTAGTTTTTTGGCGATCTGATGTGACCGTATTTTTAAAAAACGGAGATATTCTTCGGGATTTTTAGAAATTGATTTTCCGAATTCATCAATTGTTTTAACGGTTATCTCTTCAATATGAGCGACTTCCTTCTGTCCTGAGTGAGAAAAGGTTTCTAAATCAACCAACGGTATGTGCCCAATAACCGGTATCTTATTTTCTTTAGCTATCTCTATTGTTGTTTTAAACATTTCCGGATTCACAAAGCCGTACATTTTGATGGCATCATAGCCCTGCTCCTTTATTTTCTTTATGGCTTTTTCCGCATCTTTTTTATTGGAATAATTGACGGACTGTCTTGTCCAGCTATAATAATAACCCGCCAGACCCACCTCACTAAATATAGGTGGTGAAGCAACAAACATCCTCGGCCCCAAACCGTTTTTCCGTATTGATTTCCGCCATTCTAAAATCTTCGGATTCCCGGCCATTTCCCTGATGTAGGTAACCCCATTCGTCAGATACAAAAACAAATCATTTTTACTTTCTTTTACATGAACATGGCTGTCTACAAGACCCGGAATAAGATACTTTCCTGTACCGTCAATGAGGGTAGCATCCTTATTCACGGGTTGATTGGCGCCAAGCTGAAGAATGAGTCCATCTTTCATAAGGACATTCTGGTTTTTAATAAAATGAGTACAATCTTCTGAAAGGACATTGACATTTCTAATTTGTACTAATGGTGATGGCTTAATAAATGAAGAAAAGTTAATAACCCGGGTAGATTTACCCAGGACTTTATTGAGTTCATGATCTGCCCATAAAAAAATACAGCCCATCATGCACAATCCTATTGCAGATGACCATACAATTCTCCTCATCCAAAGCTTTTTCATACAATATTTATTCTTAATCTGGAAGGCAAAATAAAAACAAAAACACCGTTCAACAAGGTGATATGAAGGATTAGGGATGAAATACGCGGTTTTAGGTACGGAAATTATAAGGACAATAAATGTTCTCTGTAATTTTTAGAGACAGGAAGTTCAATTTGAGTAAGCGAAATGGTATCCGCATTTTTCCAGGCCTTAAAATGAGAAGGATTGATGAGGTGTGAACGATGAACCTGAATCAAAAAATCAAAATCATTCTGAATCTTTTTAAGCGTGCTGCGAATGAGTTTTACCTTAACTTCATTTCCTTCTACAAAGAAAATCTCAACATAATTCTGAGCATTGGAAACACAAATCAGCTCATCCCTTTTAATTTTTAAAATATCCAGCTTATTGTCTCCCCTAATGATGATGGTGTCATCCTGTGCAGGAATTAATGAAACTACATATATTCTTGCCAAAACTATGATGGGCGTTGAAATCAAAGCTGATTTAAGAATGATGGTCTCTAAAAATTTGATAAACCCATATCCTCCATTCAAAATAGGGCTCTTATAAAAACAATATGTGCCTATCCAAAAAAGAAATTGAAAAAAAACAATGCTTATTAATTCAAACCTAATGTTCCATTTTGCCAGTTTCCCGTAAACCTTTTTCTGCAGCAAAGCAATAACCCCATAACACAGAAATGCAATGATGCTAAATCCAATACTAATAATGATCCATACCTTAAAACTAATGGTTCCGTCGTCAAACGGTCTGATAAAAAAAGCAAAAATGAAAAGCCACATACTCAGGAAAGCTCCTATCAGTAAGTGATGCTTAAGGGAAGGGTTTAATCTTTTCATTGAATAAATCAGCTTGGCCCGAATGATCCGGATCTATAATTACATCTGAAATATACGTAAATAATATACGGGTTGATTACTTCAATTAATGGATAACAAAAAAATCCCGAGACATTTGTCCCAGGATTCCCTTTCTACTTTGCTCAATATTACTACTTAGATGACTTTGCTTTTTTCTTAGCTTTTCTTTCTGCTTTAGTTGTTTCTGAAGGTTTCGTAGCATCTGTTGCTGTTTCTGCACTTACTGTTGCCGTAGCATCAGCTGTGGCAGCCGGAGTTGCTGCTGCATCTACCGTAGCCGTTGCTGTGGTATTTTGTGGTTGAGCACTGGCATCAGTAGTAGTACTTGTCTGGGTGTTCTGCTGTTGAGTCTGAGTGGTCTGGTTATTAGACGTATCGGCTGGTTTTTGTGGTTGTGTCTGTGTTTGTGCCGATACTGCGATTACACCGACTAAAGTAAACGCTGCAGTTAAAACTAATTTTTTCATAATGTAATATTTTAAATGATTGTTTAACTTAAACGACACTCTTTTTATTAAATTATGTGTAAAGTTCTTATTTAACGTACTTTATCATTATTTAAGATATTTTACAACAGAAGGTTTACTTTGCAATATTCTTCATCATTTTTTCCACAAACTCAAATGCAGCCGGACATATGACGGTGTTTTTCAGCATTAAATTATTGATCTGGTAGATCTTTTTACGGTCTGTGTGCGGATATTCCCGGCAGGCTTTGGGCCTTACTTCATAGATGGAGCAGGTATTGTCATTATTCAGGAAAAAGCAGGGAAGATTCTGGAGTACCTTATCATTATCTTCATCCACTTTTAAAAACTTAGCTTCAAAATCAGCTTGCTTCATTCGCAGGTGTTTTGAAATACGCTCTATGTCTTTTTCCGTATATAAAGGTCCGGTTGTTTTACAGCAATTAGCACACTGAAGGCAATTCACTTCATCAAAGACTTCATCATGGGTTTCCTGAACAATATAATCAAGATTCTTGGGCGGTTTCTTTTTCAGTCCGTCCAGAAATTTTTTATGCTCTTTCTGCTTTTGTAAAGCCTGCTTTTTATAGAAGTCTAAATTCATTTATTCTTTATCTTTATCTCCTGCTATAGGCGGAAGATCTGTTTTTTGATGGTCATTAATTTTATCAAGGTCCAATATTGTTGTAAGATCATTATTGTCCGGATAATACATCAGGGTAAATCTTGCTCCGTAAACAATTTCTGCCGACACATAGGAAGATCTCTGGACTACTGTATTGGAAAAGACTTCATCAAATGCGCGGACCTGAACAATGATCTCAATATCCGTGTTCTTAAAATCTTCTTCAGAAAACCCGTAAAACGGCGAATCTTCCTTGATCTCATGCACAACGGTCCAGTTCAGCGCCAAAGTATTGATTTTGCTCAGATGGGTCTTTAAAGAATAAAAATTACTTTTCGGAGTTCCTTCTTCGATCACTTCAATAGCTGCTGAAACAATAACATCAGCATCCGTCAAAGCATTATTTTTATAAGGAGCCAGCCTGAACATTAAAGCCCTTGATTCTTTAAACGGAGCAATAACGGCTATATCTGAAAACCGGAGGTAGGCTCTCGGCCTTGAAAATCTTCCGTAAAAAAGCCCGGTTGCAATAGCAAAGGTAAGCAATCCCAGAAAGGCTTCAAAAGTAGCCACCAAGCTTGCCATAAAGCCTACAGGAGCAATCCTCCCATACCCTACCGTGGTAAAGGTCTGCGAGCTGAAGAAAAATACATCAATGAACTCGTTCAGTGGATCGCTTTTATCAATTCCGGTAAGATGCTCTACTCCAATAAGATAATAAATCATTGCGAATACAAGATTAATCAGGACGTAAGCAATCACCAGATAGGATAAGAAACGGAAAGTAGACAGGTTCAGCATGGTATGATACCAGCTAAGCCTATTGAATACATTCACGCCTCTCCGTTTTACATTCGGAAGCCCGTCCTTATTGATGAATCTGCCGGAAGCATTGCTACCAAAGCCACTGTTTTCAGTATTTTTCTGACGGATTTTCTGTCTGAAGCCTCTAGCCATATATTATTTTATTTGTTGAGGTAACTGCAAATGAGCAAATTCACTTTTACCCATTCTCCCCTTTTACAATGCAAAGATAAAATATTGTTTTCATGAAATTTATCAAGCTGCTGATTGATTTTTTAATTTGATTTTGCAGTACATTTGAAGTATGAAAAAACTGGAATCAAGAGAGGATATTGAGCATCTTGTCAATTCATTTTATGCCAAAGTCGTTAAAGATGAAACGATTGGTTTTTTCTTTAATGATGTAGCCAAAGTAGACTGGGACAAGCACCTTCCGAAAATGTATTCATTCTGGGAGTCTATTCTTTTTGGACAGATGAGCTATAAAGGAAATCCTATGGCTGTTCATTTTCCAATCAATGAAATTCAGTTTATGGAGCAGAGACACTTTGATCAGTGGCTGAAGCTTTGGAGAGAGACCATTGAGGAGAATTTTGCCGGGGAAAATGCAGATATGGCCATTTACAAATCTGAAAATATCGCCAGGCTGATGGCTTATAAAATGGAACTCGCCAGGAGACTGTGACACGGTCGAGAGTCAGAGCGTTGGGTGGTGAAAATTGATTATGGGACGATAACCGTAAAAATATAGGCTGCGAGATTCACCAATAAAACAGTTCCGTACAGAATATTCGTTTTCCCACGGCTTAAGGAAAGCATTACAATAAATACAGATAAGGACAGCAGGATGATATCCTTTTTATCGAGCCCCAATACCAACGGGATGTCATAGACGATACAAACAGTAGATACAGCCGGAATTGTTAAGCCAATACTTGCCAAAGCAGATCCTAATGCCAAATTTAAGCTGGACTGTATTTGGTTGCTTCTTGCCGCACGTATGGCAGCCACTCCCTCAGGAAGAAGTACAACCCCTGCAATAATTACCCCTACCAAAGATTTCGGAGCGCCGATACTTTGTACCATCCCTTCGATGGTTCCGGAAAGCCCTTTGGCCATCAACACAACAATTACCAGACAAACTACCAGAAAAACAAAGCTTATAAGTGTCTTTTTCAACGACGGAATATAATGTTCTTCCGGATGCTCATCAGGAACAATAAAATAGCTTCTGTGGCGTACGGTCTGTACCATCAGGAAAATTCCGTAGATCACGAGACAGGCAATGGAAATAAAAACAAGTTGTGCTTCGTTGTAGAAAGGTCCGTTGACACTTGAGGTAAAGTTGGGAAGGACAAGGGTAAGAACAAGAATTGAAACAATACTTACCAGATAGGTCGTAGCTGAAGTTCTTGCAAAAAACTGTTCATGATATTTTACGCCACCTATAAGAATACAAATCCCCAGAATTCCGTTAAGAATAATCATTACGGCAGCAAAAACGGTATCTCTGGCCAGCGTGATCGCCTGATCTCCGCCGGCGACCATCAGCGAGATGATGAGCGCAACTTCAATAATGGTGATACAGAGTGCCAGAATAATTGTTCCAAAAGGTTCTCCTACTTTATGAGCCACCACTTCTGCGTGATGTACTGCGGATAAGACACTTCCGGTAAGCAGGATTCCTGCAAGAACATCATATAAAATTCCGGTTCCCATCAGTCCGGAAAAGTAATACCCTACAGCAAGGACAGGGAAAATATACGTATAATGTAAAAATTCTTTCAATCTCATAAAGTGTCTACAAAATACAAAAAATCTATGAAATTTGAAATATCAAAAGAAAATATTAATCATATTTTAATCTAATACGTAAGAAGTCTGAAGTTGGAAGAGCGAAGTTATTGAGGTCATAAAGGATGACCACTCCTTTTTATTCTTTTAAATCCTACTTTGTTAATTTACTACCACCGCAATTGATATTGAAACTGAATATTAACTTCCAGCCTCTCTCTTCCACTTTCCTTCCTCTTAGTGCATCCACAGGTTAAAATCCAGAAAATCTGTCAGCATATGAAATAAAAGACCAATGGCCACAATTCTGATATTACCTTTAAAAAAGAGCAGCAAAAAATACACCGCAATAGCATAATAGGAATGTAAAATGTGAAAACCTATACTATTTCTTGACGGATCAAAAACAGGATTGGCAAAAATATGGTCCAGATCTACGAGCATGGTAGCCAACATAATAAGATAAGCTTTCTTCCAGTTTTTGCGGAAAAAGATAAGGGCTATAAAAACCGGAAAAACCAAATGTAAAAAGTAGTGTGTGAATGTTTTAAGTAATACAGTGTCAGATAAAGTCATTAATAATCAGTCAGTTTTTTAGGATTATAGATTCCTACCATCTTAAAATTAATGGTAGCTCTGCCTTCTTCGCTTTGATTTTCAGCCAATAACCGTTTGCTTTATTCCCGTAAAAAATATAGTCTATATCAGAAAGTATTTTTTTCTCTGCTGGTGAGAAAATACTTAATGAAGAGATTAGCATCGGGCTGTTTCTGACGAAGATATAATTTTCTTTGAGCTTTGGGGATAACACGATCGGTTTTCTGGTAGATTTTATTATAAAATTCCCTTCACCTCTCTCTATCTGATTAGGCTGAAAAGGGATCGCAGTAAACTGATCCTGGGCATTAAGCCATTTTTGATGCTGAAAATATGCCCATGCCCTTTCAGGAGAAGAACTTTGAAGATTGATCACATAATTAGGCTGAATAATTTTCTGAAAGGTCTTTTTCTCTATTTCATTAAAATTATCATCATAGCCGTAGCTGATGATGGTATCATTCACCTGCTCGAGATCAGCAGTTGCTTTAAAATAACTGATTTGGGCAGAATCCGCGAAGGCTTTATCAAAAAGACGAGCGTAATTCTTCACATTACGGGCATCCAGCTCTATCTCTAAAAAATGATTTTTCTTCTGAAGATCTTCCACAATGGAAGCTAAAGATCCGGTTTCCGATGTGTTTTTTATTTCAATTTCATCGGATTTTAATTCAATGGAAAAATTCTGAATTGTTTTTCCTGAAATGAAAGAAACACTTCCTAAAGCATTATTGATCAACTGATCTGCATTCAGTGCCCTTTTTTCGGAGGAATGAAGCTGCTGGCTAATATTTTCAAAACCTGAAGCGGAACTTCCTATGAATCCGTTTTCGTCTTCTATTCTTACAAAAATCTGATCTTTTTGAAAGACGTTTTTTCCTTTGCTGATAAACTGATGATTCTTTAAATAAGTCAAGAATTTTTGTGGGTCTTTTAATTCAACCACACTGTACCATTCTGAGAATCTGGTGCCTTTGAGGTGGAAAATCTGCAAAAAATCCGGGGTTTTGATTCCTGAGTCTTTTAATGAAATCGTTTTTTTATCTTTCTTTTTACTCTCTGTCCATTTTGAGGGATGGGCAATGAAGCTTGAAATATATTGTCCTGTTAATCTTTTCACATCGATCAAAACAACGACATCTGCATTTTCAGGAACAAATTTTAATGTTTTGTTTTTATAGAAAAATACAAAATAGAGCGCAGCAGCGAGTAAAAGGGTTAACGGGACAATAATTTTTTTCTTCTTCATTTATAATATTTGAGGCTTTTTTTCTTCTTCATTCATTTTAAAGATCTCATCGAACAGGTCAAAGAAGTACATTAAGCTGTTTTCTGAAGAATTTTTAATATTGTAGTCTATTTCCGTTTCTACGCTTTCTCCTTTCACCTCTGTTTTATAATACATTTCACCCACATTTTTTCTGAAAAGATCTAATGATTTTCTTTCCGAAGGAGTTTTAAATTCTTTTTCCAAACCAATTAAAAGTTTCTGAACATCCAATCTTCCGGATAAAGGATATTTGGAAGAATCTTTTGCCCATTGCTTTGAGATTTCGGACTGGCCTTGAGGGGTAAGATTTTCTGTAGAGCTCGTAAGATAAACGATACCCTCTTTTACAACGAAGTACAGCTGATCCATATATCCGTCGCCTTTCTCATCCTTAAAAGAGTATATATTTCCGGTTTTTGAGAATTTCTTAGACAAATGCTTATTAGTGGACAATACGTTAAAAACACGGTTCCAATAGCCTTCGTTTTCTGTTGCAAAAGCAAAGGTAAAATTGGGAACCGCCACCTCTTTGGTTTTCTTAACTTCTTTTTCATTGTAATCATCATCATATTCGTAATCGGTATAGTCTACTTTTTTGGACTTTAATTCATTCAGAACAAAGATTCCGTTTCCCGGGGCTATTTTAGTGATGGCTTCTTCATCCAGAACAATTTTCATGGTTTCCATCATCAGCTCCATTTCTTTTTTATATTCGCCGTCTCCCGTATCCTGAAGAAGGTCATACATCATATCGAAAGACTTGGCTCCGTTGACGTTAATCACATAGTAACCAATGCTTTTTTCGTTGATCAGTGCTGCCAGCTTTTTGTTTTTCTTTCCTTTATAAACAGAGGAAATGGTTTTCTGTATTTCCGGATTTTTATGCTGATAATTATTGACAAGCTTTACTTTATCTTTGTCAAAATACAAATTGTAATAGGAGTTTGAATCGTATGCATTTCTTAAAAACTGTCCAAATTTAAAACGCTCCATCATTTTTCCATAAACCCCATCATTGACCATTCTTCCGTAATCTGTATAAACATAGGCATCGGAATTAGGATCTCTGAACGTAAGCATGGCTTTCGGAACTTCAATTTCTAAGTTTGAGCTGAAGTATTGGTCGAAACGCTCTTCCGCAATTTTCTTTACAATCTTGAAGTTTTCAATACGCACAGAATCCAGTTCTTTCTGGTATGCCGAATCTATTTCAGCTTCTGCATATTCCTCTTCTTTTGGATACACTTCGGCTTCCCCTTCAGAATGCTGGGTATCTACGTTTTCCTTTGGATATTTGTGATTCTTTTCCAGGTACTTGATATCTTTCTGAATTCTGGTAATTTCCTTGTTATTCTCCCTGATATTGTCTTTTAAATATTTAATATCTTGTTTCAGACTTATTATTTCTTCCTTATAATCAAAAGGCTTTTCCGGTTCTATGGTATAAGCGCTGTCCACAGCAACAGCCACACTGTCTGCAGCGGTTGCAGCACTATCCAGTACAATACTAGAAGACCAGGTATCTTTATACGGTTTGGTATAGTTTACCATACTCAAAACAGCACGGTCATTATTCCAGGCAACAAAAATATGATCATCTACATCCACATAAGAATAATTCTTTTTCTTTGAGATCTCCAATCCTTTTTTCTTGGTAGAATTGATGAATTCCTGGAACTTTTCTTTGTTATCTACAATAAAATGTGTGGTATACGTCTGTATCGAATCATTAAAACTGGCATAATGATATTGGGTAGCATCATATTTAATGCCCGTCTTGGAATAATCATTCCACGAAGATTTTTCTTTACTTTTTTTGCTTAATTCATGTAATAAAGGATTAAGCTTTTGCCAGTTGATTTTCTGGTTCAGCTGTTTCCCGTTAATTTCCATATAAAATACAGCATCAGTAGGAAGTTTCATACTTTTTTGCGAAAAAAGGAGCATAAAACCAAAAAGTACGAAAGTGATTATTTGTGTTTTTAATAATAGAGATTTCATGGTTGAGTGTTAATATTTATTGAAATAATATCGTGTTTTGTAATTGTTTTTTTTGAAAGATCAGGTCTAGAATATCCGCTTCCAATTTTACTGCTTTCTTATTCGGAGCCAATAGATATGCGCTGTTCGTCTGAGATTTTACGGTATTTTCAAACTGCATTACAGAGGTATATCTGGCATTATTGAAGATTTCTTTATCTGCCTTTCCCATTTTGTCGTAGTCCTCCTTGAAAGTATTGACTTTGTTTCTGGTCAATAATTTTTTCTGAAGATTCTGACTGTAAATTTGTGTGGGAATCATTTTACCAAGGATATTTTTGGCTTTCAGCTGTTCCAGCCCTGCATTGATATTTTCAATCTTTTTAAAATTACAGCTCAGCTTGATGATGTAGTTATCAAAATCCATTGAAGTTTTTACATTGCTGATTCCTGGAGTTGCTTTAAAAATTCTGGCCGCTTCATTGATTTTATTTTCAATTTCACTTTTTTTAGGAACTTTTTTTCCGTTAATCGTCTCCATTTTAGAAATGGAAGCCAGCCTTGTTTTGCTTTTGCTGGCATTCAGAATAATGGTATACTCTCCTGTTCCGTCGGCTTTGACATTCACTTTATCCAAAATATCAAAACAACTTGTCAGCAATAATAAAGGAAAAAGCAGTAAAAAAAGCTTCAGAAAATTTTTCATAATTGAGTTTTAAAACACAAAACTACTTAATTCCGTTTGAAAATACTTTATGGACTCTGTTATTTCACTGAAAACAGCCATTTTTTCAAATTCTGCCTTTCAAATAATCCTGTCTTACTTCCTCATCCAACTTTTCAATGGCATATCTCAGACAGGTTCTCGGCATTTTCTGATAATGTTTATTCAGGAAGCTGATGAGCTCTATTTCATTTTTCTGACCCATTTCTCTAAGCAGCCATCCGTTTGCCTTATGCATCAGGTCATGAGTATGTTTAAGGTTTTTGGTCACAAATTCTTTAGTCAATTCAAAAGAACCTTTTTTCACATAATGCATTGTACCTACTACAGCAATTCTCTTATGCCACATTTCTTCAGAATCCGAAAGATTTCTCAACAGTTCTTCCTTTCCGTTTTCAAAAGCATATCTCCCTAAAATTTTGTAGCAGCTTGAATCCACCAGATCCCAGTTATTGACATGCGGAAGATGATCCAGATAAAATTGGACAATTTCTTCTTTCACAATCTTATCCTTTGTTTTTTCAAATTTAGAGATCAGCATGAAGAGTGCAGTTAGCCTGTGCTCATGATATTTTGAAGATAACAGAACACTGAGGTCCTGCAGGCTTATCTTTGAGTAATATTCTTTAGCAACAGATCTCTGATCCGGTACTTTCACGCCTAAAAACAGATCTCCCTCACCATATTCTCCTTTTCCTGTTTTGAAGAACCTCGGGAAGAATTCAGCTTTTTCGGGAATGGACAAAACTGCTAATGCTTCTTGTATTTCTTTGATTATTCCTTTCATCTAAATCCCCCTACAAGTTTTACAAATATTTTTTTAGACCCCATTGAATAAACAGTAAGCATGCTTCCATCCGGCAAAAACTTCATATTCTGTTTAAAATCTGCAGCAGTTCCATAGCCAATCAAATTATCAATTTGGGCAATAACATCGCCAGCCCAGATCACACAGATAGGAGAATCTTCTGAACTTCCGTCTCCGCTTCTGTTAATGGTATTAATTATAGCATTATATTGGGTTACAGCCAGTTCATTTCTGGCCTTATCATCTAAAGAATCGTAGATATGTGCCATATTGCTCAATATCGCTTTATTCAACGGGTCTTTTGCATAGGCAGCCTCGGCTTTAGCCAGGATTTTCTGTGCTTTACTTTTTGAAGGTTTCTTTTCTGCAATTTTCCAGATTTTTTTGTAATCATTATTATAATCTGACATTTCATGACCGGAGCTCATAAAACGACTCCCGTAATAAAGCAAATTCATCTGTTGCTGGGTAAGGCTTTCCGGATCCTTTTTGAAGGTCTCCAAATAAGTATTGTATTGCTGAGGGTTCTCTGTAACATCCTTTTTAATTTCCTCAACATTGACCTGAGAAAAGTATAAACCAAAGCACAGAATAAAAATAATTTGAAATAATTTATTCATCTCAATTCGTGTTTTTAATTAATTAAGCATGCTCATCTGTCACAATACCCTGCGCTTCCTCTTCTTTTGCAATGGCTTTCGGATTGGCTACTTTTGCAATGGTAAGTCCCTGAACGATAATCGAGAACACAACTACACAGTAAGTGATACTTAATATAATTTCGCTGTATTCGCTTTTTGGAATAGACATGGCTAATGCTATGGAAACTCCGCCCCGGATTCCTCCCCAGACGAGAACTTTTACCGTTTGCGGACTAAATCTTGTTCGCAGGGACATAAATTTCGTAGGTACCCAGATCGAAATGAAACGGGCAATTAAAACGACTGCAATCGCCAGTAAACCAGGAACCATAAAGTGCTTTAAATCCTTGATCATCAGTAGTTCAAAACCGATGAACAGGAATAGAACAGCATTAAGAATTTCGTCGATCAGCTCCCAGAATTTGATGAGGTAATCCTGGGTAATGGATTTCATTTTGAACCTTACATTAAAATTACCCATGAATAAACCTGCGGCCACCATCGTCAGAGGTCCGGAAATATGCATCTGTCTTGCAACAAGATAGCCTCCCATTACTACGGAAAGCGTTACCAGAACAGAAATAATATAATCGTCCACCTCACGCATCAGCCTGGAAGTGATCCACCCCAGCAAAACACCAAGCAGAATTCCTCCGCCGGCTTCTTTCATCAGAAGTAATCCTATACTTTCGACACCCAGATCTACTTCTTTCCCGATGGCAAGCTGTAAAACCACTGTAAATACCACTACGGCCATACCGTCATTGAAAAGAGATTCTCCAGCCACTTTTGTTTCCAGTGATTTAGACACATTGGCCTGTTTCAGAATACTTAAAACAGCCACCGGATCGGTAGGCGAAATAAGCGCTCCAAAAAGCAGACAGAAGATAAACGGAAGCTGAATCCCTAAAAAAGGCAGCAGGTAAAACATCCCGAACCCTACTACAAATGTGGAAATAACCACTCCGGCCGTAGAAAATATCAAGACCGGCCTGAACTGCTCCTTGAGATCATTGATATTGATATGGATACCTCCCGCAAAGAGAAGGAAATTAAGCATTGCGCCCATCAGAACTTCTGTAAAGTCTATACTGTTCATTAACTTATTAAGATGCCCAAAAGTTCTCGGAAGCACTGTTTCTCCAAACATTACCAGAAAAATAGAAACTACGATGGCAATGACCATAATCCCGATGGTGCTGGGAAGCTTCAGAAATCTGTAATTGAGATAGGCAAAAATTGATGCTAATACTATTAAGGCTGAAAATGAATAATATAACTCCACTAAAGTGTTTTTTTTAATTAAGGTCTGAATAAAGTATTTTAATATAGAGCTTGCGCCCGTCTTTTTCCCAGATATCAAATGTTCCGTCTTTGGCCGGCTGTGATGCCCTTGTATAGTCTTTTCCGATATTCAGAATATTAAGCAGGATATATTCATCTCCTACAGAGTTGACTAAATAGGCTGTTTTTTCAGAGGTCCCGTTACCGGAATTCTTTATCCCTCCGGTAAGCAACCTGAACTGGCTCAGATGATGTACAAAATTATTTCCGTCTTTCCGGAAATCATAAGCTCTCAGAAGAACCAGAAGTATATCCAGATTGGTAGGATCTTTACCGTAGAGGACTTTGCCCAGCCTGATGCATTCATCGAAATTACTTTGTTTAAAAGCATCTGTAAGACTCTTGAAACTTTCATCACTCGATGAAAGTTTATCATCCCTGAAATTTCGGCCGTAATAAAGATACTGAGCTTCAATACTATCCAGGGATTTAGGATATCCTTTGTATTTAAAAATCAGCTTTTCATAATTGTAGGGAGAATCCGGATTTTTAAGATTCTTCTCAATATTTTTCAAATCAATTTCTGACTTCTGGCTGAAACCAAAAACAGAAAAGAAAATCAATAACAGGAAAAAGTGATATTTCATTAATCGTTGTTTTCTTCTTCTTCATCGTTGTCAAAATACTCGAAAAGGAAATCATTGTATGGGAATCTGGAGATATGGATCTTCATCACCTCATCGTAGATCATTTTCTTCATTTCCGGGAAATTTTCTTTCGTCAGCGCAGAAATAAATACTGTCGGATACTTAGATTTAGCCATCCATGTTTTTTTCCACTCCTCCAGAGAAACATTCTTTTTTGTAGACGGCGTAAGATCATCCTCATCTTTTTTATCGTAACTGAAGTCATCAATTTTATTAAAGACCATGATCATAGGCTTCTGATGGGCATTGATCTCCATTAACGTCTGATTAACAGATTCTACCTGATCTTCAAAGCTTTCATGGGAAATATCTACCACATGAATAAGCAGATCTGCTTCACGCACCTCATCCAGCGTAGATTTAAAAGATTCCACAAGCTGCGTAGGAAGCTTTCTGATGAATCCTACCGTATCGGTAAGCAAAAACGGTAAATTACCAATAACCACCTTTCTTACCGTTGTGTCTAAGGTTGCAAACAATTTATTTTCTGCAAAAACCTCAGATTTGGAAAGCGCATTCATCAGCGTAGATTTTCCAACATTGGTATATCCCACCAAAGCAGCACGTACCACCTTTCCGCGGTTGTTACGCTGGGTAGCCATTTGCCTGTCGATGGTTTTCAGTTTATCTTTTAACAAGGAAATCCTGTCGCGGATGATACGGCGGTCAGTTTCAATCTCCGTTTCCCCGGGACCTCTCATCCCGATTCCTCCTTTCTGACGTTCAAGGTGAGTCCACATTCTTGTCAGACGTGGTAGAAGATATTGATATTGTGCCAATTCTACTTGTGTCCTTGCGTAGGAAGTCTGTGCTCTCTGTGCAAAAATATCAAGGATAAGGTTGGTTCTGTCAAGAATTTTCACCTCTATTTCTCTTTCGAGATTTTTAAGCTGGGAAGGAGACAATTCATCATCGAAAATAATGGTTCCTATCTCGTTCTCTTTTACATATTCTTTTATTTCCTGTGCTTTTCCGCTTCCAATAAAGGTTTTAGAATCCGGTTGAGTTAATTTTTGAGTAAAACGTTTTTGAACCGTTGCACCTGCTGTGAAGGCTAAAAACTCAAGTTCATCCATATATTCCGTTAGCTTATCTTCATCCTGATTTTGGGTAATAACCCCCACCAAAACTGCTCTCTCGTAATTATGTTGTTTCTTATCTAGCATTAATTTCTGTCTATGTTTATGATTTTTACAAGATACCAATTTCAGGAAAAAAAACAAAATCATTTTTTAAATTTCCTTCTTTTTTAATGTTAATTTAAGTTTATAATATCATTCATTTGTAAAAAATTAATACCTTTATAACGCTGATTTGTAATTAATAATCCATTAAAATTACAAATATTGTAAAAACTAACACCAAGATCATGAATTCCCATATTAAATGTATGATTATTGATGATGATGAACTGGACAGACTGGTTCTCCAGCATCATGTCAGGCAGTACGATAATATAGAGATTGTTGCGTCTTTTAATTCGACGGAAAAGGCAGTTCCCCATCTGGAATTCCCAATCGACCTGTTGATCTGCGAAACTAGGCTTAGCGGAATGAGCGGATTGGAATTCAGGAAACTGGCCTATAAGATTCCCGTCTGCATCTTCGTAAGTTCCCAACCGGAGCTGGCAGCAGAAGCATTTGAAATTGATGCCCTGGATTTTGTAACAAAACCCCTTAAAGCAGAACGTTTCCAGCATTCCATAGAAAAAGTTTTCAATTTTTTTGAAATGAAAAAAAAATGCGAATGCTTCGATGCCATTCTCGGTGAAAACTGTATTAAGATAAAAGAAAACGGTAACATTTCTCAAGTCAGACTTACCGATATTCTTTACCTCGAAGCTTTAAAAGACTATACCCGGCTTGTTACGCATGAAAAGAAACACTGTGTTCTAGATTCCCTGGGAAACCTCCTTCATAATAGCTTCTTCGATTCTTTTATAAGAATCCATCGCAGCTATGCCGTACCTCGTCATTTCATCCGCGGAAAAAACAGCCATGAAATAGAACTGATCCATCAGATCAGGCTTCCCATAGGCAGAACTTACAAAGAAAGTCTGTCCTTCCTTAACCATTAACGACTGAATACCAACATTTTTACTATAAAATGCCGTTGGTCGATTTTTTTGACCGTTAGTCTATTTTCCTTCAATCCGGTTGCGATATGTGGTAATTTAGTGTTCACAAATTTTCTCTTGAAAACTTGGATAACCAATTAATAACCACAAAAATATTTAACATGAAAAGAACATCTATTCACTGCTTCTTTCTCATTCTGTTCACCTTTTCCGTCAGTATTTTGAGTGCCCAATCGGCAGTTCTGGCCACAGGAACAAATGCATCAGGAGGCAACGGCTCGGTTTCTTACAGTGTCGGTCAGACCGCTTATATGTACAAGGGAGCAGGCTCTCAGGTGTTGGAAGGCGTACAGCAGGCTTATGAAATCACGACACTTTCTGCCAGCGAAACCACAACAAAGCAAGAAGGCATTTTACTCTATCCGAATCCCACCAGAGATTATCTGTACATAGATTTTTCTTCTGTTCCGTATAAGGGATCGGAGTATCAGCTGTTCGACGCTCAGGGCAAACTGATCATAAAGGACGTGATCTCACAGCCAAAGTCCGAACTTAATCTTTCTTCTCTTCCTTCTGCGGTTTACATTATCAGAATCAATCAGAATGGAGAAAATTTAAAAACCTTTAAAGTCATAAAAAAATAAGCCATGAAAAAAATATTACTTTCTCTGGGGATCATGCTCGGCCTCTTTTTAGGGCATGCCCAGGCTCCGGAAAAAATGAGCTACCAGGCCATTATGAGAAACGGATCCGGTCAGCTGCTGATCAATCAAAGCATCGCTGTTAAAGTAAGTGTACTGCAGGGCTCTCCTGCCGGAACACTGGTCTATTCCGAAAGACTGACCGGAAACACAAACGCCAATGGACTTATCAGCATGGAAATAGGGACAGGCACCGTGCTTTCGGGAACTTTTTCTACCATAGACTGGCCAACGGGGAACTATTATCTGAAAACAGAAACCGATCCTGCTGGAGGTATCAATTACACGATAGCAGGAACAAGCCAGCTATTAAGCGTACCTTATGCTATGTACGCTAAGTCTGCTGGCGGAACAGGCGGAAGTTTCACAATTCCTTATACCAATACAATAAATAATGCATCTACTCTATTTTCGCTGATCAATGACGGAGACGGAACTTCCGTGGAAGGCATCAACAATACAACTACTTCCAGCATTGCTTCAGTTCGGGGTATTGTAAACAACGTGGCACCAGGCGGATTTTCCAGCGGTGTCCGGGGTATCAACAATGGAACCGGAGGGCTCGGAGTTGGTGTCTGGGGAAGTCAGAATGGAAGCGGCTGGGGAGTTTACGGTGTTACGCCTAACGGATTAGGGGTCTATGGAAATGCAAGTGCCAACGGAACCGGAGTATATGCCAACAGTAATACAGGAACCGGACTTACAGCAACCAGCAATAACGGAATCCCTGCAAGTATATCAATATTCAACAATGCCAATAATAACAATGCCCTCAATGTTTCCAGTGTTGGAAACGGAACAGTGGTGAATGTAACCACTACCGGAAACGGGGCCGGAGTACGCAGTTCTACAGGGGCCGGATTCGCGTTGCACGGCATTACAAGTGCACAGACCTCTGCAGGTATAATAGGTGATAATAACGGAGCCGGTGAAGCGGTAGTCGGCAGGACAACCAGTGATATTGCCGGGGCTGTAGTAGGACGTAATGATGGTGGAGGTTATGGTGTAAGGGGTTTTGTTGCGACCAACACAACCGGAACGGCTGTCGGAGTTTTAGGACAGGTAGGATTAAACAACAGTAAAGGACGTGCAGGACGTTTTGAAAATTTTAATGCCACCAACGAAATCAATAATGTATTTGAGGTAGAAACCAACGGTAATGGAAATATTCCGGATAATACCCAGGGTAATGCAGCTTCTTTCTTAGTTGATAATACAAACAGTGTAGGAGCGGCAGTAAGGGGTGAAGTGAATACTATTTTCGGAAACTTTGGTGCTGCAGGTATTTTTGGGGTTTCCTCAGGAACAGGAGGACGTGCAGGGTTATTTTATGCGTCAAATCCTGCAGGAAACGGCGCTGCATTAATTGCTTTAACTGATGGGAACGGAAATGCCATCACCGCCAACGCGGGTAAGGACGGAAACGGTGTTGAAACCAATATTGATGGAGCCGGAAACGCTCTGTATGCATGGGTTCCTACTTTTTCAACCGGGCGTGCAGGAAGATTTAACATCTTTAATGATGCCAATACAAGCGATGTAATAACGGTAACCACAGTAGGTAATGGTACTGCTGGAAATTTTAAAGTAGACAAGGTAACGGGTACCTCTCCCGCCGTGAAAGGGGAAGTAAATTCGCAGTTTGCTAATTTCGGAACTGCCGGTATTTATGGTATTTCTTCAGGAACCGGAGGGTATGGAGGTTTATTTTATTCCTCTAATGCAGGCGGCAGTGGACCGGCTTTATTGGCAATCACAGAAGGCAGCGGGAATGGTATTACCGCCAATGCCGGAGGTACAGGCGATGGTGTGGAAGCATCATGTGATGGAAATGGCAATGCAATTTCAGGCTTTATTCCTAATTTCGGTACGGGTAAAGCGGGAAGATTCGCCAACTTTAATAATGCCAACGGTCAGCCGGTGGTTCATGTAACGACAACTGGTACCGGATCTACCCTGCTTGTCAACCACCAGGGACCGTCGGGAAATCTTTCTGTATTCCAAAGTGCCTCAGTAAACGTAGCCCGTATAGATAAAACCGGAAAAGGTTTTTTTAATGGCGGTACTCAAAGTAGTGGTGCAGACGTTGCCGAAGTCTTTGATGTGGAAGGGAGTATTTCTGAGTATGAAACCGGGGATATTCTTGTAATTTCTACAGATACGGACCGAACCGTTGAAAGATCTTCTAAGCCTTATTCTACGCTTGTAGCAGGAGTATATGCGACAAAACCGGGAGTACTTCTTACCGAAGAACATATTGATTCTGACATTTCCGGTAAAGTACCAATGGGTGTGATTGGAGTTATTCCGACCAAAGTATGTCTGGAAGGCGGAAAAATTAAAAGAGGTGATCTTTTGGTAACGTCATCAAAATCCGGAACAGCCATGAAGGCCAATCCTAAAAAGGTAAAAATAGGACAGGTGATCGGAAAGGCTCTCCAGGATTACAATCAGAATGAAACAGGAAAAATCCAGGTATTGGTTAATATTAAATAAATTATCATGAAATTACTATATATCACTGCATTTTTAGCATTAAGCGTATCCGTTTATGCTCAGGAAAATAAGAAAGCTTCTGAATCTGAAGATCAGGCCCAGATTGTGAAACAGCTCAGAGAACGGGAAGCCCAGCTGGCAAAAGCGTCTCAGGAAAATGCTCCTAAAAAGCAAAACGTATCCGTATTGGCTTCAGAACAGGGTCTTGAAGGGAAAAGCCAGGAAGTAAAATCCCAGCCTTCCAATTCAAACAATACTTCGGGGAAATTACTACCTAACACAGCCACTTTAGCAGAAATAAAAGCCTCTATTCCCAACAGGCAGGCATCCCGAACCAATACCGTGAATTCCAGGAACACAAATAGTAATGTCATAGGTCTGCCCAATACGGCGACCTTAGAAGAAATAAAGAAAACAATCCCAAAAAACTGATAACCCATAACCAGATTTCAAGCAAAAGTCCGCTCCAGCGCGGACTTTTTATATTTCAGATCTATGGTTTATTTAAAATCCTCAAAATTTAAGCTTGATCACTCAATCCATATTCTTAATCCCAATCTGCAGCCAAAAATTTCATAGAGTTTCCATTGTCATCGGATAAAGTAAGGAAATGCCCTTCTATGGAATAATTGGTCATTTTATCAAATTTCTGGATAAAAGCGTTTTCCAGTTCCATATTCTGACAGGCCTTCAATGTGCTCCCTACTCCTGAGATCTTCACTTTTCCATTGGTTTTAAATTCTGCAGTAAAGAACATGCTGTTGCACCCCATATTGGCTCCTCCTTTTATTTTTCCTTTTTCCATTATGCCTGTGAGGTTGATCTCTGCCTTATTTCTGACTAATTCCTCTTTAGAAAATTGATCAAAAGAAATGAGCATCCACTGTCTTTGAAGGCTCGGATTTTTTTGCGGGACTGAAGAGCAGCTGACCACAGCTCCTAATAGCAAAATGGCAAAAAATGATACAAGTATTTTTTTCATGGGGATTATCCTTCCATTTTCATACCATTCCGGGACAGAATATCGTAAAAATTAGTAAATTAGCGACACAAAAATTATTTTATAAAATGAAAAGACTATTTCTACTGTTCACTTTCTTATTGGGCTTTGCTCAGATGAGGGCGGATGAGGGGATGTGGCTGTTAATGCTCATCAAAAGACTTAACGGGGTCGACATGCAAAAAGAGGGACTGCATTTGACACCTGAAGAAATTTATTCAGTAAACAATTCAAGCTTAAAGGATGCTATCGTAAGCTTCGGGGGTTTTTGTACCGGGGAAATTGTTTCTGACAAAGGACTTATTTTCACTAACCACCACTGTGGTTATGGTGCCGTAGCTGCCGCTTCTACTCCGGAGAAAGATTATCTTAAAAACGGATTCTGGGCTATGAAGCAGAAGGACGAATTTAATGCAAAAGATCTTTATGTAAGGTTTTTAGTTAGAATGGATGATGCTACGCAGAGAATCACTTCCAAGCTAAACAACAATATGACCGGAGCAGAGAGAAAAGCAGTTATTGATGCTGAAACAAAAGCAATCCAGACTGAAAACTCTGAAAATGGAAAGTACACAGTAGTGGTAAGAGATTTCTTCAACGGAAATGAATTCTACTATTTCGTATACCAGGATTATAAAGATATCAGATTGGTAGGTGCACCACCTTCATCATTGGGTAAATTCGGAGGTGATACAGATAACTGGGAATGGCCAAGACATACTGCTGACTTCACGGTATTCAGAGTATACGGGGATGCAGCAGGTAACCCTGCAGAATTTGCACCAAGCAATGTTCCTTTGAAGCCTAAGCATTTCCTTCCGGTTTCTCTTAAAGGGATCAAACCTGGAGATTTCTCTATGATCTTAGGATATCCTGGAAGAACCAACCGTTACCTTACATCTTACGGAATTCAGCAGATGGTAAACAAAGACTATCCGGCTTGGGTGGAAGCTTCCAAGCTTGCTATGGATGTTATGAAAAAGTATATGGACAAGGATAAAGCGACTCAGCTTAACTATGCGTCTCAATATGCTTCTGTAGCCAACTACTGGAAAAACAGACAGGGAACTATCGATGCGGTAGATAAAAACGGAACGATAGCCGACAAACAAAAGATTGAGGATACTTACAGAAAATGGTCTGCATTGCCAGGAAACGCAGAATATGATGGTATTTTAGAAGATATCGGCGCTTATTACAAGCAGGTCTCCGACAGAAATGTTGAAAGAAACTACGCTTCTCAGTTCTCAAGAAATGCAAAATATATCACTCTTGCTTTACAGGTAGGATCTGTTCTTAAAGCTTATTCTGCTCAGGATATGCAAGGAAGATTAGCGATGAAAGCTAAAACCGAAACTGCAATCAAAGAAGCTTATGAAAACTTCAATCCTTCTCTGGAGGGAGAAATGCTAGCTTCTATGGCTGGACTTTACCAATCAAGAGTGACCAATAAAGAGGTGGCATCTGCTACTATTTTAGGATTGGATTCTAAGACTCTTTCTAATGTAGCCTATTCTTCAATTTTTGCCAATAAGACTTCTGCTACGAATTTCTTATTAAACCCAGATGCATTGAAACTTGATGCTGATCCGCTTTGGAAAATCGCGAACGGAATTGTTGCTGACCAGAAAATGAGCATGGAGAAGTATTCTAAAGTTGACGATAACTTCAACAAGAACAACCGTCTATTCTTAGCTGGATTAATGAAGGCTATGCCTGAGAAAAAATTCTATCCTGATGCTAACTCTACCATGAGATTAACTTACGGAACAGTAGATAAACTTCCTGTAAGAAATGACAGAAACTACTTTGGAGTTACTGACAACTATTATACTGATATGACCGGTCTTGTAGGAAAATACAAGAAAGGTGATGAAGAATTCGATCTTCCTCAAAGAGTGATCGACCTTTATAATCTTAAGGATTTCGGACAGTATGCTGATGCTGCTGGATATATGCCTGTAAACTTCCTTTCTAACAATGATATTACAGGTGGTAACTCAGGTTCTCCTGTTATTGACGGAGACGGAAACCTTATCGGTATTGCATTCGATGGAAACAGCGAAGCATTAAGCGGTGATATTGTATTTGAACAAGACTGGCAGAAAACAATTAACGTAGATGTACGTTTTGTTCTTTGGACAATCGACAAATATGCAGGAGCAAGAAGGCTGATCGATGAATTAAAGCTTGTAAGAGGAGAAAATACACCTCCTGATACGAAGTCTAAAAATTCAGGAACTACTCAAATGCCTAAGAAAACAAAAAAGGTAAAATAATCTTTTTCTGATAAATTTTTAAAACCGTGAATTTGCGTTCACGGTTTTTTTATTTTTGAGCTCTAAATCTTTGTGATGAAACAGAAAATAGAATTTACAGGAATTATAAAGCAAAACGGAACCATGAATGCCGCTTTTGTAGAGTTTCCTTTTTCTGCGGAAAAACTGTTTGGCAAAAAAGGACAGGTTAAAATTAAAGCAATATTTGACAATAAGGTCGAATACCGTGGAAGCCTTGCTAAAATGAAATCTGACTGTCATATTTTAGGCTTGACCCAGGAAATCCGAAAGAAGTTGGGGAAAACATTTGGCGATGAGATTGTTGTAAGCCTTATGGAAGATCAGGAGGAAAGAATTGTTGAAATTGCAAATGACATCGCCGTTGTTTTTAATGAAAATCCCGATGCAAAGAACCTGTTCGACAAAATGAGCTATACTCACCGGAAAGAATACATCCGCTGGATAGAGGAAGCGAAAAAGCCTGAAACCAGAGAAACCAGAAAGATCAGGATGATTGAAATGATTTTGAGTGGAAAAAAGGGCATATAAATAAAGCCGGGCATACATCCCGGCCCTATTATTTCAAAGATTTCTACACAGGAATTCCTAAATATTTGAGATAAGCATCCAGCATCTTCTTATCAAATGCAGGCTCCTCAATACCAGATCCTTCCAAAAACTGAATAACATTGGAACAGTCCCAGACATAGGTGTTCTGATATAATTCCACCGTGGAAAGCCCTTCATGCATATTATCTTTAAAGAGGCTGGTAAGTGGATACAAACGGTTCCGGCTGTCATCTTCCCACTGCTTTCTCCATTCTTTGTAGGGAAGACCTTCAAGAGTAAGCGGATAATACTTCTTCAGGAGTCCAAAGAAACTTTCCAGGGTAAGATTGGTTTCCGGTCTTGCGATCAGGTTAAACTTTTTACCGATCGCCTCTTTACTTTTTGTGATATGGGCCATAGATTTGGTCATATAGTCTACTGTGATCAGTCCTTCTCTTAATTCAGTAAGTAAAGGATAAGATTTAAATTCAACACAGTTTTTCACAAGACCTGACCACCACTGGTAAGGAGCACTGGCACCCGTTTCGCTGTGGCACATGGCATAGCCAAGACGGTAGGTAATTAAAGGAAGACCTTCTTTAGCAGCAAGATCTGCAACCGCCTCCATTACCCATTTGCTTCTTACATACCCGATATCTTTACTTACAGACATTAGGTTCTGAGCAATATCATCGCTTTCCATCATCACGGTTTTCCCGGTAAAAACATGTCCCCAACTGTAGACCGAAATAGTGGATAGCAGGGCAAGACACTTAGTTCTTTCGGCACCGGCAAGCTTTATGATTTCTCTTAATCCTTCTACGTTCGGAGCTTTCATGTAAGAATAAGGTTCTATAAAATTAACGGAGCTGCCAGAGTGGTAAATAAGATCCAGTATTCCTGCAAGTTTTTTGAACTGGTCTTCAGAAAACCCTAATAACGGAAGGGACAGATCTCCTATTACAGGTATGATTCTCGGCTTTTGCTCTTCTTTTCTATCGATATGATACTGTTTATAGCAGCTGTCAATTTTTTCCATTGCATGAAATTCATCCTGAGCCCTTACCAGACAGTAAATATCTGCTGATGTGGTATCCAAAAGTTCCTGAAGCAAATGTATACCGACAAATCCGGTAACCCCGGTCAAAAATATGGTTTTAGGATTTTCCAGTTGTCTGGGATCGAAACCGCCTGCAAAAACAGTTTCCGGAGCCAGGTAAACATCCTGCTGAAGGGCTATATAAGGCTCTACATCTTCTTTCGGAATGGCTTCACGGGCTTCATTGGCTCTGGTGATCAATTCATTGGCAAGCTGCCTAAGGACCGGAAACTGGTAAATATCTCTCATATAAACCTTGGTATCCAATCTTGAATTCAGGGCGGTTGCAACTATAGCGACAAGGAGTGAATTTCCACCGATATCAAAGAAATTATCTGTCATATTAATCACCGGACGCTCAAGTTCTTCAGCCCAGATATCTGCTATAATTCTTTCGGTTTCATTGGTAGGAGGTTCTGTAGAAATCAGTTCTTTTGCCTCTTTATCTGCGAGTTCTTTTAACAAATTGGCATCTGTTTTTCCGTTGGCCGTGAGTGGTATTTTATCAACATTGATGATCTGAGCCGGAATCATATAACCGGGCAGCTCTTCTTTCAGCTGTTGTCTTACCCATGCAGCGTCTGCTTTTGCACCGGGCTTTACTATGACAAAGGCTACAATATATTTATTATTTCCATGGTCTTTTGTAATGACTGCTGCTTCCTGTATTCCTTCCAAACGGGCAAGGCAGCGTTCAATTTCGCCCAATTCCACACGGAAGCCCCTAATTTTCACCTGATTGTCTATTCTTCCTAAAAATTCAATATCTCCATCTGACTTCCAGCGGGCAAGATCACCGGTACGGTATAGCTTTTCGTTCTCCCTGAATGGACTGTTAATGAATTTTGAAGATGTGAGCTCTTCATTATTAAGATAACCCTTAGCCAAAAGATTTCCTCCTATATGTAGCTCTCCTACGGCTCCTACTGGCAAAAGTTCGCTGTTTTCTCCTAAAATGTAAGCTTGTGCATTGGCTATTGGCCTTCCTATTGAAGAAACATATTGCCCATTCATATCTTTAACTTTTTTGAAAGTGGCATAAACCGTGCATTCAGTAGGACCGTAATAATCAATTAACTCATAACTTAATTCGCTGGTAAGTACAGGCTTAAGTTTTTCTCCTCCTGTGAAAAGATATTTAAGGTCAAGGTTACTATACTTTCGTGTTTCTTCAACAACGGAAGGAGCAAGAACAGAAGGGACAAATCCATGGGTAATGCTGTTTCTACGGTAAAAATTCACAAGCTCTGAAGCTTCTACTCTATCTTCATTGCCGGCAATATACAATACGGCACCGGCAATAAGTGCTGACCAAGTTTCCCATACGGAGATATCGAATGCCAATCCGGCAACAAGGGTTAGGTGTGATGTGTTATCAACATGAAAGTACTGGTTGTGCCATGTAACCAAATGTTGAATACTATGGTGAGAAATCATGACCCCTTTAGGGTTGCCTGTTGATCCGGATGTATAGATGGTATAGGCTAATGCATCCTGAGATATAGTAAGATCAGGCAGTTCAGCAGGTAAATGTGACAGGCTTTCTGCATTATCCAGATAAAAAATTTCAGCGTTAATTCCTTTCACCAGTGAATTTCCCCGCTGAGCATCTGTAATAAGTATTCCCGCTGAGGTATTTGCAAGGATGTATTCTACACGTTTTACAGGATAAGCAGGATCAATAGGCACATAAGCTGCTCCTGTCTTCAAAATGCCCAGAATGGCAACCAGCCACTCGAGAGAACGGTCCAGCCATACGGGGACAAACATTCCTTCTTGTATTCCTTTCTCTAACAGCACATTGGCAAGTTGGTTGCTTTTCTGATCCAGCTCACGGTAACTGATCCAGCTGTCCTGATAAACAGCTGCAAGATTTTCGGGATGAAGGAGTGCCTGGTTGTTGAAAAGAGAGACCAGTGTTTCTTCTTTGTGATAGTCCCAATTTGTTTTGTTGAAATCGTTGAGAAGTCTTTCTCTGTCTTCAGAGGATAAAAGAATCGGTACACCAGCGGGCTGCCCCGACGGCGTTGATAGTGTATTCGGCATATTAGTTTTTGGTTTTGTTTGGTGATAATAGTTTCAGATGAACTGCATTATGGCAGAGCTTTAGGCCTGTATAAAACAGCCTAGTACATATTAACTGCAAAAAATGCTATACATTCTTGCCTATTGTTAGTCAGAATTGATTGACTTAAATCCAGTTTATTAATTTCTATTTCATAATGCAATATTTTTAAAAATTTGGTAATCAAATTTAACATAATATTTGAGATAAAGAAATAAATAATCATAAACTTTCTCCAAACAGGGATTTAAGTATTACTATACGTGATTTAAGCCAAAAATCTAGTAAAATCAGGTCAAGAAAACAGGAGAAATAGCATTTCCTGATCAACAAAAATGGAGGAAATATTCAATAAGCCAGAATGTATTTTACGAAACCATATTGAGAATTTCATGATTACACATTCCAAAATTCCCTGTCCAGACTTCTGTACTGTATGGCTTCTGAAATATGATGGGATAATATATTTTCAACCCCCTCCAGGTCGGCTGCAGTTCTGGCCACTTTCAGGATACGGTCATAAGCTCTTGCTGAAAGATTCAGCTTTTCCATAGCGAGTTTAATGAGATGCATAGAGGTTTCATCCAACCCGCAGAATGCTTCAATTTCCTTAGGACCAATCTGAGCATTGTAGCTGATATTGAGGTTTTTATAGCGTTCATTCTGAATATTGCGTGCCTTGAGTACCCGTTCCCGGATATCTGAACTTTTTTCTCCTTTTCTTTTTTCTGCCAGCTGTTCAAACTCAACTTTCTGTACTTCTATATGAATATCTATTCTGTCTAATAATGGACCTGAAAGTTTATTCATATACCGCTGCATTTCGTAAACGGATGAGGTGTTTCCCGGATCGTCCGGAAAAAAACCACTGGGACTTGGATTCATAGAAGCCACCAGCATAAAGCTGGCAGGATAGTTTACGGTAAACCGGGCTCTGGAAATTGTTACTTCACGGTCTTCAAGAGGCTGTCTCATCACTTCTAAAACGGTTCTTTTAAACTCAGGCATCTCATCAAGAAACAAAACGCCATTGTGCGCAAGCGAGATCTCTCCAGGCTGGGGATAACTGCCTCCCCCTACTAATGCAACGTCTGAAATGGTGTGATGCGGTGATCTAAAGGGCCTCACGGTCATGAGAGATGTTTCTGCACCCATTTTACCGGCTACAGAATGTATTTTTGTTGTTTCTAAAGCTTCTTTCAGGGTTAATGGAGGAAGAATGCCCGGTACTCTTTTGGCAAGCATTGTCTTTCCACTTCCCGGAGGGCCGATGAGAATGATATTGTGGCCGCCTGCTGCGGCTATTTCCATCGCTCTCTTTGCTGTTTCCTGACCTTTAACTTCGGAAAAATCAAACGGAAAATCATTCATTTTTTCCTGAAATTCTTTTCTGGTGTCCAGTATTACTCTTTCAATAGGCTTTCCTTCGTTAAAAAAATCAATTACTTCTTTGATATTTTCTACTCCATAAACTTCCAGGTTGTCTACAATTGCTGCTTCACGGGTATTTTGCATGGGAAGTATAATTCCTTTAAAACCTTCTTCACGTGCCTGAATTGCTATTGGCAACACTCCTTTTATGGGCTGCAGGCTTCCATCAAGGGAAAGTTCACCCATAATAACATACTGATGGATATTTTCGGCAAGAATCTGATCTGAAGCGGCAAGAATCCCTATTGCAATGGAGAGGTCGTAAGCAGCGCCTTCTTTTCTAAGATCTGCAGGCGCCATATTAATCGTGATTTTCTTACCGGGAATTTTGTATCCTACATTTTTCAGGGCAGCAGAGATTCTGTAACTGCTTTCTTTAATGGCGTTATCGGGAAGCCCAACGAGATGGTATCCTACTCCTCCCGTGTCTACATTTACTTCGATAGTAATGGTTTGTGCTGCTACTCCGAAGATGGCACTTCCATAAATTTTAACTAACATGATGGGTGTTTTTGTAAAAATAAATAATATAATATTTTAAAAAATCAGCTTTTTCATGAATAGTTTTTGGATTGAAAATGCATTTAAAAAAATTTATTCTTAAAAAAGATAAGCCGATACAGACCATCTCTGTACCGGCTTTATCATGATTAAAAAAAACTAACTAAGGATTGATCATATGCTGTTATTTCTTTATGAATTTATTCTTATAGGTATTTCCCTGTGAGTCTTTGGAAAGAATAATATAGTTTCCGGGTACGAGCCTGCTCACATCAATAGCCTCATTAAAACGGTGATCATTTTTCTGAAGAACTACTTTTCCTGACATATCAATAATGGAAACCGCTTTGTACGTTTTATCGGACTCTTTTCCGATATAAAGGAACTGGGCTGTAGGATTTGGGTATATTCTCAGGTCTTTTTCCTTGCCTTTTGTTTCATCTGTTCCCAGGCTGCAAAACTCCCAGTTACCAAAATTCAGCTTTACAAAATTTCCTGTCCCTAAAAATTCACACTGATCCGGGCAGTACTCTGTACAGGCATAAAATCCATATTCTCCGGATTCTGTTGCCATATAGGTATCGCCAGTTGCACCATTTATAACACAAGGATCTCCATTGGAAGGCGGCGCACTGGCTGGAATGCATTTATACCATACATGGCTGCCATAGAGATCTGGAAAGGCATCATCAAATTTTACAGATGCTCCGGCACAGATATTATATTCTCCAAGTCCTACCTGAGAAAAAGTTCCGGGTGTAAAGGTGCTCATCATTGCAGGAAGCGCATACATGAATCCATCTGCCATAATAGCCGGGCTTTCTGCCACGCAGTCTCCTTGCGTAACTGCCACTTTAAAATAATAAAGCTGGTCATCATTCCCATTGATGGTCAAAGTCTGTGAAACTGCCCCGGGGATTGGTGTCCAGGGATTGGTATTAGGCGTTTGCCAGGTCCATTGCTGTTTGTACCACTGGTAGCTTCCGAATGTTTGTGTAGAAAGTGTCTCTGTTTCGGTGTTACAGAACAGGATTTTATCCGGGAATTTTACGCCCAGCCTCGGGCTTGTGATGGTTGGATTACACTGTGCTTTTATATTCAGAAGGGTCATGAACAGAAAAGCCAAAAAAATCAGTTTTGGTTTCATATTTAAATATTTAATGGTTTGTTTTAGTCTTACTCAATATATCAGTCCAGTAACAGCCTGATTCCGAACTTCATATTAAAGTTTAATGGTTTTTCTTTGTAAATGGTATTGAGCTGATTATCATTTTTAAAGTGATATCCTATTCCGGGTTCTGCATATATCCCGATTTTATCAATAATTTTCACCTGCAGCCCTATCGCCGAATTCACTGAAAGCTGTACGGGCTTCACATCAAGCCGTTCCTCCTGTTCGTCCTGAACTTCATCATTTACAATATATTTTGTCTTAAGCTTCCCTGCTATAGCTTTTTCGGCAAGCACTCCGCCGGTAACATATCCTGTAAAACGTCCTTTCTGAATGACATTGTAATTTACCTGTACCGGAATACCTATATAATGAATGCTCTGATCCCCTTTTATATAATTTGAATTGCTTCCGGAGTGAAGTTCTGAAGTAAGTTTTGTGTAATTGACACCTGTTCCTATGCCCCATTTTTTCCCAAGGTTATAATACACGGAAACACCAAATGTAACAGGAATTTTATGTCTTATCCTTGCTTCAACTTCTTTGCTTTGGTTAGCCAGCAGGACTTCTGTAAGCGGATCAGGTTCTGTTCCGGTGATCCAGAAATCATTGAAAGTCATAGGACTTCCGCTCATAGAGGTGTAGCCAGGGAACCTCTGTTCGGAAGAATTTGACGAAACGTTTCCTGTAAGCATGCTCAGCATCCATTTTTTGGAAGGACGACCTAAAATTTTAGATTTATCGGTACCGGCATACTTTTCCGGAAGTTTATTTTCATAATTGTTAAAAATCTCCCCGTCATCCTGTTTCTCTTTCAATTCCGGACTCTCACTAAATGAAGGAGATATATTGTATAGAGGTAATTCTTTTTTTGCCAATGGAATTAAATTATTTTGCTTTTCCACAGGCCCAGGTACTATCCTATTATGATCAATGGTTTCTTTATTAAATATATTTTCTAAAATAGTGCGTGAATGAGCATTCCCTATTAATATATTTCCCTGGTCACTATATTTTTCACCTGATTTGGTGTTGCCCTGCTCATTTGTACTTGCCTTTACTGATTCTTTGATCTTTTTGCCATCTTTTTTAATGTTATCAGCATTTTCAGAGTTTACCGCTATTTTAGGTTCTGTTTCTGCATTCATTTCCTGTAAAAACTTTCCTGTAAAGAACAGCATGGTAACGGCAGCAGCCATTCCAACAATACGGTAGAACAGAGTGCTTTTTTTATTTATAGAAATAGTTTTACTTTCTTTTTTATCATCAGCTTCAAGCATCATTCCTCCGGCCATTCCGTTTTCTTCTCCTTCGGAAAAAAGTTCATCTTTAATATCTTCCCACAGCCCATCCGGAACATCCTCTTCGTGGTCTTCCATTTTCCTGTGCAGATCATTGAGCCACCGATTATTCATATTGTGCTTTTTTTGACATTTTAAATTCTTTAATTTTCTGGATCAGCAGTCCTTTTGCCCTGTGAAACTGTGAGGCGGAAGAATTTTCTGCGATTCCTAAAAGCCCGGCAATCTCTTTATGGCTTTTTTTCTCAAATACAAACAGGTTAAAAACGGTTCTGTACCCATCAGGAAGCGAGCGTATCATTTTCATAATAGCTGCCTGGGGAATTTCCTCGAGATCCGGTTCCTCATCATTGGGAATGTCGGGAAGCTCTGTAAGGTCTTCATTTGTTGTTATGCCGGAATGCTGCTTTATATGCTTTAAAGCTTCGTTTACGGTGATACGGATCATCCATGCTTTCAAAGAACCGTTGCCTCTGTATTCAAATGTTGCTATGGAGCGGAACATTTTGATAAAGCTGTTCTGAAGAACGTCATGAACATCGTCTTTTCCTGAAAGATAACGGGAACAGACCCCGGCAAGGTTTCCGGAATAGTTTCCGAAAAGTTCTTTCCAGGCAGTTTCTTCCTTCGTGAGAAGGCGTTTTATTAAAATCTGCTCCTTGTTTTCTTCCATGTACGACTAAGGTCCGGTTTAGCACCGATTAAAATTTTAACGCAAAAATAGACCGCATCCGGCAAACCACAATCTATTGTTTATATTATCTTATCAATTAGTTTTTATGCAGTACGGGAAATTGTAGTTAATCGCCTCGAAGGGACTCAATTCCGTTCCATTTACCGTTATTTTTTCTGCTACCAAGGCAAATCTCAGCGTGTGATCCAGACCCACAAAGTATCCTTTTTGTTTTGCTACGACCGTTACGACTGTGTTTTTGATCGCTCCGTCTACCGGGATCTGAAGCTGAAGAACTTTTGGTACAAAAGTGAGTTCTACCCAGTTTTTATCGGCATTTAATACTGTTGTATAATTCAGATTATATTTCACTTTTCCCATCGCTGCTATGGCACTCTGTGTTTTCACCGGATCTTTTACTACCGCCATTACAATTTCTTTTAAAGGAAATTCCGGAAATGTGAGGGTATCTTTTTTTATTTTAAAGTCTACAACTTTTTCCGACCTCAACTCTCCCTGCACTGTGATAAGCCTTCCTTTATAATTCCCGTTAATATCTTCCAGCTTTACGGGTGGTACTTCTATCCTGTCCTCGTTCATACACGAGAACAGGGAGAAGATGATTGATAAAATTAAAACGGTCGTAATAACCTTAAGTACTATTGAATTATTCATTTCATTATTTTTTTACATTAAACATTAATTGTATTGAGTACTCATCTATAAAATCCGGTTTTTGGGAAATCTTGCATGGAATTTTGAAAAAAGGATGAAATTATATTGTAAAGCACTGGTTTACTGTGAATAAAATTTTGAAATTTATTTTATATCAATTCAAAAAACACTCTGCTCGTTGAAATTTAAAAAACTAAATATTTAGTTATTCAGATTGAAAAGCAGAAAAGATAAGTGTGTGGAGTCCTTCTTAGAATAACCAAATATCTATATTCAAGAGAAAGCGCTTTTAAATTCGTTTCAAACCATTGTACTGGGTATTGCAAATATTTTTCGTTTTAAATATTAGATATGAAAGTCTAAAAGAAAATATTTAGAAGCTATGATCAAATAAATTCATATCTCCCTGAATTCCAAAACAAAATGTCGTAAATTTATTACTCACAAAAACAGTGTTTTCCCCCTTTTATAGAGTTGAGCAGTTACCTAATTTTGTATTATAAAATTAAAAACCATAAAAATGAAAACTCCTTTTTTATTCAAAAGTCTAAGCGCGCTTCTTGCTCTGCTTATTTTAAGTTTTTGTATGCTAAGCTGCACACGCTGCTCCGAACCGCCAAAAGAACCTGTAAGTGATAGTTATAAAAAGAAACTGATCAGTTATCGTGAAGGCAGGATACTTTATGATGAATATTCCAGAACCAATAATGTAATTCTTACAAAATACAGAAACGGAGAACCGGATTCACGCTGGTACTGGTTTTCTGTAGAAGATATGGAAGGATACCTTAACTATGTAAAAGAAACCGCCAAAAAACAACACCTTAAAAATCCGGGGATCAGAATTTATATGGGAAAATATCCTATGAATCATCCTAAAAACAAAATGGCAAAACCGGAATACGCCGGCTACCAGACTATCTTCTTAGTTCCTACCGCTCAGAATCTGAAAAGAGATAGCTCAGGAACAATGTCCAAAGCGATGAGGTCTATAGATGAGAATATAAATGTAAGTGAGATGGAAGTTCTAAATATGACTAATCTTGCTCCCCCACCTAAAGTGTCCACCGCAGATATGCCGTAAAAAATAAAGCCATGAACTGGAACATAGAAATAGGGAAACAAATATCTATGATGATATCCCTTATGGTAATGGCTTTGATGATTATCAAATACAGGAAAATCAGAAAAGAGAATTTATTTTTTATTGCAGGGTATATATTATTTTCCCTGATTGATATTTTTTGCTATTTCTATTTCAAATCTACTCACCGGTCTACTGAAATATTTTTCGTGATTGGCTTTTTAATGATTGTGTTTTTCCTGTATTTGCTGTATTATTTTCAATTACTGTATTGGCCCATTTTAAAAAAACTACAGCTGATTCTTTTGATTCTGTTTGCAGTCAATATTATTGTGATGTTTTATACAGAAGATGATCTGCTGCATCATTTCTCCTTTAATATGCTGTATACTAATATCCTTTTGTTACTGTTTTCCATTATTTTATTTTTATACCAGACCTTTAATTCTGATAAAATACTGGAGCTTAATAATTATTTACCATTTTGGGTTTCAGTCTCTTTACTGATTCTTTTTATTGGGAGTATTCCGATCCTTTATTTCAGGACTACCGTTTCAGAGCATATCTATTTTTTTATTTTATTTATGCTGAATCTTATCAGTAACGGGATACTCATACTGGGATTGATTTGGAACAGACAGGATAAACCAAGATAAGATCTAAAGTATGGAAGAAAATAATTTGGTTATTACCTTCACCATTACCTTACTTATTGTCGTTCTGATGATGATCTTCATCTATGTGGTCTTTATCAAAAAGAAAACAACCCTTCTGATCGAGCAGAAAGAAAAAGACATGCGGTTTGAAAAAGAACTGGCAACTTCGCAGGTGGAAATAAAGGAACAGACACTGAATTACATCGGACAGGAATTACACGATGATGTAGGACAAAAGCTCTCTGTGGTCCGTTTGAGACAAAATCAACTGATTTCCAAACTGAAAAATGCAGAAAAAGAAGAACTGAGCGAGCTGAGTGAGTTGTTGGGCGAATGTATCCAGGATATCAGAAACCTATCCAAAACCCTGATTACGGAACAAATCATTCATTTCGGATTGACAGAATCTATTGAAAGAGAAGTAAAAAGAATACAGAAATTAAAATTATTAAAAATAGAATTCATCACCCAGAAACAGGATATTGATATTTCTCCCAAGCATGGGCTGATTCTTTTCCGGATCATTCAGGAAAGCATCAATAATATCTTAAAGCATTCCAGGGCTAAAAATGTATCTATAAAACTGGAAGATGATCACAATACCTTACGAATCAATATCTCTGATAACGGAAAAGGTTTTAATACCGACAAGATACAGGATGGTTCGGGACTGAAGAATATGGAACTGAGAGCTAAGCTGATCCATGCAGAATTTTCCATCCAGTCGGAACTTGATAAAGGAACACAAACCTCGATAATTTATTACAAACACTTCATATGAAAACTATTCCCATCGCTATCGTTGATGACCATACGTTAATGTCCAAGGCATTGGAAAATATGATTATGGAAAATCCTCAGTACAGTGTGATCATGAATCATCCCAACGGCGAAGATTTTATTGCCGCCATAGAAAAAGCTTCAGAATTACCCGCTGTAGTACTGATGGACATCAATATGCCTTATAAAAATGGTATAGAAACCACAGAATGGCTCACCGAGCATCATCCTGACATAAAAGTAATAGCTTTGACTATGGAAGATGATGAAAAAGTACTTATCAAAATGCTGAAGGCGGGAGCGAAAGGCTATCTGCTGAAAGATATGCAGCCTGCTATCCTCTTTCAGGCGATAGATACCGTATTTGACAAAGGCAGTTTTTATACCGATTTCGTTGCCCAGAAATTGTTAAAGGTAAAAACAGAAGACATCAAAAATGCGTCTCTTCTTTCCGAGTTAAAAGGCAGGGAAAAAGAATTTATAAAATGGGCCTGCAGCGAACTTACCTACAAGGAAATAGCGGACAAAATGTTCCTCAGTCCAAAAACTATTGATGGCTACAGAGATTCTGTTTTCACAAAATTAGAAATAAAAAATAGGGTCGGCCTGGTTCTTTTTGCCTTAAAACATGACTTATGCTGATGTGATTTTTCCTTTTAAATCAACACAGTCCAAACCATTATAACTCAATCACTCATCCGGTAGATTTTTACAATGTACCGGGTTTTTTTGTTTCCTCTTCATTCTAATCATCCATAAAATAGTTCAGTTTTAAAAACACGATACTTATTTTTCCTTCCAAATACCCAATCATCCGTGCAAATCTGTACAATCCGGGGTTAATTCTTACAATTATCTGATTTTTCAATTTCCTTTAATTGGTACCAGTTGTAAAAAAGCCTACTTATTTTTTTAATGTAAAGTTCGATTTTAATACCGTATAGGATTAGGAGAGCAAAGAAGAGATCAAATTCATTGTTTCGACTAAGCGACCGTTTTATCCATTCGTTTCATCAGCGGCCATGCTGCTCCTCTTTGCCTTCCTCAAAATTATGCGCTTCCTAAATGAACCTTTGCGTTAAAAAAGAATTTATCTTCCAAATACCCAATCATCCGTGCAAATCTGTACAATCCGGGGTTAAAAACTCTTTCAAACCCCAAAAAAGGTGTTTTACCTGCCACACAATCAGGCCTTTCCCTCTGTTTTTGCTCTGTTGAATAATGGAATTTTGTCATATAAAACTAATCCACAAAGGCAGAACCCGAAAAGCCAAAATAGAGTAGGGAAAATTTTAAAAACTAATAGAAATGAAAAAAGCACTTGTAATAGGAATCAATGACTATGCACCTATAGGATCAGGCGGCCCGGACTTAAACGGTTGTGTGAACGATGCAAGGGATATGGCAAATACATTGGTGATTTGCGGATTTAATCCGGCAAAGATTAAAATCCTCACCAATCAGAACGCCACAAGAGCCAATATACTGAATTATCTGAAAGCATTAGTGAATAGCAGTGTAAAAGGAGATTCTCTGGTCTTCTATTATTCCGGACACGGAACCAGAGTAGCCAATATCGGAACAGATCTGGAAATAGACGGATTGGATGAAGCAATTTGTCCACACGATTATGCAAGTGCAGGCGTGATTCGTGATGATGATTTCAAAGCTGTTCTCAGTAAGCTGAAAGCAGGCGTGAATCTGGAAGTTATTTTCGACTGTTGCCATTCAGGAACAGGAACCAGAAAGATGGAGCTCGGACTGGATTTAGAGCTTTCCTATGAAACGCCCCGTTTCATTCCACCTATGCTGGAAGATGAATTTTATATGACCTACGCCAGTGAAATGCAATCCTCTAAAACTTCTAAAAAATCAATCTCTATGACCAAAGCTTTAGTTCCCGTTGCCGGAATGAATCATACGTTATGGGCGGCTTCCAAAGACAACCAGGTATCTATGGAAGGAAATATGAGTGGCCAGATAAGAGGTTATTTCACGTATCACTTCTGTAAAATACTACGGGCAACCAACGGCAATATTGTCAGAAAAACACTTGATAAACAGATCGCGATTGCTTTAGCTGCGATGGGAGCTGCACAAATTAACCAAACAGAAAGCATTACAGCAGAATTTTCTCAAAAAATATTTTCATAAAAATCAAATCACTGGCGGAATCCGAAAAGCCATCCAAAGAGTAGGAAAAAACTGATTAAAAACCAATAATCATGTCTAAAACTGACCATAACAAACCAATGACAACGGAAGAAGTCTCAAGACTTAAAACCGTTAAAGCAAAATCAACTGAAAAATTGGCAAATGCCGAAAAACTAACCCACCAGGGACCTGCCATGGAAACCATTGACGGCAGATCTTTCCCGAAAGGAATGAAATCGATCGGAATGCCTGCAGGTGAAAAAGCTGCAGAAGGAAAAGTACTCGAGACCGATCATTTCTATCCTACCCATTCAGATTTTGAATATCAGCCTAAACTGGAAGCTAAAAAGGACCGTAAACCAAAATTCATTGACAGAGAATCTTTCTTAACCGCAGAAGGGGTAAAAACTATATTCGGTCCCGATCAGAGAAAAGTATATAATTCTACTGCGTATCCGTGGCGATGCGTAGGGAGAGTAGAAAGCGCTTTGGGCTCAGGAAGCGGGGTAATGATAGGCCCGAGACACCTTCTTACCTGTGCCCACATTGTAGACTGGCAGCCAAATAACACCACGGGCTGGTTAAAATTTACTCCAATGTATTATAACGGAAGTGCTCCTTACGGAAGCGCCTGGGGTACATTAACCTATTATAAGTACAAAGTAGCCGGACCTACGATTGATTCTACAGAAATTCAATATGATTATGTTGTTATTGTTCTGGACAGACCTATCGGAAACAGTACAGGCTGGCTGGGTGCCAAATCTTATTCAGATTCATGGGATGGCGGGGCTTACTGGACACATGCAGGTTATCCCGGAGATTTAACAGGAACCCAGAGACCCACTTATCAGACCGGTATTGCTTTAGACGGAGACTTCTGGAGCGCCGATGATAATGAAAGCATGACCCACAAAGCAGATATCTGGCCAGGGCAAAGTGGTGGTCCGTTCTGGGGATATTGGGACGGAGCTCCTTATGCTGTAGCAACACAAAGTGCTCATAACCCAAGTGAAAATTTTGCAAGTGGCGGCTCAGATCTCGTCAATCTCGTGATAAGAGCCCGCAACGAGCATCCATAACCAATTTTTTTTCTTTATATGAAGAGCCTGACTTTTAGTTGGGCTCTTTTTTTACAGTCCGCTTCCTGTACTCGTTTTGGTATTTATTTATTGAAGCTTTTTATTTTCTTTTTTGTACATTTTCGTTGTACAAAAACAAATTAGATTATATTTGACGTAAATGAGAAAGTGTACTAAATGAACTTCTTAATTGATAAGAAAAGGTGATACTTTGGCTTTTTGGATTCGATATAATAAGACGCAAAACCGTTGGTTTAATTCAGCTTATAACCGAACTCAGCGTAAAAGGAATACATTTTAAATCTATTGCAGAGAGCATAGATAGCCGTTCAGTGAGTGGTAAACTAATTTTTCAAATTTTTGTTCACGCAACGTGTAAATTCAGATGTTGTAGGGAATGCTAAGTAAAACCGTTCAAAATAAATTTTTATATAATTCCAAAATGAAAATCAACTTTTTTTATAACTTATTTCTGTGGTTATTATTAATCACCTTGCCTATAACTGTATTTTCGCAATCGACCGACTTTGTCATTCAAGATGTAAAGTTTGAAAGTCAGGGCATTACTCTTGCAGGCTCAATTTTAAAACCTAAGGATCCATTTGCCGCAGTTGTAATTGTTCATGGGTCTGATCCGGTAAAAAGAGAAATGGAGTTTGCCAAGCGTCTTGCTAAAGAAGGCATTGCTGTACTTACATATGACAAACGTGGCGTTGGAGAATCTGGTGGTGTGTATGTAGGACCATCTGTTGGCACTAATAATATTGATACTGCTAATCTTAATTTACTATCTCAAGATGCAAATGCAGCGGTAAATACATTTCGAAAGTATTTGAAAGATAAAAAGACTCCTATTGGATTAGTTGGCTTCAGTCAGGCAGGATGGATCATTCCAATTGCTGCGAGCAAAAATCCACAAATAGAATTTATGGTATTATTTAGTTGCCCTACAATTACTACTTTAGAACAACTCCGATTTCAGTTTTATACTAATGGAAACAATCAATTTTGGGAAAATCATACAGAAACAGATGCTCTTGAGCACACTAAAAATGACCCAGATCGGTATCAATTTGTGGCAACTGACCCAAAAACTTCTCTTAAAAGTCTTTCGATTCCCGGACTTTGGCTTTTTGGAGAGAAGGATATACAAATTCCCGTAAAGTTGTGCATAGAGCAATTAAATTCACTCAAAGTTCAGGGCAAACCTTTTGAATATACTTTATTTTCAACATTGGGACACAATACTGCATTTAACATTACAGAACCTTTTTCTCTTTCAATTCAATGGATAAAACAGAAAACTTTGAACACTAAGAAGTCTAAAGTATCAAAATAATACAGAATCATCAGCATATTCAATCCTCTATTTTCATCCCAAAACACTACCAAAATTTTCAATATTTTAATACATTTGTTTAAAACATATTCTGAATGAATTTCGAGCAGATCAATTTACACCTTGAGGCTTACAAAGAACACGACCAGATTCTGGATGCCGCTAAATTTTTAATCCATTCCTTCGACCTGGAGCATGAAAATTTTGCCGGTTTCGGATTCCGGGAAGAGCTTTCCCCCACTTCTATGCTTTTGACGGCAGAAGGAGTATTGGGCGGTCCACAAACCGTAATGATCCCGAAGAATTTATTTGATTTTGATCTGAATCTCGTTCTGAATATGGTTGCCCACGAAATGCTTCATGTACGGCAAAAGGCTCCCGGACAGGTCATCGAAGACAAAAATGAACGGGAATTTCAGGCCTACTATGAAATGCTTTTCCATAAAGTCTTTCCACAGATCCCGGAAGTCTCGGATCATTATAAGAAATTCTTTGGAGGCCAGGCCTTAGAATATTACAGGAGAATGGGCGAAGGATCGGAACTGCAGCAGAAATATGAAGCAGAAAAAGCAGAAATAGAACACTTAATCAACTCATTATCATGACTATAAAACCGGAAATATCCTGGACAGACTTTGAAAAAATTGACATGCGATGCGGAACGATAATTTCAGTTGCCGATTTTGAGAAAGCAAGAAACCCTTCTTATCAACTGGAAATTGATTTCGGGGATCTTGGAATTAAAAAATCCTCTGCACAGATCACTTCCCTTTATCAAAAAGAAGAGCTCATAGGAAAACAGGTGATGGCTGTAGTGAATTTCCCCAAAAAACAGATCGCCAATTTCTTCAGTGAGTGTCTTGTGATGGGAGTTTATGGTGAAGATAAAAAAGAAGTTACTCTTTTAACCCCTTCACTGCCCGTAAAAAACGGAATGCCGGTAGGATAAATTACAAACACATATGATACAACACATTCCATTAGAAAAGATCTTATTCCTTGATATTGAGACCGTTCCCGGATCAGGATCATGGGAAGAGCTTCCTGAAACAGAACAAAAACTCTGGGACAAGAAAACAAGGTTCCAGAGAAAAGAAGATGTTACTGCCGCAGAATTTTATGACCGTGCCGGCATTATGGCCGAGTTTGGAAAGATCATCTGCATTACCATCGGAATGGTCGAAAAGAATGAAACCTTAAAAATCAAAAGCTTTTCAGGTCACGATGAGAAGAAGCTGCTTCAGGAATTCGGAGAGATCTTCAACAGCCCAAGACTGAATAACGTAATTCTCTGCGCCCACAACGGAAAAGAATTTGATTTTCCATGGATTGCGAGAAGGTATCTTATTAATGGAATCCAACCTCCGGTCCCTTTCCAGATGTTTGGAAAAAAGCCCTGGGAAATTCCTCATATTGACACGATGGAGCTTTGGAAATTCGGAGATTATAAAAGTTTTGTTTCCCTGGAACTGCTAGCTCATGTGTTCGGAATTCCTACTCCCAAAGATGATATAGACGGTTCAATGGTTTCATCAATCTACTACATAGAAAAAGACTTGCAACGAATTGTTGACTATTGTGAAAAAGATGTCTTAACTTTGGCAAATGTTTTCCGGCGGATGCGTCAGGAAGATTTGTTGAAAAGGAATATCAATCTAGATTAAAAAATGAAATTTACAGACGATCAAATTGCTGACATTGGTGAGGAAATCATCAGCGTCTTAAAATCCGTATACGACCCGGAAATTCCGGTAGATATTTACGAATTAGGACTGATATATGATGTACAGATCTCCGAGGATGGCGATGTAAAAATTATAATGACCCTTACTACCCCAAACTGTCCGGTTGCAGAAAGTCTGCCTCAGGAAGTAAAAGACAAGGTAGGAGAAGTGGAAGGGGTGAAAAGCGTAGATTTAGAGCTCACTTTCGAACCTAGCTGGAACAAGGATATGATGAGTGAAGAAGCGAAGTTTGAATTGGGAATGCTTTAAGGTAAGGAAGACGGAAGCAGGAGGATGGAAGTTTTCAGAGTTCATAAAACCACTTTCTTCCCATATAAACTTCCTTTTTTACACTAATACAATAAAAACCCGGAAATTTCCGGGTTTTTCTATTTTCAATACGATGAGTTCGAAGAAGAAAATTACTGAGGTTAATTTCCAGAAAGTAGTAAGGCTAACAGTAACTTCCGCCTTCCCTCTTTCAGCTTCCAGCCTTTAAATCTCTTTCGCAATCTCTTTTCCTTCTCTCCGGCTCCATTCGCTCCATGAACCTACATATAGATCAGGAATTGGAAAACCTGCATAATCCAGTGCCAAAATAGTATGGCAAGCGGTAACACCAGATCCGCAATGAATGATCAGATGTTGAGGTTGATCTTTTAAAAGTTCCTTATATTTTTCTTTTAAAACTTCAGGTTTCAGGAAATTGCCATTCTCATCAAGATTTTCTGAAAAAGGAATATTAACGGCTCCCGGTATGTGTCCGGCTACAAGATCAATAGGTTCAGATTCACCTTTATAACGGTAAGCATCTCTTACATCAACAACGGTCGAATAATGGTTTACGATCTCATTTTCAACATCTTCCAACGCCTTAACGGGAAGAAGCCAACCTTCTTTTTTAATGACAGAAGTTTTTTCAAAAGTTTCCTCACCGGATGAAAATTCGATACCCTCTTTCTCGGCAGACTGTATGCCTCCATCCAGAACCTGAACGTTTTGTAATCCGAAAGATCTCAGCATCCACCAGGCTCTTGCCGCTGCATTAGCTCCGTTTTTATCATCATAAATCACAACATGTGAATCTTCAGAAATTCCAAGCCTGGAAAGTGTTTCTGCAAATTTTGTAATATCAGGGAGTGGATGCCTTCCTCCAAAAGCAGCATTTTCTCCGATCTCTGCCAGATCTTTATCCAGATCTATAAAACGGGCACTTTTGATGTGTTTCTCAAGGTAAGTTTGATGTACGTCTTTTCCTACTCTGGCATCAAGAATGATGAGGTTTTCTGGTGAAAGGTTTTTTAGCTGGGATGATGAGATTATGGGTGACATTTTTGGTGATTTTGGGGTTAAATGATAAGTTTTAGTTAAAGCCGAGCGAGTTTTTAATATAGGAGAGCGGATTAAAACCCGCTCCTATTAATATTTGTTTTATTCCGTAGATTTTACAGATTACGCAGATTTTTTATACTTTAAAAGCAATTTTACCTGTTCCGTCTGTCCGATTTGCAAGATGATATTTTAATTAAAAATGAAAGATATCCTTCGCTTTATTATATGAACTTTCAAAATTTAATAAATTCAACTTGTGCTCCACTTTTTCTACGCTCATAAAGTTGATTACCTGTTCTGTCGGCATATTTCCTACCAGATCATCTTTGGCCATAGGACAGCCTCCTATTCCTTTGATGGCACTGTCGAATCTTCTGCAGCCTTTATCGTAAGCGGCCTTCAGTTTTGAATAAGAATCTTCGTATCGGTTATGGAAATGCCCTCCGAAATTGATCTCAGGGTATTTTGAAGGGATTTTTTCGAATAAAAGGGCAATCGTTTCAGGAGTTGCAACCCCTGTCGTATCAGACAGAAGAACATCTTTAATTCCAATGTCTGAAAACCTTTTGGCCCAGAAATCTACGTCTTCCCATTTCCACATTTCTCCGTAAGGATTTCCAAAGGCCATAGAAAAATAGATATTCAGCTGTTTTCCTTCACTTTTTACCAGCTCAAGCATCCTGATGATCTCATCAAAAGCCTCTTCCTGGTTTTTGTTGGTATTCCTGTGCTGGAATGTTTCCGAAATAGAGAACGGAAAGCCTAAAATATCTACGCTCTGATGTTTTAACGCTTTTTCAGCACCTCTGTAATTCCCAATGATTGCAGAAACTTTTGTATTGGATAAGGATTTATCAATATTTTCAGCTACCTCATCTGAATCGGCCATCTGTGGAATTGCTTTCGGGGAAACAAAGCTCAGACAGTCCAATACATCAAAGCCAACCTCCATCAGAGAGTTGATGTAATCTATTTTTTTGCCGGTAGGGATAAATTCTCCCCAACCCTGCATGGCATCTCTAGGACATTCAGTAAGAAACATTTTTACTTTTTGATTTTCTCAAATATAATAAAACTAAACAAGTTTATAGATGAGGCATACAAATCTAACATTATTTTGATTTTCAAATATTTATATTCAATTTAAAATTTCGATAACTGATATGCAGCTCCGGATAAACCAGACCAGACACAGAAACCTTTGTTGATCTCCTATATTATGATTCAAAAAAACAGCTAGATTAATGATTTTACAATCGTAATCAGACTCATCACAATCACCACCACACCTACTACCGCAAACATTTTTTTAGCAGGAAGACGCGAGGCAAACATCGCTGAAAAAGGGGCTGTAAAAACACCTCCCAAAAGAAGGCCAAGCACAATATTCCAGTGATGTATCCCGATGGTGAAAATAAAGGTTAGCGCACTGACTACGGTCAGTAAGAATTTAGCCATAGTAGAGCTCCCCACTACATACCTGGGCGTTCTTCCCTCTTTAATCAGGGTCCCCGTCACCAGTGGTCCCCAGCCTCCTCCGGCAAAAGAATCAATAAATCCACCTGCCAGACCAAGTATTCTGAGATTTGTTCTTTTTTTACGCTGTCTTCCTCCTGGTTTTTTTTCTTTTCCTTTAAATGCATTTCTGAGAATATTCAGTCCCAGGTACAAGGTATAACAAGCGATGACCGGTTTTACAATATGGGCATAATATTCGCCGAAATGAGATAATGCAAATGCCCCGATAAAAGCACCTACAGCCGCAACAGGAAATAAGACCCAAACCATTTTTTTATTGACATTTCCCAGCTTGTAATGACTGATACTTCCCGCAGCCGAAGTGAAAGATTCCGCAGAATGTATGCTAGCGCTTACCACAGGAGGCGGAACATTCAGAAGCAAAAGAATTGTTGTACAGATTACTCCATATCCCATGCCCATAGATCCGGCGACAATTTCTGCCAGAAATCCGGCCAGCAGCATCCAGTAAAAAATATGTCCGTCTTTACTGAGAAAGCTCTGAATATCCCCGGACAGGTTAAACTGATAAATAATCAGCGCCAATACACCAATAAGTATCAGAACACCAATGATTCCAAGATAAATATTAGCTCTTCTCTGTACTGTTTTAGTGATGTTAATTAATTTTTCCATCTCCAGTTTCGCTTCAGCAGGCGGGTCCTTTTTCTCATCCAGGTATTGCGTTGTAAGCCTATTGAGTTCTTTTACCTTGTAACTAAAGTCTCCCTTTAACTGATTGCGGATGTCCTGCATATTGTCTAAGAGCCCATCCATTTCTTCATCGGGAATTGTTTCCGTTAAAATCTCACGTACCCGTTTCGCTACCGTCGGAGATTTTCCGTTAGTAGAAACTGCAATTTTAAGATGTCCTTTTCTTACAATGGAACCCAGATAAAAATCACATAGATCTGGTTTATCGGCAATATTCACCAGTGTATTATTTTGATGAGCCCTGTCACGGATCTGCTCTGCAACGAAAATATCATTAACCGCCACGATCGCAAGATCGGCACTGTTAAAATCATTATCCGTAAAAGACCTTTCATGCAGGGTAAGGTTGGGATAATTCTTTTTTAGTTCTTTAACCTGATCACTTATTTCCAATGCTACAAGCTTAATGCGCGCTCCCGGAGAATTAACGAGAACAGATTCCAGCTTCTCCAGAGCAATGTTGCCTCCACCAATGATGAGCAGTGATAATTCTTCGAGTTTTAAGAATATGGGATATAAAAAGTTACTCATCTTATTTAAAGTTTAGATCATAGGTAAATGCGACATAATACAGTCCCCCGATCTCGGGTCCTGCGGCATACTGAAAATACCGGCGGTTAAGCAGATTCGTTGCTCCGATTTTCACACTCGTTTTAATGTCCGGAATTCTCCATGTTGCCTGAGCATCGATGGTATAATAGGCCGGAATATTTCCGGAAGCTAACGGACTTTCCCATAAGAAACTATTCTGCCATCTCGCTGCAACCGTAAATCCTATATTTTTAATAATCTCCCTATTTCCAACACTTAAATTAACTGCCCATTTAGGAGTATTGAAAGCAGTAATGAAAAGATCCGAGGTATTGGTTGAAACCAGATCATTATATGAAATGTTCACATTTACATTATAGTTTTTCACCAGATTATATCGGATTCCCAGAGATGTTCCAAGACTTTTATATTTACTGTTGCTATTGGTATACACTCTGTACCGGTCCTGCTTACTTCTGTCCAGCATTGCTAAAACGGCATTATCACTGCCTATACTTTCATTTTTAGGCACCGCCACTTCTACCTGTCCCAGAAAACCTTCATAGACATTGTAATAAAGGTCCCAGTCGATGATAAGCCTGCTGTTGAATAACGCTGATTTATAGCCTATTTCAAAAGAGGTTACCTTTTCAGGCTGTAATTTCGGGAGATTGGCCGCGGACAATAAGCTTTTATTTTTCAGTGCAGCCTGGTTCTGATTGAGCCCTCCGTCTATATCTTTATTAACTGCAGAAGTGAATTGGTCAATAGAAGCCAGTGTATATGAATTTTCAAGATAACCCAATCCGTCATTGGCTTTCGACAGTCCACCCACTCTTCTTACATTTCCGTTATTAACGAATGAAAGGGCTTCAAACAAAGAAGGAAAACGGTAACCATTTTGAAAAGAAACCCGGAAATTATGTTGATTAACCGGAGAGTAAACCACGCTTACCCTTGGATTTAATTTGGTTTGAAACTCAGGATTTCTATCGGCGCGAAGAGCCAGATTTACTTTTAACTTATCATCGAAAAAAAGCTTGGTAAGTTGGGCAAAAGCACCATATTTCTGATAAATGACATTGTTTCCAAAAGTCCCGTCTGATAAAGGAATATTCCGTTCACTGACCGGCCTGTCGAAATCAACAAAATTATTTCCGTCGGGAGTGATGCTGTAAAGACGGTAATCTGCGCCGACAAGAAGATTAAAAACCTTTACAAATTTTGTAAAGTCGTAAGTAATTTCGCCCTGGTAAAATCGGGATTTCTGTTCAAGCTTTGCGCCTCCGGTGGCGGGTGCTCCTGCAATTCCGGAATTGGCTGAATCCCAGTTATTGATCCCAATGATTGTATTTTTCAGCTGTTCAAAAGCTGCCGACCCTGGAATAGCCCGGTTTTTATCGGCTTCCTGTCTTGCCAAAATAAAAGCATCATTCAGATTTACTCCAGAATTAAGCCTGTCCTGCAAAGTATTCTGAAAGATATTTTTCCAGTTGGTATTGGAAAGATTGGTAAGGTCCAGATTATCAGCTAATGGCTTAAGATTATAAGAATCTCCGGTATTTTCTATGGACATGTATGCCCTGAATGTCAGTTCTTTACCCGTCAATTCTACTTTATGGTTCTGAACCGTTGCATTCTGAAGGCGGATCTTGTTTCCTCTCTGAAAAGTACCATCGAGTAATCCGTAACGGTACACGTAAGAAGTTTTCCACTGATCTCCAAAACGATAGTACAATCCGGCATCGAATTTTACATTTTTCACTTCGGGACTTATCAGATCTTTTTCATCATATCCTGTCCTTGAAACATTAAAGGTGGTTGGCTTTCCATTATAATTCACTTTTACCGATGTCCTGTTGTTTCTTTCATCACCGTATTTATTCCAGAGATCTTCAGCCGGGTTATTCGCCAGGGAAAAGTTTGGATTGGCAGTAATCAGTGAATTGGGGTTCTGATCTGTACGGTTATCTGAGATCCAGTCAACTCCGCTGAAATAAGAGGCATTGATCTTTACAGCAAAATTCTTATTAAAAACTTTTGCAATTCTGACAGCGCTTTCTCCTAAAGAAGCGGTTTTATGATTCACATTGTCCACATGATTCACTCCGCCTCTGAAATAAAGACTTACTCCTTCCGAGGTAAACGGATCTTTTGTCTGAAGACTCGCCAATCCGTTCACAGCATTCATTCCATACAAAGCGGAAGCGGCTCCGGGAGTAATTTCCATAGACTGGATATCCAGTTCTGTAGGCCCTATTGCATTTCCCAGCGGAACTCCGAGCGTGGCAGACTGCACATCGACACCATCAACCAGCTGCATAAACCGGAAGTTATTCGGAGAATTGAATCCTCTGGAATTGGGAACTTTTAAAGTAAGGCTTGAGGTCAAAAGCTGCAGCCCTTTTACATTTTCCAATGTTTCGTAAAATGAAGCGGCCGGACTTTCCCTGATGGTTTTAATATCAATTTTTTCAATAGCAATCGGAGATCTCAGTATCTTTTCGGGAACACGTGAAGCGGAAATCACCACTTCATTAATGATGGTGTTCTGAGGATTCAATTCTACTGCAATTTTACTGGACAATGACAATATTTCAGTAGTCTGAGTGGCAAAGCCTTCTTTGGCAATGGCAATTCTGAAGGGTATTTTCACCCTTGTTCTCAGCTGAAAGTTTCCATCCTGATCGGTTACTGCTGCATCCTGGGTATTTTCTACCCGGATGTTTGCTCCGGCAATTCCTTTTTGGGTGTCTGTATGCCTGATCGTGCCGCTTACTTCGATAAGCTGCTGCGCCTGTACAAAGCCGGTGAAGGAAAGGGTAAACAGTATAAGATGGATTTTATGTTTAAAATATGGGTGGTGTATGGATTTCACTTGTTTTTAATTTTAGGGTTGAAAAATGATTTTATGCGTTGTCAATTAATGAACAGCACATACACATTCGGATCCCTAAAAGATTCTGATCATGTTGTCTAGCTTTTGTCTGTCTGTAAAAGAGGTTGATCATATTTTTTATTTTGCGGTTTGTAAATAACGGTAGGAGAAATCACCAAATGTTTCTTCTGTACTTCTCTCTTCCGAATAGATTCTGAAAAGCTGGTCGAGGGTTTCTATGATTTCTTCTTCACCGATGTTTTCTTTAAATTTTGTATTCAGGCGCGTACCCAGTCTGTCCCCGCCGATATGAAGATTATATTTGCCATATGCTGTACCCACGAATCCAATTTCGGCATTAGGTGATCTTCCGCACCCATTGGGACACCCCGTCATCCTGATGGTAATATCTTCGTTTTGAAGGCCATATTTTTCAAGGACAGGCTCTATTTTGGTGACTAAAGAGGGTAAATAGCGCTGCGCTTCTGCCAAAGCCAATGAACATGTATTCAATGCTACGCAGGCAACGGAATTTTTACGAAGTGCGCTGGCTTCATCGGTATAGGTTGAAATTCCTGATTCTTTCAGAAGAACCTCAATTTCAGCTTTATCATTTTCCAGAATATCAGACAGGATCAGGTTTTGATTGCAGGTAAAGCGGAAATTGGTTTTCCCGGTTTCAGCAATTTTTAACAGCCCTGATTTTAAAGGATATTCATCTGTATCAAGTACACGTCCGTGTTCTACGAATAAAGTATAAAACCATTTTCCTTCATGATTCTGTACCCAGCCGTAACGGTCTTTTCTCTGCTCAAACTTAAATTCCCTGGCAGGTTCAAAACTGAAACCACATCTTTTTTCTACTTCAGTTCTATATCCCTCGATACCCAGTTTGTCTATTGTATATTTTAACCTTGATAATTTCCTGTCGCTTCTGTTCCCGAAGTCACGCTGTACTGTGATAATTTCATACACCGCTTTCAATACTTTTTCTTCTGTATCTACAAAACCCAGGAGAGATGCAAGGCGTGCATAGGTTGCATCATTTCCATGTGTGGCCCCCAATCCTCCACCTGCCGCAATATTATAACCGACAATTTTATGATCTTCAATGACAGCAATCAGCGCTATGTCATTAATAAAAACATCTACATCGTTATTGGGAGGAACGGCAATTCCAATTTTCAGCTTTCTGGGCAGATATCTGTCTTGGTATAGGGGGTCTTCCTCTGCTTTTCTGTCAACAACCAATTCGTCATCGATCCACAGATCATAATATGATTTTGTTTTGGGCAGACACATTTCGCTTATTTTCCCCGCTAATTCATAAGCCTCCTGATGCAAGGGCGATTCGGAAGGATTTGAGGTACAGGTCACATTCCTGTTCACATCACCACATGCTGCAATGGAATCCAGATGCTGCAAATTGAAGCTCTGAATGGTCGGTTTTACATGAGATTTTAAAATTCCGTGCAGCTGAATGGTCTGGCGGGTGGTAATTTTGATCACTCCTGTGGAATGATTTTCTGCAATTTCATGAAGTCCTGCCCATTGTTCAGAAGTTAAAAAACCTCCCGGAAGCCTCAAACGAATCATATAGGAGTACAGCCATTCCAGTTTTTTGGCGACTCTTTCTTCACGTCTGTCCCGATCATCCTGCTGATACATCCCGTGAAACTTGATGAGTGTTTGGTCATCTTCTCTGATAGCTCCCGTAAAATCGTCCAAAAGGCTTTCTTTTAAAGTTCCTCTAAGTCCGTTACTGCTGGTCTTGATCCTTTCTACAGGGGAAAGGTTATTCTTATCTGTCATATTGATCCGTTTATGATTTAGTACACATCTTTTACATATCTGCCGCTGAGTTCCAGTTCTTCCAGGTAAGCCTGAGCTTCTTCTACACTATGTTTTCCTTTATCCTGAATAATGTTCAGAATGGTTTTTTCAACATCCTTGCTCATAGGATCTCTTGTTCCGCATACGTAGAGTGATGCTCCGCTTTCCAACCAGTGATAGACCTCCTGTGCTTTTTGCTCCAGCCTGTGCTGAACGTATATTTTTTCGGCTGTATCTCTGGAAAAAGCCAGGTCTAAATGAGTTAATGTCCCGGTTTTCAGAAAGTCCTGTAGTTCGGCCTGATAAAGAAAATCTGAAACGAATGTCCGGTCACCAAAGAAAAGCCAGTTTCTGCCTTCTGCTCCAAGGGCATCCCGTTCGTAGAGAAAAGACCTGAAAGGCGCAATGCCGGTTCCGGGACCAATCATAATGATATCTTTATCCGGCTTGGGTAATCTGAAATGTTTGGCTTCCTGAATATAGAATTCAAGGTTTTCTCCTTCCTTAAATTCAGCAAGGAAACTACTGCAGAGTCCGTTCTGCTTTTTATCATTAATAAAAAACTCGGATTTTGTTACCGTGATGTGAATGTCTGCATCACCATGAGCTTCCAGCGATGAAGAAATGGAATATAAACGTGGTGACTGCCCGGTTAAAAACTTAAGTACCTGTTCAAATTCATCGGCATTTTTTACAGGATAAATCCTCAGCAAATCGAGAAGGCTTAACCTCACTTCAGGGATATGATGCCCAGTGGTCTGTGCATATTGAGCTACTGTTGTTTTAAGCAGGTAGCTGATATTAAGATGTTTGTAGAGAAGTTCTTCTGCGCCGGCTGTAATTTTGGCGGTTGTAATCTGTTTCTGAGGATCAATCCCGGTTAGGGCAATGATCTCATCCACTTCATGTTTCGGGTTGAGGGCAATAACGCCCAATGCATCCCCTGGGCTATAGACTAAAGGTTCTTCTGTTTCTATTTCAATGTGATAGGTTTCTTTATCAGACCCAATGTCATTTAAATTGATGATTGTTGAAATTTTCCCCTGGTACTTTTTTCTTCCGGTTGATATTTTGGGAGTAACAGTGCTTTTATGACTGCTTTCTTTCGTTTTATTAGCAACATCCAGAATATGTTCAGCCCAGGTATGAGCTTCCTCTTCGTAATCAATATCACATTTTTTTAAAGGAAGAATACGCTGTGCACCCAGTATTTCAAAACGGGAATCGATGTCCTCCCCGGTTTTGCAGAACAGAGGGTAACTGCTATCTCCCAAAGCAAGGACTCCGAATTTCAAATTACTGATATTCAAGTCATTTTCATGAATATGATCATAAAACTTTTTGGCAAGAATAGGTGGATCACCCTCTCCCTGAGTACTGATAATAATGAAGAACAAATCTTCTTTAGCAAGATCTTTCGGTTTGTATTGGGAAAGGTCTGCCAGCTTTACCTGAATACCTTTCTTCTTGATGATTCCCGCAAGTTCTACCGCGAGCTTCTTACTGTTTCCGGTTTCAGTACCATAGGCAAGGGTAATTTTCTTTGCAGAAACTGTTTCGGTATGAGTTGCAAGTGTAAAATCTTCCTGTACTGTAGCATATGATCCTGCAAGGCCTGCCAGAAAACCGCTGGCCCAGACCGCTTCATCCCTTGAAAAATCGCCGGATATTTCTTTAAGGGCTTTTAATTTAATTTCAGACAGCATATTCGAATAGGTTTTGATGGTTTGACACCAGAGTTCCGTTTGTTACAGATTTAAAGTAAATCCCTTCCTGTATAGGTGTTTTCAGCCAGGAAAACTCATCGTGAAGGTTAACTACTTTCCCTATCACGACCAATGATGGAGATATAAAATCTTTATTCCCGAATTTTGCATGAAAATCCTCTATGGATGAGGTATGTACTTTCTGATAAGGGGTGGTAGCCTGTTCAATCACCGCAATCTTCTTCTCATCAGTTTTGCCTAGTGCTAAGAATTTATCTACCAGGCCATTGAGGTTTCCTTTAGACATATAAAAAACAAGAGTATCTTCTGATATTCCCAGTTCTTTCCAGTACTCATCACTGAGAATTTCTGTTTTATAATAGGTCAGAAAGCGTACGGATGTGGCATACCCTCTTGCCGTTAAAGGTATTCCGGCATAGGCTGCTGCTCCTGAAGCTGCTGTAATTCCAGGGATAATTTCAAATGGTATATGATGCTCTTTCAAAGCTTTCAATTCATCCAGAACATTGGAAAAAAAGGATATATCCCCTCCTTTAAGCCTTACCACGGTTTTTCCCAGGGAAGCATAGTCCACAATTAATGTATTGATGCGGGACTGCGGTGTAGAAGCATTTTTACTGCATTCTTTTCCAACATATATAATTTCGGCTTTTTTATTGGCATAACGGTCTATTATTTCAGGGCTTACAAGACGGTCGCATAAGATAACGTCGGCAGCAGCAATAGCTTTTACCGCTTTCACAGTGATCAGATCAGGGTCGCCGGGTCCTGCACCGACAAGGAAAACCTGTGGTGAACTACTAGTATGTTTCATTTTTAATTTTTTTATTGGTGGGTTCTAGAACAGTCCTTCAATGGACAGGTATCTTTCGCCTGTATCATAGTTTACCGTAAGAATGGTAGATCCGTCCGGGATTTCAGGCAGTTTTTTTGCTACTGCTGCTAAAGCTGCTCCTGTGGAAATCCCAACGAAAAGACCTTCTTTTTTGGCGGCATTTTTTGTGTATTCAAAAGCTTCGTCTTTATTAATCTGAACAATTTCATCTAATAGGGCTGTATCAAGTATGGAAGGAATGAATCCTGCACCCAGACCCTGCAAAGGATGTGGAGCGGGGGCACCTCCGCTGAGTACGGGAGATAGCTCGGGCTCAACAGCAATTACTTTAATATGGGGAAACTTCTGCTTAAGTACCTTTGCAATTCCGGTGATATGTCCTCCTGTTCCGACTCCGGTGATAAGGTAATCGAGTCCTTCCGGAAAGTCTTTGAGGATTTCCTGGGCGGTGGTTTCAACATGCACTTTTACATTAGCCGGGTTATCAAATTGCCTTGGGATCCATGAATTCGGGGTTTCCTTTGCCAGTTCTTCCGCTTTTTCAATGGCTCCTTTCATTCCTTTTTCCCTAGGAGTCAGAACGAATTCTGCTCCGTATGATTCCATAATTTTACGGCGTTCCAAACTCATACTTTCCGGCATCACGAGAATCAGCTTATAGTTTTTTACAGCAGCTACCAGGGCAAGTCCAATTCCTGTGTTTCCGCTTGTAGGCTCTATAATGATGCTGTCTTTATTCAGAAGACCTTTAGATTCAGCATCTTCGATCATTGACAAAGCAATTCTGTCTTTGATACTTCCGCCCGGATTTGCTTTTTCCAGCTTGATCCAGACTTCATGTCCGGCACCGAAAAGCTGATTAATTTTTACAACCGGGGTATTTCCGATGGTTTCTAATGTGTTTTGGAACTTCATACCGATTCAATTTTATGTTGTTTTGTTGTTTATATCACAAATGTTAAAGATTCAGGAAGCGGTCCGTTATCTTTTATTTTTATTTCACTTTTATTATAGACTAAGGAATTGGAAGGTACATTTTGGGTAATCCACACATTTCCATCTATGATGCTATCTCTGCCGATGGTTGTATCTCCTCCTAAAATGGTTGCCCCTGAGTAAATAATCACGTGATCTTCAATATTGGGGTGCCTTTTCTCATTGGCTTTATCTTTTGAAACATGTAAGGCTCCCAATGTTACTCCCTGATATAGCTTCACATGATTGCCAATAACCGTTGTTTCTCCAACCACAATCCCGGTTCCGTGGTCAATAAAGAAATGTTCTCCAATAACCGCCCCCGGATGAATATCTATTCCTGTCCTGCTGTGCGCATATTCTGAGATTATGCGTGGCAGTGTTTTTACTTTTTGAATCCAAAGCTGATGCGAAATTCTATAGACATAGGTTGCAAAAAAGCCGGGATAAGAGAGAAGTATCTCTTCCAAAGACTCTGTTGCGGGATCAAACTCCAGGATAGATTCAGCATCGAGAATCAGTTTATCATAAATATCAGGCAAGGCCAGAAAAAAAGCATTGGTTTGATTTTCAACGGAAACCTCATCAATCTCTGTACTTCCTATTAAATCAAAAAGAAGTTTACTCAGTATTTCAAAATCATTGTAAAGCTGATCACCCGTGTTTACCTGTTTGGGAAGAAACAGGAGATTGTACAGCTCTGTGACAAAATTTTCCATTTTGTTCTGATCAAAGAACCGGGTGGAACTGATTTGCTTTTTTTCAAGAATCTTCTTAATAAAATGATCTGATATTTTCATTTCTACTGAATTATACAGGCTGCAACGGTAGCATTGGACGTTTCATCTACCAGAATAGCGGATCCTGTTTTTTTATTGCTTATAAAATCATCAAATACTAAAGGCTGCGCCGTCCGTATGGTTACTTTTGCAATTTCATTGAGCCTGATGCCCTCTTCTGCCGTTTCTTTTTCCAGTGTATTGACATTGATCTTATAATCGACCTGTTTTACCACAGCTTTTAACTGCCTGCTGTGATGTTGCAGCAGGTATTTATTTCCCGGCTGCAGGGCTTTATGATCAAGCCAGCACAGCAATACTTCTATTTCTTTTTCCACATTGGGAAGTTCTTCTGCCGAGGTAAAGAAATCTCCTCTGCTAATATCTATATCTTCTTTAATCTGAATAACAACAGGCTGTCCTTCAAAAGCCTCCTGAACCTCAGCACCATTCACTTCTATTGCTATAATTTCAGTGATTATTCCAGCCGGAAGTATGGCTATTTTATTTCCTTTCTGAAAGCTTCCACTGACGACTTGCCCGGCATAACCGCGGTAATCATGCAATTCTTCGGTCTGCGGACGGATGACATACTGCACCTGAAAACGGCTGCCACTGTTCTGCTCCTGATCAAGCTGCACTTCTTCCAGGTATTCAAGAAGGGAACTTCCTTTATACCAGCCTGTAACAGGAGATAAGGAAACGATATTATCCCCTTTCAATGCTGAAATCGGGAAATAGGTAACATCATTTAAACCTAAGCCTTCTGCGATCTTGGAATAATCTGTTTTAATCGTTTCAAAAACATTTTCCGAATAATCCACCATATCCATTTTATTGATCGCAACAGCTACTTTTTTCAGTTTAAGTAATGAAGCAATAATGGAATGTCTCCTCGTCTGCTCAATGACTCCTTTACGGGCATCAATGAGAATAACCATAAGATCTGAATTAGAAGCTCCGGTAATCATGTTTCGGGTATACTGAACATGCCCCGGAGCATCTGCAATAATAAATTTTCTTTTTGATGTCGAAAAATACCGGTAAGCGACATCAATGGTGATTCCCTGTTCTCTTTCTGCACGGAGCCCATCCGTTAAAAGAGCAAGGTCTACCCCATCATCATTTTTGTTTTTAGAGTGTTTTTCAAGTACTTCCAGCTGATCCTGTAAAATGCTTTTGCTATCGTAAAGCAGTCTTCCAATGAGGGTACTTTTACCGTCATCTACGCTTCCTGCTGTTATTAATCTTAATATATCCACGATTTTTTATTTATGAGTGATACATGATAAGTAATGTCAGATTGATTACCTATTAGAAATAGCCTCCTTTTTTCCGGTCTTCCATGGCCGCTTCTGTAACACGGTCGTCAATTCTGGTCTCTCCTCTTTCTGAGATTCTGGTGGCTACAATTTCTTCAATTACCCTGTCAACGGTTGCCGCTTCAGATTCTACAGCTGCTGTACAGGTCATATCACCTACGGTGCGGTAACGGATCCGTTTTGTTATTACAATGTCACTTTCTTCCAGTACGGCAAACTCAGAATTAGCGATCCATTGTCCATTAAGATCTACGACTTCTCTTTCGTGCGAAAAGTAAATAGATGGCAGGTCTATATGCTCTCTACGGATGTAGTTCCATACATCCAATTCGGTCCAGTTGCTTATTGGGAAAACTCTTACATTCTCTCCTTTATGGATTTTTCCGTTAAAAATATTCCAAAGCTCGGGACGTTGGAGCTTGGGGTCCCATTGTCCGAATTCATCTCTTACAGAAAATATTCTCTCTTTTGCACGGGCCTTTTCTTCATCCCTCCTTGCTCCTCCTATGCATGCGTCGAACTCAAACTCTTCAATTACATCAAGCAATGTAAAGGTTTGCAGCCAGTTGCGGCTCGGGAATTTACCTTTAGGTTCTGTAAGTTTTCTTTTCTGAATGGTATCTTCTACTTTCCGTACAACCAAATCCACATTCAGTTCTCCAGCCAGCTGATCTCTGAAATCTAAAACCTCCTGAAAATTGTGTCCGGTATCAATATGGACGAATGTAAAAGGGATCTTTCCGTGAGGAAATGCTTTTGCTGCCAGATGAGCCAGAACAATACTGTCTTTTCCGCCACTGAACAGTAATGCCGGACGCTCAAACTGTCCTGCAACCTCTCTGAGGATATAAATGGACTCAGATTCTAGCTGATCTAAATAGTTTAATTTATATAATGACATAGTATATTTTTATTGATGAACATGTAAGCCGCATTCTTTCTTGTCAGCATCTTCCCACCACCATCGGCCGGCTCTGAAATCTTCGCCCTCTTTGATCGCTCTGGTACAGGGTTCACATCCGATGCTTACAAACCCTTTTTTGTGAAGGTGATTATAAGGAAGCTGATGTGTTTTTACATAGTCTGCCACCTGTTCCGTGGTCCAGTGAAGGATAGGATGAAACTTAATGATCTGATGATCTGGATCCCACTCCAGCTGCGGCATTTCTTTCCTGCCCGCAGAATGCTGAGACCTTAAGCCTGTAATCCAGACCTTATATCCCTGAAGGGCCTTTTTCAGAGGCTGAACCTTTCGGATATTACAGCAAGCTTTTCTATTTTCCACGGACTGATAAAAGGAATCCGGTCCGTTTTCTGAGACAAATTTCTGCAGGGCTTCCGGATCCGGATAATAGGCTTTTATATTTTTTTTAAAGAATGCTCTGGATGAGGTCCAGGTTTCGTAGGTCTGTTCAAAAAGTCTTCCCGTATCAAGCGTGAAAATATCAATATCAAGATTTTTTATCAGATGATTCACAACCTGGTCTTCATAGCTGAAGCTGGTAGAAAATATAACTTCTCCCGGATATTTTTCTGCCAGAACCTGCAAAAAATCGGCACTCAAAACACCTGTAGAGGCATTTTCGAGAAGGTTATTGAATTCTATTTTCAGAGCGTTTTCCATTTTTAAATTGAAATTAACTTCTGCAAATATATATAAATCCTAGTTATCCTACCAAATTACTAGTATATAAAAATTAAAAAAATTTTCAGCTGTTTTTTATAAAGGAAGTAAGGGTAGCTTCCATCATACTTTTTCTTGTTTTTTCTCTTACTATGATCAGTTCATTTCTGAGATAGCATGTTGCTTCATCGACACAGTCGTCACAAGGTTCATAGAAATTTATTGAAATACAGGGAGTTAAGGCAATTGGTCCTTCAAAAATCCGGTAGATATCTGCCAATGAAATATCATCAGGTGACTTCAGGAGGTAGTAGCCGCCCGCTGTTCCCTGCTTGCTGTTGACCAGCTTGGCTCTTTTAAGTTCAAGAAGAATCTGTTCTAAAAACTTTTTTGAAATATTTTCATCCTGTGCAATAATAGCAGTTGACAAAAACCCCTGGTTGTAGTTTCTTGCCAATCTTACCATTGCTTTCAATGCATATTTGCAACGTTTGGACATCATAATTGATGCAAGTTATGATAATTTATTTGATTATCGAAATCACTGTTTGGAATTGAAAAAATGAAACACTTTTACGGGTTGAAAGATGCCAGAAAGATGGCCTAAATTTTAAATTTGAAAAATTTACATTGTATATTTGTTGGAAATTTATGATCGATGAGTATAATAGAATTCAACCCATTATGGAAAGAGAAATTACTGAACCGTTTTCTCACTTATGTAAAAATATATTCAACCAGTGATGCAGAAAGCGAAACGACTCCTTCTACTCCACGCCAGTGGGACATTGCAAAATATATTACTGAGGAACTGAAAACTATTGGTCTGGAAGATGTTTCTCTTGATGACAATGGCTATATTATGGGATATATTCCTTCTAACCTAGAAGATGATAACAGGCCTACGATTGGTTTTATTTCACATTATGACACTTCACCGGATTTCAGTGGTGAAAATGTAAAACCACAGATTTGGAAAAAATATGACGGAAGTGATCTTGTTCTGAATCAGGCCACAGGATTTACACTATCCGCTTCAAAATTTGAAAGCTTAAAAAAATATATCGGACAAACCCTGATCACGACTGACGGGAATACGCTTTTAGGAGCTGATGATAAGGCTGGCTGTGCAGAAATTGTAACTGCTGCGGAATATCTTATTGCACATCCGGAAATTAAGCACGGAAGAGTTGCTGTAGGATTTACTCCTGATGAAGAGATCGGCAGAGGAGCGCATAAATTTGATGTAGCTAAATTCGGTGCAGAATGGGCATATACTATGGATGGAAGTGAAGTGGGAGAATTGGAATATGAAAACTTCAATGCTGCCGGAGCTGTGGTAAAAATCCACGGATTAAGCGTTCACCCGGGTTATGCTTATGGAAAAATGGTGAATGCAAGCCTTTTAGCCGCTGAATTTATCCAGATGCTTCCAGAGAATGAAACTCCGGCTACGACTAAAGGTTTTGACGGATTCTATCATTTAATGGATATTACAGCTGATATTTCTGAGGCTAAGCTTCAATACATCATCCGTGATCATGATGAGGAAAAGTATGAAGCCAGAAAAAAATTCATGGAGGAAAAAGTGGCTGAATTCAACCAAAAATACGGTGCAGGCACTACCGAGGTGGAAATAAAAGAACAGTACAGAAACATGAAGCAGCAGTTTGAAGGAAAAATGCACATCATCGATCTTGCTGCAAAGGCCATGAAAGAAGCTGGTATTGAACCTAAAATCAAAGCGATCAGAGGAGGAACAGACGGAGCTCAGCTCTCTTATATGGGGCTGCCATGTCCGAATATTTTCGCAGGGGGAATGAACTTCCACGGTCCTTACGAATATGTTGCTTTGGAAAGCATGGAGAAGGCGGTTGAGGTGATCATTAATATTGTTAAAGCTTAATAGGTTATGAAAAGACTCTTAGCATTAGTATTCATTATATCTTTTGTATTCAGCCAGGCACAGATCTCTGAATTTGATAAAGCCGATTCCCGTTATGAAAGAAAGAAAAAGGCTCTGTATAAAAAATACCCTAAGCCTAATGATTTAAAAACTAAGCAGGAGTGGCTTATTACTGAGGAGAAAATATCGGCATATAAAAATGCTTTAGATAAAATTTATGAAGAGGAAAACAAAGCAGTAACGGATGTTCCGCCTCCTGTGGCTCCGAAGATCACCAAGGAAGCCGAGTATGCAACCGGAAAAGCTTCGTTTCAAAAGCTTTTAAATGAAGCAGTAGACCTCAGTTTCCTGAATTTTGCCGTTAATCCTTATAAAATAACTTTAAAATTCACTTTAGACTCTAAAGGGAATGCATATCATGTGAAAGTAAAAGGCAATAACGAAGATGTAAACGCATTTATAGAAGCAGCTTTTTACCGTATTAAAGATAAGGGCAAATGGAAGCCCGCAGAATCGAATGGACGGCCGGTACTTTCTGTAGTGAACCTTCCTTTACAATTAAATTTCAGTAAATAAAACAGATCAACCCATTGCAGATGCAGTGGGTTGCTTCTTTTGTCTTGCGTAAAATTTCCACTCATTATTTCTCCTGTTGATGAAAAATATTTAATTTTTTGATTATATTTACTTATACATCAAACTATTAACTTAAAAATCAATTTATTATGAGAAAAATGAAAAAACTTTTGAGAAAAGATCTTTCCACAATCCTTGGAAATGGAATAGGCGGCTGCCACATGAATGGCGATTCTGCGTACTGCTGGACAGACTGTGAATGTACCTTCGGAAAAGCCTGTGAGATGTACGATGATGGAAATCCGGGAAGCTGTATTGCCGTAGGAGGTGGTGGAAACCCGGGCGGCGGCGGAACAGGCGGATGCATTCCTCCAACGATCTGCGAAGAAGAACCTTTTTAACCCATACTTATCGGAAGCCAAACCCTTCCGATTTTTTTTATAATCTTTTCAGCCAAAAAATGATCCTCATCCAAGCATCCCTGCCGTTCATCAAATAAAGTTTTATCTCATTCTTCATAGTTGTTGTTTTGCACCAGATTATTAACAACAATTTATGAAACAGCAGATTTTAGCACTAAGCTCACTTTTATTATGTATCACATGCTCGGTTGAGACTAAAGCACAGCAGACTCCGGCTTTCCACATCGGGATAAAGGGTGGGGCAACCTATACAAAAACCTCAACAGAGTCTTCTGCACTGGAAGGAAAATACGGTTTTGGATATCAGGGAGGAATTATGACAAGAATGGATATTGGAAGCCTATATGTGCAGGGGGAAGCTTTATTCAACAAGAGGAAGACCTCTTACAACTCCAAAGACGGAAGCACTCCAAAGCTTACCTGGAACTCTATTGACATTCCGATAGTAATCGGTTATAAATTGATCAATATCCAGGATTTCAATATAAGAGCCTTTGCCGGAGGAGTTTACAGCTATGCATTTAAAAATAATCTGTCGACATCCAAAGCATTGCAGGAAGGCTTTAAAAGCTTTGATAAATCTAACATCGGAATTACGGGAGGTATCGGAGTAGATTACAAAAACTTTACAGCAGACCTCAGATATGAAACAGGACTTACGAGCATCAGTAAGGAGTTTAAATCTAAACCCAACAGCTTTACACTCGGGATAGGATATTTCTTATTCTAAAAACTTAAAGTACCTTTACCTATTAGAAACTGCGCCCTGCAGTTTCTAATTTTTTATAACCTACGTTATCTTATCCATGACACAACCTTTAATTTTAAAAAAATATTTTTTTGTTGCTATTTTCTGGCTCGTTTTTGCAGCTGCAGTGTATATCAACTTTCAGGCTAGTTCTGACAAGGTTTCATCCGTACTCCAAACAATTGCTCTGGTGGTCTCTTCATTCTTTTTCACTCATTTTCTTACTACCAAACTCCTTCCAAAAGCATTGCGGTTAAAAAAAATGAAATTATTTCTGATCCAGGCTACAGGAGTCATCCTTTTATTGAGCTTCATCTATTCTCTGATCTTCACTTATATTGAAATAGGCTCAAAAAATCAGCTTCCAGCCGACTTTACCGATCATCTTCCTTTCTTATGGAAGGGTTTTTATCTGGCGCTCCCCGCTTCATTTCTCATCAATGGATCTACTTGCGGCATCAAGTTTTATCAGGAACACGGAAAAATAGAACGGGATCATATTCTTCTTCAGCAGGCTCATTTAGAAAATCAGCTCAAACTGCTGCAGGACCAGATCAACCCTCATGTGGTTTTCAATATTTTGAATCATATTCATATTCTGATGAAAACGGATACAAAACTTGCTGATTATCTGCTGCTCAAATTTTCAGATATTCTCCGTTATCAGCTCTATCACTGCAGTCAGAACCTTGTTCCTCTGGATAAGGATATTGAACACCTGCAGAATCTGGTAGAAGTTGAAAAGCTAAGATGGGGAAATGAACTGGAAGTGAATGCAGACTGGAGTACCGGAAATAACAGGTCGTTTATTGCTCCTCTTCTTCTGGTTCCATTTATCGAGAATGCATTTAAGTATGTCTGCAGACTGCCCGGTCATAAAGGTTATGTAAAGATTTCCTGTATAGAGAAGGACGGTTTTCTTTTGTTTTATGCCGAAAACTCTTGTTCGGAACCAGCAACCTATAAAAAGAAGGACGGCTCCGGCGGGATTGGACTTCAAAATGTACAAAAGCGTTTAAAATTACAGTATCCGAATGCTCACGAACTTACGATTGTGACAGCTGATAATATATACAAAGTAACTCTAACCTTACAATTATCTGACAATAATGAGCAGTAATATCCCTAAAATAAAATGTCTGATCATCGATGATGAGCCTTTGGCCAGATTTCACCTGAAAGAGCTGGCGGATCAGATTGATTTTTTATCCGTTGAAGGCACCTGTGCCACAGCACTGGAAGCCGACGCCATAGTGAAGGAAAAAGAAATTGACCTTCTTTTTCTGGATATTAATATGCCTTACTTAAGCGGTCTTGAGTTTCTGGAACAGCTTGAAAATCCTCCTTTATGCATTCTCACAACCGCCTATTCCGAATATGCCCTGGAAGGTTACCGGCTGCAGGTTGTGGATTATCTTCTGAAACCTATTGCCTTTAACCGTTTCTATCAGGCCGTGAACAAAGCACAACAGCAGTTTATTGTTTCTGAAAAGATGAAGAAGAACTCCCCTTTTGATGATCCTTTTCTGTATGTAAGACAATCTGATACCTTCATAAAAGTCTCTTGGGTAGATATCCTGTATATTGAAAGCATGCAGAACTATACGAAACTGCACTTTAAAGACAAATCTCTGGTCATTCATCAAACAATGAAAGCTGTTGAAGAGTCTCTGCCATCCGAACATTTTTTCAGGATCCACAAATCTTTCCTGATCAATATCATCCATATCGACATGATCTCAGGCGGACGTCTTTACATCAATAAAACAGAGCTTCCTATTTCCCGCACCCGAAAAGAAGAACTGCTTAATCAGGTGGTGTATAAGAAGCTTATTAGTAAGTAGATTTGGAAAGGAAGAGGGAGGCTGGATGATGGTTATTCTCGAAAATTAAATGTTCTACTTTTCTATTTAAACCTATCTCATCAAATTATATGAATAAGGATGGGAGATTGGAGCGGGAAGTTATTGAAGCCGTTAAGAACATCGCTCTTTTATTTATACACTTTGGTGAATCGTGTTTAATCAATTGACAACAAGTTAATAATCGTTGGATAGTCACTCCCATCTCCCCACCCCCATCTTCCATCTTAATCACTTAAGGCAAATTCCACCTCAGCGATACGGCTGCATAAAATGTGGTGGCAAATTTGGGATCTGCTATTTTTTTGTCTTTGAAAATACTTTTGATCTTTCTGTCGTTTTCATTGAAACTTCTCAACAGTGCTGTTCCTCCTGTAAGACGAAGGCTTAGCTTGTCATTGAGCTTCAGCTCTGGCCTGATTCCGGCCGTGATCTGTTGGTAGCCCAACAACATGGATTTTCCGTCTTTACTTCTTTCTACAGTCATTCCGCTGAGGTTGACCACAGCTTTTAAAGCAAATCTGTCCGAAAACAGGTAGCCTGCTTCCATTCCTTCCGGAAAGTTGATGTTGAATTTAATTTTACCATTTGTTTTCCAGTCGAAATAGATCCACGGTAATATCATAGGAACTCCAAAGGCAGTTGTCAATACAGGTCCTCCTCCCAAAGCCAGATTGGGATTGAAGTGTCTGATAAATAATACTCCTCCCTGTCCGAGAATATCGTCAGAACTTATCTGCTCCATATCGGTGTAAACTCCAACTGTAGCTGTCATCATCATGCTCCATTTTTTTCCTAATGGTCTTATGTGCTGGATTCCGGCCTGCGCATTCAGCATCTGATCAGGAAACAGCTGTTTTTCATAGTCTTTATGGGTCATTTTTGCGTATGACCCGCTAAGTAAAAGTGACCAGGCTTTTATCTTTCCGCTGCTGTCTTTTTTCATTGACAATGGAATGCTGAGGTTAAGATCTGCTCTTTTAAAGTTACTTTTAGAATTGGTTTTCACACTGTCTTCCGGACGTATGTAACTGGAAAAGGGTATATATTCAGTCTTAAGCTCTCCTGATATTCCGGATTGTGCACTGACCCAATATCCGAGCAGACAGCAGGCAGCTGCCAAAAGATTTCTCTTCATAATTTAAATTTTATGCAAAGAGATACTTTTAGAAGGCGGTTACAAAAATTACTTGATTAAGTGCTCAAATAGTATGACCAAACGGAAAAACTGTATGATAATATACAAATAGTACTTCACTCAACATGAGTTCAAACCTACTAGAATTTCATTATACTGAGGTTTTTTTATTCTTAAATGAGCGGTAAGCAAACCAAACCGCAATGAATGCAATGCCTGTACGCAAAATAACCATTGGCATAATGGAATCTGCTTCTAAAAGTCCAGCCAGTCCTGAAAGTAAAAAAGTAACCATCAGCTGCATAAAACCCATTACAGCAGCAGCTGTCCCTCGCCCTTCTTTAAAAGGAGACAAAGCATGAGCAGAAGTGATGGGAAAAAGAATTCCTATAGCCAGCAATGAAAGGTATAACATCATAATTTCCAGTGCTACTGAAAGATTTCCGGCAGCGATGAGGATATGCAGGCTGCATACGATCAACAGCATAAGGGTAGCTGCTAGTAAAAGCTTTGTATCGCTTATTCTCTTTATTAATTTAGGTGTAATATATGCAGCGGTTATTAAGGCTAATGAATTAAAACCAAATATCAGGCTGAAGATTCCACTGGAAAATCCGTGAAGTTTCATAAATAAAAACGGTGCATTGGAAATATAAATGATCAGGGAAGCGAAGGCAATACTTCCAATCATCGTGCTGTTGATGAATTCTTTATTGGAAATAATTGTTTTTAAATGGTTCTTTAATCCTTTTTCGGCTTCGGGAAGATCAGAAAGAGATGTTCTTGAATTGGTCTCAGGAACGTATTTATAAACCATAAAAAAGGTAATTAGCCCCATTATTCCTAAAAAAGCAAACGAACTGTTCCATCCCCAAAATTTAAGAAATACACTTCCCAGAAGCGGTGCAACAATAGGAGCAATTCCGCTGATCTGAGACTGCTGCGAAAATATGGCTACAGATTTCTGCCTGTCATAAAGGTCGATGACGATTGCTCTCCCGATCACAATTCCAGCACTTCCACCGAATGCCTGCAGAAAACGCATCGCCCATAATATATAAATGTTTTCTGTAAAAAATATGGCTGTAGCACCTGCAATAAAAAGGAAAAGTCCACAGTACAGCATGGGTTTACGTCCTGTCCTGTCAGACAAAGGTCCCCAAAGTAATTGTCCGAAAGCAAATCCTGCAAAAAACACAGAAATTGAGATCTGGATATGTCCGATATCAGTTTGAAAAATCTGGGCCATGCTTGGAAAAGCAGGCAGATAAAGATCTATACTCAGTGATTCCAGGGTGTTGAGCAGTGCCAGAATAAACACTACGATACTTAAGTTTCTCATAAAGGGGTTCAATCATTCAACGATCTACACAGATCGTTTTTTCTCCTGGCAAAATTCCGGTAAAAAACATAGCTTTTCAATACAGTAACTGAAGGAAGACCAGCACAAACTGAGGATTACATTTTGTAATTTTTATGAAAACTTATTATTTTAAAATGAATTTAAAAGAACTTTCTGAAGATTAAGCTTTTCCTTCTTTAAATCCCTCCGGATTCCGGCCGGTATGTTTTTTGAAAAAACGTGAGAAATAAGACGCGTTGCTGAATCCCAGTTTAAAAGCAATTTCTTTAACGGTTAAAGCACCAAAGCTAAGTTCCCTTTTAGCTTCCAAAACAAGTCTCTGAGCAATCATTTTTTTCACAGTCGTTCCTCTGGACAAACGAACAATATCGTTGAGATGATGGGTGCTGATTTTTATCTGATCAGAATAGAAACGGGTATCTTTTTCAGCTGTATAATGTTCTTCAATCAGGCTTACCAGCTGATGGATACGCTGCCTGTCATTAATTGAAGGATCCTGCAAGCTGATCTGTTCTGTTATAATGATACAGAATGCTCTCAGGTAGGTTTTTAATAAATCTATCCTTGCTGTCCCTTTATATTCTTTTTCTATAAGCGAAATAACCGTACTACAGGTTGCCTCATTTTCTTCATCCAATAAAAATGGAATTGTTCCTCCAGTCAAGATAGATTCAATATCGCACGCTTCTCTGAATATTTCTCTGCTAACGGCAAGTACATATCCTTTTTCCCCTTTTAACTTCATATTGAATACCTGTCCGGGTGCAATGATACAGATCTGGTTATTTTTGAGGCTATAACTTTCAAAATCCAATTCCAGACTGCTGTTTTCTCTTACTTCTCGAAACCATATGATCTCAAAGAAATTATGCCGGTGGATATCATTAAAATTCTCCGGATGGCCTGTGTCCAGAGTCATTAGCTGAAACTGTTCTGTGGTGAGGTGATGGGTGGGGATGTTTTTTTCTGATGGAGGCATTTTTGTTTTTGAATGATAAATGTAGAAAATATTTACTTACAAAAAAGAAGAGAACACAGACGGTTTCACAATATTTTATCTTTATAGAAAAAGCTTGCACAGAGTGTTTAAACGCATAAATTAAGCAAAAATGTTTTTGGTAAATCCTGATATTATATTTGCGATATGAACGATGCTATATTGTTTTTAGGGATGCTTCTCCTGGTTATTTTAGCGATGATAAGTTTTGTCATTGTTTCTAAAAATACCGGAAAGTAAAAAAGTGACTGCGTGAACAATAGTAGCGCAATCACTTTCAGTAATTTTAATTATGGATAGTCCGCTCTGACCAGCGGACTATTTTCTTTCACAAAGGTATATTTTTTTTCTTATTGATTTATTTTCCGGTTCCGGTGGTTTTTATCTCGGTATTGTCGCTGTTGTTGTAAATGTTAAAATGTGGGTAAAACAGCGATGGCAAAAGCATTGACCTTATCCACATTTTAATATTATTGTTGCTAATCCTCCTTATTTTTCAATTGAAGCTATTCAGGGCGTAACCACATCTTTTCAGTCATTGATGCTTTTATTGCAAAAAGGAAAATTCAAAGTATTTTATAAATGAAAAAACCACCGCTTTTGCGGTGGTTTTTTCATTGTTCTATTTATCGTTACTCAAAGTCGGGAGACTTTGCGCAGCGGGGAAAAAAGAAAAGATCCGGAAATTAGGAAGTTGACACTAACATAGAATCTTCTATTTCCCAATAATTATCATTATTCAATCTTAGTTCAAATACAGCATTTCTATGGAAATAATTTTTTATACGATGGTCAACAAAAACTAATGCTCTTCTTTTAGAAGGATCAAATACAATCTCTGAAAAATATACTACTCCTATCTCACATTCATTTGTATGTTTATCATACTCTGCCAGATCTAGGACTTTTGCGGTACACAAATTAAATTGATTTGCTTTTATAGAACTTCGTATGCTTAAATTTTTAATATCTGGATTATTAGAAAAGTCTTTAAAAGAATCCTTCGTTCTTTTTATGCGTCTTAAATAAACTTCGGTATTATGTGTCCCGAAATATGTATTTTTATTTTTAGTAGAATCTATATACAAATTGCAAAATTTTTCAGGATGATTAAAAAGTTCGTTGTGCGCTTTTGTCTTCTCTTCGATATATAAATCATCATCATGAACTCTTAAACTATCAAAATATCTTTTTTCACCTAAATAATCTTCTCTAAAAAAATAAGGTATCAACTGATCTGTTAAATCATTATATAGTTTTACATTAGTATCGGTTGATTGACTTACACATTTTTTCATTTCCTCCTTACAATTCGTAATTAATAAAGAGGATAATAAAATCATAACTATTTTAGTTTTAAAATTCATACTATTTGGAAATTTTAGATTAATAACATCCTCTTTAACGATTTCCTGTTCGCAAATTATCTTTTGGTTTTTTATAAATATCTAAAATAGATGGCTTTTTTTCTGATTTCAAGTCCCTGATTTCACGTTGTTGCCTAAAATCTTTTGCAGCATTATTCCTCCTAAATCCATCAAACTTTTCACTAATTATATCACGATCAGAAGCAGAAAATTGAAGATCTGTTCCAAAATAAATAATTTCCCAATTATCTCCTATATCACCCTTAACACCTTTTGATTTAAGACTCTTCTTAAAAAGTGGGTCCTTTTCCTTGGAAACATGGTCAATTGCATAGTCTGCCCAATGACCACCTTCATGAATTATAATTTCTGCTAAATTATCAATATACTTTTTATTTCCTTTATTTTTTGAAACCGTGTTTACTACGCCAGAATCTATTTTAATAACATTGGGATCATCTGGATCAAAATTCCCCAAATCAAGTAAACTTTCATTCATTATAACAGTGGGCCCATCTCCATCTTTGAGCATTGTCTGTATCATTTTATCATCTACACCAAATTTCTCTTTGAACGCTCCTCGAAATCCTGAATCTCGAAACACCGCTTTTATAGTTTTTATTGCCTCTTTATATAATCTTTTTTGCTCTCTCGTAGCATTTGCTGGTAATCTAAAATTTCCATCAGGATCAATGTAATTAATAGGGTGGTTTCCACAATAAATATAAGGCTCCATTGTTTGTTCCGCCAACGGATCCACATTCAACCATAGAGAAATTCTAGGATTATAATACCTCGCTCCATAATAATAGTACCCAGTTTCAGCATCAAGTTCCTTGCCATTAAATTTATATGGGCTATAGTTACTGTTTCTGTGGTTTTCCACAAAGGTTTCGCCACTTGGGAAGTATTCTATATTCTGGGTTACTTCTCCGTCTGCACCTGTAATAAAGCTGCTGGAACCTAAATGATCCGGATGGAACCAATAGATTTCTTTTTCTTTATCTCCAACATAATCATTAACACAAGCTCCATTGTATCCTGCATTCTGTCCGTAATTAGGTGGTGGCGTGATATTATTCTGCTGCATTACCGCAAGAGTAGCCTGAGTAGCTGCCTGCAGAATGGTATTTGATGTATTGACCGGATTAATCGGCGGGGTACTTCCTGAAAACGGAATGATCAGCCAGTTACAATCAAAAACTCCAATATTATCGCTTGTTCCATTCTTAGTTACTATTCTTTGGCTTCCTGCATAATAATGTTTTGTATAACGAGGAAGTGATACACCTCCAAGACTATCAAAATAAAGGTTCATCGTCAACAGTCCATTCGGGTAAATAGTTGCTGAATGGTATGTCATAAGTGTCTGTGGCCATGTATTTGTCTGTTCTGCTCTTGTTCTGAAAAGCATTCCTGAATACATCACATCTTTAATAATTCTTTCTCCTCCCGCATCATAAGTGTAGATCGCTGCCCCGTCAACTTCAGGAGTAGAAGGATTGGTATCTACAAAACGAAGGCGATTTTCTTCATCCCACTGATATACCGCTTTTGCTTCAATATAAGTACATGTTTCCTGTTCAATAGTCGTAGGATTTCCTTTAGCATCATATTTATAATGTTGGAACTTCACTCCCGGATCATCCGGATTGCAACATGTAGACGATGGTACCAAATTAGGTTCATCTACAATGGTTGTAGGGGCGTGTGGATGTGAAGAATTTTCATACTTATAGTTTAGTCTGTAAGAGGTTGGCTCCATTGCCGTCCAGTTATTGTTGCTTGCACCTGTCGTCCATTCATGCTTCTGGGTTTTGCTCATGATATTGTGCATATTATCATAAGACATGGCAACGGTATATCGGTGACGTTCTTCCTGAGCCTGCGTATTAATACCTCTCCAGTTTCCTGAAGCCGAAGTCAGACGGTACAAGTCATCATAACCGAATGCATAATTGGTTCCTCCTCCTAAAAGACCATTTACGACAGGGGCATTGTTATGAACTTGCATTACGTTAGATACCACATCATACTGGTATACGTTCTGCATGAAGAACCTGTTGGTATTGGTATTTTGAGCATACATTTTCAGCAGTCTTCTACGGTTTGTCTCGTATTCATACGTTGTTTCCGTACCGTTTCCATTTTTCAGGTATACTCTCTGTTCAAATTTATCATATCCAAGACTATTGATCATCGGATAGGAATTACCGTCTTTTACAGAGGCAACATTATTTAAGTTACCCGCTCTGTTGTATTTGTACGTTAATTTTTCTCCATCCGGATACGTAATGGTTTTCACACGGTTCCAGGTATCATACTGCCATTCTGTTCCGAACCAGTAAACCTGTGCTCCAGGTACTGCAACTGAACGTCTTTGATAAGTAAGTTCACCCAGCCTTCCGTATTTCAGATACTGCGTTCCTGTCGCATCTGTCTGATACCATAATCTTCCTACTGCATTATTGTCCATTGCTGAAGCATCCAATGCATTTCCGTAGTAATATTTTACGTTGTTTTCCGGATATAAAGGATATTTAACTTCTTTCAGCCTTGAATAATCATATTGATATTCTACCGTTTCATTGGCTGCATTGGTTTTGGAAGTCATGTTATTTGCCGGATCATACTTGTAAGTGGTCACTCCACTATCAGGGTGAGTGTAAGAAACCCTTCTTCCCAAATCATCATAAACGGATGTTGTAATATTACCATTTACATCTTTTACCTGAAGAATTTCGCCGATAGCATCATGGGTAAACTGAGTTTTGATATCCCCGGTGTTTGAAACTTCATGAACCGAAGTTGTTCTTCCTTTGATGTCAGTATATGTTTTCTTAATGCTTCCCAATTCATCCTTGAAAATCGTTTCAAACATATTTCTTCCCTGAACGTCTGTTCCAAAACTGTAAGTAACGGTTGAGAATAAGTTTTCTCCAGGGAGTTTAGTATACACAACCCTATCTAATACATCATACTGATTAATCGTAGGTTCTATATTATCTACTGATGCATTATACTGAGTGTTTCCTGCTCCAATACTTTCTGTTGTCGGATAGTATGTTTTTAAAGATCTTCCGAATGCATCTTCTTCTACTTTACCAGCCACAATATATTTTAATCCTTCATTGTGAATGTCTCCTGTTTTCTTCACCTGAACCGCCCCTCCAAAACCATCTGCAATGGTAATGGTATTAATGGTGCTGTCTGTATATTCCGGATCATAATGTTTTGTTGTCGCAAAAGACTGTGCATTTGTTGCATTAAGCGGAGCATCCGTAATCGGATTGTATTCAAATTTTATAGTCCATGGAATATTGTTAAATAATTCGTAAGGCCCTGTAATTTCAGTAGTTCTTGCTTTGGCATCATATACATATTTCATTGGCTGAAGGTTCATGTCCTCAGTATAAGTAGGCACTCCGAAACGGAAATCATACTGGGTTTTGCTGCTGTATCCGAAAGCATCCTGAACTTTTACCGGGTAGGTTTTTACATTATCATCATAAGTATATTGCTGGAAGAATCTTTGGTTCTGCACATTTGCAGGTCCTGTGGATTTAGTTATATTTCCATAAACATCGTACTCAAAATCATAAACGGAGTAATTCACACCCTGATTAAGAACCGTCATCTTAGAAAGATTACCATTAGCGTTATATTCTGCTTTTTTCTCTCTGGTAAAGCTGTTACCTATAATTGGAGTATTTTTTACAGAAATTGGCCTAATTACATATCCTGATGGATCAACATTGGAATATTGTACTAAAGTATATATTCCATCAGTAGAAACTCCTATCTGTTGGTCTCCAGTATCAATTATATTAGTGGCATCACCCCATTGGTCATAACCTACAATAGTTGTTGAGGTCGATTTCCCTGGAGCCGCTTGTCCTTCATAAAAATTAGATATTGAAATGTCTGCTGAAACAAAGTAAGCATAATTATTTGCTGTTTTTTCATCCTCTTTTTCTAAAGGAAGCTCATCAGAATTAACATTCTTAATATATCTAAGGCTATATTGATTATTTTTCTCCGTCCATAATTTATTATTAGAATCAACAAGTCTTTCAATAAACAAAGTTCCTTTTAAATAGTAATTTGTATTATTAAAGGCTTGAATGGTTTTTCTATAAACTACATTTGAAGCAGCTCCTCCTTGTTTTGTGTCAATTTGGTTGATAGTTACACTCCCAAATCCATAAAAAGTTCTCTCTCTTCGGCTGTGATAAGGTTCTTCATAATTTACCGTAACTTTTGATACATCCGGACTGTAAGCATTATCCCCGGTAAATCCGTCATTAGTAATTACGCTTTTTAATACGTATTTACTTTGAGGCATATTATAGGTGTTTCCTACTCTTTCATAATCAACTTCCCAGGAACCGCCCATTGGTGTGGTTACTTTTTTAAGAAGGTTGGTCGTACCAATTTGGTTTAGTTGTACAGTAATATTATCTGTATCATCAGATTTTACAAAATCAGGATAGCCATCTCCATTCATATCTCTGAATGTAGCATGGGATCTTGAGGTTGAATTTCCTTTCGAAACGCCTAAAGTCACGTTCAGCTTCAGCCCGCTTACTCCTGCAACAATAGGAATAGGAATTAAAATAGTTCCTGCTGCATTTCCTCCAACACTGATAGATATATCTTTATGAATATCATTTACATTTTGAAAGCTTAAGTTAAGTGGCGTGCTGGACATTCTATCCCCTAAATTAAGATATACTGTCGCAGTATTTCCTGAATATAAAACCTTATCTGCTAATCCGTCACCATTAATGTCAACCAGTTCTTTCGTTGTTGTTCCTGTATTAGAACTGAAGTTAAGTCCAAATTCAAAGCTTCCTCTGAATAAACTGATTCCTCCTCCCAGTCCAAATCCATTTCCTACACCTTCTGGTTTGATATCTGACCCCCAGGAATCATTTCCTGCAAATCCGTTTCCGATATTCAGTTCAAAATTATTTGTATTAAATTTATCCGGAAGACCGTCTCCATTAATATCTAGAAATGTCTGCTTTGAATGCTCACTAGATGTTTCTCCATTTGCGCTGACAGATAATTTTGTTGCGGCAACTTTACTTTTAACTGAACTTTCTATTAATGAATTATTAAACGCTCTGCTTTTTGATTTTTCTCCAGTCGTCTGTATAAAGGCCATTCTTGTAGATTCACCATGTACAAATGAATAACTTGATGAAAGACCTGTGGAGCTGGCTTTTGAAATAGACTGGCTTCCCACGTTTAAAGAATTTCCTGATAAAAACCCTACAGGATGTGTAATTTTCACATTGGTTTTATTGAAATCATCCGGAAATCCGTCTCCATTATAATCTAAAACATTTCGTACAGATTTATTTTCAGAGAAAATAGTTTGGGATACGTTCACTCCGGCAAAGCCCGCACTTGCTCCCGCACCAACACTTATACTTTGATTTTTAAGCTGAATATTCGGTGCATTCAGCTCAGACCCGACAGCCTGGCTTAATGAATTGTTATTAAAATTAGAATCTATATTATGTACTCCTAAACGGGAAGCATTGATTGTATTTTGAGAAATATATATGCTTGGATCTACATCTATTAATCTTCCCTTATCAGTATTATTAACATTTGAATTGATGGTCAGGAAATAGTTCTTTGATAATGCTCCATCATTATCTACAATCGTAACATTTCCGTTAGGATCAACTGTAGGGTTGTTAATTGTAGGGTTTGTACCCGGATCTGTACCATAGGCATTGCTTAGTTTCAGGCGGGTTTCATCAACTTTCATTTCCGCAACAGTTCCTCCATTAGCAAAGTTATTGTTAATGTCATAGGCTTCTACAACTGTATTCTTGCTTAGATTATTCCCATTCAGGATAAATCCACCCCACCCGCGATACAGTATACCAAATCTGCTGTCATATTCATTTGAGTTTAACGCAGATGTTGGTGTTTGCGGTCCCAGAACCGGTTTATGCGGCGGTGAATTTGTAAAACTGGTTATGGTAGTTTCACTGCCCGGATTTTCAATATATAATTTTGTAAATGCTGAAGGCGCTCCACCAGGAGAAAATGTCAGCGTATAGGTATAGGTTCCCGGATTCAGCATGGTTTCCGAGTATACAGGCATTCCCGATTGCCCGGATAAAGTTCCGTTAGGGAAAAATGTATTTATACCAAGGGTTGCTGATGTTCCTGCAACATAATTTCCTAATTCAAACTTCAGCATTGTAGCCTGACTGATTACAATTGTTCCTGTCTGCTGCACTGTATTTGAACCGGACAACTGTACTGATAAGTTATTCGGATTGTCTATATAATTGAGACCATTATTTATCAGAGTGCCGCTAATGCTGGTTATATTATTGATAAAGTCTCTATCGTCACTACTTACTGTTGTTTCCAGGTATATATTCTCATTTAAATCCTGAGAAACTATAGTATATGGTGTTCCAAAAACCGGAGTTACATTACCATTAACAACATTATAAACTGTCTTGGTTAATAATTTATTTTTAATTTTTGCAGAGATAACAACCTTTCCGCTTTTCCCGTTAAAATTAGGAAGGGATGATGCTTTTACAGAAATCTTTTTCCCTATATCTCCTGATTGGGTTGCATAGGTTACAAAATTTCCTCTGTCATTATACATACTGTACTCTACCTGCAAATAGGTCTTTTCACCAGTTGAAGTTTCGGTAAATTCAGGAATTAATTTAAAGTTTGACCAATCGATCTGGGTATCAGTATATACTTTTACAGATACTTTATCATTAGGATTTAAATTCACCTGTGAACCAATGACACTATTGTTATAAGTAGAGCCAGAGGCAATAGTCATTGGGAACTGAGGATAATCCACATCATTGATTGTCAGAAATATTTTAGCATCATCTGACAGTGGGATTGCTTTGTTTAAATATAAATTTAATGTCCCGGCATTTCCTACCATGAAAGAGCTGGTACCGGAATTTACAAAATCTTCCTGTGATTTGTAGGTTGACAAGTCTCTGTTATCACTATCAACAGCTGGAATATTTGGGGTTGAATAGGCGATCTCAGGATTCCATGTGACCTGATCCATTGTCCCGTCATATTTAGAAGAAACTCTGAAATATAATTTTTCTCCTTTTCCAATATTTATCACCTGGTCCCCAAAAGAATGCAAACTATAATCCCCTGCATTGATATTATTAACTAGCGGATCATTATTCTTATACTGAAAAGAGACTGCAACCCCATCTGCTTTACTACAGTCTTCTTCCGGATTACATGATATCTGATTCAGTTTGAAAGCATTTTTAACTGTAATAGTTCCGGATTTTGGAGCAACCCACACGCGAACAACGTCATGCAGTGGATTTTGTTCCAGCATCATCTTTTTCTCTGCTTTATCCTGATCATCAAACAATGAGACAGAAGGCTGCACACCGGTCGCTGTAACATTAATAGGATATGGCGTCAATCCACTATTAGGATCAAATGAAGGAACATTTCCTACAAGACTGTTGAAGTATACTTTCCCATTTTTAACAAAATCTACTAACCCATCATTATTGAAATCCATAAAATAGGATGAGGTGGTATTTGTACTATTGGAATAGTCGAATCCAAGACTTCCGCCACCAAAATTGGCATCTATACCTACTCCCCAGGATGAATTTTTGGACTTTCCTATATCCTGTAAATTTCCAACATTCACCACAGGTCCAAATGCCTGAACCCCGTTTGTTGCCGTTGATAAATTTTTAGAGTAAGAAATAACTCCGTTATTCTGATATACTCTGTCCGCCAGGTTATCTCCATCTATATCTATTAGAGTAATCTGATTTTCTGAGGACGAATTGGTAATAGATCCATGAGCTCCTACCGTTCCTTTTCTGAAACTAAATAAGCTGGTATCACTTGTGGGAGGAGAGGATAAATTATATGCCCCAACACTAATTCCAAAGTTTGTTCCTGTAGATTTTCCCTGACTCCCGGAAAGCATCGTATACCCCTGGAATAATTGCCCTGATGAAAGCAAGCCGGGAAAATTGGCATGATCCGGGGCTCCCCAGTTTATGGGTGCACCAAACATATTGGCCGCATCAGGAGCTTCATTATATTCTATCTTGTTAGTATAGAAAACAGCGCCTGCCGCATCTTTCTCCGTTATGCTTTTTAACAGGGATTTTCTGAATGTTTTATCATCATTTTTGTATTCAAACTCATAGCTTCTTACATTTTCATCGTCATATTTAACTTCTACTTTGGTTAATCTCTTTGATTCTATCTGAAGAAATCCTAGTCGCCCATTAATCTGGACATCCTCTCTTCCGGAAGTTGTTGTAAATAAAACTTTATACTTTTTTGCCGGGTTTTGCGAGGTATGTAATGTATAATCTATTTCAGAAATGTGTAATTCCTGACCTCCAGTTCCCGGATTTCCCGAATATGTCGATTTATCATAAGTGTATAACACATAGTTCCCATTCGTATCAATTGTTTTATATAAAGCCCAATGCCCTATATTTCCATTGATATCTCTTAATACGGCATTATCTTTTACTCCCGTTTCATCTCCTCCAAAATAAGATTTGGTTCCGTCTTTTGATGTTACCACCCAAACATATCTATCGGAAGTAGCACCTTCTCTTATGATTTTATTATAAGATCCTTCAATTCTAGGGTAAAACTGTCTGTTCGGTTGCCTTGGCTTATTAAACCCTTCATTTCTGTTTGGTATGGCAAAAACGCCCGGGCTCACTTCAAAGGTAAGCTGCTCGCCTCCTAATGAATAAATTTCAGTTTCAATTCCATCATCAACTGTATCTCCATCAAAATCTCCATATGTTGGTACTCCCCATCTTGTATCAATCGTTACAGCAGGGATAGACATATCCCAACCGAGTCCCATCCAGCTATTTCCTCCTTCACTGCTGTAGCTTACCCCTAAAGACGGCTGCATTCCTGCTCTACCGGCAGGAAGTTTGATTGGAAAGCTTGTTGTAACACTTCCCATACTATTAGGAGATGGCGGGGCAATACTTACAATTCCTTCAGAAGGATTGGCCGCTTTGATATCTTTGATAGAGTTCGGGGCATAGCTTCCTGTTTCCGGAGATTCAGGAACTTTTAAAACCCCGTTTACCATATCGGTAAAGTGAGTGGTCTTTGACACTAAAATATTCTGCTGTACATTGACACTGTCTTTGTCTAAAGCAATCCACTTTTTCTCTGTTGTGTCAAAATAAAAGGTTTTGATATCCTGTTCCGTATATCCGGTAGGTATTTTCTTTTTGTCGTATCCCAAAGATACTTTTGCCGGAGCCGAGAAATGATTTCCATGAGGAAGGAACCTATATCCTGCATTGTCTGAGGTCACATTGACCATTTCCGGAGTTAGTGCAGGCATATCTATATCTCTAAGCGCAGTAATTGAGAAAACTTCTGCACTTTTAAGAGCTCCTTGCGGAATGTTTAATTCAGCTGAGCTCAGGCTAAGCTTTTCGGCATTGCCTATACTTCCAACAAATTTTGAAACAGACTGGGCATTATATTTTGCTTCAATTGCAGTTTCAAGGTTCTGTTTCTTATTGGAAATTCCGATCCTAAGGTTTCTTACTTTATAACTGTAATCTGACAGGTGAGGTAATGTAAAAATTACCGTGTTTTTTCCCTTTCTGACAGACTGGTTTGCAATAGGCTCTGATTGATGTGTCCAATCAGAATTTTTCCCGACATTCTTGCCTCCCACTGCCAGATCATCATTGATGACTTTACTGACCTGTTTATAACTGTCGACGCCATACAGATCATATTCTAAGGTATACTGATAAGCAGGATTGATTTCTTCATCTACAGAAATCGTAAAGACATTATCATAGATCTGATCAATCGGATGTTCTGCATTCGTTCCTATTATCCCTTCTCTGATATCAGAAATATAGTACCTTTTTTCATTGGATGCAGATACAGATGCCTTACTGCTGATCGTTTTGGTAACAGGAACAGGCATTCTATTGGTTGAATTCTTATTCTTTCCATCAAAACTACTTTCCGGAATATTATCGGATACTTTAGAATCTTCAGTAACATTATCACCGGAAATTTCTTTATTCGTATTGTTTCTTAATGCATCATCAATTTTCATTATGGGCACCACGCTTTCCTGCTTACTCAGATAATATGAATTAGCATGGGCATGAACCTGGGACCAGCAAGTGAAAAATATAATTGAATTAAGAAGTTTCGTATTCGTTCTTAAGACGCTTAATAAAGATCTTTTCATTCTTTTATATGTATTTTTTTTCCAGGGCTTTCCTTTTTTATCGGGATTGCCCTGGACATGATATTAGTTTTGTACAATTAGCTTGAATACTTTGATTTCAGACGAAGTCTTAACGATAATTAAGTATACCCCTTCTGTTGGAAGCGTATCTTTTATTTCATAATAATCCTTGCCTTTGTCCTGTATGGTTTTTACCAATCTTCCCGATCCGTCATGGATTTTTATATCTACCGTTTCTATTTTATCTGAAATAATTCTGATGGTAAACTGCTGTCCTTTAGGTACCGGATTAGGGTAAATTACAATTCCGTTTTCACGTTTTCTTGTCACTTTTACCGTATCTTTTTTAATGCATCCATCTGATGTTGTTACCGTTACAGTGTATTCGCCCGGTTCATAAACATTAATTTCCGGAGAGCTGCTCGTAAATCCGTTATCAGAAGTCCATGAGTATACAGCATGAGGATCTGTAATGTGTGAGGATGCATTAAACTGGGCCGCATTTCCTGAAGAAATTGCCACATCCGGACCAAGGTCTAAATTAATAGTACTGAAATCGCTGACTGAAAAGTCATAGGATGTCACATTATTATCAGCATCTTTAATTACCAGGTGATAATTGCCGATTGCTAAGTTCGGAAATGATACCTGTGAAGTCTGAACGGTGATATTCTGCGAAGTCCCGTTACCGGTAAGAGCCACATTAAACGGGGCTTTCCCTCCTTTAATATTTAAATTAAGCGTTCCGTTTGTAACGGTACATGTAGGCTGGGTAATCTCGTAGATAGATAAAATCTTATTTCCTAAAGCAAATGAAAAAACATCCGTTCCTGATAAGTCCTGATCAAAAACAACATCTTTAAAATGCACACCCTGATCATTATCAATATGATCCATTGGATAGGCTTCAATATTGGAGGAATTAAAATTTCCCTGCCCTGTTCTATCCACCAGGAGCCAAAGTTTTTTATCTGCCGGAATTTGCTGAATAATATCTTTAATGGAAAAAACCACTTCCGTTGGAATTGTTTGTGAGTTTTCAGAGGTAAATCTCGCTTTCCATTTTCTTTTTAACAATTGATATCCGAAAGTATCATTATCCAGCTCCAGGGGCTTTTTATTATCACCCCAGATCAAAAAACTCTGATCTGCAAATTGAGCATCATTTGACCTGTTGTCTGCCACTAATTTCTTTGCTGCAATAATCAGTCTTTTAGGTTCTGATGAGCTGGTAGCCTGTTTTTGATAAAGATCTGAATATCCGTCTCTTGCAATACCCGTGATACGGGCGGGATAATCATTAAAATCGGCCTGTCTCCAGATTTTTTTATTTTTAGAACTCAGGTATTCCGTATAAGGCATGGTAATGGCATATTTTACAGCCAGATAGGAATTCACCCTGTTTCTTTCATTAAGGGTAAGAATCTTTCCGTAAGCAAAAAACTCAGGAAGCTTTCCCTTAAAGTTTTGCCATTGATGGCTTCCTTCATCTTTTCCGATATACATTGATGAAAGCCCGGTTTTACCTATAACTTTAGTGATTTTAGCTGAAGGGGTTCCAAACTTTGAGTAGAGACTGAAAGAAGCCAGAGTATCTATTGTACTGGTATTAATGAAATTAATCTGATCATTATTATATCTGAAAACATTTTTAGTACTGTAAAACAGCTCTTTCTCATCTGTATTATCTGTTGTAAACAAAGCAGATTCCTGTGTGGGATTCTTGTTCTGATAAGCGGTGAAAAAATTCAGCTTATCCATTGTTTCTATCACAAAAGGAAACTTTAAAAAATCATCTGTTCCATCAAAATTTAAACATTCATTATAATTAAGTAATGAATAGGCCGGTTTATTGGCTCCTGTTAAAGCTTGTATCTGATGCTGGTTGCCGCTGTAATCCTGATATATCAGAGAAGGGGTCTGAAGCGAGTTGGTTTTATACCAAACACTTGTACCTCCTACTCCGCCGGGAGACTGGGCATTCGAAATACAGACAAGTAAAACGCTGAGAACCGTAAATATTTTTTTCATGTAAAGCGTTTTTATTTTATTATCAGTTTTTTTGTTTCCTTATATTCTGCAGTTTCTATAGAAACCATATAGATTCCCTGAGAAAAAGATCTTGTATCTATTGTCTTTATGAATTCTCCTTTTGGAAATTTCGTAGAGCTCTGATCCGTTGATACCAACTTACCTGAAGCGTCATATACTGAAATTTTGATTGCAGATTCGCTCTGTAGGAAAAATCTGATATTTACTTCTTCTTTTGCCGGATTTGGGAACAGGGTAAAATGCTCGAGCGCCACACTGTTGCTGGTTGTGGAAAGAGCTCCTGCACCAACCCTTTGCTGCGCCATATACCTGAAAGCAGAAATAATATCAAAACATGGTGTTATAAAAGCATGAAAACCAGCTCCCTGCTCAACCTGGAATCCTGGAAGTAAAAGAATATCCCTGGATGCGATATATTCAACACCTTGTACCGGAGCAATGACTTTATTGCTTGCAACGATCTGTTTCGCTAATATTGTCTGAGTTGTTGTAATGTCATCTGCAGGGCTTACAAGGGTTTTCAGATCTTCTTTATAGCAGAAATCTACATTCGAAACTACAATTGAAAATGTCTGATTCCCATTTGGTAACAAAGGAGTTGTATTTGTTTTTGGAGAAACAATAATCTTATAGGTTACTTTCTCAGGATTCTTAATATCAACCCTTTCTATGGTATCTACATCGTTTGTTGATGTATTCGTTGCAGCTCCTGTCAGATTGCTCATCCCCCCCAATTTCCACGGGTAGTATGTACTTTCCGTTCCGTTCGCATTTATTTTTACAATTTTTAAATCCAAATCATTAATTACATTCGGATTGCTGAGGTCTACCACATTATTCACGGTATTTCCCTGAGGGTCCGTCCATGAAATTGTAGCAGATAATGGCTGAGTGGTTTCATAGGGAACCACATACAGAGTATATTTATTCCCTTGATTTAAAGTAACTTCTTTTATTAATGTTGATTTTTTTTCATTATTAATAATTCCCTCAATATTATTATAAATGGCTTCAGATGCTCTTTTTGCATCTGCCAGACCCCAACCGTATATATAATCGGGGCCTTCACTTCCTTTATCATTTGCGGTATGGGCCAGTAATGCTCTTACTGTAGAAGAAAGCATATACTTTTGTGACGGGCTTACAGATTTATAGTATTGCTGAAGGAGTGTAATAATCCCGGAAACAACAGCAGCTGCCGAAGAGGTTCCTCTGTAGGTGCCATATGCTGCGTCATATGTTTCAATGGATGAATATATATTTTCTCCAGGAGCACAGATATCAGGTTTTATCCTTCCGTCATCTGTAGGTCCATAGCTGCTGAATGCTGAAATATCAAACGCTTCATCAGAACTCATATTTATATTCTTCTTTGCTGAAGCCACAACCAGAACGTTTTTGGCAACTCCTGCTCCTTCGAGCAAGTCGTATCCATTTTTTGCAGAAACCTGAGGGACAATACCGGGATCTATTTCTCTTGCATTTCCCGCTGCCTTTACAATTTGCAGATAGGGTTTTAAATACATCAGATTATCCCAGGACTGAGCGGTTACATTATATTTCCCGAATTGATAGGTCTGGAGATACATAGGGTCGAAACCATAACTGTTATTGGCAACTAATATTCCTGTTGTACCGTTATAGGCTTCGGAGAGCATTTCCTGAACATCATTTACCCAGTCATAAGCATTGATTTTTGCTTCGTAAGCAATTCCCCTGGCTTCGGCCTCACCGTTATTCCCTGCCAATGTCCCCGCTATATTAGTACTATGCCGGGAAATGGTTTGATTTTGTGAAGTATCATAAGTATTGATTTTTCCGGTTAATAACTGATGGGTTATTCTTGGCTTGGAATAATCCCACTGACCAATAACCATATTGTTTCCGGTTATATTCAGTCCAATTCCGCCGCCCGGATAGAGATTATCAGCCTTTGTCATTTTTGCTGCTCCGGCATTAAGAGTGGTATAATACATTGGCTTTCCGCTCTCGTCAGCTCCTATAAGCTGTTTTTCATTCCCATTTTCAGAAATGAATTCTTTATGACCCAAGCCTTTAAGCCTTTGAATTTCATTTTTTTGCTTTTGTGTATAATCCTGTACTTTTTTCTGAAAAGCCTGGATTTCGCGTTCCTGCGGATCTGTTTTTAATCCATCTTTGGTCTGTCCGTAGGATGAAAAAAAGAACATCACAGCAATCCCTAATATAGATTTATGGTAGACTTTCTGCATGTGGAAAGGTTTAATGTGTTTGTTATAAAAGATTGGGAACAGCCTTACCATTGTTAACCGATAAAGGCAGCTATCATAAGTGGTAAGAAAAAGACTGATCCCTTTCTCCGATTCTACTTGCTCAGTGATTCTATTGTTTTTTTAAGCTCCTTGTTTTCGCCTCTTAATTGTTTCACATCTTTATTAAGCTGGATAACATATAGAGTTAATTCCTCTATTTTTTCAAGAAGTTTAGCATCCATTTCCCCTAAATTGATTCCGTTTTCTTTTACTTCTTTAGCAGAAGGGATATTCGGTAAGTGTCCTTTTTCATCAATATGCTTTTCAACTGTTTCTAAGCTGTTAAGCTTATAATCTTTTTTGAATACATAATCGGCCCAGCCGTTTGCAGAAGGATTTTCAACTTTGATCTGTTCAGCTTTTATCCCTTTTCTTACATAGAATATATAATTAGGATCACTGTCGTACTGATCTGTCCCCACCGTTACTTTTCCTGTATTAAATACTACAAGGTTGCTTTTATGAACACTATCCGAAAATTTTATTTTTGTAATTCCCGGTGAGTTAGGAGTAGTTACATCTGAATTTGGATCAATTGCATTGTTATTTGGCATATGAAATTCCATATTTCTACTCCCCAGATTTCTAATAACAATATCTGAAGGTACAGACCAGTTAGAGGCGCAGCCGTTACAAAGTACACTCGCAATCTCTAATCTTCCTCTTGCTGTACCTGTTGCCGTTACATTACCTATCACCATACCGTTAACATAAGGACCAGCAAAAACCCTTAACCTTTCCATATTATTAGTTTTGATGACCAATTCCTTATCGTCGATTGTTCCAATAAAATTGTCAGGTGGGTTTGTTCCCGAATTTCCGGTTAGGTTCCATGATTGAGAAAAATAAAAATTCGAGAAGGACACTAAAGCAAATAATAGAATTTTTTTCATAAGATGTTTTCTGTTTTATTATGTTAGCTCTTAGAGCCACATTGATTATTAATTCTGATGATAATTTATTGATCAAGAGTGCTGTTGTTTCTGAGTTTTTTATTCTCTTCCTCCAGCTTTTTAAAATCCTTGTCAAGCTTAATAACATATAGTGTGAGCTCTTCTATTTTTTCAAGAAGCTTGGCATTCATTTCACCCAGATTAATTCCGTTTTCCACTACTTCTTTAGCAGAAGGAATATTCGGTAAATGTCCTTTTTCTTTAATATGCCTTTCAACATATTCCAGACTGTTGAGCTTATAATCTTTCTTGAATACATAATCTGCCCAGCCGTTTGCAGAGGCAACATCTACCTTTATTTTTTCAGTTCTTATCCCGTTCTTTACAAACAATCTGTAATCATTACAATCTGAACAAGAAATATTACTGGAAGTTCCTAAAAAAAGTTTACCGTTTGCTTTAAGTGAAAACATCAGTTCATAAGCACTGGAAGTTGGCCAGCCGGCAACATCCAAAACTCCAGGATTATTAGGCTGATACTGACCATACCTTAAAAAAACAAGGGATGCACCACTACCAATATTAGAGCCCGTATTCCCAACATAAAAAGTATCGCTGTCTATATCTGTAATAACTTGGGTTCTCCCATTTACTTTAAAGGCTATATCTGGGTGAGGTTCTGTTTTAATTCCCACATTCCCTCCTACGAACATTTGTCCGTCGTGCCGTAATGAAAAAGTTACATCTTCGACTCCCGTTCCGAATATTGTATTTTTCATAAAATATCTCTCGGGATTTCTTAAATGGCTTGTTCTTAACTCCAATTGACTAGACCCTGGGGAGCCATCATGATGCACTGTTAGCTTTGATGAAGGATCACTTGTCCCTACACCTACATTACCATTATTTAAAAGCTGGATCCCTACCCCTGCAGATGTTTGAAGTTTAATTCCTCCATACCAGTTAATATCTAATCCATCTGAGCTGGCCACAGGATAATGTCCTAAATAATAATGTGTTGGATCTGAATTACTATATAGTTTGTCAAAAGCAATGTTCTGAGAAAAAAGTGAGCCAAAGATAATTAAGCCCAAAATTGATAAAGATTTTTTCATAAAGCTTTTTTTAGTTATAACTGATTATAGACTATTATTTAGTTTACTACTAACAGAATTTAACCCTTTAAAGGTTATTTGACATTCAAAGATCTAATTCTATAATGATTTATAAAATGGGCTAGAATTCTAATCTTAATATTTCTATTGTGCACATACAGTTATAAAAGACTGTCATTATTAGCTAAGAAATCAAGAGTAAAAATTCTTTTTATCACTTTATTAAAATTTTTAAATAATATATCTGAGTAAAACTATTCAAACTTTGAATTCTATAAAACGAAATATACATTGAATTTATAAATCCATTGAATGAATTTATAAATTTGATCACAATTAAAACATTGAATTATAGCCAACTACATCAAATTGTCGTGATTTTTATCACCAAGAAGTGTTCTAATTATATATCTTGAATATAATTTTTGAATAAATTTGAAAATACAAACACACACAAATGATTTTAATAAAAAGAGTACTAATCATACATACTTTTCTTATATGCCTAAAAACATTTTCTCAAAGTACGGCGGATCAAAAATTCTCAACAGAAATAGATGGATTAATAAAAAAAGATCAGATGGATTTGGTGCATTTCAAACTGAAAAGTGAAAATATAAAATTCAAACGTCTTTCTGAATATCCATTGCGTTATGATTTACTGATTAAACTTGATTCTACCTCTACTATATATAAAAAAGGTGAATACCTGAATGCAGAAAAGGCTTACTTAACTATATTGAATAAGATTGAAAAAAATAAGTTCCAACTTAAATCTGCAGATTATGAAAATCTGAAACACATTGGCGTATCAGGACTGTTTTATATTGAAAAGAGACTAGGAAATGTTTCAAAGGGATTAAAATATATTCAATTTTTTTCTAAAGAAATAAACCCTGTACAGAAGAAAAAACAAAGGCTTTTTTTTGCTGTTGCGAATATAGAATTAGGAAACTACAAAAAAGGAATTCAGTCCCTGGATCTCAGGCTAAATGACATCCGGCTGGATACAGAAAATATTCTTTATAGTCATTTTTCTAAGCCGGAAGAGATTGCTGTTACTTATAATGCAAAGGGAGATGCATTTATTAAATGGTTTAAAGACACCGGCAAAAAGGAGTATCTGGATTCTTCAAAAATTAATTATGAAAAGGCTTATAATGCACTGGGAAGTTCACTAAACTACTCCCAACATTCTAAAAATGAACTTATTGACCATCTGGCAAATATTGCTCTGCTGAAAAAGCAATACCTCTATTCATTATCACTCTACAATACATGTGAAAAGGATTCAACTCTTATGAAAGAAAATATTTCAAGCGAGGCAACCTGGCTTGGAAAAGCGGAAATATATACATTTATCAATAAAACCGACTCCGCATTTTACTACATCAATAAGCTAAATAATAAAGTAAACCATACCTATGAAAGCAAATTAAAAATGTATCATTTACTGAGCATTAACTATGAAAACACTGGAGATCATAAAAATGCCTATAAGTTTGCAAAACTCAGCCTGGATGAAATGGAAAAGAAAAAAAACTGGGATACTTCAGGACATTCTTTCCTAATAATGCATGAACAGCAGGAAATAAAGGCTTTATCCGAAGAAATGGTAAAAGAAAATAAAAGGTATAGTTTCCTGTCAATTGCTTTAATCGTATTGATATTCTCCATAATTATACTTTATATCACTTATAGAAATAATAAAAGAAAAAAGATCATCTTCTCAAAGTTACCCGAAAGGACTGATTCCGTTAGTAATTCCAGTATTTATCCTGTTATAGCTCAAAAAGAGGAAGTTCCTTTGATAATAGAAGATGAACTGGTCAGACGGATTCTTAAAAAAATTACCTTAATGGAGCTGGATAAAAAATTCCTGTCTAACGATTTCAAGCTTTCCCATATTGCAAAGCAGGTTAATACGAACACCACTTATTTGTCCCAAATAATAAATCAGCATAAAGGGGTGACATTTTCAGAATATGTAAATGATTTGAGAATCAGTTATATTTTAAAAGAATTAACTGAAAATCCTAAGCTCCGGAAATATACTATTAAAACAATATCTGAAGAGATTGGTTACAAAAGTGCCTCTACCTTTATCAATGCTTTTAAAAACAGGGCTAAAATGACCCCATCGTATTATATTCAATTACTGGAAAAAAAATAAAATCTATAAGATCGGAGAATTACTGCCTAGAAAAAACCACAGCGGGAATGCTGTGGCTTTTATAATCTTCAAGCTAAATGCAATTTAACTTATCCGTTCTGCTGATTCCCTAAAAAAGCATCCCAGCCTTGTGCTGTAAGTGGAATTAATTGGTTGGAACCCCTTGCTACCATATAATTTCCTTCCTCCTTTTCTACCGCATGACCGATAATAGTGAAATCAGGATGGTTTTTAATCTTATCAAAATCATTAGGTGAAATAGTGAACAGCAGTTCATAATCTTCGCCACCGCTTAATGCAGTCATGACCGGATTAAGATTCATTTCATCCGCCGTGGAAATCGTAAGGCTGTCCATCGGGATTTTCTCTTCATATAATCTGAAACCGGTTTTAGACTGGTCAGAAAGGTGAAGGATCTCAGAAGCCAGACCGTCAGAAATATCGATCATAGAAGTCGGTTTGATATCCAACTCTTCCAAAATTGCTTTAACGTCTGTTCTTGCTTCAGGTTTAAGCTGTCTTTCAAGAATATAGTCATAGCCCTCCATTTCGGGCTGCATATTTGGGTCGGCGAGGAAAACAGCATGTTCTCTTTCAAGGATCTGCAATCCCATATAAGCACCACCCAAATCTCCACTTACAACCAGCAGGTCATTAGGTTTTGCCCCGCTTCTTTTTACAATATTCTCTTCATCCTCAATTCCTACAGCAGTAATACTCATAACAAGTCCGGAATTAGAGCTTGTGGTATCTCCACCAATAAGATCAACTTTATATCTTGCACAAGCAGCCTGAATTCCGGAATAAATTTCTTCTAAAGCTTCTACCGGAAAACGGCTGGACACGGCCATAGAAACCAAAATCTGCGTCGGCACAGCATTCATTGCTGCAATATCGCTGAGGTTTACGACAACAGCTTTGTAGCCTAAATGCTTTAATGGGACGTAGCCTAAATTAAAGTGAACTCCTTCTGCAAGGACGTCCGTTGTAAGAACAACTTTTTTATTTCCAGGATTGATAACTGCCCCATCATCTCCTACTCCAAGTTCCGAAGACTCATTGGATAGTGGAAAATATTGCGTCAAATGCTTTATAAGACCAAATTCTCCTAATTTGGAAATGGGAGTAAGTTCCTGTGATTTATCTTCAAACATAATTTCTTTTGTATTAATGTTCAGTGTAAAATGTATTAAAGACATTCAACATTGAACTGTGAACTTTAAACTTCGAATTAGCTAAATTCTGCCGGATCCACATTATTTGGCTGGAAAGGAAGCTTTTTGAAATCTTCCCTACTCATCACTATTGTTTCAGGGCTTTTGTATTTGTTCATTGCTTCAACCACATCATCCGGCGGGGTTGTCATTTTTCTCAGCATCATATCGATCCACACTCCTGTAGCCTCTGCAGTGGCACAATGTACTCCGTCCGGCGTATAGAATTTATGGAGAAATCTGTAGATGGAAGAGTCTTCCGAGCATCCATCGATCTCAAGGCTTACGACAACCGTCTGGTCGGCGTAGATCTCTTTGAAGAAAGAATATCTTTCATGCAGAATCACAGGTCCTATTCCCCATCGGCTCAACTGGGTTACTCCCATTTTTTCTTTGGTCATAAAGGCCATTCTGGACTGGGCACAGTACTGTACATATGATGAATTGGCTAAGTGTTTATTGGCATCCAGATCACTCCAGCGTACTTCGAATTTATGGTAAAAAATCATGTAAAAGTTGTTTTTAGTATGATTAAATTATATTCTTCAAAATTACTCAAATAAGATGGTTTATAAAAATTGTACTTTTGGAAAAATAATCTTCAGCATAGGATTACCATTACATGAAACAGATCATTATTATCGGAGGTGGCGCCGCAGGCTTTTTCTGCGCATCGAATCTTGACGAAAAAAAATATAAAATTACCATCCTTGAACAGAACTCGGATGTACTTCAGAAGGTAAAAATCTCAGGTGGCGGACGTTGCAATGTTACGCATGCCTGTTTTGATCCAAGGGAACTGGTTCAGTTTTATCCAAGGGGAAATAAGGAACTGCTAAGTGTTTTTACCAAATTTCAGCCGGGAGATACTATGGATTGGTTTGACCAACGCAATGTACCATTGAAAATTGAGAATGATAACCGGGTTTTTCCGGAAAGCAATTCTTCACAGACCATTATCAATACTTTCCTGAATGAAATTCAGAATAAAAAGGTTGAGGTCAAAACAAAATGTTCTGTAAAAGAAATTGAAAAACAGGATGAAAAATATCTTGTCAAGACCAGTTTGGGAGATTTTCAGGCGGATTATGTCGTTTATACGACCGGAAGTTCTCCGAAATCACTGAAAATCGTTGAAAATCTGGGTCACAAGATCATAGATCTCGTCCCATCACTTTTTACCTTCAATATTAAAGATGAATTGCTACAGGATATTCCCGGAACCAGCTTTGAAAATGCTGAAATCTCAATTCCTTCCTTAAGAACTGAGGAAAACGGACCTTTGCTTATTACACACTGGGGCCTTTCAGGACCAGCTGTTCTGAAAATTTCAGCATGGGAAGCGATAAGTCTTGCGAAATCAAAGTACCATTTTGAAATTGAAGTGAATTTTATTTCAAAATCTGTGGATGAGGCTGAAGAAAGTTTCCATAACTTTAAACAGTCTAATCCGAAAAAGACAATTGGACAGGCGAAAATCTTTGACATTACCAACCGATTCTGGCAGAAAATATTGGATGTTTCACAGGTTGATCTTAATAAACAAATCTCCAATATTTCAGGGAAAGAAATACAGAAGATCCTTGAAAACCTTTGTAGAAAAAAGCTGAAGGTTACGGGAAAGTCTACTTTTAAAGACGAGTTTGTAACCGCCGGAGGTGTTGATTTAAAGGAAATTAACTTTAAAAATATGTCTTCAAAACTGCTCCCGAATTTTTATATTGCCGGAGAAGTTTTGAATATTGATGCTGTGACGGGAGGATTTAATTTCCAAGCATGCTGGAGTGAGGCGTGGCTTATTTCACAACATTTAAATAATTTATCATGATGAAAAAAATAATATTATTCATCTTATTTTTAAGTACAATAACAGCATATACGCAAACACTGGATACTTTGAAAACATCTCTTTTACAAGATATTTCAGAAAAATCTAAAGGTGCTGAATATCCCGGAGGGATGATGGAGCTTCGAAAAGACATCGCTAACAAACTAAAAATAAACAAAATAAAAGGAATAGAAGGAAAAAAGGGAATCCTCTTTTCGCAAGCAAAATTTATAGTTAATATCAAAGGAAGATTAGAGGGCATTGTGGTAATCGGAGACGATGTCGATTTCAATAATGAAGTAGAGAGAGCCCTAAAATCTTTGAGAACCAGATGGAAACCGGCAGAGGATAAAGGAGTTCTTGTCCGCTCGTATTATAAGGTTCCTTTCACCTTAACTATGAATAATTAAATGCTTACCGCCAAAAAACATATTCTCCTTTCATTAAAAATCCTTTTAATCATTGGATTTGGATATTTTTTTGGGCTGATGCTTAAAATTACGCTAGAATATTTTCCCTTCGATCCTAATGTAAGCTTTCTGATGATCAAGCAGACGGAAGTTCATGACAGACCGGAATATCTTTCTTTTTTCTACACCCATGTGTATACCAGTATTTTTGTGCTATTTTCTGGATTTCTGGCTATTCTCAGAAAAAATTTCGGGATTGAAAATTTTCACAGGAATATTGGCAAAGTCTATATTTTTTTAATTCTGATTCTGGCGGCACCTTCCGGAATCTATATGGGATTTTTTGCCAACGGAGGCTTTTTATCTAAAATTTCGTTCGTTATTCTAGGGTCTCTTTGGTGGTTTACTACGTATAAAGCCTATCAATCGGCAAGAAAGAAAAGGTTTAAAGAACACAAGCAGTGGATGTGGCGAAGTTTTGCCCTTACTTTATCTGCGCTTACCTTACGGATCTGGAAAGTTATTATTGTATATTTATTCCACCCAAACCCAATGGATGTCTACCAAATCATCGCATGGCTTGGCTGGATTCCCAATATCCTTTTGATTGAATATTTAATTACAAAAAAACATATATGAAAATTCTAAATTACACCCTAGCTTCCATGCTGGCAGTCTCTCTTCTGAGCTGTAAGAAAGATGGAAAAGTAAACGAAACAGGAAAAGATTCGGTGATCGCCAAAAAAGATTCTGTAGCAGTTCCTGAAATCTACAAAGAATATTACGGAATTTATACCGGTGATTTTGCCGGTATGGAAAAAATGGTAGATGAAACAGACGGTTCTGAATATGAGGGCAGCATTAATAAGAGAATTTCACTGAAAATTAACAGAATAACTAAAGACAGTGTCTATGGACAAAGCATCGTCAATGGAAATCAGCGTCCATTCAGGGGTATTTTTAATGAAAGCACTAAATCTTTTGTACTGGATGAACCTGGCAATGATAAAACAGACGGTAGATTTGAAGTAAAATTAAGCGGTGACAGCATCACCGGAAAATGGAATGCTTTTAATAAAACTGCAGTAAAATCACCTTTAAAAACGATTAAACTTTCAAAAAAGGAATTTGTATACAATCCTAATTTTATGCTGGATAAGGATTCTGATCTGGTTGACTGGTCCAATCCAAAGGATTTTGTGGAAAAATATACAGACGAAGAAACCGGAAAGACGGAAAGCTATACGACTTCTAAAAACAGGGTAGCTTCTGAAGCGATTTTTAATTTGAATGCATCAAAGCAAAAGCTATCTGAAAAAGACCTGAAAAACTTACGGAAAATAGATCTTGAAATCATCAAAAATTCTGTTTTTGCAAGACATGGTTATTCTTTCAAAAAAGAGACTTACAGGTATTTCTTTGAACAGACGGACTGGTATATTCCTGTTTCAAATAATGTTGACAAGGAACTTTCTCCAATGGAAAAGGAGAATGTAGCTTTGCTTAACCGCTTTATAAAATATGCGGAAGATAAATATGACAGCTTTGGAAGATAAGACTTACTCCATGAAAAAATATTTGTTTTTTATTCTGTTATTCTGGACTGTTTCTATTGCTGCCCAAAAAGATTCAACTGTAATTCCAGGTCCAAAGCCATCGGTAGATACAGAACCCCGGCCATCCCAGATTGCGGCGTTTCCTGGCGGGCACCAGGCATTTGTAAAGGAAGTTTTAAAGAATTTCCGGACCTCTCCATTAGTAAAAGCGGAGATTATGAAAGCTAAAGCCGTTGCTACTTTTATTGTAGACACGGAAGGAAATATGGTGGATATTAAAATAGAATCCTACGAATATAAAATGGTAAAAGATGAATTTCTAAGAGCTTTGAAAATGATCAAAACACAATGGATTCCTGCAGAAGAGAATGGCAAAAAAGTCCGGAGCATCATGAGGCAACCTTTGGTATTCAGCCTGCAATAGTTTGCTTTTCTTTCTTCAATTGGCTAAACTTCAGCCCAAGGAAAAGCAGCAGGCATCCTGCGGCATAACACAGAATATCTATCCAAGAGAAAGAATTTCCGATTACAATATACATCAGGCTTCCAGGACGGAAGCCTAATTTTTCTGCAACAGTAAAGTATTGTGCAAATTCTACCATACAGGAAAAAATTAAAATTCCAAGGATAAGCTTTTCATTATTGATCTTCACAAAGGTTTTAACAAATGTGTATAGAAGCATAACGACTATCACGTCACCAAGATAAGCTCTTACAAAGAAAATATGGGCCAGTTTTGTGGCGATCAGAACTTCTATAAGAAAGATAACAATGGTAAGAAGAAGATATTTCAGGCTGAATTTAAATTCCATGCTGTGTTTAAATTTTGGCTAAAGCCTTTAACGGCCAATTTCCTTTCGCGCGGGCTAAAGCCCACCCCTATTGAATGGATAAATCGACATTCAATTTCGGTCATAAAAAATCGGCATTCAATGAACACCGATTTTTTATAATATTAATACAAATATATTATTTCTTTACTTTGATTGTACATCCTATAGCTACTGTTTTTTTCATTTTTATGGGTTCCCCTTTGATCAGGGCATTTACAGCATCCTGAACATAATATTCGGATACATCGTCTGGATTTTCATAATTGTTGTCAATAGCTCCGATATATTTCACGATATTTTTTCCGTTTTCTTTCTGAAGGACAAAAACATGAGGTGTTTTTGTAGCTCCGTAAAGCGGATATATCTTTTGTCCTTCATCTACCAAATATGGGAAAGTAAACCCCTTCTGTTTTGCCCTTTCGATCATTTGTTGATACCCGTCTTCCGGCTGTACATTGGGATCATTGGGATTAACAGCAATAACCGGATAACCCTGGTCCTTGAACTTTTTATCTAACTCTACAATCCTGTCTTCGTATTTTTTTGCGTACGGACAATGGTTGCAGGTAAATATTACTATAAATCCTTTCGAGCTTTTAAAATCGCTTAAAGAAACCATTTTACCGTCAATATTCTTCAACTTAAAATCAGCGGCTTCATCTCCAACTTCATACCCTTTTACAGCAGAATTTACAGATGTATTTTGAGAAGCGTCAGCTTTATGATCTGTTGTTGTAAAGCTCAGAACTCCAAGCCCAGCAATAAATGCAGCCATTAAAATTTTCAGATTTTTCATATGATATTTTTTTATTTTAAATTATTGTTGATGGTCTTTTCCAGGTCTTCTTTGCTCATTTCGCCATCGTTGAAATACACTTTTTCACCATTTTTATAGAAGATTGTCACCGGAATATTTCCGTCCCAGTCTTTTTCAAACCTTGGAATCCAGGTATTCATTCTTTTAATATCATCCAGCAGGATCACTTCAGCAGTAAGGTTTTTATTTTTGATAAATTTCAATACTCTTTCTTTATCTACAAGCCTGTCCAACGAAACTAAAATCATTTTAAAGTTTGAGTGATCCTTAAATTTATTATTAATCTCCATAAAATGAGGCAGTTCTTTCACACAAGGAGCGCAGGTAGTCGCCCAGAAATTGACAACCAACAACTTATCATTATCCTTCTGAATACGTTTTTCAAAATCTTCGTATTTCATAATGGAAACTTCTTTCTGCTGAGCACTCAAACCAGCAAAGGATAAAAAAAGGAGGAGTATACTTAATAAATTCTTCATGCTTAAAGTTAACGAATGCTATCCTTTTCTTTAAGTATCAATCTGTTAAACTTTGTTAATGATATTTATTTTTTATCACCAACTATAGAATTATATAAAATAAAATGTAAATTAGCTATAACCAAATTAAAATTATTATGAAAAAATCAAATCTTCAACCAAGAAAGCTTTCAAAAAAAGAATTGAAAGAAATCAGTGGAGGCTTCAGACCTGTATGTCCAAGAGTCGTAAGCTGTATTGATCCGGTGACCGGAGTAGAATTGTATGGCGTTTATGGTATTCAGGACGGATACTGCTGTTAAGGATTTAAATTAACTACAAAATAATTAGTATGAAAAAATCAAACTTTCAAAGCAGAAAACTTACAAAAAAAGAGTTAAAAGAGATCAACGGAGGAGCTTCATGTGCTGAAGGCCTGTGCAAGCTCAGAGGTGTACCCAGCCATTTCATGATCATTGGACCGAGAGGCAGTGACGGATACTGCTGCTAGACATTCCTTTATAAAGAAATATAAACAGGCTGGAGATGATCCAGCCTGTTTTCTTAATAATTTAATGCATATTAATATCTTCCTGCAATACAGTGATCGGAAAAACAAAAACCCACCGGAAGCCTGCATATATCTATCCTCCAATCATTTTTTTTATTGAATTAAGCTTCATTAAAGCTTCAATAGGTGTCAAGGTATTGATATCTATTTTTGTAAGTTCCTCACGGATATTTTCCAGAACCGGATCATCCAGCTGGAAGAACGAGAGCTGCATATTTTCTTCTGTTACTCTTTTGATGCTTTCAGAAGTGCTGGTGTTTTGTGTACGGCTCGCTTCAAGGGTTTTAAGGATTTCATTGGCTCTGTTGACCACTTTTGCCGGCATTCCCGCCAGTTTAGCCACATGAATACCGAAACTGTGCTCACTGCCTCCCGGAATCAGCTTTCTTAAGAAAATGATATTTCCTTTATTTTCCTGGATGGAAACGTGGAAGTTCTTCACTCTTTCAAAATTCACCGTCATTTCATTCAATTCATGATAATGGGTTGCAAATAAAGTTTTTGCCTGCGTAGGATGCTGATGAAGGTATTCTGCAATAGCCCATGCGATAGAAACCCCATCGTAAGTAGATGTTCCACGTCCTATTTCGTCAAGCAGGATAAGACTGCGTTCCGAAATATTGTTCAGGATATTGGCTGCTTCGTTCATTTCTACCATAAAAGTAGATTCACCGGCCGAAATATTATCAGTCGCCCCTACCCTTGTAAAAATTTTATCCAAAACCCCAATCTCAGCATGTTTTGCGGGAACAAAACTTCCAATCTGAGCCAAGAGACACACAATAGCCGTTTGACGCAGAATTGCTGATTTACCGGCCATGTTAGGTCCAGTCACCATGATGATCTGCTGGGAATCTTTGTCTAAAAATATATCGTTGGGAATGTATTTCTCTCCCAAAGGAAGTGCATTTTCAATAATCGGGTGTCTTGCCTCTTTAAGGTCAATGGCATATCCCTGATTAAGAATGGGCTTCGTATAGCTTTCAGAAACAGCCAGTTCCGAAAGTCCCACCGCTACATCAAGCTGTGCAATAATATTGGAATTTCCCTGGATCTGATCCATATAGACCATTGTTTCGGCACACACATTTCTATACAGCTCATTTTCTAATACCCCTATTTTTTCTTCGGCACCCAGAATCTGGCTTTCATATTCTTTCAGCTCTTCGGTGATGTAACGCTCTGCATTGACAAGCGTTTGTTTTCTCAACCAATCAGCGGGAACTTTATCTTTATGGGCATTCCTTACTTCTATATAATATCCGAAAACATTATTAAAATCGATTTTAAGGCTTGAAATTCCCGTTCTTTCTATTTCTCTCTGGCACATCTCATCCAGGAAACCACGGCCTTTACTTTGTAGATTTCTCAATCGGTCAAGCTCTTCCGAGATGCTTTCTTTGATAATATTTCCTTTGGAGATATTCACCGGAAGCTCTTCATTGAGATGATTCTGCAAAAATTTGATCAGTTCATCCATATCAAATAACGGCTCCAGCCAGGCCAGAACATCTGCATGAGGATGAAGCAACGCTTTAATCTGATGAATATTGATCAGACTCTGGCGCAGATAGCCAAGTTCTTTCGGAGATATCTTTTCTGCAGCCAGTTTCCCCATCAGCCTGTCAAGGTCCGAGATCGATTTCAACAACTGACAAATCTCGTATTTCAGTTGATCATTTTCGTTCAGAAAATCAATCAGAGAAAGTCTCCTCATAATTTCGTCCACCGATTTTAACGGAAGAATGATTCTTCTTCTCAATAACCTTCCACCCATCGGGGTAGATGTTTTGTCAATAATATCCAGGAGCGATTTTCCCTGTGGATTACTTGGATAAACAATTTCAAGATTTCTCAGGGTAAAGTTGTCCATCATCAGGTAATCTTCCTGTGGAATGATCTGAAGCTTTGTGATATGTGCCAGCAGATTGTGGTGTGTATCTTCTACCAGGTAAGCGAAAATGGCTCCCGCTGCTGTAATAGCCAGTGGAAGGTTTTCTGTACCAAACCCTTTTAAAGAATTCGTTTTAAAATGCGAGGTCAGTTTTTCGTAGGCAAAATTATACTGGAAAGCCCAGTCTTCAAGCTTAAAGGCACTTTTATTTTTGAGCTGTTCCGGCAGTTGAACACTTCTTTGATACACAATTTCGCTGGGATCAAAAGTATTGATAATATGCAGGATCTTTTCCAGATTTCCTTCGCTCACCAAAAACTCGCCGGTAGAAACATCCACCATGGCAATTCCGTACTTCTCTTTTTCTTTATGCAGAGAAAGAAGGAAATTATTCTTTTTTGAATTTAATACCTGATCGTTAAAGGTAACACCTGGTGTCACAAGCTCTGTAACGCCTCTTTTTACAATTCCTTTGACCATTTTTGGGTCTTCCAGCTGATCACAGATGGCAACTCTCATTCCGGCTCTTACCAATTTTGGAAGATAGGAGTCTACTGAATGGTGTGGAAATCCTGCCAGCTCTATATGTCCTTCTCCATTAGCTCTTTTGGTAAGAACAATACCCAGAATCTGGGAGGTTCTCACAGCATCCTGCCCGAACGTTTCATAAAAGTCTCCAACCCTGAATAACAGCAGTGCATCAGGGTATTTCGCCTTGATGGTATTATACTGCGTCATTAATGGGGTTTCCTTCTTCGTTTTTGCCATAATAAAAAATGAGCCCCAAATTTAAATAAAATAAATTCAGGGTTGAAAATTGTGATGAAATTAATCTCGCTATGGGGATCAAAAGCTGTATTATATGTTCATAATAAAATATTTGTTGTATTTTTCAGTAAAATAAACTCTATGATCTACCCTGTTTTAGAAACTGAAAGACTTCTTTTAAGACAGCTGACTATTGATGATGCAGAAGACCTCTTCGAATATTTTTCTCTGGATGAAGTCATGGAATATTATGATCTGGAAACCTTTAAAACACAGGAAGATGCTCAAAAGATCATCCGACATTTTAATAATGAATTTGAAAAAGGAAAAGGATTCCGATGGGCACTGGAATTAAAATCTGACAAGAAAGTTATTGGAACATGCGGTTACCATAACTGGTACCCTGAACATTTCCGTGCTGAGATCGGCTATGAACTGAATCCTAAATTTTGGAGAAACTCTTATATGAAAGAAGCTATTCTTTCTATTCTTACTTTTGGCTTTGAAAGTATGAAACTTCACCGGGTAGACGCATTCATAGATCCTTCCAATATTTCTTCCGAGAAGCTTTTGAACTCTTTAAACTTTAAAGATGAGGGCACTCTGCGTGATTACTTTTTTGAAAAAGGAAGGTTTGTAGATGCCAAAATCTTCGGTCTTATTAATGAATAAAAGAGAAGATGGATTCCGAAGAGGGAAGTTTCTGAAGCTCTACAAAACCAATGAATATTTTTTAATTAATTTTTTAAAACATTTTGACTTTCCTAATTGACTTTCAATTATAACTGTCACAGGAAATATTATAAGGAGATACATTAACCTCCAGCTTCCCTCTTCAACCTTCAAGGCTATTTCCTTTTCTTTTCAAAAGCTTCCGTCCCTTTTTCATAAGCCCATTTCTGCTTGTAATTCACCCACTTAGCCTTAAACAGCTTACGAAGAAGCTTATCTGTATACCTCATGATAAAAACATGGTACATCATATTGGCAAAAACATTCGGTTTGTTGGGAAGAGCCCTGAGCGACATGGAAAATCCCGGTTCCAGATATCTGTTAAAATGCCAGAATGCCCCGGGAATGAAAAGCGCATCACCATGCTCCATAAAAATTTCATAGCCTTTGGCATACTGTAAGGCCGGAAACTTCTCATAATCAGGATTTTCATAATCTATATCATAAACCGTATGAACAGAGAGCGGCACTTTATATAAAAAGGCAGATTGTTTTTGATCAAATAGCAGGATTCTTTTCTTACCCTCGAAATGAATATGAAGAAAATCTCCCAAATCTACATCATAATGCATCAGAACATGGGCCTCACTTCCTCCAAAGAAAAGAGTTGGCAGCCGCTTAAAAAACTTAATTCCCAAGTCGGGATACGTGAAATTTTTCAGCAGTTCCGGAAGTCGGTCTGTAATGATATAGAAAAAGATCCGCAGATCTGATGGTCCGCTTTTAATCCGGTCGATATAATCCTTCATTTTCATATTCGTGACAGGAGCATCTGAGCTTTTGGAAGCATCAGCCGGTTTATTATCATACAACGGTACGATCTGATCACCTGCTTTCTCACGGATATAGGCAAGATTCCATTTGTCGAAGGCATCCCATCTGGCCGCAAAATTTTTGATCAAAAGCGGCTTATGTTTTTTGAAATAATTCTTCTGAAAATCTTCTTTACTGATATCGTTGACTACATCTACGTTTTCGAGGATCATCTTGTTTGTTATTTAATGCGAAATAAAAATAGTGTTTTTTTGAAATCTGTGAAAATTAAAAAATGGTATCGGGAATTCTGGGCCCTGATTTAAACAACAAAAGGACAAAAGTTTTTAAACACTTTAGTTATTTTTTAGTTTAAAGTATTGAGAATAAGAAGTACACATAAGTTTAAAAATCAGAGATTTTTATAAACAGGATTTAAAACATTAAGATCTTTGAAGATTTTAAGATCATTAAGCTGAGCTTCGCTTTAAGAACCAGAGCTAAAAAAAATCTAAGATTTTCTCCTAACTGTCCTTATCTCCTTCACAAATCTTAATGTTAAAAAAACTATGCGCAATCATCTGTGAAGATCTGAGAAATCTGTGGTCAATCTGTCTTTTTGCCCTTTTGCCTTATTTTTAAAATTATTTTAAGCTTCATGATAAAGCAGGGATAAAATGAAAAAATTATCTTTGTAAGACTAAGCCTATTTATGAGAGCCTACAACACTAAACATTTCCTGAAGATCCTTTTCAGTATGCATAAAAGCGATACCATGAAGATTCTTTTTCCGACGATGATTCTTGTGGGGCTTTATTCGTGGGGGATCCAGTATCTGGAGGTGGAATACCTTCATCTTACTGCAAAATCAGGAGTAAGCAATGTCGGAATGATCCATTCCCTACTGGGTTTTGTATTATCGCTATTGCTGGTTTTCAGAACGAATACGGCTTATGACAGATGGTGGGAAGGCAGGAAACTTTGGGGTAAGCTGGTGAATGATACCCGGAATTTCGCCGTAAAGATTAATGCTATTTTGGGTGACAACCGGCAAGACGCAGAGCAAATTTCAAGATATTTAAAGTACTTTCCGCATTTTCTGGCCAAGCATCTTTCACAAGAATCTACAAGACTGGCTTTAGACGAAGATTATACAGAAATTGAAAAATCCCTTAAACATCATGGGCCCAGTGAAATTGTCATTCTTTTGACCTATAAACTGAATCAACTGAAAAAAGAAGGAAAGATATCAGATATCGAGATGTTGTATCTTGACACCCAGCTTTCCGGATTTCTGGATGTCTGTGGAGGCTGTGAGAGAATTAAAAACACCCCTATTCCCTACTCTTATTCTTCGTTTGTTAAGAAATTTATCATCTTATATGTCCTTGCGTTGCCTGTTGCCTATGTAATAACGATCGGACTTCTGATGATCCCGCTTACCGTGTTCGTCTATTATGTTCTGATGAGTCTGGAACTGATTGCTGAGGAAATTGAAGACCCTTTCAATAATGATGAAAATGATATTCCTATGGAAGCATTGGCACAAAATATTGAGAGGAGTGTACACCAGATTATGGGGCTTAAAAATTAAAAATCAACCTTAAAGGTTGATTTCTTTGATTTCTCCGTCTGCTTTTATCTCTACGAATTTACTTTCGCGGTTCGCTGCAGAATAACCATAAAAAAAGGTCTGGTATATGGGAGTAGAATACAGATACCCCCCATAGGCATTATAAGCATCTGATCTTCCTGTCTGCTCCTGATAGCTTGCAGTAGCTGTAAAATTAACAATCGTTTCCAGGTAATATTTTCCGGGTTTTAACTTTTCAAACTTAAATCGCCCGTGATCGTCCGTTAATGCTTCCAGCCTGTATTTAAATGCATCTTCGGACATGTAGACCGTTGTTTTCTTGCTCTCGTACTTTCTTCTCATGCTGTAAAACTCATCAAAATAGGGAGTCACAGGAAAAAGCATCACTACAGTTCCTTTAGGAGCATAATGCTTTGCCCCAAGCAGAGGTTTGATTCCCCAGTTGTTTTTCTGTTTCGTGGAAGCCACTCCTTCTATCGTAGAATTTCCAAAGCTAAGCATCTCCCTGGCTAGCTTTTTATCAAAAAAAGCCTGAGGATAATAGGTGTTCTGTGCCTGTGAAAATAGAAAAGCGAATACCAACAGCAGTAAAGTGGATATTTTTTTCATGTTAATATTTTAAATCAAATATAAGTATTTTGCTATTTTTGAAATAAAAATATCTATGAAATACTTTTTTCTTCTGTTAATGGCCACATCATCGTGGGCAATAGCACAAAAACCATGCGGATTCAAAGACGGACTTCAGGAGGGATCGTGCAAAGCTTTCTATGATAACGGACAGGTAAAACAGATTCTTGAATGGAAGAAGGGAAAAGTGGAAGGCGATGCCATTTATTATCATGACAACGGAAAAGTTCAGGCTAAAGGAGAATACAAGAAAGACTATAAAGTAAAAGAATGGGCTTATTACGATAAAAATGGTGTTCTTACTTCAAAAGAAGTTTTTAGGAATGGTGATAAAAACATTTATGATAACAGCTTTACGGCTACTTTTTACACCCCTTCGGGAGTCGTGGCGGAAATTTCCAATTATAAATTTGCTAAATTACACGGTGAAAGCAAAGTTTTCTACGAAAACGGAAAATCTGTAAAACAGATCGGTCAGTATGAGAACGGGCTTGCTGTCGGAAAATGGAAATCATTTTATCCATCAGGAAAACTGCAACGTGAAACAGAATTTGCCAACGATAAATGGAATGGAAGCCGGGTTCATTACCGTGAAGACGGAAGCGTTGAAAAAACAGAAATATACAGAGAAGGAAAATTAATCTCAACAAAATAAAACAATTGGTACAGAAATTAAAACTGGAAGAACTTAACAGAATAGATGTAGAAACATTTAAGAAGGTTGAGAAAATTCCATTGGTCATTATTTTAGACAACTTGAGGAGCATGCATAATGTAGGGGCATCTTTCAGAACAGCAGATGCTTTTTTGATCGAAAAAATAATCCTTTGTGGTATTACGCCGCAGCCGCCACACCGCGAGATTCATAAAGCCGCACTTGGAGCTACGGAAAGTGTGGACTGGGCCCACGAAAGTGACATTAACACAGCGATAAACGATTATAAAAGTCGTGGATATCAAATTATAGGGATCGAACAGACAACAGACAGTGTTATGATCACTGATTTCAGCATCGACAAATCAAAAAAATATGCGTTGATCTTAGGAAACGAAGTGGAAGGAATAAGTGATGAAGCACTCCCCAATATTGATACATTTCTTGAAATTCCACAGCTCGGAACCAAGCACTCTCTGAATGTAAGTGTATGCGGCGGAATTGTGATGTGGGAGTTTGCAAAAGCCCTTAAATAAAAAAACTGCATATGTCCTTAAAAGACAGTGCAGTTTGAAATAAATCTAATAAAAAGTAAAAATGAAAGGCGACAAAGATACTTTTTTTTTCTTTACGAACAAATTTTAACATCATTTTTTTAATTTTCCCAGAAAAAAAGTGATGTTTTGAGAAAAAGTTTCATTTAATTTTTTATAAATTAGCACAATGTTTATCAAGGATTATATCTCAAAAGACTTTCCGTGTTTTAGCCTTACTGACTCAATAGAATCAGCAAGAAATATGTTAGAGGATTTTGGATATTCCCACATTTTCATTAAAAAATCCCATCATTTCTACGGAGCTATTGCGGAAGACTTTCTTTATGAAGATGACGGGATATTGAAGGACCTCGAACATCAGATCGAGCGCTTTGCCATCCTGGAAGACAATAATATCATGGACAGCATCCGCCTTTTCTATACGTTCAGTGCCAATGTGATTCCGGTGATCAATAAAAATGAAAAATATCTTGGGTATATCACCTGTGAAGATATTTTCCAGAATCTTTCCCGCTATCCGCTGTTTTCAGAAACAGGAGCTATTCTTACCATAGAAACGCCGGCCAGAAAGTATTCGATGACGGAGATCGCTAACATTGTGGAAAGCAACAACTCGAAATTCTATGGCGGATTCATCTCTTTTATGTCTGATGAAGTAATCCAGGTAACCATTAAGATCAGCAACGAAAACCTGTCTTCGATAGACGCTACTTTTGACCGGTACGATTATAGAATTGTTGAAAAATACTATTCTGATGAAAAATCGGACCTGTTTAAGGACAGATTCGGGTTTTTCCAAAAATTCATAGAAATATAACATGAAGGCAGCCATATATTCTCAGAAAAAAGACCTCGATACTTTTTTATATTTAAGCAAGTTTATTTCAGAACTTGAAACCAGAGGCGTAAAATCTGTTCTGTATGACGAAATGGCTGAAGCACTTCAGTTCTCAAAGATATTTGAAACATTTAACAGCAAGCAGGACCTTCTGGACAAAGAAGTAGACCTTTTCTTTACTTTCGGAGGTGACGGAACTATTGTGAACTCCCTCACCTTTATTGAAGACCTGGAGATCCCGATTGTTGGGGTGAATACCGGAAGATTAGGGTTTTTAGCCAGCTTTACAAAAGAAGAGGCTTTTAAAGAACTTGATGCCATCTTGAAAGGTGATGTGAAGACAAGCCGCCGTGCTGTAATTGAGGTTGTTTCCCCAAAATCCGGTGATTTTTTCCCGTATGCACTGAATGACGTTACCGTGTCCAGAAAAGAAACCACCTCCATGATTACGGTAGATTCTTATATCAATGACGAGTTTTTGAATGTATTCTGGGGTGATGGAGTCATTGTTTCCACTCCTACAGGATCTACCGCTTATTCTTTAAGCTGCGGCGGGCCGATTATCTCTCCCAATAACGAAAATTTTGTCATTACCCCTATCGCTCCGCACAATCTCAACGTAAGACCTTTGGTTGTAAATGATAGAGTGGAAATAAAATTTAAAGTGGAAAGCAGAGTGCCACAGTATTCCCTTTCTCTGGACTCCAGACTGGTCCATATAGAAACCGACAAAGAAATCATCATCAAAAAGGCAGATTTTCAAATCCTTCTGGTACAGCCGAACCATTTAAGTTTCTACGAAACAATCCGTCAGAAGCTGCTTTGGGGCAGGGACAAAAGAAATTAGTAATTCCTCAAAAATGATTACCTTTACAGGAATTTTAAAAACGCCTAATAATTTAAAATAAAAAGTAAAACATGAGCAGAATTTTTCCGGCAGGAGTTGCCACAGGTCAATTAGTTACTGATATTTTTCAGTATGCCAAAGAAAACAAATTTGCACTGCCTGCAGTAAACGTAATTGGTTCAAGCAATGTAAATGCTGTTATGGAAACTGCAGCGAAATTAAACTCTCCTGTAATTATCCAGTTTTCAAACGGCGGAGCTGCGTTCAACGCAGGAAAAGGACTAAACAATGACGGTCAGAGAGCTGCAATTTTAGGATCTATTGCCGGCGCCAAACATATTCATACTCTTGCAGAAGCTTACGGAGCTACTGTAATTTTACATACAGACCACTGTGCAAAGAAATTATTGCCTTGGATCGACGGATTATTAGATGCAAGTGAAGAGCATTACAAGCAGACAGGAAAGTCTCTTTATTCTTCTCACATGCTGGATCTGTCTGAAGAACCTTTAGAGGAAAACTTGGAAATCTCTGCTAAATATTTCGAAAGAATGGCTAAAATGCAGATGACTTTAGAAGTTGAGATCGGTGTTACAGGTGGTGAGGAAGATGGTGTAGACAATTCTGATGTAGACAACTCTAAATTATATACTCAACCTGAAGATATAGCGTATACTTATGAAAAATTAAAAGCGATTTCTGACAACTTTACCATTGCTGCTGCTTTTGGTAACGTACACGGAGTTTACAAGCCAGGAAACGTGGTTCTTACGCCTAAAATCCTTGATAACTCTCAGAAATATGTTCAGGAGAAATTCGGAACAGCTGCCAAACCTGTTAATTTTGTATTCCACGGAGGTTCAGGGTCTACTTTAGAAGAAATCAGAGAAGCTATCGACTACGGAGTTATCAAAATGAATATCGACACTGACCTTCAGTTCGCTTACACGGAAGGGGTTAGAGACTATATGGTTAACAATATTGATTATTTAAGATCTCAAATTGGAAATCCTGAAGGAGAAGAAAAACCTAATAAGAAATTCTATGACCCAAGAGTTTGGGTAAGAAAAGGTGAAGAAACTTTCTCAACAAGACTGGTTAAAGCGTTTGAAGACTTAAATAACGTAAATACTTTAAAATAATTTTTTGTAAAAGTAGGATGTATAAAGTACAAAGTAGATTTAATGCTTTTGTCTTTATACATTTTACCTTTTACATGATACATTAATACAATCAAAATGGCATTCGACTGGTTTAAAAGAAAAGCAAAAAACATTACCACCTCTACTGATGAAAAAAAGGACGTTCCCAAAGGCCTTTGGCATCAGACTCCATCAGGAAAAGTAGTGGAGCATGATGAACTGAGAAGAAATAACTATGTTTCTCCTGAAGACGGATTTCATGTAAGAATAGGAAGTGCAGAATTTTTTGAGATCCTTTTTGACGAAGGTAAGTTCACTGAACTGGATGCCAATGTTGAAAGTATTGACATCTTAAATTTCAAGGATACAAAACCTTATAAAGACCGTTTAAAAGAAGTAAAAGCAAAAACAAAGCTTACAGATTCCATCAGAAATGCAGTAGGAACCGTAAAAGGAACTGAAATGGTAGTTTCCTGTATGGATTTTGCTTTTATCGGCGGATCTTTAGGTTCTGTAATGGGTGAAAAGATCAGAAGAGCGGTAGATTACTGTATCGCCAACAAACTTCCATACATGATCATCTGCCAGTCCGGGGGAGCAAGAATGCAGGAAGCTACTTACTCACTGATGCAGCTTGCCAAAGTACAGGCCAAGCTTGCGCAGCTTTCTGAAGCAGGACTTTTATACATCGCTTACCTTTGTGACCCTACTTTTGGAGGAATTACGGCTTCTTTCGCTATGACAGCAGATATTATCATGGCTGAACCGGGAGCACTGATTGGTTTTGCCGGTCCTAGAGTAATCCGTGAGACGATCGGAAGAGATCTTCCTGAAGGTTTCCAGACTTCTGAATTCTTACAGGAAAAAGGATTTGTAGACTTTATCGTAAAAAGAACAGAAATTAAAGACACGGTAGCTAAAACAGTCAATTTATTAGCTGTGAATGCTTAAGATCTGTAACAAACACTATACAATCTCTCTCTAATTAGGGAGAGATTTTTATTTATGAGGACTTTTAAGATATTTTTTAATGCCATCCGCAGCATGAGCCTGAAAAAGGTCATGCGGCTTTTAGCGCTCCTTCTTCCCCATCCTCTTTTTGCCTTATTAAGCTTTCACGCAACGGTACAAACATTTAGCATTGCTCAGAAAAAATTCCCGGAAACGGCTTCTAACAATGGCATTGGAAATGCCTACAGACATGCATTATGGTGCTGTTTCATCATGATGTACTGCTGCAAGGTCTCCTCACCCCAAAAAGCATTGGATTTCTGCAAAAGATTAACGGATATGCATGAGGAACTTTTCCCCAATGAACCTTTGGAAACCAAAATGGACCTTCATAACAATAAAATCGGGATGGATTATTTCATGGAGCTGCTTCCGGGAATCCACCGGCAGTTTTTTGAGAAAGGCTTTTTTATTGATAGCCTGGAAAAGAAGATGGCTGATGCAAAAGTTTTGAAAAGCCTGGATGATGATTTTGAGGGATATCTGGTTTATTTGGATTGATATGATTATATTGTGAGTGTATTTTGTAATTCCGAGAGTGAAAAATAGAGCTGCCGGATCATAATTTGCATAAAACTAATACATCATGAACGATAGATATTCAAGAAACAGGATTTACGTAAGTCCTGAAGAGCAACATATTATCAAAAATTACCCTATACTATTGGCTGGAAATGGAATCGGAAGTAATATTGCCGAATGTGCTTTACGTTTCGGATTTGAAAATATTACCCTTATAGATGGTGATATCATAGACGTTTCGAACCTTAATCGGCAAAATTATACTGATCAGGAGGTTTCTATGTATAAGGCTGAGTCTTTATATAATCGTCTTAAAAACATTAATCCTGAAGCTAGTATCCAATACATTAATGAGTTTATAACTAAAGAAAACTTAGACCGGATTCTTGAAAATGTTTCTGTTGCTTTTAATGCGCTCGATTTTACTTCCACTATCAACTGATGCTTAAAACAGTTCTGCTTCATTTGTAGTAAATAACCATAAAAACCATTAAAGCATGAGAAATATTGATCAAATAGTATTAAAAATTTGCAGCAGATGTAATATCAACTGTACCTACTGTTACATGTACAACATGGGAGATAGTTCATATATTCATCAGCCTAAGTTTATAAGTATTGAAAATGTACAAATTCTGGCGGAGAGAATAAAAAAGCACTGTATTCAGCATGATCTCAGAAAATTCAGTATTACTTTTCATGGAGGAGAACCTTTACTCTATGGGAAAGCTAAAATGATCCGGATCATAGAAATTCTAAAATCTATAGAGAATGACAACCTTAAAATCGTTATAGGTCTGCAGACGAATGCCATATTAATAGATGATGAATGGTGCGAGATTTTCAATAAATATAAAATGGGCATTGGAATAAGCCTTGATGGAGTAAAAGAAATTAATGATCAAAACAGAATAGATTTTAAAGGAAAAGGGACTTATGACAAAGTAATTCATGGCGTTAATAAATGTCTTGAACATTCTGTGGATTTTGGTATTCTGTCCGTTGTCAATTCAAAACTGAATCCAATAGAGTCTTATAAACACTTCTCTAGTCTTGGCATCTTAGGATACGATTTATTGCTATTAGATAAAAACCATGATGCCCATGATTCTGCAGAATTCGAAACCGCCGACTGGCTGATCAGTATTTTTGATGAATGGTATCCGAATAAGGAAGGCATCGCAATCAATTACTTTGTAAATATGCTTAATGGCATTTATGGATTAGATATAAAATCTGATGCTTATGGAAAAGGATATAACAAAACTATTATTATTGAAACAAACGGAAGTATTGAAACGCTGGATGTACTAAAGATCTGTGGAGAAAGCTTCACTAAAAACAACCTTAATATCATAGATAATGATCTTGATGATATTTTTGATTCAGAACTGATCAGGCTCTACTATCATTCCAATTTTTTTCTTCCTAAAAAATGTCTTGCATGCCCGGTTCAGGATATATGCGGAGGCGGATATATACCCCATAGATACAGTGCAGAAAATGGATTTAATAATCCTACCATATATTGCAATGACATGCTAAAGTTCATTACCCATCTTCAGAATAAAGTCGTCGATGCCATGATTCCGGAAATAAGAGAAAGATCTAATGTCCAGAAACTGACTTATGAACACGCCTTAGAAATCATCAATGAAACCCTGCCTACCATTCAGGAACCTGAATACACAGAATTTTTAGAAAGCTTCCGAAAAACTGAATATGCTTAAAAAAAACTTTCCATTTATAAAGCAATTAGACAGTCAGGATTGTGGTTTCGCTTGTTTGAGGATGATCGGTAAATATTACAATGACAATTTTTATCTTGAAAATGAAATCATTACCAACTCCAATATTTCAAGACAGGGTTTATCTATTTCTGACCTGAAAACCATTTCAAAGGAAGTGGGATTCAATCCTATTCCCGTAAAATTGGATTTCCAAAAAATGATAAAGAATGTTCAACTGCCTTCTATTTTTTTCTGGAATCAAAATCATTATGTTGTTGTATACAAAATCACAAAATCCAAAATTTTTGTTGCAGACCCCGGATTCGGAAAAACAGTGTATAAAAAAGAAGAGTTCATAAAAGGATGGACACAAAATGGAGACGATGGAATTATACTTGTTTTGGAGCCGACAGAATCATTAATGTCAGTTAAAAAAAATAACGGTAAGGCAAAAACAATTAATCTGAATTATGTTACCCAGTACCTCAAAAAACATAAAATACAGTTTTTTCTTATTGCTTTAACTCTTTTATTGTCTTCCTTTATAGAACTTATTTTTCCTTTTTTCACCCAAAAAGTGGTTGATAAAGGAATTATCCATAAAAACATTAATTTCATATATCTTGTACTGAGTGCACAGATCATCCTTTTCCTAAGCAAAATATCGCTGGAATATTACCGCTCCTGGTTGTTCATGCATATAAGCAGCCGGATCAGCTTTTCCATCATTTCAGATTTTCTGATAAAACTGACAAGGTTGCCTTTTCAGTATTTTAATTCCAAGAACATCGGTGATCTTACACAACGGATTAACGATCATAAAAGAGTCGAAGGTTTTCTGTCTCAGCAATTGATTCAAACTGTATTTGCCATTTTCAGTGTCGTTGTATACTCGGCAATACTGCTTTATTTCAGTCTTAATATTTTCTTAACCGTACTCATATGCTCCATCGTTGAACTTCTCTGGATCTTTAGCTTCCTGGAAAAAATAAGAGTAAATGATCACAAGGATTTTTCACTTCTCTCGAAGGATCAGAACAAGATGTACGAAATGATCAACTCCATTCAGGAAATAAAATTAAATAATCTTGAAGAATCAAAAACAAGACAATGGCAATCTATCCAGAAAAACATATATTATAACAGACTGGAAAAACTTAAAATAGATCAGAAATATCAGAGCTATCGTTTTGTAAGCTTCTTTCAGACAATATTAGTTATATTTTTTGCATCTATGGCGGTTATAGACTCTAAAATGACAATTGGGGGAATGTTATCCGTAATGTTTATTCTGGGCGGCATCAGTGCACCTATCAATCAACTGATCAGTTTTGTGATGCAATACCAACTGGTTAAAATCAGTTTTGAAAGATTAAACGAAATTCATAACAAAAAAGATGAGGATAACATAAGCACCGTTAATAGTCTTCATGAAACTGAGAATATCAAATTCAATAACGTAAGTTTTTCTTATGATCATAAAAATTTCGTTCTAAAAAATATTGATTTGCTCATCCCTAAAAATAAGACCACCGCAATTGTAGGAGTAAGCGGAAGCGGTAAAACATCTTTATTAAAATTGATTTTAAAATTTTACACTCCTCAAATGGGAACTATTGAGGTTGGGGATCATCAGATTGATACTATTAACAATCAGTTATGGAGAAATAAATGTGGTGTTATATTACAGGATAGTGTAATTTTTTCAGACACCATCAAGTACAATGTATCATTGGAGGATAACCCCAATATTGAAATGCTGGATAAGGCTTTAGAACTCGCCAATATAAAAACTTTTGTCAATTCTTTATTACTAAAAGAAAACACAATTATTGGAGCCGAGGGGATCGGCATCAGCCATGGGCAGCGCCAGCGCCTATTAATTGCAAGAACGATTTATAAAAACCCCGACTATATTTTTTTTGATGAAGCTACCAATTCCCTGGATGCGGAAAATGAAAGAATAATTGTAGATAATATAAATAGTTTCTTCAGGAACAGGACAATGATAGTGGTTGCTCACCGATTGTCTACCGTTATAAATGCAGATCAAATAATCGTTCTGGATAATGGAACGATCATTGAGGCAGGCTCTCATGATGAACTAATCAATTTAAAAGGAAAATATTTTTCTTTAATTAAAAATCAGCTAGAATTAGGAGAATAACATGGAAAAGCAAAAAAGTGAAACATTAGGTGATATTCCCAAAATCTTAACATTAGTGGGGTTTGTAATTTGCTTACTGGGCTTATTATCAATACTATATTCCGCATATGTATTATTCTTTTAATACATTGCCTTCCGTAGTTTTGCATATATGTTTACGGATCAATATATCAATGTGAACCAACCGCTTCATTTTAGATTTATTCATTTTTCTCAAATTTTCGCTACATTTAAGACCAAAATAAACTAAAATGGTCCTCAGCAGAATTTGGTCGGCTTTCATTATCGTTGCCATTGCCATTGCCAGTATAAAATACGTTTCGTCTAGCCACTACAAAACCATCTTCAATGATATGGTGGTAGGAAAAGGCGGTGACACGGTTCAGATTGCCTCACAGCCAATGAATACGCTCACCCCGATTGTCAGAGACAGCCTGATGAAAAAAAATGATTTTGCAGACAGCAGGATCCATTATAAGACAGACTCTCTAAAACAGGACGTAAAAGTTTACAGAGTTCAGGAAGCAGACGGCGTTATCGGAACTTCTGAAACCGCAGTAAAGATCTGCATTGGCCTGATTGGGATCATGACCCTGTTCATGGGATTCATGAGTATTGCGGAAAAAGCAGGCGGAATTAATCTTTTAAGCCGTTTTATCCAGCCTTTTTTCTCGAAACTATTTCCTGATATTCCTAAAAACCATCCGGCTTTCGGACATATGCTGATGAATTTCAGCGCCAACCTTCTCGGACTGGATAACGCCGCTACCCCATTTGGTTTAAAAGCGATGGAAAGCCTCCATACCTTAAATCCTAATAAAGACACCGCCAGCAATTCGCAGATTATGTTTCTGTGTCTCCACGCAGGTGGAATGACGCTTATCCCTGTCTCTATCATCGCAATCAGAGCATCAATGGGATCGAAGACTCCTACCGATATTTTTCTCCCGTGTATGATCGCCACTTTTGCAGCAACATTGGCAGCGATGATTATTGTTTCTTTATATCAGAAAATCAATTTATTAAAACCAGTCGTTCTTGCTTATGTAGGTGGAATTTCAGCTCTTATTGCACTTCTGGTTGTTTATTTGGTTCAATTAAGTAAAGACGAATTGGATACGTTCAGTAAAGTATTAAGTAACGGGCTGATTCTCTTCATTTTCCTGGCAATTGTTCTTGGGGCTGTTTATAAAAAAATTAATGTTTTTGATGCATTTATCGAAGGTGCGAAAGAAGGCTTCACGACCTGCGTCAAGATCATTCCTTATTTAGTTGGAATGTTGATTGCAATTTCCCTTTTAAGAACTTCAGGCGTTTTTGATGTCATAATAGACGGAATGAAATGGGTAGCTAACACAGCCGGCTTTGATCCAAGATTTGTGGACGGACTCCCGACTGCACTGATCAAACCTCTTTCCGGATCAGGAGCCAGAGGAATGATGGTAGACACTATGGCCACGTTCGGAGCAGACAGCTTCCAGGGGAAATTGGCAGCGGTTCTTCAGGGGAGCTCAGATACGACGTTTTACGTCATTGCTGTTTATTTTGGAGCCGTAGCTGTAAAGAATACGAGATATACGGTAATTGCGATGCTTCTGGCGGATTTGGTTGGGGTAATTACTGCAATTGCACTGGCATATTTGTTTTTCGCGTAATAGGCAATGGTGGTTGAACCACCAATAACTTTAAATTATAAATTTTAAATTCATTATGATCACAGATAAAGAATTCACATTAAGATTAATACGTCAGTTAACTCAAGCGTTGGAAAAACTGATTCTGGATAAACCTGAAGAAAGCTTAATGCAGAAAGAATTAGACTTTGATTCTTTGATGAAAGATATTTTCAAGATAGATTTTACGGAAATTTCTTCAAAAACAAAAGAAGACATCATTGCAATTGTCAATGAAAGACAGGAAAGAGACCATAAAGATTATTATGAAATGCTGGGGAATCTTTTTTACTTTAAAGGTAAACAGGAGAATAATAAGGACTTTTTAGACAAGTCAAAAACATTTTATGAACTTTATCTCCAGACCAGTGGAATTTTCGCCCTTCCTGTGATAAACAGGATCAATGAAATAAAAAAAGCACTTGAATAAAGTGCTTTTGTATTTTAGAATGTGATTTTATAAGTTCCGGTAGAGGAAGTACTTGCTTTTTCAGCTTTGACATATTTCTTAACCCATGCCACCGCGTTCGATGTAATGCAGGGATCGGATGTTCCGCCTGATCTTTTTGCTGAAACCACATTCCCGGCTTTATCCACAGTATAAGCAACTGTAATGGTTCCACTTGCTTTACAGCTGTTTGCAGGCTGTTCTCCACCCCTTCCCATAGTTCCGGGGATGTATCCGATCAGTTTTCTGTCAATCCCCACTTTGCTGTCTCCGCTTCCGTCACCGCCTAAAGGATCTCCCGCATTTCCTATTCCGCTGCCTGTACCCTGGCTTCCGGCTTTTGTTCCTCTCCCCCTGATCAGGTTTCCGATGGCTGCATTTCCTTTTCCGTCACCGCTTCCGGTTTTGGAATTCGCCGTTGTTGCTCCCGTCTTTTTAGTATTCTTTGAAGCGCTTGAACTTGTTGACGTCTTTTTATCTGTCTTTTTTGATTCTTCTTTTTTGGGAATGCTCACCTTAGAATTGTTTCCTGTAATTACCTTTTCCTTTACCTCCGTTTTTTTAGGTTCAGGTGCGGGTTCTGGCTTTATGACCGTTTTTGTTTCCGGTACGGGCGTTTCAGCAGGCTCGGGAGTTACTTCTTCTGTGGCCGCAGCCAAACTTCCCGGCTGATCGGCAGGCTCTTCAATTCCGTTTCCATTCCTGTTGTCTCCGAAATTAACAAGCATTGTTGTCATCACCTCATCCGGTTGTTTATCCAACTCCGGCTTCAGTTTATAAAGAAAAACAAAAAGCAAAATCGCAGACCAGATAAGGATGGAAAGTATAGCACTCTTTATCCTGTCTCTATTTTGCTCGTTTTTGTTTACAATGTAACTTTTCATTTTAAATGATCTTTCCGGCTTTCCGGAGGTATTATTTATCTTTAACGGTTGCAATAGCAATATTAAATTTATTCTTTTCAGCAATTTCCATCACAAAAACAACATCTTTATGCATGGTATTTTCATCTGCACGAATGGTAAATGATTTATTCGCCTGCCCCGTTAATTTACTGACAATTACTGATTCCAGTTGTTCCCTTGTAACGGGATTATCATCAACAAAATAAGAGCCGTCCGGTTTAATACTTACCGTTAAAGGATTAGGAATATTATCTTCTACCGCACCCGCTTTTGGTAACTTTACATCAATCGCGCTTTGATTGGCGGCTGACGAAGTTATCATAAAGAATATCAGCATCAGCAAGATAACATCTGTCATCGCTGCCAAACTGAATTCGGGGTTCGCTTTATTTCTTCTCTGAATTTTCATCTGTTTCTTTTTACTTTTTTAATGGTCAGATGGAATCGCTTAATACATTATTATTTTAAAGATAGATGTTTTGTAAGCGATTTCATAAGAAAGATTTATAAAGGTTTGTTGATAAGGTCTAAAAACTCTCCCGACATATTCTGCGCTTTCAATACAAACTTATCAATTCTCGTTAAAAGTATATTGTAAAAAAAGTTAGCAGGAATAGCTACAGCCAAACCTACTGCCGTTTGTCCCAATGCCGTATAAATACCTTCAGACAATGTTTTAGGCGAGAAAGATCCTGTGGCATGAGAAAGGTTAAAGAAAGCGATGATCATCCCGATAACCGTTCCTAAAAGCCCCAACATCGGTGCAATACTCGGTACCACAGCCAAAAGGTTCAGATTCTTCTCCATATTCGCTACTTCTACCTGAGCCTGCGATTCCATGGCGCTTACAATATCAGAAACAGGGCGTCCCAATCTTGAAATCCCCTTTTCCAAAATTCTGCCTTCCGGAGAATTCTGTCTTTTACAGTAATCCGCAGCCGATTCAATTTTCCCTTCTTTGATAAAATCTTCAATATTCTCCATGAAGTTGGCATCTGTCTTTGAAGTCAGCCTTTTAATAAAGAAAAAACGTTCAAAGAACAGATAGAGTGAAAATACACCTAAAGCCAGAACGATAAACATTACAATTTTAGCGAAAGCCCCTCCGTGGAACATGATCTTCCAAAATGAAAATTCTAAATCGTCTGTTGCAACTGCAGGAGCAGTAATCTGTGCAAATAAAATCTGAGTAAGTTCCGTTAACAGCATTAATGTGAATTTTTATAAAATTTTAACGACAAATGTAGTGGAATATTATGAATTGCTCTCTTAAAAATTGTTTAAAAACAACTTAAAATTTGTTATGATTAAAAGACAGCAAATTTCTTTCCAAAAGAAAATTTTGAAAAGAAATCTGCTGTAAAAATGATGAGAAAACGGTTAGTCCTCGTCTATAACAATACCGTCCTGCTTAAATTCGCATTTTAGACGGAATGGGATTGGTGTATCGGATCCTGTATAGAAATCGTCAATAGTTCCTTTCCAGATCACCTGAAGCTCACCCTCTTCATTTTTTTCAAACTGAAGTTCATTATCATAGATAAATGCATCTTCATCATCAAATAAATCCACTTCTGTATAAGTTTCTTCATCAGAATCATTGATTTTAATGGTTTTCCCTTCAATCTCCTTCGATTCGATCGGAAAATCAAAAATTTCAAGTGAAAGCTGCGGAAAGTTGTACTGTAATGAATCATCATCTACATGATCCAAACTGTCATCCGTTATAATTTCAACCTCTAATAAATGTTGTTGGTTGCTGTAGACTGCTTTACAATAAGTGTTTCTAATATTGTATTTTAGGGTCTCCTCCGGATGGTAAATTTTTAAAATCCCTTTCATTATTTCTTAAAAAAGAGCTGTAATAATATGATTGTTAAAACGTTTTAGACAAAGATAAAAAATTGATTCAAAGTTGAAAATATTTTGAAAATTATTTTTTTAAATCATTATGATTAATTATTCCGTATATGCCAATAATACTTACTTTTGCTTCATAAAGATTCTGAAAATGAAAAACATTTTATCAAAAGGTATTTTGGGACTGGGACTGGTGATCAGCCTGGCAGCCTGCAAAAAATCTGATTCTCCGCTGACGAAAGTAACACCTACCAATATGGATTCTATTGCATCCAATTATTATGAGCAGTATCTTAAATTGTATCCTTTAGAAGCAACTTCCCAGGGAGATACGAGATATAATGACCAGCTTCCCATTAATATTGACAGGGATTTTATTTCCGGAGAGATTGCTTTTTACAATTCTGTTCAGAAGCAATTGGAAAACGTTGATTATAAAGGCCTTTCGGATGAAGAAAAGGTTGTTTATGATGTTCTGGATTATACTTTAAAAGATAAAATAGAAGCATATGCCTATCATCCGGAATATATTCCGTTCACACAGTTTGGGGGCCTTCCCCTGAATTTCCCCTTGTATGGAAGCGGAGAGGGAAGCCAGCCTTTCAAAACAGAAAAAGATTACGATGACTGGCTGAAAAGAATGGAAAAATTCCCAGACTGGATGAATGCTGCTGCAGAAAATTTCCGTGAAGGAATCAACAATAAGATTGTTCTTCCTAAAAAACTGGTGGTCAAAATGATTCCCCAGATGAAGGCTGAGGAAATCACTACAGCCGATATGGAAAAAAATATTTTCTACGGACCTGTTAAAAAATTCCCGAAAAACTTTACAAAAGCTCAAAAAGATAAGTATTCGGCTCTTTATGCTGATGCTATTACCAAAAAAATTATTCCTGCCTATACCAAAATGGGAGCATTTCTGGAAAAGGAGTATCTTCCGAAAGCACGGGATACAGATGGCTACAACAGCCTTCCGAACGGGAATGAGATATACAGATATTATGCTAAAAGCTGGACAACGACAAAAAAAACTCCTGAAGAGATCAATAAAATAGGATTGCAGCAGGTGGCAATGCTCCGTGCAGAAATGGAAAAAGTAAAGCAACAGGTAGGCTTTACCGGAACACTGGAGGAGTTTATCAACTTTGTAAAAACAGATCCTAAAGCCATGCCTTATAAGACTTCCAAAGAGGTTTTGGATGGGTTCAACGGTATTTTAGCGAAGATTACACCTAAGCTGAAGACTATGTTCGGTATAACGCCTAAAACAAAGTTTGAAATCAGACAAACGGAAAAATTCAGGGAAGCAAGTGCCAGTGCAGAATATATCCAGGGGACTCCGGACGGAAAAAGGCCGGGAATATTTTATATACCGCTTCCTGATCCTGCCAAATTCAATGTAACATCTGGAATGGAATCTCTTTTCCTTCACGAAGCTATTCCGGGGCACCATTATCAGGTTTCTCTTCAGCAGGAGAACACCAAGCTTCCTAAGTTTATGAGATTCGGATGGTTCGGTGCTTATGGCGAAGGCTGGGCACACTATTGCGAAACACTGGGTCCTGAATTCGGACTGTATACGGATCCTTACCAGAAAATGGGCTATCTGAGCGATCAGATGCTGAGAGCGGTAAGACTGGTAGTGGATACGGGACTTCATACGGGAACTATGAAAAGAGAGGAAGCTATTAAATATTTCCTGAGTAATATTTCTTATGATGAAGCCAGCGCAACTGCAGAAGTGGAAAGATATATGGCGATGCCGGGCCAGGCATTAGGATACAAGATTGGTTCTCTTCGTATCCGGGAGCTTAGAGAAAAGTATCAGAAAGAACTTGGGAGTAAATTCAATCTGGCCAGCTTCCATGATGAGATCTTAAGCCAGGGATGCCTGCCCCTTGATGTACTAAACAGAAAGATGGAACTTTGGGCAAAAAAGCAGAAATAAATTGCCTTAAACATATCATATTAAGATGGGATGATTAATTTTAATGTCCCATCTTTTTTTGAGAAAAAGTTTAACGAGTCAATAAATAAAAATTACCATGATCACAGAAAACCTAAGATCTCTCTACAACAGAGATTTAAATAAATTAAAAACAGAAATAGAGTCCTACAGGAATGAAAACGTAATTTGGAAAACCGATAAAAACATTTCAAATTCTGCAGGAAATCTCTGCCTTCACCTGGTAGGCAACCTCAATAATTATATAGGTGCAGAGCTTGGTAAAACCGGCTATATCAGGAACAGGGAACTGGAATTTTCATTAAAGGATGTTCCGAAAGCTGAACTTATTGAGAAAGTAACGGCAACTATAGCGATGGTAAATGACGTGCTCAGCAAATTAACAGCTGAAGATCTTGAAAAGGAATATCCTCTTGTTGTTTTCGAAGATACAATGACTACAGGCTACTTTTTAATTCATTTGCTCACCCATCTGGATTATCATTTGGGGCAGATCAATTATCACAGAAGATTACTGGATATATAAAATATGAAGAAAGTATTTACTCCTGTCATTAATACTTCAAGCTTTGAAGAACTGATTTTGAAAAAACAGGGAAACGAAGGAAACAGTACCCTGGTTATCAGTACCATTGATGAGAAAATTAAGAATACTGATATTTATGCCGGCTTCATTAATCTTTGTCAGGAATTCAATATTGAAGTTCAAAATTTTATGCAGGATGATTTCTGCCATGTTGTTATTTCAGTAAATGGCACCGGATCTCTTTCTATGATGTATGAAGATCCTTTTACAGATATTAGCATAGACCTGGCTTCTGTGCTCTACAGAGAGCTGTCTATACAAATCAAAAACCGGGATTTTATACAAAAAATTCTATAAAAGAAATAAATTCTATTTTTCGAACATCATTTTTGTAATGAAATCCTTCTCCCCTTTTCCTCTGGCTGGGGAATATTCTCTTCCGTAGTAAATAATCTGCAGATGAAGCTTGTTCCATACCTCTTCCGGAAATATTGCCTTGGCATCTTTTTCAGTTTCCACTACATTTTTCCCTGAGGTAAGCTTCCATTGCGTCATCAGTCTGTGGATATGGGTATCAACCGGAAAAGCCGGGAATCCGAAGGCCTGGCTCATGACTACAGAGGCGGTTTTATGCCCTACTCCGGGAAGTGCTTCCAGTTCTTCGTAGGTTTGAGGAACGATACCGTTGTGTCTTTCCAGTAAAAGTTCCGCCATTCTTTTAAGGTTTTTGGCTTTAGTATTGGATAATCCTATTTCTTTGATCAGTTCCTTGATCTGATATTCTTCCAGTTTAGCCATCCTTTGCGGAGTTCCGGCGACTTCAAAAAGATGGGGCGTTACCTGATTTACTTTTTTATCCGTCGTCTGTGCAGAAAGCGCTACAGCAACCATCAGGGTATAAGGATCGGTGTGATCTAAAGGAATCGGTGTTGTGGGATATAATTTATCCAATTCTCTCTGAACAAGCTCAGCTCTTTGCTTTTTTGTCATTTAACCATTAAATTTGAACAAAATTAATTCATTATGTTGAAAGTAGGAGATAAATTACCTGAATTTGAAGGAACAAATCAGGATGGCGAAACAATAACCTCATCCAAATTGCTTGGAAAGAAATTAGTCCTTTTCTTTTATCCTCAGGCCAACACTCCTACATGTACTGTGGAAGCCTGTAACCTGAGCGACAATTATTCGAAGCTTGAAAAAGCCGGATATCAACTTCTGGGCGTGAGCGGCGATACGGTAAAAAAGCAAAAGAATTTCCACAGTAAATTCGCTTTTCCATATGATCTTATTGCTGATGAAAACCATGATGTCATCGAAAAATTCGGGGTTTGGCAGGAGAAAAAAACGTTTGGGAAAACATATATGGGAATTGTAAGAACCACTTTTATTTTTGATGAAAATGGCGTTTGTACAAGAGTGATTGAAAAAGTAACGTCAAAGACTGCTGCTGAGCAGATTCTGGAAGGATAATTTTCTTTTGAAACACAGATATCACTACTATTTTCACAAATAATACAATTTACATCTCTGTATTATTTGTGAAAATATTTTTTATGGATTTATTATTCGGTTTCGTAATAGTTTAATTCTTCGGTTTCTCCAGGAAGAATGACATGTTTTTTGAATTTTAATCCCAATTTTTCGATCAGTTTTTGGGAAGAAATATTATCTTTTGAAATGATAGCAGATATTTTTGTTAACCCAAATTCATCCATCCCGATAGATTTTACCTTCTGAGCAGCTTCAAAGGCATATCCTTTTCCTTCAAATTCTTCCAGTAGAGAATACCCGATATCCACAATATCAAGACCTTCTCTTTCGAAAATTCCTACTGCTCCTACTTTTTCGTTTCCTTCTTTAGTTACTAAGAGATAGTTTCCATATCCCAGTCTTTCAATCTGTGGAGCAAATCTGTTCAGTATATAGTTTTCTGCATCTTCAATGGTATTCACATTGCGGTTGCCGATATGTTGAATAAATTTTGGCCTGTTATAAAGCTCAAAGACAAAATCTTTGTCTTCACGAGACATAGGACGAAGTATTAATCGTTCGGTCTCATAAGTATTATTTGCGTTTGGGTGTTTTTCTAGGCTCATCTTTCTTTGGTTCTTCTTTTTTTTCGATTTTTAAAAGTCTCGGGTTATTAGCACATTTTTTATTGTAGAGTTCAATATAAGTTCCATTATCCTTTACATTGCTTACAACACCTGTTGATTTATTGACAGTCACCGTATAATGTGTTTTTTGATAAGGACATTCTTTTGAAGTCAGCTTTCCAAGATCCAGATAATAATGGGCGGCATCTTCATAATAATTGCCGGCAACATCTTTAAACTCCTCATCCACCATATACCCGTCAGCTGTCAGAACAATGGCGACTTCTTCAGCATTATCAATTTTCCCAACAAACTTTTTCAGATTTTCCAGATCTGTAATGTAATTCATTTTTCCACCTGCTGAGTATGCAATATAATAAAAGCTGTCTTCTTCAGGGAATAGATTAAAACCGGTAAACTGTGGTGTATAGTCTGTTTTTCCACCAGATGTTCTGATCTCCTGGTTTTTTCCGTAACTGTTATAAACCAGCACCCAGGAATCTATCCTGTCATTTGGAATAATTTGTTGTAAAATATTGGGAATACCTGAAAAGTTTTTCTTGTTTTGGGAATATCCTAGAAATCCCAAAAGCAGAAATATAAGAACTATTGATCGTATTGCAGTTTTCATCATAATTTTAAAAATCAGCAGAAAGATAGCAATATTACATGAATTTATCTCCTTTCTTAAAACTTTTAAGATCAAGAACATAGTCTTTTATCAGCTGGTCATTGTCTCTGGGGCAGATCAGCAGCGCCTTATCTGTGTCTACAACAATAAAATCTTCAAGACCATCAATGATCACAGCTTTATTATTGTTCTTAAGACGAATAATGTTTCCCTTTGAATTATAGTTCAGGAAATGCCTTAGCTTTACTGCATTTCCATTCTCATCCTTTTCAGTGTTTTCATATACGGAAGTCCATGTGCCCAGATCGCTCCATCCAAGATCTGAAGGGATAACATACACGTTCTTTGCTTTCTCAAGGATTCCGTTATCAATGGAAATTTTTTGAACTTTCGGATAAATGGTTTCAATACACCCGTTTTCCTTCGCAGAATTATATTCACATGCCATGAAATGCTGCATCATTTCAGGAAGATACAGCTCAAATGCATGATGAATGCTCTTTACATTCCAGATAAAAATCCCTGCATTCCACAGGAAATCGCCGCTTTCTAAAAAGCTCTGTGCAATTTCAAGAATAGGCTTTTCCGTAAAGGTTTTTACTTTAAAATAATCTGAACCTTTCTTTTCCACAAACTGGATATATCCGTATCCGGTATCCGGTCTTGTAGGGGTAATACCCAAAGTTACCAGATAATCATGTTGGGCAGCAAGATCAAAAGCAAGCTCCACTTTCTCCAGAAATATATCTTCTTTTAAGATCAGGTGATCTGCCGGAAGAACAATCATGGTTGCATCCGGATTAATTTCAGCAATCTTGTTGGCCATGTACAGATTACAGGCCGCTGTATTTTTCATCAGGGGTTCGCCCACAATATTTTCTTCAGGAATCTCCGGAAGCTGCTGATGGGAAAGCGTAACATATTCTTTATTCGTTATCACGAATATCTGTTCTTTAGGAATGATCCGGCTGATTCTGTCATAAGTCTGCTGAATCATGGTACGCCCTGTTCCTAAAATATCCTGAAACTGCTTTGGAAATTTCTGTGTACTCATTGGCCAGAACCGGCTCCCGATTCCTCCCGCCATGATGACACAGTATCTATCTGATTTTAACATTCTTGCCTACATTTTTCAACCCTAGCCAGAGGCTTGAAAGAATACTTTCTTCCTGTAGCCAGATTCTTACAAAGATAGTTTTTTTTAATCAGACCTTCTAATAAATACTTTTCGTTGCGATATATAAAAAATTCTCCTTTTTGAAGCTCTTCAATGAAATGCAATCTATCATCCTGTTTCTCAGTATGAAAATATCTTACAAGATCCGGGCTGGCCATGAAATTGGCCTTTGGGGATTTTGAAAATCTTATGATAATAGGCCTAAGATCTTCGTCGTAAATCTCAAGACTTTCAAGAAGCATATTTCTAAATGTTTCTTTCCATTCGTTACCATGCGGCGATATTCTTCGTCCGTATTTTTCAAAGGCAATCAGATGAGCCAGCTCGTGGGTAAGGACAAAGAAAAAAAGCGGTGGCGTTAGTGTTGAATTGACAGTTATTTCATGGGAGTTATCAGGAAGCTTTCTGTAATCTCCCAACTTAGAGTTTCTGCCTCGCGTCACTTTTATATGAATATAATAATCCGAAAACCAGACTCTTAAATATTTATGGGTGTTTTGAGGTAAATATTTTTCTAATGACTGAATAGACATTTTACAAAGTTAATGGAATTCCTGAATAGAAATTCAGCAGTTTAAGACTGAAAAGATAATTATATTTTGCCTGGGCAACAGATCCCTGGGCATTGGCATAGTTATTCCTGGCTACATTCACATCATAAATTGTCGATCTTCCTGCCGCATAACTTTTATCCGCAAATTCTAAAGCCAGCTTTGTACTTTTCTCCGTTTCCACTGCCGAAAGGAAAGTTTCGTAATTGGCATCCACATCAAACTGAGCCTTCTGTACATTCTGTCTTACCGTCTGCTTCTGTTGTTCCAGGGTATTTTTAGCGATACTCTGGTTAATTACAGACTGCTCTACCTGCAGCTTGGTAATTCCTTTGTTGAAAATAGGAATATTCAGGGAAAGTCCTATATTCTGACCGAAATTATCTTTATACTGCTGGAAAAAAGAAGGATCATTAACAAGATTCCCAAGCTGGTCGTAGTTTTTACTTAACATATTATTATAGAACGAAGAAACACCGGCATTCGCTGTCAGTGTTGGCCAAAACCCAGTTTTGGTTACTTCCGTCTGTGCTTCAGCAGACCTGATTCTGCTTTCTGCAGCTTTTATCTGCGGTTGGTTTTCATAGGCGGTAGTAAGAACGTCATCCACAGAGGTAAGCTGGGACGGCAGTGTATCAGAAACAGTTACATCTTCCACATCAAAACCTTTATATTCGGGAAGCTGTAAAAGCTGAACAATGGCAAACAAAGCTCTTCCTACATTTATTTCCGCAGTTTTAAGATTCTGCTTTTCTCTCGCTAAGGCTGCTTCTGCCTCTGCCAGGATAGTTTGTGCAGTTGTTCCTACCTGGGTTGTTATTTTGGCTCTGTCATATTGTTTCTGAGCATTCTCTACCGCACTCTGGGAGATTTTAACAATTTCCTTGTTCAGGAGGACAGTAAGATACTGCTGTGCAATCTGCAGAGAAATATCATTTTTAATGGTTTCTATATCATATTGGCTGGCTTCTACATCAAACTGTATTTTTCTGATGTTTTTCTCTAATCTGCCATTATTGTAAAGCAGAACATCCGCACCCAGGTTCGCGCTGTTGTTGAATCTGTCATTTCTGATACTACCTGTACCCAATGGAAGCTGCCCGAAACCCACTGAATTGGACATTCCTGCGGATACAGAAGGCAGGTATTCCTTTTTAGCCATTTTAAGGTTAGAATCCTGGATCTGTTTAGAATATTGATTTTGGATAACCTGGAGATTATGCTCAACAGCATAGTCTACACATTCTCTTAAGGACCATTTCTTCTGAGCGCTTAGCCCCAGACAACTTAATCCAAAAACGATAATCCAAACTTTTTTCATATTAAGAATTTTCCATATTAGACGAGCCAAATATAAAAAAGTTACAGTTTAAAAAAATTATTGTTTCATTTTAATAAAACTTTTGAGAATTTTGCATCATGACAACCGAACAATATCAGGAATCTGTCGACTGGCTTTTCGTACAGGCTCCCAATTATCAAATTGACGGACTGAAAGCCTATAAGCCTGGGTTAGAAAACATTACAAAGCTTTGTACTTTCTTTGGAAACCCACAGGAAAAGATACGATGCATCCACATCGGAGGCACAAACGGCAAAGGATCCACCAGCAACATGCTGGCTTCAGTTCTGCAGGAAGCAGGATACAAAGTTGGTTTATACAATTCTCCGCACCTTATTGATTTTACGGAACGTATTAAAGTGAACGGTAAAAACTGCAGTAAAGAGTTTGTCTATCATTTTATCCAAAAACTAAAAACCCTTCCTGAAGATATCCTCCCTTCTTTTTTTGAATTTACAACAATCATGGCATTTGAATATTTTTATCAGCAAAAGGTAGATTTTGCCATTATTGAGGTTGGTCTTGGCGGAAGACTGGATTCAACAAATATCATTAAACCTTTGGTAGCTGCAATTACTAATGTACAGCTGGATCACCAGAATATTTTGGGAGACAGTATTGAAGAGATCGCTGCAGAAAAGGCAGGAATCATTAAGGCCAATATTCCGGTAATTTCCGGAGACGAAAATGAGACCGTTAAAAACATTATCCAACAGACAGCGGATAAAGAAAATGCCCCTTTTATTGATGCTACAATTATACATTCTGATCTGAATTCTGATCTTAAAGGAAATTATCAGAAGAAAAATATCCGGGTGGTTCTTGCATTGATTGAAGAATTAAAAAAAATAAATATTCCCGTTTCTGAAGAAAATATTGAGATAGGATTACTTAAAGTCCATCAAAATACGGGTTTCATCGGACGTTGGTTTGAGTTTTCAAAAGATCCGCTTACGATCTGTGATACCGGACACAACCAGGCCGGACTTGAGTATGTATTTTCTCAACTGAACACCATAAACAAACATAAACACGTTATTTTAGGGTTTGTGAATGATAAAAAGATAGATGAAGTAATGGCTCTTCTTCCTGAAAATTCTGAATTTTATTTTGCCAAACCATCCATCAACAGGGGAAGACACCCTGAAGACTATGAAAATCTCTTGCAGGAGGCAAAAATTTCTTATACAATTTTCGATTCCGTACAGGAAGCGTATCTTTCTGCAAAAGAGCGATGTACAAAAGAAGAAATGATTTTCATCGGTGGAAGCAACTTTGTTGTAGGAGAATTTTTAGAAAAAAATTTGGAGATTTCTGAATAAGTCGTATATTTGCACCACTCTAAACGAGGAAACAAGTATAGGGGCTCTTAGCTCAGTTGGTTCAGAGCATCTGGTTTACACCCAGAGGGTCGGGGGTTCGAATCCCTCAGGGCCCACACAAAGGTAACTGAAGCCTTTCAAAAAAAGTTCAGGGCTCTTAGCTCAGTTGGTTCAGAGCATCTGGTTTACACCCAGAGGGTCGGGGGTTCGAATCCCTCAGGGCCCACAAAATCTCTCAATGTATTGGGAGATTTTTTTGTTTATGTTTATTCATGGGAGTTTACAGAGGTTCTGAAATTTTGTTTGAATTGTTGAAAAGGATTCGTATTAGTTCTTTTGTTGATTTTGAGGCATACTTTTAGGTTACCCACTTTTGCACTAGGTTACCCATTTCATTTTTTAGACATTCTACTTTCATTTTAATCCTAAAATTTAGGTTAAAAAGAGCAAAATTCTGCTCCTAAAAATCACTAAAAAAATTAGACTCAGGTTACCCATTAGGTTACCCACTCCAAGTCTAGGTTACCCATTTTAACCCCCATGAATACTATGAAACTCTCAATACTATTTCTACTAAGAAGAAACAAAGCTAACATAAAAGGTCTATGTCCTATTGAATGTAGAATCACTTTAGACAAACAAAGAAAACCTTTCTCAACTGGTATTTTTATCAACCCAGAATATTGGAATGCTTCAAAACAGAAAGCCCATCCTCCTAACAAAGGAAACAACCAAGTCAACACCCAACTAAGCCTGATTAAACAAGAAATTAATCAGGCTTTTTTGTTCCTACAAGTTCAGGAAAAGGAATTTAGTGTAGATGATATTTACAGTCAGTTCAAAGGAGAAAATGTTAAGCTTGATAAATCCATAAAAGAAATGTTTCATCTACACATAACAAAACAGGAAAAGCTAATAGGAATATCAACAACAAAAGTATCTGTGGCTAAGTTCTATCAAACACAAGCTCATGTATTATCTTTTATTAAGAAGAAATACAACAGATCAGATTACCTGTTAAAAGATATGTCTATGGCATTTATTACAGAGTTTGAGTTTTACTTGAAAACTGAAAAGAGATTTATGCAGAATACAATCTACAAGACTTTACAAAGGTTTAGGCAGATTGTTAAGCTGTCTGTAGCATTAGATTTCTTACCCAAAGACCCTTTCCTACTCTATAAAGGTAAGAAGCCTAAAAAAGAGATTGTATTCTTATCTAAAGATGAGTTAAGGAATCTGGAACAACATCAATTTGCATCTGAGAGACTACAACAAGTAGCTGACATGTTTATTTTCTGCTGTTATACAGGTTTAGCTTATACTGAAATGGCAACATTAAAAGAAAGTAATATTCAGACTGGATTTGATGATAATAAATGGCTTTATATTAAAAGACAGAAAACTAAGAAGAGCTATGAAGTCCCTTTATTAGCAAAAGCTTCTGACATCTTAGATAAGTACAGAACTGAAGATCAGTTATTACCTGTGGTTTCAAATCAAAGGTTTAATTCTTATTTAAAGGAGATAGCAGAGATTGTAGGGATTGATAAAACCCTAACACACCATATAGCAAGAAAGACCTTTGCATCAACTATTCTACTCTTCAATAATGTACCAATGGAAATAGTTTCTGAGCTACTTGGTCATTCTGAGATTGGGATTACACAACAACATTATGCTAAGATTGTGAAGGAGAAGGTTAGTGAAGAGATGAGTAAGCTAAATTCTAAGCTTAAGTGAGCTTATGTATTATTAACTCTTTGTATTTTTACAGAGAGTTAATTTTCAATTTATGTTACTAGATGCTAAGCTGAGTCAATTTGATTCATTCCCTATAGAATTTAAAGAGATTAATCCTGAAGATTTCTTGTTTACTTTAGATGCTTCGGGAACAAGAGTTCCAAGAACTGATTTTGAAATTGAAAATGGAGGAGATAAAATATTAATATCTCCTGATGCTAATGGCTATATAAATGATACCTTACAAACCCATTTAGAACTCGCACATAAAAACACTGTAGTAATAAATGCTCCTGTTGGACAAGGTAAATCATATGCTATAATTCAAACTGTAAAAAGATATTATGACTCTACTGATAAATATTTAATATTTGTAGCAAGTCCTTTTGTAAGTTTGGTTAAGCAATACTGTAATGACATTATTACTGATGCAGGAATTCCTTCTGATCAGATTTATAGTTATGATAATATAGGAAGATCTAATATTGATTATACCAAAAGAGCAGTTCAGGTTATTACAGCAAATACATTATTAGGAAACCCAGGAGAGGATGGGTTCAAAAACTCTGATACTAAGAGAGAATATATCAACACACTTATAAGACATTGCGAAAAGGAAGGAATTAAAGTAGTTTTTATTTATGATGAAATCCATGATTCCTACCATAATTTTCAGCAGGAATATATCTTTAATCTCTGGAAATGGAGGAATGTTATTCACAAGAATTTTATACTAAGTGCCACTTATAATGAAGCTTCTAAGGTTGTAATAGAATATTTAGCTGAGCTTACAGACTATAAAATTCAGATTATTGAATCTGAAAGAGTGAGATTTGCTGATAAACAGAGTACTTTACATTTATGTTACTCATCTGCTTACAATTTTACTTCTAAGACTATAGAGATTAATAGCTTAATTAAAAGTTTGGTAGCTCGTGGAAAAAAAATTGACATACTATGTTATTCCAAAAACCTAGCTAAAAGCCTGATTAATCCTAAGGATGAGATTGGGAAATTACTTCTAGATACTTATAAAGAGATCAAAGATTGTACTTCTGAGCTAAATACTAATCAAAGAGAAGAAAATACTGAACCTACTAATCAATATGACAATGAGAAATGTAATGTAGGAACTAACTTCAAAACAGGTGTTAGTATAAAAAAAGACAATCACGCATTTGTAATAATATTCCCTTCTAGAAGTACCAGATTACCTTTTAGAAATAAATATGGCATCTTTTCAGGAGGTATTAATTCTGTAATTCAAGCATTAGCCAGACAAAGATTTAAAGGAGAAATACATATTGTTTTGCCTAAACCAGACCATTTTCACTATGATAGTTTGGATCATTCTGGCATGACAACAGAACAGAAGGAAGTTTTTAAACAGTATTATAATCTAGTTCAGCATTACAAAGCTCCTGATAGCAAGGTAAAATATATCAAACTAAATAGACAAGATTTTCTTTTAAGAGAGTTCTATGAGAATAAGCTAAAAGGAAATGTAAAAGATGAGATTACAGCAATAGATTCCTTATCTAGAAGTAACACTTTGCCAAGGCTACTTTTCCCATCCTTTAAGGAGTTTAAATTGGAAACAGGTGAAGATTTTCTTGCTAATGAAGTTCCTTTCTTTGGAGGGGATATAAGCTCTTATGTAACTTATAGTGCATTAGCTAATCAGTTTATCAATTGTAGATTGCAAGAAATAAGCTTTAGACCTGTTATCAAATTTGAGGAAGGTAAAGTCCAAGATATGCTAAACACAGTACTCAATCAGTTTTATGGGGAAGACTATGCATTATCATTAGCTCCATTTACTAATTTCTCACTTTTTTATAATGACTTTAAAACATCATTATTTAAGCATTATCAGCTACTTTATAAGAAAGCAGGAGGAGATTCTTTTGAAAATATTGTTGAAGGAACACCACAAGCAAAGAAGTTTGAATTACAGCTTTTACTTTTTACTACCAAACTGAAAGAGGGTAAATTAGATTCTATATCTGATGAGGATTACTCAAGAGGAGATTACTTTAGTGATGCAATAGCTCATACTAAAGACTTAGATATTGACTCTATAGATGATGTTTCTTATAAAAACAGAGTTGAATTCTATCAAACACTCAATTATTTCAGAGAAAAAATGATAGCATCCCTTAATGAGTATAGAAGAGGTGGTGATTCTTATCATTTTATTCCTTCTAGTTATTATGAAGAATTCTTTACAACAGCAGACATTGTAAAAGTTAGAAAGTTGCTCAACTTATATAAGGCTGATAAACTATTAGAAATTGGTGTTTTTGAATTCAAAAGGAAGTTTGAGGAAAGTAAATCCTTGAGGAGTAAATTAAAAACATTTTATTTCATCTTAAGAGAAGACTTTCTTGATACAGAAGAAAGAACTGTTGATCCTAAAATAAACTTTCTTGGTAGTAGGAGGAATGTTAAGCCAGTAAAATCCATAAAGCTAATTCCTTTCAAAGCTAGATTAAACCTAATAGAAGTTCAGAATTATATCAACTTAACTACTTTAAAAGTATATTCCAATCTAGAAGATTTATTCTAAAAATGTCCACTTTCCGTATTGTATAATATTACTCCTACGGAAAGTGGACATTTTCATTACATCCATATTCTATAGTTCCAGAAGGAACTTACAATTTTACAAGTTAACGAATAGGGGGTTCTTTTTAAATCTCCCCCATCCTGAAAATCTTTGATTTAACAACGCACGAATTCAGAGGAGGACTACTTTAGTAGTAGTTTTGAAATCGATTTGATGCACAAAGCTACTAAATTTCAAGCACATACACAACTTTTTTAACAATTTGAAGCTAATAGCCAAATTGTGTTTTGACTCAATATTTTTTTACAAACTATTTATTATGCAATTAAAACAATCACAAAGACAACAAGTCAAGTTAAGACTTGGTTTATCAGGAGCATCAGGATTTGGGAAGACTTATTCTGCCTTACAATTAGCCTATGGAATTACAAATGACTGGAGCAAAATAGCTGTCATAGATACAGAAAACTCTTCAGCTTCTCTGTATTCAGACTTAGGTAATTACAATGTACTGGACTTACAAGCACCTTATAGTCCTGAAAGATATATTCAGGCTATTGAACTATGTGAGAAATCAGGAATTGAAGTTATTATCATAGATTCTGTAAGTCATGAATGGAATGGTACAGGAGGATGTTTAGAAATACATGAGAAATTAGGAAGTAGATTCCAAGATTGGGCAAAGGTGAGTCCTCGCCACCAAGCATTTATAAATAAGATATTGCAATCAAGTTGTCATATCATTACAACTACTAGAAGGAAAATAGATTATTCCCTTGATATAGGTAGCAATGGTAAAACCCAAGTTGTAAAACATGGAACTAAGGAAATCACCAGAGAAGGTTTTGAGTATGAGCTAACCATAAACTTCGAGCTTATAAATGAAAATCATCTTGCTAAGGCTTCTAAAGATAGGACAGGATTATTTATGAATAAACCTGAATTTCTTATAACCTCTAAAATAGGTAAAATGATTTTAGAGTGGTGTAATTCAGGAAGTAAGCCTAATAATATCTCTACTCAACAACAGTCTCCTAATCTAATAGAAGCTACTGAAGAAGAGGTTTATAATGCTATTCAAAATTGTAACTCTTTAGCTGAACTCTTAGCCTTGTATAAGCAATTTCCTCAATATCACATCTCTTTAAAACCAGATTTTGAAGCAAGAAAATCAATACTTATTCATTTAACTAACCCAAATAACTTTTCACAAAATGGACACTCAAAACAACATTAAACCCGCTACTTTAGAAGAAGCTTTTGATATTTCAAATTCTACTATCATAATAGGGAAAAATAATGGACTGGAATTAAGGAATGTAATTAGGAAGCCAATCAGAGATATATTCTTACAAGATAATGATTTTGAGGATGCTGAAGTATTCTATCCAAGTAGAATGCATGGGATTACTAATAAAGTAGAATTAAATTTTAAACAAGAGCCTGAACCTAAAGAACCTGTTCAGGCTTTTTTAATACCCAATTCTAATGCGCAAGGTCTACCTCATACTCCTGTTATACTAGCTGAAAATAGGTGTAATGAGCCTAGTCCTTTTATACTAGCCAATACATCAAAAGCTACATTACATCATCTACAGAATGATTGTATTATTCCTGTATTCAGTAAGGACAATGAGAAAACTATTGCACATCAGGAATTTATTGAGGTTGTACTCAATGCTGTTCAGAAAATATTTCCACATCACAACATTACTGAACCTGAAATCAGGGTTTCTCATCAAATTAAAGGTAGAATTCCAAGTGCAATTCATAAGCCTGTAAAAGAGCTATTGGAACATGAAAAAACCATCTATTATGAGAGGATGGCTTTTATTGTTAAAGTTCCCACTATTACTGATATAGTAAATGGCAATGAGCTTTCTCTCACAATTGGTGGAGTACGCAGTTACAACTTGGAAAATCTTTACAATAAAAAATCTCTTGAAAAGTTCAAATTCTTTATAGGTTTTCAAAATCAGGTTTGCATGAACCTTTGTGTGAGAAGTGATGGTTTTGTTGAAGATATGAGAGTTGGAAGTTCACAAGATTTGTACTCAAAGGTAATAGAAGTTATTCAGAGCTATAATGCTGAATTACATCTTATGGAAATGAAAGAACTTACACAGCATTATCTTTCTGAACATCAGTTTGCACAGCTTATAGGACGTAGTAGATTATACCAACATTTACCTAAATCTGAAAAACAAAATATTCCCTTGCTGAACTTTAATGACAGTCATATCAATACTATGGCAAAAGATTATTATGAGGACAATAACTTCTGTAGACTAGAGGATGGCAGGATTAATCTCTGGGATGTCTACAACCTCTTTACGCAGGCTAATAAGTCTTCATATATAGATAATTTTCTAAATAGAAATTTGAATGCTTTTGAGTTCTCAAAAGGCATTCAAAAAGCACTTAATGGTAGTTCTGATTATCATTGGTTTTTGAGTTGAGTTTTTCCACCCCTGTATATTACGGGGTGGATTTATAAATACTTTGGACTATATTTATCCCTTATATGGTTTTGTAAAATGAAAATAATATTAGACACTAATATCTGGTATGGGTTATTTGAAAATCGCAACCTATTAAAAGATTTAGATCAATCTTTAGTCACACCCACTTTTTTAAACTATTTTGAAATCATTAAGAAAAGAAGTGTTGTTAGCAATCCTTTAAGATCAAGATGGATATTTAATAAAATGGATGAGTTTCAGATTTTATTTGAGCCTCCATTTGTTTACATTGCTAAACAATATCAATTCTATCACTATAAAAACATAGTGGAATTGGAAGATTATATTCTTTTTTTGATTAGATACAAGAAAGGAGATTATATTGATCCTAAGAAAGTTGAGGAATTCTTTAATTATGCTGATTCTGTTAATGCTGATTTTGAAAACCTGTCAATCATGTATAATGATGAAGCAAAAAAAGTACAGAATAGAATTAAAAATAATAAAAAGCATATAATGAAAGATTCGACTATTTTCATCAAAGAGTATTTAGCTCAAATAGTTTATTTAGCTACAGATAAAGATATTAGCCAAATGGATTTTAACAAGATTGAACTATTGGTTAAAACCCTTGATCTTTACTTTAAGAGATTAGAGATTGGTGATTTAAAATCCACTACTAATGATATAATTGATTTTTTTATGCTAAGCTATGTTCAGCCTGGAGATCTATATGTAACTAAAGATAAAAAATGGAGAAAATTGATAATTGATTGTGGTTGTGAAGGCTATTTAATTAGTGTTTAATAAAGCATTAATTGTTTCCTAGAATGGGTGGTGCGTTATTAATTTCCTTTTGGTTTAACCGTAGTTTCATTTTTAGTACTTCTAGACTCTACATCTTTATTATTTAGAATATTAATAATTGAGTCAAGTTTTGCTTTTTGAGAATTTTGAATCTTGCCTATGCTATCACTTTTTTTAGATTCGTCTACAGCAATCCTCTTCTGGTAGTTTTTAAATAAAAGATGAACAACTGAAAATGCACAACCATATGCAATAAGTATTATAATACTGTTTTTAAGCAATCTATAGTTGAATACAGGATATCTAAATTCATAGATTGATTTACTGTTCTTATAGAGCTTAAATGATCTTGAGCTATATGATTCTTTGTAGTTATTTAGCTTGTTGTTCGCAAAATACATTAATAAAACAAAAATTGAGATAGTAATGCCATAGCAAACTAAAAACAATAAAAACTGTTCAAACGATTTTAAAAAATTATATGCTCCTACTGTACCAACAACAAAAGAAATAATAGCAGTAAATATTGTGACAACTTCAATTATTCTCTTGTTATCCTTCTTAAAATCTTCATTTAAAGTATGAATGGTTTCTATTTCATACTTTAAAGCAAACCTTAATTGTAAATCTTTATATAGATTGTCTACTTCTTCAAATCTGTTTTCTACATCATCATTAATCTTTGCTAAGGTAAACGAAGATGCATAGTAAACATTCAAGTTACTATGATTTTTAATTGAACTTGCATAATCCAACTTAAAAATATAGTTATTATTTAGTAATGACCATTTCTTCTTTTTTTTGTAGTTACTTAATATTGCACTGATTTTAGAGTTTGTATCATTATTAAATGTTTCTATAAATAAGAACTTATCCGTGCATACTTCATAAGCTTCATTCAAAATTTTAATGCAGAAATAGGCAACTTTATAATCTAAGAAGAAATTGTTTAGATTTCCTTTTGTATCGTTTTGGATATTTTCATAAGTATCCATCAAATCATCAATTATAATCTTACATTTTTCAATTATTTTATGATGATTTGCATCTCTTAATAGTTTAAACTTTTGATATTGTTTATCACAGAAACTTGAAAAATAATTATTAATTGAATAGTTAAATAATAAGTGATAAGATAACTTTTCAAGTTCACTAACATTATTTAGTTGATTTATTCGAGTATTAAGATCAACAACAATTTTATATAGCTCGACTTCATTTTTAGCTACGTCTTTGAGATATTTTATTTTATTATGTGTCTGAGAAAAAGTTAGATTTACGTTAGAAATACTAATCATATTCTGATACTGTTGATAAAAGTAAATTCTCCAGCTCTCTTCAAGAATTTCATAGTGATTAAGCATTTTTTCTATCCAATCATCAAATAGTGTATTTGGAAGGGCTCTTTTATAATTTTCAACAGTTAAATCATACTCTATATTTTTCTCTTTCTGAGCGCTTCTTAAATACCATTTATATAAAAGGAAATTAACTTTTACTTCTAACGCATTATGAATCTCAGAAAGATTACCATAAACGTTTATGTTAGTTAATTCACTTTTTATAATAAACAGCTTCTTTAATATGGTTAAATCGGCTGCAAAATTGTTATCTATAATGCTAAGTCTAATATTTAAATCGAGTAGTTTAAATTCATTGTAATAATTCCTTTTTACTTTTTCATGATTTGTGAAATGAATAAGTTGAAAACCGTAAATATTCCTTATCATTTCATAAAAGCCTAAATATTTACTTAAACATTTTCTTGTTACATCTAAATAATCTTTTATATTTAAAAGATGGGGATAATCAAATTCTAGCTGATTTATTTCAGATGTTATTAATGAGTATGCATTTTTTATATCTTCTATGATATATTTCCCTTCTATTATTGAGAGATTTATACTATATATTGATTCTTTTACAAAGTTATCTATTGGTATATATGAAAATGTATGATGATTAAAAGATACATCATTAGGAAGAGTTCTTCTTAAGTTTCCAATTCCTATTATAATTGTGTTGACCATACTTTTTTACAAGGAATAGTGTAGATGATCTTCTTGTATATCTATTTTAGGAATATCATGTGAATATTTACCCGCAGAAGTTGCTAGTTTATAATTTTCCTTCCAAGAAGTGAACTTATGAGTTAAGTCAACCAAATAAGAAGCAGATTTTGAGATTAAATAATAGTTATACGACTTTAAGATAATTAGATTATTATCAATAACAGCCTTATCTTTTTGTTGAATGGAATTGTTGATAATAAAAGCTTCAAGATTATGAATTTTAAGACCATTTTTATCAATAATGTCATCTAATGATCCATTTTTATAACAATCGTAAATTTCTTTTTCAACTGGACCATAAGGCATTGCTGCAAATTCAAAACCCATATCTAACAAATTCTCATTTTGCTTAACAGAATTGATTGTAGCTAATAGGAATATTAATTTTAATGATTTTAAAATACTTAAATCATTATTCTCATTTTCTCCAAAAGCTTCCTCATACCATATTGAAAATTTATATAGTATATACTTAGTTATCAGAAGTTTATTAGTATCCATTAATACAAAAATACAATTTTTTCATAATGTAAACATAATTTAATGCTATTTAACTATTTACTATGCTTTCTGAAAGCTGCAATTGTTTGATATACACCATAACCAATAAAGATTTTAAAAAAGAAAAAAATTAGTAGAAGTACACCATGAGATTCATAATTTCTGTAGCTCCTTAAATCAAATGAAAATGTAAATTTTAACCATTCCCTTAATATTTCCTGACAAGTAGCATTAGGTAATTTGGAGTTGAAACTTATTAGATAATTGTAACCACTATTATTTAAAAAACCATTCCAAATCAAAAGAATTATAAATCCATAAATACTCATTCTTAGAGTAAACCAGACGCCCCTTATCCAATCATTACCAAAATAGTTTGATTTTCTATTTAGCTTTAATAATATCTTATCACTTGTACTAGTTCTTTTATCTTTAAGTAAAAGCTCCTGCTCTAGAGCATTATATTGTAGATAATCAATCTTGTTATCAGTTTTAGAAAGTTGGGTTTTTATTATTCTGATAGTTCCAAGATCTGCTAATGTTTTTAATAGAATCTTAAAATCATTAAAGAATGCAACTTTATCAAAATGAACACTTCTAAATTTGATAGTGCTTACAGTAGTTGAGTTAAATGATACAATATCTTTAAAGAAAGTTCCATTTATAGAGAGTTGATGAAAGTTGCTATCATCAAAGTAAGCACTTTTATCAAAGGTACATTCTTTAAAACTTAATGAACTTATAGGTTTGTCAGGAACAAGTTCCAAACGGCAAATATCTTTGAATGTAACTTGTTCAAACTTTAACTCTGCTCCATAAGTGGAATTCTTACCTATGAATTCATCAAATGATGATTTCTTTATAATAGAGTTTTCTTTAAGTGTATTTTTCCAAAACTGAAAATAAGAACTGCAATCTATTTCTTCAAATGTTAGTCTATTTACTTCATTCGCATTCATCATTACCTTATTAAAAGAGCATTCATGTATGTAAAGTTCAGCAATGTCATTTAATCTGAAGTCAAGATTAAGATTTGTTTCTTTTAAATGATTAAGTACTATGGATTTAATCTTATTGTGTTTATTTGAACTTCCAGTTATAGAAATGGATTCTATCCTAGAAGTTGTAATATGAAGGCTTTTAGATGTTATTTCAACATCTCTAAACTCAACTATATTAAGCTTACAATCTTTTATGAATAGGTCATTTGATATTGAGCAATTTATAAACTGTAATGACTGAAATGAATCTTCTATTAATTGGTAAATATAAAAGTCTATTCTTTGCCCAGTAAATATGCAGTTCTCAAAGTAGAAAGACTGCCATCTCATGTCAATACTTAATGATTCTTCGATATGTACATGTATATTTTCTATTCTAATAGTTTCTGGCTCAAAGTCCTCAATAAGCTTTATAAATTCTTTGTCTTTAATTGATCTCATCATTTATAATATCTAAAGTCATCAATTTATTATCAATCATAGTTTCAATTTTAAATGAAATCTTTCTTGCAACATCCATAATAGATAAGACAAGTTGGATATTCTTTTGATATATAAGGCTAAGGCATTTTTTATATTCCCAGAGGCTTAAATACTTTCTTGATATATTTTTGTTATACTTTTCTCGAAAATATTTATTACCTCATCTTGATGATTTTTTAATTCGCCTATCAATATTAAATAATGAGATTTAAATAGTCTTAGTTTTCCTATTGAAAGAGCATATAAAAACTCATAAATAGCCTCTCCCTGATATTCATGTTTATGTTTTAAAAAAGTTAGTAGCAAACTTAACATTTCCAGAGAAGTATTTTCGCTAATAGAATAATTTAATTCCTCATCTTTTGTTGCTCTAAGAATTGAGGCTTGAATAACTCCGTCATTAAATCTATTGAACACTAACGGAGTAAGTAGATTCCTTACAAAACTTGTTTGATAAAGCACTTTATTTCTGTCAGTCCTCATATTATTTAAAATACAAGAAATTGTAAAGTAAATATCCGATTGACAGATATTTTGATAGTAGCTATTGTCATTGAAAAAAGCAGAATTCTTCCTAATTTCTAGTTCTTTTCCATCAATACTATTATAAAAAATATTATTACTTCCTCCTTTAACTTGTGAACTGGAAAACGAATCAATTGTACTTATTCTTTCCTTAATAACATTGCAAATTTCATCGCTTTCTTCTAAAATTTGCTTTAAGAAATCACTCTCCCTGCTCCACGATGTTTCTGTATTTGTATTATCACAAAAAATTTTCTCTATTTCAATGAATGTGCTGTTTTCAGGTCCATATAGCCCATATCTAATGTTAGTTCTTAATTCATCGTATTGTTTTTGATTATTAACTCTATTAATTCCAATAAAGTATATAAGTCTTAATGAGGCATAATTTCTGAAATATCTACTTAAATACAATAAATTTTTCCCATTACTTATACAGGATCCTACTATCAGAATTGAGCCAATAACATTTTCAGGAATATCATATTTAGCAAGTTCGGAATGATTAATAATTGTAGGAGCAGCATCAATTTGTGGATTAATAAACTCAGCAATATATTCTGCTAATCTTTGAGAACCTTTATCATTTAAATGGATAATATATTTTATAGACGCTGGTATATATTGTTGAATATATGCATCCAGTTTTTCTCGATGTTTAGGATACTCATTAAGATTATTTATTATTTTCTCATAATCAATATATAAGTCATATTTTTTTCTGTTTACCGTGTCTTCAGCATAAGAAACTTTTAGTGTTGTACCTATATCATTAGCATTTTTGAATTTGAACAATTCCACAAAATCTTTAATTTCTTTTTTTATAAAACCAACAGTAATTTGCTTTGATTCAATGATTGGCTCATCAATACTAAAAGAGTCCCCAATAATATTAATTGCTTTAGAACTATTTTCGCAAAATCCACAAGGTTTTATATTAGTATTATAGATATCATATTCTTCAATTCCGTAATTTAAATTCTTGTTAAATGTTAAGTCACATAAAACTTGCTCTATTGTCACATTAGATTTTTTTTCTAATGGTAAATAGAATAGGAAACATATTGATTTTATACTTATTTCACTATGGTTTTTCTTTATATATTCTAGTATACCTCCTGATGTAGAAGCTGATATTAAAAAAACAGAATTATCATTAAAAATGGTATTTTTATTATACAATCCATCATATGATTTAAATGATTCAATATTTACATTTCTATCAGAGTTAAATCTTTTTAAAAAATTTATTATAGAATATCCTATTACATTAATAGATAATGTATCACAATAAATATTTTCGAATTTATTTGAGCAGATCAGATGTAGAGTATTAATACCAATAAAATCAATTTCTGCTTTATTCAATAAAACATTAGCAGTTCTTAAAAACTTTGCTGAATGTTTTCCCGAAGGAAATTTGAAATGATGCGAAATTCCTTTACTTTCTACTAATCCTCCATTTTTTACAAAAATATTTACTAGTCCCTGCCGTATTATCTCTTTTAAATTCTTTTCAATTTTTTTCTTACTACTTGTTGAAATATTATTTTTATTCTCATTATACTTAATAAAGAATATATTTTTAGATAAAGTTGCTTCTTCAACTTTAGGAATACTTTTAAATATTATGTCAATCTTTTCCTGTACCTCATTTTCAAAATCAATTTTATCTTCTCCATAAAAGAAAATAATTCCATCTGACTGACTTGAGTTCTTAAAAAATTTATATAGTTCTTCCCTTAAATTAGAGTAATTAAAATCTTTGCTTGGATTAAAGATTACAGTGACTTTTTTGAAGTCATTTGATGGTAGATTAGCGTTATATATATAGAATTGCCCCATTACTTAATTTTGATATGATGAATAGTTAAAAGGATATAAAATGCTGATAAAAGTGCCTGATAATTTTTTATTATCGCTACTGTTAAATTCATTATTATTCCAATCTTCAATAATTAAATCAGCGAGATTATTAATATCTATTTGTGAGTACTCATCTTTAATCATATTTCTATAAGCAACATATTTATCAGTACTAATTTTTAAAAATCCTTTTTTATCAATTGTTTTTAAAATTCTATCTAATCCTAATCCTTTTTTAGATTTTAGATTTGTTGTAGAAGAAGTTTGATTTTTAATAAGACATTTCTTTAATATTGTAATATCATCTAATCCATTTTTATCTTGAAACTTATCTATAAAGCCTATTCCTGAATCAAAAACTGTAATTTCTAAGTAATCTATCTTTTCATAATCTGTTACACAGTTTTGTTTAATTACCTCATCATTTAAAAAAAATCCAATAGGTGTATTTTCAAAATCCTGAATTGCATTTTCATACATATTACTATGAAATCTTAAATACAATCCTCTTATACTTGGATTAATAGGTACATCATATTTATCAGATTTCCCCCATTCAAAAGTATTTTTAATTAATTCATATATGATAGCACCAATATCAGATAATATATTTTCAAATTCTATTAGATTATTAAAATTATAGGTAAGAATATTCTTTTTGAGAATTTTTTTTATAACATCTATTATCTGTTCTTCATTTTCGTTAAATCCATTAGCGTTTTCAAAAAGCTTTATTAATCCTTTACTATTTGAAAAATGATCAATATTAATCAATAATGATTTGTTTGATTTTAGCCTTTGAAATGAATTCATTTTTATAAAAAAATCGTTTTGCAAACTTCTTAATTCATCCTTTATAAGATCTCCTTTGATATTTGTAAACTTTGTAGAATTCCAAAATAATGATACTATAGGGTATATAAATTCCTGCTCATAAACTTTATTTAAGTCTTCAGCACTATCAATTGAGAGTTTAATTTCTTTTACAATATATTCATTATTCAATGTTATTAAGAATTGCAACAATTCAGCAAACACACCAAATCTATATTTTTCTATCTCTTTTGGAAGTATTATTCTAAACTCACCACTGTAATTTTTCTCATAGAGATAATCATCGTATAATGCTTTTATTTTTTTTGAAGTCAAACTTCTTTGGATTCTTATGTCAATCATTAATATTTATTATAGGAATAATTCAAAATTAAGGAATATTAAACAAATTTTTTAAAATTTTTTGGAGCTCTACAAAAGCTCATCCCTCCGGAAAACAAAGCCCCCCCACTAATGTTTGAGGGATCATCCCCCGTACCTTTTTATGAGAAGAACACGTTTTTCAGGCAGATTAACTTTAGTTGAAAGTAAAGTTTGGTTTACTGTAAGTTTGTTTACCAGAGAGGTCATTTTTTAACTCAAAAATCAAAAACAATGGTAAGAATTGTTAGTTACAAAGCAAGACAAAGAGAGGATGGTACAACATTTTGTGCTCTAGAAGTTCAAGGAGGTATTGAAATGGTATTAAGCCAAAAGACCAATCAGTATTATGCTACTGCAAAGAAAACTTTCATTTCATCTACATTTGATGAAGAAACCTGCAAGGCATTAATTGGTACTGAGCTTCAGGGTAATGTTCAGAAAAAAGAATGTGAACCTTATGAATATGTTATCAAAGAGACAGGAGAATCCATTATTATGCAACATAGGTTCGTGTATGTTCCGGCAAGTATTGTTCCTTCTAGCTCAATAAAGTCTAATAAGGTAACATCTGAAAGATTTGAAGCAGATCTGGAAACTTTTTCTACTAATGGAAAATATGACCATGTTTTAGCAGATTAATCTTAGAGTTTAAATAGAACCTTATTACATAAACTTCCACTTTCGTATTCTATGCTATATAGTGCAAATACGAGATTGGAAGTTTTTATTCTATAATTCCTCACTTAATCCTTTTTATTATGAAATATCATCAAGTATCAGAAATACAAGTTTCTTATTCTCCTAACATTATGGGTACTATAGTCTCTACTAGTGAATCATCATACAAAGTAGCTCTCAACAATTGGAATCTAGATACAATTGAAATGTTTGAAGAAGCTAAAGTCTTGTTTCTTAACAATGCTCTTAAAGTTATAGGTATTTATAGCTTATCAAAAGGAGGTATATCTTCTAGTGTAGAAGATATAAGGTTAATTCTTTCTATTGCATTAAAGTCTATTTCAACTCATATTATATTAATACATAATCATCCCAGCACAAATCTGAGACCAAGTAAAGCTGATATGGATATTACAAGTAAATTAAAAACAGCATGTGAATTTTTAGAAATCAAATTACTTGATCATTTAATTATCAATAAAGAATCTTATTACAGTTTTGCTGATGAAGGACTACTATAAATATTAATCTTAAAATATTTACATTTTAAAATTAACAGAGAATTCTCTGATATATTCTATTGTTCTATAAGGAGCATATATATAAAATATCTCAAATCAAACGCACAGGTGTTTTTAATTCCCTGTAAATATCAAACAAATAAGTCTCATCTTTTACAAGATATAATATAATAGCCAAATTTTGAAAGGACTACTCTTCTATTAAGACAATATCTACCAAATCAGAAAGCTTTACTTCTAAGGCCTCTGATATTCTATAAAGAGTAAATATTGTAGGATTGGTTCTTCCTGCTTCAATTCTTGAAATATTGGTTGTATCAATTTCTCCAGTAATTTTTCCTACTAGCTCAACTTGGGTTAAACCCTTATTATTCCTGATCTCCTGTATTCTTTTACCTATAGATTTTAATAATTCTAACTTCTCCATACTTGACATATTTGGCAATATCAAAGGAATGAGTTAAGTTTGTTGAGTTTAATGCCATATATGACAATATTGTTTTATGGATTCCCGTAAGGCATATGGAATACTAAAAGATAAATTAACAACCAAATAAACTCAACAATGAGAAAGATCTTAATCTTACCCTTATTTATTCTTGTGTTATCAAGTTTAAATACTCTGTATGCACAATATATCAATATAGGCTCTACTAAACAGGAAGTAAAGAAAGTACAAGGTGAGCCTGTCAGTATAGAATCTTATGAGATAGTTGATGAGGAGATATGGAGATATGGAGAAACAGGCATAGCTACCATTACTTTTAAGAATGGTAAGATAAAAGGCTTTAGAAACCACAATGAAATATTGAGAATTGGAGATATTTCTAAAAACCCTAAGCAAGAATTATCAAAGGAAGAATTCTGGAAAAAAGCTAACAGTAAAGAAAGCTCTCATATTCCTAAAACTTCTAATACCTATGGAGAAGATAAATCTGGGTTTTATGGAAATGGGGGGCAAAGTATAAAAACTTTCCCAAAAGAATATGCAGAAATGGCAGAAGCTAATGGACTTAGCCCTTATGAAATGCCTGATGAAATAACTCTTCAAGAGATGAAGAAGGAATATGAAACTAAAAAGGCTATTAAATGGGGATTAATCTGTTTAGGAGTAATAGGATTTCTCTTCTTGATATTCAAACTTAAAAACAAAAAGAAATGAAAATCATATATCTTGACATCGATGGTGTCTTAAATAATGCAGAGTATTACAAGAATAAGAGCCTAAATTCCCATCATAAAGAGAACTCTCACTTTGACCCAAGAAATGTTACTGTGCTAAACAGGATAATAAGTAGTACCGATGCTAAAGTGGTTCTGTCTTCTGCGTGGAGGCTTATAAGAAGCTTAGAGGAAATCAATGAGTTATTTAAAGAAGTTAATCTGAATGTTGAGATAATCAGTGTTACAGAATCACTTCATTATAAAGACACATTTGAACTAGCTCCGAGAGGTCTTGAAATTCTTAAATGGATTAGAGATTATCACAAAACTTTAAAAGGAGGTTTAGAAAACTATGCTATCATAGATGATGAAGATGATATACTGGATATACAAGAGAAGCACTTCTTCCAAATAGATGATAAAGTAGGGCTCACAGAAGCTAATGCAGATGAGATAATAGAATTCCTAAACTCTTATAAAATTCCTAAAACAAAACTTCCATAAATATTAAACTAACAAACATGAAAATCCTAACCCTTATTTTAGTTTTACTATTTCCTCTAGCATTAAAAGCACAACACACTTTTAATTCAACACATTATCAATTAGATGGAAAAGTATATAATACTTCTACTGAAATAGTTCTTGATTTAGGAAAACCTCCTATTGTTTTTCACAATAATGGGTTAAGTATTCACAATTATCCTCTGAAATTAAGAGATATAAAAGATAGTGAAGAACCTTTTGTTGTAACACTAGAGCCTGATATAACACCAGTAAACTATGATAGCACCATATTTAAAAGTTATGGGTATCGTGGCTTTCAAATTTATTTCAAGGAAGGAAAAATAATAGGTGTTGTAGAAATAATTAAATCTTATAATTCAGAAAGGATTAAAATTATTAAGTACCAATAAACTTTTTAAACCACCTAATTCAGGTGGTTTTTTATTTACCAACTATGAAACCAAGAATACCATTTAGAATTGGATATCAGTACGACAACTGGGAATTAAACCTAATGAGTATTGCAGACAGCATACCTGATAATGCTTATTGTAGCTATTTATGGATAGGAAGTGAAATAAAGAAGTTTCTAAACTTTACACCTCATAGAACAGAATTAATATTCTTTTGGGATATATTGGAAGTTGTAACACTAGAATTTGACAAGAAATCAGAACATTACTATAACAGAATAAATAAGGCTTTATCAGATAGGGCAACAAGAATAAACCTTGAAATCCTACCTGATGGCATGATTATACACAAGTTTATAACCAGAAAGGTAGTTTATTGGAATATCTATTTTCCTGTTAGTAGAGAAATTAGACTAATTTACTTCTCCACTACATTTCCATATTTGAGAATACTTATAGAGTAAAAAAGGCATACTTTTAGGCATACCCTCATTAAGACAAACCTGTAAAACATTACATATCAACCTTTAAGCTAAAACAACTCGAATCCCTCAGGGCCCACAAAATCTCTCAATGTATTGGGAGATTTTTTTGTTTAAAAACATTCGGGATATTCTTACCTTTGTGATCTTACAGCCATAAATTCACTTTTTTTGAAGGAACTCCATCTTATATCATTCAATTATCCATATCCTCCCTCCTACGGCGGTATTATTGATGTTTATTATAAGATTAAAGCATTGGCCGGATTAGGCATAAAGATACACCTCCACTGTTTTGTTGATGATATTCCGGAAATTATTGATCAAGAGATAGAAAGCATTACAGAAAATGTTTTCTTTTACAAAAAGAAGAAAAATCCCTTCCATTATCTTTCGTCGGTACCCTTTGCGGCGGCAATAAGAACTTCTGATGCTCTTTTTGAAAATCTTATGAGGGTAGAGGCTCCAGTATTGTTTGAAGGGCTGCAAACCACTCAAATTATCCGTAGATTAAAAAGTAAAGGTTACAAATTCTACCTGAGGTTCCACAATAATGAATCTGAGTATTACAAAGGGCTCTCCTCTTCAGAAAAAAATATTTTTAAAAAGATCATTTACAAAATAGAATCTTTAAAATTTGTTGATTATCAGAAAAAGCTTTTAAAGGAATTTGAAAGTGTATTCTGTCTTTCCGGGAAAGAATTTAATGAAGTAAATTCATATTCAAAAAACGCCCGTCTTATTCATATTTTTCATGGCAACAAATCTGTAAGGCAATTGAACGGAAAGGGTGATTATTTTCTTTTTCATGGTGACCTGAGTATATCTGACAACAAAAAGGCATTGGAAGAAACCATCAGGATGTTTAAAGCCCTTCCTCAGCACAGGCTTGTAGTAGCATCCGACCGCGCCAGTGATGATGTGAGAAAGAAAATCAATAACATTAGAAATATAAGCATTGTCCCAATCGAAACAAGTGAGAATCTTCGTCACCTTTTTGAAAACGCCCATACTAACGTTCTTCTCTCCTATCAGAATTCCGGTACGAAGGTGAAATTGTTTAATGCATTATACAACAGTAGATTCGTTATTATCAATCAGAATATCACAGATGATCCTGCCCTGATGAGTTTATGCCGTTTAGGTGCTACTTCGGATGAAATCCGCCAACGGATAATTGAAACAGCAGCTGAAAATTATAATGAAAATGAAATCAGAGGTAAGGTTCTGGAAAAGAACTATTCTGATGATGCTAAGGCCGCAGAAATGAGTAAAATAATTTTTAAGAATTGACTGCCTCTACTATTTTCTGGATGTTAAGCTCTTCAAGACAGGCCCAGTCGCCACGGTAACATTCTTTATCTCCAAACACAGAACAGGGTCTGCAGGTAAGATCTTTTACCTGGACCACATCATTTTCACTCTGTCCGAAGCCTAAAAATCCCGCATACGGGTGTGTCGCCCCCCAAACGGAAATACATCTCGTTCCCATAAGGCTGGCAAGATGCATATTGGCGGAATCCATGGAAATCATCAGCTCCAGTTCAGAAATTTTCTGAAGCTCTTCTGAAAGACTTAGTTTCCCTGAAAGACTTTTGGTGTTCGGAATTTCACTTTCCCATTTTTCAAGGGTTTCCGTTTCTTTTTTGCCACCGCCAAAGAAATATATGGTTTGCTTTTTTGAAAGGATTTTTGCCAGTTCGTATGATTTTTCCAAAGGAAGCATTTTTCCTCTGTGCTGTGCAAAAGGAGCCAAACCAATTCCTGATTTTTGTACCGATGCCGGTCTAAGCTTATGGGAAAGCTCTACTTTAAACCCCATCGCGCGGAAAACATCTGCATAACGCTCGACGGTCTTTTTTAGCTGAACTTTATTTAAATTCCATACATCTGTAAGCTCTTCTTTTTCTTCTTTTCCTTTGTTTATTTTAAAAACTTTAAATCCTTTTCTTCTGTAGATCCTATCAAGAATTTTGGTTCTTATCACATCATGAAGATTGCCTATAAAGTCAGGATTGAATTCTTTAATGAGCTCATTGGCCAGCCTTCTTAATCCAAAGATGCCTTTATAGTCATCAAGGTTAATTCCTTTAAATGTAACATTCGGAATATCAGTAAATAAGCTTTCAAAATTTTTTCTGGAAACCATGATAATTTCTACGTCAGGATTCTGTTCCAGAAACTCCCGGAATACCGGCGCCGTCATCGCGACATCGCCAAAAGCAGAAAAACGATATGCTAGAATTCTGGTCACTGCTACGATTTTAGCTGATAAGCAACTGCGTAAAATTTGATCTGCTTGGTCATCGCCATTAGTCCATTTGCTCTGGACGGCGAGAGAAATTCCTGAAGCCCGATCTCTGAAATGAATTCAAAATCAGAATCTAAAATTTCCTGAGTGGTATGGCCGCTATAAATGCTTACCAAAAGAGAAACAATTCCTTTCGGAAGAATTCCGTCGGAGTCTGCATCGAAAAAAAGCTTACCATCTTTAAATTCAGCATCAATCCATACCTTACTCTGGCATCCTTTGATTAGATTATCATCCGTTTTGCGGTCTTCAGGAAGTCCTTTTAATTCTTTTCCGAGATCAATAATATACTCGTACTTTTGCTCCCAGTCATCAAGAAACGCAAACTCTTCAATGATTTCCTGCTGTTTTTCTTTAATGGTCATTTTATTTAACAAATTTTTAATGCAAAGATACCATTTTTTATAAAGATTATTTATTCTGACGCTTTTTCAAAAACTTTCAACAGTTTTATTTCTTCATTTTCCCAGCAGAATACCTTAGAAGCCTTTTCAAGTTCATCCTGATAGCTTTCCCTTCCGTTATCAAGGATTTTCTGTACTGCAGCAGCAATATTTTCAGGCTGGTGGTCTTTAATAATTTCTCCCACATCAAACTGATTTTTGATATTCTGCATTTCGGGAAGGTTAGATAATACCAATGGAACATGGGATTGAATACAGTCTAAAACTTTATTCGGAAGAGAGTAAAAGTAGCTTTCGCCCCCATTTTCTTCGATACTCATCCCTACATCGGCTGTTACCGTTATTTTTCTCAGATCTTCCGGTTTTAATTTTCCTAAAAACTGAACTTTATGATCAAGCTTTTCTCTACTAACCAGAGCTTGGTATTCTTTTTTTCTCGGGCCGTCCCCTGCTATTTTAAAAACAACACCGTCAAGATGATGCATCGCCAGAATCGCTTTATCGATACCCCGAAAGGGATTAATGGATCCCTGGTATAAAAATATTTTAGGATTATTTTCAGGAATTTCCATTGTAAAATCCTGCCGTCTGGGTGCATTTTGAATGACCACAGGATCGGCACCATACTTTTTTTGGAACCATTTTGCATAGCTTCCACTGGCCGTAATCATAAATTTAAGCTTGGGAATGACTTTCTTTTCCAGATATCTCCAGATTTTTTGTGACATTTTGCCCTGAATTGCAGGCATTTCTGAAAAAATTTCATGGCTATCAAAAACCAATGGGATATTTAATTTTTTAGCAATAAGATAATTTGACAGCAGTGCGTCAACGTCGTTGGCATAAAGAATTGTATTATGATCTGATTTTTTCTTTAGCTGATGATACAGTTTCCAGTTAAATTCGAAGTAAGCCGTTTTTAAACTTGTGGAAGATAAATGTATCCTTGAAAACGGATAAGGCCGCTCCATTTGTTCTGCTCCATTCCAGTCATTCCCTATCAGTTCCATCTGGTAACCGTTCTCATGTAAAGTCCTGCATACTTTTTCTATTCGCTGATCTGTATACAGACTACTGAAAGCAGAGATAATTATCTTTTTCTTCATTACTTTTTGTTTCCGGCCAGTAAATGATAAACCTGAATAAAGCAGATCAGTCCATTGGGGATAATAACCGGCCAGAGCATTCCATTGAAGATACCATAAATGACAAAGCAGATACAGCCTATCATATTGACTATTCTGATTTTTCTTACATCTTTTAATATAAAACTCAATACTATAAAAATGGATGCAGAATAACCAATATATGTAGTAATTTCAGGATTCATGGGGAATTTTTAAAGGATAACAAACTTAATCATTTTCAATAAGATAATAAAATTTTTTCTGCCATAAAGTCATTAATTGATTTTTGGTAAAATATTTGTAATTTAGATAATGAATAAATGGCACCGCTGCCATTATTCTAATGAGATATATTATGGATTATAAGTTTTCACAAGGTTTGAGCCAAGTGTTCAAACAAAGCAAGAGCGAAGCGAAAAGGCTCAAAAGTGAATTTCTTAATACAGAACATCTACTTTTAGGTATTATAAAAACAGAAAACTCTGCAAAAGAAATCCTTCAAAACCTTAATGCGGATTTAACACAAATCAGAAGAAAAATTGAAACTCTAAATACAGCAAGTCTTAATCCTATTTCTGAGGAGGTTACTAATATTTCTTTCACTAAGATGGCAGATCATGCGATCAAACGTGCTGAACTGGAATGCAGACAATATAAAAGCAATGAAATTAATACCGTTCATCTGCTTTTAGGCATTCTTTACAAATATGAGGACCCTACTTCGAATATCCTGGGAGCTTACGACATCGATTATGAAGGAGTTTCAAGAGAATACCAGACTATGCTTAAAAATTCCGGACAGGCACCACAAATGAGTGCTTATGACGATGATGATGACCGAGAGGAATTTGAGCAGATGAGAAAGCCTTCAGGAAATTTAGGCTCTGCAAAAAGTAAAACCCCTACATTGGATAACTTTGGTAGAGACTTAACTTCTTTGGCTAGAGATGGAAAATTGGACCCGGTAATCGGGCGTGAAAAAGAAATTGAGCGTGTTTCTCAGATCTTATCGCGTAGAAAGAAAAACAATCCGCTTCTTATCGGGGAGCCGGGTGTTGGTAAATCTGCGATTGCGGAAGGGTTAGCTTTAAGAATTCAACAGAAAAAGGTTTCCAGGGTTCTTTACGGAAAACGTGTCATCACTTTGGATCTGGCAAGTTTAGTGGCCGGAACAAAATACCGTGGCCAGTTTGAAGAAAGAATGAAGGCGATCATGACCGAACTGGAAAAAAACAGAGATGTCATCCTATTTATTGATGAGCTTCACACTATTGTTGGTGCAGGAAGCTCTACAGGAAGTTTAGATGCATCGAATATGTTTAAACCAGCTTTGGCAAGAGGTGAAATTCAATGCATCGGGGCTACAACTCTGGATGAGTACCGTCAGTATATTGAGAAAGACGGGGCCTTGGAAAGAAGATTCCAGAAGGTAATGGTAGAGCCTACTTCCATTGACGAAACCATTCAGATCCTGAATCAGATTAAAGATAAATATGAAGAGCACCATAATGTAGTATATACTCCGGAGGCTATTCTGGCGTGTGTCAATTTGACATCACGATATATTACAGACCGTTTCTTACCGGACAAGGCTATTGATGCCATGGATGAAGCAGGTTCACGTGTTTATATTAAAAACATGAAAGTTCCGACCGAAATCATTGATTTTGAAAAGAAAATCGAGGATATTAAAGAAATGAAGCAGAAAGCAGTTAAGGCTCAGGATTATCTTGAGGCCAGAAAGCTTAAAGATGAAGAGGAACGTCTTCAGATGGAACTGAATGCGGCTCAGGAGAAGTGGGATAAGGATGTAAAAGAGAAAAAAGAAACCGTAACGGAAGAAAATGTAGCCGAAGTGGTTTCTATGATGAGTGGTGTTCCGGTAACGAAAGTCGGCAAAAATGAGCTTGATAAATTAGCTCAGATGGATGAGAAACTGAACGGAAAAGTGATTGGTCAGGAAGACGCTGTGAAGAAAGTTGTGAAAGCAATTCAAAGAAACAGAGCCGGACTTAAAGATCCGAACCGTCCTATCGGTACTTTTATTTTCCTTGGTACCACCGGGGTTGGTAAAACCGAGCTTGCTAAAGTAATGGCAAGAGAGCTTTTCGAGTCTGACGAATCTCTGATCCGAATTGACATGAGTGAGTACATGGAAAAATTTGCAGTTTCAAGATTGGTTGGTGCGCCTCCGGGATACGTTGGATATGAAGAAGGTGGACAATTAACGGAAGCGGTAAGAAGAAAACCTTATGCTGTGGTTCTTCTGGATGAGATTGAAAAAGCTCACCCGGATGTATTCAATATCCTGTTGCAGATTCTGGACGAAGGTCACGTGACCGATAGTTTAGGCAGAAAAATCGATTTTAGAAATACAATCATTATCCTTACTTCAAATATCGGAACAAGAGATCTTAAAGATTTCGGAGATGGTGTAGGATTCGGAACTTCAGCTAAAAAAACAAGTACAGATTCAAGAGCAAGAAGTACGATTGAAAATGCACTTAAGAAAGCATTTGCTCCGGAATTCTTAAATAGAATTGATGACATTGTGATCTTCAACTCTCTTGTACAGGATGATATTAAACGAATTATCGATATCGAGCTTAATAAATTATATGGCAGACTTGAAAAATTAGGCTATAAAGTTGAGTTAACTGAAGAAGCGAAAGACTTTATCTCTGAAAAAGGATGGGATAAAGACTTTGGAGCAAGACCATTGAAACGTGCCATCCAGAAATATATTGAAGATTTATTGGCAGAAATGCTGGTAAACAAGCAATTATCTGAAGGTGAAACGGTGATCCTGGATCTTAATGATACAAAAGATGCATTAATCGGGAAAGCTCCTAAAGCAAAAAAGACAACTGAAAAGTCTTCTTAATCTTAATAGAAGTAATGTAATTATATTGAAAAGCACCGGAAAAATCCGGTGCTTTTCGTTTTTATATCTTTTGGCTAAAGCCTTTTCATATATGTGTAAAAATTAAGCAGGCTAAAGTCCCACAGATTTCACGGATTTTCACAGATATTTTCGAAAGTATTACTTTAATAATATCAACAAATAAAGTACTTAAAGAGCATACATTTTGATAGCCATTAGGCATGATCTGTGAAAATCCGTGAAATCTGTGGTTAGAAAATATTGTGAAAAACAATTCTTATAAAAACAAAGATTAGAGCCCTACTACAAACCCAATACTTGGGACAAGACCGCTAGAGAAAACACTTGAATTCTCTTTCCACAGTACATTATACATTACCCCGAGCTGCATAAAAGAATTCCCGCCTATTCTCTGCATATAACCACCACCCAGATACAGGGCAGTTTCCTGTTCGTTCACTTTATAATCATAAAACTTATCTTTATAGTTGATGAAGTACTGCTGAAGATTGGCTCCTACATAAAAGGACCTGGCAAAATAATAATTGGCAAAAGGACCCACCCCAAACATCGTAGATTTGTAATAATCGGAGGTTTGCCATGAAACACTTCCTACCACTCCAGCCTCAAGATCATCGGTAAGCCTGTATCCCACTCTGGGAGAAGCCTGAAGATAAAATGAGCTGTTGCTTCCAAAACCCAGCCCTATTCCTCCACCGAAAGTCCAGCGGTTAGTTTCTGCGACAGGTGCGCTGGTGGTAATCTGGGAAAATACCGATCCTGAAATCATCAGCATTATGGGAATAATAATTTTTTTCATATTAATATCGTTTTTATCAATGTTTAAAATTATGGTTTTTTTGCGAATTTTTTTAATTGTATTTTTGCCGGGTCAAACTAAGGACTCCCGTTAAGAGTTCCGTAAAATTGAAATAAAATGAAAGTAGTCGTAGGATTATCTGGAGGTGTAGACTCCAGTGTTACAGCATATTTGCTGCAGCAGCAAGGTCATGAAGTTGTGGCTTTGTTTATGAGAAACTGGAATGATGCTTCGGTAACGCTGGAGGATGAATGCCCGTGGATTGAAGACAGTAATGATGCCCTGATGGTCGCTCAGAAATTGGGAATTCCTTTCCAGGTCATCGATATGAGCGAGCTTTACAAAGAGCGAATCGTAGATTATATGTTCGATGAATACCAGAAAGGAAGAACTCCGAATCCGGATGTTCTGTGCAACAGAGAAGTAAAATTTGATGTTTTTATGAAGACGGCTATGTCTTTGGGTGCCGATAAGGTGGCAACAGGACATTATGCTCAGGTGAATTCCACTTTTGATGAAAATGGAAAGGAAATCTTCCATCTTTTAGCCGGAAAAGATAATAATAAAGACCAGTCTTATTTCCTGTGCCAGCTAAGCCAGGATCAACTATCAAAAGCGTTGTTCCCTATCGGAGAGCTCACAAAGCCGGAAGTAAGGGAAATTGCCAAAGAAATCGGGCTTGTAACTGCCGACAAAAAGGACTCTCAGGGATTATGCTTTATCGGAAAGGTAAGCCTTCCCCAGTTTTTACAGCAGCAGCTGGTTCCCAAAGAAGGGGAAATTGTAGAAATTTTCAAAGATTCACCTTTATTTTCAGTGGAAAAACCTGAATTTTCTTCAAAAGAAGAAGAACTGGAATTTTTGTCCAGAAAAATCGATTATAAACAATCCGACGGAAAAGTGATCGGAAAGCATCAGGGTGCTCAATTTTTCACGATTGGACAAAGCAAAGGGCTTGGTATCGGCGGACATAAAGAAAGCTGTTTTATCCTCTCCAGAGACATGGAAAACAATATTATTTTTGTGGGCGAAGGTCACAGTTCTCCGGGACTGCACAAAAAAGCGTTAAAAATTGACAATTCGGAGATGCATTGGGTTCGTGAGGATATGAAGCTTGGAAATGGAGAATCTATGGAAGTAATGGCAAGATTCAGATACAGGCAATCGCTACAGAAAGCCATTTTGTATCAGTTTGAAAATGCAGCTTATATCGAATTTGAAGAACCTCAGTCAGCGATTGCAGAGGGACAGTTTGCAGCCTGGTATATTGGTGAGGAGCTGATTGGAAGCGGTGTAATTGCATAACGAAAAGTTTTTTGAAAATTTTCTGTAACGAATTTTGAGTTGTTAGACTTACTCAGTAAATAACAATAAAAAAATATCATTATGAAAACGACTTCAAAAATCCAGTATGCTTTTGTGAATCAAATTTTAATCGCTGTTGTAGGTGCTGTTTTTGGTTTTAATCTTTATCAGGCTATTGTACATCAGGAAACTACCAGTATTGCGTTAACGCTTATTTTTGCTGTAGTAACTTCGGTTATAGTCCGCAGATATAACAACGCAGCGGGAAAGGAGAAACAGAAAAATTAAATCATCTTAATTGATATCAATAAAACCCCGAAGCACTTTGTTTTGGGGTTATTTTTTGTCTTTCCCGAGCTTGATCAGCCAAATACACATCGATCTAAAGCAAATAATCTTCAACAAAATAGTAAGTTATTTTACGTTCCACATCATTCATCGTAAAATTGATTTCTTTTTCAAAATTATCTCCGTAGAAATTCATAAAAAGGGGTTCTCTTGTTTTTAAACTGGAGATTACATTATATTTTGTCCTGAAAAAAACATCATAAGAATAGATCAGCTGGCTGGAATCCAGTTTCGTATCGGTAGAAAAATCACTTAATCTTAGATGTATCATTCCTGAAAAAGGTTTCGTTTCAAGAATACGAAGGACTTTCATAAACGGAATATTGATGTTTTCAGAATCTTTAGCTCTGTATTTTTCAATTGTTTTGAGAAAATTATCTTTTAAAGAGGATTCCACGTCTATTTTCAGGTCGATTTTTATTTCTGTTTTCCCGCCTGCGGTATTGAAAATCCGGATGATAAAATCTTCGGATCCTTTCCCCTGGATAATTTCAATGTCTGCCACATCAAATGATTTTTCTTCTGCATATTTTCCATACCTCGGATACAAAATCATGTTTTTTACGAGCATAAATAAAACGGCAACGCTTACGAAGGATACTCCACCAATAGGAATAAACGTCGCCATAAAATAGAGAAAAGAGCCCAAAGTCTCTTTTTCATCATCCAAAAACGGATTATAATCAAACAGGATTATTTTGATTCCCAATACAAAAAGGAGTATGGTCAGGATAATAAACAAAACCGGTTCCCATCCTACGGCATGCCCCTGCTTCTGCAAAGGAATATTTTTGTATAATATGTTTTTCTCAACTTCCGTGAATTTTCTGGTCATGATATTGTTTTTAAATCTGCTTATGTTTGTTATTGGATGATAAACCTGGCTGACACAGCAAGATAATTCCTTCGACAATCAATATCATAACAAGATATCCGACCGGTTTTCCTATGATTAATCCTTTTATCAGTTTTACAATGCCCAGCAAAAGAATTAGAATCATAAAGTAAAGTGTTGTCTTTGAGCTGTTTTCTTTAAAAGATTTGATAATCATTACTGAAGCATAAAAACCCAGCACAAGCATCAAATAAAACTTCAGAAATTCAGGACCTTTTATTGAGATCGGATTACAGGTCTGCTGTGTAAGAATAAGCCAGATCATGCTTATCATTACCGGGACTGAGTAGAGCAGTATTCTTTTCATAGCTATTGTTTTTTTAACCGCCACATCCGCCACAACCTCCTCCGCATCCGCCGCCACAACCGCCACCGCCACCATAACTGGAGCCGCCGCTGCAGCCTGAACTTCCATCGGAATTGCTGCTGACATTTTTATCCTGCTCTTTATTGATATTTCCTCCGAAAATCCATGAAATAAACCCCATGAAAACGAAGAAGCCAATGATCCATGAAATAGTAACGATCACCCCTGCAAAGATACCTCCGGAGCAGGAATACACCGGAAATAAGAGGCAGCCCAACGCAAGGAGTTTAAGTCCCTTTTTCCAGAATGTCTTCTGATCATTTTTCTTTATCTGACCTGTCCAGATATCTTCCGGTGCCTCCTGCTGAAAGATTTCCTTATAATGATGCAAAGTGTCATGATGCCAGTCCTGGTGTTTCTTTTTCTCAGAAATTCCTCCTTTAGAAGGATGATGATGAAGTTTTTTCTTTAAAATATTCGGGCAGAAATCTTCCCAATAATTCTGGGTATAAATCAGGTGCATATGCCATACCTTATCTACCGTTTCGCTTGGAGAAGCTCCATTGGGAAGGATACAGCAGAGATAAACAAATTTTTTATACTCCTGAATGGCTTTTTGGGTAAAGTCTAAGGTCCATCGTTCTTCTTTGGCCAGTTTTTTCGAAAAAGGGGAATCAGCATCCGAAGCATCTAATGAAAAACTCTGGATCCTGCTCCAAAGGGTTTCGTCTTTTAATAACATTGTTGTTTCCATTGTGTTAACTTTTGTTTTTCTACTCAAATATCATTTGATTTTAGAATATAAAAGTCTTTCAAAAAACTTATTCTGATGTATAAAAATCTTATATTAGTCTTATAATTTGAACCTTATTTAAAACGGTATTATTTTAAAGAGTGAACTGATGAAAAAAGAAGATATTCTGCATCTTGAAAAATTAATGAATTTTTTAAGCCTTCATTTTTTAAAGAAGAATCATTGGGAAGATGTGACGAAAACCGAATGGTCGTACATCAGTTCGGAACTTAATGACCTCATCATCAGTGATCATTCTGAAAAAGAAATCAAAAAAGAACCTGATCTCCTAGGCTCCAACTACCTCTATGAACATTTGATTATCAACAAATTAAAGAAATACCAGCAAAACAACAATGCAGTTCTGAGCAGGCCAAACCTTAGTAAATTAAGTCAAATTGTTACCGTTTTAGGCTATTCCAATTATATTGATTTCATTAATTCCAACACGGAGGCATTCAATTTCAATGATCTCAGGATCGATATGAATAATGTGAATCAGAATATGGCTCTTTTGGATCGCCTGGTTGGTTGCTGGTATTCTTACAACAGAAACCTTCCTGAGAATCCTCTTCAGGCCCGGGAAGAGCGGATTTGGCGTTCTGCGATGGAGATCTACAAGTCTGAAACCACGGGCGAATATTTCATCGAAAGAAGCGGCGGAGATCACCATAAGTATTTCGGAAAAGTAACGGCCTACTCCGATTATGTATTCATCATCATGAACAGCAATACATTCATCCGCCAGCGACACTTTATCTCAAGGATAAAAGATATCAAGGAAAAGCTCAAAAATCCAGAATATAAGCTCCATGAGGTTCATTTTATAAGTACATGTATCAGTTTTAACCAAGAGCCGATAGCCCTGTTTGAGATATTTCAGAAAGCAGACAGAAAGACTTTCATTTCCGATTCCATCAGCTTTCCAATTGACAGTGATGAGATCCCCGAATCTATTATAAAACAGCTTGAAGATACTGAATCTAACAGGATAGATTACAGGTAGTTGCAGTGCGTTTGAGAGTTTGAGGGTTTTAGTGTAAGGAGAGTTCAGGTTTTCGGTTCAAAGTTTAAGGGATTGGGGTTGGGTTTAAAGTTAAAATACCCAGTTCTAGCCTTAACCTTATTCTCAGTCTGAAATCTAATGTCTGATGTCTGAAATCTAGCTTCTAATCAGTCTACCTCACCAGCCATTCCTTAAAATCCTTCACCCTGTCTCTGCTGACCGTGATTTCTTCCTGTGGCTGAAACTCCATGTCAACTTTGTAGTACGGGGATGTATGAATGTTTTTTATATAGTCTGAATTGATGATAAACTGTCTGTTGACACGGAAAAATTTCTTTTCATCCAGAATATCTTCCAGCTCATCCAATGTGAAATCTGAAGGATAAGCACGTTCTTCAGTCTGAAGGTAAACGATTTTATTTTCACTAAAAAAGCAGCTTATTTCCTGAGTCTGAACTATCTTCAGATTATATCCTATTTTCACCAATATCCTTGAAAGAGTAGATTTCTCTTTCCTGATCAACTGTTTGATATCCTCAGAACCGGTTGTATTGCTGGCCGGAATAAATGATTTAAACTTCTCTACTGCTCCTGAAAGATCTTCTTCCAGAATAGGCTTTAAAAGATAGTCAATACTGTTCAGTTTAAATGCTTTCAAAGTATACTGATCAAAAGCCGTCGTATAAATGATAAATGCTTTTGTAGGCATTTTTTCAAAAATATCGAAAGATAAGCCGTCACCAAGAACAATATCTGAAAAAATAAGCTGCGGATGTTCATTTTCAGAAAACCAGGCAACTCCCTCTTCTACCGATTCTATTTTGCCAACGATCTCTATTTCAGGAAAATTACCCAGCATTCTTTCCAGTTTCCGCGAAGCCGGTTTTTCGTCTTCAATAATGACAGTCTTAATCATTGAGCTATAGTTTTTAGTTTAAATCGGGAATAAAATTAGAGAAAAAAATGCACAGCTTAAAAGTGTATGCTCTTTTTGTTTTTCTTCAGCTCTTTTTCCATGATATCTCTTTCCCATTCATCATCTAAAAGGAAGAGCTTTACAGCTTTTACTGTTAAGATAATTCCCCAGATCAACAGAATAACAGATCCGTCGAATAAAGAAAAATCGAATTTTCCATTTTCAAAAACATCGTTAAAAAATATAATTCCAGCTACTATTCCAAACCAAAGAAGGCTTTTATAAAACTTTTTCAATTGAGTAACTCTTTCGTATGCGTTATCGTAATTCATGATCGTTAAAAATATGTGGTTAAATTATAATGTTTTTATGTTTTTCGCGTCCTGCTCCATCAATTCTCTGATCTTTTTTTCTTCCCATTCTTTCCCTATTCCGAAAACATTCACAGCATGGGCTGAAATTCCGATTCCCCATCCCAGCATTGGCCAATAGAACCATAAATGATCCGGAGATGTAAGCAAATTCAGCGCAATAAGGAAAGGAATAACCAAACAGTATGAGGTAAGATTTCCGTAGAATCCTTTCAGTTCTTTTACTCTTTTTTCTGCTTTTTTGTAAGCCAGTGTTTCTTTTGTGTATCCTAATGTTTCCATAATTTTTATTTTAAAAGTAATTTGTTTTTTGTTGAATCAAAGGTAGCTCAGAAACAGAGCTCTAATCAATTTTATATGACTGAGTCGTAGGATTTGCTTTCTGAATCGTAAAAAGATTGGTTGGACTGTAAATTTTGTTTCTTTGGATGTAAACCTTTCTTCTTTTCTTCCACACATTCCACAGATATTGCAGATGATTATGTTTAAAATAAAAAGGGAAATCAGTAAATAAAAGGAATGAGCTTTTTGGTCTCCTTCCGGTATTCCAAATATTCTTCTCCGAACTGTTCTACAAGAGCTTCTTCTTCAATTTTTATACGGTAAGCAAAAGCAATAAATGGTGGCAGAAAAGCCAGGAGTAAAGAAACCCAATTATTAAGATAAATACCTAATCCTAAAGAAGTTAACAAAGAGAATGCATACGACGGATGCCTCAAGTATTTGTAAAAACCCTCTTTCTTTATCTTATGGTCTTGTTTTATTGTAACATCTACCGTAAAATATTTCCCTAAAGATCTGATGATTATAAACCTAAAAACAATTCCTATCAGAATACAAGCTTCACCCGCATATAAGATCCAGGTACCTCCCGTCATTGGGAATTTTGTCATATAAGATACTGCTACTGAAGCTGCAATGGAAAACGGAATGGCCATCCATAAAATATTCAGGGTGGACTTATCTTTGTCTTTCTTATCTTCTTTGCCGGATTTCAGCATATTTTTATAGAGGATCTCTGTAAGAAACCAGGCAACCATTGAGATTGGGAACAAAACTTGGAGTAAATGCATATTTTTAAATTAAGATTAAAAAATAAGTTTAAAACTTCATTTACAGAACTCTTTCAGTTCTTCTTTTTCTCCATCAGCTTCCGGATTTTCTTTTCCTCCCAATTTTTAACGAAGCTTATATTGGGCAAAAAGGTGATAATAGCATGAGCCACCAGTCCAATTCCCCAGAAAGTCGCCGTAAAGAAGTTTTTGAACTGGAAATAACTCTCTCCGTGTTCTAAATGCTTAATATTATACACTACAATCATAGCATTTACTGCGATATACGAGAATAAATGTCCATAAAATCCCCTTAATCTTTCAACCTGCCTTTTAGCCTGCTGATACCGGATATCATTTTCATCGTACGTTTCCATTATTTCTATTTTTTTGCTTATCCATAATCTCCCGGATTTTCTTTTCTTTCCAGGATTCTCCGACTCCAAACACCCGAAATGCGTGGGAAACGATACCAATTCCCCACCCCAGCATGGGAAAATAAAACCAAAGGTTTTTCGGAGAAGTCATAAAGTTGATAATCACTAAAAACGGAATCACAGTGCAATAGGAAATTAAATTGGCATAAAAGCTTTTGAGTTCTTTTACCCGTTTTCTGGCCTTCTCATAAGATCCGTTCTCATCTTCCGTTTTTACACTGATTGTATTTGGTTTATTGGACAGTATCGGAACTTTTACTTTAAAATAATCTTCTGACTTTTCAATGAAAACGTTCCTTTTGGTAAGCAGTGCATACCGCTGAACGATATTCGCTAACCCGATTCCGGCACTTTCTTTCATCTGCTCTCTTGCCTGGAGATTATTTTCTATGCATAAGGTATCATTATCCGAAAATATTTTAATAACCAAAGGTTTTGAAGAGGTCGCAAAATTGTGTTTGATGCAGTTTTCCAGCAAAAGCTGAAGTGAAAGCGGAACAACATATCTTCTGTAATCTTCTTTTTTAACATCAAAAATAAAATCTACGCTGTTTTCAAACCTTGTTTTTAAAAGATCGCAGTAGGTTTTTGCGAATTCGATCTCATCTTCTACCGTTACCAGTTCTTTGTCTTTCTGTTCCAGCACATAGCGGTAAATCTTTGACATTGAGGCCGTAAACTTTTGTGCCTGAGCCGGATTTTCATCGATCAGGGAGCTCAGAACATTTAAAGAATTAAAAAGAAAATGTGGGTCCAGCTGGTTTTTCAGGCTTTCAAACTGCGCATTGGCAGACTTTGCGATGAGCTTCTGTTCCACGACCTCTTTTTTGGATGTTTTCTTAAGCTCCTCCATGAAGCTTTTTGCATGCAGAAAGGCAGAAATAAGAAGCGCAATATTGATCATAAACCAATTTGTAGTGGAATATTCTTTTGAAAAAAAGGTTTCTGTTGTTGCCACTTTCTGGATCTCAACATAATTGATATAATTGCAGAAATAAACCAGAATAAAATTACCGGCAATGATAGAAACTACACTTAAGGCTGTTCTTATTCCGGTTGTTTCAGACCATGGAAACTTTTTATTGAGAAAGTCATTGATAAAAGCGTTTCCACATCCCAAAACAAAGGAGTACATGGTAGAGATCAACAGCGTAATCAAAAAATTGTGAAAACTCTTCTCTTTTGTAAAAAATAAGAAGAAAAATAGCGCTGTTCCCAACGATACCCAAAGTAAGATTATAAATCCTTTACGTTTCATGATCCGTTTTCTTGGCTCAAAATTAGTCTTTAATAAAGGTATCAAAAATTATTTTTTACTGAAAGGCAGATTTTCCTTTCCGAATGGAATAAAAAAACCTTCCGTATCAGGAAGGCTTTCTTTTTTTGTTATTTTGCCGGCATATTGATAAAATATTCGGCTTCTGCCCTGCCCCAATTCGGATCTAAGGCTGTTTTGGGTTTGTAAGCATTAAATTTCGCAATGGCTTCTTTAAACAGCTCCAGTCCTTTGGTTTTGCTTCCGCCATACTGTTCAGGTGTAAAATAGACATCCTCTGCTTTGATTAGAGCTATCCTTGGGTTGGAAGGATCAAGCTTCTCTGCAATCCCCATTTCTTCAGTAGCCTTGGCGCCGTCTGTCATATAACGCTGAGCCGGATTGACCATCATTCTTAGGGAAGCTGCCATTTTTCTCAGCAAATGGATCTCTGCATTGTCTGCTCCGGCAAGATTCTGAGCACTTGCCAGATAATTATCGGCCTGAGCTGCTGTTTCATCCAGCTCCTGCATATTTCCGTTTCTCATCATCAGCCTTCCCTTTTGAATCTGGGAGAATGCTGCATAGTACGGTGGAAGCCATTTTGAGCTCTCCTTACTTCCGATTCTCTGGAAATCATTAGCCAGAGTCTGGAACTCTTCGGGAGTTTTACATGTTTCTGTTTTCGCGATCTTTTCAGCCATTATTTTTTCATAATCTGCCTGTGCAAAAGCGGTTAAGCTCATAAAAGCTAAAGCAAAACTTAATAGGTATTTTTTCATTATATCAATTTTTTAAAAGTTAGTTAATTGTATTTTCGAAGTTATGTATTTTGTAATCATTATAATATCCGTTGCTGTTATTTTATAAATTATTATTAATCGCATCCTGCGTTCTGTCCACTCCAAAACTGATGAAAGCTCCCACAAACACAAAGGTATTGACCGGCGGAACTACTGATGAGCTCCTGGTACCATCCACTGAGAAATTGTACCCGTAAACATTTTTAGATCCTAAAACATTGGAAACACTCAATACAAAAACGGTAAAAGCTTTAGCATCTTTTTTTCCGAGATTCGGAAGATAATTAAAGCTGATGTTCAGCGCATTATAATCTTTCAGCTTTCCTTCGTTTCTGATATAATTGACCATGTTTCCGTTTTCATCTTTCGCTGCAATATCATAATAAGGACGGCCTTTGGAATAGGTATAGGATAGATTGACACCCAGCTTCCATTCCGGGATAAATCTTTTAGCTACAGCAGAAAGGGTGTGTGCAGAAGCAAAATTCGGTTTCAGGCTCACAGGATAGTTGATAAAGTCTCTTTTTGAATCCAGGAATGAGTAGCTGATCCAGTAGTCTATGTTTTCAAAGGTTTTTTTATCTCTCCAGAACAGCTCAAGTCCTTTTGCGTAGCCATAGCCGTTATTATTCAAAGCGGTCTGTACCTGCTGGTTCTGTTCTTTGTTCGGTGTGATATTGAATGTTTTAATTAGTTGGTCATATTTCTTGTAAAAAGCCTCAAAACGAAGGCTTCTGCCGTCTGATGCTCTCTGAACCTGGAAAATATAATGCTGGGATTTCTGAAAATCAAGATCTGCAGGCCAGTTGATATATTTACTCTCGGGATTCTGGTAGAATAATCCATAGGCAAAGGAGGTCGTCCAGTCTTTTGCCAGGCGGTAAGCCAATGCGAAGCGTGGTGCAACATTGCTTTTCCCTAAATAAGAAGAGTTTTCAGCCCTCACCCCTATTTTTGCAGACAGTGCATTACTGAATCCAAGGTCTGTTTCTGCAAAAGCAGCGGATATAAGGTCTTTATAATTTTTCTGTACTTCTCCAAAATTCAGGTTCTCACTTGTGTTATTCAATTCAAAACCTGCTCTCACTGCACTGATTTTATTGATCTTTCTTTCAAGAACTGCTTTAAAGTTGATGTAATTTCCGTCTGTTAAAAGCTCGGATCTGCCTGATTCTGAATTATTGGTTTCCGTAGAAAAATGAAGATCGGATCTGTTGTAGGAATAAGAGGTCCCGACATTCAGAAGATATTTCCCGAATTTCTGTTTAAAAGACAGGTTATGGTAGGTATTTTTCCCTTTAAGTCTTACCAGTGCAAAATCGTATTCCGGTTCCAGGCTTTCAGTTCTCACGCCCATTTTATTGGAGTCATACATTCCGTAATATTTCAGGAATCCGCCTGATTTTGTTTTGATTCTAAAATTAAAATCACCGTTTAAGCCCTGGGGAGCATCAATGAAATCTGTATTAAAATTAAAAACTTTCTGCATAACACTTAAAAGCGAATAACCTAAAGTTGCCCCGAAAGAATGGTTTTTATCTTCTCCCAGTTTCTGAAATCCTGCACTCAGAAAGATGGGTGATACCCCAAAATCATAAGAGCTTTGACCCGGAAGATCCACACTTTCAAGCATCAGAGCACCTGAAAATGCCTGACCATATAATGCAGAATACCCGCCGCTAGAAAAAACATTTCCTTTAAAAAGAGAGGTATTGAAACGATCCCTTCCTGCAATTCCCGGAACTGAGCTGGAGAAATAATTATTGATCAGACTTCCATCCATAAAGATCTTGGATTCTGTTCCTGTGCCTCCCCTGATGAAAAGTCCCTCTGTTTCCCCGACCTTCTGAACACCCGGGAGGTAATTTAAAGCCGAAGAAATCTGTCCGTCTGCTCCTGCCGTAGTATAAATATCAATAGGTGTCAACAAGGCCGTGGCCCTCTTTTTATCGCTGGCTTCAATAGAACCTGCAGAAACCACTACAGCATCAATCTCACTGATCTGCTCTTTAAGCTCTGCATTGACTGAAATATCCTGGTTATCAATGACAACAGCTTTTTCTACTTCCTGATACTTCGGATGGGTAAACGTCAGGATATGATTTCCTTTTTCCGAAGTTTCAAAGGAAAAATTCCCTTGAGCATCTGTAGTGGCACCATCATAGGTGTCTTTTAATGTGACATTGATTTCGCTAATGCCTTTACTTTTGAAAGTAACTTTTCCTGAGATCCTGACCTGTGAATATCCTGCGAAAAAGGATAGAAAAGCAATCAGCAGTAAAAGTTTGTTTTCTTGTGTTTTCATGGGGTTAATTTTCGGATCAAAAATAATACGGAATATGCCTTTCTTTAAAATAAATTTTACTGAAAGGCATACTTTGGCTTCTGAATGGGAAATTAATGGACCGGGATGCAGAAATCCACGGCCATTTTGCCCTCCGGATGTTCTTTGAAATTGGAATGATAGATCTCAAAAGGAAAAGCTTTTCTCATGGTATAATGATGCTCATTCATCCATAAAAACAGGGATACCCAGCATTGTTCAAAGTCCTGAAGGGTAACTTCTCCACTTCCTACAATAAACTTTCCGGCATCTATGGTTTCTGAAAATACCAGCCCTTCCTGTTTCTCTAGCTTTTCATCCAAAAGCATACCCGCATGGATTCTTACTTTATCCGGCGGTGTTACTTTGAAACTGTCATGTTAAACGGAGATCATTTTGACATTCTCCCGGGGAAATAACTGTTTCTTTTTCGCCCACTCTATGAGTGTATTATAAGAAGGTTCCACATTGGCAATTCCTAAGCTCATTACTACAGCCAGATCCATTTCCGGCAATTGTTTTACTTCGATTTTTAAATTCATTTTTGTCCAGTTTAACAGGTTTTCTATAGTGCAAATGTATTGGCTGAAAACCGTATCAACTTGTCCGTTCTTGCTTTGTATCTGTAAAATCTTGTGAAAAGTTTCGGGTGCAGAATTTCTAAAAGAGGACGGAGCTATTCCGTAGTATTTTTTAAAGGTCTTGCTGAAAACAGAATGATTGGAGAATCCGAGATCAAGGTAGATATCTTTAAGTTGTATTTCTTTCTTTACAGCCAGATAAAGGGCACTTTTTTCTATTTTCTTCCTGATAATATAGTTCTGGAGGGTTTCACCTGTAGTAAGCTTAAATATCCTGTGGAAATGGAAGGAGGAATACGTAGCTATTTCTGCAATTTTTTCCAGAGAAAGATCAGCATCAAGGTTGCTGTCTATGTATTTTATTGCTTTAATGATTCTTTTTTTATGTTCTTCCATTTAACAAATACTGACAGGTAAAGGTATTAAGATGAACCGAATTTCACTTGTCATATATTGCTGTTTTTGAAAAAAGGACTGAAATCATAAAGTCTTTCGGAAAATGTTTTATAAATTTATCGTTAAAATCACTTTAAATCATTTAAAAATGAAAGGACAAACATTAGCATTACTGGCGGGGTGGGCATTTTTAGCGGCTTCATGCTGCACTACAAAAACGTATGCCGTTAACGCTAAGAGCGGAACACAGACGGGTGGAACGGCAAAGTTCACCCAGAAAGGAGAAGAAGTGACCATGAAACTTGAGGTTACAAATCTTACTCCAGGTATTCATGCAGTACACATTCACGAAAAAGGCGACTGTTCTGCAGCCGATGGAACTTCTACAGGCGGACACTGGAATCCTGCTAAAGACGACCATGGAAAATGGGGTGCCGAGCATTTCCACATGGGAGATATAGGAAACCTTACTGCTGATGCAAGCGGAAAAGCTGTCCTTACTTTCAAAACAAACAAATGGTGTCTGGGTTGTACGGATGAGTCTAAAAATATCATCGGAAAAGGGCTTATTGTACATGCTGCTGCAGACGATTTCCATACTCAGCCTACCGGAAATGCAGGAGGGAGAGTGGGATGCGTAGAAATTAAATAATCTTTTATTGCCATAAAAAAACCGCTGATCTTCATCAGCGGTTTTTTTGTTTTTATGATTTAGCTCCCATATCGGAAACGATATTCATTGCTTCCTGTAAGTATGGGTCTTTTTTCAGATTTTTGATCCACATTTCAGATTTTTTCTTGAATGCTTCGTCTTTTTTCTCTCTTTCCACTTCACTTGGATACATCATGAACTTCAGACCATTCTCGAACTTGCTCAAAGCTTTGAATTTCTCGATCTGAGCTTTTCTTTGCTTCATCAGTTCATTGAATTTGTTGATATTAAGCGTGATGTTTTCTTCTTTATCCAGCTTCTCTCTCCACTGGGCAGATTCAAGCAACAACTGGTAGTTGCTGTTTTTAGCCATTCTGTCTGCGCTTGCTTTTTCAAGTGCCTGAATATTGAAATAATTCAGTTTCTGGAAATTAGTCCCTGGAATTTTATCCCAGGCCAAAGCATAATCATCATATCGCTCTCCTACCTCAGCATAAGTAAAAAAGTCTTTCATCTGGATATCAGAAACAATTCCTTTTCTCTGGGTAGATTCTCCTGTGATTCTGTAGAATTTCTGGATGGTCAGTTTCAAAGATCCGAAATCATCTTCTGTATTTAGGAATCTGTTCAGGTCTACAAAAGTCTGTACTGTTCCTTTTCCGAAAGACTGTGGAGAACCAATGATCATTGCTCTTCCGTAATCCTGCATTACACCGGCCAAAATCTCGGAAGCCGAAGCCGAAAGTTCGTTCTGCATGATCACTAACGGACCTGTCCAGATTGGGGTTTCATTTTTGTTCTTTAAAGTCTGGATCTTTCCGTTTCCGTCTTTCACCTGTACGTATGGTCCTGCATCCATGAAAAGTCCCATGATATCCCCTACTTCAGTTAATGATCCGCCACCGTTGTTTCTAAGATCAAGAACGATTCCTTCAATGTTCTGTTGTTTAAGCTTGAGGATCTCATTTTTGATGTCGTCAGAAGCATTTCTTCCTTTAGCATCCTCAAAATCAGCATTAAAGCTTGGAAGGTTAATGAATCCATATTTCTTTCCGTTTGGAGAATTCACTACGATACTTCTTGCGAATGTATCTTCAATAGCTACTTCTTCACGGATCATCGTTACGTCCTTAATCGTTCCGTCTTTTTTCTGAACCGTCAGTGTTACCGGCGTTCCTTTTTCACCTCTGATGAGTCTTACGGCTTCATCAGAAAGCATTCCCACTACATTTACTGCATCTTCTTTCGGTTTAGATTTTACTTTCAGGATCTTGTCACCTTCTGAAAGCTGCTTGGACTTCCAGGCCGGTGCACCAATCGTTAAAGCACCAAGGAAAAGATTCCCTTTTTTCTCCTGGATAAGAGCTCCGATACCGATCACTTTTCCGGTGAACTGGGTATCAAAATCTTCTTTATCTTTTGGAGAATAGTAATTGGTATGCGGATCGAATACTTCAGTATATGCATTCATATACACGGTAAACCAATCCATTTTCTTTCTCTTTTTGAATCTGGTGAAGGTATCTTTTACAAGATCTTTCACTTCATCGGTCGCTTTTTTGATTTTCTGATCCTGATTAAGCGGCTGATATTTGATGGTATCTTTCAGCTTGTACTTCTGAACAGAGTCTTTCTTCTCTTTCTGAGCTTCTTCTTTACTGTTCATAGACTCAATCTCCTGAAGGATATTGTATTTGATATACTTTCTCCACTCGTTATACTGTTCCTGTTTGTTGACAGGTACTTTCTTAAGCTTAGGTTCAAGAGTCAATGATTCATCTTCCTGAAGATTAATCGGCTTGCTGAAGATATCCTGAGTAATCTTATCTATTTCATCCACTCTCTGATAAAGTCTGTCGATGGTAAGTTTGTAGAAGATCAGGTCGCCCTGGCTGATATAATCGTCCAGCTTTGCTTCATGCTTGCTGAATTCGTCCATATCAGACTGCAGAAAATATCTTTTAGCAGGGTCTACCAGTTCGAAATAATGTTTATAAACGTCCTTTGAATAGGCATCATTGATGGGTTTCGGGCTGTAATGTAAATAAGAAAGGGTATTCTTTACGCTCACCATAATCGTCTGCATCTTTTCATCGTCATTCTTTGGCGAGTTGAAACAAAACATTAGACTTGTCAATGGAATTAGGAGTAAAAATTTATTCAGTTTGAAATTTTTCCACATAAACTGTCTTTATTTATTAATTTTTTTAAAATATGTACTACAATTAGTAGCAGCAATTAATTCGCTGTTACAAACTATCAAATTTAATACCTTATTTATAATTATCGGATAGTTTTGAGTATTTTTGTTAAAATTTAATTTTTTTATGGAAAGACCACTTATTCTGGTAACTAATGATGACGGAATCACAGCGCCTGGTATCAGAAACCTTATACAATTCATGAACGAAATTGGAGAAGTTATTGTTGTTGCCCCCAACTCTCCCCAAAGTGGAAAAGGCCACGCTATTACAATTAATTCTACCTTAAGCTACGAAGAAGTAACACTTGAAGGACCACAAACAGATTATTCTTGTAGTGGAACTCCTGTAGACTGTGTAAAAATGGCTCTTGATAAAATTCTTACAAGAAGACCGGATATTGTAGTTTCAGGAATCAATCATGGCGCCAATTCTTCAATCAATGTGATCTATTCCGGAACGATGTCCGCCGCTGTAGAAGCAGGTGTGGAAGGTATTCCCGCTATTGGATTCTCGCTTCTAGACTTCAGCTGGGAAGCTGATTTTACCCAGGCTAAAGAATATATTCAGAATATAGTAAGAAGAACTCTTGAAAACCCAATGCCAAGAGGAATTGTACTGAACGTCAACATCCCGAAATTAACTGCAGGAGAAATAAAAGGCATAAAGGTCTGCAAACAGGCCAACGCCAAATGGGAAGAAAGCTTTGACGAAAGAGTGAATCCACACGGAAAGAAATATTACTGGCTAACGGGTTATTTCAACAATATGGATGATTCTGAAGATGCTGATGAAACGGCATTGGCCAACGGATATATTTCAATTGTTCCTGTAAAGTTCGACCTTACGGCTTATGAATACATGAAAACCCTTGAAGAAGTAATGAATTTCAACTGATGTACGGAAAGCTAGATAATCCTGTTTATCATTCACTTAATGAATATCACGAAAAGTTCTGCTTTAATTTTGGGGACACGAAATTTTACAACCCTGAAGTAGCCTCTTTTGGTGGCGCAGCAGAGATTTCAACAGCAGAAGACATTACAGAATACGCAAAGATCTGTGATGATTTTCTTATTTTCGGGACCCGCCCTGATCTGGGAAACTTAAAAACGGATCTGTCGCAACTTGTCTGTGATCAGTATGTTCTGGAAAATCCCATTCAGAGTGATCTGACTGAGGAAATTATTGAACTGAAAGAAGATCATTATGGCGAGCTTCTGGCATTTGTAATGAAATTCTATCCTTATTACTTTAAAGCAAGGACCCCTGAATTAGGGCGCTATTTTGGAATTTTTAAAGATGATCAATTGGTTGCTGTAACGGGCGAAAGGATGCAGATGAATGATATGACGGAGGTAAGCGCTGTGATTACAGATACGGATCATCTGGGGAAAGGTTTGGCCAAACAGCTGGTCACTTTTGTTTCCGGAAAGATCTTTGAAGATGGAAAAACACCTTTCCTGCATGTTGCAGAAAGCAATACAGGAGCCAAAATACTTTATGAAAAGCTAGGCTTCAAGCATAGAGGAAAAATAAACTTATGGGGCGTGAAAAGATAATTTTCCCGCCCTTTTATTATTATCCACAGGCTTTTCAAATTTAACAGATGATTAAGATAAAAATTTGAACGATCTGAGAGGATCTACGGTAAATCATTTTAAAACAAAACCTTATCCTCTTTTCTCAACTCTTCAAGGTATTTGATTTTATCATCCCTGTAAAACAAATTCATTGTCTCGAAAGGAATCATTTTTAAATCTTTATTGACGATGTGAACACAAGATTTTTTGATGGCGCGCACGTCAAAATCGTGGGCATCCATAAAATTCATAATGATAATTCTGAAGAGATTGTCATAGTCTAAATTCGGAGCCGAAACTTCCGGAAGACAGCATAATAGCTGGTTTACTTTAGGCTGAACTTTATCTACAGAAATCCCGGTGCTGAAAATATCTAAAAGCTGCATTTGCAATCCCTTATCCTGTTCGTAAACGATCGTATTTTTCGTTTCATTATTCAGCAAGTCGGCAGGGTTGATATACCGTGTAAGAGGTATGGTTTCCCCTTCGAGCTTCAGAATATAGCCCATCGCCAAAGCATCAGGGTTACATGGAACGGGAATAATATCATCACCGTTCAGAAGCGGAAACTGATTTAAAATTTCCTGTCTTACTTCTGTTAAGGTAATTTTTTCGTGTGCAGAATCTTCCCTGTTCCTTCCGGCTACTTCAACGGGCTGAAAGGTAATTCCACGGACACATTTCTGTTTTAAGGCAAAATCAATCAATTTCCCGATCTCGTCGATATTTTTTCCTTTCTGAAGAACGATCACCAAAGTCGTGGAAAGATTTAATTCATTTAATTTTTCCAAGGCTTTCATGCGTACATCCGTCAAATCTTTTCCTCTGAAATCTTCCAAAACTTCAGGTTTAAAAGAATCAAACTGAAGGTAAATTTCAAATTCCGGAGCATAAGTCGCCAGTTTTTCTGCAAAACCGGGATCATTGGCAATACGGATTCCGTTGGTATTGAGCATCAGATGTTTAATCGGTTTGGATTTGGCGATATCCATAATCTTAAAAAACTCGGGATGAATGGTCGGCTCGCCACCACTGATCTGTACAACATCCGGCTCACCCTCGTTTTTAACGATAGTATCAAACATGGCTTCAATCTGTTCCAAAGTTCTGTGACTTCCATAATGCGGTGAAGACATTGCATAACAGGTAGGACAAGTCAAATTACAGCGGTCGGTAACTTCCACAATAGAAAGACAGCTGTGCTGCTCATGATCTACGCATAAACCGCAATCGTAAGGACAGCCATATTCCACATTAGTTCCGAAATGAACGGGCATTTCAGAGGCTTTATTGTAGTTCCTGATATTTTTATAATACTGAACATCTGAAGCAATCATGGTCTTAAAAAAGCCATGGTCCGGACATCTTTTGGTCATAAAGACCGCCTCATCCTCAATAATGATCTTCGCGCCTACCCTTTTCAGGCATTCTGGACAAAGACTGATGGTATAATCGTAGTACTTATAATTTCTTACCGGCATAATTTCAATTTTTTACATTCCTCCACACACAAAGCCGCTGATCAGGCCACAAATCAACAACGAAATCAGCATCGTCTGCCAAAACTGCTTTTTTGTAAATTTCCTGTCATTATTCCACTCATAAATAACTTTTGCGATCAAGGTTATAACTAGTGAAACTACCAGGCCAATTACTATGATTATTCCTATAATCATGACGACCAGGCCGCCAAGGTTACCAACTTCCAGAAGTGTCAGCATTTTCATAATTTAAGTTTTATGGTGTTTTTAATCTTATAAATGTAATAAATTATTACTGAAAGACAGACCAGTTGAATGGTTCCTAAATTTCCAATGATATCAATTTTAGGTTTAATAAAATCTAAAAAGAACCTGAATGTAAAATAACTGAGCATAAATGCCTGAAAAATAAAGCCTGAAGGATATTTTCTTTTTTTCTCAATTATTTTTAAACAGGCCCATAAAACAATCAGAAAAGCAATTTCATAAAGCGCTACCGGATGTCTTAAATATTCATCACCAAGATGCATTCCGAACATTGAATCAGTGGGTAACCCGTAAGTCTCTTCGTGAACTCCCGTGAGAAAACAGCCGATTCTGCCGATGATTATAGCTAATATTAAAGGGTAAACAATCAAATCACCGGTACTTTCTTTGTGACCGACTATCTTTTTTGCCCATTCAACTCCAATCAGTCCAAAAGCTAAACCACCAACAATGGTGTTATTGGTCCAAAATCTTTTAAAGCTAAAATTTTCGAATAAAACATAAGGATTTTCAAGGTTACCAATAAGCTTTGAACCGATTAAAGCTCCTGCCGTTGCCCCAATGAGTACCGCTGCGGAAGTATTGAAAGACAGTTTTTCGGCTGATTTTCTTTTTAAATAAAAATAAAAACGCATCCCGAGAAAAATACCCAGGGTTTCAAATACAGGATGTGCAAGAACTGTTTTACCGAAAATCTGAAAAGTAACAGGAAAATCCATCCTGTCAAAAGTAGTATATTTAAGGTAAATTACTAATTTTAATTTTTAAACAACAAATAAATTCATCAAAATGCGAATAGAAAATGATATAAAACTGGGTTTTAAAGATGTGATGTTCAGACCAAAGCGCTCTACTTTAAAATCCCGTTCAGAAGTGAGCCTCGAAAGGGAATTCACTTTCAGACATACCAAAAAGAAATGGAGCGGTGTTCCCCTGATTGCAGCTAATATGGATACGGTAGGAACTTTTGAAATGGCCGTAGAGCTGGCCAAAGACAAAATCATTACTGCCGTTCACAAACATTATACTCCCGAGGAATGGAGCCAGTTTCTGGACAGCCAGCCCGAAAGTATTTACCAGTATATCGCATTGAGTACCGGTACCGGCCAGGCTGATGAAGAAAAACTTAAAACGATCCTCGAAAAGCACCCAAAAATTGAGTTTCTGTGCATCGATGTAGCGAATGGGTATTCCGAGCATTTCGTTGGATTTGTGAAGAAGGCAAGGGCCAATTTTCCTGATAAAATTATTATGGCAGGAAATGTAGTCACCGGAGAAATGGTGGAAGAGCTTCTTCTTGTGGGCGCTGATATTATTAAAGTCGGCATCGGACCTGGTTCAGTATGTACAACAAGGGTGAAAACAGGAGTAGGCTATCCTCAACTTTCTGCGATTATTGAGTGTTCTGATGCTGCTCACGGTCTTGGAGGGCATATTATCGCCGACGGGGGTTGTAAAGTTCCCGGGGATGTAGCCAAAGCTTTCGGAGGAGGTGCAGATTTTGTAATGCTTGGCGGAATGTTTGCCGGTCATGATGAAAGCGGCGGCGAAATCATTGAAGAAAACGGAAAAAAATACCGTTTGTTCTATGGCATGAGTTCCAAAACAGCGATGGATAAGCATTCCGGAGGCGTGGCAGAATACCGTGCTTCGGAAGGGAAAACCGTGAAAGCAGCTTATAAAGGCCCTGTTTCGGAAACGGTGAAAGATATTTTAGGCGGCGTACGCTCTACGTGTACTTATGTAGGAGCTTCCAAACTGAAAGAATTGTCTAAGAGGACTACTTTTATCAGGGTTCAGGAACAGGAGAACCAGATATTTAAAGACTGATATCTGAAAAGAAAATAAGCTCTCACTGATTTTGCAGATGGAGCAGATTTTTTATTTTTGATCCCAGTAGAAATAAAAACCGGCTGTATAAGTGATGTACAGCCGGTTTTGTTTGTTTTAGTATTAAGTCAGCATTCCGCCGTCTACGTTTAAAGTTTGTCCTGTGATATAAGAAGACATTTCGCTTCCTAAGAATACACATGCATTGGCAACATCTTTGGTCTGTCCTGCTCTCTTCATCGGAATTCTGTCTCTCCATGCCTGAAGGGTTTTCTCATCCAGATCTGCTGTCATTTCAGTTTCAGTAAATCCTGGAGCAACCGCGTTACATCTTATATTTCTTGATCCCAGCTCCAGTGCGATAGATTTTGTAAATCCTATTACTCCGGCTTTAGAAGCTGCATAATTGGACTGTCCCGGATTTCCGCTGATTCCAACTACTGAAGTCATATTGATAATAGATCCTGATTTAGCTTTCATCATCGGCTTAATCACCGCTTTCGTAAGGTTAAATACAGAATCCAGATTGATTCTCATTACCTGGTCCCAGTCTTCTTTAGACATTCTCAACAGCAGGTTATCTCTGGTGATTCCGGCATTGTTGATCAGAATATCGATCTTTCCGAACTCTTCCATTACATCGTCGATTAATTTTTGAGCTGCATCGTAATCTGATGCGTCAGACTGATATCCTTTGATCTGGGTTACAGAACTTAAAGCCGCCTCTAATGCTTGAGCTTTGTCTACAGAACCGGCATAGGTAAATGCTACTTTTGCACCCTGTTCAGCGTACATTTCAGCAATTTTTTTTCCGATTCCTCTTGTAGCTCCGGTAATTAGTGCTACCTTTCCTTCTAATAGTTTCATCATATCTCTTGATAATTATATTCTTGGTAAATACTACCGTCTTTTAAAAAACGGCAATTTAGCATATTTAATTTTATACTAATTAAGCAGTCCGCAAAGATATTATAAATTGTTATTCAATGCATTTCAAATCATCAAATTAGTGAAATTTTTTCGCTGTTTTTTATCATATTCTACAGACGGCTGCCACTGTTTTTAAATCTTGTAAAATAAAGAATATCTGTTTTTTTATCTTTCTCCAGTTTCAAAACTTCCTTTTGCCAGTAATACTTATCATAAATAACATCTTTCAAAGGCTCGTTCTGAAAATTCACAACACCATATTTATCCTGCTTTTTTACGACAATTTCATTCTCAGAATTTTCAAATACAATGATATCATCGTAGATAAAAGGAACAATCTCTTTTCCTTTTTCATTAATTATTCCGTACAAATTATTGCTGTTTCTGCAGACTACCGGTTTTGAATACAGATTAAAAATATTGAAAAAATCAGGTTCCTGCTCTTTGATAAAATCAATGTCTTTCAAAACAGAAACTGACTTATCAAGCACAGAGAATCTATAATAACTGTTCTGTTTTTTAATGATGAGCTGATCCGGATAGAAAGCTATGATCCGGGTATTTTCCTCTAAGATGTTCTTCAGGTCTTTATCCAGAAATTTGTCTTCATTTCCTTTTTTAAGATAAATGAAATCTTTCCCTGAAATACTGAAGCTCTGTATAAAATCATATTCCTGAGGAGCAATAATATCTCCTTGAAGATTCACAATTCCCGATTTCTTTGATTGATCACTGTAAACACTAAAGAGATCATTGAACAATGGCGTTAAAAACTTAAAGTTGCCAGGATAAAGCTTTTTGTCTTTCTTATCAAAAACAGTTATTTTTCCTTTTTTTCTGAGATAAACATATTCTTTTGTTCCAAAATATTCCGGCGAAGCATCATCAAAGATCTCATCAGCGAGGATATTTCCTTCGATATCAATTAAGCCGTATTTTCCTGTAGCCCGGTTTTTAGTGATCAGAAAAGGGTATGAAGTAAAACTGTAGATCTGGGCCGAAAATTTGTGCAGCGTCTGCCCGTCTTTTCCAATGATTTCACTCTGATTATCTTCATTAATAATCAACGCTTTATCATTTTCAAACTGATAATCTTCTTTAAACTCCCTGCTGCTGACCTGTTTCCCTTCCAGATCGTATAAATACCAAGTTTTATCTTTCAATACGAAAAGTCGGTCTTCTGCTACGAACCTGATCCTGTCAGAATAAGGAATAATCTGTTTTCCATTGTAATCATACACGGTTTCTTTCTCCTGTTTTGAAGAAATGATGCATTTTTCGCTGAGCCAGGGAGTATTAAAACTCTGGTCATCCAGAGAGAGCAACTGATTTCCCTTTTCGTCGATAATGGCAGATTTTGTCTTATAATTGGATTCTTCAGTAGTAAGAATGAACCTGTTTTTGAATATATGTGAAATGCTGTGTTTTGATTCAAAGGTTATATTTCCTAATGAATCTACGATGCTTCTGGTCTTTGTTTTTGAATCATAAACGGTTCCGTATCCGCCGGAATAGGAATTGACTTCTTTTCCGATCTTTTTTGATAAAAGAATTTTGGTATACTGATTGGTCTGGGCCATACACATTGACGAACACAGTGCGAAAACTAAATTTCTCAATGAATTTAAATAGAATTATTGACAATAAGAACGATCTCTCCTTTTAAAGTTTTGCTTTTAGAAAATTCAATTAATTCATTGATTGTCCCGCGTTTGGTTTCTTCAAATTTTTTCGAAATTTCTCTACTTAGACTGGCTTTTGTTTCTTCTCCGAAAAATTCTTTGATCTGCTCCAGAGTGGTATTAATCTTATGTGGGCTTTCGTATAGAACGATCGTTTTTTTCTCTTCTGCAAGCTGTTTCAGCTTCGTCTGCCTTCCTTTTTTCTGAGGCAGAAATCCTGCAAACAAAAATTCATTATTCGGAAGTCCGGACACTACAAGGGCCGGAATTAGAGCTGTGGCTCCGGGCAGACATATCATTTCGATATTATTGTCTGAGCCTGCTTTTGCCAGCAGATAACCGGGATCTGAAATTCCCGGGGTTCCCGCATCGGTAATAATGGCAATATTCTGTCCGCTTTTAAGATCAGCAATCACTTTTTCAGTAGCCTGATGCTCGTTATGAAGATGATAAGATTTTAAAGGCTTGGAAATCTCATAATGCTTTAAAAGTATTCCTGATGTCCTTGTATCTTCACATAAAATGTAATCAACTTCCTTAAGGACTTTTACAGCCCTGAAGGTCATGTCTTCTAAGTTCCCGACCGGTGTGGGAACAAAATATAAGATTCCGCTCAAAATTATAAGAATTTATTTTCTACCAATATCCAGAGTCTCTGGGCATATTCATCTACTTTACTCCACTTTCTTTCGTAATAAAGATCGCTGAGATATTCTTTTGCTTCTTCCAGGTTTCTGAAACTGTTCAGTTGGGCTACTGTTTCATTCAGATCTGTCTGGCTTCCGCTAAAAAGCATTTTTGAAAAGGCAATTCTATCGTTCAGATCGAGTCTGAATTCAGGCTTCACCTTATCAGCCTCCATAAAGTTAGTCGGAATATTTGTTTTAAGAATGCTTCCCTGATCTTCTTTTCTTTCAGAAGGTTTTTCTTTCGGCACTTCTCTTTCCAGAGGATCATCATCAAAAAGCGTCTGCACAGCCTTCAATCCTTTGATATTAGCCAGTTTTATCTTTTTCTCCTGCTGATAGGCATCCAAATCTTCGAAGCTCTCATCAGAAGCCGGTTTTGTTTTTTCTGTCCCGGGAACAGGCTTTTCTATTTCAACAATTTTCCTTCTGTCATACACCTCTGCAAGGATAGTTTCTTCTTTTTCTTCTGAAGGAAAATCATTTTTTATTTCACTCAGAATACTTTCGACATTAGAAGTTTCTGTCAGCATTTCACCCTGTTCAACAGTTACATTGGATACACTGAACTGTTCTTCGTTTTCTTCAATCAGGATTTCGTCTTCCAGCATTTCCGTATCAAAGATGCTTGGAATTATTTCTGTCTGTTTTTTGTCTTTAGCTTCAGTATTATTATCTGCTTCTTTGTTTCCAATGTCATTTGAAGCATCCGTTTCATGTGAAACATTGTCTTCATCTTCGTCAATTTCGTTCAATTGATTGTTGAAAACAGCCTCCTCTTCTGTAATTTCATTGATGAATAAATCCTCATTGAGACCTTCATCATTATCCGGTTCAGCATCAGCAAGGATTCTTTCCTCATCCACAAAACTAAAGACTTTTTCGTTAACGTTGAATGCTTCATTTTCATCGATTTCGTTCAGCTGATTATTATAAACAGCCTCCTCTTCTGTAAGATCACCTTGAGAAAGTTTTTCATTAGCATTTTTAGCCGGATCCTGATTATAATTTTCTTCTACAAAACTTACAATATTTTCATGGAACTCATTTTCTGCGATATCATCAAGCTGATGGTTAAATTTTTCCTCCTCATCTCCTGAGGCAACTGCATATTCCTCTCCTTCATTTTCATCAATTTCATTAAACTCATTATTGAAGATCGCTTCTTCTTCCGTTACCTCATGATGAGATTCATGTACATCATCAGTGTTTAATGAAGTGTATTGGTTTTCTGAATTTTGCTGCGAATTATCTGTAATAAAATATTCGATATTCTTTTCCAGAAGTCTCAAAAAAGAGATCCTGTTTGCAAGCTCATCTACAAGATCCTGCTTGGAAAGTAATTCATCTACGTTGTTTATTTTCTCCAGAATATCAATGATATTCTTGGATTCAAAAAAAATTTTTTCCTTTAAATCTTGGATGTTCTGCATAATAAGAATCTTATTAAAATTGCTTACTTTTGATCTTAAAAATATACGGCTAATTTAACAAATGTTTTTAGAAAATACAATTAATCATTCCAAACAAAGTGGTTGGATGGAAGTTATTTGTGGCTCTATGTTTTCGGGAAAAACCGAAGAGCTGATCCGAAGATTGCGAAGAGCAGAAATGGCGGGCCAGAACGTGGAAATTTTTAAACCGAGACTGGATACACGATATTCTGACGAGGACGTTGTTTCTCATAATCAGAATAAAATACGCAGCACAGCAGTAGATAATCCCAATGAAATTCTTCTGCTGGCCTCTAACTGTGATGTAGTGGGAATAGATGAAGCTCAGTTTTTTGATGAAAGCATTGTTGATATTGCCAACCAGCTTGCCAACAGCGGCGTACGAGTGGTTGTGGCAGGTCTCGATATGGATTTCCTTGGACGTCCGTTCGGACCGATGCCCAATTTAATGGCTACTGCAGAATACGTTACTAAAGTGCATGCTATTTGCAAGAGAACGGGTAATCTGGCCAACTATTCTATGAGAACTTCCCAGGGAAATGATCTTGTGGAGCTTGGCGAAACGGAAAGTTACGAAGCAGTAAGCCGGCGTGTTTTTATTGATGAAGTACTTTTAAAAAAGAAAAAATAAATTAACTTGTAAAGGTAAAAGAGCAAAACTTTGAAATAAAAGCCTGGTTTGAACTATATTTCAAATTCCCTCCATTTACCATTATTAGCTCAAAATATAGCAGAAGGGGTACCAATGAATTATACAGTAAAACAAATTGCAGACATCACCAATGCACAGATCATTGGAGATCAGGATTTAGTGATCAGAAATATAGCGTTCGACAGCAGAATTATTTATTCAACGAAGAATACGGCATTTGTAGCAATCAATACGCATAAGAATTCCGGTGAAAAATTCATTGAAGCTGCCATAGATCGTGGTATTGGTGTGATCATTTCTGAGCATCAGCTTCCGCAGTTTGATACTATAACATGGGTCATTGTTGAAAATTCGGTGGAATTCCTTCAGAAACTGGCAAAATATCATTTCGAAAATTCTCACCTTAAGTCCATCGGAATTACAGGAAGTAATGGAAAAACCATTTTGAAGGAATGGCTTTATCAATGTCTGTGGAATGAATTCCCGACTGTAAAAAGTCCGAAGAGTTTTAATTCCCAGATCGGTCTTCCGCTTTCCTTACTTCAGATCAACAATTCCCATCAGCTTGGAATTTTTGAAGTAGGAATTTCAAAGCCACACGAGATGGAAAAACTGGAAAATATATTCCATCCCCAGATCGGGCTGCTTACCCATATCGGAACTGCTCATGCAGCCAATTTTGAATCCGAAGAAGAGCTGATCAATGAAAAGGTCATACTTTTTAAAGGTTCTGAAACCATTATCTATAATGGCGATAATACATTGGTTGACAAAAAGATAAAGGAATTATATTCTAGTAAAAAATTAATTTCCTACGGCCTTAAGAAAGGCAACCAGGTTTTCATAAAAGAAAATATTTCCAAGGATGAAAAAATTACGGTTGTTTATTTCGATGAAGAAATCTCCTTCCCTGTCCATCAAAGAGACGAAGCTACCTTAACGAACGCTCTGGCTTTGATCACCGTTTTAAAAGAATTAAATATCGATAATCAGAAAATTGTCGAAAAAATCAACGCTTTAAAGGCAGTGGAAATGCGTCTGGAAGCTATTGAAGGTATAAAAAATAATATCGTTATTAACGATTCTTTTAATCTGGATTTAGATTCCCTTAAAACTGCCCTTCAGTTCCTGAATGAATATAAAAAAACTAAAAAATCTTTGGTTTTAACGGATATTGTAGGGGTTAATTCTAATTCCAAAGAACTTTATGAAGAAGTTTCTGAACTGGTGAATGACCAGAATTTCGATTCTGTATTTCTTATCGGTGACGAAATATCAAAATTTAGTGAATTATTTAAATCTAAAACTTCTACTTTCGTTAATACTCAGGAATTAATTGACAGCAAGCATCTTACCGAAATTGAAAACCAGATTATCCTGCTTAAGGGAGCAAGAAAATTTGAGATCGAAAAGCTTAAGGATATTCTTGAACTCAGAAAGCATGATACCGTTCTAGAGATCAATCTGAATGCTATTCTTCACAATATCAACTATCACAAATCCCTCCTAAAACCGGGAACGAAAATGATGGCGATGGTAAAAGCAAATGCTTATGGGCTGGGCAGCTATGAAATTTCCGAATTTTTACAGCATCATCATATTGATTATCTGGGTGTTGCTTATGCCGATGAAGGAGTAGAGCTTCGAAAAAAAGGAATAACCACTCCTATTGTGGTCATGAATCCGGAACAGCACAGCTACGAAACCATCATTGAATATAACCTTGAGCCTGAGATTTACAGTTTCAGAGTATTGGAATTGTTTTACGATGCCGTACAGAAATCCGGTTACGACAAAAAATATCCTATTCATATCAAACTGGAGACGGGAATGCACCGCCTTGGTTTTAAAGATTTTGAGCTGGATCAGCTAAGCGAAACTTTAAGTCATAAAAATGTAAAGGTCCAGAGCTTATTCAGCCATTTATCATCTTCTGATTTGCCTGAAGAAAAACAATTTACATTCAGACAGCTTGAAGTTTTTGAAAAGAATTCCAGTTATCTGATCGAGAAACTGGGTTACACTCCTCTCAGACACATCCTGAATTCTTCCGGGATAACAAGTTATACGGAACATCAGTATGAAATGGTAAGAATTGGCATTGGAATGATTGGAGAATCACCTTGTAGTGAAATACAGAAACAGCTTCAGTCTGTGGTAAGTTTTAAAACCGTAATTTCACAGATATCAACGGTTGATACCGGTGAATCTGTTGGCTACAGCAGAAAATATAAGGCTGATCATGCAGTAAAGATCGCTACTATTCCTGTCGGCTATGCCGATGGAATCCCAAGACTGATTGGAAACCAGGTTGGAAATGTAGGCGTTAACAAAATATTGGCTCCGATTGTCGGAAACATCTGCATGGACATGATGATGATTAATGTAGATCAGATTCCCAATGTAAAAGAAGGTGATACAGTCACCGTTTTTAATGCAAAACCAAGTTTAAAAGAATTTGCAGGCTACTGCAAAACAATAACCTATGAAGTGTTAACCTCCATTTCGCCCCGGGTGAAACGGATTTATATAAAAGACTAGTTATGAGAAAACTCCTGATCCTTCTCTTCGCATTCCAACTCCTGATGATCCATTCTCAAGTGAAAAAGGATCTGGTCATACCAAAAAATCCAAGAATCGGCCTTTCGCTTGCCGGTGGTGGTGCCAAAGGTTTTTCACACGTCGGAGTACTGAAAGTACTGGATTCACTAGGAGTAAAGGTCGATTATATTTCCGGAACCAGTATGGGAGCCATTGTTGGAGGCCTATATGCCTCGGGATATTCCGGGAAAGAAATAGAAAAGATTGTAATGGACACCGATTTCTATTCTCTTATAATGGATCCTAAATCCAGACAGGAAACTTCTTTCTTTAATAAATCCGTCGATAAATACCTTTTATCCATTCCTTTAAAAAACGGGAAGATATCCCTTCCCTCCTCCATAAGCTCAGGACAGAGAAATGTTTACCTACTTAAGGAACTTTTTAAAAATGTTTCCAATATTGATGATTTTTCCAAACTGCCAATTCCTTTTATGTGTGTTGCTACCAATCTGGAAAGCGGCAATATGGAAATTTTCGAAAAAGGCGATCTTGTACAGTCAATAATGGCCAGTTCTGCCTTTCCTTCTCTCATGGATCCTGTAAAAATTGGTGACAGCATTTATATAGACGGAGCGATGACGGTAAATTATCCTTCAAAGCCATTAAAGGACAAAGGAATCGATATCGTAATCGGTGTGGACCTAAACCAGGATTTATCGAAAAGAGAAGATTTAAACAATATTATATCAATCCTTAATCAGGTTATTGATTTCGGAATTAAAAGAGATACCAGAAAACAATATAAATACACAGATATTAATATCAAGCCCAATCTGAAAGGAATGACTGCCACCAGTTATGATGAGAAGAAAAAAATTCTCGACAGTGGCTATGCGGAAGGTATGAAATACACCGCAGTGTTGGATCAGCTTCCCAAACGAGAGTTTGACCGCCTTAGAGAGCGTGTAAACCCAATCTATTCCAATGTGTATAAGATTGACAGTATTTCGCTGGATGGAGGCCGTATTTATGGTAAAAACTACGTCTTAGGTAAAATGGGCCTACGTCTGCCATCCATGCAAACCTATGGTTCTATCAACAAAAAAATCGATAAACTGGTTGCTACCAATAACTACCGTTTCATCAATTATGATATTATTCCAGAAAATGATGCCAATTATCTTAAGCTTTACGTTACAGAGGATGAAGCCCGCCATTTTTTAAAAGTTGGACTGCATTATGATGAAGTCTTCAAAACCGGTCTTCTTCTGAATTATTCAGGAAAACGTCTTCTATTTAAAAATTCAAATTTGTCCCTTGATGTTATCGTAGGCGATAAACCAAGATATTATCTAAACTATTTTATTGATAACGGATATATCCCTGGCTTCGGTATCTACTCTTCCGGAATGAGCTTTGATCTAAAGAATATTGACAATAATGTAGTGGATAAATGGGAATGGTTCAGGAATGAAGCCTTTATACAGTCTGTATGGAAGGATAAATTTGCAATCGGAGGCGGAATCAGTCATGATTATTTCGGAGCTGAAATAAATGGTGAACATGAAAGGTATATGCGTTTTTTAAATCCTTATGTTTTCCTGAAAAGTGATACCCAGAACGACAAAGACTTCCCTTCTAGAGGCATTTATATCAACGCAGAAGGTAAAGTAATTGATCTTTTGAAATCCGAGGTTGAAAAGAGAATTATACAGGTTAAAGCAGATATCAGGATTAATGTTCCAATTTCAAAGCAATTTTCCTACCGTCTTAATTTGTATGGCGGAATTACCATCGGCGATAATCTTCCGGAATTTTACCAATATAGACTTGGCGGAATTTTTGAACAGAATATGATCAATTTCAGAAGCTTCGGAGGATTTTATTTTGCTCAGCTCAATACCAATAATGTCATTCTTATTTCCAATGATCTTCAGTTCAAATTCAATAAAAACTATTTCTTAAGTGGGAATTTTAGCTTTGCCAATCTTTCGGATGATATCAATTTTGAAGATGCAGTTAAAGTAAATTATAGTTCAGTAGGACTTACTGCCGGATATAAATCTCCGTTTGGACAAATTAAGGTCAATTTTAGCCACTCACTTAAAAACAATCAAAAAGGCATATTCAGTGTTATTTTAGGACACTGGTTTTAATACAATGATACAATTCTTTTACGAAAATTTAGAGGAATCTGTAAATACAGATTATCAAAAATGGCTGGAAGATATTATTCTTTCAGAAGGAAAAAAACTAGGCGAAATCAATTATATTTTCTGCGATGATGAATATCTGCTTAAGATTAATCAGGATTATCTGCAGCATGATTATTATACCGACATCATCACTTTTGATTATGTAAAAGGGAAAACAATAAGCGGAGAGATTTTCGTATCTTTGCAGCGAATTTCAGACAATGCTTCTGCCCTATCCAGAGATTACGAAGAAGAATTAAAAAGGGTTTTGGCTCATGGCATCCTTCATCTTGCGGGATACAAGGATAAGACAGAAGAAGAAGAGAAAGAAATGCGGAGAATGGAAGATTTATACCTGGCTAAGTTTAAGGAATTAAATCCTTAATAAATTGAAGAATCACTTAAAGAATAATCCGTAAAGTGTTCAATTATAGCCACAATAAAAGCTCACCTGGAGCACATTCTCTAAAAATGTTTCACGTGAAACATTCATAGAAAACAGTAAAATTAAAGGCTTTAAATAAGCAATATAAAAATGATTTCAGATACATATGACGTAATCGTAGTAGGCGCCGGACATGCAGGTTGTGAAGCTGCAGCCGCTGCAGCGAACCTAGGTTCAAAAACCCTGCTTGTTACAATGAATATGCAGACCATCGGACAGATGAGCTGCAACCCGGCCATGGGAGGAATCGCAAAAGGACAGATCGTAAGAGAGATTGATGCTATGGGAGGATACTCCGGAATCGTAGCAGATAAATCCGCGATACAGTTTAAAATGCTGAACCTTTCAAAAGGCCCTGCGATGTGGTCTCCAAGAACGCAAAATGACAGAATGCTTTTTGCAGAAGAATGGAGATTAGCATTAGAAAACACACCCAATCTTGATTTCTTTCAGGATATGGTAAAACAGCTTATTGTAGAAAACAATAAGGTAACCGGAGTTATTACTTCTTTAGGAATTGAGATAAAAAGTAAATCTGTAGTTCTTACCAACGGAACATTCCTTAACGGATTGATTCACGTTGGAGACAAACAATTAGGCGGTGGAAGAATGGGCGAACCTAGAGCATTCGGTATTACCGAGCAATTGGTAAGCTTAGGTTTCGAAGCGGGTAGAATGAAAACAGGTACTCCTCCCCGAGTAGACGGAAGAAGCCTTGATTATTCTAAAATGGAAGAGCAGAAAGGCGATGAAAATCCTCAAAAGTTCAGCTACACAGATACTCCGAAATTAACAAAACAATTAAGCTGTCATATCGTTTACACCAACGAGACAGTACATGATATTTTACGTGAAGGTTTTGACAGAAGCCCAATGTTTAATGGTACAATTCAAAGTTTAGGCCCAAGATATTGTCCAAGTATTGAGGATAAGATCAACCGTTTTGCGGAAAGAACCAGACACCAGCTTTTCGTAGAACCGGAAGGATGGAAAACGGTTGAAATCTATGTAAATGGATTCAGCTCTTCTCTTCCGGAAGACGTACAGATCAAAGCCATGAAGCATATTCCCGGTTTTGAAAATGTAAAAGTATTCCGTCCCGGCTATGCTATTGAGTATGACTACTTCCCTCCTACCCAATTAAAGCATACATTAGAAACAAAACTAATCGACAATTTATATTTTGCGGGCCAGATCAACGGAACCACAGGATATGAAGAAGCTGCAGGACAAGGATTAATCGCTGGTATTAATGCCCACAATAAAGTACACGGAAAAGAAGATTTTATTCTGAACAGAGATGAAGCTTATATCGGAGTATTAATTGATGATTTGATCACAAAAGGAACGGAAGAACCATACAGAATGTTCACTTCCCGTGCAGAATACAGACTTTTATTAAGACAAGATAATGCTGATATCAGATTGACTGAAAAAGCTTACCATCTAGGTCTTGCTAAAGAAGACCGGTTAAGAAAAGTTGAAACAAAAGTAGCTAAGAGTCAGGAACTTGAAGAGTTCTTAAGAGAAACTTCTTTAAAGCCAGGTATTATTAATCCAATACTAGAAACTATTGAAAGTAATCCCGTAGATCAGGCTTACAGAGCATCGCAGTTTCTTACCAGACCTAATATTACACTGGAAAAGCTTGATACTATTGATGTTATTAAAGAATTTTCATCAAAATATGATGATGAAGTAAGAGAACAGGCTGAAATTAATATCAAATACAAAGGTTATATTGAAAAGGAAAAAGAAAATGTAGCGAAACTTAACCGTCTGGAAAATATAAAAATTCCGGAAGATTTTGATTATAAAAGCCTTTCCAGCCTTTCTTCAGAAGCAAAACAGAAAATGTCAAATGTAAGACCGAAAACTATTGCACAGGCAGGCAGAATCAGTGGTGTTTCTCCAGCCGATATAAACGTTTTACTGGTCTATTTAGGACGTTAAAGCAAAAATGTTTCACGTGAAACATTTATAAATTAAAAGCAAAAATTAAGGTATTTATAGCCTTTAAGTTTTCAAGCAGTAAATACCTTATTTTTAAATATCAAGTAATTAATTCAATGAGAATAAAGGATCATTTTCTTTCACAGGAAATATTTGAAATAAAAGAAACAGAAACAAAAGGGGTTTTCAAGACCTCTCCTATTCCATCCAATATTTCCAAATATTATGAAAGCGAAGATTATATTTCCCATCATCAGGATTCAGGAAGTTTTAAAGAAAAGCTTTATAAATTCTTACAGTCTTTTAATCTACAATACAAAAAAAATATCCTCGCAGACAGGATAAAAAAGGGATCTAAAGTTCTTGATTACGGTTGCGGTGCCGGAGAATTTGTAAAATATATAGAAAACGATTTTGAAACTTTCGGTTTTGAACCTGATGCCGATGCCAGAAAAGCTGCACTTAATAAAATATCCAAAGCAACGGTAATTGATAATATCAATATTATTCAGGACTACAGTTTAGATGCTATTACATTATGGCACGTTTTTGAACATGTAGAGAACCAGGATGAGATGCTTGAAATTTTTCACAGAAAACTAAAAGATAAAGGACTCCTCATTATAGCTGTTCCCAACCCTACTTCTTATGATGCAAAACATTACAAAGAATATTGGGCAGCTTATGATGTACCGAGACATATTTATCATTTCTCCAAAAATGGTATGGAAAATTTAATTTCCAAGAAACCAAACTGGAAAATGAGAAAAATCAAACCTTTGGTCCTTGACTCTTTTTACATCTCCATGCTGAGCGAAAAATACAAAAAATCACCTCTTTTTTGGCTAAAAGCAGTTATTTACGGAACGATTTCTAACGTAAAGGCTCTTTTTTCGAACGAATTTTCAAGTTTGATATACATTATCGAAAAAAGACAGAAAATCGATTTTTGAGCCATTTCTGAAGGTCAATTTTCACCAATTTCAACAAAAAAAACAAAACCTGGAGAATATTCCGGGTTTATTTTTTGATCAATATATAAGTCAAATTAAAAAGTAAATTTAAAAACTCCCCTACTCGATTCCTTTAACAATTTAGAAAATGTAAAAAAGGAGTATATCAATTTATAGCAAGCTGTAAATTTCTAAAGATTATTGATTGACCAATTTCAGGTTAGAAAAATTATCCAAATAAAAAAGCTGTTGAAAATAAAATTGAGCTAACAAATTATTTTACAAAATTTTGAATGAAGGTTAAAAATTTGATCATGTGAAAAAAAATAACCTTAAAAAATATTCGCCAATAGCATATTTTCATCAGAAAATAAATTTTATAAAAAGATGTAGATATCCACATCTTTTTAACAAAATTGGAAATTTACCACTCATTTTCGAAAACTAGCCTCAACTCACTCTTAATTTAAAAGCAAAACAAAAAAAGACCGCCATATCTGACGGTCTCCTATATATAAAAATAAAATATTATTTATTGATAGCAGCAACTCCAGGAAGTTCCAAACCTTCCAGACTTTCCAGCATCGCTCCTCCACCTGTAGAAACATAGCTCACTTTATCATCATAACCGAACTGCTTCACAAAAGCAACACTGTCACCTCCTCCCACTAAAGAGAAAGCTCCTAATTTTGTAGCTTCAGCAATGCTGTCTCCCAAAGCAACTGTCCCGCCCGCAAAATTTGACATTTCAAAAACTCCGATCGGCCCGTTCCAAAGGATTGTTCTTGAATTCAGCAATACATCATTGAACTGGTCTCTTGATTTATGACCTGCATCAAGTCCCATCCACCCTTCAGGAATTGCATAGATATCTGCTTCTTTTCTTTCCGCATCATTATTAAAAGCTTCCGCAATAATAACATCAGAAGGAAGATATACTTTAACTTTATTTTCCTTGGCTTTTCCTAAAATCTCAAGAGCTAAAGGAAGTTTATCCTCTTCTACTAATGAGTTTCCTATTTTTCCGCCTAAAGCTTTAATAAAAGTAAATGCCATACCTCCTCCAATGATCAGATTATCAATTGCCGGAAGTATATTTTCTATAATGGTAATTTTAGTTGAAACCTTAGAACCTCCAAGTATTGCAGTTACAGGCTTCTCTCCTTTTCTCAACACTTTATCAATAGCCTGAAGTTCTTTAGCCATTAATAAACCGAAAAACTTAGTTGATTCAAAATATTGAGCAATAACTGCTGTAGAAGCATGTGCTCTGTGAGCTGTCCCGAATGCATCATTTACAAATGCATCTCCAAGTTTTGAAAGCTTTTCAGCGAATCCTGCATCCCCCTTTTCCTCTTCACTATGAAAACGAAGATTTTCCAACAATAAGATCTCACCAGGCTGAAGCTCAGAAGCAGCCTTTTCAGCCTTTTCCCCGATACATTCATCCACAAACTTAACTTCCTTTCCAAGAACAGCAGAAACTTCATCTACGATATGCTTAAGAGAGAATTCATCTTTTACTTCGCCTTTAGGTCTCCCAAGATGGGTCATTAAGATTACAGAGCCCCCGTCATTAATAATTTTTTCTACTGTAGGTTTTACAGCTACGATTCTTGTATTATCTGTTACTTTTAACTGATCATCCTGCGGAACATTGAAGTCCACTCTTACCAGAGCTTTCTTGTCTTTAAAATTGAAATCATTGATTGTTTTCATAAGTATCTTTGAATTTTCGTTTCACAAATGTAAGCTTTTAAACATTTTCAAGAGAACCAATAAAACAAAACTTTTTGAAAACTTTCCCCCAACCCAATCACCCACTAATCAACAATTTTTTCTCTTTAAAAGAAAAGAATAATGTAGTTGTTGTTGAGTATTGTTAGTTTCGGGGATAAGTTTTATCAAAATAATTGGTAACAAATAATTTTTATTCAATTCATATTTAATTCACATTGTAATATCTTGTAAATCTGTCTTTTCACAGACTTATTAACAGATGTGAGTAAGTTTGCCACAAATCCATTATTAGTTATTTGATTATGGAAAAACTTTGGATTAAGTGGAGAAAACATTTTGAAAGTTGTGGTTAAAATTTTCAAATACATTTCCCATTACGAAATAAATCCATCTTTAAAAACAGAAAGTTGGAAAAAGTTTTCCACAGTTATTCACATACCTTTTCACAAATTACCATGGATTAACTAACAGACTTTGTTATTATTCTTACCTTTGTCATGAAATAAAATCTAAAAAGACTTAATACAGGTATTATGAAAAGAAAAATAGCTATTGCTGCAGACCATGCAGGCTATGAATACAAGGAGATTGTTAAGAACTATCTTTCAGAACAATTTGATGTTCAGGATTTTGGCACGTTTTCCACAGACAGTGTGGATTATCCGGACTTTGTTCACCCTGCCGCAACATCTGTTGAAAATGGTGAGAACGAATTGGGAATATTGATCTGCGGAAGCGGAAACGGAGTTCAGATCACAGCGAACAAACACCAGAAGATCAGATGCGCACTTTGCTGGATGCCGGAGATTGCAGTGCTGGCAAGACAGCATAATGATGCCAATATGATCTCAATACCGGCAAGGTTTATCTCTAAAGAATTAGCCATAGAAATTGCTGAAAAATTTCTTTCTACAGAATTTGAAGGAGGAAGACACCAGAACAGAGTAGATAAAATTGCTGTTTGCTAAAATATATAAAGGCCTGTAAATCAAATTGCAGGCCTTATTTATTTTTTATTTTGTATCTTTGCAGCAGTTAATAGAAATTACCAGTCTATTATTTCCATCCCAAACCTGATACCTAAAAGATATTTATTCACAGGTTTTTCTCCCCTCTTCTCCATATTTGTAGTAATTTTAACAGACTAAGTTCCATTGTAAATAAATTGGAAAGAAAATTGATGCTGTTGAATTAATAAGAAAATATAAAAACAGTATCCATAAAGAGGTAATAATTCCTGAAAGTGATTTTATTGAAATGTCTCTTATTATGGAGGAAAAAAGTAATAAATAGAAAGTTTTAATTCGTAATCTTATTTATTTTGAATTTAAAAACTCTGCAGTTCAGAGATTTCAAAAACGGATTATTACAATAATAACAATTAAATAATATTAAAAATGCCAAGAAAAGGTAAATATATAAGCCATAAAAACGAACAGAAACTCATAGAGATCGGAAGACTGATCCTGCGTTTCATGAATACCAATTCATCGAAGATCTATAATTATAAGCAGATTGCAGACGGAATAGAGTATAAAAATCCCCGCCAGAGAGAGCTGGTGATCCAGGCCCTTCACAAACTTCAGGGCTCTGAAAAGATCAAAGAAGTAGAAAAAGGAAAATATATCGTTAATCTGAAGATTGCAGGAACTTTGACAGGAGTTATTGATTTTAACCAATCCGGAAATGCCTATGTTAATGTAGAAGGTGTGGAAGATGATATCTTTATTCATTCCAAAAATGTGAAAGATGCATTACAGGGCGATAAAGTCCTGATCGTGACGTATCATTTCAAAGGAAAAAAACTGGAAGGTTCCGTACTGGAAGTTCTGGAAAGAGCAAGAACTGAATTTGTAGGAACATTCCAGGTGGTTGCCCATAAAGATTTTGGATTTGTGGTTTGTGATAAAAAATCCATCCATACAGATATCTTTATTCCAAGATCTAAATTCGGAGGTGCTGAAAATGGCGATAAAGTTGTGGTAAAAATGATAGAATGGAAGCCAGGTGATAAGAATCCTGAAGGAGAAATCATCCAGGTATTGGGAGCACCGGGTGAGCATGAAACTGAGATCCACTCTATTCTTGCGGAATATGGCCTTCCCTACGATTTTCCACAGGAAGTTGAGATCGATGCGGATAAAATTGACAGAAGGATTACCGATGAAGAAGCTGCAAAGCGTTGGGATATGCGTGATATCTGTACCTTCACCATTGACCCTAAGGATGCAAAAGACTTTGATGATGCGCTTTCAATAAGAAAATTGGAAAACGGAAACTGGGAGATCGGTGTGCATATTGCAGACGTTTCACATTATGTAGTTCCGGGAACTATCCTGGATGATGAGGCTTACAAAAGGGCAACTTCAGTATACCTTGTAGACCGTGTGGTTCCAATGCTTCCCGAAGTTTTGAGTAACGATGTATGTTCACTTCGTCCTAATGAAGATAAATATACATTCTCTGCAGTTTTCGAGTTGAATGATAAAGCTGAGATCAAGAAACAATGGTTTGGAAGAACAGTGATTCATTCAGATAGAAGATTTACTTACGAAGAAGCTCAGGAACGTATAGAAACAGGCCAGGGAGACCTTGCAGAGGAAATCAATACCCTTGACAGGTTAGCCAAAATCATGCGTGACGAACGTGTAAGAAACGGAGCTATTACATTTGACAGAAGTGAAGTAAGATTCAATCTGGATGAAAACAACTCGCCTATCGGGGTATACTTTAAAATAAGTAAAGATTCCAATCACCTGATCGAAGAATTCATGCTTTTAGCCAATAAAAAAGTATCTGAATTTGTATCATTGAACAGTAAAGGTGGAGTAACAAACAATACCTTTATTTACAGGGTCCACGATGATCCGAATCCTGCAAAACTGGAAGCATTGAGAGATTTTGTTTCTACTTTCGGGTACAAAATGAATCTTGACAATACCAAGAAAGTTGCAGAATCTTTAAACAAGCTTCTTTCCGATGTCAAAGGAAAAGGAGAAGAAAATATGATCGAAACGTTGGCCATGAGAAGTATGAGCAAAGCGGTATACTCTACAGAGTCTATCGGCCATTACGGTCTAGGCTTCGAATACTACAGCCACTTTACCTCTCCTATCCGACGTTATCCAGACCTTCTTGCCCACCGCCTTTTACAGCACTATCTTGACGGAGGAAAATCTCCAAGCAAGCAGGAGCTGGAAGACAAAGCAAAACACTGCAGTTCTATGGAAAGACTGGCTGCCGACGCAGAAAGAGATTCCATCAAGTTCATGCAGGTGAAGTTTATGGAAAAACATCTTGGAGAAACATTTACAGGAGTTATTTCAGGTGTTGCAGAATTCGGTTTCTGGGTTGAAATTCCTGAAAACGGAGCTGAAGGATTAATCAAATTAAGGGATCTGGTAGATGATTCATATTCTTACGACGCGAAGACTCATGCAGTGTATGGCAACAGGACCGGTAAAAAATATCAGTTAGGAGATCAGGTTCAGATCAAAGTGGTAAAAGCCAACCTTATTCAAAAACAGTTAGACTTTAAGATTGTTGATTAATTAAATCATAAAGTCTAACTTTGTATTAATGGGATGAAATTTTTTTTCATTTAAAATACTATTGAATGTTTGAACTTGTACTATCTGCTATTGTCTTAGGATTTATGCTGAGCCTGGTTTTTATAGGACCTATTTTTTTCCTTTTAATTGAGACCAGCTTCACCAGAGGGCCAAGACATGCTCTGGCACTGGATCTCGGAGTCATTACGGCAGATTTATTATGCATTGTTGCTGCATATTATGCAAGTGCGGATATTGTAACATTAATAGATAAGCATCCCGGATTTTACAGGATCACTTCCATACTTATTTTTGTATATGGGATTGTCATGATGGTCACCAGGACCAAAATGCATATGCCCGGTGAAGAAAAAATCATTGGCCAGAACTATTTTAAAACGTTTTTCAATGGTTTTTTCTTCAATCTTTTAAATGTGGGGGTTATTCTTTTCTGGCTGGTTACAGTAATCTCTGTAAGAAACCAGTACCCTGATACCAGCAGTTTTATACTGTATGTGAGTATCGTTATTGGTACCTATTTGTGTATCGACCTGGCCAAAATATTCTTAGCAAAACAATTTCACGATAAACTTACCCAGAAGCTTGCCAACCAGATCAGAAGAATCGTTGGTGGGATTCTTATTGTTTTCAGTTTCTTCATCTTTCTGCAGAGCTTTAAGAAATTTAATCAGTTCGACAGGCGTTTAGAAGAAGCTGAGAAAAAAGAAATCAAGTATCAAAAAACAGAATGAAAAAAATAATATTTCCCAAGGCCCTTAAAAAGGGTTCTAAAATAGCTGTTATTTCCCCTGCCGGAGCTGTAGATGTTTCTCAGCTCGAAAAGGGAATAGAAATGATTAAAAACAAAGGTTTTGAACCCGTTCTGGGCGAACACCTTTATACTAAATATTCAAACGGCTATAATTACGCCGGTACAGAACAGGAAAGAATTAAAGACATCAACTGGGCTTTAAATGATCAGGATATTTCAGCAATCTGGGCCTCTCGAGGAGGTTATGGCTGCCAGCATCTGGTTCAGCACTTAAAGCTGAAAAACTTTACAAATAATCCGAAATGGTATATCGGTTATTCCGATAATACTGTTATTCAAAGCTATTTATTGAAAAAAGGTTTTGCATCTATTCATGGACAAACCATTAAAACTTCCAGCTTTGGAGTTACAGATGAAAGCTATGATCTGGTTTTTGATATTTTAAAAGGGAAAAGGCCTGAATATGCTTTAAAATCACATAAGTTTAATAAGGCAGGGAATATTGAAGGAGAGCTGGTCGGAGGTAATTTAGCTTTGATCTATGCGCTTTTAGGAACCAAGTATTCTTTTGACTTCAGGGATAAGATTTTATTCATTGAAGATATAGGGGAAAATTTTTACGCTTTGGATAGAATGATCATGACCCTGGAATTAGCCGGAGTTTTCAATAAAATAAAAGGATTAATCGTTGGTGGGATGACCAATATGGGCGATGAAAAAGAAAATAAAAGCTACGAAGAAAGCTTCGATGAATTTGCCTACAAGCTAATTTCTGACAGAATTTCAAAATATAAATTCCCAACTGTTTTCGGATTTCCGAATGGACATATTAAAGATAACAGACCTTTAATCATTGGAGGGAAAGTTAATATGAAGGTCGGAGATAAGGTTAAGATTGAGTTTTAGAAAAAAGATGATTCCGGATGAAGCTTACTGAAAATTTTGAGCCCATAAAAATCACTCCGGATCTGGTGAAAAGCATGCTTTATATTCTGTTTTTAGTTAGTGTAGTCTCTTATTTTCTATTCTTTTACAAAGGACTAAAGTTTGAATATAAAGAGAAATGTCCCTGTAATGCTGAGTACACCCTTTCTCAGTATGATCAGAGAGGAAAGATTTGGGAAAGAAGGAACTATGCTTCTAAACCCGATTTTAAAACATTTAAACTCAAGAACAGAATGGGTTTTACACTTGATAAGCTTGAAAATATTGATTTTTATAAATTGAATGATACCCTGTTCAAACCCTCAGAAAAAAGTGAGTTTGATTTGTTTTCAAAACGATTTTACTGGGACTGCAAAAACAGAGAAGTGTGGATATCAACACACCATAAATTATCTTTTAAATAATGGCAACACATAATGATTTTGGTAAAATAGCGGAAGACCTTGCAGCAGAATATCTGCAGAAGAACGGCTATAAGATTGTTACCAGAAATTTCCGGTTTCAGAAAGCTGAAATCGATATTATTGCTGAAAAAGAAGGTTTAATTATCATCGTAGAAGTAAAAGCACGTTCCACAGATGCCTTTATGCTGCCTCAGGAGGCGGTAACCAAAACAAAAATCAAATCCATAGTTATTGCGGCCAATCATTATCTTGAAGAATTTAACAAAAGCAGTGAAGTAAGATTTGATATTATTTCTGTTCTTGCCGACGGAAAAGGAAATTTAGATATAGAACATATTGAAAGTGCTTTTGAAGCATTAGATGCAAATTAAAGTCACTAAATACTTTGCACACTATACAACTATACATTTTACAATACAATGAAAACAATACTCATCACCGGAGCTACTTCCGGAATAGGAAAATCTACTGCAGAGCTTTTGGCCAGACAGGGAAACAGAATTATTATCTGTGGAAGAAGAAATGAAGTTTTGGAATCTTTAAGGACTGAGCTTTCTCAATTTACCGAAATATTTAGTTTAAGTTTTGATGTAAGGAATCTTGAAGAAGTTGAAAAAGCAATAAGTTCACTGCCTGAAGAATGGAAAGCTATTGATGTTCTTATTAATAATGCAGGAAATGCACACGGTTTAGATCCTCTTTCTGCCGGAAAGACAGATGATTGGGATTCTATGATCGATGGGAATGTAAAAGGGCTTTTATATGTTTCCAAAATGATCATCCCTTCCATGAAAGACCGTAATTCAGGACATATTGTAAACATTAGTTCAGTGGCGGCAAGACAGACTTATGCCAACGGAACTGTTTACTGTGCAACTAAAAAAGCAGTTGATGTGATTTCTGAAGGAATGCGTCTGGAACTTACTGAATTCGGGATCAAAGTGACCAATATCCAGCCGGGTGCTGTGGAAACAGACTTCTCTCTCGTAAGGTTTAAAGGAGACAGTGAAAGAGCTTCTACTGTATATGCAGGATATGAAGCTTTAAAGGCGGAAGATATTGCTGATGCTATTGCTTACTGCATTAATGCTCCAAAACATGTGATGGTTTCGGATATGACCATTTATCCTAGTGCACAGAGCGAGCCGAGAACGATTTACAGAAAATAAGGTGAAAAAATATCACTTTTTATCCTCCTTTTCTCATTTACTTTTTTGGAATGGGCAAAAACTATGGAGCTGGCATAGATAGAAATAAAGCCATAAATTTGCATAAATTAAAGCAATTTCGCTTTCTGCAATTTTTAAATTAAGAAAATGAGAGTATTATACCTCGAAACCTCTTCCAAAAACTGTTCGGTAGCTATTTCAGACGATGAAAAGCTCCTATGCCTGTGCGAAGAAGTTTCTGAAAACTATAAACAATCTGAAAGCCTACATAGCTTTGTGGAGTGGGCGCTGGAAGGAGCAGGGCTTACCATGAAAGATATAGAAGCCGTTTCATTAGGTAAAGGGCCTGGTTCCTACACCGGATTAAGGATTGGGGCTGCCTCTGCAAAAGGTTTCTGCTATGGACTGAAGGTTCCCTTAATCGCAGTAAATTCTCTAGAAAGCATGATAGAGCCTTTTTTAGGCAAAAACTACGATTATATAGTGCCATTAGTCGATGCGAGGAGAATGGAGGTTTATACGGCTGCTTATGACGGCAAAACAGGAAAAGAACTTTCACCGACCGAAGCCAAAATTTTAGATGAAACCTCTTTCGGGGAATTTAAAGATAAAAGGGTGATTTTTGTAGGCGACGGTGCTAAGAAGGCCGAAGAAATTCTGAACCTTCCGGATGCAGAATTTAGGAATGATATCTACCCTTCTGCACAATACCTGATCAGAAAGACCATAGAAATGATAGATAAAAAAGAGTTTGAAGATATTGCCTACTTTGAACCGTTCTATCTCAAAGATTTCCATGGGGTGAAGAAAAAGAAATCTTCAGATTCTGTATGACTATAAAAAAATAAGCAGTTACATAAAAAAGCGAAGAGTAATTCTTCGCTTTTTATTTATTTGGGCATTTCCGGAATACCATCAGGATTTTTTTCTTTATCCTTATCTCTATCCTTTTTCAGTTTCTGTTTAGGCTTTTTGGGCTCTGTATCTGCGTCCTGTACAACCTGCTGAAGCTGGCTGTTTTTATCATTTCCGGCTGGATTCTGAGGAATACCATTATTCATATTCTGTACAGGTTGTGCCGGCATTTGTGGCTGCTGTGGAAGAGAATTTCCTTTATTATCCGTTGCCTGGAAAGAAAGCTCACTTTTCAGATAATTTAGCATTTCTTTCGCTTTTATGCCTTCCGGAGTTTTAGAATAGTTCAGTGCGATCTGTTCAAGCTGCAGAATCATTACCTCTTTTCCGCTCATTTTCCCGGTGTTGAATGCATTCAATAGGTGGAATTTCGGAACAAGGGCATCTTTGGGATACTTCTGTATCGTCTGATCTATGATGTCACGGCTTTCCCCGAACTTTTCAGCTTCATAAAGAGCGTAAGCCTTTTTGTATTCATTTTCAACATCTGCTGATGATTTCACAAATGAATTATTCTTAGGGTTTCTTGCAAATTCAGCATAAGAAGTATAAGGATAATCGGTCAAAAGAATCTGTTTTGCTCTTTCAGAGACCTGAGGATTCTTTTGGTAATTCATTGCAAAGATTTCATAAAGAGCCTGAAGCATTACTTTTTCCTCAGGTTTTACATCTACGAGATCATATAATGTCTTTGTTGCCAAAGGGGTATTCGTAAAATAATTCTGATACATGACGCCCAAACCTAATGAAGCGGTGTCTCTGTCTTTCTTTAACTGGCTCAGTTTTTCCTGATCAGTAGGAATCTGCTCAATATAGTAAGTCGGCTCAAAACGTCTTGGATTAGGTGCCGAAGTCACGCCAAGAGCTTCATTTTTCATATCTTCAATAGTCGCCATCTTTTTAGAATAACGCCAGTTATCAGCTAATGCCCTGTCTCCCCAGATCTGCTTAAAGGAAGATGATCCTTTGCTTATTGTTCCTGTATTGCTGAAATAAAAACCTTTGGTGGTAACCCCAAAATCTTCAAAAGAATTGGTGTTATTGGCAAAAATTGAATTAGCGCTATAATCCCCCGAATCAAAACCTTTGCTTCTTTCTGCACGTCTTCTCTCCTGTTCTTCTTTTTCTTCCTTAACTTTCAGTTTGGCGATATACTTCGAGAAAAAATCTGTTTTCTGAGCATCATTCATCTTCGCTAAAGAAAGAATACTGTCGTTTTTCTTGATCAGATAATAGTTTTTAGAGATCTTCTTAATATATTCAGACTGGTCTTTTAAAAGGACCTTAGAAGGCTCGTAAGTCATTACCGTAAGGGCAGAATCATAATAAGTTCCGGCGCCGATATAATCATTTTTTTCCAGGTAGCTCTTCCCTATTTCATAATACGTAAGACCTCTTACCTGTGGATCTGAGACCTTTTCAAAAAGAGATTTTTTAAAGAATTCCTGAGCTTCGTCTTTCTTTCCGGCTTTGTTGGCCATTAAACCTAAAGCATAGTAAAATTCATTCTTTCTGGAGCCGTAAGTTCCTTTCTTACTGATCCCTTCCAGATAGTTTTTGGCTCCGTTATAATCCCCTTTTCCATTGAAGGTTTTAGCAATGGCAATTTGGGATTTTACTTCAAACTCAAAATCATTGGCATATTTATAAGCCTGGGTAAAGCTTTCACGGGCTTTATCATTTTGTCCCAGGTTTTCAGAAACCTGTCCTCTCAGATAGGCTATCCTGCTTTTCAGTTTTCTGTCAGAATTCAGTTCAAAAGCCCTGTCCAGTTCGGCTCCGGCTTCCTCCAGCTTTCCTGCGTCCAAAAGAGCCTCAGAATGATAAATGCTCAGCAGTTTAGCATAGCTTTTATTAATATCCTCACCCTGTAGTTTGGCAAAAGTTTCGTTGGCTTTATGATAATCTTTGATCTGCGCATAGGCTACACCCTGGTAGATTCTCGCGAGAGGAAGCCTTTTATCATCCTTCATGTGGGTGAAAACATAGTTCAGGGCATCCAGGGCCTGTACAGCCTTGTTCTGGTAGATTCTGGACTGTACAAGAATCATGTAAGCGTCAAAAATCTTTTTATTCTTTTCTTCACCGTTTCTGATAACAGAATATTTGTTGATGGCTTTCTGAGCCTTTGCTTCAGCAATTTCTAACGTAGTTGCTCCCTTGTTCTGGAGCTCATCAGGCATTCCGGGAGTTGTATTTCCCTGTGCATCGGGCATTCCGGATGGCATCCCCGGAGCTCCTCTTTCAGAAGAAGGTCTGTTTACTTCAGCCATTTTCATGGAATTTTCAGCGAAGGCGGCAGATTGGCCCAGATCACTTCCCAAAGGCTGATCTTCAATAGTAAGAATAGGAATATAAGGCGCATAAAAATTGTCCTTGTGTCCCTTGTCTCTGCTCGTGAATTCGCTGTTTAACGCATCTTTTGCATTAAAAAGGGTATTGTAATATGTGTTGAATCCTTTCATGAATTTTGATCGCTGTTCCGGCTTTTTGGTCTTGGTAGCACAGGAAGCAACGATGCACATGATTAAAAGGAATAATATATTCTTTTTCATTATTCAATATAACTCTCTTATCTGCTTTTTATTATGAGCAGCTGATGATTTTGTAAAAATAACAAAATTTTGTAATGAATAATATTTATATTTCTTTCAAAATTTTATAAACCAAATGAGTAGGAAGTCCCATGATCGTATAAAAGCTTCCATTCATCCTGTTGATCTTGGCCATGCCCAGCCATTCCTGGATGCCATAGCTGCCTGCTTTGTCGAAAGGTTTGAAATTTTGAACGTAATATTCTATTTCATCATCGGTAATTTCATCAAATTCTACATCCGCAACATCAGTTTCAGTCCATGTTTTATTAACGGATTTTATGGTAATTCCCGTATAAACCTGATGAGTTTTTCCAGAAAGCAACCGCAGCATATGCTTTGCTTCATTCCCGTCTTTCGGTTTTCCAAGGACCTTATTATCTATTGCAACTACAGTATCAGCAGTTAACAGTACTTCATCATCAGACAGTTTTCTGAATGCTGCTGCCTTTAATTCAGACAGATAAGCTGCTGCCTCTCCTATTTTGATATCCTTGGGAAGAATTTCTTCACAATCTATTTTTACAACTTCGAAATCGAAGCCTAAGCTTGAAAGCAGTTCTTTTCTTCTTGGTGACTGGGATGCTAAAAGTAATTTCATAAGTTTTTATACAGATTGCGTATTATCATCATGCCAGTTCCCCTGAACCTTCATGACCTGCTCTATTACATCACGTACTGCCCCGCTTCCTCCTTTTTTGGCAGAAATATAATCAGATATTCCCTTTACTTCAGGAACGGCATTTTCAGGACAGGCTGAAATAGCAGAATTTTCCATAATGTGAATATCAGGAAGATCATCTCCCATTGTCAGGATCTCCTCATTTTTAAGATTGTATTTCTTTTTAAAATCTTCAAAGTCAACCATTTTATCGTGTGACTTTGGATAATAGTCCTCTATTCCAAGATAATTGATCCTGTGCTTTACCATTTCATCATTTCCGCCAGTGATTACACCGATTAAATAATTGTTTTTTAGTGCTTTAACTACTGCATAACCATCCAGAACATTCATTACCCTGCACATATTTCCACCGGGCATCAGATAAACACTTCCATCTGTAAAAACTCCGTCTACATCAAATACAAATGCCTTAATATCTTTTAATTTCTCTTTATAGCTCATACATTTTTTGAATAGAATGATTCATTGTTTTATAAATTTCAAGACTTTCGTCTTTTAATAACCGTTCATGTAATTCCAGTATCCTCACATCATTTCTTACGGCTGGGCCGGTTTGGGCGGCTTTAGGCTCGATCTCATGAATTTTCTGTACTGTTTCATCAATCAAAGGCAGAAAATAATTAAATGGAATTTCCTGCGAATCTGAAATCTCCTTTGCCTTTGCGAAAAGATGATTGACAAAATTGCAGGCAAAAACTGCGGTAAGGTGGATATATTTTCTTTTCTCGTGGCTGCTTTCCATCACATTTTCTGAGATTTTGGAAGCAATTTCAAAAAGAAGCTGTTTATCCTGTTCATTTTCAGCTTCAATAAATAACGGAATCTTCTCATAATCCAGTTCTTTTGATTTTGAAAATGTCTGCAAAGGATAAAAACTCGCTTTTCGGTACGCGCCTTTCAGAATTTCTTTGGGAAGAGATCCCGAAGTATGGGCAACCAGACAGTCTTTTTTGGTGATAAGCTGAGAAACATTTTCAACGGAGTTATCGCTTACACAGATGATATACAGGTCTGCATCTTGAAGTTGCTCCGTAGAATAAGGAACATTCAATTCCCCGGAAATCTTCTTTAATTCTTCGTCGTTCCTTCCAAAAACTTGCATTAATGGAATATTTTTCAGGCTAAACGCCTTTGCCATGTGATAAGCCACATTTCCGGAACCTATAATTACAGTTTGCATCTAACAAAGATAAGATTTTAAAGGAAGACGGAGGCAGAGCTCCCTGAAGTTTATGGTGGAATATCTCTGTTCCTATTATGTAAGGCACATGAAGTAATGATCTGATATTATTTTAAATATTTGGACCGAAAATTGAATAAGTAATTTAACTTTCGGCTATTTTTGTAATCCAAAACAGTGAAAGCATCTTATGAAGATTAAGGACGCGGAAATTATTTCGTTGATGCAGAATCCACGGACCCAGGAAAAAGGAGTCCGTGCCTTGATGGATGCTTATCAAAGCAGATTGTACTGGCATATCAGAAGAATTATTGTGGATGGAGATCTTGCTCAGGATACGCTACAGGAGACTTTTATTAAAGCTTACCAGAATTTTCACCAGTTCAAAAATGACAGTCAGCTGTATACCTGGCTTTACAGGATTGCTACCAACGAAGCATTACAGCAGGTCAACAAGTTGAAAAAAATGCAGAAAACGGATGAAGATCCTGAGTATTATATGCAGAACCTGGTGGCCGACAATACGGAAGGAGATGCGGAAGAAATACAGCTGCTGCTCCAGAACGCCATACAAAGCCTGCCCGAAAAGCAGAAACTGGTATTTATGATGCGGTATTATGATGATTTACCCTATGAAGAGATTTCTAAAATTGTAGATATGTCTGTGGGGACTTTAAAGACGAATTATCATTATGCCAAACAGAAAATAGAAGAGTATATTAAAGAAAATTACGAGAGATAATTTTTTGAACAAACAAAGATGAAAGAGTTCGACATAGAAAAACTAGAACGTAAGAATATTTACAAAATTCCGGATCATTTATTTGAAAATATCCAGGATAATGTAATGAACGAAGTGAAAGCGAATAAAAAAGCACCGGTTTTCAAATTAAACTGGATGTATGCTGCTGCGGCATCGCTTGCTTTAATATTCGGAGCAACGTATGTTTTTAATTCTGACAATGATACGGCGGCAGATGTGGCGAATTCAAAAACATTAGCAGTCAACATTCAGGAACCAAAAACAGAAAGCGAACGGGCTTATGAAACTTTGGAAGCAGATTTAACTTCTGTTGAAAATAATAATCAAACAGTTAGTAGTCAGGGAACTAAAGCTATTTCATACACTCCTAAAAAGGATGTTGAAAGCGCAACAGCTTCGCAGCCTGTAAAAGCTGCCACTAAAAAAGAAGAAATTAAAATGAATGAATATCTGGATTCTTTTTCCAATTCCGAAATATCAGAACTGGCAAGCAATTCGACTCAGGACGTTTATTTAGATTTATATAATTAAGAAAGATGAAAAAGATATTATTTACACTTTTTATTATTTATGGTTTTGGCCTGAATGCACAAAATGCACAGACTACAGATTATGACTGGAAAAAAATGGACCCTAAACAACGAAAAGAGGTAATAAACAATCTTTCTCCTGAAGAGAGAAAAGAACTTCTTAAAAAGTTTAGGAATAATATGGTGGTAGAAAATCTCGAAATTGATGCCAGCGATAAAACAGAATTTACTCAGCTTTATAATGAGTATTTAGATAACCAGAAGCAGATAAAAAGCCAGTTTAACCCTGACTTCAACCCTGAAACATTATCTGACGATGAAGCCAAAGCAAAGCTTCAGCAGAGTTTCGAAGTAGGACAGAAACTGCTTGATAACAGAAAGAAATATGCTGACAAGATGCAGCAGGTGATTCCTTGCCAGAAAGTATTGAAGCTGTTCCAGTCTGAAGGAATGATGAGAGATAAAATGAATGAGAGAAAACCTCACAGCGGACGCAATAATAGTATGGCAAAGCCCAAACAAAACCCATAATAGTTTATTTTTTTAATGTTGGACGGCTCTTACAGACAATTGTTTGTGAGAGCCGTTTAGTTTTAAAAGATGTATAAAATGATTTAATTTCAATACATAGTGAGCTAATTCTTATTTTTGTGAAGTAAGTTCAATTAAATTCAAAGTTTTTGTTTAAAACAGATCCCAGGTTCGTAAAATTATCAGTATGAAAAAAATATTTTTCTTTCTATTATTTTCCGGCTTATTTTTCGCGCAGAAAACGGAAGTAATTGACCTGTCAAAGTCTATAAAAGACAGTAAAAATACGTACAAAAGCTTCAGTGTAATTGATCAGCGACCCAATAAAGAAATTGGAAGCATATTATTTCATAAAAATCAAGTGAATATTGTTTTTGAAAATGACCCGAGTAAAGACATTTCAGATTGGTTTTATAAATACAATACGGCTAGAGGAAATGATGAATTAGTACTTTTATTGGAAAATATAGTTATTTCTGAAGATATAAAAGAAAAATATTCTATCGGAAAGCTTGAATTACGGGCGAGTACTTTTAAAAAGAAAGATGACGGTTATCATTTTGTTAACAGAATAGATACCGTTACAACAATTTCATCACGAAATACACCTTATTTATCACAAAGTTTAGCAAAGAAAATTACATTGTCTTTAGCAGATTTGCTGAAAGATTCTTACAGTAAAACTACTTGGGAATTTGGTATTTCGGAAAATGATCTTGCCAGCTATAATTCTATTTTGATGGATAAGCTTGATATTTTAAAATCAGATACATTAAAAGAAGGGGTTTATAAAGATTCCTACAGTTTTTTTACCCACAATCCAGAACCAGGTTATACGATTGAAACCAACAGCAAAGGTGTTGCAACAAAAGCAGCGAAGGGCGATGATAAAAAGCCAATCAGAAATTTTTATGCATTTGTTCATAACGGAGTTCCATATAAAATAATTCCGGTGGGTTATGTTGAAATTTTCAGAGATGAAATGGGACTTTTCATTGAAGTTAAGAAAGAAGAGCTTTTTCCTGAATCTAATTCTACGATGATAATGTTAGGCGGCGGTATAGGTGGTTTGATAGGAAGTATAGTAGCCAATGCAGCTATTGTAGCGATTGATGCCAATGCAGCGAAAAAAAGAAAAGCAATGGCGGGAACGGAAGTCTCACTTGATCCTTTGACCGGCAATTATATATTGCCTGAAAATTTTGGTAAATCTAAATAATACATAGAGAGGCGACTAAAAATTAAAAATGAATTTCTCCTGCATTTTTTTATCTTTGCAAATTACAACGTTCTTAAATGAAAAACATACGAAATTTTTGCATAATCGCTCATATTGACCACGGTAAAAGTACTTTGGCAGACCGTCTTTTGGAGTATACCAATACAGTTACTCAGAGAGAACTGCAGTCTCAGACGCTGGATGATATGGATTTGGAGAAAGAACGCGGGATTACGATCAAGTCTCACGCGATCCAGATGGATTATGAGTATAAAGGAGAAAAATATATCTTAAATCTTATTGATACCCCGGGACACGTAGACTTTTCTTATGAAGTTTCCCGTTCTATTGCTGCCTGCGAAGGTGCCCTTCTTATAGTAGATGCGGCACAGAGTATTCAGGCTCAGACCATCAGTAATCTTTATCTGGCATTAGAAAATGATTTGGAAATTATTCCAATTCTTAATAAAATAGATCTTCCGTCAGCAAACCCTGAAGAAGTAACCGATGAAATTATGGGACTTTTGGGCTGTAAATATGAAGATGTCCTTAGGGTTTCCGGAAAGACAGGAGAGGGAGTTCATGATTTGCTCGAACAGATTGTCAATAGAATTCCTGCCCCGGTTGGAGACCCGAATGCTCCGTTACAGGCACTGATCTTTGACTCTGTTTACAACCCGTTCAGAGGGATTGAGGCTTATTTCAAAGTAGTAAACGGAAGTATTTCTAAAAACGAGAAAATCAAATTTTTCGCTACGGGAAAAGAATATGGTGCTGATGAAGTAGGAACATTAAAACTAAAGCAGGTTCCGAAAAAGACTATTGAATGCGGTGATGTAGGCTACATTATTTCCGGAATTAAAGATGCAAGAGAAGTAAAAGTAGGTGATACCATTACCTCTTTCGTAAACCCAGCCGCTGCTGCGATTGACGGTTTTGAAGAAGTAAAGCCAATGGTATTTGCAGGGATTTATCCTATTGAATCGGAAGATTTTGAAGAGTTAAGATTTTCATTAGAAAAATTAAGACTGAATGATGCTTCTTTGGTTTTCGAACCTGAAAGTTCTGCAGCACTTGGTTTTGGTTTCCGTTGCGGATTCTTAGGAATGCTTCATATGGAAATCGTACAGGAACGTCTTGAGAGAGAGTTTGATATGAACGTAATTACTACGGTTCCCAACGTTTCATATCACGGGTTTTCTAAAAAAGATCCTGAAACTGCAATTTTAATCAACAACCCATCAGAAATGATTGATCCCAATCTTTTAGATAGAGTTGAAGAACCGTATATAAAAGCTTCTATCATTACTAAATCCGATTTTGTGGGTGCTGTAATGACGCTTTGTATTGAAAAGAGAGGGGAGATTGTCAACCAAAGTTATTTAACGGCAGACAGGGTAGAATTAACATTTAATATGCCTTTGGCAGAGGTTGTTTTTGACTTTTATGACAGACTGAAATCTATTTCCAAAGGATATGCGTCATTCGATTATTCACCAATAGGAATGCGTTCCTCTAAATTGGTTAAAATGGATATTCTGATCAATGGGGATATGGTAGACGCTCTTTCTTCGCTGATTCACGATAGCAACGCTTATTATATCGGTAAAAAGATGTGTGAAAAGCTTCGTGAGCTGATCCCTAGACAGCAGTTTGACATTGCAGTTCAGGCAGCGCTGGGAGCGAAAGTTATTGCCAGGGAAACCATTAAAGCATTAAGAAAAGACGTTACCGCAAAATGTTACGGAGGAGATATTTCCAGAAAACGTAAGCTTCTTGAAAAACAGAAGGAAGGTAAGAAGAAAATGAAGCAGATTGGTAGAGTAGAAGTACCGCAATCAGCTTTCATGGCTGTATTAAAACTAAACGATTAATATAAAAAGACCGGTAATTTTACCGGTCTTTTATTTTTTTAGAAATTTCGCTGTTTTTCGATAAGGTTGGCCTGTATTACCAAAGCACCTAGGCCGAGGATGACTTCAGCAATTCCCAAAGTTCTTACAAGATTGATCCCGCATACGAGACATTCAGGTTCCGGGAAAGGTTTTTTCCCTACAACAATGATCAAAACTCCTCCTATGATAATAATGACCACGATAAAGGCTCTTAATAATGTTTTCATGATGGTATAATTTTTTATTTTCTATACCAAAGTTGAGCATATCTGTCATGAAATTTATAAGGAAAATCACTGTTTCACTGCGGTGATTTCACTTGTTTTTATTTCTTTCTGGTGAATTTTATTTCCATGGTTTTATATTCTTTCCCTGTCTTAGAATCAGGACCATACATTTCCATGGTGTGATTGTTGGCATCCGTAAATGTGTAAACCTCTCTGAAATCACAATCTTGTCCAGGTCTTGCCGGATCAGTCATCTTACCTTTAAGTTCAATAGATTTCTTGGAAGGGTTCCAGTCTCCTTCCGCATGCATGATTCCCGTTCCCATGTTATCGACCCAGGTACTTACAAACTTTTTCTTAGCGTTGTCGTAGCCCATTATGCTCATTCCTTCAAACGGCATTCCCATAAAGTTTCCTTTGTAAGTACTGTGCTGATATCTTCCTTCAAAGATCATTTTATTAGTACATTCAGATTGGCTGGTTACAGGTTTTGAATCTTTCTCCATCCAGGAAGTAGTTGCTCCGGTCCAGTTTCCGTCATATAATGCCAGCGTTTTGTGCATCTCACCGGGTGTGGCGTAGTCCATCCAGGCTTTTGTCGCAGCAGCAGAATCTACGGGTTTCCATTCTGCAGAATCTGTTTTAGCTAAGCCTTTTTCAGTTACAGGCTTTCCTTTTTCACAAGCGGTCAAAAGAAAGACTATTGCAAATAATAACAATAGATTTTTCATAATCAGTTAATTTTAAGTGGGTTATTATAAAATAAAGTTAGTTAATTTTATTATTCTGTCAATTCTTTTTTGATTTCGTTTATTAATCTTACCTTTGTGTATTGGTAACGCAAATTAGAATTATGGGATCTTCAAAAAAAATTCAGGATATTAAAGTGGCTGTTGATGCCGTTATTTTCGGATACTTTGATAAGCAGGATCTTCAGCTTCTTTTGATCAAAAGAAAAATTGACCCTTTCAAAGGAGGCTGGGCGCTTCCGGGCGGTCTTGTTCTGGATGATGAAAACCTGGATGATGCAGTGAAAAGAGAACTTCACGAAGAAGCAGGCATAAAGCCCGATTTTTTGGAACAACTCTATACTTTTGGTAACGTTGGCCGCGATCCACGGAATAGAGTAATTTCTGTGGCTTATTTAGGCCTTGTCAACCCATCCTATCATGAACTGTTTGCAGATTCTGATGCAGAAGATGCCCAGTGGTTCAGCGTAAATAAACTTCCATCACTTGCCTTCGATCATAAATCCATTATTGATATTGCGTTAAACAGACTCCGTACCAAGCTTCAGTATCAGCCTATTGGTTTTAATCTCTTGAATGAAGAATTTCCTTTTTCTGACCTTGAAAATCTTTACAGAACTATTGTTGGGCGTGAGATAGACCGCAGAAATTTTCGCAAAAAGATCATGAGCTATGGTCTGCTTAACGAAACCAATAATGTTAAAAAAGAAGGCAGCGGCAGGCCCGGAAAACTTTTTACTTTCAATAAGGAGAAGTATGAAGAACTTGAAAAAGAAGGCTTCTATTTCGAACTCAAATAATCTTTACTTCAGACGAATCAAGTACGAATTTACATAAAAAACTTATCATTTACCATTTTAAAATCATTAAACTTAAATTTTAGTTTGATGTATTTTTGTTATATTTCGTGAAAACATTAGTGTCATTTGTGTTTAAAATTCTTAATTTTTAATATTGATAATCAATAAGTTAAATATTTAGCGTTAAAATAACACAAATAAATTTTGTTCATAGAATTATATTGTTTTACATTTGTGTAAGAATAACACAATTACCAAACACAAAATAATATCATGGAAAAAACAGAACTTCACCCGCAGATATTTCTAATTGAAGATTTCCTGACCTCCGATGAATGTGATGAATATATTGTTATGGCACAGGGAAAAGTATTTGAAGAAGCGAAAATCAATATGAATGGGCGCCAGATGATGAGCAAAGGCATCAGGAATAACGACCGACTGATGATTTTTGATAACGATTTGGCAGAAGATCTTTTCAGAAAAGCAGCAGAATTTCTTCCTCAGGAACATGAAAATTATAAGCTTCAGAATTTTAATGAAATGTTCAGAGTTTATAAATATTCTCCGGGGCAGCGATTCAAAATGCATCGGGACGGAAGCTACATCCGGAATGAAAAAGAAAAAAGTTTCTATACTTTTCTAATCTATCTGAATGATGATTTTGAAGGAGGAGAAACAGAATTTGAAAGTTTGTTCACAGTAGCCCCAAAGAAAGGATCTGCTCTGGTTTTTTACCATCCGCTGAGACACGAAGGGAAAACCCTGATCAGCGGGCAGAAATATGTTTTGAGAACTGATGTAATGTATTCCAATAATTGACAATATGTAATAGGATATGCATTACTATGCCCGTTCTATTTAGCGTAAAAACAACACAAAATAAATAAAAAATGGAAAGCGGACTAAAACCAAGATTCATAGAGTCGTTACAGAGAAATAATGACCAGATAAGAGAAGACCGTGCACGCACCATCGGAGCAGATTCCGAATTGATCTACAGGCGCAGGGTTGAGGATATAGAACTGAAAATAAAGAGACTGGAGAGAGAACAGGAAGGCCTCATTGATATCAGTCCTTTAGACAGGAACAGCCTCACATTTGCAGACTTTCAGCCGGAAGCGTTTGTTCAGAAAGATATAGAATATTCATTAACAATCAGAAATTTAAATATTCAGTTAGAAGTCGCCGTAAAGAGATTTGAATATTTATTCGGTAAAACATTTTAGTTATGGGAAGTACAAAATACGATATAGATGCTCGTTTTGACAGGGCAAGAAAAGCAGGTTACGGATCTAAATCCGCAGGTGAAATTTTCACTCAGAATGCCAAAAGAATGGCTCATGAATCTATGAATCCCAAAGGTATTTCTTTCAGAGAATCCAGAGATTCTGAAGTGCACCCGAACTCTGTTCCCATTATTTTGGGACTGGATGTAACGGGCAGTATGGGACATATTCCGCACGAGCTCATTAAAGAAGGACTTCCAAAATTAATGGGCGGAATTATCCAGGGCAGCGTTCCGGATCCGGCATTATTATTTCTGGGAATAGGTGATCATGAATGTGACGCGTACCCTTTACAGATTGGCCAGTTTGAATCCGGAGATGAGGAGCTGGATATGTGGCTGACACGTACTTATATTGAATCCGGAGGTGGCGGAAATGCTGGAGAAAGTTATCTGTTGGCGTGGTACTTTGCCGCTTTCCATACGAGAACCGATGCGTTTGAAAAGAGAAATCAGAAAGGGATTTTGTTTACAGTAGGTGACGAACCTTGCTTAAAAACGCTTCCGGCATCAGCAATCAGGGAAATTATGGGGACAGGGCAGCAGACTTATACGCATCACGAATTACTGGAAGAAGCGAAAAAGAGATATGAAGTGTATCACATTAATGTTCTGCATTCTGATCAGGCTATGAGAGCAGATAGAGGCTGGAAGGAATTATTAGGACAAAACTGTTTATCAATAGCCGATCACAGAGAAATTCCGAATGTAATTAAAGAAGTTATCTGTAACACATTTAAAAATAAAACGTTCAGATCTGCAGATAAACACGGTTTTGATGATATTCAAATGTTTTAAGTCATGAAAAAGGCACAAATAGTAATAGGTCTGGGTTTTGGTGATGAAGGAAAGGGGATCACTACTGATTTTCTGGCACAACAAAACCCGGAGTCTGTTGTCATCAGGTTTTCCGGAGGCCAGCAGGCCGCACATACCGTAATGATTGATGGTAAAAAGCATATCCATTCCAGTTTTGCAAGTGGAGCACTTCGGGGTCTGCCCTCTTATTTTACAGAACATTGTACGATTCATCCGGTATTTTTACTGAATGAAAGAAAGGAATTATTGGAGAAAAACGGAAATATTGAACTGCATATTCACCCATTGGCAAAAGTAACCACTCCGTTTGATGTCTGGCAAAACAGAACCAATGTAAAAAACCTGGAACACGGAACCTGCGGAAAAGGTATTGGAGCAACGATGAAAAGACAGGAAAGTCCTTACAAACTATTTGCCGCGGATTTAATAGCTCCAAGAGGAATGCTGATCGAAAAGTTAAAAGGAATAGCCTATTATTATGGTTTTATGGAAGAGGATCAGCTGGAAAAAGCGCTTCAGGATTTTCTGGGTGCCGTAGACCGGATCGATTGGAAAATAGATGATTATACTTATCTGAATTCATTTGAAAACTTAATTTTTGAGGGAAGCCAAGGAATTTTATTGGATATGGATCACGGAGTATTTCCCAATGTAACCTATGCCCATACCACTTCAAAAAATGCTTTTGAGATCTGCAAGCTGTTGAACATTGAGGATATTGAAATGTATTACGTGACAAGGATTTATTCCACACGTCACGGAAATGGCTGGATGAGTAATGAAAAAGAATTGGTGCTGAAAAATAATGAAGAGGAAACATGTGTCTTTAATGATTATCAGAAGGAACTCCGTTTTGGAGAACTGGATTATGATCTGCTGAATTATGCCCTTCTTTTGGATGGAGCTTATGTTTCAGCAAGCAAAAAAAACTTGATTGTGACGTGTCTTGATCAAACAGATGAACAAATTAAAACAGAGAATTTAAAAGTGAAATTTGATGAAGTCTACGGATCATATTCCCCATATTCAAAAGACTTTAAACAAATTTTATAAACCAAATAATGGCTTTATATTTAGTGATAAAAACAGAGCCGAATACAATACAATGATGAAAGAATTTGAAATAAGAGCAGATTACGGCAGAGATACGATTGTGATATACCAGTCATACAATGAGCAGATTGCAAAACCTGCCGTGATGAATCAGAAGTTTTCTGCTCCTTTTTCATTCAACAGGATGACATGGATCAAACCTTCTTTCCTCTGGATGATGGAAAGGAGTAATTACGGACAAAAATCCGGGCAGGAATGTACTTTAGCCATCCATATTAAGAGAGAGGCCTGGGAAAAAGCATTGAGTAAAGCGGTTTTAACTTCTCCCGAAAAAAGGGCATATCCTAATCCGGGAACCTGGGAAAAAGAATTTAAAAAAGCAGAAGTCCATGTGCAGTGGGATCCGGAAAGGAATATTAAAGGTAACAAACTGGCGTACCGTTCTATTCAGGTTGGAATCAGCCGGTACCTGATTGAAGAATTTAATAATGAATGGATCGTTAAAATAGAAGATTATACGCCTTTGATAAAAAAGATCTTAAACCTTACAAAGTTGGGAGAATATGATAAGGCAAAAAAGCTGTTACCCATTGAAAAATTGTATCCGTTGCCGGCTGAGCTTGCTCTTACAATAGGGGCAAGTATTTAAAAAAAACAAAAGAAATGAAAACAATAAGTCTTTACAGACCGGTAGGAGAAAAAGAAATGATCCTGATTGTAGAAAGCGGATATAAAAAATTTCCACCAAGACTGGAATGGCAGCCTATATTTTACCCTGTACTAGATGAAAGCTATGCTTCAGAAATTGCTGAAAAATGGAATACAAGGGATGAAGCTGGAAATTATCTCGGATTTGTTACAAAATTTGAGGTTCCGGAAGAAATCATGAATCAATATCCAGCTCAGAATGTGGGTGCGAGAAACCATAATGAATTGTGGGTTCCGGCGGAAGAGCTGGAAAGCTTTAATGATGCGATTGTTGGGAATATTGAGGTGATTAAAGTATTCATAGGAGACGAGTTTACAAAAGAGACAAGTCCTGAATTGGAAAGCCTGATATTAAATATTAAAAAATTACCATGACAAATAAAGGGATGGCAAAAGATACCTTAGAGATCTTAGCCAAGACATATTATATAAACGAAGAAAACGAAAAAATAACGATAGAAAAATAACTTGAAATCTGTAAAAAAGAAACCGTTTTATTTTCACCCGAAGAACTTGCTGAAATGGCAAAAAATGAACTTCCGGAACTCGATTTTGAAACAAAGATTGAAATTTGGAATTGCAGTTCCTTGAAAGCAATATTAAAATTAGCAGATGAAGAAAATCAGAAAAAATTAATGTGTCTGAATTTTGCGTCAGCCAAAAATCCGGGCGGTGGATTTATCAACGGTGCTGAAGCACAGGAAGAAAGTCTGGCCAGAACATCAGCATTGTATGAAACTCAGCTTCAGGCGGAAGATTATTATAAGATTCACAGAGCAATGGAGTCTTGTTTTTATACCGACATGATGATTTACAGTCCTAAAGTTCCTGTTTTCAGAAAAGATAAAGGAGAATTATTACCGAAACCTGTTTTGTGTAATTTTATTACTTCTCCTGCGGTCAATGCCGGAGTGGTAAAGCGGCAGGAACCGGAAAGAGCAGATGAGATATGTGATGCCATGGATATTAGAATGGATAAAATGCTTGCTTTGGCCCTGAATCATGCAAATGAAACCCTAATTTTAGGTGCCTGGGGATGTGGAGTCTTCAGAAATGATCCAGAAGAGATTGCAGGGTTATTTAAAAAGCATCTTCATGGGAAATATAAAAATAAATTTAAAAGAGTGGTTTTTGCAATTTTGACGAAGAAAGAAGAAATGCTAAAGCCATTTGAGGAGATTATAAATTAGTATAAAAAATCCAAAATAATCATATGAAAGCATACAAGTATAGATCGATTGAAGAGAATCTTTTTAAAAGAGATTTTAAAACACTAGTTAACAATACTTTTTATTCTCCTAATTACACTACACTTAATGATCCATTTGACATTTATTTTAGTGAACAAATATCACCTTTAATAAAAAATTTAAACAAAATGTTTCCTAGTAATGATTCATCAAATTTTGAAAAACAACTCAAAACGGTTTTAAATTATAAAGAAAAAGTAGGTATTTATTGTTTAAGTAAAGATTTTTTAAATGAACAACTTTGGGCATATTATGCAAGTTCGTATTCAGGTTATTGTATTGAATATGATTTGGATAAATTAGTTGATAAAAGCCAAAACTCAGATTTTGAATATAAATTGGAGATTAATTATGAGGATGTTATTCCAATAATAGACATTGGAGATATAAAAAATCAAAATAGTTTAATTAGAAAAATGTATGCTGTAAAAAAATCAAATTGGAAACATGAAGATGAAATAAGATTAATTTTTAATGATTATGGATTTAAAAAATTTCATCCATCAGCAATTACGGGAATATACTTTGGACATAAAACTGAAGAAATTGTAAAGGAAGCTTTTTATAATCATTTTCAAAATGAAGACGTAAAATTCTATGAAATATTTCCATCCAATTTCAAGCTAGATTATAAGCTCATTTATGAAACAAAAAGAAAGCTGAAATTTGATCTAAATAAGTTTGACTTTGAAATGCTCAGGTCACCAAGAGAAAATCAATGGGAACAAATTTTTGATATATATTACAAAGGAAATAGCAATAACGAATTTGAAATAAACGAATTTATTGAAGCTTTTAAAGAGAAGTATTGCTTTAAAGAAAACACTTTATATCTGTTTAATAATAAAGAAATCTTGCCTTTACTAGATATCTATCCTTTTAATGAAGAACAAAACACTCAATATGAAAATTCAATTATCAAAATCATTTATGGTAAAAATTCTGAAATTTTAAAAACATGAAAAAACTAACCATATTAAGCGGTGCGGGAATCAGCGCCGAAAGCGGAATAAAAACATTCAGAGACGGGGATGGTCTCTGGGAAAATCATAATATAACCGATGTGGCAAGTCCTGAAGGATGGAGAAAAGACAGGGAGTTGGTTCTGGAATTTTACAACCAGAGAAGAAGACAGCTTCATGAAGTTGAACCTAATGAAGCCCATCTATTGGTTGCAGAACTGGAAAAACATTTTGACGTTCAGATTATTACCCAAAATATAGATGATCTGCATGAAAGAGCCGGATCAACCAATATTCTTCATATTCACGGAGAATTGTTCAAATCTTGCTCTTGTAATAATAAAAACCTGATCTACGAACAGAAAGGAGATATACGAATTGGCGACAAAGCTGAAGATGGAGCTCAGTTAAGACCTTTTATCGTGTGGTTTGGGGAGGATGTTCCTTTGTACAAGACTGCGCAGGAAAAGGTAAAAGAGGCCGATATTTTGGTCGTTATAGGAACCTCTCTGCAGGTGTATCCGGCAGCCGGACTGATCCATGACATCAAAGACGACTGTCTGCTGGTAGTTATCAATCCTAACGAAACAGGATTCGGATATGGACAAAGAGCCGTAGTGATGAAAGAATCCGCAACAAGAGGTATGCAGCTGCTATTTGATAAACTGGTAAACCTTGCCTGATGGAAAATATGGTAAAAGCCGGAATTTTTGGAGTGTGCATTGGGGATGCGCTGGGAGTTCCGGTTGAATTTAAGAAAAGAGAGGATTTAAAAAGATTTCCCGTTACGGGTTATCTGGAATTTATGTCATGGAACCAGCCCAAAGGAACATGGAGTGATGACAGTTCGTTAACTCTTTGTCTTGCAGAAGAGCTCACGAAAGGCTATGATTTAGAAAAAATTGGACAAAGCTTTGTAAAATGGAACAAATATGGACACTGGACAGCTCACGGAAGACTTTTTGATATTGGTGGAACCACAAGATACTCCATTGCACGATTGATCAAAGGAGAAAGTGCAAAGTTTTCCGGAAATATTTTTGAGGAAGATAATGGGAATGGTTCCTTGATGAGAATTCTTCCCTTAGCTTTTTATCTTAAAGATGAAGAAAATATCGAAAAACTGTATCAAACGGTAAAAGAGGTTTCCGCCATTACCCATGGGCATTTCCGTTCTGTTTTTGCATGTTTCATTTATGTTATTTTAGCCATTGAGCTAATCAAAGGAAAGAAAAGGAAAGAAGCTTATATGCATATGCAGAAGGTAGCCTTGGAATATTCAGAAATTCAAGGTTTTAACCCTAAAGAGATAGGGCTTTTTTATAGAGTTTTAAAAAATGATATTTCAGCCTATCCGGAAGAAGAGATCAAAAGTGGCGGCTATGTCCTCCATAGTTTAGAAGCCTCGCTTTGGTGTTTTCTCAACTCTGAAACCTATTCCGAAGCTGTATTAAAAGCAGTGAACCTGGGAGAAGATACCGATACAACCGGAGCTATCACAGGAGGAATTGCAGGCATTTACTACGGATTTGAAAATATTCCGGAAGAATGGGTTTCCGAACTTGTAAGAAAAGGAGATATTGAAGTTTTATGTGAAAAGCTTCAGAAAAAATTAATGAATTAAAGACAAAAATCATGAATGAAATACAAAACAAAAGAATAAGCAAATTTCTAAGCCTTATTCTGAGGCATCAGCCCGAGACCATTCAGCTGACACTGGATGAAAACGGATGGGCAGATGTTGATGAACTCATTACAAAATCTGCAAAAGGCAGAATGCATTTCAGTTTTGAAGAGCTGGAAGAAGTGGTGGAAACCAATAATAAAAAACGCTTTGCTTTTAATGAAGATAAAACCAGGATCAGAGCCAGTCAGGGACATTCCATTGATATAGACCTGGCCCTGAAACCGGCACAGCCACCCGATTTTCTGTATCACGGAACAGCAGAAACCAATATTTCTTCTATTCTGGCAAAAGGAATTGATAAAAGGAGCCGCCAACATGTTCATTTAAGCTCAGACAAGGAAACAGCTGCAAAAGTGGGAATGCGCCATGGAAAACCTGTGATTCTGACTATAAGAACAAATACAATGCATGAAGACGGAATACCGTTTTATCTTTCGGCAAACGGAGTGTGGCTGACAGATTTTGTGGATGCCAAATATATTTCAAAGTAAAGATGGGCAGAACATTAGTAATAGGTGACATCCACGGAGGGTTTAAAGCATTGAAACAGGTGTTTGAAAGAGCGGAAATCACAAAGGAAGATAGACTTATTTTCCTGGGAGATTATGTTGACGGCTGGAGCGAATCTTCTCAGGTTATCCGTTTCCTCATGGAATTTTCCGAAAAGCAGGAATGCATCTTCATTAAAGGAAATCACGATGCCTGGTGTGAGGAATGGATGTCCACCGGAGAAAGACAGGATGTATGGTTATTCAACGGAGGAAAAAGTACAGTTGAAAGCTATAATGACTACTCATTGGAAGATCTGGCTTTACACCTGGAATTCTTTCAAAGGATGAAAAACTATCATGTAGATGATCAAAACCGGCTGTTTATTCATGCAGGCTATTCCTCTATGCACGGACCTGAAAAAGAAATCTATTCCAGCAATTACCGTTGGGACAGAACCTTGTGGGAAACGGCAGTCGCAATGGATAAGGAATTAGCGAAAAATTCAGAACTCTATCCGAAAAGACTGCTTTTGTACAATGAGATATTTATAGGGCATACACCGACACTAGATATAGGAATCAGTCATCCTGTCAATAAGGCCAATGTCTGGAATATGGATATCGGAGCAGCTTTCACGGGTTCACTGTCAATAATGGATGTTAATACCAAGGAATTCTGGCAAAGCGATCCGCTTCCTACTTTATATCCGGATGAAAAAGGCAGAAATAACGATAGTGCAGGAAAGCAAACCTTATGAAAAAGCATCCCAAATTTTCAACATCCACCAACCTTATAAGTTTTTAAAACCTATAAGGTTTCTATTAATAACATCGACCCGGCTATTAATTTTTTTTCTCCCGCAGATCACAGATCTTTTTCTGAAATAACGAATAACCAAACGAAAATTCTTGATTTTTTGGCGCCTTAAAACAGCACTAAGATCAAAAACCCTAGCGTCCTTGCGATAATCCAACATCACAAAACAGACACCAATAAATCCACAATTTCCCTTTCCCACCCAAATCATATTAAGTAATTTTGAAGTTCAAAAACTGCTTCAATGAAACTGAGATACCTCCTGATTTTCCTGACTACATCTTTGCTTTTCGCTCAAAATTCATTTCAGACCCATTTTGAAAAAGGAAATAAAAACCAAACGGTTACTTATGATGAAATGAATAGCTATTATCAGAACCTGGCTAAAAGCTTCAATACCATCCAATACCTTAAAAAAGGAGAGGACGATAATGGAAGGCCCATTTATGTGGTGATTTACAATCCCTTTTCCGAAAAAGATGTTGAAAAAATCAGAAAAGACAAAGCCATTATCTTTGTGAACAACGGAATTCACCCGGGCGAACCGGACGGAATAGATGCTACAATGATGCTTATAAGGGATCTCGCAACCGGGAAAGTAAAAGCACCACAGAATTTTATTATAGCAGCTATTTCCGCCTATAACGTCAGTGGAATGCTGAACAGAGGCTCCCACTCCAGAGCTAATCAGAACGGTCCCGAGCAGTATGGTTTCAGAGGAAATGCAAGGAACTATGACCTGAACAGGGATTTCATTAAAGCAGATTCAAAAAATGCAAGAAGCTTCCAGGAAATTTACCAGTGGCTGCAGCCAGATGTTTTTATTGATAACCATGTAAGTAATGGAGCTGATTATCAGTATACTTTTACTTATATTTCTACCTTCAAGGAACGCCTTGGAGACACATTGGGAAATTACTTTTACAATGATTATCAGGCTAAAAACCTTGAGGATATGAAGAAACTGGGCTATGAAAGCACTCCTTATGTTAATATTCACGGAGATATTCCGGATGAGGGATTTGCTGCTTTTGAAGACTCTCCGAGATATTCTACAGGCTACACATCGCTCTTTAATTCGCTGGGAACAGTTCCTGAAACGCATATGCTGAAGCCTTATGATAAAAGAGTGGATGCGACATACAAATATATGCTCGTGAATCTTCAGAATTTAGACAAGAATTACAGGAAAATAAAACAGCTCCGTCTTGATAATTTGAAGCAGTATAAACCCGGAATGCAGTACGGAATCCGTTGGAAAATAGATTCAACCAGGTTTTCTACAATGGATTTCAAAGGCTACGAGGGAAGCTATAAGCCAAGTGATATTTCCGGAAAGCCAAGACTCTATTACGATAGGAATAAACCTTTTACCAAGAAGATCAAGCTCTTCATGACAGCCGTTCCTACGGGATATATCACCATTCCTAAATACTATGTGGTTCCACAATCCCAATACCGTGTGATCGAAGAGCTGAAAAGAAATAAAATCCGTATGACTGCTCTTAAAAAAGATAGCACGGCAATGGTTGAGGCTTATAAAATCAAAGACTTTAAAACGGTTAAAAATCCATACGAAGGACATTATCTTCATTATGATACCAGTGTGGAAACTGCAAAAAGGAATTTGGTTTTTTCAGCTGGGGATTATTTAATTCCAACAGATCAGCCTGGTGTAAAATATATTGTTGAAACCCTTGAACCTGAGGCTTTAGACTCATTTTTTAACTGGAATTTATTTGATGGAATCCTGGCGCAGAAAGAATATTATTCCGCCTATATTTTTGAAGACACCGCTTCAGAATTACTAAAGTCAGATAAAAAGCTGAAAGATGCTTTTGAGGCCAAAAAAACATCAGATAAAAAGTTTGCAGACGACGGAGCGGCCCAACTCGACTGGATCTACAGAAATTCTCCTTACTTCGAAGAAAAGACATTCAGACAATATCCGATTTATAGAATCTTATAGATTTTTATATTTTGACTTAATAACCTGATAATCAGAATTTAATTTACAGGTTTTTCACGCCTGAATAAAGGGTGTTTTTCCTGATAACTTTGGTACATATTCGGACGAAATTTGCTTTATAAAACCAATAAAAACTATAGTTATGGCAACTAAAAAGCATTTTTTCGTTTCACTGGAAGGAGTAGATCTTTCGGATGAGCAGTTGAAAAACATTGACAGAGGAATTCAGAACGTAGTTCTTTCTGAACTTTCAAAGATTGATAATACCCAGGCTTTCGGAGCTCACAGAGACTTCAAAGGATTGGTAAGACCATTGAAAATTAAAGACTGGTTTCCGTGGGGAATCATTATTTTCAAACCCGGAATTGATATTCAGAGCCAGTTGAAAGACATACAGTCTCAAATCAAAAGCTATGGAGGCTAATTCCAATACTTCAAAAAAGCTGTGTCCCAGTTATCTAGGAAAAGTTGGGGCACAGCTTTTCGGGGTGGTCAGCAAAGAGGGGAGGGTCCAGTTTATCACACCGCTCGCCGTCACAGAAGATTTTCTGCAGCAGAATAAAGATAAAAACAATCTTGAGCAGAGATTCCGTTTTACCGGAAAATGTGTAGAAAAAGGCTGCGCACAATGGAATAAAGAAGAGTCTAAATGCTCCCTGTCCCGGAAAGTTCAGAATTTGGATTTTCATAAAGAAACAGAGCTTGTCTTTTGCCCGATCCGGTCTCAGTGCAGATGGTTCTCTCAGGATGGAAAAGAGGCCTGCTTTTCTTGCAATGAAGTGACACGAAATATGGAAGAACTGCTTGTAAATATGCAAGAATAAAAAAGACGCTTCAAATTGAAACGTCTTTTTTGTTTTTATTTTGGTAAGCCCCTTTTTAAAGCAATTTCTGCTCTTTTAACGGCTACTTTTTCTTTCCAGTCCATATATTTCTTTTTGAAATTGGACTTCATGATATCATCAAATTTACGCTGTACGGTAAGATTCCATAAAGAATGAGCCTTTACTGCCCAGGATTTGTCCCAGGCTCTTAAAGAGATAGAGAAACTTCCGTCCAGGTATTTCATCCAGTGCCACCATCCGGTAGGCATAAAAAGAGTATCACCATGCTCAAGGAAGCACTCAATTCCTTCTACACCATCCAGTGCAGGATATTTTTCAAAATCAGGATTGTCGATATCATAATCTTCCAGTGCATAGGTTGCATAAGGAAGCCGGTACAGTCTTTCTTTCCACTTGTATTCAAACAGCTTTACATGTTTTCTTCCGTTGAAATGAGTATGGAAAATGTGCGCCATATCAATGTCAAAATGAAGAAATGTAACAGAACCTTTCCCTCCAAAAAACATGGACGGATATTTATCAAGGAATCCACCCATCAGTTCTTTTGGAGAAATATAATCTTCCAGTAATTTTTTAGCGTGTTTTATAGGGTCAAAAAAGAAAATTCTCAGATCGGTAGGCTCTTTTTGGATGAGGTCTATATAATCTGCGAACTTCATTTTTGTAGTGGGCGTATTGATGGGAGCGGCAGGATCGGCCTTTTTAGAATCATAAAGAGGAACCTCTACATCACCTACTGCTTCCTTTACATAATCCATGGTCCACTTTTGGTAAGCAGGCCAGTTTCTTGCCATATTTTTAATGACAACGGGCCTTCTGGGCTTTAGATATTTTTCCGTAAACTCTTCCTGAGTAATATCATCAACAACATCTATAGGCTTTAAAATAATTCCCATTCTATAAATTTTATGTTACAAAATTATTAAATAAATATATATGAATCAGTGTTTAAGTATTTTTTAATCTATGATTCAAATCATTTTTAACTATTTAGACTAAATAAAAAATTAAAAAAATCATTTTTTTCTTAAGAACTCTTAGCTATTTCTCAATATTAGCCATTATTATTCAAAAAACATACAGCCGGTCAACAATAAGATTCTAAATAAATTAAAATTTTGGAGTCAGATTTTTAAAGAATTAATAAGCCAAACAAACTATCGAAATGAAATTTACATCCTGTTGCTTCAAATGATTTACTAAATGGTTGAAATTTAAATATCACTAAGTTTATAGTGTTAAAGCATTTAACCTTTATCATTAAAATACATCTTTATAAAAGTGTAACAAAAAACACAAGCGACAAACTAATTAAGCAAATAATAAATTATGAAAGGAAAGATTTCTTTATTTCTGATGCTTTTTTTCACCGTGCTCACCTTTGCGCAGAAAACAGTGTCAGGGAAAATTACCGATGAAGATGGATCTGCTATTCCCAGTGCCAGTGTTACGGTAGAAGAACCAGGCAAAGATGCTATTTTGGCATATGGAATCACCAATTCCAAAGGAGAATATAAAGTGACGTTTACATCTGCAGAACCTAATGTGGATCTGAAAGTAAAAGCATTCAACCAAAAAACCCTGACCAAACAGATCAGTAACAGCGACCAGACTCTGACTTTCAAAATGCAGTCTGAAGCTACAGAAATAAAAGAAGTCCAGCTGAAAACAAAGATGATCACGGCAAGAGGCGATACCATTGCTTATGACCTTAAAGCTTTTGACAGTAAAAGCGACAGAACACTTGCCGATGTAATGAGAAAAATTCCCGGTATTGAAGTCAATAAAGACGGAACGATTCTTTACCAGGGAAATGCCATCAATAAATTTTATGTGAACGGAAAAGATCTGATGGAAGGCGGGTATGGGACGATCAACAATTCTCTTCCCAAAGATGCAGTGCAGAAAGTAGAAGTTCTTGAAAACCACCAGCCGGTAAAAATTCTTCAGGATAAAGTGCCTTCCGATCAGGCAGCGATCAATATCAAGTTAAAAAACTCTGTTACCATGACCGGAAGAGGAGAGGTCGGGACAGGATTCGGAGACCCGTGGTTATGGAATGTTAAACTTACCCCGATGTTTTTTGGACAGAAAAGCCAGTGGGTGGTGAATTACAAAACGAACAATATGGGTGAGCAGGTGGAAAATGAAGGGAATATCTTAGCTTTCGGAAGCCGGTTCGAAGGAAGAAGGATTAATGCTTCTCAAAATGACTGGCTGAATGTAGAAAACGCAAGTACACCCAACCTTCCTGTAAAAAGATACTTGATGAACAATGTGCATTATCTGTCTGCCAACTATCTTACCAATATCGACAAAAAGAAAGAGTGGGAGCTTAAAGCCAATGCCAACTATACCAATAATGCGGTTGAAAGAGAATCTTACAGCCAGACAGACTATTTTGGGGGAAGCTCCAATATTGTAAACATTCTTAATAATTTTTACACAGATAAAGCAAAAGGAGAATTAATTTTTACAAAAAATGCAAAAAAGGGATTCTTTAAAAACACCACAAGTTTTTCCCAGTATTGGAATGCAGACCGGGCAATTGTTGACAGAACAGATGCGTCAAACGGAGTGAAAAGACACGGCGATGAAGCAATAGAGTCTCCAACAACATCTTTCCAGAATTCCCTGAGTACCATTATTCCGTGGAAAGAAAAAATGGTGAATCTTTTATCTTTTATAAGTTATCAGACCGATAAACAGACACTGAAAGTTTTTCCGGCTTCTTATCTGGATATTCCGGGATTCACTCCCGAACCTAAGAATTTTGCAAAACAAAACCTGAGACTTAAAACAATTGAAGCCAATCATTCTGCCAATATCGGGTTCTCTAAAAAGGGATGGACCTTCACTCCGGAAGTTGGATTTAACTTTAAAACAACAGATTTAGTTTCAGATTTATCAAATATTATAACAGCAGGAGCTCTTCCGGCAGCCTATAGTAATGATCTTAGATATACTACGGCAACACCTTACGGAAGTTTGGGAGTAAATTATAAAAATGATTCATGGATGTTGTATGCCAATTTTCCTGTAAACTCTAATAACATTAAGGCGGAAGATCCGTTAAGAAATGTTGCTAAAGATGTAAATAAGGTGACTTTTGAACCTAGTGTTTTTGCACAGTATACTTTTGCCTCCTTTTGGAAAGCTTCGGTAAATGCTAATATTAATAACAATTTTGGAGAAATAAATACGGCTTATTCAGGATTCTTAATGACCTCTCCTGGCGGAATCAGTGCCATGGATATCAATAATCCGATACCTCAGAATAATAATAAATCTGCAGGAACAAGGCTGGAGTATAGAAACCCTTTGAATAATTTATTCTTCAACATCAATTACAGATTTTCAGACGCTAAAAGAAACCTGATTTCAAATCCTTTGATCAATGGGGCAGGTTATACCGTAATGCAGTATATAGAACAGGATAATCATGTATTAAATAATGGCTATAGTGTAGAAGTGGGAAAATACTTTCCAAAGTTCAAAACAAATGCCTCCCTCAGCTACAGCAACAATACAGCAAAATCTGATGCATTCCTGAATAATAATTCTTTTACAAACAACAACAACAGCCAGTCATACGGGATTAAATTCAATAATACCTATTTCAGCTGGATGAGCATAGATTATAATGCAAGTATTTCCAGAACAAAGCAAACCAGTACAGGAAATATAAACTCCAATGCCACCAGAACCGGGTTCACGCATAATCTTGGAGCGTTCTTCTATCCGGTAGAAGACCATACTATCGGATTCAACTGGGATCAGGTAAATACAAATGCAGCCGATCAAAAATACCACAACGGATTCTATGACGTTTCATATCAATTTACCTGGGCCAAAAAGAAAATTGATTTTGAACTTAAATGGATGAATATAGCCAACAAAAAAGTATTCGAAACATATGATATCAATACCACGAATATTACTTTTACAAGATATCAACTTCGCCCAAGCCAGGTTATGTTTACCGTGAAATTCAACTTTAAGTAAAAAAACAAAAACCAATCTCACTGAGATTGGTTTTTTATTTGAGATATATCCATACATATTGCTAAAAGCTATGATGATCGGCTGACGGACCATAGCTTCCCGGAAGCGGAATATCATTCAGTCTGTAATACACTCCCAGTTGAGCCCTGTGATGCGTGATTTGGTTTAAAGAATGACGGATAGAGCCATATTTCGTCCATTTTGCTATTTCCTGACCATTGTTTTTTAAAGCCCATGTTTCATTAAGGTCTTCTTCTTTAGCTTTGTCAAGCGCCTTCTCCGCAGATTTGAAATTTTCGTCCAGAGTCTGCAGAAGATCTTCTTTTGTAGAAAGATGCTTAGGCTGAAAATCTCCCTTCGCAAAATCCAGATCCGAAGTTTTCAGCATCACATCCGGCCACCCGAAAATTTCAGAAATATGAGTGGCAAGAGGCATCATTTTCATACTTTTCTCATGAGGAGCAAAATCATTTTTTCCTTCAGGATAAACTTCAAAAAATTTCCTGGTCGTCTGGTACTCTGCTTCAAGTTCATCTTTAAATTGTGATAAAGTGTCCATAATATTTGTTTTTAAGTACTTAAAGATAAGAGTTTTAAGAGAGAAAATGTTTTAAGGAAATCATAATTTTCTCTCATGGCTGATCAGATTTACCAGTTATACCTTTAAAAAGTCTGATAAATTATAATATATATAGTTGTTTTGTATTCTGTTGATAATCAGTGTAATGTATCAATTGAAGTAAAATTCTTTAAAAAAGCTGTAACATATTTCAGAAACTGATAACTAATTAGTAAATCTTTATTACAATGAAAAAGCTATTTTCTGTATTCTTTATTGCTCTTTTTGCCATAGCGTCGGCGCAGGATGCCAAAGAATCAAAAGAGGCAGCAAACCGTTTCTTCTATGAGCTGACTTTTAAACCGAAAAAGGATTCTGCCAAGATGGATAAAGTAATTACGATCCTGGATATTACAGACAAAAACAGATCCATTTATCAGGATTATACAGTGATTTCGCAGGATTCTATCATGAAAATTGAAATTGAAGCCATGCAGAAGGCAGGAACGATGAAAGATTTGTCGAAAACCATTAAAACCCCTAAAATATCAGCCAGAATATACAAATCATATCCAGGTATGAAAGTACAGTATGTGGATAAGATAGCAAACGGGTTTACACCAAGCAATATAGGATATAGCGAAGACCTAAAATTTAACTGGAATATCCTTAACGATAAGCAGAAAATTGGAGAATATAACACTCAAAAAGCGACTACTGAATTCGGAGGAAGAAAATGGACAGCATGGTTCAGTACAGAATTGCCTTTTCAGGATGGACCTTACAAATTCTTCGGACTTCCAGGTTTGATCGTTAAAATCGAAGATGATCAGAAAAACTATTCATGGGTTTTACAGGGAAATAAAAAAGTCAAGGATTATACAGAATACTCTTACATCGAAAACCTGATGCAAGCTAAAGGAGGAAAAGTAAATGAATTACCAAGAGAAAAATTTGAAAAAACATTCAATGATTTCAAAAAAGACCCTTTTGCATCCATAAGACCAATGATGACACAGGAAATGCTTTCTAAAACAGTTCCGGGAATGGATGGTACAGTGGGTGATATGGTGAAAAAACAGGAGAAGCAGTACAAAGACTTCTACAACGCCAATGATAATCCGATAGAAATATCATCAGCACAGCAGGATAAAAAGAAAAAATAAGACTTCATATCAACTAAATTATATTTTTAAAATCAACCCAGATACAGCAATGTGTTTGGGTTGATTTCTTTCATACTTTTCGTTATTTAGATTAAATTTAAATAGCGTATATTTGCCCTTACAAAAAATCCGGCTTTGAAACAGATTGACTTACATAAATTAAGCGGTTTCCCTAAAAACAAAATGGGAAAAATTTTAGGGTATGATAACGATTACCTGAAAATGCCAAACAAGATCATAGAAATGGGACTTTTACCGGAGACTATTTTCAGAATTTTGTACCAGGCGCCCTTCAAGGGTCCTATGTATGTAGAATTTGGAGAAGAAAAAAGCCGCATCGCTCTTCGTGAAGAAGAGGGAGAGTATATCATTGTTGAAGAATTGAATTAATGCAGGAAAATAAGAAAAAAAAGGTCCTTTTAGTCGGGAATCCTAATGTAGGAAAGTCTACGGTTTTCAATGCACTGTGCAATAAAAAACAGAAGACCGGAAACTATGCAGGAGTTACCGTTGCGAGCCATTCCGGAAATTACACCTATAAAAATGAAGAGGTTGAGGTGATCGACCTGCCAGGCTCGTACAGCGTTTATCCAAGTTCGGAAGACGAGGCTATTTTTTCTAAATTTCTTATTGATGAGCAGGAAAATTATGAAGGTGTAATCTATATTCTTGAAGCATTAAGCTTAAAAAGAGGACTGCTTCTTTTCCAGCAGATACAGGATCTTGGTATTCCTATGATCCTGGTGGTCAACCAGATTGATCAGGCAGAAAGAAGAGGCATTAGCATTGATATCCAGAAATTTTCAGATGCTCTGGGGATTAAAATTATTCAAACCAATGCCAAAGAACAGATTGGAATAGATAAGATTAAAGAGTCTGTTTTGCATGATGGATTTAAAAAAGCAGAGACCATCACCTTCGAAACGCCAAACGAGCATAAAGATTTTATTCAGAAAATTGCGGCCCATAAAGGACTTGACAACGAATATAAAGCCTGGATGAGTATTTCATTGGGCTCCGATCTCGGAAGAATAGAATCTATAAAAGACCTTCTTAACCAGCCTGATTCTAAAAGCTTGGTTCCAAAACGATTACAGGTTCAGGAGACCGTAAGAAGATATCAGAGCGTAGATAAAATATTAGCAGATGTAATCTCTAAAAAAGCCCAGTTCAAAGAGCTTTTAACGGAGAAATTAGATAAAGTGCTGGTCCACAAATTCTGGGGCTATGTTGTTTTTCTTTTTATCCTGCTGATTATTTTCCAAAGTGTTTTCTTCCTTGCAGAATATCCGATGAACTGGATCGATGATTCCTTCTCATGGCTGGCTGCTTTTGCTGCAGAACACTTGCCGGAAGGGCCTGTCAATTCACTGATTTCAAGTGGAATTATTCCCGGAATCGGAGGAATTGTAGTATTTGCCCCACAGATTGGTATTTTATTGTATTTCCTATATCTACTGGAAGATTCAGGATATATGGCGAGAGTGGTATTTCTGATGGACAGGCTGCTGAGACCTTTCGGACTGAATGGGAAAAGTATCGTTCCTTTAGTATCAGGAACGGCCTGTGCCATTCCTGCTGTGATTTCTACAAGAAATATCGAAAATGTAAAAGAAAGATTATTAACCATACTGGTTACTCCTTTTATGACCTGTTCTGCAAGGCTTCCGGTATACAGCATCATTATCGGACTGATCATTTCTGACGGGTCTTTCCTTGGAATTAAATATAAAGCGCTGGTATTGATGGGAATGTACCTTTTGGGCTTCCTTGTAGCACTGTTTTCAGCAGCAGTTTTGAAAAGATTTATCAAAAATAAAGACAAGACTTATCTTGTAATGGATTTGCCAACTTATAAAAAGCCCCTTTTCGGATACGATCTTAAAATGGTACTGGGTAAGGTTTGGGACTTCGTTACAGGAGCAGGAAAGATTATTTTTATTGTAAGCATCATTGTCTGGTTTTTAAGTTATTTTGGACCCAAACAGAAACCCAATCAATTTGTGGCTACCAATGTAGAACTCGACCATTCTTATCTGGCCAAAATGGGTAAAGGGATTGAGCCTCTTATCGAACCGCTTGGCTACGACTGGAAAATGGGCGTGGGAATTCTGACAAGCTTTGTGGCCAGAGAAGTTTTCGTCGGGACAATGTCTACACTCTACAGTTTGGATGATGATGCCCCCGAAGTGAAAGTAATAGATAAAATGAGAAGAGACGTAAAACCTGACGGCGAAAAAGTGTTCAGCTTCGCAACGGGAATTTCCGTACTTTTATTTTATGCATTCGCAATGCAGTGTGTTTCTACGCTTGCAGTAGTCTACAGAGAAACCAAAAGCTGGAAATGGACCGGCTTTCAGGTTGTAATGATGACCGGTTTGGCATATTTTGTGTCGTTGATAGCATATCAGATTTTAAAATAATGGATACTTCACTAATTTTTCAGTACGTAATCATCATACTGATCGTTGCATTCGCCTGTTATTCTTTATTTAAAGTACTCAGAAAGAATTTCGCACCGAAAAAATTCAGTTCCAAAAGAACCAACTGTGATAAAGACTGCGGTTGCTCCTGATCCTGTTTTTAAGCTTATAATTGAAAAAATTGTAGTAATTTCATTCTCTGAAACTAAAACCTTTTCGATTTGAGCCCAAAATCAGCAGCAGTCTTGTTATTCTCTCTTCTAACCATTTGGGTAAACGCCCAGACCGATACTGCTAAAATCAAGTCCTATGCAGATCAGGTAATGGTCCGTGTAAATCTCGACACCAATATTGAAAAATATGTTTTTACAGAAGGCTCTGAGGACAAACCTTTAGAAACCATCTTTTCAATCAACAATAAAACAAGAGCTTCCTTTTCTATTGATTATAGGATTATAAGTGCAACTATTTCATTTACACCAAGTTTTCTTCCCGGGAATAATGATGATGCGCTCAAAGGAAGCAGCTCCTATGCAGACTTTAGATTCAGGCTTTTCCCCAAAAAATTTATCCAGACCGTTTATTACAAAAACGTAAAAGGATTTTATATGGAAAATATGAGCGATTTTTTTCCGGACTGGAAAGAAGGAAAAGACCCATACCTTCAGTTTCCCGATCTTAGGGTTCAGAGTTTTGGAGGGTCTACAGCCTATGTACTAAAGGATAATTTCTCTCTGAAAAGTATTTATACACAAGGCGAATGGCAGAAAGAAAGCCGTGGAAGCTGGGTGCCTATTGTAGATTATGACCTTTCCATATTCAGAGATATTTTAAACGGACAGAAAAGTAAAGAAACCCAGTACAGTTTCGGGGGCAGCATGGGGTACTTTTATAATTGGGTGCTTGGCGCGAAAAAAAGAGTGAATATTGCTCCTCATATCTCGCTGGGATTAGGCGGAATGTTTTCCAACAGCTGGGATATTCAGGCGGACGGGACAAAATTTAACAAACAAAATACACAGTATCTAACCCTGAAGTTTGCTAGCGGACTTCATATAGGATATAATACAGACCGGTTTCTGTTCGGAGGAAAATTTAATGTCAATGCTTATGCCTACAATGAAAAAGATAACCAGAATGTAGAAAATAACAATCTATATGGATTGCTGTATATAGGTTACCGTTTTCCGCCACCGAAGGTTATCAAAAGGAATTATGACAAGATTCAGAAAAAGATTCCCATCTTATAACTTATTAGGTCTTTTAAGTATCTTTGCTAATGAAACCAATTAAAAAAATAAAACAGAATGTCGTTAATAAAATCTATTTCCGGGATCAGGGGAACAATCGGCGGAAAAGTAAATGATAACTTAACTCCTCTGGATGTCGTGAAATTTGCATCAGCATTTGGAACCTGGCTTCAGAATACACAGAATAAAAAGAATTTAACCCTGGTCATAGGAAGAGATGCCAGAATTTCCGGGGAAATGGTTTCCTCGCTGGTAACAGCTACTCTGCAGGGATTGGGAATAAATGTAGTGGATCTTGGACTTTCTACAACACCAACGGTGGAAATAATGGTTCCTGAACTGAATGCAGATGGAGGAATTATCCTGACTGCTTCCCACAACCCAAAGCAATGGAATGCTCTTAAACTGTTGAATGGTAAAGGAGAGTTCATCAGTGGAGATGATGGCGCAAAAGTACTCGCTCTTGCTGAAAGTGAAGATTTCAATTACGCAGAAGTAGATGATCTTGGAAAATATGAAACAAGAAACGATGCGTTTGATATTCATATTCAGCAGATTTTAGATCTTCCGATGGTAGACATTGAAGCCATTAAAGCTAAAAAATTCAAAATCGTTCTCGATGCGGTAAATTCTACAGGAGGAATTGCAATTCCAATGCTTCTGGATAAGCTTGGCTGCGAAACAATTAAATTATATTGCGAACCAAACGGGCAGTTTCCACACAATCCTGAACCTTTGAAAGAGCACTTGGGAGACATCTGTGAGCTTGTAAAAAAAGAAAATGCAGATTTAGGAATCGTTGTAGATCCGGATGTAGACAGATTAGCCTTAATTGACGAGAAAGGGGAAATGTTCGGGGAAGAATATACCTTGGTTGCCGTTGCAGATTATTTATTGAAACATAAGAAAGGCGCTGCTATCTCAAACCTTTCCTCAAGCCGTGCTTTGAGGGATGTTGCCAGAAGCCACGATTCAGAATACTTTGCAAGTGCTGTAGGAGAAGTAAACGTAGTGAATCTGATGAAAGAAAAGAATGCAGTAATCGGAGGCGAAGGAAACGGAGGAATTATCTACCCTGACCTTCATTACGGAAGAGACTCTTTGGTAGGAGCAGCATTGTTTTTAACCCATCTGGCAAAAGAAAACAAATCCGTTTCCGAATTAAGAGCAGGATACCCAAGCTACTTTATGGGCAAAAAGAAAATAGAGCTGACTCCGGAGATTAATGTAGATGATATCTTAGCCAAAATGGAAAAAGAATATCAGAACGAAGAAGTTTCTACGGTAGATGGTGTTAAAATCGACTTTGAAAACAACTGGGTGCACCTGAGAAAATCCAATACAGAACCTATTATCAGGATCTATACCGAGGCTTATACGCAGGAAGAAGCCGATAAGCTTGGAGATGATATCATCGCTAAAATTAAAAGTTTAATCTAAATAAATCAGGAACGGAACAGAAATGCTCCGTTCTTTTTTTGTCGGAGTTCTTTTAAATAGTCCGGAAGAAAGAAACGAAAGCGTATAAATAAACAGGTTCTGAATTTTGAGATTCTCACTGAAAATGAACCGTTATAACTATTTAACCACAATTTCCGTTTTTTATCCACAATCCTTTTATCTGTTTTCTTTTTTTACTATCTTTAATATAGAAATTTATGAAAAAATAATTCAAAAAAAAGTTGCAACTTTGCATAAACATTTGAATTTCAGTTTCAGAGGTTATTATTAATTAAAAGTTTGCCGAGGTTTGTAAGCATATTCAGACATCGGGCCGACAAAGACAACACTATTGGAAGAGTATTTTGGAAATGAACTTGTAAAAAAGTTCGAGGAAATGATGGAAAATAATGATGAATTCTACTTCGATACCGAAGAGCTAGAAGACATTATTGTTTATTATTTGGAGCTGGGAGATTTTAACTACGCAGACAATGCTGTTAATTATGGCCTTAAGCTTCATCCCAATTCATTGGATATCAAGATCAAAAGGCTTGAGATTCTTTTGGAATGGGAAGATTATAATACCGCAAAAGAACTCATTGACGAACTGAAAGGTTCATCCATGGAAAACACAGACTTTATGGTCTGCTATGCGAAGTATTATTCGAACCTGGGAAACCCCAGAAAAGCCATTGACATCTGCAAAAAAGCCTTAGAACTGCAGGAAGAAGAAAACTTCCTTCATAACTTTATTGCGGACGAATATGTAAACTTGGGAGACCCTTTTAACGCTCTTAAACACTACAGAAAAGCTCTGAAAGAAGATCCTATGGATGAGTATTCTCTCGAAAACTGTATGATCTGCTTCAGCGACCTGAATAAGAGCGAGGAGGCTATTGCCTTTCTTAATGAATATTTAGATGAATTTGCCTATTCCGAAACCGCTTGGTTCGAATACGGGCAGTTTTACTTCAACAGAAAGAATTACGAAGAAGCCATAAAAGGATATGATTACCTTTTGGCCATCAACTCAAGTTCTGTAGGAGTATATGCAAACAAAGCAGCCTGTTACGAAGCCCTGGGACAGTACCAGAAGGCCGTAGAGGTATATGAGGAAATGCTTGAGCTTGAATATACCAAAGCATTTACATTTTATAAGATAGGATTGTGCTATAAGGCGCAGAAACAGTCCATAATGGCCTTAAATGCATTCCAGAAATCATTGAGAGAAGACCCACAGTTTTATCTTGCGATGATGGAACAATCTTATCTCTATGAAGAAATGGGAGGTATGAAAGAAGCCCTGCATTTTGCAAGAGAAGCTACCCAGCTGAATGACAGTAACCTTGACTATCAGAAAAGACTGGCATTTCTATTTATTGATTCCGGAAAATTTGAAGAAAGTCTTGCCTGCCTGAAAAAGCTGGTAGATGCGGAACCTTCAAGGTTTTATAACTGGTATGCCTATTCAGAGGTTTTGATGCTTCTTGGAGAATATGAAGAGGCGGTAACTATTCTGGATAATGCCTTAAGGGTACATGACAGGGCAGAGCTTTACTATCAGCTCAGCAACTGCTATTTCAACCTGAGAAACCCGGAAAAAGGAGCAGAATCTCTTCAGAAAGCTTTAAATATTGACGCATCGCTTGCTCAGGATATGCAGAAAAAATATCCTTTCATCAAAGATGAGGTAAAGAAAGTCAAAGCCAAAGTGAAAAAGAAGAATTCTTAGAAGTTGGAAGAAGGAAGTTTAGACTGAAGATCGAAGGATCTGCCTTAATTCTCCTTAGCAGCTTAAAGATTCTTAATGACTTAAATTAACAATCATACATACTTAAATCCTGCAGCGATGCAGGATTTTTAATGTATCAATTTTAATGTATCAATACCTGTTTATTTTTTTATAACCGCTGTTTTAGACCTTAAAAAAATCAGTCCGCCGATAATAACTCCTGCTCCAACAAACTGTAAAAAGCTCAGTTTTTCACCATCCAGAAATCCCCAGATAATAGCAACGATAGGCATCAGCAGGGTTACTGTTGACGCAAATAGCGGGGTAGATACCTTCAGTAGCCTGTAATTTAAAGTCATGGCCAGCCCGGTTCCAAAGATAGACAGCAAGCTTACAAACATCAGTCCCAGCATATTGTCCTCATTAAAACTGAATGTTGAAAAGAATCCCGTGAATGTTAAAGCAATAAGAGAAGGGAAAAATAAAACAAATGAAAAAACAAATGCTGATAAAATCGTGGAAGAGACATCCATTAGTTTAGATTTCACCGTTGTTGTGCTTAAAGCATAGCACAGCGTGGCCAGTAACAGCAATAATATCGGAATAAGCTTGAATTTTCCGCCTTCCCCATCTCCTCCAAAAGCCAATAAGCAGACTCCGGCAAAGCTGATCATTGTTCCCACGATCTGCCTTTTAGTGGTGTCAAACTTCCAGACCAGCGCTCCCACAATAATCACGAAGATAGGCATCATAGAATTGATAATTCCGGCGATACTGCTGCTTACTTCCGTTTCCGCAATCGGAAATAGAAACATAGGAATGAAATTTCCTGTAAATGCAGCCAGGATAAGCCACTTCAAATGCTTTTTGGGAAACAGTTTATATTTTGAAATCGCGACCGGCATTAAAATAATTCCTGCGATCAGAACCCTGAGCGCCCCTACCTGATAGGGACTGAAATGCTCAAGAGACTTTTTGATCAAAATAAAAGACGAGCCCCAGATAACAGTTAATACAATCAGAAGGATCCATTTTTCTTTATCTGCGTTCATTATTTTTGTGTAAGATGTTTAAAAATTCTTTTTTAGGAATCATTTTTGCGCCTAAGCTTTCCAGGTGCTCTGTATGAGACTGACAGTCAATGAGATCAATATTATCTTTGTTGTTTTCCACAAAATGAATAAAGCCGGCTTTAGAAGCATTGCTTACTTTCGCAAACATACTTTCGCCGCAGAAAACATTTCCGATCTGAAGGCCGTAAAAACCTCCAACCAGTTCTCCATCCTGCCATACCTCAATACTTTTGGCAAGACCATATTCATTAAGCTGAATAAAAGATTCCATCAGTTCATCCGAAAGCCATGTTCCAGTCTGTCCCTTTCTGCTCGTTTGCTGGCAGTTTTGGATCACTTCCCTAAAGCATTTGTTTTCAGAAAATGTAAAAATACCCCTGTTTAGTATTTTCCGCATCGATTTTGAAACTTTTAGTTCTTCAGGAAACAGGACAAATCTGGGATCCGGGCACCACCACAATATTTCCTCTCCGGGATTGTACCACGGAAAGATCCCCAGCTGGTAGGCGAACCAAACCCTTTCTGTAGACAGGTCTCCTCCAAAGGCAACCAGCCCGTCGTGACCGTCATAAAGTTCAGGATCGGGGAATGAAATCTCGTTTTCGTCTAATCGGACCATTTTTTTGGAAAAAAAATCCCACTTGATAAAGCAGGATTTATATTTGATCTTATTTTTTAATTAAAAAGGTAAATCATCATCATCGTCACCAGCGAAAGGATTTTCATTGGAAACCGGGGATGCAGATTGAGAAGGAGAGGCCTGAGTAGGCTCAGATCCGTTGTCCATTACTTTTTCAATTTTCCATCCTGTAATAGAATTGAAATACTTAGTTTCACCCTGAGGAGAAACCCATTCTCTTCCTCTGATGTTGATTCCCACTTTTACATTTTCACCCTCCTTAAGGTTATCTAATAAACTGATCTTATCAGACAAAAATTCTATGTTTATCGGCTGTGGATACTGTTCCTGGGTTAAAATAACCATTTCTCTCTTTTGAAAGCCGCTTGCAAATGTCTGAGCATCAAAAAGTTTCTTTACCGTTCCTTGTAATTCCATATTGTAATTATTAACGTTGTAAAAGTAAGAAAATGAAATGTAATAATTGGAGGACCTGAAAAAAAATATGAGAATTTTAATTTTTTTTTCTGAAAAGTTTGGAGACAATGGAAAAAGTCCTATATTTGCACTCACAAAAACGAAGCAAGCTCTTTAAAATAAGCAAAAACAAACCAGCGGATGTGGTGTAATTGGTAGCCACGCCAGACTTAGGATCTGGTGCCGTGAGGCGTGGGGGTTCGAGTCCCTTCATCCGCACTATGCGAAAATAGCTCAGCTGGTAGAGCACAACCTTGCCAAGGTTGGGGTCGCGGGTTCGAATCCCGTTTTTCGCTCCACACCTGCCCTGGTGGTGGAACTGGTAGACACGCAGGACTTAAAATCCTGTGTTCGTAAGAACGTGCGGGTTCAAGTCCCGCCCGGGGTACTAAACTCTCTGTTGATCTCAACGGAGAGTTTTTTTATTTTTAAAGGTTTGTAAGAAATCGTTTATTTATCATTGTTTGTAAGTATTTATGTTTTTTTAGTTCTTATTTTAAGGCAAAATGTTTTATATTTGTAGCCATAAAAGGAATAAGTTCTTTATAATAAAGAATAATAACCGGCGGATGTGGTGTAATTGGTAGCCACGCCAGACTTAGGATCTGGTGCCGTGAGGCGTGGGGGTTCGAGTCCCTTCATCCGCACTATGCGAAAAAACTCTCTGTATTGTTTACAGGGAGTTTTTGTTTTTATAGCCCTCATAAACGGGTGTTTGGCGTGCATTAGTCATAATGCTTTTTGATAAACTATTGATCCGCGTCAGTTTAATTAGCCTTTATCTGTATTTTCCACAAACATTTAATCTGTATCCAAGATAATAGTAACTTCTGTATCTGTGTCCATAATGGAATACTCCATAATTTTGTTATACTAAACAGAGCATTATGGAAACTATTATTCGAAACCAACAGCAGCTTCAATATGCTGACGTCTATATTTCAGATATGCAGTCGCTGAGAAATATCTTTCTGCAGTCCCAAAATTTATCCAGATTAAGCCAGGATTTCGGTGTACCCTTTCTTTTGGCTAAAAAAAGAAATGAGATTCTTGGTTTTGCAAGTCTGATCATTAACGGAAAAGGGGAGATCACATTTAAGATCTATGGGAAAAGTGATCTTGCAGACTCCGAAAAAAAGAATTTTAATCTTCAGGCAGAGCGTTATTTCAATAAAAACAATTCAGCAAATTTCCGGAATGCAGAACAGCTGAAAAGCAGTATCAATAGAATGATCAGCTGGTTGAATGTTGGATAAAGCGTCAATAAATTTGTACATTTACTTAAAACCGGGGCTTTATGTCAAAAGACGTTCTCTATCTTAAAATAGCAAAATCTGTCACTGAGCAGATCAAAAGCGATACGCTGCAGCAAGGAGACAGACTGCCTTCACTAAGAAGTGCTCAAAAACTCTATAATGTCAGTCTGAATACTGTAAAACAGGCTTATATGGAACTGGAAAGCCGTTCTCTGGTTGAATCCCGTCCCAAGTATGGCTATTTTGTGAGCCAGACTTCCCAAAGAAAGCTGGCATTGCCTTCGGTGGCTCCAATGAAAGAAGCTGAGAAGAAAAATACACCGGAAGACCTTATTGATAAAGTATTCGGAACCATTGATGGGACAGATGTTACCCAGTTTGCTTTGGGAATTCCTGGGAAAAGCTTCCTTCCTTTGGCAAAGCTCAAGAAATGCATGATCAATGTGATCAAGAGAAAGAATGACAGCGGTACAGATTATGAGCCGGTACAGGGAAGCGAATACCTCCGTCGGGAAGCCGCCAAATGGGCTCTGGTGTTGGAAGGAAAAATATCAGAAGACGATCTGGTCATCACCTCCGGGGCTATGAATGCAGTATATACCTGCCTGATGGCGGTGACGAAACCCGGAGATTCCGTAGCGGTGGAAAGCCCGGTCTATTTTGGAGTGCTTCAGGCGATCCAGCAGTTGGGACTGAAGGTGGTGGAAATTCCTACCCATCCTATTTACGGAGTAGATCTGGATGCCTTGAAAAAAGTGCTTCCTACACTTTCTGCCTGTTGTTTTGTGACGAATTTCAATAATCCATTAGGCTTTCAGATGCCGGATGACAATAAAAAAGAACTGGTAAGGATGATTACGGAATATAATGTTCCTCTGATTGAAGATGATATATACGGAAACCTGTATTTTGGATCAGAAAGACCCAAACCGTGTAAATTTTATGATGAAGCCGGGCTTGTGATGTGGATAGGATCGGTCTCTAAAACGCTAGCGCCAGGTTACCGCGTGGGTTGGGTAGCTCCCGGAAAATTTAAAGAAAAGGTAATCCGGCAGAAGCTGGTGCAGACTGTGTGCAGCCCATCCCTGTATCCGGATGTAATTGCGGATTTTCTTGAACACGGCCGCTATGACCACCACCTGAGAATGTTCAGGAATAAGCTGTATGCAAACTATCTTCAGATTCAGAAATCAGTGGGAGAGTATTTCCCGGACAATACAAAGGTTTCGGAACCTAAAGGAGGCTTTATGCTATGGCTGGAGCTGGATAAAAGGATATGCACGGAAGACCTTTATGATGAAGCCATGAGCCAGAAAATAACCTTTGCCCCGGGAAGAATGTTTTCCCAATATAATCAATATCAAAACTGTATGCGCCTTAACTATGCCCTGGAATGGACGGACAGGGTAGAAAGTGACCTTGAAAAGCTTGCAAAAATGGTTAAAAAAAGAATTTAATTAAACCTTATAAACGATGAATGATACAAATAATGAAGTAAAAATTATAGCCTATGATCCTCAATATAAAGATGCTTTCAAAGCTTTAAACGAAGAATGGATCAAAAAATTTTTCACCATGGAGGCCGGCGATTATAAACTGCTGGACAATCCCGAAGAGCACATTATAAACAAAGGAGGATACATTGTTTTTGCTCTGCTGGATAATGAGCCAGTGGGAACATGTGCTTTAGTGAAATTGTCCGATAAGCCACTTAAATTTGAACTCTCAAAGATGGCTGTAAGCCCCAAAGCACAAGGAAAGCAAATAGGATATCTGGTAGGACAGACCTTGGTAGATAAAGCCAGGGAATTAAATGCAGAAAGTATTTCCCTTGAAACCAACTCTGTGCTCGTTCCTGCAATAAAATTATATGAAAAGCTTGGTTTTAAACATATGCCAGCCTCTGATTCAGCTTATTGCCGCTGTGATACACAGATGCTGCTGGAGCTTTAAATAAGAAATATTGCTGTTCTTAGCTAAGATTCTTTCTGTTCATGAGGTTTTGCTTTCCCTCATGCCTATTCACTCTTTTTCCTTATTTTTGTGAAATTCCTTATTTCAATGAAAAAGATTATCCTCATCGAAGACGAAACCAGTGTTGTATCTTTTATAAAGAAAGGGCTTCAGGAAAATGGGTACGAAGTTTCCGTAGCCTTTGACGGACGCACTGGTGTACAGTTGGTGCAGGCCAACGATTTTGATCTGGTAATTCTGGATATTATGCTGCCGGAAATGAATGGACTGGATGTCTGCAAAGAAATCAGGAAAACCAATCAGCATGTTCCTATCCTTTTTTTAACAGCTTTGGGAACTTCTGAAAATATAGTGTTGGGTCTGGAAAGCGGAGGTGATGATTATCTTGTAAAGCCATTCAAGTTCATTGAGCTGGTAGCCCGCGTGAAATCATTATTAAGAAGAAGCAATGGAGTAAGTCCTCAGGAAATTGCTGAACCGGAGCCTGATAATGAACATGTCTTCAAGTTTTCAGATCTGATTGTTAATGATTATACCAAGAAAGTTACCCGTGCCGGAGATGAAATTTCTTTAACTTCTACAGAATATAAACTGCTGCTCTACTTCCTGAATAATCCTGAAAAAGTAATTTCCAGAGCTGAAATTCTGGACGCAGTCTGGGGTGTCAATTATGAGCTGGGAACCAATGTTGTAGATGTTTATGTAAACTATCTGAGAAAAAAACTGGATAATCAGGATGATCATAAGCTGATTCATACTGTGATAGGGATGGGGTATGTACTGAAAAAACCTTAATGGATGTTTAATAAAGTTGTCACAAATCAAACCAAAACAATGGTGCTCTTAATGTTGGTATTTACTGCCATCATTCTGCTGTTCAGTGGGTTGGTTTATTTTTCTATTGTCAACTTTTCACACCAGAGATTTTATGAGCTGCTGAAGATCCGTACAACAACTATTGTTCAGATCGAAAAAAGCAAAGACCACCTTGACCTTCCCGAAAACTATATCCTCAACGGCCTCAATGATGAGGAGCTTCCCATGGAAAGAGATTATGTTTTTGCGGTTCCGGCGGATTCCAATTTCAGGAAGATCTCACAGGAGGTTCATATTCCGGACTATTTTTTCAAAAGTATCGTCAGAAAAGGCGAGGCCAATTATAATGACAAAGAATTTTACTATATCGGGCAGACCTTCAGGTATGATGATAAGGATTATATTGCCATTGCTTCTGCCAAGAACCATTACGTAATTTATTACCTGGGATTTTTAAAGAGAACGCTGATTACCTGTATTGTACTGTCCCTGTTCTTCAGTATGATTTTTTCTTTTTATCTGTCCAAAACCTTATTTAGGCCCATCTTAAAAATTACTGGTAAGGTAAAAGAGATCAGCTCCGAAAATCTTCACCTGAGACTGGAGCCGCAACCCGACAATAAGGAACTTAATGAGCTGGTAGATACTTTCAACGGAATGCTGAACCGGATAGAAACCTCATTTGAGACCCAAAACCATCTGATCGGGAATGTTTCCCATGAGCTGAGAACACCACTTACCTCGATCATGGGAGAAGCGGATGTCGCTCTTTCTATCGGCAGAACAGCCGATGAATACAAAGAAACCCTTGAGATTATCCTTGACGAAGCCGAAAAGCTGGATAAAAAGATCAAAGCCTTACTCATGATTGCTCAGACCGGTTTCGATGGAAAGATCCAGAAAATGGATAAAGTAAGAATCGATCAGCTGCTTTGGGATGTCATTGAAACCTTGAGAAAAATTGATTCAAGAAATAATATTTATCTGGATATCAGTATGCTTCCGGATAATCCTAAAAAATTAAAAGTACAGGGCAACGAACAGCTGCTTCATCTTGCGGTAGCCAATATCATCAATAACGGTTGTAAATATTCTAATTTCCAGCAGGTAAAAGTCTCGCTGGGCGCTACAGATACAGATGTTTATATCATTGTAAAGGACTTTGGAATAGGTATTCCGGAGGTGGAAATGAATAAAATCTACGACCCATTCTTCAGGGCTTCCAATACCAAAAACTACGAAGGCTACGGAATCGGACTTCCGCTGGCCAGAAACATCGTAAGAATGCACCACGGCGAACTGATCGTAAGTTCTCACGAAAACCAGGGAACCACCGTACAGATGCGTTTTCCTAATTTCTACAGTACGAGACCGGAAGGAGCTTAATAGCAAAGAACAATCCTACAAATACAAAAAGCAAAGAACAATCTGCTCAATTTCTTAATCAGCGAGAGAAATCTACGTACTTTATTTTCATTCCTCCGAAAAATTAAAGTATCCATCTCAAATATCTCATATTAACGCCTGTTAACAATATTCTAATCTCATTTTAATCTCTTTAATCACATTTTAATTCCGTTCCAAAGCGCTTCTAATCTTGCCGCTTTAGTTTTGTATCATCAAAATATGACGACAAACCTAAATCTAAAAGATATGACCAAAACAATCTTAATCGCCACGGATTACTCTCTTGAGTCACTGAATATATTAAAAAAAGTGCTGAAAGAGAAAGAAACATCGGAAGACCAGAATCAGTATACTATTCTTTTGGTTTCAGGGTATGATGGTGGAGATTCCATCAGGGACCTTCTGTTCAACACAAAAAGTACCATTTTTAATAAGATCAGGCCGCAGGAATTCTGTGATGCCTATGGAATTATCAAAAATAAATACCCTCATTTAGTAAATAAGATTGTCTGCGATATTTTTACAGGAAGCTTTCAAAGGACATTCAATAATTATATGAAAGCGGAAAATATTGAGGAAGCTTATTACTCTCCATCTATTAAGAGTAAAGGAAAGGGAAAATTTGATATTGCTCCTTACATCAGAAAATGCAAAGATATCAAGGTTCAGGAAATTAAAATTGAAATCCCTGAAAGACTTCCTGAAAGAGGAAAACTGGCAGAGATATTTGTTGAGGCCTAAAAAAATGATAAACACAATATAAAAGAAATAAAAAAATGTTAAGAAATTATAGTAACAGCCGAACGTTGGGAGACAATATCAGATTGGGGACGCTGACTGCATTCACTGCAGGGACTATAAATATTGCCTCCCTTTTAATATTTCTCTCTTTTACATCGAACGTAACGGGACATTACGCCATCCTTGCTGCGGAAATCAGTAAGGGAAACTGGACGCAGGTGGTCGTAGTTGGGGCATGGATCTTTTTGTTCTTCTTCGGAAGCTTTTTGTCCAACTTCATCGTCATCAACTTTAATAAGAAAAGTAAATATTTTGCTCATGCAATGCCGATTGTGCTGGAAATCATATGTTTGCTTTTTGTGGGAATTTATGGGCAGTTTTATTATCAGAAAACATTGGAGGAAACAGAATATCTGGTTGCGCTGATGCTTTTTGCAACAGGACTTCAGAACGGGCTTACGGCAAGCATCTCCAATTTCTCAGTGAAAACGACCCACCTTACGGGTACCACCACCGATCTTGGAATTCTGCTTTCCATGTTTACCCAGAAAAAATACAGAAAGAATGATGAGCTGATAGGAAGGGCAAAACTGCTCATGAGTATAATGGCAGCCTATGTTTTAGGAGCTGTTTTCTCTGGACTTACGTATTACTATCTTGAATTCAGGGTATTTTATGTGATCAGTCTGTGTCTTTTGATTGTGATCGGTTATGATGCCTATAAGATTCATATAAGGCATTTTAATACCAAATACCGATACAGCAGAATTTATAAAAAGCCCACTGTACTGGCTTATCTATACGACAAAGTCCACGGTATTCCAAAAAGAAAAGAAAAAAGAAAACTTGTCTTTGATGATTGAGCAATAAAGGAATAAAATAAATATCAAATTATTTTTTGTGTAAACTAGCTGTGAAACACCCCTTTTTTGATAATGAAAAAGGGGTGTTCTTTATCAGAAATCTTGGTCGCGTAAATGAGCTACCTGTTTTAGACAAGAATAAACAGATAGATAGAACGTATGCTTAGTCAGTGGCGTAGCCGCGTCTCTTTGCTCAACTAAAAAGTAAAGCAGCTCATCTTTAAACTTTGCGTTAAAAAATACCAGCCTTTCAGAATTCTTTTCCTCTGGCAGAGATTAAAAAATGGACAGGATGCAAAATGTGATTAAAATGTTGATAATTAAATTTTAATTCACGGTTTTAATGTTTTAATTCCCGTTTCCATTGCCTATTTTTGTAAGTTGATTATACGTTTTATGTCAGATATTATTCAGCTTTTACCGGATCATGTAGCCAACCAAATTGCGGCAGGAGAAGTGGTGCAGAGACCTGCGTCCATTGTGAAGGAACTTTTGGAAAATGCTATTGATGCGGGTGCATCCAAGATAGAATTGATTATCAGGGATGCAGGAAAAAACCTGATCCAGGTGGTGGACGACGGCAAAGGAATGTCTGAAACAGATGCCCGGATGGCGTTTGAAAGACATGCTACGTCAAAAATCAAAGCAACAGAAGATATTTTCAGAATTGCTACAAAAGGATTTCGGGGTGAAGCATTGGCTTCTATTGCTGCTGTTTCCCAGGTTGAACTGAGGACGAAGCAGAATGATGCCAAAATTGGAACCAATATCTACATTGAAGGCGGTGTATTTCAGTTTCAGGACCCGATACAGACTGCCGACGGATCCAATTTCCTGGTGAAAAACCTATTCTACAACGTTCCGGCCCGAAGAAAATTTCTTAAAAATAATAATGTTGAATTCAGACATGTCATTGATGAATTTCAGCGCGTTGCATTAGCTCATGAAAATCTGGAATTTTCTCTGTTTCATGATGATGAAGCTGTTTTCAGATTGAGAAAAGGCAGCCAGATGCAGCGTATTGTGGATGTTTTCGGACGTAAACTGCAGCCGCAGCTGATTCCTATAAAAGAAGATATTATCTGGTGTAAACTTCACGGATTTGTTGCGAAGCCTGAAGGCGCCAAAAAATCAAGAGGAGAACAGTTTTTTTTCGTTAACGGAAGGTATTTCAAAAGTCCGTATTTCAATAAAGCAGTTCAGGAAGCTTTCGAAGGATTGCTTTTACCGGGTTATGTTCCTACATTTTTCCTTTATCTTGAATTAGATCCTGAAAAAATAGATGTGAATATCCACCCCCAGAAAACGGAAGTGAAGTTTGAAGATGAGCACCTGATTTTTGCCCTTCTCCGTTCCACCATTAAAAGGTCCCTGGGAATTTATAACGTTTCTCCTAGCCTTGATTTTGATAAAGACCCGGAAATGGACGCCATGATGAATAAGCCTTTCCCAAGCAAAGGAAATGGCGGCGGAGGAGTCATCAAAATGCCGGAAATTATAGTAGACAAAGACTACAACCCTTTTATTGAAGAAAGAAATGTACGTCCCGAAGAAATTCAGAATCTTACGGAAATGTACCACCAGAATATTACAGCAGAACCCTCAAAGATAAATTTATTTGAAGACGAAGATTTTGATGAGGACCTGATGAGGTTACCCAATGGCTATTGGCTGTTCAATAAAGGAGATGTAACCCTGATGCTGGACCTTGGAAGAATGCACAGGTTGGTTGTTTCAGAGAACAATAAAACCTCCAGGAAGCCAAATATCAATCCAAACAGCCATACACTTCTGTTTTCTCTGGAGTATCATATGAATGAAATAGAAAAGAATAAATATAATTCTTTCAAAAAATTTCTGCCTGAACTTGGGTTTGACATGAAAATTGCACATGAAAGCGTGCTGAGAATAGACGCGCTTCCCGAGGGATTGAAAGAAACCCAGGCCATGAAGTTCCTGGAGAACCTTTTTGAGATCCTGGAATATAAGACTGAAGAAGAATTTATGCAGTTTTATCTCAACCAATGGAACAAAATGCAGTCCAAATCAAGGTTTGATTTCATCTATAAAAAAGATGCGGAACAGATGATCAAAGACTTTACAGCATTAGGCTTCCCGGAATTTTTACCGGATGGCAAAAGATGCTTTTATGAAGTTCCGTTTAATGATTTTAAAAACAAATTTTAAAAAATGTTTAACAATATACCGCCCATCACCAGGAATATTATCATTATCAATGTTATCGTATTCATTGGGACTTATTTTCTTGGAAATCAGGTAATCGGCTACCTTGCCGGCTTTTATCCTTTTTCTCCGTTTTTCCATTCATGGCAAATCATTACCCACATGTTTATGCATGGAAGCATTATGCACATTCTGTTTAATATGCTGACTCTGTACAGTTTCGGGCCTATCCTGGAGCAAACGTTGGGGGATAAAAAATATTTGATTCTCTATTTTTTAAGTGGATTAGGAGCTTTTTTCCTTTTTAATTTATGGAATTTCGTTGAGGCACAACAGCTTACAACTGAACTGCAGCAGCTCGGATTTAATGTTAATGCTTATTTATCCGGAGCAAGTGTAGGATTTAGTGGCGATGCTGCATCAGTTCTTAAGCAGAAAGAATTGTTGGAGAGTTTGAAGGGAATTGTAGCAACGCCTATGGTTGGTGCTTCCGGAGCTATTTTCGGAGTAGTGGCGGCTTTTGCTACCCTTTATCCCGATTCGAAAATCATGATGATGTTCATTCCTATTCCTATAAAGGTAAAATACCTGATGCCTATCGTTATTGTAGTTTCCATATACCTTGGAGTATCCGGAAACGGAGGTGGTATTGCCCATCTCGCTCACGTTGGAGGAGCATTAGTTGGCTGGATTCTTGCAAGAATCTGGAAGAAACATCTGTATAGATTCAATTAGAAACATCTGTGAAAGTCTTCCGTCTTATTATATTAATCCTGCATGTAGGCGTTTTGTTCCTGCTGCTTTGTACCTTTCTGAATGCCTATGTTCCACCTAAAATATTTCCGTGGTTCAATCTGCTTTCTTTAGGTTTTCCGATCCTTATTGTCATATATGCAGTATTTACGCTTTTCTGGCTTTTCAGCTGGAAAAAGAGAAGTTTTGTATTTATGCTGGCCGGGCTTATCTTTTTTAGCCCTATACAAAGATGGGTGAATTTTTCTTCTGATAAAAAAGAGACAGCAAATCTGAAGGTCATTACCTTTAATGTGAAAGCTGGCTTAATGGGAGCTTCTGAAATTGAAAAGTACCTGGACAATGCCAATGCAGATGTCGTTATGCTGCAGGAGGCCGGTAAAAAAGTTTCTGTTAAAGATAAGGAAGTGATTAATAAGAATGGGATTCTTAAAATCTTTTCAAAACATAAAATAATAGACTCCAGAGAACTCATCAAGAGTGATTATGAAAGTAATAATGCCTATGCTTCCCAGGCAGATATTGAAATCAGAGGTAAAATATACCGTTTTATCAATATCTATCTGGAACCCTTTAAATTTGAAAAAGGGATGATCAAAATAGATGGGGTAAAAGAAGAAGATGAAAGGAAGCTGAAAAATATTGTTAAAAGGCTTATTCCTGTTTTTAAAAAACATCAGGATCAGGTGGATGAAATTAAAGAAGCGATTAGAAATTCACCTTATCCCGTGATGGTTATGGGAGATCTTAATTCTGTTCCCAATTCTTATGAATATTATCATTTATCTGATGGATTGCAGGATGCTTTTGTAGAGGCGGGAAAAGGGAGTGCCACAAGCTTTCATGATTATAAATTTCCGATAAGAATAGATTATATTTTTACCTCAAAAAGTATATTACCCATTACCTATAAAGTGGACCGGACTATAAAGCTTTCAGATCACTATCCGGTAGTAGCCACATTTTCAATAAGCCACTAATAATCATAAAATTAGTTAAAGTAACAGGCTTGGTAAGGTTTTTGATGAAAAAAATATACCCTAGACCGTTACTTCATGAAGCTGAGTCAATTACTGCTGTTTATACATATTGCTGTTGCCGTGCTGCTCCTGTGCACATTAGGTAATGCCTGGATTCCGCCTAATTTTTTAGGCAGTCTTAACCTGCTTTCCCTGGGGTTTCCCTATCTGATTTTAATCTATGTTTTACTGACGCTTGTCTGGATTTTTAAAAGAAAGAAAATCGCTATTGCTTTTGCTTTAGGTGCCCTTCTTTTTTATAACCCGGTAAGAAGGTGGGTAAACTTCTCACCAAAAACGGAGAATTTAAAGTCGATCAGAGATATTAAAGTTCTTACATTTAATGTAAAATACGGAGATTTCGGCTGGGACAAAGTAAAAAAGTACATTACAGATCAGAATGCAGATATTATTCTTGTTCAGGAAAAAGATACCAACAGAGCAATAAAACGGGATATGATAAAATATCCGTCGGTTATTCTGAAAACAAAACATAAAATCTTAAGACAGGAACAGCTGATTGAGGATAAGGCAAGAGGAAACTCTTTCTATGCAGATGTAGACATCAACGGAAAGATCATAAGGGTGGTTACTGTTTATCTGGAACCTTTCAGGCTTCACAAATCAATGCTTAAATTTGATGGTCTTGCAGAGGTAGGAGGGAAAATTACCAATCTTCTTTCTCATATGACTCCGACCTTTAAGGCTCATGAAGATCAGATCAGAAAAATCAGAAAAGTAATTGATTTCTCACCTTATCCGGTTATCCTGGCAGGTGATTTTAATTCGGTGCCTAATTCCTATGAATATTATAACCTGGGAAAAGACCTTCAGGATGCCTTTGTTACGGTAGGAAATGGCGCTTCTACCAGCTTTCATGATTATAAAGTTCCGCTTAGGATCGACTATATATTTACCTCAAAATCCATTATTCCTTTAAGCTATAAAGTGGATCATGCTGTAAAATTATCGGATCACTATCCTGTAATTGCAGAATTTCTGCTAAATTAGTTCCATGAAAAATTTACTGTCTGCAGTTTTTATGGTATCATTGTTTTTAATGGCCTGCTCAAAGAAAGAAACTCCGGGTTTCGCCGCCGATCAGGACGTAAAAATTCATTATGATACGGCAGCGGTGGATTCATTTTCGGCAGGAGCAACATCAATAGATATTGTCCGCCAGATCCGGATGTCTTCACAGAAATACCAGGACTCTATAAAACAGGCAGAAAAACTTCAGAAAGAAGAACAGAAGCTGAAAGAAGAGCTTGATAAAGAAAATAAAAAAAAGCAGGAAGAGGATAAGAAAAAGACTGAAGCAGAGAAGAAAAAGAAAACGGCTGACAGCCCGCCCGCCAACGGAACAAAAACAGAATAAATACATTTAAAAAAATATACAATATGAAAAAACAAATTTTAGCAGCAGCTGCAGTGGCAGTACTTGCTGTATCATGCACAAAATCAACAACTAAAACAGAACAGGTTGAAAGCGCAGACGGATCGGTAACAACGACAACGACTACAGTTTCAGAAACGCCTGCTGCTGTTATAGATACCGCTAAAATAGACAAGGCTAAAGAAAATGTAAAAACCAAAGTGGATGCAGCCGGAAATAAAATAGACGATGCAGCCCAAAAAGCTAAAGAAGACCTTAATAAGGCCGGAAAAGATATCAAAGCCGGAGCTAAGGAAGTTGGCCAGGATGTAAAAGATGCTGCGGCAAAAGGAGCTGCCAAAGTAGAAGAGGGAGCGAAACAGCTGAAGGAAGATCTGAAGAAATAGTGAAATACCAAATAAAGAAAACGCAGTCAAATTTTTGACTGCGTTTTTTGTTACATATCTTTTGAGGAATGTTATTACTTGTTAAGCTCCAGCAAAGGATCTATATACTCCCTGTCGTTGCTTAGCCTCGGAACTTTATTCTGGCCGCCAAGTTTTCCCTTGGATTCCAGCCAGTGGTAAAAAAGATTAGGTTTTGCACTGTGGACAATTGGCCTTTTCAGGGTCAGGTTATTGTATCTTTTGGCCTCATAATCTGAATTGATCGTTTTTAAATGATGATCAAAAGCATCGGTAAAACGCTCCAGATCATCCGGATGCTGGCTGAACTCGAAAATCCATTCATGGGCACCGCTTTCATTTTCTTTCATAAAAACAGGAGCCCCCGTAAAATCGGTTATGCTTGCCCCGGTAACTTCACAGGCTTTGGTAAGGGCAGACTCTACATTGGTAATCATCAGTTCTTCTCCGAACGCGTTGATATAATGTTTGGTTCTTCCCGTAATTTTTATTCTGAAAGGATTGGTCGAAGTAAACACAACGGTATCGCCAATCAGGTATCTCCACAGTCCTCCGTTGGTAGTGATCACCATGGCATAGTTTTTCCCGACTTCAACATCTTCCAGGCTTACAACTTTCGGATTGGAAAAATGAAACTGGTCCATCGGAATGAACTCGTAAAAAATACCATAATCCAGCATCAGCAGCATTTCATCACTGTTTGATCTGTCCTGTATCCCGAAGAAGCCTTCAGAAGCATTGTAAATTTCATAGTAATTGATCTTTTTTCCGATGATCTGCCTGTACTGGTCCTTGTATGGCTTAAAACTGATTCCGCCGTGAAAAAAGACCTCTAAATTAGGCCACAGCTCAGAAATACTTCCGCTGTCCGTCTCTTTTAAAACTCTTTGGAGCAGAACCATCATCCAACTGGGTACCCCAAGGATACTTCCCACATCTTCATTTTTTACTTCTGAGGTGATCGCTTTAAGTTTGCTTTCCCATTCAGACATCAGGGAAACCTTTTTACTTGGCGTTGTAGTAATCTCCACCCAAAAAGGAAGATTGTCAATTAAAATAGCTGAAAGATCCCCGAATTTGGTGTTGAAATCTGCATGAAGCTCAGAGCTTCCGCCCAAACGCAGGTTTTTATTAGTGAATAGCTGGTTTTCAGGATGGTTGTTGGCGTAGATGGAAACCATGTCCTTTCCTGCCTTCATATGACAGTATTCAAGGCTTTCTGCAGAAATAGGAATAAATTTGCTCTTTGCATTTGTGGTTCCCGATGATTTTGCAAAATGTTTGATGTAGCCCGGCCAGCTTACATCTTTTTGCCCCTGCCTTGCCTTCTCAATATAAGGTTCAAAATCTTCATAAGTAACGATCGGAACCTTGTTTTTGAAGTCCTGATAGCTCGAAATCGAATTAAAGCCGTAGGTTTTGCCATATTCAGTGTCTTCTGCATGAAACAGCTGGGAAAAGAGTATACCTTTCTGAGTTTCAATGGGATGATCCATGAAATTCTGAATCTGATCTATCCTTTGGCGGATAAACCAGTTGACCACAGTATTGAAAAGTGCCTTTGTTGCCATTCCAACAAATATAATAATATTTGGATTTTTAGAGAATTTTTATGGTGTTAAATAAAAAAACCGCTACAAATTATGTAACGGCTCTGTATTTAGATTTATTATTTCTTAGCAATACTCATCAAAAGCTGCCTGAAGATTGGCTGCAATAGCGCCTGCAGGATTACCTTCAATGTGATGTCTTTCCAGCATGTGAACTAATTCACCATCCTTGAAAAGAGCTACACATGGTGAGCTTGGAGGGAATGGAGCAAGATGTTTTCTTGCTTCTGCTACAGCTTCCGTATCAAATCCTGCAAAAACAGTTGTTAAATGATCGGGCTTTTTGTCACCTGTCAAAGAATAGACAACTCCGGGTCTTGCTGCACCTGCTGCACATCCGCATACTGAATTAATAACCAATAGAGTAGTTCCCGGCTGCTTTAAAGCCTCTTCTACCTGTGCTGGAGATGTTAAATCTTCGAAACCTTTATCTGTAAGTTCTGCCTTCATAGGCATTACTAAATCTGTTGGATACATATATTTTGTTTTTATCGATACAAAGTTAAACAATTCTTTGCGTTTGTTCAATATATAAAAACTATCAAAGCTTTAGTCATAAAAAATTAATACAATATTAATATTTCAATAATATTCCAAAAAACATGAAATAAAGTTATGAATAATGATAATTAAGTATTAAATTTGAAATGATTCTGAAAACGACTGACCATGAAAAAAACATTTATGCTTTCCCTCGAGCATTCAAATTATTTAACATGATGTAATTTACAGCAGTTAAGTAAAGCTTATTCAGTTTTGAATGATGACAGACTGAATTAAATTTGAATATCAAAAAAATGAATCCCGGAACGCCAGCGTTCCGGGATTCTTTAATCAAATCGATATGCAAAGGTTGGATATCCTGTTTTGGGGATCGTGTTTCATGTTTGAGATGATATATACCCGAACCTCGTTTCACGTATCCTGTTTACGAAAGCAGCTTCTTAGCCATTTCAGAAATGCTTTTTCCGTCAGACTTACCTGCCAACGCTTTTGAAGCGGCTCCCATCACCTTCCCTAAGTCTTTGGCAGACTCGGCTCCGGTTTGGGCAATAATATTCTTAATTTCTGCTTCAAGCTCTTCCGGACTAAGCTGTTCAGGAAGAAACTTCTCAATCACTTTCATCTGTGCTTCTTCCACTTCCGCAAGGTCATTTCTTCCCTGTGCTGCGAACTGTTCGAAAGAATCTTTACGCTGCTTGATCATTCTCTGAAGGATCGCAATTTCCTGTTCTGCAGAAACTTCAGCGCCTCTTGCTTCCGTCTGTAGAAGTAAAATCTGAGCTTTTACAGCTCTCAGAGAGTCCAGAGCAACTCTGTCTTTTTCTCTCATCGCTGTTTTAATCGCTTCACTTATAGTATTTTCTAAACTCATGGTTTTAAATTTAACAATGTATCAATGTAACAGTTTACCAATGAGATGCTTCACAAACTCAGCATGACGGTTGTATTGTTACATTGGTACATTTTTACATTGTTATATTAATTTAATCAACATCTTTATTTAAAAATCTGTTTTCTCTCACCTGCATGGATCCGTTGTTATCGGACAGATACGTGTTGATATTCTGGTCAGATGCATTGGTTCCGTCAATGGTAATATTTTTTCTTTTGAAAGCAGGAACAGATTCGAATTCGCTTGTGCTGTCAAAGCTTTGATAGCGTGAATTGAATTCTTTTAATTTATTTCTTCTCTCCGAAATTCTTTCCTGATCAACAGCTTTATTTACAAACGTGAATTCTGACTCAGTGGGTTTTGGCGTTTCAATTTCTGTTTTTTCCTCAAAAGCTGGTTTTGTTTCAGCTTTCGGCTCTTCCTGTCTTGTGTGGGAGATAGCTTCAACTGCCTGAACCGGAATTTCTGTTACTGTACTGGCTGGAGCTGTAAACTCTGCTTTTGGCTGTCCGAAATCTGTTTTAGGCTCATTAGACGAAGGCTGATTATTGACAAAGAAACTGAATTCAACAGGCTTTTCATCTGAGAAAGCACGGGTTGCCGGTGTAGACGGAGCTTCATCTTTTCTGGCATCAAAATCAAATTTAAAAGATTCAATTTCCAGATCATTGGGATCTTCTCCTTCTTCGTCATCATGAGAGAATAGGCTGTAGGATTGTTCCTCTGCTTCTTGTTCATTTCTCCAGCTATTCTGTGTATCTTCCTCTTTATCAAAGAATTTTATTTCGGTTTTAATTTCTTCTTCTTTAATAATCATTTTTTTTTCAGAAGAAGTCATACCGAATTGTGGAGCATCACTGTCTTCGTCATCCAGCCTGAACGTATGTTTTCCTCCGAAATCGTGAGTTGTTTCAGAAGTAGCATCTCTTTCTTCCCTTGTTTTAAAAGGAGAGGCTTTCGGAGTCTCTAAACTGTCGTTAAGGCTAATTCTGATTTTTTCAGTAGGCCCGGCGAATCTTTTGCTGTCATTTGAAAAACCTGTGGCGATAACAAGAACGCTTACAGAATCTCCTAATTCCTCATCTGCACCCACCCCGAAGATAATATCAGCGGTATTTCCAGCTTCTTTCTGGATATGGTCCATAATTACCCCGATCTCATCCATGGTTACTTCTTCTGCACCACTTCTGATCAGTAGAAGAACGTTTTTAGCTCCTGTGATCTTGTTGTCATTCAACAACGGAGAATCAAGTGCTTTTTTAACCGCTTCTTCTGCTTTGTTTTCTCCTGAAGCAATTCCTGTAGACATCAAAGCCGTACCGGAGTTCTGAAGGACAGATTTAGCATCTCTAAAGTCAATGTTTACATCAAAGTAACCGGTAATAACTTCTGCCATTCCTTTTGCGGCATTGGTTAAAACTTCATCGGCTTTTGAGAATCCCTGCTTGAAGCCAAGGTTTCCGAATTGCTGTCTTAGTTTATCATTATTGATCACAATCAGTGAGTCAACATTATTTCTTAATTTTTCCAGACCTATTTCGGCCTGCTCAAGTCTTCTTTTGCCTTCAAAGCTGAAAGGAACAGTAACGATACCTACCGTTAGAATTCCCATATCTTTGGCTACTTTGGCAATAACCGGAGCGGCTCCGGTACCTGTACCGCCACCCATTCCGGCTGTAATGAACACCATTTTGGTATTCTGGCCCATGGATGCTTTGATCTCTTCAATGCTTTCAATAGCGGATTTTTCCCCAACTTCAGGATCTGCTCCGGCACCAAGACCTTCGGTGATGGTAGTCCCCAGCTGTACTTTGTTGGCAACAGGGTTATTGTCTAAAGTCTGGGCATCGGTATTACAGACCACGAAATCTACTCCGTAAATACCTTTCTCGTACATGTGCTTCAGGGCGTTGTTTCCGCCGCCGCCTACACCGATTACTTTTATAATGGATGAATTTCCTTTTGGCAAATCAAATGAAAATCCTTGTGTACCTATATTTTCCATAACTATGCTTTTTATAATTGATGATTGACGAATGATAACTGATGAGTGATAAATGGCGCCGGCAATAAACTGTGCATTTTATTTATCAATTATCAATGATCTTCTATCATTTATATTTTACTCTACTTCTTCAAAGAATTTTTTAACTTTTTCCATAAGCGACTGCCCGAAAGTCAGTTTCGCTCTTCTGTTTTCCTGCTGCTCACTAACAACGGACTGTTCCTGAACTATTGCTGTCGGCTGGGCCTGTTGCACTGTCTCTGTTTGTGAAGGAACAGTTTCAGCTTTGGCCAATTCCTCTTCAACAAGCTCTTCTGTTTCTGATCCCTGTTTTTTGTCGCGGATCTTTAAGCTTTCCATCAGCAAGCCGATTGATGTAGCAAATTCCGGGCCTTTCAGGTACTGGTTTTTATCGTTGGCAATATATTCGTTGGCAAAACCGATTCTGCTGTCAAAACCTGTTGTATAATTGGCAAGCTGACGAAGATGCTTTAAGTTGGATCCACCTCCTGTAAGGACAATCCCTGCAATCAGCTTTTTCTTTTGTTCAAATGCCCCGTAAGCTTTTAATTCTGTATTCACCATTTCCAGGATCTCTTCTACTCTGGCATTGATGATCTGTGCCAGGGTTTTAAGAGAGATTTCCTTATCCGGTCTTCCGTGAAGCCCGGGAATAGTGACAAATGTACTGTCTTTTTCTAATTCCGGAACAGCAGAACCGAATTTTACTTTCAATTGTTCTGCATGTTTTTCTATAATGGAGCAGCCTTCTTTGATATCTTCCGTAATAATTCCTCCTCCGTAAGGAATTACGCAGGTATGACGGATGATATTGTCTTTGAAGATGGCAATATCTGTGGTACCACCTCCGATGTCTACAATGGCAACACCGGCTTCTTTTTCTTCTTTGGTTAAAACGGCTTCTGAAGACGCCAAAGGTTCCAGGGTAAGGGCTTCCATTTCCAGGCCGGCCTCTCTTACACATCTTGCGATGTTTCTGATGCTGCCCATTTGTCCTACCACTACATGGAAATTAGCTTCTAAACGTTTTCCGTGCATTCCTACCGGCTCCTGAATTTCGCCTTCGGAATCCACTTTATATTCCTGTGGAAGAACATGGATAATTTCTTCTCCGGGAAGCATCACAAGCTTTTTTACCTGATCTTTCAGTGCTTCGATGTCGTCATCTGTAATAAATTTATCCGGATGCTCACGCATGATATAGTCGGAATGCTGCAGAGAACGGATGTGTTTTCCTGCAATACCTACTGTCACTTTACGGATGGGAACTCCTGCGCTGGACTGTGCTTCAGAAACGGCGGCCTTGATTGAATTAATGGTCTGTGAGATATTATTCACAATTCCTTTATGAACTCCAAGACTTTTGGCCTTTCCAACCCCGAGAACTTCTATCTTCCCGTGCGCATTCCTCCTTCCGACAATCGCGACAATCTTCGTTGTCCCGATGTCCAGACCTACTGAATACTCTTGATTTTCCATTTTATGTCGATTTGATTTTTTTTCTACTTTTCCTTGTTTTCAATCCGGGGTTTATTCCGGTTTTATGCTAATTGTCCATCAGGACTTTTTTATTCTATTTTTACTTTTGCCTTAGGCTTTGTGGCCGCTGGCTTTTTCTCTGTTTTTTTAGTTTCCTTTGGTTTGACTGTAGTCTTTGGCTTTGCTTTTTCTTTCGGTTTAGCTGAAGACGTTTTTGTTTTCTTTGTTTCTGCAGATTTAGGAAGAATGTCAGGCTTTTTAACCGCTGCCAGAGCCGGGGCCTTCGCCAGTTCCATATTCCCTGCTTTCAGAATACTGTCGTTTTCTTTGAAATAAGGGTTTAAAGTGGTTACAATCTGGTTCTGATATTTTACAGAGACCATGCTGTACTTTTGAGGATCCTGAAATACAAGATATTTTTCCACAAATGTTTTCAGACCTTTTACTTTAAATTCAATATTGTCCAGATCTCCTATTTCCACTTTATAATTTCCGTCACTGGTAAGGAGGTTATAATCGTCTTTGCTTTTTGAAATTCCGATAAAGAATTTTTTGCTGAAATCGTCTTTATCAATTTTCTCAACCAGCTCGGCCAGTTTCTGATATTCATCCGGTTTCACATTTCCGGTTACCAGCATGCATGGATGCGAGTAGGTTTTGGAAATAGGGAATTCTGTTCCTTTTTCATCTACATAGAAGTCTTTTCCGTCTTTATTCAGCCTGAAAACAGGAACTCTCTGCTTGATATCGAGGTATAATTTTCCGTTCAGGTTTAAATAGACATTGGCACTGTCTACGGCAGGAAGTGAATTGATCTTCTTTTCAAGTGTCGGAATATTCAGATCTCCCACTTTTCCGGAAGGGTTTTCTTTTTTTACAATTTCCCGGATATCTTTTTCATCGATGAAGTATACAGGTGTTTTTTCATTCATTTTTACAGAAATCTTATTGTCCGTAATCTTCTGGCCGCTGAATCTCTTTAATGAGAAACTAAGCAGTAATCCGAGGATGATCACTGTGACAGCAATTTTTAATATTCTGTATTTATTTTTCATATATTTTGTACAATGTAAAAAGTACAGTGTACTATTGTATTCTAATTAGTTACCTTATTAATGATCTCTGCACTTTTTACATTGTACTTTGTACAGAAGAATTTATCCATTCACAAATAGGATCATACAGGGTATCAATATTTCCTGCACCTACGGTGAGAAGGATATCAAAATCTTTTTCTTTTATTTTTTCAAAAGCACCGGACAAGTCCGATTTCTCTTTTTTATCTAAATTCACCTTTTCCAACAGCCAGTCAGAGGTTATTCCTTCAAAATTCTCCTGAAGCTCTCTTGCAGGATAAATATCGAGAAGGATTAGTTCGTCTGCTTTCCCTAAGCTTTCTGCAAATCCGTCAGCGAAATCTCTTGTTCTGCTGAAAAGATGAGGCTGAAAGACCACCAACAGCTTTTTATCCGGGTAAAAGGTTTTGATTGAGCTCACTACCGCATTGATTTCTGTTGGGTGATGTGCATAATCATCGATATAAATTTTACCGTTAGGATAAATATGCTTGGTATATCTTCTTTTAATTCCTTTAAAATTGGCAATAGCCCTTTTCAGCGTGTCAAAATCTACGCCTAAATTGTGAAGGATTGCCAATGCTGCTGTAGCATTTTCCACATTATGGATTCCAGGGATTTCCCATACGAAATCTTTAATGGTTTCAGAAGGGGTATGGAAATCAAAATAGATCTTATCATGCTCCATGCGGAGATTATCGGAATAATAATCTGCCACCTCATTGACAGCATAGGTTTTATGGTCTCTGCCAATATCCAGCCCTTTTCTTACAAAAAGCTGTTTGTCATTCGGAACTAATGCAGCAAACTGTTTAAACCCTTCTTCGATATGGCTTTTATCACCATAAATATCCAGATGGTCTGCATCGGTAGAGGTTACTACTGCCCAGTCCGGGGAAAGGTTTAGAAAGCTTCTGTCATATTCATCTGCTTCTACTACAGAATACTGTGTGCCATTATACAGAAAATTTGATTTGAAATTCTCAGAAATACCACCTAAAAAGCATGAAAACGGAAGATCGGCTTCTTTACACAGGTGAGAAACCAATGTAGAAGTAGTTGTTTTTCCGTGGGTTCCTGCTACAGCAATACAATCTGTATTTTCTGTGATCAGGCCTAAAACCTTGGCCCTTTTTAAAACTTCAAACTGATTTTGGTTGAAATAATCTAATATTCCCAATGTTTTAATGGCGGGAGTATAGATTACCAGAGTGTTTTCTTTTTGAAGTGTGGTTATTTTTTCGTCAATGGTATCTTCAAAAACAATATCAATTCCTTCTTTCATCAACAGGTCAGTAAGCTTGGTATTCGTTTTGTCGTAACCCAGCACTTTTTTACCGGAAGCATTGAAATAGCGTGCCAAAGCACTCATTCCTATACCTCCGATTCCTACGAAGTAATAATTTTGATATGTTTCTAATATGTTCATTCTTTTTGTATTAATGTATTTTGTAAAATGTATTCATGTATGTTTCGTCGTTAATACATTTTACATTGTACTTTTTACAGTTTTAAATATCTCATCTACAATCTCTTTTGCGGCATTGGGCTTGGCAAAATATTCCAGATTGTGAGACATTTCATTTCTTATACTTTCACTGCTGCAGATCTCTTCCAGTGTATTCCAGAATTTGTCCTGCATTTCAGAGTCTTTTACCATTCTTGCTGCATTTTTTTCAACCAGATTCATGGCATTTTTGGTTTGGTGGTCTTCCGCTGCAAACGGAAATGGCACCAGAAGAACCGGCTTTTTAGCTACTGCCAGCTCTGAAATGGCAATGGCTCCGGCCCTTGAAACAATAATGTCAGCTGCAGAGTAGGCCAGCTCCATATCTTTGATGAATTCAAGGATCTGGATGTTTCTGCTGTCGATGCCTTTTGTTTCTTCTACAATATCTTTATAATCAAGCTTTCCTGTCTGCCAGATGAGCTGATAATCTTTTTTGATTACTTCATTTAAATGAGATCTCCACGCATTGTTCAGTGTTCTGGATCCTAAAGAACCACCTACTGAAAGGATGGTAAGCTTATCTTTGCTCAGTCCCATTTTTTCTTTTGCCAAATTGGTCTCTGCCATTCCTGTAATGATATTCTCACGAATAGGGTTGCCCAGGAATTTTATTTTTTCAGAAGGAAAGCCTTCCACTTTTGGATAAGCTGTGAAAACTGCTTTAGCTTTTTTACTTAAGATTTTATTGGTTACCCCTGCATGGGCGTTCTGCTCCTGAATAAAGATTGGAATTCCCAGTTTACTGGCCTCATATAAAGCTGGTCCGCTTGCAAAACCTCCAGTTCCGACCGCAAAATCGGGAGCAAAGTTCTTAATGACTTTCTTCGATTTAGATAGGCTCTTCAAAATTTTGAAAGGCAGTCCTAAATTTGATAAAATATTTCCTCTGTCGATTCCGGCGATATCAATGCCTTCGATTTTATAGCCTGCCTGCGGAACTTTTTCCATTTCCATTTTTCCGTTGGCTCCGATGAACAAAAATTCCGTATCAGGAAATCTTCTTCTGATTTCATCTGCAATAGCGATAGCCGGGAAGATGTGTCCTCCTGTTCCGCCTCCGGATAATACTACTTTTAGTTTTTTGTTCATTTTTATTGTCTTATTGGTACCGTTTGTTTTGAGTTAAGCGATATCATTAATTTCTGCTACACTTTGTTTTTTGCCCATTCCTTCTTCATCGTATATCTGGATTCTTGAGCTTATATTTAAAATAATTCCAAGCTGGAGATAGGTGACCAACATGGAGGTTCCTCCATAACTTATTAATGGTAATGGCTGCCCTGTTACCGGGATCAGATTAACGGCTACTGCAATATTAACAGAAAGCTGTATGAAGATCATCACCCCGAGACTGAGCACGAGGAGCGAGCCAAAAAAGGCGGGCATCTTGCTGGCAATCATCACAATTCTGATCATCATAATAAGATAGAGACAGATCAGGAAAGCGGCACCAATAAGCCCATATTCCTCTACAATCACGGCAAAAATAAAGTCGGAGGCGGACTGTGGAAGCATCTGCTTCAATGCACTTTTCCCAGGTCCCATTCCGGTAATTCCACCATGGACAATAGCGGCTTTGGCCTGCATGACCTGGTAGTTTTTGGCTTTTACGCTTTCATCATCTACATCAGCTGTTTTTGCTTTGCTGGAGGTAAAGGTTTCGATACGGCTCATCCAGGTATGCACACGGTTACCGCCGATGAGGTTGGTATTTAATGCAATAATCAGGAAGAGAACAATGGCTACAAATGAGGAAGATATGAAGCCTGCAATGTATTTCCAGTGAAGCTGTCCTATAATCAGAACAATAACAGAAACCAGCAGGATCATCAATGCTGTGGAACCGTTGTCTTTTGCCACTAAAACAAATACCAGCAGGATAGGTCCGAATATGTACATAATGTTCTCAATCGGAAGTCTTTCCCTGGTTATTTTCTTGGTCAGATACCTGCAGAGATAAATGACGAGCATTAAAAAGGCAAATGACGACGGCTGGAATGAGATCGGTGTGCCGGGAATTTTGAGCCATCTTGAAGCACTGGCCCCATCAATGGTTTGTCCTGTAAACATGGTGACAACGAGAAGCACAATCATTAAGCCGAGCAGGATACTGCTGAGCTTACCGATGTACTCATATTTTACCATTCCAACGACTCTCATGATCACCAGACCCAGAACTACAAAGAACATATGCTTAATAACGTGGCCTGTAGTGGTCCCGTTATTAACGATATATTCCAGATTTGAACTTGCAGAGTATACCGGGAAAATAGAGAAAATGGAGATCACAAGGATGACCATCCAAAGTACTTTATCGCCCTTTAGCAGTTCTATTCTGTTTTCTGTGTTCTGTTCGTCCATATTTTTTGTATTCATGTAAAATGGATGTTGTACAATGTACTTTTTACATCCTACATTTTACTTTTTACATTTACTTTAATACCTGCTCTTTAAACTGTTTTCCTCTGTCTTCATAGCTTTTGAAGAGGTCAAAACTTGCGCAGCATGGGGAAAGCAGAACAGTATCTCCGCTTTTTGCCAGTGATTTTGATATTTTCACGGCTTCTTCCATGCTTGAAGTATCATAGATAAATTCTTTTTTGTCTTTAAAGAAGTTTATGATCTTCGTATTGTCTATTCCCAAGCAGACAATTGCTTTTACTTTTCTTTTAACGAGATCCTCAATTTCCGAGTAATCGTTTCCTTTATCTAAACCTCCTACGATCCAAACGGTTGGAGTTTTCATGCTTTCTAAAGCATAGTAGGTAGCGTTTACATTTGTTGCCTTACTGTCGTTGATGTATTTTACACCATTGGTTTCTGTTACGAATTCAAGTCTGTGCTCTACTGCCTGGAAGGTCATCAATGAATTTCTAATGCTTTCATTATTGATTTCCAATATTTTACCGGCTATTGAGGCAGCCAGGCTATTGGCAACATTGTGATTTCCAAGAAGGGAAAGCTTATCAAGCTTCATTGAGAACTCATCCTTCATTTTTATCACGATCTGATCGTCATCAACGAAACCTCCTTCAGACAATTTTTCTTTTGTGGAGAAGGGAATCATTTTTGCTTTTATTTCCAGCTTTTCAAGGATGTTTTTGCTCATCTCGTCATCTTTGTTGTAGATGAAGAAATTATCATTTTCCTGGTTCTCAGCAATTCTGAATTTAGCTAAAGCATATTCTTCATAATTGTAGTTGTACTGATCCAGGTGATCCTGGGACAGGTTCAACAGCAGGGAAATATAAGGTCTGAAGTTCTGAATATCATCCAGTTGGAAAGAACTTACTTCCAGAACATAATATTCATGATTCTCATCGGCCACCTGCTTTGCAAAGCTGTATCCTATGTTTCCTCCCAGCCCTACATTCAGTCCGTCATTTTTCAGGATGTAGTAGATCAGGGAAGTTGTTGTTGTTTTTCCGTTGCTTCCTGTAATGGCAATGATTTTGGCATCAGTAAATTCTGAAGCAAATTCAATTTCAGAGGAAAGTCTTATTCCTTTTTCATGAATTTTGTGAACAATATCCGCCTTTTTGGGAATTCCCGGGCTTTTTACGATCCAGTCGGCATTTAAAATTCTATCTTCGTTGTGGTTTCCTTCTTCAAATTCAATTTCATTTTCGGCTAAAAACTGTTTGTAGTTATCCTTAATAGCTCCTTTGTCTGAAAGAAAAACTTCCAGACCTTGTTTTTTCGCTAAATAAGCAGCTCCGCACCCGCTCTCTCCACCTCCTAAAACAACTATTTTCATATTTATTTTTTTGTAAAAAGTAAAAAGTATTAATGTAATTTGGTTTTATTTTTAATACTCTTACTTTGATAAATTTATCTCATTTTTAATGTGATCAGACATACAATAGCCAGCATTACACCGATGATGATCATTCTGTTTACGATCTTACTTTCATGGAAACCACCTTTCTGATAATGGTGATGTAATGGTGACATTCTAAAAAATCTGTTATTCTGGGCATATTCCAGCCCGTATTTTCTTTTTCTGTATTTGAAAACAACAACCTGCAGCATGACAGACACGTTTTCAATCAGGAAGATTCCGCATAATACCGGAATCAGGAGTTCTTTTCTTAAAATAATGGCTAAAACAGCAATTACCCCTCCAAGCATCAGACTTCCTGTATCGCCCATAAAAACTTGTGCCGGATAGGTATTGTACCAGAAGAAACCTATTACGGCACCTACCATAGCTACTGCAAAAATGGTGGTTTCACCCATATTCGGGAGGAACATAATATTGAGGTAATCTGCAAAAATAATGTTCCCGGAAAGATAAGCGAACAGCGCGAGGGTGAGCAGTATGATGGCACTGGTTCCTGCTGCAAGCCCGTCTATTCCGTCTGTAATATTAGCTCCGTTTGATACGGCAGTTACAATGAAAATAACGATTGGGATAAAGACAATCCATGCCCACTCATGGGCATCTTTATCATTCATCCAGAACAGTATTCCACTGTAATCGAACTCGTTGTTTTTTGCAAACGGAACAGTAGAAACGGTAATCTTTTCTGTAGGCATAAAGTTTTGCTCTACATTGTTTCTGTTCACTACTTTAGCATCCGCATATTTTCTTTTGACGGTAATGTCCGGGTGGAAATACATTGTAATTCCGACAATTAGCCCTAATCCGACCTGGCCTACAATTTTAAATTTTCCGCTCAGACCGTCTTTATTTTTTTTGATCTTTTTTAAATAATCATCTACGAAACCTATAGCTCCCATCCATAACATGGAAACAAGAAGCAGAACAATATACACATTGGTAATCCTCGTAAAAAGCAGCACCGGAATAATAGTTGCAATGATAATAATAAGTCCTCCCATAGTAGGAGTCCCTTCTTTCTGCTTTTGTCCGTCCAATCCAAGGTCACGCACCAATTCACCCATCTGTTTTGATCTCAGATAATTGATAATTCTCTTCCCGTAGACTAAGGCAATAATGAGAGAAAATAGCACGGCAATACCTGCACGGAAAGAAATGTATTTCAGCATTCCCAATCCCGGTATGTGGATTCCCTGACTGGTTAGATATTCGTATAGATAGTATAGCATGTCTTTTCTTTAATTTAAAAATTTAATTTATTTAAAGATTTAAGGAAGAGGTCTCTCCATATTTTCACTTAAATACTTAATAAAGTTTGAAATATTAGAAGAAACTTCCCGTGAAAGATTAATAATTTCTTCTGCTTTATTTTCATCTCCTAATTTTAATCTTTTACTCACAATTATCATACTTCTAATTTCGGCACAATTGCCTTTTGCAATTTTTAAATACTTAATAAATTGTCTGTTATTGTTATATTCTGAGCCTTCTGCAATATTATTGGATATTGAAAATCCGGCTCTTTTTATTTGGTTACTAAATTCAAATTCTCTTTCTAAATTTTCACTTTTGAGAAATAAATAAACTTTTTCAATTAAATCTAAGCTCTTGATGTAAACCGGGAAATTTTCAAAATTTTTAGTCATCATCAAAATTTTTTAATCTTTAAATAATTTAAATCTTTTAATCTTATTTTTATTTGCTCATTAACTTCCAAAGTTCGTTGATCGTTTCTTTGTCGTCAAAATGATGTTTCACACCATTAATGTCCTGATAGTTTTCATGCCCTTTTCCGGCTACTAACACTATATCTCTTGGTTCTGCGAACCTGATTGCCATTTTTATAGCCTCTTTTCTGTCCGGAATTGAAGTGTATTTGCTGAAGTTCTGAGGTTCAACGCCTGCTTCAATTTCTTTGATGATCTGGGCGGGATCTTCGGTTCTGGGATTATCTGAAGTGATGATTGCCAGTGTTGATTTTTTAGTGGCAATATTTCCCATTTCAGGCCTTTTGGAGTGATCTCTATCACCTCCACACCCGAAAACGGTGATCAGCCTTTCATTTTTCGTTCTGATATCGTTGATGCTGTCCAAAATATTTTCTAATGCATCCGGCGTGTGCGCATAATCAACAATGAAGAAAATTCCGCCATCTGATTTGAATGTTTCAAACCTTCCGGAAACTCTTTTCAGTTTGCTGATTGCCTGCAAAATTTCATCCTGCTCAAAACCAAGTTCGGAAGCAATTCCGAAAACCAGCAGTAGATTATAAATATTGAATTTTCCTGTCAGTGTAGTCCAGAATTCTTTTCCGTTAAAGTTCAGCAGCATTCCGTTGAAATCTATTTCTAAAGATTTTCCGTGGTAATCTGCCATGGTTTTCATAGCGTAAGACTTTTTCTTTGCCTTTGTATTCTGAAGCATCACCATCCCGTTTTTATCATCCACATTGGTGATGGCTATGGCTGTATCTTCCAGTTCGTCAAAAAATCTTTTCTTTGTTTTCAGATATTCATCGAACGTTTTATGATAGTCTAAATGATCATGAGTAAGGTTGGTGAAACCAGCCACTTTAAAATGTAAACCTTCAATTCTGTTTTGAGCAATTCCGTGAGAACTTACTTCCATAAAAGCAAATTCGCAACCTTCTTCAACAGCCTGGGCTAAAATTTTATTAATGGTAATAACATCCGGAGTTGTATGCGTTGCCGGGATAATTTTTTCGCCGATTCTGATTTCCACTGTAGAAAGCAGTGCAGAATCGTACCCCAGGTTTTTGAATACATCAAAAAGAAGGGTAGATACAGATGTTTTTCCGTTGGTTCCGGTAACTCCGATCAGTTTAAGCTTTTGTGACGGATTTCCATAAAAATTGGATGCCAAATGTCCCAATGCTTTAGATGAATCTTTCACCTTGATGTAGGTAACGCTTTCATCCATGGTTTCTGGAAACTCTTCACATACAATAGCTTTTGCACCTTTTTCAACAGATGATGCAATGTAAGAGTGTCCGTCTGCAACGGTTCCTCTCACTGCTACATAGAGTGAGCCTTCCGTAACCTTTCTGCTGTCGAAAACCAATTTGGAAACCTCACGGGTATCTTCGCCGTGAATTTCTAAAACTGGGATCCTTTTTAATAATTCTGTTATTATCATTTTATATTTGAGAGGAATTTTTCCTATCCTTTATTAGTAGTCCTTTGAGACTTGTTTCTGTTATTTTAATTCTGCAGAGACAAATAAATTCTCTGGTTTTTGCTGATTATTGTGCCCTCCAGCGGGAACTGTTCTTTAATTCTTCCAACACCTTTATAATCAATTCTGTAACCTAAGTTTTCCAGTTGGGGGATCACATTTTTACCGATGAGGCCTACTACATTAGGCATCTGTTTATTATTAACAGCTACCTTTACATTAGGCTCTACCATTTTACTGAGATTCACCTTTCTGTCTACCAGCATTTCTTTTTCAATATTCTGCGGGGTCTTCAGGAATGTTTTTCCTGCAATTTCTTTAAATACCGGAGCTGAAACGGATCCCCCATAAAAACCTTTTGCGGTATTGGGCTCACTAATCATCACATAGCAGGTATATTTCGGTTGGTCTGCAGGGTAGAAGCCGGCAAATGATGCGCGGTACTTCATTGGGCCTGGCAACCAGTATTCAAATCTTGCGGTACCTGTTTTTCCTGCCATTTTCAGGTTGGGTGTAAAGATGCTTCGTCCCGTTCCTTTTTCCACGGCTTTGGTAAGTGCGCTGGTCATCATTTTAATCGCTTTTTCTGATGCCATTTTGTTCACCATTACTTCGGGCTTCGCACTGTAAACTACTTTTCCTTCTTTCATGATCTTGTCGATGAACAGAGGCTTAAGCATTTTACCGCCGTTAGCAACCCCGTTATAGAAGGTTGTTAGCTGTAAAAGGTTGATATTTGATGAATATCCGTAAGAAATTGAAGCCAGTGTTGCGGCATTCCATCTCTTGTTTTGTGGAGTTACGATTTTCGGTTTTGTGATTCCCGGAAGCTCGATATCCATTTTGTCGAATAATTTCCATCTTCTCAGGTGATCAAGAAAGATCTGTGGTTTTTCCGCATAATATTTTGTAATCAATTTTGCGGTTCCCACGTTGCTTGATTTGGCTAAAACATCACTTATATCGTAAGTTCCCCCGCCATGACCGTCTGAAATTCTCTGCTTGGCATAAGTCCAGACTCCGCCTCCTACATTTACGGTTGTATTTTCATCAATGAAGCCATCGTCCATCGCTGCTAAAAGTGAAATGGTTTTAAAGGTTGATCCCGGTTCGATATTGTCTTTTAAAGCATAGTTATAAGAATCTTCATATTCTCCCGATTCCATTCTTCTCAGGTTAACGAGAGCCCGTACTTTTCCGGTTTCGGTTTCCATGACGATCACTGTTCCGTGCTTGGCTTCAAAAGTGATCAGCTGTTTCTCTAAAGCAGAGTGGGCAATATCCTGAATCCTAAGGTCTAAAGTGGTGTAAACATCTTCACCGTCCACCGGTTCTTTTACCTTCCAGTAGTCGATGGGCTTCCATTGGGATGAGTTGATTCTTTGCTCCAATCTTTTTCCGTCGGTTCCTGTAAGGTATTTAGAAAAAGCGCCTTCAAGACCGGCTTTCACTTCGCCGTTATCCATACCGATGGTTCCTGCTCCAATTTCTGATGTAGCCAGTTCTCTTTTATAATTTCTGTCGACGATAAAACCGCCTTTGTTTTTTCCTTTTTTGAAGATTGGGAAGTTTCTGATCCTGTCGTATTCATCAAAGTCGAGCCCTTTAACTAAAGTATAGTATTGGTTTTTCTTCTTTTTCTGTTCGTCAAATTTCTTTCTGAATTCTCCTCTGGGTTTTCCGAACATTTTGCTCAAAGAATCCGTCAATGCACCGATATTGTTGCTGTAGATTGTATCCTTCATTGTTTTAAAATCAAGATAGATATCATAGCGCATTACGGTTGTTGCCAGAATGGATCCGTCTGAAGCGAACAGGTTTCCGCGGGCAGCCTTAAGAGTGGCTTCACGGTAATTTTTATTAATGTAATCGTCCTTAATTTCCTGAACATTAGTGTTTTGCAGGATCACGATCCTAGCAAGAAACATCACAAATACGCACAAGACTCCTACAGCGAAGAGGTAGCCCCACCTTAACGTTTTTTTACGTTTGTTATCGTATTCATTTTGTTTTTGCATCTGTACTGTCCAGTTTGATTAGCAATTTATGAGGATGGTTTTCCAAAGTCATCAGTGAGTCTTTTGCTACTTCCTTCCCCAGTTGGGATTCCATTTTTACTTTGATCAGCTTACTCTGGGCGTAAGCGTTTCTTGATTTATATTCTTCAGTTTCTTCTTTTAATGCATTGACAATTTTGATCTTCTTGTTGACGAGGTGATTGCTATAAATCATCGCCATCATGAGGATGAACAACAGCAAAAAATACTTGTAATGAGTTTTGATCTCATCACGGTTCAGAAAGTTTCCTTTTATAATGTCTATAAAAGTGAGCTTCTTCTGAGGGCGATTTGTTGTTCGTTTTGCCAATTTGTTTATGTCAATTTGTTTGCAGTGAATCCGCTTTGCCTGTCAATGGTCAATTTCTTATGAATCTTTATTCACTTTTCGCAATTGACAATTCACTTATTTGCCATTCACTTTTACACTTTAATTCCGGTTCTCATTTTTGCACTTCTTGCTCTTGAGTTTTCCTCAATCTCCTTGTCATCCGGGATGATCGCTTTACTTTTAAGCAATTCGAATACCTTTTTATAGTTTCCGTAGATGTCTCTCTGCTGCTCTCCTTCAAACATTCCGTTTTTAAGGAATCTTTTTACCAGACGGTCTTCTAATGAATGGTAAGAAATCACGACAAGTCTTCCTCCGGGTTTTAAAATATTCAGAGACTGAACAAGCATTTCTTTCAGGGCTTCAAGCTCCTGGTTAACTTCTATTCTTATTGCCTGAAAAAGCTGTGCATAGAATTTATTAACCTTATGGGGCGGAAGGTAGCTGAAAAGTTTTTTCAGGTCTTCGGTCGTCGTGATGGTTTTCGTTTTTCTGTGATGAACAATATCTCTTGCCAGCTTTCTTGCTTCTCTCAATTCACCGTAATGATAAAAAATATCGGCAAGCTCAGTTTCCTCATATTCATTGATCACTCTCTTGGCATCAAGATTCTGCATCACGTTCATTCTCATGTCCAGAGGAGCGTTGTTTCTGGTAGAAAAACCTCTTTCTGCCTCATCAAACTGATGGGATGAAACACCAAGGTCTGCCAATACTCCGTCTATCTGGGAAATACCATACATCAGCATGGAGTTTTCCAAAAACCTGAAATTCTGATTCACCAGTGTAAACCTGGGGTCGTCAATTGTATTTTTAAGAGCATCCAGATCCTGATCAAAACTGAAAAGTTTTCCTTTTTCTGAAAGTCTGCTCAAAATTTCTCTTGAATGGCCTCCTCCTCCAAAAGTGCAGTCCACGTATATTCCGTCAGGATTCGTCACCAAATCATCAACGCTCTGCTTCAATAAAACGGGGTTGTGGTACATACTTAATTGTGTTTTTACTTGCTTTTTACTGCAAGTGTGGTTTATTCTTCATCGAAAGAGCCCATTACATCTTCGGCCAGGCTTGCAAAATCAGCTTCATTGGTAGAAATCACCTTTTCATAGGCTTCTTTATCCCAAATTTCAAAAAGCTCTCCTGCGCTGGTAATGACAGTATCTTTCTGAAGGTTTGCAAAATGAACCAGATCTTTTGAGATCTGAAGTCTTCCCGCATTGTCCAACTCTACTGTTTTTACCCCTGCCGTAAACATTCGAATGAAATCAGCATTCTTTTTAATGAATCTGTTTAGCTTATTAATTTTGCCCATCAGTTTGTCCCATGCATTCATAGGATAGACTTCGAGGCAAGGTTGGAACACAGATCTCTTGACTACAAATGCCTTATCGTCGAAGTTTTCCATCTGTTTGATCAGGGAGGAGGGAACTTTTAAACGGCCTTTGTCGTCAATTTTACACTCATATGTTCCAATGAAACTTTTCATTTGGGACAAATTTATATAATAATTTCCAAAATTTCCCACTTTTTCCCACTTTTTGACTTAATGTTAATAAGTTTTATTAAAGATTCAATTTGAAACGGGTAAGTAATTGATATGTTGTTTGTTGTAAAATGTATTATTTAGGCCATAGTAAAGAGGTTCTGAAAAAAGTAAAGAAAAAGGATGATATTATATTATTTTTAGTTTAAATTAGGGTAATCAAAATTTTTTTGAGGTTTAATTTGTATTTTTGCAGAGCTTTATTAAGGCATTTTATGATATTTAGTACAAAAAAAGAAAAGAAATATACTTTTGTAGAGGCGGGAGAAGGACATCCATTGGTGCTGTTGCACGGTTTAATGGGTGGTTTGAGTAATTTCGATAAGATGGTAGATTTTTTTTCGGAAAAGGGATTCAAGGTATATGTTCCTCAGTTGCCTATCTATGATTTACCGGTACTCAATACTAATCTTACCACTATAGCCAAATATATTATCAAGTTTATAGAAAGTCATATTTCCGGACCTGTTACTATTGTAGGAAACTCTATGGGAGGACATGTGGGACTTATTCTGACTCTGGCAAGGCCGGACCTGGTGAAAAATCTTGTATTAACAGGAAGCTCTGGATTGTATGAAAGAACTTTCGGAGACAGTTTCCCAAGAAAAAACGACCGTTCCTACATAAGGAAGAAAACGGAAGAGGTTTTCTATGATCCTGCTATCGCCACAGAAGATCTTGTAGACGAGGTTTTTTCTGTAGTAAATGACAGAATGAAAGGAATAAAAACAGTAATGCTGGCAAGAAGCGCTATTAAACATAATATGCTGAACGACCTTCCTAAGATTTTGACCCCTACGTGTTTGATCTGGGGGAGGCAGGATAATGTAACACCTCCTGAAGTGGCTGAAGATATGCATAAGTTTATTCCAAATTCAGATCTCTTCTGGATCGAGAAATGCGGACATGCTGCGATGATGGAGAAGCCGGACGAATTCAATGAAATTCTCTACAGCTGGTTAAAAGACAAAGTTTAAAACAAATAATAATAAACCATTAAGAGTTTTTCTTAATGGTTTGTTTTTCTAAAATATTCGAGAGATGGTTATTAAAACAGCAAATTTTGTAAAGAGTAGTGGGAAATGGCAGGAATGCCCAGAGCCTACTATGCCTGAATATGCTTTTATCGGAAGGTCTAATGTCGGAAAATCATCACTGATTAATGCGATGATGAATCACAAGGATCTGGCAAAAACTTCCGGAACTCCGGGAAAAACTCAGCTGATCAATCATTTTTTAGTAAATGAAGACTGGTATCTGACGGATTTACCGGGTTATGGATATGCAAAGGTTTCAAAATCTATAAGAAAGGATTTTGAAAAGCTGATTACCAATTATATTCTGAACAGAAGAAACCTGGTGAACCTTTTCGTTTTGGTAGATTCACGACATACTCCGCAAAAGATAGATCTGGAATTTATCCAGTGGTGCGGGGAAAGCGGAATTCCTTTTTCAATTGTTTTCACGAAAGTTGATAAGCTGAAACCGAATGTTGCAATACAAAATGTAGAAAACTATAAAAACGAGCTGCACAAAACCTGGGATGATTTGCCCGAACTGTATGTAACTTCTGCGGAAAAGAAAACGGGTGGTGATGAGATCCTGGATTTTATTCAGAAAACGAATGAATTCCTGAAAAATAATAATGTAAGTTTTGATGAGTAATATAATCTGGAAGATTAAAACGTTCGACGAGTTTACAGTTCCTGAGCTGTACTCGGTCTTAAAGGCCCGTATTGATGTCTTTGTAATAGAGCAGAACTGTCCTTATCCTGATCTGGATAATTACGACCAGAAGGGAATTCATATCTGGGCTGAAGAAGATGGGCAGATTCTTGCGTACTGCCGTGTTTTTGACAAAGGAATAAAGTATGATGAAACTTCTCTCGGAAGAGTTCTTACAACGGAACAGGCAAGAGGAAAAAACCTTGGACGACAGCTGATTAAGTATGCTGTAGAAACAATAGAGAACCGTTTCCATACTTCAGAGATTAAAATCTCGGCACAGGATTATTTATTAAGATTTTATTCCGAATTCGGATTTGTAGATACCGGGAAAAAATACCTGGAAGATGATATTCCACATACGGAAATGATAAGAAAATAGAAAAGCGAAGAGAAATCTTCGCTTTTTTTGAAATATGATGAGTGTATTTTTATTTTAGTTTTATTGACTCAATAGACTTTGCTAAATATGAAGGGAATGGCTTATCATAAGAACTAACGTATTTGAAGCTTTTAGTGATTTTCTCTTTATAAATACTCCAATGATAATTTGAAATTAAGTCTAAAGCGTGTTCAGGGGTAAGTTTATCCTGATCTATAGAGTGGTAGATACTATCAAAATCCCATTTATTAATAATATTTTTCGTAACAGGACATATATCTATTATATTTCCATTATAATATAAAACAGATAAATAAATTATATTACCATCCTTACTTTCAGGATCAGAATTTTGAATAGAAATTAATTTTGATTTTTCAATTTTATCTCCATCGTATTCAGAAGTATAATTCAAATACTGACCACTTTGCATTTTCTTATTATTGATGGAAGTTTCGCTTTCACTAGAATCAGAAGAAGATAAGCCTCCATCGGAATTGTATGACGAATGCCCAATTCCTGAATTATGATTTCTGGTATGTGGCCTTACATAAGTTCCGTCTTTTCTTGTGTATCCTTTTACACTTGTTGTTTTTCTTTGTGCATCCATTTGAGTTAATGAAGAAAGCAAAGAAATAAATATTAATAAAAATCTAAGTTTCATGGTTATTTTGTTTTAATATTAATTACAATTTGAACAGTATGATCTGTCCACGTATTGCTTCCTGCTTCCTGCATAGTAATAGCAGCCGCCTCTTTTACCTACGTAGAGCTTATTTCCGTTATATGTACAACTTTTATTTGATGAGTAAAAAGATCCTGATTTTTTAGATCCGGAACTAGTACTTTTACTCTTCTTTGTTTTTTTCTTTTGTTTTTTAGATGATAATTCTGTTTTGGAAGCAGTGTTGTTTACAGCTGCAGTAAAATTGACCGGAAGAAGCAGACCTGTAGCCAAAAGGGTTGTGAATAGTAGTTTTTTCATGATAATTATAATTTTTTAAGTTGTTAATTTAAATCCAGCGATCAATTTAATGATCACTGGATAGAATTTAGGCGTACTGAATTAACTCCCATGTAACAGCGTTACCGCTATAGGGAGGAATTGTATCGCCTTCAGAAATAGGTGCTGTTGTAGATGGATTTCCAACAACTTTCCATACTCCTGATTCAGGGCATTTTTCTCCTGTTCTTGCTTTTGTTCCTAATGGTTTTTTTGCCATGCTAAATTTTTTATTGGTTAACATTTCAAAAGTATAAAGCTTACAAATCTGATCCTTACGGGAATCCGTAAAACAAAAAACCTTTCAAAGAAATTGAAAGGTTTGTATCTGAATATTGTGAGATCACTCTGTTATATAATGATGGTGCGTTTAGCAGAAACTTTATCATTCGGAGATGAATTCCATGCCAAGCCTGAAGCGGGAAGGGCTCTTTCTTTACCCCAATTTCTGATTGATTCAATTCTTTCAGGGCTGGTTTTGCTTAGCGGGACAATGTTTTGGAAGCACTTTTCATAGAGCTCGTCGGTGATAAAAGAATCTCCGTTAATTACTGCCTGTATAGCGACGTCTCTTACAGCTCCTTCCAGATCAGATCCGGCAAAACCTGCCGAAATGGCTATCAGCTTTTCAAAAGTTGAAGAAGAAGGCGCTGGTAAAAGGTTCTTTTTAAGATAAAGATTGATAATATCGGCCCTTTCCTGATCCTGTGGAAGATCTACAAAGAAAAGCTCATCAAATCTACCTTTTCTAAGCAGTTCCGGAGGCAGTTTGGTTACATCATTGGCTGTTGCTACCACAAAAACTTTTTCGGTGCTTTCCTGCAGCCAGAAAAGAAACTGACCAATCATTCTTGTCGTTACTCCGGATGAATCGTTGGCATTGGCGGCTAATCCTTTTTCAATTTCATCAATCCATAAAATGCAAGGGGCCGCATTGTCTGCTGATTCAAATGCTTCTTTTAATCTGTTTTCAGATTGTCCCACATACATCCCCTGTATGGATGCAAAATCTAACCTGTACAACGGAAGGTTCCATGTAGCAGCAATTAATTTTGCAGACAAAGATTTTCCACAACCCGGAACCCCCACCAATAATACGCCTCTCGGCGGACGAAGTTTTCTTGATTTTAAATCTGCAGTTAGCAATTGTTTCTGATTATCAAGCCACTGATGTAAGCCATTAAGCCCTCCAACAGATATCAAAGATGGATCTACTTTTACTTTTTCGAGACCGGAAATATCATTGAAAAGCTTATCTTTTTCCATACTCAGGCTTTTAATGTCGTCTTTTGTAAGAGAACCTTTTGCCATTTGGGTTGCCAGAACATTTTCAGCTTCTATTTTGGTCATATTGGCTAAAATAGTTGCGGCCATTTTGAAATCATTTTCATCCCACTCAATAGGAATAGAACCTTTGTAAGGCATCACACAGTCTTTCACTACGATCAGCATTTCTTCTTCGTTAGGCGGGTTCAATGTAAGGGTCATTCCTAAACGCTGCAACTGTGACCAGACGCTTTTTGTAGAGATGATGCAAATGCTTCCGCCTTTCTCAATAGCCTGGACCACGCAATCATAAATGTGTCTGGATACGATATTATCATCCTCGATATCACTTACTTCCGTGAAAATAAAAGTAAGGTTTTGTCTTTGTGAAATATTCTGAACGGCGAAATCGATTCCACCGGCAACAGAACGGTCATCATTGATTGCTTTCCTGGTTTTAATATCCATGGTTCCGTGTGACAGGCTATGAATATAGATCGGAATATTAATTTCTTCCGACAGGTGCTGTATTATTTCTAAAACTCTTGATCTTTCTATGCTCCGTATCGAGATAAAAGGGATTCTCGCACGAAACATCCTTGATAAAGAATTTTTAAATTCTTCTTTGTTTGCCATACTCAAAAAATAATTTTTCTTCCTGTTGAAGAATTGGGATTAGGAGCCTCTTCAGAAGATTGGTTTAGTTGGAATTCGCAGAAGCTGAATGAATTGATTATCATCAGCATTTTCTCTCTCTCTTGACAGTCTTTTGGGGTATTGTCTTTTAAATTTTTTTTAAAGTCATTCACAAAACCTGTAAAATCTTTTACAAAACTCTCTCTCAAATCATTGGGTAGACCTTTTGAATAGGCAAATTTTGCTAAAACTGATATTGTTTTCTTATTATTCTGAAGTACAAATTCAAGTTCTTCAATGGTTTTCACATTGTGAAGGATAAAACTCCTCTGATACTGATCCAACCACATTTTTTTCCTGGCTTTATAGGCTTTTTCAGCTCTGGCGTAAAAACGGTGAGCTGTTCCGGCGTCAAGATCAAAATGCCCGGAATTCATTTCATCCAATGCAACATCTTCACCTTTACTGAAACGGTCAAACAGATCAGCCCAATCAGCATAAGTAACAGGAGATTTCATTACTGAGTTTTTATTCTTGGATTAATGATCCGGTTAGGAGGAAGAATATCCCAATCTGGAAACTTTGCATTTGTTTTATCACCTTCGGTTCTTCCGTGGAATAAATTGGGTTGTGGTGGCTGTTGCGGGCTATGGTTTTTGTTTTCTTCAGAATGGTTTTTAATATCTTTCATGTTGTGACTATTAGGAAGGTTGTAAAATGGTTCTTGTATCTCTGGATGTGCTTGAAAAATCTTCGGGAGTTATAGACATTAAGGTCTGTCTTAAAATCTCAGCCTTTGCATCTTCGTGGGTAAATTCTTTTCTGTAATCTACGGTTTCAGCAATGCATCCGCGTAGAACTTCTTTGGATTTGGTCTTTCTTTCTGTAATGGTTTCTATCGTTTTTTTCTTTGCTTTTTTATAATTGCTGATAGAGCTCCAAATAATTAATCCACCAATCAAAGCTCCTATAATTCCTATAATTTCGAATTTAAAAATTATTAAAACTGCCACAGAAATTAAACCTACGCAGGAAATTACAGCTAATGGAAAAGTCAGTTTTTTTAATTCATTTTCAAGAAAATCAGTCCAGTACTGTTCGTGTTTTTGTAATTGTTCCGTTTCGTCACTTCCATCGGGGGTTGAGGTCTTAAACCCATCGATAATCAGATCAACATTTTCCTCGATATCGTTTCTGTATTTTGCAGTAAAAGTGTCATGAGCTTCTACAATCCAGGGCTGACTGATGGAAACAGCAAGAGCCTGCGTAACTTTTGTGGCACCGGTTAATTCTGGATCGAATGCGGCATTCGTCAGCATCTGAAGGAAATCTACTTTTTCGTCAAAAATGTGTTTCTCATCATCCATTAAAAATTGCGCCGCTTTTTTATCTCCATCTTTCTGAATGATGAGCTGATTGAGCCTAACTTCATTTTGTAATGGAAGCTCTTCATCATCAAAATTAGTCACCAATAAAGAAAGAATTTCATCAAGCTGAATCTTTGTAGCTTTAGAATAATCTGTTGTGGTTTCGAAAATACTTTTAAAGTGTATATCTAGTGCATGATGAGATCTTGCCTGGGTTACAGAAGTTTTCAGATTGTCCCAATTCGTGGCAAACTCCTCAAGTAACGGGTATTTTTTCGAGGATAAGGAGCCTTTTTTTTCAAAAAAATGAGTCCATTGAGCTTTCTGTTTATCAATATAGTTATCTGTTTGAGTAAGCTGTTCAATCCAGCTTTTAACATTGGTAATCATCAACTGATGAGAAGTGGGCTGAAAAACTCCGGTTGTGATGGCTTCCAGAATAATGATAAACTCCCTGTCCAGGTTGTGTGGATTCTGATGAAGAAAATACCTTTTCATCCATTGGAAACAGGCATCATTTCTTCCTAATCTTCTCATAACAAGCATAAGGAAAAGAGTTGTTTTGTAATCGTCTCTTTTTAAGCTTTCGATCAAGGCTTTTTCAGTGGTGTCTTTATCATCACGAATCCAGGAAGCAAGTACAACCAAAGCTGGAGCTAGCCAATAATTGGGGGCTTTTATCATAACCTCCTCGGTTGTGTAGCGTAATGTATCATCGCCTATAATTCCGGTGTCTACACCCTGGAGAATTCCGGTGGCCATTCTACGGACTTCTGCATAATATCCGAACTTTATCTGAAGGTCCTGTTTCAGATTTCCCTGTCGAGTTTCGGCGAGTTGCAATGCTTTATGTTTTATATCTGATTCTACAAAATCAGAGAATGAAAGGGTCAGCTGCAATAAATCACTTTTCAGGTGATCATGCTTTGTATTAAGGCCTCCCAATTCTATATTGACTTCCCGCATATCTGTTTTGAGCGAGCTCAAGGCACTGTTGATCCTTGAAAGGTCTGCGTATGAAATTACTTTTTGTGACATTGTATTGATTTTTCAGGGTTATAGTTTGGCTGCTGTTCCGTCTTCGCGGATGAGGATAAGTTTATCTTTATATACTTCTACAAAAAGATAAGCGTTATGTTTAGCCAGGGTTCTTGCTTTTTCAAAATGGTCGGGCAGGGGTTCTCCTATGGTATAATGTTTAATGATTTGCTCTGCACTTAAATCTAAAGTGTGAACTTCATAAGGATGTCCTAAATAGCATTTAGCCAAAATTCCTACGGGAAGATCAGCGAGCTGAGCGGAACCAAATTCTTCATGAATCTTTGCCATCATCTCTTCCTTTCCTCTTGTTTCACTAAGGAGTTCTGTATCCATTGTTTTAATTAAGTTTAGATATTTTTCCGATCGTTTTTTTAGAATATCCCTGTCACTTAAAATCTGAGTAGAAGCGGGCCTGATTTCAGATGTGCCAACTAGTGCCTCATTTTGAAAAATTATTTTTGCCATTGCCTGGATTTTTTAATTTGATACTGACAAAAATATCGGGATGGTGATAATTTTCCTTACGGGAATCCGTAAAACAGAAACCTTTCAAGTTTTTTGAAAGGTTTAATATAAAAGTATTGAAACGGGATTAAATAATTCCCAGGTCTTTGCAGAAAGCAACCAGCTGTTCATTGCTTGCTACATTGAGGTTTTCTTTTAAGCTGTTCAGCCTTTTTTCCACACTGCTCAGGCTGTTGGGTTTAATATTGTTATTCTGAAGGTAAGTAGGAATGTTTTTTTGCAAGACTCCCTGAGAAAGGAGAGAAACGAGTGTAATATCATAGGACGCAAACTCATAGCTATTAAGCTTTTTAACTTCCTGCTTAAGGTCAAGGGGCAGATAGTTTTCATTGACATAAACCGATGCGATTGCTTTTTTCAGCTCCTTCGAATCGTTTCGGGCTTTACGGACAAAGCCGTTGATGTTATATTCGTTAAAAAGAGAATCAATGACTCCGGATTTATGTTCTCCGGAAAAAACGATCACTTTGAGATTGGGGATTAATTCACGTGCTTCCCTAATCAGTTCCTTTCCTTCTTTAATGTTTTGCTCACGGTGATCCTCATCAAAAGAGAGATCGGTAATTAATAAATCATAAAGATCATTCTCGCGAATTGATTTTTTAACTTTAGCGACTGCATCATCACAGTAATATACGTAGTCAGCATGAAAGATATGGAGATCTTCCAGTGTTTTTTGTACAGATATACTGCTGCTTTCGTGGTCTTCGGCTATTAAAATTTTTTTGAACATTCTTTAGGTCTTTTTTAAGAAGCAGGAAATGAAATCGTAATCTTCAGTCCTTTTTCAGATTTATTGTCAAAAATAATTTCTCCGCGGATAGCGGCAATACGGGTTCCCGTATTTTTCAGTCCATTTTTGTAGACCATATCCCCGGGAATTCCGATTCCATCGTCTGAATATTGAATTTTAATGATATTATCAATTTTTTCAAATTTAAAAATAACCCGCGAAGCGTGGCTGTGTTTTTTCATATTGACTAACAGCTCTCGGGCGATTTGATATATTTCATCGAAAGTGTACTGAGAAATGTCAGTCCAAATTCCTGCTTCATTTCCTACGGTATAAGTATCTGTATTTTCATTCTTAAAAGAAGCGATAAGGCTTGATATTTTCTCTTTGTAATCTTTTTTATCATTTTCATGATCAGGTTTTTCATAGGAAATATCTCTGGATTTTTCATAAACAAATTCCAGCTCGTCCAAGGCTTCTTCTTTATCAAAATTTTCCTGGTTTTCTATTTTGGTCATGACCTGATAAATGCCATTGGCGACTACATCATGAACTTTTTTTGAGATTGTGAGCTGTGTGTTTTTAATCTCTAATTCTTTTTCTTTTCTTAGTCTTGTCTGTCGTTTCCGATATAAAAGAATTATAATGATGATCATTATAATTAGACTTGCAACAAGAACATTTTTTATTAATAATTGGTTGCGCCCTTCTGCAATGTCCGTTTTCATTTTCTCAACATCAAACCTAATAAGAGCAAATTGGTTTTTTGCTTTGCTTCTTGCTGTTTGTATACTATCACTAACAGTATTAAATTTTTGAAAGTTTTTTAAGTAATTAGGGGGATCTAAATAGATGATTCTCAATAAAGCTTCTTTTTTGTCATCTGGGCTTCTGTTATTTGACGCAGTTTGTAGCATTTTTTCTGCAAAAAAAAGAGCTTTTATTTTATCTTTTTCTGCAAAGTAGTCGGATAACGTAGCATAACTAGAATTTTTCCCCCAATTATCCTGTTGTGTTTCTCTAATTGCCAATGCTTTATATAGCTCTGATAGTGGGTTATAATTTTTATCATCTAGGTATTTTGCTTTGGCAAAATTATTTAAAGCTCTGGAATAATTAATACTGTCTTTTGCCAGGATTGCATTTTGCAGATATTTTTTTGCCAATTTTATATTTTTCTGGCTTATTAATACATCTGAAATATTATTATAACATAAATATTGGCCTTCCTTATTGTCAACATATTTTAGTGCTTTTTTAAATAGCTCAAAAGCTTTTTCATACTCTTTAAGAAAGTTAAATGCCATAGCCATATTATTATAATTTATAGCTAAAGTGCTTCTTGTAATGCTGTCTTTTTCATTTTTAAGCAGGCTATTTGCCTCCAATGAAGATTCAATACTTCCATAGAAATCGCCAGAAGTAGTTTGCAGCATTGCCATATTTACTAATGATTTGGCGGCACCTAATGAATCGTTGTTGGCTGTGTAATCACTTTTTGCCAAATTATAATAATAAAATGCCGAATCAGATTTATTTGCAATACGGAATTGCTTTGCTTTCTCATAATTGGGGTTTTTGTGATGGCTTTCTATGTTACTTTCCCTTCTGCAGGAAAATAAGATGATCAGTAAGGATAGAAACAAAAATGTTTTCATGAATAGTTTTTCCTGCAAAATAAGAAAAAGAGCAGATTTATACAATCCGCTCTTTTACTGAATATTAAGGGTTATTTGAGGGAGGAGGTGGGAGTTGTCCCGTATTTCCTCCAATTGGGCCTCCGTCTCCCGGATCTAAACCTTCTCCCAGATCACCTGCCAGTTGCACTGTTGGTTGTTCTTGATTGTTATTACATGTTGCCGTATTAGCGTTATTATTTGAAAATGCTAAACCTAATAGCATTATTATAAACTGGATCATTTCCTTAAATTTTTTGAAGTTGAAATTGTTTTTCTTCCTCCTGTGATGTAGATATCACGGGCAGTACACGGTTTAAAATTTCGAAGCGCTTCTTAAATTTTTGGGAAGTGAACCTTCAAAAACGGAGGAAAAACATCTGCTTCCCAACCCGGAGTTTTCCTCCGTTTTATCTGGTTATTTTGAAATCAGTTTTGTACATTTGTTTTTGTAATGTTTTGTTTGTCACTGATTTCTGAAGCAAAGATGCGGCAAATGATGACGCAGATGTTAGACACGTTTTGGACATCTGTGGACACGTTCTGGACAACGGAGGCCTTATGGGAATCCGTAATGTGGTATGATAGATAATCACCTATTTTGTAAAGACAGAAAAAACTATATATGTCCAAGAAAAAACTACTAATTCATGAGGTATTTGAGAAGGCAAGAAAAGATTTCCCTGCTGAAAGCACTAAGAATGGTTGGTGTAAAGAACTTGTTGACCATTTTGAGAAAAAGCTAAAGTTTATAATTAACGAAAAGACCTTCGTTAGGTACTATGATGCTTGTTTACGGGATAATACAGAACCCAATATAAAAGACATAAAAATTCTGAATAAGCTCAGTGAATACTTAGGTTATACAGACTTCACAGATTTTTCCAGAACCTTTGTCAAAAAGAATGATGAAGCAAAATCAACTACGGTGAAAATAAGTGTTGATGATAAAGAAGTTATCCCAGGGGTAAATTCTGGTATTGTCATTAGCCTAACAAATACAGTAGAGACTACGCAAAATTTCAGTGTGCCGGAATTCGTAAAACAGAATGGCTTGGGTATTATGGAGATTGCGCTGCTCTTATTCCTTGTCACAGGAAATGTTGTATTTTCTAATAACAAGAAAATAAATGACGGACCTTTTACCTTAGGCTTGATGTCAGGGGTGGAGCCTGCTGGTGAAAAAAAATATATGTACTGGAATGGCGAAAGATATGTTGCGACAGACAGCAGTTATATTAGGCCGGGACTTGATATTGTAGCCATGAACGAGCACCTGTTCCAACATTTTAAAAAGATTACAAGAAAAGATACTCTGACCAAACAGAATGCTCTTGGCAGAACTTGGTATTCAAAATATTATAATGAAGTTGAGTTTTTTACAGACGATGGAATAGATCCGGATAACGGAAGAGAATTACGAAAATCAACATCTCTTATTATTTATAAATATGCCGGCAAACAAAAAGATTCTATAGAAGCAGAAGAGTAATTTTTCACAAAAAAAAGCGAACATCAAAAAGATATTCGCTTTATATTTTTTACGCTTCATTCAGCATTCCTAGTTCTCCAAAATGTTTTTTAAATTTCTGGATCTTCGGGCCTACTACGGCACTACAGTAAGGTTTGTTAGGGTTCACGTTATAATAACCCTGGTGATGCTGTTCAGCAGGCCAGAACTTCTCGAACTGAGTTATTTCTGTCACATATTTTCCGGGCCATTTACCTGATTCTTCGGATTTTTTAAGGGCTTCCTCAGCTTTAGCTTTTTCTGCTTCATCCTTATAATAAATAACGGAACGGTATTGTGTTCCGATATCATTGCCCTGTCTGTTTAGCTGGGTAGGATCATGAAGGAAGAAAAATACATCCATCAGCTGTGCATAAGAAATGATTTTAGGGTCGAAAGTAATCTGTACCACTTCAGCGTGTCCCGTTTCTCCTGTACACACTTCCTCATAGGTTGGATTGTCTTTGTGGCCTCCTGAATATCCGGAGATAGCAGATTGCACGCCTTTAAGCATATTGAAACAGCTTTCCACACACCAGAAGCATCCACCGCCGAAAGTGATCTGTTCTAAATTATTATTATCCATTATTTTTAATTATTTATTAGCCGTTTTCTTCTCTCTGCATTTGCAGAAAATGAGTAAAAAACCAATCAAAAATAAGAAAAACTTTTTCATTTCGGATGATAAACAGAATGATTTAAAACAGAATTGATAGCATGTTTTAATGATTGATGAGACGATAAATTGAAAGATATGGCACAAAATAATTCTGTGAGATCTGTGGAAAATCAATTGAGTATGTTGTTTAAAAACAAAAAGCATCCCCAAAAGGATGCTTCTATATTTTAATGCTGTTTCAGTTATTTTTCCCAAACTAAAGCACTTGCTCCAAGAATGGCAGCATCTGCTTCATCAAGTTCACTGAAAACCAGTTTTACTTTATTTCTGAAGATCGGAAGAAGATTTCTTTCCATATGAAGCTTTGCAGGCTTCAAAATAAAATCACCGGCCTTGATCACGCCGCCGAATAAAAGAATGGCTTCCGGTGAAGAAAACATGACGAAATTCGCCAAAGCTTCACCCAGCTTCTGTCCCGTATATCTGAAAACCTCAATAGAAATTGGGTCACCTTTTATGGCACATTCATGTACCGTTTTTGAGTTAATGGATTCTTCAGGATATTGGCTCAGCATAGATTCAGGAAATTCAGCCCTCATTTTTTTTGCGGTGATCGCAATTCCTGTGGCTGATGCATAAGCTTCCAGGCTTCCTTCAGATCCTGTGCTCCAGTGCTTTCTTCCGCCGGGTTTTACGATCGTGTGGCCAAGTTCTCCTGCAAAACCGTCATGTCCGTAAATCAGGCTTCCATTGGAAATAATTCCACTGCCTACACCGGTTCCCAGAGTGATCATAATAAAATCCTTCATACCACGGGCTGCTCCGAAAAGCATTTCCCCAAGTGCAGCTGCATTAGCATCATTGGTAATGGTGCATGGCAGGCTGAATTTGGCTTTCATCAGCTCACTGAAAGGGATCAGTCCTTTCCAGGGTAAGTTGGGAGCCTGTTCGATGGTTCCTTTATAATAGTTGGCATTAGGAGCGCCTACTCCAATTCCGTCAAAGTTTTTCTCTGTACCGTATTTTTCGATCAGGGGCTGAACCTGCTCATACAATGCTTCGATAAAGTCTTCCACTTTTTCGTACTCATCAGTTCTCAGACTTCCTTTTTCCAGAACTTCACCGCGATGGTTTACTACTCCGAACTTTGTATTCGTTCCGCCGATATCAATTCCTAGAGCAACTTGTTTTGATAAATCTATTAATGACATTTCCTGTTTATAAATTCTAAAGGGTTAAAATTATAAAAAAGATTGTATTAATGAATTATTAACAAACTTTTATTTAAAAAACTTTTATGCAGCTTTTATCGGTTTCTTTTTTCTTCTGCCCCACCAGATCATAAATCCGGTTACAGGTAAGGATGCACAAAGGAGGCTTACAATAAATGCAATGATCTTTGTTGGAAGCCCTAAAATGGCTCCTACATGAATGTCATAGTTGGCCGCTACTGCTTTTTCGCCGAAGTTTTTGTCCTTGGGATCGTGGGTGTGGAGCAGTTCGCCGGAGTTTTCATCAAAAATAAGGCTGCTGCTTTTGTGATAAGAATAAGAAAGGTGCTTTACAAACACTTCAAAATTAGGATGCTCATGATCATCCATATGTTCATGGCCAAGGTCAATAGCAAAACCGAAAGCATCAGGATATTTCTGCTGTACAGTATGAATGACTTTGTCCAGTGTTCCTTCAGTCCGTAGTTCTATCGGAGCCTTGGTTTTAATGTAGGAAAAATCCGGATATTTTGTTTCTCCCCCGGAGAATATCACGTATATCATAGCCTGTACAAAGAAAAAAGCATAAAAAAGTCCTGTAATTGCGAAGATGAGAGCAAAGATGGAGGAATAAAAGCCAAGCACATTGTGAAGGTCATAATTCTTTCTTTTCCAGCTTTTGATGTTTTTCCATTTAAAAGAAAAACGTTGCTTTCTTGCTGCTTTATTTTTAGGCCACCAGAGAACAATTCCGGTAATTAGCATAATGATAAAAATGATAACGGGGATTCCCACTACATAGGTTCCCCAGTCCTGTTTCAGTAAAAAGCTCCAGTGGATCATTTTTACAATATTGAAGAATCCGTTCTTTTCATCATATGTTCTGAGGACTTTTCCCGTATAAGGATTTACATAAGCCGCTTTATAGATCGGAAATTCATCAAAATAATTCCAGGTATCCGTATTATGCTCATACCAATAAAATATGTACGACATTTTTTTATCGATAGGGACATTTACCCAATGGATAGGATACTTTTCTTTTACCTGTTCGGCAACAGCTTTTTCTATTACTCTGATGGGGAGAACCTGCTTTTGTGCTATATTCTGTTCATTGTGGTAGATGACGTCCTTTCTGGTGAGATTTTCTATTTCGTCTTTGAAAACATAAAGCGCTCCTGTAATGGAAATGATAAAAATCAAAAAGCCAATTCCCAGACCTAGCCACAGGTGCAGTTTGGCTGACCATTTTTTGAAAAAGCCCGGTTTTTTCTTATGATGATGTTTTTTTCTCATATCGCAGTTCAAAGTATCACAAAGATAAATTTATCTTTTTATTTAGTTTAATTAAAATTTATATTCAAGCATCAGAGTGCCTCTTCTCCCCAGTGAATTCACGAATTCGCTGTCACGAGCAGACCACCATGCTATGGCAGGCTGATACATTTTGTTGAACAGGTTTTCAATACCCAACGAAACTCTCCAGTTTGTATTGATTTCGTAGCTTGATTTAAAATTAAAAACAGTGTATTCCGGAACATAACCTTCTCCGTATACAAATAATCCGGTTTTTGCATTTGGCTGAAATCTGTCCTGCTCAAAGGCGTGCAGCATGTCAAAACCAATTGATAGAGTTTGTATAGGTCTTGCCTGAACATAAGCAAGTATCTTAGGCGCAGAAATCCGGCTGTTATTGATTTTTGCAGAATAATCCCCATCGTCTTTAATAGAGGTAATCCCTTCCATCCAGCTGTAGCTTCCTCCGAAATTGATCCATTTTGCAGGGGTAAAGTGAAGGAACCCTTCTACACCGTAAACAATTTCTGGCGACCTCTGTATGGTTAATGCCCGGTCTGCACTCTGTACAAATGAAGCCCCCAGTTTTGAAGTGCTTACATAAGACGTAATTTCGTAGTTGACCCATTTTGAAATCTGTCCTGTAGCACCGAATTCATAATTGTTGACAATGATAGGCTTGGTTTCAAGATTTTGAATGGTTCCCTGGGTAGATGTTCTCAGAATTCTTCCCAGCTCATTGATAGAGTAGGACTGAGAGAAGCTTCCGAACAGGTTAACGAACGGTTCAATATTGTAACGTACTCCTAAATTAGCCACTAATGCATTATATTTTAGTTTTCCACCGGTAACAAAAATGCTTGTTGTAAAAGTTCCGTCACTTTTAATAGAGGAAAGGGTATTAAAATCTCCTACTTTAACGTTCATGTTTTCGTAGCGAAGACCTCCTTTAATGGTTAATTTTTTTAATAAATCGATTTTAACCAACACAAAAGGGGCCAGATTGGTCATATTCATATCCGGTGTCCAGTAACGCCCATCTTCAAGCTTCTGAACGGTCTGGTCATTAAGGATATCCATTCCGTACATGACTTCAGCCTGCGAATTTTGAGCGTTCCAAAGCTTTGTATCAAAGTTGAATCTGGCGCCATATTTTTTGGAAATGACGTTGGACTGCCCTCCTCCGAAGAAGGTGTCGCTGTATCCGTATACTGTCTTGAAATCCTGCATATAAGCATTGAAATTCAATGAAGTAGTTCCTCCAAAAAGATTCTGGTTATCATAATTGATCCTGAAATTGTGGTTTTTTGGTGTTCCCTGAGGCGTCGTTTCGAGATTTTTTCCTACACCTTCGCCAATGGTTGGTTTAAAGCCGTATTTTCCGGTTACGAGCCCTAAGTTAAGATCAGATCTGGAGGAATATCCAATGTAAGAAGCTTCAATTCTCTGGTCATTATTGATATTGTAACCAACTTTAAGCATTCCGTTATAGTTATCCATTTTTGCAGGGCTGTAGGTTGGAGTAAGGTTCACTCCGTCGGCATCTTTCATATAGCCGGTTCTTTCATAGGCAAGAGAGAAAACATAATCAAATTTATTCACTTTTCCGGATAGCAGCTGGCTGGCTCTTATTCCTAAAGTTCCTCCATAGGTCTGGCCTGTAAAACCAACCTGGGTAAGTCCGGAAATTTTTTTATCAGATTTACTTCTTCTGGTGATATAGTTGATGATTCCGCCGTCTGCACCGTTTCCGTAGATAGAAGAGGCTCCTTTGATCACTTCAATTCTTTCAATAACAGAAGGATCGATGCTTCTGATGTCTCTTGCCCCGTTTCTTAAAGGGGTAGATTGTGGAATTCCGTCAATAAGAACAAGAACCTGACGACCTCTTAAAGTCTGGCCTGTGTTGGAGGTCTGCCCGGAGTTGGTCCCTAAGCTGGGAACCGTATACTGAAGAATGCTGGTGATATCAGAATTGACGGTAAGCTGAGACTGGATCTGCTTTTCTGCAACAATCGTTACTGAGCTTGGTATTTCTTTAATACTTTCTTTTTTTCTGGAAGCAGTCATCACAACTTCATCCACATTGTTGGTCTGCAGGCTGTCCTTAACCTGTGCAAAAACTGTTGCCGACCCTAAGCATGCGGCTGATAAAAGCGCTTTTTTCATTATATTTTCTTTCCTTGTTTCTTTTGTTTTCCCCACCATACTAAAAAGCCGGTAACGGGGAGTGATGTGCAGATGAGACCCGTAATGAACCATAAAATTTTCCCGAACAGCCCAAAATAGGATCCTGTGTGGATATCATAGTTGGCATTGGCATATTTTTCTGCATTGCTCAGTTTCTGATGAGGTTTATCTGCAAGAAGTTTCCCTGAATATTTGTCAAAGACCAATGTATTTCTCTCACTGTAGCGTCCTTCCTGTCCATATATGGTAATCGGTATGTTCTTTAATTCTTTTCCCTTTTTGTTTTTTCCGTTCAGTGGAATTCTGAAACTGGAAGAGGTGGGATAAAGCTTTCTGGTTTCCTGAGCGGTAAGATCAAAAACGGATGTGTTTTTGATCATCAGGGAGTCCGGAGATTTGATTTCCTTTTCTTTTGGCAGCTCCAAAGAGCCCGAAAGTGTAAGATTGAAGGTGTTTTTGACGTACGGATAGGCAAAGTAAATCCCTGTAATACTCATCAGCAGGGCCAAGAATGAAGCATAAAAACCTAATACATTATGAAGGTCGTAATTTTTACGTTTCCAGGTCTTCACATTTTCCCAGCTGAACCAGAATCGTCCTTTTCTTGCTTTTTTGTTCTTTGGCCACCATAAAATAATTCCCGTGATCAGCATGAAGATAAACAGGACTGTAGGAATTCCTACTACATATTTTCCCCAATCTGATTTTAATAATAAACTCCAGTGAATGGCTTTTAAAATAGGAAAGAGGTCATATTTTTCATTATAAATTCCAGTAATTTCTCCTGTATACTGATTAACATATACCAGTTTATTGATAAGAACTTCATCAAAATAATTCCAGGCTTTTTTGTTTTTTTCGTAATAAAGAAATTCATAAGATTTGTTTTTATCTAACTGAATTTCAATAGAGCTGACAGGGTATTTTTCATTCATTTCCAAAGAAACCTTTTCTTTAAGAACTTGAATGGAAAGAGGATTTTGGGTGATGGTTTCAGCTTTTACATAAATGGCATCTTTTCTGAGAACTTTTTGAATCTCATCTTTGAAAACATACATTGTACCTGTTAAAGCAACAATGAAAACAATGATACCAACGGACAAACCAAACCACAAATGCAGTTTGGCAGACCATTTCTTTGTAAAAGAAACTTTCTTTTTATGGTGGTGCTTTTTCTTCATAGAAAAAAGTTAACCTTCGCAAAGGCTAACTTTTAATTATTTAAAATTTATATCCGATTGATAACCTCCAGTTACGTGGAGCATTGTAGATCCATGCGTATGAGCCATCATCTGATCTATACCCGCTGTAAAGCTTTCTGTTCAGAACGTTGTTCAGCAATAGATTGACATCGAATTTTTTTGCTACATAAGAAATCCCGAAGTTGGTGTCAAAATAATCTTCAAGGCTTTGATCATACTTTGCCGTTGTTCCAAACCAGGACTGTCTCCCTCCCTGATATTGATAACCTGCTGAAATACCAAATCCTTTTAAATTACCATGTTCAAATCTGTAGCTTAACCAGGTATTCTGTACATTTTTGGCATTTCCGGGAGACTGCACACCTATTCTGCTTGCATCGGTGTCTTTGATTGTTTTGGCATCTGTATAAGCATAGTTTACCACAATGTTCAATCCTTTTACTATTTCTCCTTTAATGTCGGCTTCGAAACCACGTGCTCTTTGTTCTCCTGTTGGAATCATAAAAGCATTTCCGTTGTTATCATTTGAATTTCCGGCAACCAAAATGTTTTTTCTTCGGATTTCATATACCGCAAAAGTAGAGTTCCATTTTCCTCCCAACCAGTCTTTTTTTACTCCAAATTCAAGATTTTGTCCTTTTAAAGGATCTGTAATTGAAGATCCGTTAATCCCTATTGCGGACTGAGGGACAAATGTTTTATCAAAAATTCCATACACTGAAAAATCATCTTTAATAGAGTAGCTGGCCCCAACTCTTGGTGTAAATTCTCCAGCCTGATCTGCTTTTATCGGATCTAAATTAGGATATCCCGAGAATGTTGTTCCGCTGGTATATCTTCCTGCGAGTGTAATGCGTAACTTATTATTAAACATCTCTATTTGATCCTGAGCATAATAAGAAGTATATTTCACTCCTTGATCATTATAATAATCGGCATTTCTGTTTAGATAATATGCGCTTTCAGGAGGAAGTATATTAGGGTTTACACCATAAACAATATTATGAATATCGATGGATCCTCCGTCTCCTAAATAAGAGAAGTCAGCTTGGTATTTTCTATTCCCATAATCGAATCCGGCAATAATTTTATGAGTAATATTTCCTGTTTGTAAGCTTCCTCTCACGTAGGTTTGGAATAAATTGTTTTTTCCGAGAGCTTGCCAATTGCTTAAAGATCTGCTGAGAATATTCGGATCTGAACCATAGAAGCCACCCCACCATGAGCCACCGTCATAATTCATATCCATGTAGGCATACTGTGTACTCCAAACCCAGTCTTTGAATAATTTCTGATCCAGGCTTAAGAATAAACTCTGATCTTTCACTTCTGTTTTTTTGAAGTTCGGATCATTAAAATTGGTATGAACATTCAACGAAGCATAGCCGTCGTTAGACATTAAATATGCTCCCGGCTGGTTGAATTTCAGATATTGATAATTATACTGAGCCGTGAATGTTGTTGTTTTTGTAGGTCTGAATGTAATAGACGGAGCGATGATTATTTTACTTGTTTTATCATTTTCTGACCATGATTTGTTGGAGCTTCCCATTAAGTTTAAACGGTAATCCAAAACACCATCCTTCACAATAACACCGTCAAGATCAGCTTCACCTCTGAAAAGGTTGTAGCTTCCCGTTGTGAATCTTACGCTGTTGGCAAATTTTCCGGTAGGTTTTTTTGTGACTACATTATAGAATCCAGCAGGGTCACCCATAGATCCCATGAAACCAGCAGGGCCTTTTACGAATTCTATTCTGTCGATGATAGATGCGTCCGGATTAATAGGCCCCCATGTTGAAGAAACATTCATTCCGTTCATGTAAGTTGCGATACTTGCTCCTCGCATGAAAACGTTTGAGTAAACATTGTCCCAGTGTTCTACTTTTCTGGCACCACTTACGTTACGGACAATTCCTTCGGACATGTTTAAAGTGATCTGGTCGGCCAGAACCTGCCCGCTTATAGACTGTACGTTCTGTGGCAGCTCTATAAGAGGAGTCTGTAGCCTTAATGATCCGGAGACTTCGTTAAGTTTATATTTTTGATAATATCTTCCGTTGACAACAACCTCTTCGATATCATTAGATTTAATAGTGTCTTTTTCCTGAGAAAAAACCAGGATAGAACCTAACAATGAGGCACAGATCAGTACATTTTTCATGAATAAGTCTAATTTTCTGCAAATATATTGTTTTTAATTGTTCTAAATAAATAATAAAATTGATATTTGTCATAAATTATTAGTTGATGAATAGCAAAACCCCGCTTCAGCACTGCTGAAGCGGGGTTTTTATAAGATTTTATTATTGAATTCTTAGGCCGGAATTTCTCCTTTGTATAAGAAAGAAATAATTTCTTTGTTCATCTTGTCTACCATTTCACTGAATAAGTGGAATGATTCCTGTTTGTAAATTACCAGTGGATCTTTCTGTTCGTAAACAGCTCCCTGTGAAGATCTTCTCAGGTCATCCATTTCACGAAGGTGAAGTTTCCAGTTTTCATCAATGATGGATAAAGTGATGTTCTTTTCAAAATCATTGATCAGGCTTTCACATTGAGTTTCGTAAGCTTCTTTAAGATCCGCAACAATAGTCATTGTCTTGTGACCATCTGTGAAAGGAACCTGGATCATTTTGAACATGGAACCCTGGTTTTGATATACGTTCTCAATGATAGGGAATGATTTCTCTTTCAGTAAGTTCAGTTTCATTTTATAATCTTCCTGAGCTGCTTTGAAAAGAAGATCTGTTAATTCAGGAACCTGCTTGCTCTTGAAGTCATTTTCAGAAACCGGAGATTCCATAGTGAAGAACTTAATGACATCAAATTCGAAATCCTTATAGTTTCCTGTAGCTTTTCCTTTAACAACAATTGAATTGGAAACATCGAAAATCATGTTCGTAATGTCATATTTCAGGTGATCTCCGAACAGGGCATTCTTTCTTCTCTTATAGATTACGTCACGCTGCTTGTTCATTACGTCATCATATTCAAGAAGTCTTTTTCTGATCCCGAAGTTGTTTTCTTCCACTTTCTTCTGAGCTCTTTCAATAGACTTACTGATCATAGAATGCTGAATAACTTCACCTTCCTTATGACCCATTCTGTCCATCATTTTTGCGATTCTCTCGGAACCGAATAAACGCATCAGGTTATCTTCAAGAGACACATAGAACTGAGAACTACCAGGGTCTCCCTGACGTCCCGCTCTACCTCTAAGCTGTCTGTCTACACGTCTTGAATCATGTCTTTCCGTACCGATAATGGCTAAACCACCAGCTTCTTTTACTTCTTTGGTAAGCTTGATATCCGTACCACGACCTGCCATGTTCGTTGCAATCGTTACAACTCCCGGCTGTCCTGCTCCGGCAACGATCTCCGCTTCTTTTTTGTGAAGCTTCGCATTCAGTACCTGGTGTGGAATTTTTCTTAATTGAAGCGCTTTAGAAAGCAACTGAGAGATTTCAACAGAAGTAGTACCTACAAGTACAGGTCTTTTTGCTGCTGTTAATTTTTCAATTTCCTCGATTACAGCATTATATTTTTCACGGTTAGTTTTGAAAACTAGATCCTGTCTGTCATGTCTTAAGATAGGACGGTTGGTAGGAATTACCACAACATCTAATTTGTAGATTTCCCAAAGCTCTCCTGCCTCTGTTTCAGCAGTACCTGTCATCCCCGCAAGCTTGTTGTACATACGGAAATAGTTCTGAAGCGTTACTGTCGCAAAAGTCTGCGTAGCTGCTTCAATTTTTACATTTTCTTTAGCTTCAATTGCCTGATGGAGACCATCTGAATAACGTCTTCCCTCCATGATACGGCCTGTCTGCTCGTCAACAATCTTTACTTCACCGTCAATAACTACATACTCATCATCTTTTTCGAATAATGTATAGGCTTTTAACAGCTGGCTCATCGTGTGTACACGCTCAGATTTTTCAGCGAATTCAGAGAAAAGTTTTTCTTTAGCTTCAAATTCTTCTTCTTTAGATAAATTTTTAGCCTCAACTTCTGCGATTTCTGTCCCGATATCCGGAAGAACGAAGAAATTGTTATCTTCATTTCCCTGAGACATGTATTCAACACCTTTATCCGTAAGATCTACCTGATTGTTCTTTTCTTCTATTACAAAGTAAAGATCTTTATCTACAATCGGCATATCACGGTTGTTGTCCTGCATATACTGAGCCTCAGTTTTTTGAAGCAATGCTCTGTTTCCGCTTTCCGATAAGAATTTGATTAACTGTCTGTTTTTAGGAAGACCTCTGTATGCCTGAAGCAATTTGAATCCTCCTTCTTTTGTGTTTCCTGCAGCGATTAATTTTTTCGCCTCATTAAAGATGGAGGAAACTGTTTTTTTCTGAACTTCAACAATTCTGTCGATAGAAGGTTTAAGAACATCGAATTCCTGTCTGTCTCCCTGAGGAACCGGACCTGAAATAATCAACGGTGTTCTGGCATCATCTACCAATACGGAATCTACCTCATCCACAATGGCAAAGTTCAATTCTCTTTGCACAAGTTCTGTAGGTGAAGTTACCATGTTATCTCTCAGATAATCGAACCCGAATTCGTTATTCGTTCCGTAGGTAATATCTGAATTGTATGCTTTTCTTCTTCCGTCTGAGTTCGGCTGGTGGTTATCGATACAGTCGATAGACATTCCGTGGAACTGATAAAGAGGGCCCATCCATGCGGAGTCTCTTTTCGCAAGATAGTCGTTTACAGTTACTACGTGAACCCCTCTTTCAGGAAGAGCATTTAAGTAAATAGGCAATGTTCCTACCAAAGTTTTACCTTCACCGGTTGCCATTTCGGCAATTTTACCGCTGTGAAGAATAACCCCTCCGATAAACTGAACATCATAATGGACCATATCCCAAACTACAGGAGTTCCGGCTGCGTCCCATGAGCTTTTCCAGATTGCAGTATCTCCCTGAATCTCTACGAAATCTTTACCCGCAGCAGCCAATTGTCTGTCCCAATCAGTTGCTTTAACACGGATGCCTCCGTTCTGGGCCCATCTTCTTGCTGTTTCTTTTACCAGGGCAAAAGCTTCAGGAAGAACCTGAGCAAGAACTTTCTCTTCAATGTCGTATGATTCTTTCTTCAGAGATTCAATCTTTGAGAAAAGAGCTTCTTTTTCATCTACGTTAGTTGAATTTTTTACCTGCTCTTTTATTTGTTCTATCTGCGCTGTTATTTTGCTGGTTGAAGATTTTATGTTCTCTTTAAATTCAGCAGTTTTTTCTCTCAGCCCATCATCAGTTAACTGTTGAATGGCTGGTTCTACAGCTTTGATTTTTGTTACAACTTTTTTTACTTCTTTTAGGTCCTGCGCTTTTTTGTCTCCCAAAAACCCTTTAAGAACTTTGTTTAAAAAACTCATAAATTTTTTGCTTTATGCTTAAAGCAATATGCTTTAAGCGTTTTACTGACACGCTTATCGTGTGAATGTTTTATATAAAAAAGGGCAAAAAAGCTCTAAGCATGACGCTCAAAGCTTATTGCTTTCATTAATATTCGTCTTCGTTCCAAAGGAAATCCTCGTCGGTAGGATAATCACTCCAAACCTCTTCGATAGATTCATAGATTTCTCCTTCGTCTTCAATTGCCTGAAGGTTTTCAACTACTTCCATTGGTGCACCAGTTCTGATTGCATAGTCAATAAGTTCTGCTTTTGTCATTGGCCAAGGTGCGTCACTTAGGTATGAGGCTAATTCTAATGTCCAGTACATAATTTTCTGATTTTTTTGCAAAAGTATAAAATTAGCTTATATTATACGCTTTTTTATACTTGATTTTCAATTCTTTTTGATTAATTTTTGTTCATTGCCCGTCATAGGCTGCATTACAGCTGTGCCAGCAACTTATATGATGTCATTTTCTCAAAAACCATTCCACAAATTTTTTTATGCCATTTTGGAAGTCTGTGTCTGGTTTGTAGCCAATTAATGTCTTTGCTTTTGTGATATCTGCACAGGTTTTCTGGACATCTCCAGGCTGCATTGGCAGATTTTTCTTCATGGCAGAAATTCCCAGGGCGGTTTCTATTGTGCCAAGCATTTCTGATAAAGTAATCACCTCACTTTCTCCTAGGTTAATAATTTCGTAAACCCCGGAATGAGCTTCTAAATAGAGAATGGATTTTGTGATTCCGTCGATAATATCATCAATATAAGTGTAGTCTCTTGCTGTATTTCCATCACCATAGAATGGTATTTCCTGCCCTTCTGAGATCAGTTTTGTAAATTTATGGATGGCAAGATCCGGCCTCTGTCTGGGGCCGTATACGGTGAAGAATCTAAGCTGGATCATGTCTATATGATACAGATTATGGTAAACGTGTCCCAAAATTTCGCCGCTTTTTTTGGTTGCAGCATAAGGTGAAATAGGGTGGTCTACATTATCTGCTTCTGAAAACGGAGTTTTTTCATTGTTGCCATAAACGCTTGACGAAGAGGCGCATATGAATTTATTGATGTTGAATTCTTTGCAGAGTTCCCAAAGATTCATCGTTCCACGTACATTTACTTCCTCATATTCCAGAGGCCTTTCAATGGACGGACGTACTCCTGCAAGGGCTGCAAGATGAATGACAAGGTCGATTTTGTGATTTTTAAAAATAGTTTCAAGTCCCTTTTTATCACGGATATCCTGATAATATAACTGATATTTATCCGATTGTGAAAGGCTAACCAGATGTGTAATATCGGTCTCTTTGTCCGAAAACTCAAAATCCGAAATTTTATCAATAGACTCTAATGTATTTTTAATTTTTGTCTGATAATTATAGAAATTATCAAAATTGTCAACGTTTATGACAGAATGTCCATTCCTTAATAATCGTTCTATTAAGTGTGAACCAATAAAGCCGCTTCCGCCAGTTACAAGATAAATCATTTGTGGATTTTTAATAGGCAAATTTATTAATAATACTTGAATGCTGTTTTCATACTTTTGTCAGAAAGAATAATACATGATCAATTTCCGAAAACTATTTGTATTACCCAAGGAAGAAGATGAAGAATTTACATTCCAGGAAATAGAAGAAGGTATTTATTTTCGGGGACATAATTTATGGCTTCTGGTAATTTCTATGGGAATTGCATGTGTAGGCCTGAATATCAACAGTTCAGCAGCTGTTATTGGTGCGATGCTTATTTCACCGTTAATGGGCCCAATTGTAGGAATGGCCTTTGGTCTTTCTACGGGAAACAGGAGGCTTATAAGACTTGGCATTATCAATTGGGTTCTGATGATTGTTGTTGCGATGTGTTCCTCCGCACTGTATTTTTTTGTTTCCCCTTTTCATTCAGAGACTTCTCAATTGGAAAGTTTTAAGACCGCTACGATTTTTGATTGTTTCCTGGCTTTATTGGGCGGTCTGGCCTGGTTCCTCGGAATTGTAAGGAAGGAAGCCGTAAAAGTAATTGCGGGTGTTGCTGTTTCCACGGCATGTATTCCGCCTCTTTGTACAGCTGGTTTTGGAATAGCGAATGGAAATTGGGAGTATTTTTGGGGAGGCTTTTATTTTTATCTTATCAATTGCTTTTTTATAGGAGTAGGGACCTGGATATTAAGTATATTTTTAGGGTATCAAAGATATTACAGAATAAAGGATAGATCTCACAACCGTAAAATTTCTGGTTTCATCAGTTTACTTTCAATCGTTATCTTATTTCCCAGTATTCTACTTACAAAAAAGAAATGGGAAAAGGAAAAGCTAAAGGAGCGTGCAGAAAATTATATTAAAAATATTAAAGAAAACCATTCGGAGCTGGCTATTATCAGCTATGAGGCATTTAAAGAAAATGATCAGGACTTCTTGAAGATAACACTTTTGAATGACAGTGTCACGATTAGTAAAAAAAGACTGGATGCCCACAATGAGCTGGTAAAAGATATTCACTTGATCTGGCAATATTCACCAGGGGTGAGAAGTTCTGAAAATCCGGAAATGCAAAAACTTCAGAGTCAGATAACAGCGCTGAAAGAAGAAATAGACAGGATCAAATCACAGAATAAAATCAAATAAATTTAATTTTAATATATTTACGATAAACAGAACAATTATGCAGTTTCAAGGGCAAATTTTAAAAATGACGAGTTTCGATGCACAGCCAATTCAATATTATCTCAACCTTTCGGGAGACCTTATCCATATGAATGAGCTGTTCGGAAAAGAATTGAGGGTAAAACACACCGGATTTCAGTGTGTTAACTGCGGAGAAAATAAACCTGTTTATAGAATGGGGTTCTGTAAAAACTGCTTCTTTGAAAGTCCTTACGCCAGTGATACAATTATACGGCCTGAGCTTTCTACGGCTCACTTGGGGGTCGCTGAACGTGACCTGGAAGTGGAAAAACAAATCCAACTGCAGCCTCATACCGTATATCTTGCTTATACCGGGGATGTAAAAGTTGGTGTAACGAGAAATAACCAGATCCCGACGAGATGGATCGATCAGGGGGCCACTTTTGCCCTTCCGATCGCCAGAACAGAGAACCGTTATGAAGCAGGAATGATAGAAGTTGCTTTAAAAGAGCATCTTCCTGATAAAACAAACTGGAAAAAAATGCTTCAGGATGATTTTGAAGGCGAAATAGACCTTGCCGATTTCCAGCAGAAGATCAGGCAGTATTTTCCTGAGGATTTCGAGAAGTTCTACAGCGAAGGAGAAAACTTATGGAAATTCGATTATCCTTTTGAAAAACCAGCTAAAATAACGTCTTTCACTCTGGATAAGAAACCTGAGTTTACCGGAAAGCTTATCGGTATCAAGGGGCAGTATTTAAGTTTTCAAGGGGGAGATTTCATGAATGTGAGAGGACATGAGGGGTATGTAATTGAGCTGGAAATAAAAAATTAATCCTTATATTTAAAATAACGAAAACCAAATCACAAATATGAATAAATGGGTTAAAAAGTTATTGATAGGCCTTGGAATTCTGTTGGTCATTCTTCTGGCTGCAAATTTCGGGTTGAATATCTGGCTTAAAACCCAGCTTCCTGAATATATAAAGAATAATACCGACTATAAGGTTTCTTATAAAAAACTGGATGTAGATCTTGGTTCAGGAAATATTTTTGTAGCAGGAATAACGGTAAACAGCAAAGATCCCCAAAATACCAACGTAATTGGGCTCCAGGGAACAATTGATACCCTAAAGATCAGCCGTTTCGGAATTTATGATGCTGTTTTCAATAAAAGAATCAGCTCATCTGACCTTCTGCTGGCGAAACCCAATTTAAATATCAGCCTTGCCAAACCTGTAGACCATAAAACAGGAAAAAAGCGAAATCCGGTTTTGTTTGAAAATATAAGGATCAATAAAGGGGTCATCAATATTTTTAAGCATACCAAACAGAAATTTCTGTCTGTGAAGGATCTAGATCTTTTTGTAGAAAACCTCCAGATGACCGAAGAGTCTGTAGAAGATAAGCTTCCGGTAGTTTTTGACCGTTATGATATCAAAGGGAGAAATTTTTTCTTTCGTCCGGATAATGTTTATGCCATTACCATCAGCAATATTGCAACGTCAAACGGACAGATGTCGGTCGGAAATTTTCGTCTGATTCCGCTGCTTTCTTTCGAACAGTTTAAAAGATTCTATCCCAAGAAACCAAAACTGTTTGAGTTTTCCATTCCAAAAATGGATTTTAAAGATGTGGTTTTAAAGAAGAACAAAATTTCGCTGGCCAATGCTGATTTTCAAAATCCGGTTCTTAATGTATATAATACCGGAGTAAAACCCCAAAAGGCAGAGAAAAAAATGAATTTTGAGATCAATCTGGAAGATGTGAGACTTAACAACCTCTCTGTATTGGTCAATAAACCTGACGGAAGCAGGCTGTTTTTTGCAAAAACACTGAATGTAAAAGTCAACCAGCTGAAGTTTGATAAGGTCACTGCGGCAGAAGTGATTCCTGTTGGATATAAAGATTTCCATTTTTCAGGAAAGGATATACAGTACTCAAATCACCGGAACTTTGCCATTGAGAGCTTTGCATTAAACCCCAAAAGCGGTGAAATCAGGAATCTGATCCTCTCTCCCGGAACAATGGCAGCAGAGAAGGGTTCTATGGATTTAAAAACCAGCCATATTGCATTCAACATTAATAAGTTTGAATTTATTGACAGAAAACTTAATCTTGATCTTAAAGATGTTCTTGTTGAGAATATAAACGGAACGATTAAGGCTGCTGAAAGCAAAGTGAAAAAGAACCATGGCCAGGGAATAATACAATCCGTAATAGTCCGAAAAATGACTCTTAAAAACTCTGATATTGTTTACGATAAAGGAATGCAGCCATTGGCATTTCATGACCTCAATGCGACTGTCAATGCCATTGAAATAGCTCGAAAACCTAATGGGCAAGGACTTTCTTTCAAAATTAGAGACTATTTCCTCACAACCCGGAACTTCGCTTACAAAACACAATTCTATAATTTAAGCGCCAGTCTTTTAAAATTAAATAAAAATAAAATTCAGATCAATAACTTTGCGATGAAGCCTCTCGTTTCAAGAGCACAGTTTATCAGAATGATACCTGTTGAACGGGATCTGTACGACCTCAAGGCGACACAGATAACGGCAGACGGAAGCTGGGACCTGTTTTCGGACAATAAATCCATCAATGCTTCCAATGTGACTGTTCTTGCTGCAAATGCCAATATTTTCAGAAGTAAGATTCCCAAAGATGATCCTAAAATAAAACCTTTGTATTCCAGGTTGCTAAGGTCTATAAAAATTCCAATGACCGTTAATAACCTTGACCTGAAAAATTCAGTTCTGGTCTATGAAGAAGATACTCCGGAAAGTGCAGGGCCCGGAAAACTGACGTTCAGCAGTTTTAATATGAACGTTAAAAATCTTAATTCTGCCAAAACAAAAGGAAGATCTACAAAAGTAGGTATCAACATCAACTGCTCGTTTATGAACCTGGCGCCGCTTTCTGTCAATTGGGGCTTTGATGTGGCAGATCATACCGATGCATTTTCAATTTCCGGGAAAACAACCAATCTTCCGGCAGGCGGAATTAATCCGTTTATCAGACCTTACCTTCATGTCACGGCCACTTCTGGAACAATTCAGCAAATGTTATTTAATTTCAAAGGAAATCCTGCAGGAATACACGGAACATTCAACCTGAAACATAAAGATCTCAAAATTGCCGTTCTGAATAAGGATAATCATGAGAAAAAGGGTGTACTGACTGCTGTTGCCAATCTCTTTATAAGATCCGACTCCGAAAAATTTCCTGAAGCTGTTGCTGTGGAAAATGTTGAAAGAGACCCTACAAAATCATTCTTCAATCTTTTCTGGAAAGGAATTGAGCAGGGGCTGAAGAAGACTTTAATAGGTGTGAATATTGATAAAACCGAGAAAACCGTAAAAGATGCCGTTTCTTCTGTAAAAGAAGTAAAACAAACAGTAAAAGAACTGAAACAGGATATTAAAGCAAAAAAAGAAGAGCCTAAGCCACAGAAAAAGGAAAAGAAAGGCTTCCTGAAAGGAGTTTTTAAGAAAAAAGAAAAACCCGTAACTGAATAGTTCCGGGATATATCTTAAGGGATAAAGTTGTTATTTCTGGATTTAATCTTTAAGCCGCTAAAAGTTAAATTCATCACTTTCCAGAATAGGAATGTCTCTTAAAAATTTATCAAATTCTTCTCCCGGATAGTTGCTGTCTGCCCCGTAAGAGTCTATAATCATTCCTCGGTTTCCTTCATTATCCTTTACAACGTACAATACTGCGCTATCATCCGGATTGCTGTCTCCTTCAAAACGGTAAGTTTTTAAAATGGCCAGCTCTGACGGCTGGTATACTTTTTCTGAATTTTCAAATTTCATTTCGCAGGCCTCATTCATTCTGAATTCTCTGTGTATTCCTCTTCCTGCAAGAGTATTCATGACCTGGCTCAAAGTTGTCATCCTGTCGTTATTTTCTGAATTATCCATAATATTATTTTCTTAAACTACTACAATAATTAAACCATTGATTTGTCAAATTTACATAAAAAGACAATTACATCTTTGATTAAAATAATGCTGAATGTTAACAAAATTTATAATTCAAAAAAATAAAATAGGTATACTTTTTGCAATAACTACTTTAATAAATCGGACAAAATATGAAAAAAGAAGTTGGCGTTTTACTGGCAGGGGGAGTTGGTCTTTTGGCAGTATTAGGTTTTATTGGAATAAAAAAGATATTGACTAAAAAAGATAAAAAATATAGTGATACCTATTCGGATTATCACAGACATTTTGATGAAAAAAACCACGATGATGAATATCACGGAGTGGAATTTTATGCACTGAAGTAGTAAAAGAATATATTTAATTATGTTAAATCCGGCTCTGTCAAAGGGGCCGGATTTTTTGTGGATAACTTTAATGTTAAAACTTATATTTTATAAGAAATCCACTTTAATTTTACATCACAATGCAGAACGAAAAATTCATAAAAGGACAAGGAGCGCAGCGAAACGTGATCAACCGTTTCGACAGGTATACCTATGAGCCGGATGATGAAGATTTCGAAACCGTAAAAACTTCTTTTACGGAAGTTTTTCCGAAAACCATTGTGAATCAGGTGAAAAGCGAAGACCTGCCCATGGAATATTCCATGAATCCGTATCAGGGCTGCGAACACGGATGTTCCTATTGCTTTGCAAGACCCACCCATGAATATTGGGGCTATAGTGCCGGAATTGATTTTGAAAGAAAAATCATGGTAAAGAAAAATGCTCCGGAACTGTTAGAGAAATTTTTTCAGAAAAGAGGTTACAGACCAGCACCTATCCTTCTTTCCGGAAACACTGACTGCTATCAGCCTGCAGAAAGGCAGTTTGAAATCACCCGAAAACTACTTCAGGTCTGCCTGGATTACAGACATCCAGTTAATATTCTGACAAAAAATGCGCTTGTTCTGAGAGACCTGGATATTCTAAAACCTATGGCGGAGCAGAACCTGGTTTCTGTGTCTCTTAGTATACCTACTATTAATGAAGAGCTTAGGCGGAAAATGGAACCGAGAACAAGCTCGGCTCCGAATAAACTGAAGGCTGTAGAGATTCTTACAGAAAACAAAATTCCCGTGCATGTCATGGTGGCACCCATTATTCCCGGGCTGAACAGTGATGAGCCGTTAAGCATTTTAAAAGCTATTTCCGATGCAGGAGCCTTAAGCTTCGGGTATACGTTGGTAAGGCTCAATGATACGGTAGAGCCTGTTTTTGTCAATTGGATAGAAACCCATTTCCCGGACAGGGCACAAAAGGTTTTAAATCTTATCCGATCTATGAGAGGAGGAAAACTGGGCGACAAAAGATATTTTGAAAGACAGAGAGGAGAGGGGAATATCGCTGAAATGATTCACAATACATTCAAAATCGGGAGAAAGAAATTTTTTGACGGAAGCGAATTTCCCAAACTGTCTACAGCGAATTTTACCGGAGCCAAAGATCAGCAATTGAGGCTGTTCGATTGAATTTAAAGAGTTTTTAGTAAAGTCTTTCTTAAATAAAAACCGCTCCAAAAGGAACGGTTTTCTTATTCGTTTTTGATTTCAAAATTACATAGAGTCATCCGGACATTGGAAATCATCGCTGCAAGCTGCACAGATTACAGTTCCGCTGCAATAATACATACAGAATTCCGGTTCCGGAAGCTTAATTGCTCCTGCTCCTGAGATGCTTTTTAACTGGCCTTTGTTTAGTTTTTTTAAATTTTTCATACTGTTTTAATTAAAAATTTGATATTAAAGTAAAGATAATTAAAATATTTTTAACTAAAATAAGATATGGTAGATTTTAATATTAAAAATTTGTGATATAAAAATAAAAGTCAATAATTAATCTGAAGGGTATCCTATTATCTTGGTACCCGGAATACAGATCAATTATTGACTTTTTTATATTACTTTTTGATAAGTCCTAATTCAATAAGTCTTTCATGTAAAAATTCTCCTGCAGTTGTATCTTCATACAGCTTCGGATTGTTTTCATCAATACAGTTTTCAAGAGCATTCAATGACATTTCGCTCACCGGATGCATAAAGAACGGAATAGAATATCTTGATGTTCCCCATAATTCTCTTGGAGGGTTAACCACTCTGTGAATAGTAGATTTCAATTTGTTGTTGGTATGTCTTGAGAGCATATCTCCAACATTGATCATTAATTCATCCGGTTCAGCAATCGCATCGATCCATTCTCCGTTGTGGTTTTGAACCTGAAGGCCTTTTCCCTGAGATCCCATCAAAAGAGTGATCAGGTTAATGTCTCCATGAGCAGCAGCTCTTACCGCATCATCCGGCTCCTGGGTAATTGGTGGATAGTGGATGGGTCTTAAAATAGAGTTTCCTTCAGCGATTTTATCGTCAAAATAAAACTCGTCCAGACCAAGATACAAAGCTAAAGCTCTTAATACATACTGGCCTGTTTTTTCGAGCATTTGATAGGCTTCTTTACCTACTTCATTGAATTTTGGAAGCTCATCAACGATCACGTTGTCAGGATACTCGGATTTGTATTTTGAATCATCAGACACATACTGTCCGAAATGCCAAAATTCTTTTAAATCACCTTTTTTGAAACCCTTAGCGGTTTCTTTACCGAATCCTACGTAACCTCTCTGGCCACCGATTCCTGGAATTTCATACTTCTGCTTCGTTTCTACAGGGAGTTCAAAAAAGTTTTTAACTTCTCCGTAGAGTTCATCTACTAGTTTGTCATCAAGAAAATGGCCTTTTAAGGCAACAAAACCAATTTCTTCATAAGCTTTTCCGATTTCATTTACAAATTTCTGTTTGCGTTCCGGGTTGTCCGAAAGGAAATCACGCAGGTCTACACTAGGTATTTTATCCATTTTTAGAAATTTACGAATCACAAAATTACATATTTTTTAAATGAAATAATTCTAAAATAAGTATTTATCAGTTAAATTTGCTGTATGAAAAAATATTCTTCTAAGAGAAGTATTCAGATACTTGCCCATCTTCTTCAGCAGTACGGAATTTCAGATGTTATCATTTCCCCGGGATCCAGAAATGCGCCCCTGGCGATTCATTTTTCGGAAATTGATGCTTTCAACTGTTACAGTATTGTAGATGAAAGAAGCGCAGCTTTTGTAGGAATAGGAATGGCTAAAAGTGAGAAAAAGCCGGTAGCAATAACATGTACCAGCGGCTCTGCAGTCGCCAACTACTACCCAGCAGTTACAGAAGCTTTCTATCAGAATGTTCCGCTTTTGATCCTGACCGCCGACCGGCCTACGGATTTTGTAGATATTTTTGACGGGCAAACCATCAGGCAGAAGGATATTTTTCATCAGCATTCTTATGGTGACTTTCAGCTCTTGGAAGACAGTAAAGAAAATGCAGAGGATGTTAATTTTGACATTATTAAAAAAGCAATCGAGCTTTGTTTTGAAAAACAGGGACCGGTACACATCAATATTCCGTTGGAAGAGCCTTTATATGAACTGGTTTCAGAGCTTCCCTCTTTTCCCTCCGTTGAAAAAACGATCAGGCATAAGGAATATGAGGTGCCATCCAATTTAATCGCAGACTGGCATACGTCCCAGAGAATTATGATTCTTGTGGGGACCAAAGATCACAGCCCGGAGCTGGAAAATCAATTAACGCAACTGGTGAAAAACCATTCTGTTGTTGTATTGAGTGAAGCTAACTCTAATCTGTATCATGAGAAGTTTTTCAGGCATATTGACCGTTATATTTTTAATTTTACTGAAGAGGATTATAAAACCTATGCTCCGGATCTTCTGATTACGGTAGGTCAGAATGTAGTTTCCAAAAAAGTAAAACAATTCCTGAGAAGTGCCCGTCCGAAGCAACATTGGCACCTGGATGAAGTGTGGCAGCCGGATACCTATTTCTCTCTGACTGAAAAGATTGAAGTGAAGCCAGAGGTTTTCTTTTCCAAGCTTCTGAAATTCATCAACCTTGAACCGAGACCCTATTTTAATCTTTGGGACGTTCTAAGGGATAAAAAAGATGCTAAACATGAACAATTCCTGAATAAAGCCGAATTTTCGGATTTTTATTTCTTTAATAAAGCTTCACAGACCATTCCTGAAAATTACAATATCCATTTCAGTAATTCCTCCGCGATCAGATATGCACAGCTTTTTGATTTTGGAAAAAGGAAAATGTACTGTAACAGAGGAACAAGTGGTATAGATGGCTCTACTTCTACGGCAATGGGTTTTGCCATAAAAAATGCAAATCCAACCCTGCTTATTACAGGAGATTTAGGCTTTTTCTATGATATCAACGGGCTTTGGAACCAATATATTCCACCATTTGTAAGAATTATTATTTTCAATAACGGGGAAGGAAATATTTTTAAAATTATTCCGGGACCGGGGAATGCCAATCCCAATACTTTAGACGAATTTATAGCGACAAAACACCGCAAACATGCTGAACATTTAGCAAAACATTTCGGTTTCTCCTACATCAAAGTGGAAGATGAGCCTACGCTGGACCGTGTGCTGGAGAATTTCTTCAAACCTGATCTGCAGCCGAAAATCCTTGAAGTAAATACATACGGGAAAAACAGCGCAGATGTTCAGAAAGCTTATTTCGAGTTCATGAAAGGGAATTAAAGATCAAGATATTCTTCATTCCCCGGTAAATTTGTAATCTTGTCAATAGGATAAATAAACATATCATCAAAATCATTTAGAGCATTAATCAGTTGAAAATGAGAAAACTGCTTAATGTTCTGAAGTGTGATTCCAGTTTCTTTTATCTTTTTATGCTTCAGAAGATTCTGCCTCTGTACTCCGTTCAGCAGATAAGTAGCCGGCGTAAACCAGTCCTTACCTTTTAAGAAAAGAATGTTAGAAAAAGAAGTGTCAGTGATGTGGTTGTTTTTAACAATGATGATCTCTTCAGCTTTTGATTTCATTTTCATCTTGTCCAGTTCCTTACGGTCTTCAAATTTGAAAGAATAGTCAAAGCTGTTGTTTTCAACCAGCTGGAAGCTTTGTATCTCAGGAATAGCGTATGGGATCATCATTGTCCGTACCCTCTTATCAAGGTCATAGGAAAGTCTCAGTTTGAAAAGACCGTCCTCATCATGTTCGAGATTTTTGAAGATCTTGGCCAGATCAATAGAGCCCTCTTTCCCGAAATGGGCAAAAGTCTGGTTGATACGTTTTTGATGTAGTTCCAGAAGAAAAATCTCCTGATCTTCTACTTTTATGCTTTCAATGAATTGGGACATAGATTTTATTTTTCATTTCCTGATATTCGTCTTCTAACTTGCTCATATGCGTTATACCGCCACCGCTTTTGAAATAAAGCAGGTCTCCCTCTTTTTCAATAAAGCGTATCATCACACAGCTGTCAAGGTTTTCACCGTCAAACCAGCCGCATACTCCGGTATAATAACCCCTGTCATATCCTTCCGCATCTAAGATTATTTCCAGTGTTCTCGGCTTTGGAGCGCCGAGGATTGACCCGGCGGGAAGCAGTTTTTCCATTATGCTGCCTACTTTTCCTGCAAACTCAGGCTTTATATTTCCTGAAATTTCAGAACTCATCGCATACAGGTCTTTTTGCTGTGTCCTGATGAGGTCTATATGCTGGAACTGGTCAACTTTCACATCATCTGCAACCATGCTGAGATCATTCCGGAGAAGATCCACAACAGTATAATGCTCCGCTTTTTCTTTTTTGTCGTTTTTCAAAACTTCAGCCGCGTTTTCCAATGATGCATCAATAGTACCTTTCATTGGATAAGTCAAAATTTTGCCGTCAATAATCTTTACAAAAGTTTCAGGAGAAAAAAATACAAAAAAATCTTTATAAAACACTTTATACTTCGCATTTGAGTGATAAAAAATTTCTTCGAGGCTTAAATTGGTCTGAATCCTAGTCTTTCTTGTATAATTGACAAGATAAGAATTTCCCAGACGAATATTTTTCTGAACCTTATCAAATCCTTTTTTAAAGCTTTCCAGCGTTTCCGGAAATGATTCCCATTCAATTTTTTTATTGAGGGTGTGTTTCTGTTTTGAGTTTGATAGTTGCTGAAAATCAACTAATAAGCCTGATTTATTAATTTCATTTTCTCTATAGATTTCTATATTCTCCGAAAGGAAATCGATCATGAAAAAGTACGGAACCTTCTGAAGGGAAAGTTCGTCCATTTCCATAAATTTTTGATGATTCATTGAAAACATCCTGCAAAAATAATTAATGATGATTACTTTTGTGTAAAATTTTTTTAATGCAGAGCAGATATCCTCAGAAACCAGGAATAGATTTTATACTGAAGCAGGCTTTTTTCTATTGGAATAAGACTCTTTTCTTTCAATTAATATTTTCAATTTTTTATTTTGGGATCTTTTTTACGGTGCTTTTCTTCTTTGATGGGAAGTATGGTATTTTAGCCCAATATGCAGAAGCGGCGAAATATGCAAAAGATGGCATGGAAGCATATTCTGCGCAGATCGTAAAAATGCAGTCCAATCCGGGATTCCAATATTTTTCCTGGGCTATTATCGGAACTTCTATTTTTCTTTATCCCCTTAATATTGGGTTTTATCAGATTTACAGGAAAATTGATATGAATGAAAAACTGGAACTTGGAGATCTGCTTGTAGGATACAATGGGTTTAATTTTTTCAAATATATAGGATATTATATTTTCTGGTCATTTGTCTATGTCTATACATTTCAGACTATTATCCTAGCTGTTATATGGGTATTTGTCACCATTTTTGTTGCCCCACTGATGTTTTTTAACAATAAACGGATTTTCGAAGCTGTTTCACTGAATCTTCAGGCTTTAAGAAAATATTTTTTAGAAATACTGGTCTGCGTTATTGTTGCGATTTTCTTTAAGTTTATTGGGTTTGCATTATTTTTTATAGGCGGACTCTTTACGTTTCCGTTTTGGAACGCAATGATTTACTCACTGTATAAAACGATTTTCTCGGAAAAAAGTTAAACTTTCAAAAGGTTTAATATGTTTTTATGCCAAAAAAAGTTAAATTTGGTGAAACCATTAAATATTAAACTATGTCAGAATTTAACGAATTTGATCAACAGGGATCTGTTCCAAACAGGGATACAGGATCCATTATTTCGCATTCATTTGAAATGTATAAAGGCGTATTTCTTTACGGAATCGTCGCGATGATAATTTACCTTATAGGAGGATTCATCATTCAGTCTGTCAGCGGGTTCAATTCTGCGTCCATGATGGAAGAAATGAAAGATGCAGGTGGAGATTACTCTAATTTCAGCTACTGGAATGCTCCGGGATTTTCGCTTTATCTTTCATTGTCCGGTCTTCTGGGGATTTTATTGGCTCCATTATACGTAGGACTGATCTATATAGTGAATAAATACAATACTAAAAGTCAGATCGATTTTGCAGACCTTTTCATCGGATATAAGCAGAATTTTGTGAATATCCTGATCTACAGTATTCTTTCGGGGATTATTTCAAGTGTTGCGATGGCGCTGTGCTTTTTCCCGTTTATTTTTGTTTATCCTTTCCTTTTATTGGGATATCCTATTCTATTATTCGAAAATGCATCGGCTACTGAAGCATTAGGGAAGTCTTTTAACATTGCCAAAGAAAATTACGGAACGTTTCTTGGTACTACCGTATTGGGAGGACTGATCTCTATTGCCGGAATTGTTTTATGCGGTATTGGTATTATCTTAACGGCTCCTTTTATGATGATTGTTATGTATTCTGCTTATTGTGCTTTTTTAGGAAAACCGAGACAAATCGAATTTAAGAAATAAATAAAATAATAAGATAGGAACACAATGGATAAAGATAAACAGATAAGCAATGTTGCGATAAAACAAGTTGCCCTGCTGGCTATAATTCTGGTGCTTACCGGATTAATCTGTTTTAATCTTTCACTGTTCATACCATCAGTACTTGGAGCGATCACTATTTATGTGGTCTGTAGAAGATATAATTTCTATCTGCAGGAAGAAAAAAAATGGAAATCCTGGCAATCATCGCTTGTTTTGATGCTGGCCAGTCTTATTATCCTTATTCTTCCAATCTATTTTATTGCCGACCTTCTGATCGATAAGCTGGGAAATGCCCAGGTTTATATGACCAAATTCAATGTATTTCTGGATAAAATACACTCATACATCTACTCAAAAACAAGTTTTGATATTCTCAGTAAAGAGAATATGGATAAAGTAAAGAATTCTGCAGGAAAGTTTTCTACATCAGCATTAAGTGGTACATTTAATACCCTTACTGTGGTAATGTCCATGTATTTTATCCTTTATTTTATGCTGGATAGGCCAAGACTGTTTGAGAAGATCCTGAGCTCTTCCGCTCCATTAAAAAGGGCTAATATTTCTTTGATCGGCGATAAGCTTAGAAAGCTGATCATGGCCAACGCGATTGGAATTCCTGTTGTAGCCTTAGGGCAGGGAATCGTAGCACTGATAGGGTACTTTATCTTTGGAGCACCCAGTCCGGTTCTTCTTTTTGCTTTAACAGCTGCTGCTTCAATGGTTCCTGTTGTAGGTGCAGCTATTGTGTATATTCCGGTATGTATTTTTATGATTGCTGAAGGCAATACGGGCCAGGGACTTGGCTTGGCCGCCTATTGTTTGATAGTAGTCGGGCTTACGGATAATCTGCTTCGATTTACCCTTTTAAAGAAACTTGAAAATATTCATCCGTTGAATACTGTGTTCGGAATTATTATGGGAATGAATTTATTTGGCTTTATGGGACTGATTTTCGGACCGATCCTTATTTCATTTACCCTGCTTCTGATCCAGGTTTACAGGAATGAATTTTCAGATGAAGACACACCGCCAGATCTTAAACTGCCGGATAATGATGAAGAAGAAAAAGTTAATTTAATTGTATAAAAGTGGAAGGCGTAAATTCAGAAATATTAAAGGAGATCTGCATCGTAAAGATGCCTTTTGGAAAATATGAAGGAACGGTACTCGCTGATCTTCCGGTAAGCTACCTGGAGTGGTTCAACAGAAAGGGTATGCCTAAAGGAAAATTAGGAATGCAGCTTTCAACCGTTTACGAAATTAAGCTCAATGGCCTGATGGACCTTCTGATACCAATCAGAGCTTCTTTAAGATAAGGAAGAGTCTTTCTGATTGACAAATAAGTATAAATTTAGGGCCGCATCGAAGATGCGGCCCTAAAAATTATTATAATACAATCTGTTATTCTCTCAAAGCTGTGATTTCATCTCTAAGCTTGGCCGCTTTTATGAAATCAAGATTTTTAGCGGCAGCTTCCATTTCTTTCTGCTTCTGGACAATGATTTTTTCAATGTCTTTATCTCCGTAGCTGGCTTTTGTTTCAGCTGCCTTCTGAAGAATCTCCTTCTGGGTGTATTTCGGATCTGGGAAATCTTTACTTCTTCCCACAAGATTTTCTGAGATCTTTTTATTTAAGGCCTGAGGAACAAGTCCATTGGCTTCATTATGCTGTATTTGTTTCTTACGACGGTATTCGGTTTCATCCAGGGCGGCCTGCATGGATTTTGTGATCTTATCGGCGTACATGATTGCTTTTCCGTTAACATTTCTTGCTGCACGTCCTACCGTCTGGATCATCGATCTTCTGCTTCTGAGCATTCCCTCTTTATCAGCATCCAGAATGGCTACCAGAGACACTTCCGGAAGGTCAAGTCCCTCTCTTAACAGATTGACCCCGATGAGTACATCAAAAATCCCCAAACGTAGGTCCTGCATAATCTGGATACGTTCCAACGTTTCTACATCTGAATGGATATATCTTGTCCTGATCCCGAATTTCATGAAGTATTTGGTAAGTTCTTCGGCCATTTTCTTCGTTAAGGTGGTAACCAGAACTCTTTCGTCAGCGTCTGCTCTTTTTTGGATCTCCTCCATCAGGTCATCAATCTGGTTTAGGCTTGGCCTTACTTCGATAACAGGGTCCAGAAGCCCTGTTGGACGGATGATCTGCTCAATATAAGCTCCTCCGGTTTTCTCCAGCTCATAATCAGCTGGTGTTGCAGAAACATAAATCACCTGGTTTTGCATGGCTTCAAATTCCTCAAACTTAAGAGGTCTGTTGTCCATAGCGGCCGGAAGTCTGAAGCCATATTCTACCAAAGCTTCCTTTCTGCTCCGGTCGCCACCGTACATGGCATGAACCTGGGGAATAGTAACGTGGCTTTCATCAATAACCATTAAAAAGTCTTTCGGGAAATAATCAATCAGGCAGAATGGTCTTGAACCGGGAAGCCTTCCGTCAAGATATCTTGAATAGTTCTCAATCCCTGAGCAGTAGCCCAGTTCCTTGATCATTTCAAGATCCAGTTCTGTTCTTTCCTGAAGTCTTTTAGCTTCCAGGGGTTTTTCAATAGAATTAAAGAAATCTACCTGCTTTACCATATCGTCCTGGATGCTTCTGATAGCTCCGTTTAGAGTTTCTTTTGATGTCACAAAGAGGTTCGCGGGATAAATCTGAATCTGATCAAAATTAGATTCTACATTTCCACTTACAGGATCAAAACTCTGGATTTTTTCGATTTCATCCCCAAAAAACTGAATCCTCACTGCATTATCAGCATATGCCGGAAAAACATCAATAACATCTCCTTTTACCCGGAATGTACCTCTCTGAAAGTCTCCCAATGTTCTGGCATATAGCGCGTTAACTAAAGAATGGAGGAGTGCGGTTCTCGTTACTTTTTCTCCAATAGCTAATGTGATAAGTGATTTATGAAATTCTGAAGGGTTTCCGATACCGTAAATACATGAAACAGAGGCTACAATCAGTACATCTCTTCTTCCTGAAAGAAGGCTGGCTGTTGCGGAGAGACGTAGTTTTTCTACTTCTTCGTTAATGCTCAGATCTTTCTCAATATAAGTCCCGGTTGTTGCAATATAGGCTTCCGGTTGGTAATAATCATAATAGCTGACAAAATACTCAACAGCGTTATCGGGAAAAAATTCCTTAAACTCCATGAATAGCTGTGCTGCCAGAGTCTTGTTGTGGGCAAGAACCAATGTGGGTTTCTGTACATTCTGTACAACGTTTGCGACAGTAAAGGTTTTCCCGGAGCCCGTTACACCAAGAAGGGTCTGGTATTTTTCGCCGATCTCAATGCCTTCTGTAAGCTTTTCGATTGCTTGTGGCTGGTCGCCTGTAGGTTTATATTCTGATTGAAGATTAAAATTCATAGGAAATGATGTATACAACAAAAATACGAAAGAAATTTTTAGCCTTCATAAAGTATTTGAAGGTGAATGTTTTAATTGTGTTTTTTTTCTCTGTCCGTAAAGTATACAAAATAAAAAAGCGCTAAACTTATAGCGCTTGTTAATTCATCTTACTGAAAACTCATGGACATAGGCAATGTGAAGATGCTTGCTGTCGCTTTTCCATTTCTTGTTGCAGGCTTCCATACCATTCCGTTATTTACTGCTGTAACGGTTTTAACAATTTCTTTATTGAATGTCTCATTATCACCGGAAGCTGTTATTTGACTTATTTTTCCGGTTTCATCAACATGTATATGTGCTGTTGATTTTACCAGTTTTTCTTTTCCGTCAAATATACTTGTGTCAAGCATTGACCCAATTTTTGAGCGAAGTAATTTTGCTCCTTCTGGAAATTCTGCTTGAACAAAATCCCTATCCTCTTGTTGGTTTACATTTGTGTTATTACCTTCATTACTATTTGCTTGTGCTGTTTTCTTTGGGGAGATAGTATCTGCAGCGGCTTTTGTACTTTCTTTCTTGAATTCCACTGCTTTACTGGGCTTCTCTTTTATTTTTTCAAAATAACCAGAGTTAGTTGAAGTGACTTGAGGAGACTCCACATTTTCTACAGTCCCTGCGCCCACTTTTTGGGGGTTGTAAGGAGCAATAGGATTGACTGCGTATGTTCTTTCTGCGAATAGAGCTGTTGCTGCAATGAGAGTTGTGATTCCTGCCATTTTTTTCAGGACAGTGAATCTGGATTTTTTCTTTGTCATCATAATAAATCGTTTTTTGGTGTTGTTAAAATTAAATGAATGGGTAAGAGGCGGGTTCTGGATATTGATAATCTCATCAAGAATCAGATTCTGGTACTCTTTTATATCGTATCTGCTGTTCAAAACAGCTTTGTCTGCAAGAAATTCATGGTTGGTAATGATTGCTTTTTTATAAATATGAAGAATTGGATTGAACCATGTGAAAATTTTCAGGATATCTATAAAAATAAGATCTATGCTGTGTTTCTGGTCAATATGGTTTTTTTCATGCAGGAAGATCCTTGGATCAATTATATTATTTTTTATATAACTCCTACCTAAATAAATGGTATTCCAAAAGCTAAACGGAGGAAGGTTTTCATGAGCTACCTTAACAGTATAATTCTGATATATCATCTTTTCACCCTGTACGTTTCTGATAGCTATAATTGACAAGATACTTTTTATTAAAAGGAAAAGAGCAACGGCTCCGTAGATGAACCACACCAGATTTATCCAATCAAAAATTTCCTGGGCAGGCTGTGTCTGGATGATCTGTTGTGCGGCATCTTCAAATATGATCTCAGACTTATTCACTGTTTTTGGAGGCTGTACTGTGATGGAAATGAATGGGATCACAAGAGAGAAAATCAAAGAAACAAGCAAATAAAACCTGTTAAACCGGTACATTTTTTCTTTTTCCAAAAACAGGTAATATACAGCAATACATACTGAAGAGCACAGCAACATTTTTAGAACAATGATGAACATGTTTATTCTTTTATCTTTTGGTCGATTATATCACGGAGTTCTTTCAACTGCTTCTGACTGAACTTTGCATTAGAAGTAAAAAATGATGCAAACTGAGTCACCGAGCTGTTGAAAAAACGGTCAATCATAGAGGTCATTTCCTCATTAAAATATTCCCCTTTCTCTACTTTTGGATAGTATTCACGGGAATTTCCATACAATGTATAACCTACCAGGTCTTTATTCTGCATCCTTTTCAGCAGTGTGGCGATGGTTGTCGCGGCAGGTTTGGGTTCCGGATACGAATCAAGAATGTCTTTCATGAAAACTCGCTTCTTTTCCCAAAGGATTTCCATAAGATTTTTTTCCGAATCGGTTAATTTTATCTCTTTCATTCTACAATGTTGTAATTTGTTCTACAAATGTAGAATAAAAATTTTCACCTGCAAATTTTTGTGGCACTATTTTTCCATTTATTTTTAACCACTAATCACAACGCTATGAAATTCAAAACAATTTATGTACCGGCACTCAGTGTTTTTTTACTTTTATCCTCATGTAAGAAGAACAATGCAAATGCCCAGCAGACAGGAAACGACGGTAGTGTAGAGACCGAAAAACCGAATACGAATTATAAACCCGCTTTTGATGGACAAACCAGAATTAAAGCTGTAAAAACCACAACAGCCTATAAAGTTGAAGTCCTTAATAAAGACCTTGGCAGGCCATGGGGAATTGTAAATCTTCCTGATGGAAGGTTTCTTATTACCGATAAAAACGGCCATATGAATGTGGTTTCAACAGATGGAAAACAGGTTTCTAAAATCGGAGGATTCCCCAAAGTAGATTCAAAAGGGCAGGGAGGAATGCTGGATGTAGCCCTTGATCCTGATTTTAAGACGAATAATATTATTTATTTTAGTTTTTCAGAACCATTTGGTGAAGGAAATCTGACATCGGTGGCAAAAGGAAAGCTCTCGGCAGATCTTAAAAATATTTCAGAAGTTAAAGTTATTTTCCGTGCAGAACCTTCCTATGATGGCGATAAGCATTATGGGAGCAGACTGGCTTTTGACAGGGACGGAAATCTATTTGTAAGTACAGGGGAAAGATCTGACAAACAGACAAGAGTGTATGCCCAGAAAACAGATAATTATTTAGGAAAGATATTAAAAATTACAAAAGACGGAAAACCGGCTCCGGGAAATCCGTTTATTGGAAAACAGGGATATAAGGCGGAAATTTATGCCTATGGCGTAAGGAATCCGCAGGGAATGGCAATAGATCCGAACGGAACGCTTTGGGATGTTGAAATGGGCCCCAGAGGTGGTGATGAAATTAATCTGATACAACCCGGGAAAAATTATGGCTGGGGAGATGTAACCTATGGAATTGAATATTCCGGAGCCAAAGTGGGGGATGGTATAACCCAAAAAGAGGGAACAGAACAGCCCGTTTATTATTGGGATCCTGTAATTTCTCCAAGCGGAGTCACGTTCTATACCGGAAATATTGAGGAATGGAAAGGAAATCTTATCATCGGGTGTTTAAGTGGCGAGCACATTAACAGGATTGTTATGAAAGATAATAAGGTGGTGGGCGAAGAACGCCTTCTTGCTGACCAGAAAGAACGTTTCAGAGATGTGTTGGATGGAATGGATGGCAGCCTGTATGCCGTTACAGACAGTGGTAAGCTCTATAAAATCTCTAAAAAATAAAAAGAGGCTGTATCAGCAGATTATTTCAACAAAATCAAATTGTTGATTATTCTTTACGTTGATACAGCCCTTTATACTTATTTTAAAACTTAAAATTAAGTCTTGCAAAAGCCTGTCTTCCTGCAAAACCCATCTGTACAGGATCGAAAATGCCTCCGGATTCTGTATTGCCGTCTACAGCGGCAGTTTGTAATGTAGGATAACGGTTAAACAGGTTCTTGCTTCCAATAGTAAGATTGAAGCTTTTGGAAAATTCATAACCAAAAGATAAGTCGGTTGTTACTTTTGCTCCATAAAGCTGGTAGTCATCTGCACCGTTGTAGCCTATCAGCTTTACCTTATCAAATCTTACCAGCTGAAGATTGGCATTGAACTTATCAATTTTGTAATTTAAGTTCAGATTGACCTTTGTTTTGGGAGCGGACGCTAAAATGAATGCTCTTTCTCTCGCACTCAGGTATACGTCCTCTTTTCCTTTTAACTTTTCTGAAGTATTGATCTTAGTGATTTCCATGTCATTGTAGTTCCCTGCTAAAGTAGCGGAAAGCTTTCCCGAACCAATATTTTCCGTGTAGCTTAATATAATATCAACCCCTTTTGTTCTGGTATCTATTGCATTGGTGAAAAACTGGGCCTGGTCGATATGATTATCAGCTAGTATTTGACCTATAGCATCATCATCCTGTGTGAAATTTCCTGTCAATACAATCCGGTCTTTTACTTTAATGTAATATCCATCCACTGTTGCCGTGAACTTTCCTGTATTGAAAGTGAATCCGGCACTTCCATTTAACGAGGTTTCTTGCTTTAATTGTGGAATTCCAACTGTTTGTGCTAGGTTACTATCATTAGCAGCAAGCTGTATCGTGACAAGATTTCCTCCTTGAAAGTTTGTAAACTGAAGACTGTAATACTTTTGTGCCAGAGAAGGCGCCCTGAATCCTGTAGAAACAGAACCTCTGAATGCAAATTGAGGAGTAATGGCATACCGTGTCGCAAATTTACCATTCAAAGTACTTCCGAAGTCACTGTAGTTTTCAAACCTTCCTGCCACGCTGATCATCCAGTCTTTGGTGATATCCAGTTCAGTGTCTACATAGGCGGCAAAATTATTCCTGTTTTTATTAAATTCCTGTGAATATCCAGGAAATCCCTGCGAGCCGCCGGGGCGCACATCGCCGGATAATGGATTGGTAACAAGGAGACCTTCAGGAGTGTCAGATGTTACAATATTTCCGTTAACGTCATACATTGCATATGATGCTTCTTCTCCTTTAATAATCTCAAATTCTTCATATCTGAATTCGGATCCGAGAGCAACGTTTAAACCTTCCAATACCTTAAACTGTTTTGAAGCATTAAAACCTGTTGTATTCTGCAATAGAGAATGTCCGCCGGCATTAAAACTCGTAGGAGACTTTATTCCCAGAGTGGCATTAATTGTATTGTCTATCTGATAAGTAAACCTGTTGCTTCCGAATGCATTGTAAAAATCGACATCCCAGCTAGCAACTTTAAATTTCAGACCGTTGTCAAAAGTGAAATCTGTAATGCTGGTATCTTCTATAGGATTAAAACCGTTAGGATAAACTTCAGGGATATTTCCGTCGGCATCCGGTGATCTTGTCCATGCATAGGCATTCGTCTTACGATAGGAAAATCCCTGGCGGGAATAGAATTTCAACCCGTCAGACAGGGGAAGCTCTACATTTCCGAAGAAATAAATATTCTGTGATTTTGCATCCCCAAACCTTTCCCTTGGAGATGAATACTTTTCCGGATTGGCATTCCGTATGGTACGGTCTTTATTGACAAATTCAACAGTGAAATTACCGAAACCTCCTTTGTTGCCTATTTTGGTTCCCAGATTTCCGCTGAAATCGAAAGTAGTTCCGTCTATTTTATGATCCGACACCACATCTTTGTTCCCGGGGCTTTTAAAAAGATTCATTCCATAAAAGGCATTGCCCTCAAAACCCTGACTGCGGTCATTAAGAATAACATTGATAACCCCCGCTATCGCATCAGATCCGTATTGTGCTGAGGCTCCGTCCCGAAGCACTTCAATCCTTTTTATCGCCCCGATCGGAATGGTGTTCATATCCGATCCTGTGTTTCCTCTTCCTTTTGTTCCAAAAACATTGATCAGTGAAGATTGGTGATATCTTTTTCCGTTCAGTAAGAGCAGAGTCTGATCCGGGCCAAGTCCACGAAGGGTTGCTGGGTCAGTTGCATCAGCGCCGTCTGATCCCGACTGTTTATTGGAATTGAAGGAAGGGGCACTGAACTGAAGAAGCTGGTTCACTTCTATCTGTCCCGTCGACTGGCTAACTTGTTTAATATCAATTACATCAACGGGAACAGGAGTGTTGGTGACGGTCCTTTTTTTATTCCGGCTTCCGGTAATGGAAACTTCCTCTATTTTTGATTCCTTGGAAATCGTATCATTTGTATTTTGCGAATACAACATCGAAACTGTTCCCAAAAAAAGAACACTTGTGTACTTTAATTTCATATTTCATATTTAAGTTAGTGATTGTATCAAAAATATTGAATTTTAATCTCAAATCAATATGAAAATATGCTATTGTGTAAGAATTATTTAAATTAAGTTAAATTTTAATTAAATAAAGAAAAATTTTAATCAATATGTTTGTAATGATGAAAAATATTAACTTTAAAAACTTTTGATAATGCGGCTAAGTCCCTCTTCCAGAATTTCCCTGGAAGTAGAAAAGCAAATCCTGATATGACCTTCGGCACCTTTTCCAAACCATCTTTCAGAGCCTGGAACAATAGCTACTTTTCCCTCTTTTAAAACGTGATGTGTAAAGGCTTCGCTTGAAAATCCGTTTTCAATTTTCGGGAAAATAACAAACGTTGCTTCAGGTAAATTCGGGGTTAAAATACCGGAATTACTCAACATGCTATAGGCAAGATCCCTGTTGTGCTGCAAATGCTCAAGGAAATCATTAAACCACGGCCTGGCCTTTTCAATAGCCACACTTGCTGCAATCTGAGATAATGTAGAAACACCTTCAATGGTAGAATTGAACTGGGATTTTTCGGTAAAATCATCCAAAAGTTCCTGATCATTACACAAAACAGCTCCAATTCTCAAACCGGCGATTCCGAATGATTTTGAAAATCCAAAAACAGTAAAGCTCTTCTTTTTTGCAGCTTCTGACACTGAAGAATACGTATTGAATTCTTTCTTGTCATAAACGATATCACTCCAGATCTCGTCACTCATTACCCATAGATTATGAGCTTCAGCTATTTCTGAAATTTTTATTAAAATCTCTTTTGAATAAACCCTTCCCACCGGATTGTGAGGATTACAGATGCTGATCAGTTTTGTTTTTGATGAGATTAAAGAAGTCAGCATTTCAAAATCGATCTCTCCTGTTTTGGAGTCAACAGCGCATAATTTGATGTTTCCCCCCGCTGCTTCCACTGTCTTTTTGAACAGGAAATCTACCGGATCGAAAATAATAGCCTCATCTCCGGGGCCTAAAACATATTTGGCGACCAGAAACATTCCCTGGGCAGCACTGTTCACTGCTAAAACATTTTCCGGGGTAAAACTTCCGTTCTTTTCCGTATTGAAGTGTTTTGCAACGCTCTTTTTGAATTCAGGAATTCCTGAAAACGGACCATAGCTGAGGTATCCGTCTTTGATATATTCAATAATTCCCTGCTCGATCTCGGGAGACATTCTGAAATCCGGATCTGCTGCTGTTAAAGGAATAATCCCGTTTTCTAGGGTTGCCCATCTTCCGTTATACGCTTTTCTTTTCAGGGCCTCAAAATTGATATCTTTATTTGTAAACATTTTTTATTTGTATGAAATTGGTAAGGTGTTTTTTTGCTGCTCGTTTAATGGAAGCAGGAACTGGTTCAGGAGTGTTCTTCCGTTTTTGATGTGGATCTCAATTTCTGCTTTTCTCTCTTCCTCATATTTCTGGAAAGTTTCCGGAAGATTATTGCCTTCCAGTAAAAGGCTTGTTAAAACATAAGAGTCTTTTAAAGCCGAAGTAACACCCTGACTTGTAAAAGGAATCAGAGGATGAGCCGCATCGCCTATAAATACAATATTTTCGTGATAAAAAGGATTGAGCTTTTCCAATTCATACACCCTCCATATGTGGGCATTTTCATAGCTGGAATCATTGATAATCGAGGACATAAGAGGATTCCAGTCTCCGAAATTATCAACAATGAATTGTTTGATACAGTCTGGAGTATAATCTTCATTGATGAAAAACCGGGTAATATCAAACTGGCAGTACCATAGTATTTTTGTAGAGGAAAGCTTTAATACTCCGAACGTAAGGCCGCCGTTTTCATGATGAAATTTCAAAAAATTACTTTCAAGCTTGCTGGCAATTTCTTCATTTTCAATAATATTGACCACTTCATTTTCTAAAACGGCTTTCATTTTTTCATCTTCAAAAATTTTTCTTCTGATTCTGCTTCTTGAACCGTCTGAAGCTATAATAATGTCAGCTTCTAAGGATGTGCCGTCATTGAGGGTTATACAGGATTTCCCGCCGGAAAAACCATTCAGGGTAACTGTTGTATCATAAGATATTTTATCGGAAGGAATGCCTTCAGCCAAAATCTCTATCAGGGTACTTCTTGAAACGACAAAAACATCTTCAAGGTCTTTTTCAGAAAGAATCTCGCCATTTTGATGGTAGTGAAGATACTTTTTTAAAAACTGGCCTTTTTTGTAGAGATCATCAATATTAATGATATTGGAAAGGTATTCAATGCCTTCTTTGGGAAGGATAAATCCGTGTCCCTTCAGGTCATTTTGAGTTCTTCTTTCATAAATATGGTAATCAATATTATTTTTCTCCAAATAATTTGCCATACTCAATCCGGAAACTCCCGCTCCTATGATTGCAACTTTATACATCCTTATTAGTTTTAAATAGTGTTATTAGTTTTTATTACAAATCCAAAGATCTCCGTTTTTGTATTTTTTGCGGGAGACTTTGTTTTCTTCAGTAAGTTTCTTGAGCGTGTCAAATGCTTTATCGAAAGAGATATTGGAAAGAACCGCAAATTCCTGAGTGGTTAGAGTAGGATAAACTGCAAACAACTGGTCAGGTTCTGTAGAATATTCCTGTTTTTTTGCGTCAGGGCTTATTTTTGTTATTCTGCGTTCAAAATCTGTATAAGGTTTAAAACCGTAGAGAATGTCTAAGATTTCATCGTCTTTGGTGAAGATCAAAGTAGGGAATCCTCTTACCCCAAGCTGTCTTCCAAGGTCCAGATCTTTTTTGAATTCGATCTGAGCTTTGGATTCATAATCCTCTTTCCACTGGGCTACATCTAATCCTGCCATTTCCGCTGCTTTTTCAAGATGCTCGGATTTTGTAATATTTAATTTATCAAGAAAAACCATTTCACGGATAATTCTCATATAGTTTACAGCTTTCTTTTTATCCTGCATTTGTGCTGCTTTAAAAGCAATGGATGGGGGATAGGAAGAATTTAAAGGATCTGTCAGCCAGACTCCTCCCTCAATTGGCATTTTATAATAAGGACTTACCTCTTCCCAATGGCCGGCAACATCACTTGGTTTACTGATCCCTCCGGAATTGTAAATATCCCATGATGGTAAAAGCCCTCCCATTCTGTAATCTATTTCTACCGAATTGCCGTATTCTAATTTCATTTTTCTCAGCTGGGCTTCAATTCCCCAGCAGGAAGAGCAGATGGGATCTGTGTAATAAATAATGGTGATTTTATCTTTAGTACCCTGAAGCTGTTCTGTTGAGTATTCTGAATCTTGTGTTTCCAGGATTTCGCATATTCCTTTTTCCGGATCACAATTTAGAAGAGGATTCTTGTTCATATTATTGTTGTTTGAGTTAAGTAAATTAAAGAATAAAAGTAGGTAGGTAAAAATGTCCAAAATGAAGTTTTTTTGGTTAACATAATATTTGGGCAGGACAAAGGAATAATAACCAGACCGGTTATTATTGAAAGAATAATAAAGTAGAATTATTCCGGAGCTTTAAAGATATTGTCGTCCGAATGGAACCCTGCGACACCACCACTCACTGCAAACTTCATGGCAGAAGCTGCGGTCATTCCCACTACAGGTTTGATGTTTTTTTCTTCAGTAACAATTACCCAGCCTGAAATAGCGTAGGAATGGGGCAGGTATACCGCCACGTAATTGTGTTTTTCAACGTCTGACATTTCTTTTTGAGTCAGAAAGCCGATTCTCCAGATCTCCGGATTTTCATTTGTCTTTACCCAGACAGGATCGTTGAATTTCTTTTTGTCTCCTACAAATGATGACATAACGTCTTTTGTAGGGGTATAAATATGCTTTACTCCCGGAATTTTTTCCAGAAGGCTATCCATAGTATCGAAAAAGAATTTACCTACGACAAATTTGTTTCCGAGATATCCCAGAACTGCTGTGATAAGTATCGTTGAAACAAAAACAAGACCCGGAATCTCTTTTGCGACAGAAGGAATAATGTTGTCAACAGCGCTTACAACATACCAGATCACAAAAATAGTAAGCCCGATTGGACCAATAATAACCAACCCCTGAAAGAAATTTTTCAGAAAAAAATTGGCAATATTTTCGAAGGTCAGTTTTTTCAACGTGGATTCTTTACTTTTTTATTTTTTTAACCGTGGATTGTTTCTTTGTTTCCGTAAGATTTAATGATATTGGCTTCATATTCCAGCCATGCGTCCCAGCGCTTGTTTACTTTTTCGGGATTTCCAAGCTGTCTCGCAAACCCTATAAATGTTGTATAATGGTTAGCTTCAGAGATCATCAGCTCTTTATAAAATGTCTTCAGCTCTTCATCTTTAATATTTTCAGTAAGAACTTTAAATCTTTCACAGCTTCTGGCTTCTATCATAGCGGCAAAAAGCATTTTGTCAACAATAAGATCATCTCTGTTGCCTCCTTTCTGAATGAAATTCACAAGTTCATTTACATAGTCATCTTTTCTAGTACGCCCAAAAGTATACCCCCGTTTTTTAATGATCTCATGAACCTGATTGAAATGATCCAGCTCTTCCTGCGCGATGGCGAGAAGCTCAGTAACAATTTCAGGATATTCGGGAAGCATAGTGATTAAGCCAATAGCATTAGTTGCTGCTTTTTGCTCACACCACGCGTGATCCGTTAAAATTTCTTCAATGTTTTCCTCTGCAATATTTGCCCACCTTGGATCGGTGGGAAGTTTCAACTTAAACATGCTTTGAATTTTCTGTAAAATTAAAATAAATTGCGATAAGAAAAATTATTTTATTTCAAATTGATTGCTAAAGCGTTAAGAAGCTGTTTTTTTTCTTAAAAATTCCAGAATTTTCCAGCCTGTATCATCCACTTTTTTCAATCCAGCCGCAATAATGAAAGCAAAGATTACATTAACGGTATAAATTAAAATCATGAGTACCCACCACGGCATGTTTTCCTGTAAGGCAACCACAATGAAATAAACCAGTGATGAGCTTATACCCTGTGCGAAATAAAAAAATATGGCATTTTTACCAATGTAGGTAACGAAATTTTCTTTTGTAATTTTTAACCTGTTATAAAGTACAAATAATGTCGTTAATGAAAACAGTGACCAAATTATATAAGGAATTTTTGGCGGGAATTTATTTTTATTGATTTTGTAGAAAATCTCATTTCCATAATACCAAAACATCCAGATCAGTGCTGCTGCGACTATCATATATAAAACAGGGATTGCTTTTGCAGGAATCTTTTTACCACGCATTCTGTTGGCAATTAAAAAGATGGCAAGATAAAAAGCGACATAGCCTACCTGTCCTCCGGGATAATATTCCGGGAAAACATTAAATATTAGAGTCAGTGTCAGGCATAGTGCTATAAACCAGTTGACATGTTTTGGGAAGAATCTTAAGATCAGTACTCCGAAAACAGCCAGTATAAAATATACTTTCAGATACCAGAAGCTTCCCATGACAACGGGGAATGTATCGGCGTTTGTGTACTGGTGAAGATACCAGTTGCCAAGATTCTGCCATTGCGGAATATCTGATACGCTGGTCGCTGCATACTTTGAACCAAAGGTTGAATAGAAACTCTGGAGCCATTCCAGGGAAAAGAACATTAATCCGAAGACCTTGAAAAAATAATCCAGAAAGAACAGAAATGTTACAAAGATCATATAAGTGATCTGAAGTTTTAATAACCTGTAAAATGTTTTTTCGATGTTTGATCCTGATGTGATTCCGCTTAAAGCATAAAAGAGGGCTACATCAAATACCAGGGAAAATACTCTCACTTCGGCAGGAATATAAAACTGCCCGGACCAAAAAGCGGTATGGATGAATATAATGGAGAGGGTTGCCATTCCCTTGGCAAAATCAATATAGAGATCTCTGTTCATGTGTTGTAGGATATGGTTCAAAAATAAATAAAGTTTGGGATATTTATCCAATAAACTAAAAAGAGACAGAACATTGCTGCCTGTCTCCTTTGTTAAATATGCTAAAAATGAATGTTATTTAAGGTGCTTAAATTCTTCTTCAGAAATTTCTCCGGTCTGGATCTTTCTAAGTTCATCGATATACTGGCTCATATAAGCATCGATCTCCGGATTTACAGTGTTTTTGCCCATTTTGTAGGTACCGTTTAACACGCCCTGATAATAGTAGAAGAAATTGTAGTCAAAATTGGCTGCGTTAAGATCGTACTGCCCAAGAAGGAATCCTAAACGTACTGCAGATCTTCTTTGAGGAGGAGTTCCGTGGTGATTCGCGCTTGTGGTCTGGTAGTCACCGATGCTCTGTGCAAATTCATAAGCTGCAGCAATTTCAGCGAAACTGGTTTTGTTGTATCCGTTTGGTCTTCTTAAATAATATCCTGCAAAACCGTCTGCTTCCAGTTCGTTTGGTCTTGCTGTAGATTCGTTTACAGTAGGAAGACCGAAAATATACTGTAACTGGTGCCCGTATTCATGAGCAAGGATCATGGCATTCACGATATCTCCTCCTTTATTCTTTGCATCCGCATAGATTGCGTAACCATAATAAATTTTTCCTGTGGAATAAGAGATCGCATTGTAGGTGGAATTGAAATTGGAAGGATCGTCTACAAAACGAAGAGTTGGATTGCTTCTTCCCCAAAGACTGGCAATTTTAGTCATCTGGGAATTCATAAAGTTGGTGTCTGTTGTGTTTGAAAGACCCGTTTTAAGCACTGCGGTTGAGCTCCAGTACTGATCTACATAGGAGCAGCTTTTTTGAAGTTCTCCGGGTTGTTCGATCTTTGCACTTGCAGATTGAGATTCAGGAAGGACAGATTCTTCCATTTTGTCATCACGGCACGCTGATAATGAAAAAGCGGCAATGGCTCCTGCTAATAAGCAGAATTTAAAGTTTCTTTTCATATAAAATATTTTTTGGTGATAACGAAGGTATAAAATTATCTCTTAAGTATGAGCATATTAATGTTAAAAATTATTCAAAACATAGTGAAATGGATTTTGTTATTTTTTTTACTAAAAATACGGGACTGATTGTAAGCTATTTGGAAATTTATTCATATATTTGCACCTCGAAATAACTAAAAATTTATAAACAATGTTTGCAATTGTAGAAATAGCAGGGCTTCAATACAAAGTTGAGCAAGACCAGAAGTTGTTTGTAAACCGTTTAAAAGGAGAAAAAGGAGATAAAGTTTCTTTTGACAAAATTCTTCTTACTGTAAACGGTTCAATCACTGTTGGCGCCCCAGCTGTAAACGGAATCACTGTAGATGCAGAGATCCTAGACCATGTAAAAGCTGATAAAGTAATCGTTTTCAAAAAGAAAAGAAGAAAAGGTTATCAGGTGAAAAACGGTCACAGACAATCTTTAACTCAAATTAAAATCACTGGTATCACTGGTTTTGACGGAAGTACTAAGAAAGCTGCTAAAAAAGAAACTGTAAAGGCTGAAGTTCTTTCAGACAACGCAACGGTTAACTTTGGTGAAGATCACGAACTGAACTATCACTTAAAGAAAAACAACCTGTCTCAGTCTAAAGAAAACAGAGAAACTTTAATTACTTTAGGTAAAGCGGTTAAAGTTGAATTAGAAAAGAATGTTCTTACTCACGAAGAAGTAGATGCTGCTATCGTTAAGAATATTGATCAATTTAAAGCACTTAACAAATAATCCAGTAATAAAATGGCACACAAGAAAGGAGTCGGTAGTTCCAAGAACGGTAGAGAGTCTCACTCTAAGAGATTAGGTGTGAAGATTTTCGGTGGACAAGAAGCTATTGCCGGAAATATTATTATCAGACAGAGAGGTACACAACACCACCCGGGTGAAAACGTGGGTATTGGAAAAGACCATACTTTGTTTGCATTAGTAGACGGTAAAGTAGTTTTCAGAAAGAAAGCAAACAACAGATCTTTCGTATCTGTAGAGCCAAACGCATAATTATTTAAGCGTTTTATAAAATTTAAACCTCAGCTTAATGGCTGAGGTTTTTTTTGTGCCTAATTCTGTGAAAAGAAAAATATTTTTGCTAATATTCTTATTGTAGTGAAATATTTATATATTTGTTAACAATCAAATAACAAATCATTTGCGGATGCCGAAAAGCAGATAGAGTAGGCAACAAATTAAAACAAAATACTATGAAAAATCTAAAAAAGCTATCAAAAAAACAATTGAGAACAATAGATGGTGGTGCTTTAGCATGTCCTCCTCCTGCAACTACTTGCGTAGAATGGTGCACATGGACTCCACAACAGAGATTAATGTGCCGTAACATGATTATAGATCCGGATCCATGCGGATGTTAGAATAAATAAGTTATTGAAAAATATAAACCTCGGCAGTGCTGAGGTTTTTATATTAAAACATACTGCTGTAAAAATTTTACGCCTGCTGTTTTGTAGATAGACTCATCTGTAATTGATCAAAAAAGCTCCTTGTCTACTTGACAAGGAGCTTTTTGTTTTAAAATCCTACCTGGAATCCTGCTTTTATTCCGAATGTTGAAATATCCGGTCTGTCGAGATAATTTCCTCGCCAGTTAAAATCTACCCTGAATATTCTAAGGTTTCCGATTCCGATATTTTCAATTCCGAAACCGTATTCAAAATAGATCTGCTCGCTTGGCGCTGAATATTTGAACCCTTCCACATTAATGGATTTAGAGGCATCACTTAAAGTTCCGTAAGCGGTTCTGATAAATGCGATTTCTCTAAGTTTCAGTTTTTTAATCAAAGGAATGAAAGAAAGTATTTTTCCATTGAAATGATGTTCAAGATGAAGCGTTGAATAGGTGTCTGCTACAAATTCATAATAATTAAGTTGTGAAAATGTATTCTGCGCAAGGCTGTATGACTGGTTTCCTGGGATTACATTCTGCAGTGCCAGAGGAACTGTGTCAAAAGTTTTTCCTGCTTCAAAGTTAACAATAGTTTTACCCCAGCTTCCGATCAGAATAGGCTTGTAGAACATGAATTGAAGACGGTTATAGTTGAAGTCGCCGTTAAAAAGCCCCTCAATTCCTCTAGTGTACTTCAGGATAATAGTTGGAGCCAATGTTCCGTGCTCATAACGGTCAACTCCTGTCTGGGAGAATTTTGCTCCAGGTCTTGCAATTAAACTTAAGGTGACGTGGGAATCATTAAGTGTTTTTCTCAAATCTCCATTGCGGTAATACATCAAGCTGAATTTATCCGGATTGGCGGATTTTATGCTCTGTAATGTTCCGTCTACCCTTACCTGGAAGTTTTTCCAGGGTTCAATAGAAGCGAAAATATTAGTCTTGTTTATAGAGCTCAAAGAAGCGTTTTCACCTCTTGCAAAAAGGGTAGATGAAGCAAACGTACGTGCCATGATTCCGTCATCGGTAGTAAGCTGTACACCTAATTGTTCAATATCTCTTTTTGTTCCTGCCCCGATCATGAACCTGTTCACTCTGTTGAACATATAGCGGGCTTCGGCTCCGTATTTAACTTTTTCGTCTTTAAACCCATAAGCTGTGTAAAACTGAACTCTCCATGGGTCATTTTGCCCAAAGTAAGTTCTTGCTCCCAGCCTTATCCTGTCACCTTCCACTTCATTTTTACCGTAAATTGAAAAAATAGGGCCTATATCAATACCTTTAAAGGCATTGTAATATCCTGATGCAAGTGTTTCATAGATTTTAACGATACGATTGAATTTTGGAGTCTGCTGAAGCTTGTCAAGCATTTCATAGACGCCTTGTTCAGATTTTGAGAGTGAGTCAGGTCTTGCTTTTACCCAATAGGCATCGTCTTTATCTACAAATTTATCATCGTATTCTTCCTGTTTCCGTGTGAATACTTTATCATCGAGAGGTTTATTGAATTCATATTGAGAATAATCAACCGACCGTTTGGCTATGATGCTTTTAGAGGTCCTCTTTTTTGCGAAAGGTGTAAGTTCTATCTCTGTAATGAACTTTTTAGGAAGGAATGTATTTTCGTCGGGGTTGTCGTATTCCAGCTCCGTGGAAATACTGTTGATAAAGTTAACATTGATCTTCTGTGTGGATTTTAAAGTGGCTCCTAATACAGCGTAATTATCGGTATCAATATAAAGGTAGCCCTGAAAGGCTAAAACGTCTTTTCTTTTGGGTTGGTATCTTATTTTATAGGCATTCTCACCATGAATAGAAATGGTATCTGTTAAATTATAATCATAAGTGCTGAATCCGTTTGTCCCGACGGGGCTTGGGAATCCTATATCAAAATAATTTAATGTATTGTCGTAAATATTAATATCGCGGTAGAGGTTTTTTGCAGTAATGGTAATTACCTGATTATCCTGAAATCCTGATGTTTTTTGGGCAACCAGCAATCTTTTTGTCTTTTTTCCGGGTTTGTTTTCTCCGAAATTTTCATAAATGGATTCATTCAGGAAGATAGGAAGCCCAATCTTTCCGCTGGCTGTAGAATCGGCATAATCAAAAATGAAATCAAGCTTATTGAAGATCTTTTTACTCATAAAAGCGCTGTCCAGGTTATTCGCGTCAAACTGGATTTTCTCGTACTCTTTATAAGTATAGGTGTCGAATTTCTCTAACCCATTGTTTCGTTTTCTTTTCCATACTTCCTGCATGATAGCATAAGCCGGGTTTTCTTTCTTATTTTTGTATTTGGGCTTTTCGTTGTGAATAACGATCTCACCAATTGTGCTTACTTTTTCTTGCGAAAGCTGTACAAAAATATTGGCCGCGTTTTCGGGAGTGACGGTAACGGTTTCTGTGGAATAATTTTTTTTCGCAAATTTCAGCTTATAAATAATACTGTCCGACTGGACGCTAAAGGTTCCAAGGGAAGTTTTTAGAAAAGGTTCAGTATTATCATTAATAAAGACGTCTACACCGGAAATTTCTTTATTGGTTTTTGCATCTACAATTCTTCCGTTTGCTGTGTTTTGGGCGTATGCCAGGCAGGATATAAAAAACAGAAAGAATAGATTATAATATTTGGAGTTGTTATTTAACATCATTTGTTTCTTCAAGCAATTAGCACAAACAAAAAGCGTGCTGTTTATTTAAAAAAGATCATTTTTTTTAACGTTTTCTACGAAAATTCATAAAACTACAAATGTAACGAAAATAACAGTAAAAGATTATAGTAATTAATGACTTAATAATATTGGATTTAATATGAAACAAACGCTGTTAAAAATGCTATATCAAAAAGCAAATATTGATAAATGAATGTTCTGACATTTGCAATTAACATTTTTTCCACAATTTATCAACGTATTAATTGAGTGCATCAACTTATCAATGCCTTTTCAACAGGCTATTCACATATATTTAACAGGCTTATAAAGTATTCTCCATAACATGCCAATAGCTTATTGGTATTTTTTCCACAAATTACTAACAGTTGTATTTCATTTATTTTCAATGGTTTATTACTGATTAGTATACTTTTCCGCAAAATGTAATGGTGATATGCTTTTGGTTAATATTAAATACAGAAGATTTAACTAACATTTTTACTATTTTGAGAAAATTGTTAATAAATTCTTGATTGTAGCATTAATAGATGGATTGGTACTTTCTGATGGATTAAGAATATAAAATAAAGGCATAAAAAAAGACCTACATTTCTGTAAGTCTTTTTGAGTATATGGGTATCCTTTTTTGGAATTGAAAAAATATTGCTTTCTTTGTAAGCACTTGGGCTTAAAATGGATTTTAAAACGAAAAGAACAGCCAAGATGAAAAAAAATATCATCAAAAAATTACAAATGGCAAAAATTGATCACCCGAACAAGATATATAAAAAAGCCCAGCAATTTATTGTCGCCTATGCAAATGGAGAGGATGAGAGTTTTGCTTTTGAGGATGGGATAAAAAATTCAACCACAAATAGTTTTTAATAGGATGCGAAATAAAATATTTATCATTACTCTCTTTTTTACAATACTCCTGAAAGCGCAATTAAATAACCTGGCTCCATCAATCCCTGTTACAGAAAATTATTTTGGGGTGAAAATGGTTGACGAGTATAGGAATTTAGAAAACCTGCAAGATCCTAAAGTTATAGATTGGATGAAAGCCCAAACGGGCTTCACTACTTCTATTTTGAACTCAATCCCCAATAAAAACTATTATTTAAATAAAAGATTAGAGTTTGATCAGAAGCAGGGATACTCTGTATATGATTTAAAAATAACCAGTAATGACAAATATTTTTATTTAAAAAGAAATGTAGGTGAAAAGACTGCAAAAGTTTACTATAGAGACGGATTTAACGGAAAAGAAAATTTACTTTATGATCCTGTAAACTTTGTTTCATCAAAGAAAATAGCAGAGGGTTCCAAGAGCAATTTTGTTATTAATCTTATAAGTCCTAGCTGGGATGGAAGTAAAATAGCAATTTCTTTGACTCAGGGAGGTAAAGAGTTGTCAGAAGTAATTGTAATGGATGTGGATACAAAAAATATTTACCCACAAGCTATTATTAATACAAATCCCTCTAACATCGGCGGAATTAAATGGTTAGGAGATAATAGTGGATTTTTTTATGTTTATTATCCAATTGTTGATTTACAATCAAAAGATTTCAGAAAAAATACCCAATCTATACTTTATAGAATTGGAAAAGATCCTAAAGAGCTAAATGATGTTTTTTCAGGCACTAATAATGCTGATTTGAAAATTGGTAAAACGGAATATCCTGCTATATTGACGTTCGATCCAGAAGATCAATATTATATAGGAATACTGGTAGATGCGGAAAATTTCAGAAAGGCATTTTTTATTGATAAGAAAGATTTATTACAAGGAGGTAAAGACTGGAAATTATTATATGATAAAGACAGTAAGGCGTTTTCAATAAGATTATCAGAAAATGACATTTATTTTTTGTCAGGATATAATTCGCCAAATTATAAATTGTGTAAAACTAATATTACGGCTAAAAATTTTAAAGAACCAGAAGTATTGGTTCCTGAAAAAAAAGATGAAGTAATTAAGCAGTATGCCCTTACAAAAGATGGTATTTACTATGTAACTGCCAGAAATGGCGTAGAGGCTAAATTGTATTTATATCAGAATGGAAAAGATATCCCGATCAAGTTGCCGTATGTTTCAGGGAGTATAGATTTACAATCGAAAGGAAAAACTTTTTCTGATATATGGATCAGTTGTTCCGGATGGGCCAATGATGAACAACGTTTTAAGTATGATTTATCTACCAATACATTTAAACAGGAAAATCTTGCTCCTATCATAGAGTATCCTGAGTTTAAAGATATTGTTGTAGAAGAGCTTTCCATAAAATCTTATGATGGGACAGAAGTCCCATTGTCTTTAATTTATAATAAAAATATTAAGAGGAATGGAAAGAATCCCGTACTTATGGACTGCTATGGAGCCTTTGGCGAGTCTGCAACACCATTCTTTGCCAAGAGTTATTTATTATGGGTAAATCAGGGTGGTATAGTTGCTATTCCTCACGTAAGAGGAGGAGGAGAGAAAGGTGCTCAATGGCATATTGACGGACAAAAAAATAAAAAGCCTAATACCTGGAAAGACTTAATAGCCAATGCTGAATATTTAATTGATAAAAAGCTTACCTCACCTAAAAAAATTGCTATCTGGGGAGCGAGTGCCGGTGGTATTGCTATCGGAAGGGCAATGACAGAAAGACCTGAATTATTTAAAGTGGCTATCATTGAATCTGGTGTACTGAACACTACACGATTTGATAATAATGGGATTCAGGAGACAAGCATGAAAGAATATGGAAATCCAAATGATCCAAATGAATTTAAAGGACTATTGGAAATGGATTCTTATCAGTATATCAAAAAAGGAAAAAGATACCCAGCTACTTTAATTTGTGCCGGAATTAATGATCCTAGAATTGCACCATGGCAATCTACTAAGTTTGTGGCTAAATTATTGACTAATAATATTTCAAAAAATCCTATTCTTTTAAATATCGATTATGAAGGCGGGCACGGTGCAGGAATCCCTGTTGCTCAAAGATATTCTAACCTATCTAATATCTTCGCATTTGCATTCTGGCAGTTAGGACATCCTGATTATCAGCCTAAAAAAGATCATAAGAAATAGGTGTCACATTTCCTAATCTATTTTTCGTACTACTTCACTGAAGTTGGATAGAAACAAAAAAAGACTTACATTTCTGTAAGTCTTTTTGCTCCTCCTGCTGGGCTCGAACCAGCGACCCTCTGATTAACAGTCAGATGCTCTAACCAACTGAGCTAAGGAGGAATTTTCCTCTGTTTAAGGTGATGCAAATATAAAAGGAATATTAATATCAGGCAAATTTTATCCCCGATTAAAGGCTATTTTTGACTAAAAATGTTGAATCTCAGTAAGAAATATTTTCAGAAAATAATTGAATTAATTCTAATCATCTTCAAATAAATGCCGGAAATAGAGTTCCGGGGATTCTAAAAAATTCTTTGTTAGCTGATAATGCTCTGTTTCTCTATAACTAACCTGTTGAATTTTGTTATCCAATAAATAAATTTCTGCACCGGGATAGCTCATCAGGATCGGGGAATGGCTGGAAATAATGAACTGGGCTTTCCCTGCTTTTTCCAATTTGTGAATGATGGATAATAATGATAATTGCCTTTGTGGCGAAAGAGCGGATTCCGGCTCATCAAGAATATAAAGGCCATTCTGGAAATGATTATGAAATAAGGCAAGAAAAGCTTCGCCGTGGGATTGCTGATGCAGGGATTTTCCTCCATAGGCATTCAGAACTCTTCTGTCTTCTTTGGCTACTTCATCTATATAAGTTGCAAAGTTGAAAAAGCTTTCAGCTCTCATAAAGAATCCCTGCCCGGTTTTCGTTTTCCAGGAGAGTGTAAGATGTTCGGATAGTCCTGATTCGGTTTTGTGGAAATTGTAGTTGTGGTTTCTGCTGCCTCCGGATACATTGAAATCACACTTTTCTGCAATGGCCTCCAGTAATGTAGATTTACCGATGCCATTTTCTCCAACGAAAAAAGTGACATTGCTTTTGAGTTTTAAATCTAAACCATTACTAAGAAAAGGAAGATTAAAAGGAAAATCTTCCGGATGATTGTCTTTTAAGTAAATCCGGGATAGGTAAGGCATTAGAATTATTTTACATATTCTGATTCCATCAAGCAAAATCTATGCAAAATAAAAAAGACCTACATTTCTGTAAGTCTTTTTTGGCTCCTCCTGCTGGGCTCGAACCAGCGACCCTCTGATTAACAGTCAGATGCTCTAACCAACTGAGCTAAGGAGGAATGTCCTTTGTTTTAAGTGGTGCAAATATAGGACGAATATTTATACCGCACAAATATTTTTTAGAAAAAAATCAAAAAAATTATAAACTGCCTGTAAGTGCTTTAAAGATATCACTTCCGAAGATCAGTAACATCAATCCTAACAGGAAGATAACCCCGATCATCTGTGCGTTTTCCAATACTTTTTGAGGAACAGGTTTCCCCGTAATCACTTCCCACAAAGTAAATAAAACGTGCCCACCATCAAGTCCCGGAATAGGAATCAGGTTCAGGAATGCCAGCCAAACAGAAAACATAGCTGTGAAACTCCAGAATAAGCTCCAGTTAATAGAGACGGCACCATCTTTAGATTTCTGTACCGGCATATTCTTAATGATCGCCAGTGGACCTCCTACTTTCTTATATCCCTGAACTTTCTTATTGAATACCAGTTTAAACTGCTTCACCTGATACGTTAAGCTTTCAATACTTCTTGTAAATCCTCTTCCGATAGATTCTACAACAGTAAAATGCTGTGTGTTGGCGAATTTTTCAAGCTGTTTGTAAGAAGCTATTCCTAATGTGCCTTCCTTAGAAACTTCGAGACTTAGCGGCTGTACAGCGCCAGCTCTTAATACCTCCATATTAATAGCCTTACCTGCATTTTTTATAACAACACCTTGAAGTTCATCATAATAATTGATCTTCTGACCGTTTACCGAAACTACCTGGTCACCTACTTTTAACCCTGCTTCAGCAGTTTTAGGATTCACAATAGTATCAATTACAGGAGCGTATCTTGGATTCAGGAATGCTTTTGGGTTTTCATCTTTAAAAGCGAGTGCTTTTCCGTCATCGTTGGTGTTAAAAGTAACCTCTTTTCCTTTCCTTAAAACAGTTATTTGATCACTTAATAAAATATCCAAAGACAGCTTATCCAGATTGTTCTGAACCTTTCCGTCTACCTTTAAGATCTTGTCTCCATCTTCAAAGCCCATTGCTTTTGCAACATTGGTATAATGCATTGGGGTTTCTACTTTCGTTGTATCAAAAGAAGTTTCTCCGTTGAAGTATGAAAGACTTCCAAAAATGATCCAGGCAAGGAAAAAGTTAACAGTAACTCCTCCCAGCATGATAATCAGTCTCTGCCATGCCGGTTTGGATCTGAATTCCCATGGCTGTGCAGGTTTTTTCATCTGCTCTTTATCCATACTTTCATCAATCATCCCTGCAATTTTCACATAGCCACCGAAGGGAAGCCATCCGATACCGTATTTTGTCTGTTCAGGATGTTTTCTCCAGTCGTTGTCTGAAAGTTTTGATATATCGATAGGAACTTCTTTCTCTTTTCCGTCTACTACGATAGTTTCTGTGTCCGGAAGGTTTTTGGAAAGAAATTTATACCGCCATTTTCCGTTGATCTTCTTCATTGAAAAGATAGAAAACCATGGATCGAAAAACAGGAAGAATTTCTCAGCCCTGGTCTTAAACCATTTTGCCGGTAAAAAGTGTCCAAGCTCATGAAGAACCACTAAAATAGAAATACTTAGTATGAACTGGAAAATCTTGATTGCTAATTCCATTAATAAATTTTAGATTTTAATTTGCAAAGGTAACAATTATCAAAACTATGCCAAATAAAAAAGCCCCTCTAAATGAGAAGCTTCGTCATATATTTAGTGAATTCTACAGGTTGAAAGAAACCCCTATGCTGCCGTTGTTGCCGACTTCTGCAAAAACACCCACTTTTTCGGTGAAAAAGTAACGCGCTCCAATGTGTGCTCCGATCCCGAAATCCTTTCCAAGAACACCAACGTCAACACCTGGATAAATATCCCATTTTGCAGGTAAATCAAGTGCTTCATTAAGATGGAAATTCAATCTTCCGAAAACAAAAACACGGTTATCTTTATCATGATCTTTATAATTATCAAAATAAACATTCAGCCCGGCCCCAACGGATATCAGTTTATTCAATCCGTAATCATAGGTTCCGGTAACTCCGGTTCCGTATCCCCAGGCGCTTAATCCTGCCTGAACTTTTTGGTCGCCTTTACCCGTGTATGCCTGCGCATTGGCTGCAGTACCGAAAAAAGCAATCATCAACACAAAAAACAATTTCTTCATAAACTTTACTTTTTATAAAATGATAATAATGAAAATATCCTCATCAAAAATAGAACCGAAATCAACGGAAAATCGTATTTTTATTGAAGTTATTTAACAAAGTTTATGAGAATTGCAGGACTTAATTTAGATATTGTCTGGAAAGATAAAGACAGAAATTTTCAACTGATCGGAGAACAGTTGAAAGACCAGAAAGCTGATATTTTCCTGCTTCCGGAAATGTTTTCCACCGGTTTCTGTATGGATGCTGCTGAGGTTTCGGATAGAAATGAAGAATCCCTGGAATTTCTGAAAAAAATCTCAAAAGAAAAAAATGCAGCCATTTGCGGGAGTGCTCCGGTAGAAGAAAATGGTAAATTTTATAACAGAATGTACTTCGTACAGCCTGATTCTGAAACCGTTTTCTATGATAAAAGGCACCTGTTTTCTTTCTCGGGAGAAGATAAAGTATATACGCCCGGAGATAAAAGAGTTATTGTAAATTATAAAGGCTTCAGGATTTTATTGCAGGTCTGCTACGATCTCCGTTTCCCGGTTTTTGCAAGAAATAATGATGATTATGATGCTGTTCTATACGTAGCCAACTGGCCGGAAAAAAGAGTGGGAGCCTGGGAACACCTTCTGAAAGCCAGGGCAATAGAAAACCTGTCTTTTGTTTTTGGTTTGAACAGAATCGGGACAGATGGGAATGGTCTTTTTTACCAGGAAAGCTCACATTGTTTTTTTGCAGATGGGAGAGAAATTTCACAAAAGAACGGAAATATCATTTCTGCAGAACTGAATATGGAGGAACTGAAAGATTTCAGGCAGCACTTCCAGTTTCTGAATGACAGAGATAATTTTGAGATCAAAATTAAATAATTCGAAAGTTAATATTTTTAATATTTTTTGATTTTTATTGAATGTTTTGAAATGTTTTTTATTTTTTTCAAAAGTATATTGTAATTTTTTTTAATTTTAAATATATAATTAGAAAGAATAATATATGAATAAAAAACTACTGTTTGTTGTCTTCTGTGTTTTGAATTTGGTGATGAACGCGCAGGAAAATACACGTAATCAAGAAAATGATATTGCTGAATTTCAATTGGAAGATGGATCTTCATTTAAAGCAAACTCTGTGAACGCAGTTACTAAAACTATTAATGTGGGACAAATAATAGTCCACAACAGAATATCTGCATTTCAATATACAACACAGGCAGGTGAGAAGACGAAAGAAATAAACTCTAAAGATGTAAGAAAGATTATTTATTATAATGGTGATGAAATTTCTCAAATTCAGGAAAAAATTAAAGTAAAAACGGTAAATAAGAAAGGAGATCTTTCAAATGATACAGCCGAAACGTTCGAATACTTACTCTATGACGGTAAAATTAAATTATACAGTTCAAATGTATTTGAGTGTATGGGATTGAATGCATGCTATTATACTCATTCAAACTTTTATATCCAAAAAAGTGGTGAACCTTACACGGTTTTGGCAGTAAAACAAAAGAGTCAGTTCAATTCTAAGATGGGATCATCCATTGAAAATATCGTTGATGCTTTCAGAGCAATTGGCGGAGATTGTAGTTCATTTAATCAGTATTTAAATTCTTTTGAGAAAGAAATGATGCAGGAAAAGCATTTGGATAAAACTTTACAAAAAGAATATCAGGAAATTTATAAAACTACTTTACAAGAAGTAAAAAAGGATAGAGTGCAAGCCAAAAAATTATTTTATATCGTTGGAGATAAAATACAGAACAGGCAGGCTGAAATTTACATTGGAATCATAAAAGAGTATGAGAAGAATTGCCCGTAAATATACTGGTAATTCGTTATAAAAATCCCATGGATTTTAAGAATCGAAACGGATTCTATTCTCAATTATCTGTGTAAATCTATGGGATATAAAAATAAAAAAAACTGTGAAAAATCACAGTTTAAGAATATTGTTTAAGCAGTTCCGTGAGTGTATTCACATCATGTACGCCGCTTTCTTTCCATAAGAGTTCTCCGTTTTTAAAGACTGCCAGAGTTGGGACTCCACGTACACCATATTGTGCAGCAAGAGCAGGATATTGGTCTACATCTACTTTGATGATTCTTGCTCCTTCACCTATATTTTCCTTTACGGTATTTAACACTGATGACTGTACTTTGCATGGCTGGCACCATGTGGCAAAAAAGTCAATAAGTACAGGTCTTTCCGAATTAATGATTTCTTGAAACTTTTGTGACATAGTTTTGGTTTTTATTTAAACCATTAAGATTCAGGAAATAAATCTTAATGGTATGACATTTTTATTTTCCGGACTGTTTCTCGTCCTGAATTGCTTTTACATTTTGCAAGCTTGTACCATCATAAGCTTCCACCCCATTTTTCTTTAAGATTTCCATAGCCTGATCGGCCTGAATACCTTTGTTGCAGAAAACAACCACTTTCTTGCCTTTAAGCGAATCCATATTGTTCTGTATTTCAGCTAGTGGAATATTGATTGCGCCTTTTGCAGTTCCTGCTTCATATTGTTCAGGAATTCTTACATCGACTAAAGTAACATCAGGGCTGTTGACCATTTCTTTGATGTTAACCTTTTGAGTGAGGCTGGTACTTGTTGTTTTACAGGCTGTTAACGTTAGAATAATAGCAATGAAGTATCCTGCAACCTTTCCTTTTATCATCTTACAATGTTTTTGATTGGCAAACAAAATCTGTTGTAGGCAATTTTTCTATCTTTTTGATGCCGTTGAAGCCACCTTCTATTTCAGTAAAATTTCTGATTCCGTGTGAGTTAAGTATGCTTGCTGCAATCATGCTTCTGTATCCGCCGGCACAGTGAAGGAAGAAATGTTCAGAATCATCAATGGTTTTTACCCAGTCGCTGATGATATCCAATGGCTTGTTAAATGCGTTGTCAACATGTTCAGCAGAATACTCACTTAATTTTCTTACGTCAATAATTTTGGCATTTTCAGTGAACTGTTCTGCAAATTCTGCAGGAGAAATTCTTTTGACCTCATCAATTTCTTTACCTGCATTTTTCCAGGTGTTGAAGCTTCCGTCCAAGTACCCTAAAACATTATCAAAACCTACCCTGCTTAATCTTGTGATTACTTCTTCTTCAGTACCTTCATCGCTTACAAGCAGAATTGGGTGTTTTACATCTACGATCATATTCCCTACCCAAGGGGCAAAATCTCCCTTAAGGCCAATGTTGATCGAATTCGGAATGAATCCTTTATGGAATTCTGCAGGGCTTCTTGTGTCTAAAATCAAAGCTCCGGTTTCTTCTGCCAATGCTTCAAAATCTTCTGCAGTAACAGGATTTAATCCTTTGTTCATCACTACATCCAGACTTTCATATCCGCCTTTATTCATAGCGACGTTCATTCCGAAGTATTTCGGAGGAGCAGTAAGACCGTCAAGAACTTCTCTGATAAAAGATTCTTTATCCGGCTGATTAAGGGCGTAATTCGTTTTTTTCTGATTTCCTAAAATATCTACCGTTTCCTTCTGCATATTCTTTCCGCATGCTGACCCGGCTCCATGTGCAGGATATACCGTAATGCTGTCGTTCAAAGGTAAAATTTTAGTCTGAAGGCTTTCATAAAGAATGCCTGCAAGATCCTCCTGGGTAAGATTAGTTGCTTTTTGTGCCAGGTCGGGTCTTCCAACATCACCTAAAAATAAAGTGTCTCCAGTAAAAATAGCAGTCTCAGTGCCATTTTCGTCAATTAAAAGGTAGGTTGTACTCTCCATTGTATGTCCCGGAGTATGCAATGCTTTTATTTTTATTTTTCCGATTTCAAAAATCTGGTTGTCTTCAGCAATGATCGCTTCAAATGCAGGTTGGGCAGTAGGTCCGTATACAATAGGAGCTCCTGTTTTTTTGCTTAGATCCAAATGTCCTGAAACAAAATCCGCATGGAAATGGGTTTCGAAAATGTATTTTAAAGTAACATGATCTTTGTCAAGGCGATCCAGATAAGGTTTAACCTCTCTTAGAGGATCAATAATCGCAGCTTCATTCTCTGATACAATATAATAGGCACCCTGAGCCAGACAGCCCGTATATATTTGTTCAATTTTCATTGGGATCTTTTTTAAATTTTAGATAAAGATACAAAGTATTAGATGAAATGTGAATGAATTGTTAAATTCAGACGATAGTTTCTTTCAATATTCATAGGCTGGCAGATATAAAACCCTTTGTTTTCAAATGAAAAGCCGAAAGTGAAGAATCGCTATTTGACACAACTGTTTTTTATCATGTCTGAAAAATAGAAATAATTATGTAATGCTATTACTTGCACCTTTTTTAACCAATTTGTGAAATTTATAAAAGATGGAGAGAAAGACCTCTGCTGAATAGATCATTAATATTATTTTAATGACCGAATATTTTATAAAAAATTTTATATTTATCAGTTAAAAAAGATCAGATGGCAGATAAAACACAATTTATTGAAGAACTAAATGCAAAATACACTCCGAAAGGAGAACACATTATATTGGGAAAAGGAATGCTGGACGGAGAAGTAGTACCGGAAGTTAACGTTACAATTCCTTTGAAAACCATTAACCGTCACGGTCTTATCGCAGGAGCAACAGGAACGGGTAAAACGAAAACGCTTCAGGTATTTGCTGAACAGCTTTCCCATGCAGGAATTCCTTCTTTGGTTTTGGATATTAAAGGAGATTTTTCAGGAATAGCTGAAGCGGGGCAAATGAATCCTGTCATTGAGGAGAGATATGCTAAAACACAGCTTCCTTATAATCCGCAGGCCTTTCCGGTAGAACTGATGAGCATATCAGGAGGAAAAGGAGTGAAATTAAGAGCTACTGTTACAGAATTTGGCCCAATTTTATTAAGTAAGATCCTGGAACTTAATGATACTCAGCAGAGTATTATGTCTATTGTTTTTAAATACAGTGATGATAAAGGCCTTCCGTTAATTGATCTCAATGACTTAAAAAAAGTCTTGCAGTATGTAACGGATAATGCTCAGGGAAAAGCTGAACTGGCGGCTAACTACGGCTCTATAGCTCCGGCTTCTTTAGGAGCCATTTTAAGATCTATCGTTGCGCTGGAACAGCAGGGCGCAGCTAATTTCTTTGGCGAATTAAGCTTTGATGTTCATGACCTTCTTGAAACCAGAGATGGAAAGGGAGTCGTGAATATTTTAAGGGTGTCGGAAATTCAGAATAAGCCACAATTGTTTTCTACCTTTATGCTTTCGCTCTTTGCCGAAATTTATATGACTTTCCCTGAAGAAGGAGACAGCGGAAAACCTAAACTTGTCCTTTTCATAGATGAAGCTCACCTTATTTTTGATGAATCTTCAAAAACTTTGCTTTCACAGATCGAAACAATGGTCAAGCTGATCCGCTCTAAGGGTGTCGGAATCTATTTTATCACGCAGATTCCAGGGGATGTTCCTGAAAATATTTTGTCACAGCTTGGACTGAAAATACAGCATGCCCTGAGAGGTTTTACCGCAAAAGATAAAAAAGAAATTACCAAAGCTGTCGAAAATTACCCAACGACAGAATTTTATAATGCATCGAATCTGATTCAGAACCTTGGGATCGGAGAGGCTTTTATAACGGCTTTGGATGAAAAAGGAATCCCGACACCTCTTGTTCATACTTATCTGATTTCTCCGGAATCAAGAATGGATGTTCTGAATGACGCTGAAATTTCAGAACTGACTGGAAATTCTTCTTTGGTCGCTAAATATGAACAGCCTGTGGATAAAGAATCTGCTTACGAAATATTGACCAACAGAATGGAGCAGGCAGCTCAAAACTCAGCGCCGACTCAGAAGACAAAACCTGTAAAAGAAGAACCAGGAATGTTTGAGCAAGTACTTCAAAGCAAGGCCGGAAGGACTTTTACCAGTACTTTGATGCGGGAAGGAGCAAAAGCTTTGCTGGGAATGTTCGGGCTTGGCGGAAGAAGGAGATAGTATTTAAAATAAGTTGATAAACTGATTTGTTATGAAAAAGAACATCAGTGTTATGGTGTTAAATTGGTTGTCCTGAAGCTGTTTTATGAGTGGCCTCAAGGTGCGGTTTACTTTTTTTGACATATTTTTTGTTATTTTAGCAGGATTACCTTTACGGGTAAATATTTAATTTAAAAATAGCAGTATAACTACAACTCAATGTATTCAATTATAGATATAGAAAGTAATGGTGCAGGTTATAGACATGAATGCATTATAGACATAGCCATCTACAGGTATGATGGTCAGAAGATTACGGACCAGTTTATATCTCTTGTCAATCCCGAAAGTGATATTACCCCGTTTGTGCAGAAACTGACAAACATTACGCCTAAAATGGTGAAAACGGCTCCAAAATTCCATGAAATAGCTAAAAGAATCATTGAGATTACTGAAAATACGACTTTGGTAGGCCATAATATTGATTTTGATTACAGAATGCTGCGCCAGTCTTTCAAAAGACTTGGCTATGACTTTCAGACCAATACCTTAGATACCATTCCTTTGGCAAAAAAAATGATTCCCGATGAAGTAAGTTATTCATTGGGTAAGCTGGTGAAATCGCTCGGTATTCCATTGACGAACCATCACAGGGCTGAAGGAGATGCAAGGGCAACGCTGGAACTGTTCAAGCTTTTAATATCAAAAGATACTGAAAATGAGATCATCCAGAAGCAGCATGACGAGACCAATGCAAAGACGTATATTAATAAGATCAAAGTTCTGACTCAGGATCTTCCCAACGAAAAAGGTTTTGTTTATTTCCAGAACGAAGCCGGAAAAATCATGCTATCAGATTACGTTCAGGATATCAATAAGTTTTCAAAAAAAGTCTTCAATTCCAAGTCTAAAAAATGGGAACAGATTCAGAAAGATGTTGAACAGATTAATTATGAGCTTACAGGAACAGATATTATTGCAAAACTGATCCTTAATTCCAAAAATATCAAAAAAAGAGAAGTATGTCCGTTCGGACTTTACTTTAGGAATAATAAGTACATAGTTGAAAAAAATAAACTGAATAAAACGGAAAGGCCTATCCTGAAATTCAGATCATTTACCCAGGGAACAAAAGCGGTTCAGTTTATTGGCTTGCAGGAAGAATTTAATGATGTCAATGTTTTCCTCAAAAAGATAGATTTCAGAAAAAGAAATGAACTTTGGCTCGGTCAGGGAAGAAAACTGGGTGAGAAACTGTTTCTGATTATTGAAAACGGCAGGGTAGTTTCATATGGCTTTTATGAACTGTTTACACAGATACAAACCCTCAGTAAGCTTTCAAAACTGAAAATAGACCTGCCTCTATCTTCTACAGATCTCCATAATGATCTCCAGCTTGCCCTGCTTCGTGGTGATTTTGAGACGCTGCCATTGCCAAAATAATAGAAGAATTAATACTTTACAAGTTTTTATCAGGAAAAAAATGCTTTTCAAATGAATTTCCCTGAAATAAAAAATAAATAGTACTTTTGCAAAAATAAAAAAGAAGCAATGCAAAATTTTAAACAAATTAAAACTGGAAAAAAGGGGGCTGTAAAGTTCTCTAAGGTTTGGAATATTTAAAAGAGTTGTCTTGCATAAAAATAATTAATGTGGCAGGCTCTTTTGGAAGAATCTGCCTTTTTTTATGTTAAAATCAAATTATGAATTCAAAAGATTTGCTACAGATTGCCAATGAATATGGCACGCCAGTGTATGTTTACGATGCTGAATCTATTAAAACCCAATACGAGAAGCTTACATCTTCTTTCTTAAAACACACGAAGTTCTTTTATGCTGCCAAGGCGTTGACCAATATCAACATCTTAAAGTATGTTAAGAATCTGGGCGCATCTTTGGATTGTGTATCAATAAATGAAGTAAAACTTGGGCTGAAGGCCGGATTCACTAAAGAAAAGATCCTTTTCACGCCAAACTGTGTAGACCTTGCCGAAATTGAAGACGCAATGAAGCTGGGTGTTCACATTAATATTGATAATATCTCTATTCTTGAGCAGTTCGGGAATAAATTTGGAAACTCTTATCCGATCCTTGTAAGAATCAACCCACATATTTTTGCAGGAGGAAACTATAAAATTTCAACAGGACACATCGACAGCAAGTTCGGGATTTCTATTCACCAGGTTCGCCATATCGAAAGAGTGATGAAGAGCACCAACCTTAATGTGGAGGGTCTTCACATGCACACAGGAAGCGAGATTAAAGATCCGGATGTTTTCCTGCAGGCATTAGACATTATGCTGGAACTTTCCGAGCATTTCCCTAACCTTAAATATCTGGATATGGGAAGCGGGTTCAAAATTCCTTACCAGGACAGCGAAGAAGAAACAGATGTGAAAACCTTAGGTAAAAAAGTAGAAAAAGTATTGTCCGAGTTCACAAAATCTACAGGAAGAAAGTTTGAACTATGGTTTGAGCCCGGAAAATTCTTAGTAGGAAAAAGCGGATATCTTTTGGTAAAAGCTAATGTGATCAAGCAAACCACGGCTACTGTATTTGTAGGAGTGAATTCAGGGTTTAATCACCTGATCCGTCCGATGTTCTATGACTCTTACCATAAAATCGAAAACCTTTCAAATCCAAAAGGAGCGGAAAGAATCTATACGGTAGTAGGGAACATCTGCGAAACCGATACTTTTGCCTGGGACAGAAAACTGAATGAAGTAAGAGAAGGTGATATTCTTGTTTTCTATAATGCCGGAGCGTACGGTTTTGAAATGAGCTCAAACTTTAATTCAAGATTAAAACCGGCAGAAGTCTTATTCTTAGACGGAAAAGCACACCTGATCCGTAAAAGAGATGAATTTGAAGACCTGTTGAGAAACCAGATAGAAGTAATTTAAAATCAAATATAAACTTATAGAAGCTCTGCAGATTACTGCAGAGTTTTTTTGTTTGAAGGAACCGGAAAAAAATTCATTCTTGTTAATGTTTTAAAGCGTTTTACTGTAATCAAAAGAGCTTTAATATGTTGAAATTTTAATACTTTTTAGGAATAGAAATTATAATTTATTAGCTAAATTTGAGAGAGGTAAGAATTTTAAACACTTCCCATTCACGATCCTTTCGGGATTCCTTAACTAAAATAAACACCAAAAAATACTAATTATGGCTAAAAACATAGCAGAGCAGATTGTTGAAATGCTCGAAAATGCCAATGTGAAAAGAATTTATGCAGTAACCGGCGACAGCCTTAATCATCTTAATATTGCTGTTAAAAAAAGCAGCATTGAATGGATTCATGTAAGGCATGAAGAAGTAGGTGCATATGCGGCTGCGGCAGAAGCAGAGCTTGATGGGTTTGCAGTATGTGCAGGGAGCTGCGGTCCGGGACACGTTCATCTGATCAATGGAGTTTATGAAGCACATAAATCCCACGTTCCCATGCTTGTCATCGCTTCCACGATCCCAAGTGATGAAATGGGAATGGATTATTTCCAGGAAACGAATACTATAAAACTATTTGATGATTGCAGTCACTACAACCAGATGATCACAAGACCGGAGCAGGTACAGAGAACGCTTCAGACCGCCATTCAGCATGCCATCTCAAAAAAAGGTGTGGCAGTAATCGGGCTTCCGGGAGATGTATCAGAACTTGATGCCGAAGAAGGGCCTACATCTGCCCAGATATTCAGGACCAATCCCGTCATCAGACCTTCTGATGAAGAATTAGAACAGCTGGCTACCTTGGTTAATGAAAGCAAAAAAGTTACCCTTTATTGTGGAATTGGAGCAGGAGAAGCGAATGCTGAGGTTGTAGAACTATCGAAGTTTCTAAAAGCTCCGGTAGGCTATTCTTTCCGTGGAAAAATGGCCATTCAGCCTAATAACCCTAATGAAGTGGGGCTTACAGGGCTACTGGGATTTCCGTCAGCCTATCATGCGATGCACGAAGCAGATCTTGTTATTCTTTTAGGAACCGATTTCCCGTACCAAAAATTCATGCCTGTAAAAAACAAAATTGTCCAGATCGATGAAAGTCCTGAAAGATTGGGAAGAAGAGCAAAACTGGAACTAGGTCTGGCAGGAGATGTAAAAGAAACCATTAAAGCCCTGCTGCCGTTGCTGCAAGAAAAAACAGATGCTCATTTCCTTAATGAACAATTGGCATTTTATGAAAAAGTAAAAGAAACTCAATTTGCTTACGTGAAAGACTTTGGAAAAGAAAATGCCATACAGCCTGAATATGTTGCACATACTTTAGACCGGTTGGCTAAAAAAGATGCCATTTTCACAGTAGACACAGGCATGTGCTGCGTGTGGGGAGCAAGGTTTATTACAGGGACAGGCGAAAGAAAGATGTTGGGCTCCTTCAATCACGGATCAATGGCGAATGCTATGCCGATGGCTATAGGTGCCTCTTTGGCTCATCCGGACAGAGAAGTGATCGCTATGTGCGGAGACGGAGGAATTTCAATGCTCTTGGGAGATATGGCAACCATCTTTCAGTATAAGCTCCCGGTAAAACTGATCGTTTTCAATAACAGAACCCTGGGAATGGTAAAACTTGAAATGGAAGTAGGCGGTATGCCGGATAATGAAACCGATATGATTAACCCGGATTTCGCAATGATCGCACAGGCCATGGGATATCCCGGAAAGAATGTTCATAAGCCAGAAGAAGTAGAAGATGCCATTAAAGAATGTCTTGCTTATAATGGGCCTTATCTTCTTAATATATTTACCAATCCAAATGCACTGGCTCTTCCCCCGAAAATAGACTTTGATCAGGTCATGGGAATGACAAAATCTATGGCCCAGCTGATGCTTGGCGGTAAGATGGAAGAGGTTCTGGAAACTGTGAAATCCAACTATAAACATATTAAAGGACTGCTGTAATGAATGCTTCCTTAAAAAAGTTTTATATAATCGCGTGGTTATTCGGGCTGGTGTTTTATTTTCTGGATTATGTGGTCCGTTCAGCACCGGCAGTCATGATTCCGGAATTGGTCAATAATTTCAGTACAACAGAACTGAAGCTTGTCAGCCTGATCGGGACGTATTACTATACTTACTCTACCTGCAGCCTCATCGCGGGGATGGCTTTGGATAAATTTGGCGGCAAAAAGTCACTTTTTGCAGGCGCTTTAATCCTGGGGATAGGCTGTTTGCTGTTTTTAGCTTCTTCCTATTCTGGTGGCGTGGCTGGAAGACTGTTGCAGGGAGCAGGATGTGCTTTTGCATTTCCTGGCTGTGTTTATCTTGCAAGTAAAGGATTCTCTTCCAAATCTTTGGCAACGGCTGTTGGATTTACACAATGTATCGGAATGCTCGGCGGGACGGCGGGACAGTTTATCGTGGGCCCGTGGGTAGAAGAAGGGGTAAATATAGACACCTTCTGGCTTTGGTCGGGTATTATTACAGTTATTACAGCATTTTGCCTGTTCTTGGTAATTCCCGGTGAAAAACAATCTGAAGTACAGCCTGGCGATGCTGTTAAAAAAGTTGGATATCTAGAGCCATATAAAATTGTCTTTAAAAATCCCCAATCCTGGCTCTGTGGCATTATTTCAGGATTACTATTTGCTCCTACCACCATATTTGCAATGACATGGGGCGTTGCATTCTTCGAAAAAGATAAAGGCTTTATGTTTCATGATGCTGCCATTACCAGTGCAATGGTTGCTTTCGGATGGGTATTCGGATGTCCGCTTTTAGGTTTTATTACAGATAAAATCGGAAGAAGGAAACCTGTTTTAATCGGAGGAGCAATCCTGATGATCTTCAGTTTTCTGCAGCTGCTGTATCTTCCGGAATTGTATCCGGCCAAAGTAAGCATGTTTACTTTTGGCCTTGGTTCCGGGGCTGCCATGATCCCGTATTCTATCATTAAAGAAGCAAATCCTGATTATGTAAAAGGAAGTGCAACCGGAGCAATTAATTTCATCACCTTTGGAGTAACTACCTTGGTGAGTCCGGTATTCAGCAGATGGTTTGGGAAAAGTTTAGAGGCTTCTTCAGGAGAGATGCATTTTCAGTCTTCCCTGTTATTCTGGATTGCAGGAATTGTTCTTGCAGTTTTGATTTCATTCTTGTTAAAAGAAACGGGAAGTAAAGCACAATTACAGACTTTAAACGCTTAAATGAATTTCAATAGTTTATGGAAAACTTCAAGCGCAGCCTGAAGTTTTTCTTTCTTAGAAAGCGTTTAAATAAGTAAATTTGTTAAAGCAATTTAATAACTCATGAACAGTTTATGAAAATTTTTACATTAGTGATGGCGCTTCTTGTGGCAAACTTTACATTTGCCCAGCAGGATGTTGAAGAAAGGGATGATAACCCGATTACGGAAATCAATAAAAATCTTTTAAAAATAGATATCAAAGAACCTCTTTTGCAGGTGGCGGTGAAAAACTGTAACGATTTCAAGCCGGCAGCCTTTGAAGGCGGTGTAACGGTTTATAAAGAAACCTTGCAAAAATTTATGTACGATTACCTGAATTCAGATTTTTATGTCCTGAACGGAGATTTTACATTTACTCTCACCGTTGATCAGACCGGAAAAGTGACCCATATTGAAGGAACTCCTAAAGTAGCCAACAGCACTTACTTTTTTGATGATATGAAATATGTAGTAAGAAGAATCAAAAAGAACTGGATTCCCGCTTCGTGTAACGGTCAGCCTGTTGCTTCACAGATCAAAATTAAAATGCATTTCTCTTCAATCGCTACAGATTTATAAACTACTCAGATGAAAAAATACCTTTTATTATTACTTTTACTATGTATCGGAATTAAAAGCTTTTCTCAAAATACGGCCCCGGTAGAAGTAGCTTCATATACCCAGAAAGCTAAATTCCCCGGTGGTGATGAAGCTTTTCGGAAACAATTTATGGATATGCTTTACGCTTATGTTGATACCCAAAGCTACGCCATCAATGGTAAAATAACTTTTTTAATCAATATTTCACCGGAAGGTAAAATGAACAAGCTTGACGTTGTCCCTAAGATTAAAAACAGTGAAATGTTTATTGATGATGTAAAATATGCTATGAAGAAGATCAAAGGAAAATGGACGCCGGCCATGTATGGTGATACTCCTGTTGATTCTAAAATGATCATCAAGGTTAATTTCAGTACCAATGCATATGACCATGATTAGAATGCTGTTTGCATTATTGGTTATATTTTCCCTGAAGTTATCAGGACAGGAGCTGTGCAAAATTCTTCGAAAAAAGCTATGCCGGGAGGAATGAACAGTTTCAGAGCAGAAGTGGCTAAACAAATCGATCTCAGTGGTTTCGTCTGGACGCAGCCCTTTAAGCTCGTAGTAAATTTCTCCGTGAGCAAAGAAGGAAAAATGGAAAATATAAAGCTGCAGGAGTCTTCCGGAAATGATGAATTTGACCAAAGGATCATAGACGGAATCAAAAGGATGAGAAAGAAAAAATGGACACCTGCAAAGAGATATGGAGAGCCGGTTGAATCTTTTTATACCCTTCCGTTAAACTTTAATCCTCCGAAATAATCCCCTGCCATTCTGTCACAATATTTTGTATCTTTGCAGACTAATTTGTTTGGGATTTAAAATTCATCACGATGCTTTGAAATTTAAATGCTGAGCATTGAACTTTTAAAACGATTATTGTGCAGGAAAAATATATAGACGAAACAAAACAGGGAGAAGCTTTTGCTATCGCTGAAAGACCTGAGAATTCTAAAAAGTTGTTTTTAGAAAGCTATGGCTGTCAGATGAACTTTTCTGATTCTGAAATTGTTGCATCTATTCTTAATGAGCAGGGGTATAATACAACCCTGAAAGTAGAAGAAGCAGACCTTATCCTTTTAAATACATGCTCCATTCGTGAAAAAGCGGAGCAAACCGTAAGAATGCGTCTTTCACAGTTCAAAAACCTGAAGAAAGAGAAGCCTAATATGACGGTAGGAGTTTTGGGATGCATGGCAGAAAGATTAAAAACCAAATTTTTGGAAGAAGAGCAGCTGGTAGACCTTGTGGTAGGTCCTGATGCCTACAGGGATCTTCCCAACCTTCTGAAAGAAACAGAGGACGGAAGAGACGCCATCAACGTAATCCTTTCAAAAGAAGAGACCTATGCAGATATCAACCCTGTACGCTTAGGCGGAAACGGGGTTACAGCTTTTGTAACCATCACCAGAGGTTGCGATAATATGTGTACCTTCTGTGTAGTTCCTTTTACCAGAGGTAGAGAAAGAAGCCGCGATCCGCATTCCATCATTAAAGAATGTAAAGACCTTTTAAATAACGGATACAAAGAGATCACCCTTTTAGGGCAAAACGTAGACTCATACTTATGGTACGGAGGAGGTCCGAAAAAAGATTTCGTTAAAGCTTCCGAAATGCAGAAAGCTACGGCTGTTAATTTTGCACAACTGCTTGATTTAGTAGCTAAAGCTGTACCTGAAATGAGAATCCGGTTCTCTACTTCAAATCCTCAGGACATGAGCCTTGAAGTGTTCAGAATGATTGCAAAACATGACAATATCTGTAAATATGTTCACCTTCCAGTACAGAGCGGCAGTAACAATATGCTTCTGGCTATGAACAGGCAGCATACCCGTGAAGAATATTTAGATTTAATTAAAAAAGCAAAGGAAATTGTTCCTGATATTGCTTTTTCACAGGACATGATCATCGGTTTCTGCAATGAAACAGAACAGGATCACCAGGATACCTTAAGCCTGATGAAAGAAGTGGAGTATGACTACGGTTATATGTTTGCTTATTCCGAAAGACCGGGAACGCCTGCCCATAAAAAAATGGAAGACAATATTCCTGCTGACGTCAAACAAAAGCGTCTGGCTGAGGTTATTGCCCTTCAGGGAGAGCTATCCAGAAAAAGAATGGAATCTTATGTAGGAAGACATCATCAGGTCCTCATCGAAGGGATATCCAGAAAAAATAAAAACCAGTGGAAGGGAAGAAACTCACAGAATGCAGTCTGTGTTTTTGATATGCTTGAAGGCCAGAAAATAGGTGACATTGTGGACGTTTTTGTCTATGGCAATACACAGGGCACACTTTTAGGAAGAACAGCGGAGTAATTTTAAAGTTTTCCTGAAAAACTGGCAGTCTTCAATATGACCAGGGGACAAAGGGGTTTGACTATAAAGGAGAGAAACTGACCACTATAGAAAAACTGCAAAAAAGAAAAAATATCTTCCGAAACTAAGATGAACGGTTATATTACCGTAAGATTTTTAGTAAATTGTGAAGGAAAAACAGGACTGTCAGGGTTCAGCAGATGAATACAGATCTTGAAGAAACGGGTTCGGATAAAGAATTGGAAGACAGACTGCTGCGGTTTACGAAATCGCTGGACGGCTGCTGGATGCCAAAAGAGAAAAAAGGTTTTAAAGCAGGCTATTATCAGTATTTAACCTATAAAATTGAAAATGGAAAAGTTTCAGAGGTATTACCTTAGCTTTTTGTTACTTATCGTTTACACCAATACTATTGCGCAGGTCAACTGTAATGCAGTAGAGGGTGAGGACTGCAAAAAAGCTTGTGAACTATACAACTGGGCTTCAGACAGGCAAGGAAGCAGGGAATCCCAGGAAGCCTTTGATAAAGCGATTGGGCTCTGTTCCGATTTCTCCAGTTCCTATATGGAGAAAGCCGTTCCCTACTTTAAAAACGGGGATTTTATAACCTGGAAAATACTTATTGACAAAGCTGTTGCTGCAGATCATAAAATGCATTTAGGGTACAGAGGCTGGTACAAATTCCAGTTTTTGCGGGATTATAAAGGGGCAATCCGGGATTTAGAAGAATTAAAAAAATACTATCCTGATGATCTGGGAAGGTCTTTAAACAGAGACTATCATTTAGAGGTGGTGAAAGCCATGTCTTACAGTGCTTTAGGACAGAAAGAAAAAGCGGTCGGGATCATTGAAAACCTTTTGGCTTCCAAAGGGTATTTTAAAGGGATGTACGACCACTACCAGTTGGGGGTAACCTATTTTGAGCTTAGCAGATGCGACAAAGCCTTAGAAAATTTTGAAAAACAAAGCAAAGAAAACAACTTTGCCGAGAATATATACTTTAAAAGTAAAGTTTCTAAAATCAGGAACAAAGATTATTTGGATTTAAAAAAGTTAGCATTAATGACTTATGATGAAGGAAAGACCATGAAAGATGTCTACACTCATCACTTCAACAAAATCTACAGAAAACAGATCGAGGAACTGTAGATTATTAAATCAATAATCAAAAATTTACTTATGAGCAACGACTTACAAAACATAAAAAACCGCTTTGGAATCATCGGGAACTTCCCGGCACTGAACCGCGCTTTAGAAAAAGCAATCCAGGTTGCGCCTACGGACATTTCCGTCCTGGTCATTGGAGAAAGTGGTGTTGGAAAAGAATTTATCCCGAAAATCATTCATTCAGAATCCAAAAGAAAGCATCAGCCCTATATTGTGGTTAATTGTGGAGCAATTCCGGAAGGGACCATTGATTCTGAGTTATTTGGCCACGAAAAAGGAGCATTTACCGGAGCTACAGCAACCAGAAAGGGATATTTTGAGGTAGCAGACGGTGGAACCATTTTCCTTGATGAGGTAGGAGAGCTTCCCCTGCAGACCCAGGTCCGTCTTTTGAGGGTGCTGGAAAGCGGTGAATTCATGAAAGTGGGTTCCTCTCAGGTTCAGAAAACCAATGTGAGAATTGTGGCAGCTACCAACGTGAATATGATGAAGGCTATTCACGACGGAAGATTCCGTGAAGACTTATTTTACCGTCTGAATACTGTGCAGATCGACATGCCGCCTTTACGGGAAAGAAAAGGAGACATTCACTTGCTATTCAGAAAATTCTCTATAGACTTTGCAGAAAAATACAGAATGCCGGAACTGGAACTTGAGCCAAGTGCCGTTCATTATATTGAAAATTATAGCTTTCCGGGAAATATCCGCCAGCTGAGAAACCTGGTAGAGCAGATGACCGTAGTGGAAAGAAACAGACAGGTAACAGTTGAAAAGCTGGCTGAATATATCCCTATGGAAACCCATTTGCCGATGGTGGTGAATAATCAGAATGCCCAAAAGCAGAATGATTTCGGAAGTGAAAGAGAAATTATGTACAAAATTCTCTTTGACATGAGAAGTGATATCAACGACTTAAAATCACTTACCTCAGAACTGATCAAAAACAGAGGAACTGCTGATCTCAGCAATCAGGAGAAAAATCTGATCAACAGGATCTATTCTGCAGAGCAGACACAGCCGGTGAGCCAAAATTCACTGCTGTATTTCGAGGACAAATCACCGGGAGTACAGTCTGCACCTACCATCATTTCAAATGCTGACGACAGCTATGAAGATATTGAAGATATAGAAATAGAAGAAAACAGACCTGAATCCTTATCTCTTCAGAATAATGAAAAAGATTTGATTATCAAAGCATTGGATAAGCATAAGGGACGCAGGAACAGGGCGGCAGACGAGCTTGGTATTTCACAAAGAACTTTATACAGAAAAATAAAACAATATAACTTAGAAGACTAACGGAGATGAAGAATTTGGAGCTACTCACCCCCCGTAGAAAGCATTTCCAAGCTTATAATTATTGCATGCGGGATAAGAATACTGTTTTCCATACCTTTGGGAATCTGTATGAGGATGTAGTCTGTAAAGATGTATTAGAGAAATAAAAAAGGTATGAGTAAATTAAAAATAATATTTGGGTTTGTAATTCTTTCGCTGTTCCAGCAGTGTTACTCTTTTACAGGATCATCATTGACAGACGAAAAAACCGTCCAGATCAATGAATTTCCGAATAATGCAGCGCTGGTGAATCCTACCCTTTCCCAGCAGTTTTCTACAGATATCCAGAACAGATTTCTGCAGAGAACCACATTAAAAGGAACAAAATCAAATCCTGACATTCTGATAGAAGGTGAAATTTCAGACTATAATTTTTCGCCGACTACGATCAGCTCCAATACACTGACAAACCCTTCGGGAGGCGTTGTACAGCAGGCACAGAACAAGCTGACCATCAGTGTAAAAGTGCATTACGAAAATAAAATACATCCGGATTCCAGTTTTGACAGAACCTATTCGGATGAAGTGGTTTACAACAGCGACCTGAGCCAGAGCCAGATAGAAACTTCCCAGGTAAAACTTGTAACAGATAGAATTATTAATAAGATATTTAACGATATTGTAGCCAATTGGTAAGATGAATCCCAGAGTTTTAGAACTATTAAAGAGTCCCAAAAATATACAGTCAGAAGATCTAGCTCTTTTGAAAGAAGAAATACATGCTTTTCCCTATGTTCAGAACATCAGGGCGCTTCATTTGTTTGGGGTACATCTTTACGATAAAGAAAACTATCAGAAAGAACTTTCCACGACCGCCGCTTATACCACAGATAAGAAACTTCTTTACCAGCTGATCAACGGTAAAATCCAACGTGAACCGAAACTGGAAACTGTAGAAGATAGATATGCTTCTAAAATTCTGGAAAAACCAGTAAAATATTCTTATAAAGAGAAAACATTCCCGATAAAAAGAGACGAGTCTCCCGAAAAAAGGGAAAACAAATATGAAGAGGCAGCAGTTATGATTCCGCCTGCAAAGGAAGTTAAGCATATTCATGTTAATGGGGAAAGAAACAGAATTCTATTTGAAGGAGAAGAAAACTTCCTGGACGAAGTCCATTCTGAAATAATAGATCTTGAATCTACGCTGGAATCAGGAGTAATAGTTACGCAAAAAACTGAACCGGTAACAGAACATCTTAACGAAAAAATTATAACCGAGCCGGCCGCAAATAAAAACGATCAGCCTGAAAACTCAGAAGCCGGAGTAGAATTCACTCCTGAATTAATTGTTGAGGAAAATAAAATTGACAGCCCCTCAGAAGAGCTGAAAATACAGACAGATGATGCACTAAGCTTCCATGAAGTAGAAACTCTGACACCGGAAACAGAGCCATCAGCTGAACAGACTGAGACAAATGAAGCTATTGAAGAGCCCGTGACTGCTGAAACAGCGCCGGACCCGGAAATTACAAATGAAGATGCCCATGTAAATGAGCCTCATGCTGAGATCAGTTTCCACGGGATGGATGAATTTCTGCCGGATGTTAAAATCCAAGGAAACACAGATAACGAAGCTGTAACTGCTGAAATTCCTAAGCCGAATGTAAATAAGCATGAGGAAGAAATGAGACGCCTTATTGAAGAAGTAGAGAAAAAAATGAAAGAAGTACAGGCGGTATCAAAGGTTGAAAATGAAGAGCCGGAAACTGCTGATCATGAGATCAGTTTTGCTGAAACACAGAGCTTTCATTTCTGGTCCACGGAAAAAGAAGAACCAAAAGCCGAAGAACCTGCTACGGAAGTAAAAGAAGATATAATCGAACAGCCAATTCAGCATGAAGAGCCTGTAGAGATTCGGGAAAAAGTAGAAGAAATCGGAACTGCGGTAGAACAAGCTTTTGTGTGGAAGCCTATGAGTCTTGAGTCCAATCTGCCCGATTCCATGATCAGCCATGCCAGTGCAGTTCCTGCGGCTAAGGCAGAAATCCCAAAAGAGGAGAAAATCCCGGTAATAGAAGATAAACAAGAAAGAATTGTTCCACAAACGGTTGAAGAACCTCAAAAAGATTCTGAAACAGTCTCAGACGAAAAACTTTCTGTTGCTGAAGAAGAAATACCTGAAATTGTAGAAGAGAAAAATGAAGAAGTTGAAAATTCAGAAGCAATGATCGAAACAAAAATGCCAAAAGAAGAAGCACCAGTTATGAATGTATCTTTCTTTGGGACCGATATTTCGAGTCTGGCAGTAGAAAAAGCAGCAAAAGAAGAAGAGCCTGTTCATCAGGGCAAAGCAGAGAGCCAAACACAGGCCGACAGCAATGTGCCCGGATTTATCAATACATGGCAGAGCTGGCTTAAGATCGGCAGAACAGAAGAGGAGGTTTCTCAAAAGGAAAAAACTCCGGTTCAGGAAAAGGTAATTGAAGCTTTCATTGAAAATAATCCTAAAATAAGTCAGTTAAGAGACGAGAGTACTTACGTTGTCAAAGAAAAGAATGATGACATTTCTCATTTGATGACAGAGACACTTGCCAACCTTTATTTCGAGCAGAAACTCTATACTAAAGCCATCAAGGCATTTGAAATTCTGATCAATAAAAACCCGGAAAAAAAGGAATATTTCCAATCTAAAATCAAGGAAATAAAAGATTTCAGAAGTAAAAGCTGAATAGACTTAAAAAAATAATAAAAGGCTGATCACAGAAAAGTGTCCAGCCTTATTTTTTATATACTATCAGTGGTGTTTTTACTGCCACGCAGTTTCCGCAGGGCTTTCCGTCCAAAGATAATAACAAGAATAATCATGATAAGTGCAAAAACGGCAGCAATAATCGGTGCAGCCATCGCCAGTATAGACATGATTCCGGCTCCTGCAGTTTCAGTAGTTCCCACTACAGAATTTCCCAGGCCGCCTGTTGTCGCAGTAGAAGCTGCCCGGATTCCTGCGAAACCGGAACTGATCGTAGCAGCTGTTCCGCCCCCGGCAATTAATGCAAGTGCCCATTGCGGAAAAGTTCCAAGATCGGCAAACTGGCTGGCAAATAAAACAGAGCCCGCCACAGTAGCCAAAGGAACCGAGACCGTATCCAGTAGATGATCCACAAACGGGATGTAATAGGTTAAAATTTCAGCGATTGTTGCAATTCCGGTAGTAATAAGTGCCGGAAGCCCCGAAAGCCATTCAAAATGCTCATTCATCGGGATCCAGTGAAAATAAGAGGCAAGACTTACCGCAAACATCGGCAGAAAAACTCTGAAGCCCGTAGCGGCTGCCAATCCTATACCAATGAAGGCACTGAGTATGTAGGAAAAATAGGGAACATGATCTAACATTTTAATTTTCAGATTTATTGTTTCCTCTAAAATTACAAAAACTATGCAAGGTTTTGTAAAAAATAAATACTTGTAGATTTTATAACAACAACTTTCCGGAATCATCTGTGAAAATCTGTGCCATCTGTAGCTAAACACACCTTCAGACTTTACAAGAGTTTACACAAGATGATTGCATTGGGAAATTACTACACTGTTATATTGCTACATCATTGAGGCTTCTTCTGCATATGACAAAGCTTGATGAACTGCTCCTCCACTTCCTGAAACTTAGCAGGCATTTCTGGGGAAACCCAAAACATCATAGCCAATGTTTTTTCTCCGAAAGCCTCTTTAAACAGATTCTTGTTCAGACGATAACACTCCCGTAAAAGTCTTTTTACCCGATTCCTATATACAGCCTTTTTGAAATATCTTTTAGAAACAGATACCCCGAACTTATGGCTTTCCACCTCCAGATTGGGCCTGTCCTTCAGAATGATTACCCTCAGATTTCCGCAGCTTCTCCATTTACCTTTGTCAAAAAGTAAAGCAATCTCAGTATTTTTTTTGAGCTTTTCTTCCCTGGAATATTTAAAGTTCTGCATTAATCTTGTTTCACTAGATAATTAATCACCTCAGCTGCTGCATACAATCCGAAGATGGCAGGGATATAGCTGATAGTGCCGTAGAAAGACCTTTTGTAATTGGCTCCGTCCGTCATTTTCAAACTTTCTTCCTGCTGAAGCTCATTCGAGAATACACATCTGAAACCCTTATTGATCTTTTCCTTTTTAAGTCTTTTTCTGATCTGTCTGGCAAGAAAACAGTTCTGCGTTTTGCTGATATCTCTTACCATTACTTTGCTGGGATCTGTTTTTCCACCGGCTCCCATAGAGCTGATCAGTTTTATTTTTCTTCTTTTGGCTGCTTTTATTAAGCATAGCTTTGGAGTAACACTGTCGATACAGTCCAAAATATAGTTAAACTTATCAGAATCAATGACTTCGTCCATTCTTTCAGGATTCAGGAATTCGTTGATCTTGATTAAATTAATTTTCGGATTGATGTCAAGAAGCCTTTCAGCAACAACCTCCACTTTATGTTTCCCCACTGTAGAATGCAATGCCGGAAGCTGCCTGTTGACGTTGGTGATGTCCACCGTATCGCCGTCTACAATAGTCATATTCCCTACACCCGCTCTGGCTAAAAATTCTGCGGCAAAAGAGCCCACGCCTCCTAAGCCTATTACCAGTACATTTGCTTTATTAAGTTTCTCCAGCCCTTCTTCTTTGATCAGGAGCTCTGTTCTCTCCAGCCAATACTTATCCATTCTTTATCGTGTCTAAATTTTCTACAATATGTTCATTCAGTTTTTCCAAAGAAATACCCTTTAATTCCGAAACTTTTGAATATAACTCCTCTATGTTAAAATCTTCATTATCAGTTTCTAAAAACAATCTGTCTAAAGGAGTGTTTCTTACAATATCCTGCAAAGATAGATGATACAAAACAGCTTTTCCAAAACTCAAATAAAAATTATTTTTCAGAAGGTCTTCCGCTATCTGTTGCTTTTTATTAAAACCGTGAATGATAACCGCCTGTTCAGCCTTCTTTTTAAAAGAAATGACCTCATAAAACTTTCTTACACAGTGAATAATCAGAGGTTTTTTCACCTCGTTTGAAATAATAATCTGTCTCTGGAAAACCTTTTCCTGGATATTCTGGGGTATCGATACAATAGAGTCCAGTCCGCATTCACCGATAGCCAGACAGTTTTCTGAAATATTGGATTCCAGCCAGCTGAACTGTTCCTTCATAGAATCCACAACAATATCTTTAGGATGTATACCTATAGAATAAGGAGAATCCGGAGGAACTGTCCCAAAATCTATATTGTAGATCCCATTCAGGTTATTCTTCTTATGATGGTGAAAATCAAAAAAATCCATTCACAAAAGTACAACTATCCAGAATTAATTTAAAATTATTAAACGAACGTTTATAATTTTGTTAAAAATTTCTTAACTTTACTCAAAGTGCACTTCATGAGAAAAAAATTTACAGAAAAACAGATCCATATTTTGGACATTGCCGAAGAGCTTATCGCCAAAAAGGGATATGAAGGAACCTCTGTAAGGGATATCTGTTCCAAGGCCAACATTAATGTGGCCATGATTTCCTATTACTTCGGTTCCAAAGAAAAAATGATGTCCTATCTCTATCAATACCGCGTATTGAAGACCAGAGAGAATTTTTCAGAATTTGCAGATACCATTAAGGATGGCAAACCCGAAATGCAGCTCAGGGAGATCATTAAGTACATTGTTTCGCAACTATTCAAATACAATTATTTCCACGGGTTTGTGACACAGGAGCTCAGACATACCGAAAACTTAAAAGATGAGCTATTGGATTTCTATCAGCTGTTTGTGAAAAAGCTGGATGATGTTATCAAAAAAGGGGTTGCATCAGGCGTATTTACTTTCACACCAAAGCCTGAAGATATTCTTACCATGATCATTGGGTCTACATTATTTGTCATCAGGAACAAAAATTTCTATGAGCTGTATGTGCCGAGTAAAAATGAAGAGGCTTATACCAAAGAAGCAGAAAAAAAAGTAAGAATGAATCTTTTAGTCAGTGTTTTTGCTATTTTAGGATATGCCGCGGATTAAAATAGGTGCACACTTAAAATGCGTTAAATGATTATAAATATAAGAATCTATTAGCGGAAAAAATATACTTTGCATATTAATTAGATCGGAAAACACACCGAATATTTTTAACAAATTAAAATAATTAATATGGAAAAATTAGATCTTGCTAAAAAATACAAAACGTATTTTACAGCTAAAGCTCAGCCACAGCTAGTACAGATTGAAAAAGCATCTTTTATTTCAATTTGCGGTAAAGGAGATCCCTCCGGAGAACCTTTTAAAAAAAACATTGAAGCATTGTATTCCATTGCTTATACCTTAAAATTTACACATAAAGAAAAAAATGAAGATTTTGTGGTGTCAAAGTTAGAAGGACTTTGGTGGTTCGATGAAAAAAAATATGCTGGAAAAACGATTGATAGTAGTCCGGTTGAAGTTCCCAGAAGCGAATGGGAGTACCGCTTAATGATTCGTATGCCTGAATTTGTTAAGCCTGAAGACCTCGTAAACGCAATAGACAAAGTATCCGGTGAAAAGAAAATACAAAAAGCCACGGCTGTTGAATGGTTCACATTAGAGGAAGGACGTTCAGTTCAGATAATGCATTTGGGGCCGTTTTCTACGGAGCCTGAATCTTTGAAAAAAATCAGTGTTTTTATGGATAATAACCGTCTTTCCAGGAATGGTTTGCACCACGAAATTTACCTCTCTGATTTTAGGAAAACAGCCCCTGAAAAGTTAAGGACGATTTTAAGGGAACCGGTAAAATAGCCTAAAATGTATTTTGGATATTTTTATTGCAATTGATAATTCAGCATCTATTGTAAACTAAAATACGTTAAATATTCATAAAAAAAAATCTATTGACAAAAAAGTTATATTTTTGCAAATTAGTAAATCGGCTGTATCATCCGAAAACTGTTGAATTTTTTATATGAAAAAATATATTTTAGGTCTTTTTGCAGTGGCAGTGATTTCCTCATGCGTAAGCCAGCAGGAAAAAGCAATGAAGAGTGCTGACAAGAATTTTATCTTAAAGGCAGCTAATGATAACTTTGCCAAAAAGAAGTGGAAGAATGCATTAGCACTATATGACAGGCTTACTAACCTCGTAGCAGGAACAGATGATTTTCCTAATGTAGGTTTTAATACTGCTTATGCGAATTATTATGACAAAAGCTATAAGCTGGCGGGGCATCAGTTTAAAAACTTTGCGGTCAACTTCCCTAAAGATCCAAGAGCAGAAGAAGCAGCGTATATGTCTGCATTATGCTACTACGAAGGTTCTATGGATTATAACCTGGACCAGTCCACTACAGAAACCGCAATCAATGAGCTTCAGGATTTCCTGACCAATTATCCAAACTCTGAAAGATCTAAAAATATCAGTCAGCTGATTGATGAGCTGTCTTATAAATTAGAATTCAAGGCATATGAAAATGCCAGACAGTACTTCAAAATGGGTGAGTACAAAGCTGCTAACGTTGCTTTTGAAAACGTACTGGAAGATTTTCCAAGTACCAAGCTTCGTCCGAAGATTTATGATTATATCATGAAATCACGCTATGAGCTGGCTTTAAAGTCTGTATATGACCTTAAAGATGAGCGTATAGAAAGTGCCCTTGCTTATACAAAGCTGGTAGAAAAAGAGCTTCCGAATACGGAATATTCTAAAACAGCAGTAGACCTTAGAGCGAAACTGACAAAAGAAAAAGAAAACTTTGCTGTTGTTAAAAAACAGACAGAAGCAAGAATTGCAGCATTAACGGCAAGACAGAAAAAGGAGGCTGATAAAATGGCAGAAAAAACTAAAGCTGAGCAGCAGATTAAAGATCAGATCAGCAATGAAAAGAAGGCAATGCAGATCCAGAGGGATAGTGCAGCACTTCAGACCCCTCCTCCGGCGGCCACTTTCAAAATCCAAAGATAATTCGTAAATTTGCCATCTTATTAATAAAATAAATTTCTCAAAATGAGCGTAAAAGATACAAAAGCAGAAGTAAATACTATTACTTACGATAAAGACAAGATTGAAGATAAAGTAGGTTCAATCTATGAAGCTATTGTTATCATGGGAAAGAGAGCAGAGCAGATCAACGCAGAAATCCGTACAGAACTTCACAATAAACTGGACGAATTTGCGGTGCACAATTCTACATTGGAAGAAGTTTTCGAAAACAGAGAGCAGATTGAAATCTCTAAACATTATGAAAAACTTCCTAAGCCTACTTCTATTGCTATCGAAGAATGGCTGAATGAAGATATCTATTTCAGAAAGACAGAAGACAGAAAATAATTATTTGTGTTTTTTATATATGAAGGTCATAAAGGAATTCAGTTCTTTTATGACCTTTGTCTGTTTATACCTGTCTTTGTGCGAAAAAATAAGTAATTTAGTATTTCAAAAATTAAAACTAAATGAGTGTTTCCGGTAAAAAGATACTTATCGCTGTTTCTGGGGGAATTGCGGCCTATAAAATTCATTTCCTGATCAGGGATTTTGTAAAAAAAGGAGCCGAAGTTCAGATGATTATGACGCCCGATGCAGAGCAGTTTGTAACGAAATTAAGTCTTTCAACCCTTTCCAGAAAACCTGTATATTCAGATTTTTATGGCAATAACGGTACCTGGAACAGCCATGTGGAGATGGCCTTATGGGCAGATGTAATGATCGTAGCTCCATGTACGGCTAATACCTTGGCTAAAATGGTTCACGGTATGTGTGACAACCTCGTGATTGCTACCTATATGTCTGCAAAATGCCCTGTATTTATTGCTCCGGCAATGGACCTTGATATGTATGCGCATCCTTCCACCAAACGGAATATTGAACTGGCAGAAGATTACGGTCACATCATTATCCCCGCTGAAACCGGTGAACTGGCCAGCGGATTGGTAGGGCAGGGAAGAATGGCAGAACCTGAGACTATCTTTAAAACTGTTGAAAACTTTTTTAACTCCGTAAATCATGCCAAAAGCTTAGAAGGAAAAACAGTGCTGATCACAGCCGGGCCAACCTATGAAGCTCTTGATCCCGTAAGATTTATCGGTAACCATTCCTCAGGCAAAATGGGTTTTTCCCTTGCTGAAGAAGCCTCAAAAAGAGGAGCAAAAGTTATTTTGATATCAGGACCCAGCTCACAGAAGACAGAAGATAAAAATATCCAGCTTCATAAAGTAACCTCTGCCAAAGAAATGCTGAATAAAGTGTTTGAATTTTATGACCGCGTGGATATTGGTATTGCCAGTGCCGCCGTAGCAGACTATGCCCCAAAAGAGGTTGCGAAAGAGAAAATAAAAAAAAATGATGATAATTTAACCATTGAACTGATTAAAAATCCTGATATTCTTAAAACAATGGGTGAAAAGAAAACCCATCAGTTTTTGGTAGGTTTTGCCTTGGAAACCCAGAATGAAGAAGAAAATGCCAAAGGGAAACTCGAAAAGAAAAATCTTGATATGATCGTGCTGAACTCCCTCCGTGATGAAGGTGCAGGCTTTAAAAACGACACCAATAAAATTAAGATATTTACCAAAACAGGAAAAAAAGAATTTGATCTCAAATCAAAAGATGAAGTCGCTGCAGATATTCTGGATTTTGTTGAGGCTCAACTTTTAAAATAATTTTAATAAATTTCCGTTCTCAATTTTTAATAGATAATGAAAAAAATCATAAGCCTATTTTTGCTGCTTTTTATATATAATCTGAGTTTTTCCCAGGAATTGCTTGCGACCGTACAGATCAACTCCCAGCAACTGGGAGGAAGTAACCAGCAGGCCTATAAAGCCTTGGAGAAAAGTCTTAGAGACTTCATCAATAATACCAGCTGGACGGGGAAAAAACTTCAGAATTTCGAAAAGATCAAATGTAATTTTGCAGTTGTTATTGCTGAAAGAGACGGAAACCGTTTCAAGGGAAGCATTGTGATTCAGGCTGTGCGTCCCGTATTCAGTACCAGCTATGAGTCTCCGCTGATTAACCTTCAGGACCAGAGATTTGCCTTTGAATATATTGAAAACGAAAATCTTGTATTCAATGAAAGACAGTTCTCAGGAAAAAACCTTATTGATGTGATCAGCTTTTATGTGTACGTCATTTTAGGTTATGACGCAGACAGCTTCCAGTCTATGGGCGGAACACCATGGTTTGCAAAAGCCCAGCAGATTGCCCAGAACTCTCAGAACAGAAACTATGAAGGCTGGAATGTCATCAATGAGCCAAGAAGCCGTACCATCCTCATCAATGAAATTATCAACCCGAACTGGAATCAATTGCGTTCCACGATGTATACCTATCACAGAGCAGGTTTGGATAATCTGTTCAATCAGGATCAGACCGCTGCGAAAAAAGTGATTTTTGACGCCCTTATGCAGCTGAAAAGGTATGAAAACTCTTTCCAGCAATCCTATTACTTCAATCTGTTTCTTGATAATAAAAGTGATGAGATCTTCAATATTTTCAATTCAGGAAATAATGGAGGACTTGTTATGAATGATCTTAAACAGCTGATGATGATCTTCACACCTAAATATTCGGAGAATAAGTGGAGTAAGTGGAAATAAAGATCCTTCGTTTTAAGTTTTTGAATACTTAATTCTATATTTGCATTACTTAAAGTAATCAGCTATTATCCATGCTTTCGAGAATTTATATTAAAAATTTTGCCTTGATTGATACTCTTGAAGTATCATTGCATAACGGTTTACAGGTCATCACCGGCGAGACCGGAGCAGGAAAATCTATTATTTTAGGTGCCTTAAGGCTTATCTTGGGCGAAAGGGCAGACGTAAAGTCTATTTCCAAATCAGAAGAGAAAAGTATTGTAGAAACTGAATTTGATTTAAATAACCAGTTCAAAAAATTCTTTATTGAAAATGATCTCGATTATGAGCATCAGACCATCATCCGAAGGGAAATTCTTCCTTCCGGAAAATCCAGAGCATTTATCAATGATGTACCGGTAACCCTTGATGTACTTAAAGAATTATCTTCAAAACTGATTGATATCCACTCGCAGTTTGAAACTTCAAACCTTTTTACCTCAGAATACCAGTTTAAAATTATTGACGGCCTTTCTGAAAATAAAAAAGCCATTGAAGAATATCAGAATGAATTTTCAGATTTTCAGAGTTTAAAAATACAGCTTAAAAAATTTCAGGCCCAGCTTTCTGAAAACAGGAAAGAAAGCGATTATAAAGAGTTTCTCTTAAACGAACTGGAGGAACTGAAACTGGACGATATAGACTATGAAGACCTTCAGAACCAGCTTTCTATCCAGGAGAATGCCGAAATGATCTCTGAAAACCTGGTCCAGATTCTTTCAAGGTTTCACCAGGAAGAAGTCGGGATCCTTTCTTTCTTCAACGAAGCTAAAAATAAACTATCAAAAATATCAGAAGTTTCAAGTAGTTTTTCAGAACTTGATGAAAGACTGGAAACTTCTTTTGTGGAGCTAAAAGATATTATTTCCGAACTTGAAAATGAATCGGAAAGAATAGAAATCAATCCAGCCAATCTTGCTATCCTTGTTGATCTTAATAATAAAATCAATGCCCAGTTTCTAAAGCATAGCGTTTCTGATATCAATGAATTGAAAGAACTCAGAGACCAGCTTGCAGGGGAACAGAAAGGTGCTTCAGAACTTGAAGATAAAATTTTGGAAATTGAAGAAAGTATTTCCAAAAAAGAAAAAACACTTCAGTCTCTGGCCGAAAAACTTTCAAAAAACAGAAAAAAATCTATTCCTGTCTTTGTCAAAAAAGCAGAAGCTCTTCTTAAAAAATTAGGTCTTGAAAAAGCCCGAGTTGACATTGAGCTTCAGGATACCCCTGAATTTAATGCATTCGGGAAAGAAAATATACAGTTGCTGTTTCAAGCTAACTCAGGCTTCCCTTTAAAACCAATTCAGACGGCTATTTCCGGTGGTGAAAGATCAAGGGTCATGCTTGCAGTGAAGAAAATCATTGCCGAAAGCGACGAGCTTCCAACCCTGATTCTGGATGAAATAGATACCGGAGTTTCCGGGAAAGTAGCAGAAGAGATTGGAAACCTGATGAGGGAAATGGCCACAGACATGCAGCTTATTGTTATTTCTCACCTTGCACAAGTTGCAGCCAAAGGAAATAATAACTACAAAGTGGTTAAACGTGATATTTCCGGTAAAACACAATCCACCATCATTCCTCTGGATGACGAGGAAAAGCTGAACGAGATTGCCCAGCTTCTTTCCGGGAGCAAAATTACTGAGGCCGCACTGGCACAGGCTAAAGAACTTATTGGCTAAAATTGTAACATATTTTACATTATACTGACTAATGTAAAAAAACTAAATATGTTTCTAAAGTTCCTCAGGCTCGAAATCAAGAGCTTTTTCCGTGGTACTTCTGTAGGGGTGAATCTTGCCATGAAGATCCTTCGTTTTATAGGAATCCTCTACTTTATGGCGTGCCTGGCAGGAGGTGCTTTTGCCGCATTCTTCTATGTGCGGGACGAAATGCACCAAGATCCTTTAAAAGCGATTTCAAAACTTGTAGTGGTTGCCTGGGCACTGGACCTCATTCTGAAATACATCTGGCAGGAAATGTCTACCCAGAATATTAAACCGTTTCTGACCCAGAATATTCCCAAGAATACACTGGTCAATTATATGCTTGTGAAAACCTTTCTTTCGGCATTAAGCTGGCTGAATTCTTTATTCTTTATTACATTTTCCCTCATTGCACTGTTCAATGGATACAGTGTGACGGGTATTTTGGCCTGGTTAATCGGGATTTCTTTTTTGTTTTACCTTAATAATTTCATTAATATTCTGTTTAATGATAAGGAAATAGTAGCAATTATCATAGGGCTTCTATTTGCTGCAGTGGCCGGGCTTGGGTATTATAATATAGTCCCTGTGCTTTCTTACTCAGAGAGATTTGTTTACGGTTTCTACAAGAATCCTTATATGATTGTAATTCCGGTTATGCTGTTTTTCAGTCTTTGGAAAATATGCTTTAATTGCGTCCGGAAAGAATTTTATTTGGATCAGGGGCTTGAAGCTAAAAAACAGTTTGGGAAAACGGAAAATATTGCTTTTCTAAACAAATATGGCGTTATCGGAACCTTTATCAACAATGATATTAAAATGCTGAGACGGAATAAAGTCACCAAAGGAATTCTGATCGGAAGTTTTTTCTTTCTTTTTTACGGATTGCTGATGTATACCTCTGTGATTTATAAGACGCCTGCCATGATGATGTTTATGGGACTGTTTGTAACAGGAGGCTTTCAGTTTCTCTTCGGGCAGAGGGTTCCTGCATTCGACAGTTCTTACTATCCATTGATGATGACGCTGAATGTTCCTTACAAAGAATATCTCAAGGCAAAATGGTGGCTGATCAATATTGTGACGGCAGCTTCAATTATTGTTGCATTATTTTATGCTTACTTCGGTTGGGAAGTTTATATCACATTTTTGGCAGCAGGACTTTATAATATCGGAGTGAATTCCCAGCTTACCCTTTGGTCCGGGGCATTTAATAAAACCCAAATTGATCTTAATTCAAAAGAAAAAAGGATAGGACAGAAAAACAGCTTTAATCTGAAATCCATGCTCTTATTAATTCCGAAAATGCTGCTTCCAATGGGTGTTTTTGCCCTTTCAAAATATTTCTTTGGAATTACGGCCGGAGTTGTAAGCATCGCAGTTTTTGGACTTGCAGGATTCTTCCTCAGAGAAAAAATATTCGATATCATCGTCAAACAATATAAACGCGAAAAATACAGTACACTGGACGCATTTAAAAACAAAGATTAACTATGATTACTATCAATAATTTATCCAAGACTTACGGAACTGCCACAGTTCTTAATATTGAGCATCTTGAAATCCCTAACGGTGAAACATTTGGGCTTGTAGGAAACAATGGCGCCGGAAAAACCACTCTTTTCAGTCTTATGCTTGATCTGATTCAGCCTACTACAGGCTTCGTAAGCATTGATGATATCAAGGTGAATGAATCTGAAGCCTGGAAAAACAAAGTTTCTGCTTTCGTGGATGATACTTTCCTGATTGGCTATCTGACACCGGAAGAATATTTTTATTTCATCGGAGAACTGAGAGGCCAGAATAAGGCTTCCATTGATGAATTTTTAAAGCCATTTCACGATTTTTTCAATGGTGAGATTCTTAATTCAGGAAAATACGTCCGTGATCTGTCAAAAGGAAATCAGAAAAAAGTAGGAATAGTAGGAGCTGTCATCGGAAATCCGGAGATCATTATCCTTGATGAACCTTTTGCGAACCTGGATCCTTCCACCCAGATCAAACTGAAAAATCTGATCAAAGAACTTTCAAAGCAGGATGGTGTAACTTTTCTGATCTCGAGCCATGATCTTTCCCATACCACAGAAGTCTGTAACAGAATCGTTGTTGTGAATAAAGGACAGCTTGTAAAAGATATAAAGACCAATCCGGAAACGTTAAAGGATCTTGAACAGTATTTTGCAGATCAGGTTTCAGTGCCTTCAGCAGTTAGTTTATAATAAAAAGGTCGAGAAAATTTTCCCGGCCATTCCATCAATTATCTTAAATAGGATCTTCCTCTATCGGAATTGCACACATATCTACATGCACCATGCACAACCCCTGGCAAGGATTGTCCGTGGGATTACTGCAGCATGCATAATAACCATTGTACTGAACAAGATACCAGTTCGTAGGACAGCGCGGAATAACCGCACCTCCAAATACCTGTTTCAGGCTTTCTCTGCTGAATTTTTTTAAATTTTTCATAAGATTAGTTTTTATATTATATCACTAATATATGAAATTATATAATTGAAATAGATTTAAAATTTTGAATATCAGTATTTTATACAAATTAAAAGCCTCAGGATTCCTGAGGCTTTTCTACATTTAATCTATAATTCTAAAAATTTATTTCAGGCTTCCCACCATATCTTCCGGCTTCACCCATTCGTCAAACTGCTCAGCCGTTAAAAAGCCAAGGTTTACAGCTTCTTCTTTTAGAGTAGTGCCATTTTTATGGGCTGTTTTTGCAATTTTTGCTGCATTTTCATAACCGATGTGGGTATTTAAAGCAGTAACAAGCATTAATGATTTGTCTACCAACTCTTTAATTCTCTCATGGTTGGGTTCAATACCTTCAGCACAATGATCATTGAATGAGATACATGCATCTGCAATCAATTGGGCAGACTGAAGGAAATTATAGGCCATAACAGGTTTGAAAACATTAAGTTCATAATTTCCCTGCGTTCCTGCAAAAGAAATCGTAGTATCATTTCCTAAAACCTGTGCACAAACCATAGTCATTGCCTCGTTTTGCGTAGGATTTACTTTCCCCGGCATGATAGAAGATCCCGGTTCATTTTCAGGAATATGAATTTCGCCGATTCCTGAACGTGGTCCTGACGCTAATAACCTGATATCCTGGGCAATCTTGAATAAAGAAACAGCCAGTTGTTTTAATGCGCCGTGAGATTCCACAATCGCATCATGAGCGGCCAGAGCTTCAAATTTATTTTCAGCCGTAACAAAAGGATGGTTCGTAAATTTCGCGATATATTCAGCTACTTTTACATCATAACCGTTTGGAGTGTTAAGTCCTGTACCTACTGCGGTACCGCCCAACGCAAGTTCAGAAAGATGGGGAAGTGTATTTTTTAAAGCTCTTAATCCAAATTCAAGCTGAGCTCTGTATCCTGAAAATTCCTGTCCCAGAGTAAGCGGAGTAGCATCCATAAGATGCGTTCTGCCGATTTTTACAATATCTTTAAAAGCTTCTGCTTTTGCAGCAAGTGTATTCTTTAATTTTTCAACAGCAGGAATGGTTACTTCCACTACTTTCTTATAAGCGGCAATATGCATGGCTGTAGGATAAGTGTCATTGGAAGACTGTGATTTATTCACATCATCATTCGGATGAATTTCAGATTTGTCGCCTAAAGTTCCTCCATTGTTAACATGAGCCCTGTTTGAAACCACTTCATTAACGTTCATATTCGATTGCGTTCCCGAGCCCGTCTGCCAGATCACCAATGGAAACTGATCATTCAGCTTTCCTTCCAGGATTTCGTCGCATACCTTAGCAATCATATCTCTTTTCTCTGCAGAAAGAACGCCAAGATCAGTATTGGTATAAGCTGCTGCTTTCTTTAAATAAGCAAAAGCTTCAATGATTTCGTGGGGCATAGAACCTTCAGGTCCTATTTTAAAATTATTCCTTGAACGTTCAGTCTGTGCTCCCCAAAACTTATCTGCAGGCACCTGAACCTCTCCCATAGTATCCTTTTCGATTCTGTAATTCATTGTGATTGAAATTTTTATAAAGTTAATTATAAACGCAGAATCACGCAATTTATAATCATTATAAATATCAATACAGATGACTGATTTTACTCATGCTTTTTTGAGGATGCCGTATTTTTGCACAAACAAAAATTGAATGGATTTTAGATATCAGGATCCGTATCCGATCCAGAAAGACGATACGGTGTACAAAAAGCTTACATCAGATTACGTAAAGGTTGAAAAATTAGGAGAAAGAGAGATTTTGACCATTGATCCTAAAGGTCTTGAACTTCTGGCTGAAGAAGCAATGGCAGACGTTTCTTTTATGCTCCGCTCTTCACACCTTGAAAGTCTGAGAAGAATCATCGACGATCCGGAGGCTACTGATAACGACAGATTCGTTGCCTATAACTTGTTGCAGAATGCTGCGGTTGCCGTTGAAGGAGCTCTTCCTTCATGCCAGGATACAGGTACGGCTATTGTAATGGGGAAAAAAGGAGAAAATGTTTATACAGGGGTTGATGACGGAGAATATTTAAGCAAAGGAATTTACAATACCTATCAGAAAAGAAACCTGAGATATTCCCAGGTAGTCCCTTTGACGATGTTTGACGAAAAAAATTCAGGGTCAAATCTTCCTGCACAGATTGATATCTATGCTAAAAAAGGAGATTACTACGAATTTTTATTTTTAACGAAAGGAGGAGGTTCTGCCAACAAAACATTCCTTTATCAAAAAACCAAATCATTACTGAACGAAAAATCTCTTGAAGAATTCGTTAAAGAAAGAATTTCAGATCTGGGTACAGCGGCATGCCCGCCTTATCACCTGGCGCTGGTTATTGGGGGAACTTCTGCTGAAGCGAATCTGGCTGCCGTGAAAAAAGCATCTGCAAAATATTACGATCATCTTCCGACAGAAGGAAACGAAGCAGGACAGGCCTTCAGAGACCTTGAATGGGAAGCTAAAGTTCAGAAAATCTGTCAGGAAAGTGCTATCGGAGCACAGTTCGGAGGAAAGTACCTTACCCATGATGTAAGAGTAATCAGACTTCCTCGTCATGCTGCTTCTTGTCCGGTCGGAATGGGCGTTTCATGTTCAGCAGACAGAAATATCAAAGGAAAAATTACAAAAGAGGGTATCTTCCTTGAACAACTTGAACAGGATCCGAAAAGATTTTTACCGGATACGCCTCCACACCTGGAAGAGGCTGTTGAGATTAACCTAAATAAACCAATGCCTGAAATTCTTGCCGAACTGTCCAAATACCCGATCAAAACAAGATTGAAATTGAACGGAACGTTAATTGTAGCAAGGGATATTGCCCACGCAAAGATCAAAGAGATCATCGATAGCGGAAAACCGATGCCGGAATATTTCAAAAATCATCCGATCTATTATGCAGGACCGGCAAAAACTCCGGAAGGAATGGCTTCAGGAAGCTTCGGGCCTACGACAGCAGGAAGAATGGATGTATACGTTGATGAGTTCCAGAGCCACGGCGGAAGTATGATCATGCTGGCCAAAGGGAACAGAAGTAAAGATGTTACCAATGCCTGTGGTAAATATGGAGGTTTTTATCTGGGGTCCATCGGAGGACCTGCCGCCATCCTTGCCAAAGACAATATTGTGTCTGTAGATATTGTGGATTTCCCTGAATTAGGGATGGAAGCCGTAAGAAAAATTGAAGTAAAAGATTTCCCGGCATTCATCATTACAGACGATAAAGGCAATGATTTCTTCGCAGATCTTGCCCACTAATTAGTTTAAAATCAAAATAAATTATAAAATAGGGCTTGTATCTTTTGTGTACAAAACAAAAAAGTCCTATTTTTGCCTAAAATCTTAGAGAATGATAACTATTTTATCAGCATTTTGGCCGTTTTACCAGTTCCTATGGACTGTATTCTTTATAATTATGTTCTTAGTAGGATTCTGGTGTATCTTCATGTTCTTCGGATTGGTAATCCCAATGTGGTTAACTGAAGGTCTGAAAGAATATTTCGGAAAAGTAAAACCTTTCGACCCTGAAGATATCAGAAGAAAACAAGTAAATGAGCAGGAAGGTGTAGAAGTAATCTTCAGCAACCCTAAAGGGAACGGACCTTTCATCCATGATCACGGACATCATCATTAATTGATTGTCATTGCTTTTTCACCTTAATTCTGAAAAAGTAATATCAAAGCAAAACAACATATATAAACCGCTTAATTTTTTAGGCGGTTTTTTTATTACCCGTTTCTCAGCTTTTCCGGGGAAACTCCGAATTTTTTCTTAAATGCACGGGTAAAATTCTGGACATACTCATAACCACATTCAATAGCGATTTCCTTAATCATAATGTCTTTGTTGATGATCATTTTCTTTGCCTTAAGCATTCTCAGTTCCGAAATATAATCCGTCACGGTCATATCATACTGATGTTTAAATTCTTTCCTGATCTTATTCTGGCTGATACCCGTCAGCTTTCCGATGTCTTCTGCTCTTATATTTTTGTGATAATTCTCATCGATGAACTTTTTGACGGTAAAAGAAATGCCAGGCTCTTCCCGGGTATTGTTTTTTTCATTGAATTGCTCAAAAATAAGGATGAGGAGTTTAATAATCTTTGCCTCGACAAATAACCTCTGCATCATTCCTTTCTTTGAATAGCTGATCAGCTCATTTAAAATCATGTGCATTTCCACAGTCATGTAGGGAGGAGTTTTCTTGTGGAGAAAAATATAATTGTTCCGGATCATATTTTCCAGAATTTCCGCATTTTCTCTGCTCGATTCGGGATCGATAAGGTTAAAGATATGCTGGTAATTGATCTGTATCTGGAAATATTTTATAGTTTCCTGGCTTTCTGTCCAAAGTTCGGCTGTGCTTTCATGAGAAGAATAGTGGAGAATATACTGGTTTTTTCTGAACATGAATTTTGTTTCACAGTCATTCGCTTCTAATCTGATATTGGGGCTTAGCAGAAAGAGAAGACTGAAGCTCGCCTTACTCTCAATCATATGTAATCTTGAAAACTTTTTAGGCTGATGCTCTTCCTGCATGATCATCTTGATATGGTCGGAAGTGAAAAGCAATCCGTTTCTGGAGGAATTCTTCATACACAATGATTTAGGAATGTATAATTTTTTGAAACAAAGCCTAACATCGGATAACAAAAAGTTTGGAAATGATAACTCAGGGTTAAGAATGAAAGGTAATTTTGTGCAAAATTAAATTAAATTTAGAATAATTAAAAATAATATTAAATATGTTTCAAAATTTACATTTTGCGATGCGTAAAATAGGAGCCGGTTTAGCATTGCTGACCATCGCAGGAAGTTATCTATATGCCCAGCAATGGGAAGATGTAGGAAGTGCAGCGGGAGTTTCAGCAGCTGGAAGCAGTTATAATAACCTGGCCGTAGACCAGACAGGGAATTATTACCTTTCTTATTATGACACTTCTGTCGCTAAAGGCTCTGTACAGCAATTCAATGGAACTTCATGGTCATATGTAGGAGGATCTCCAGGAATTACTGAAGGAACGGCAACGTTTAACTCTCTATCATTAGACGGTTCCGGGAATGTTTTTTATACCAGTCAGATTGGTTATCCGGGTTCGGGAATTGCAGCACAGCAATTTAACGGAACTGTATGGTCATCGCTTCCCAACGTTACAACATCAGCAGCTAACTATCATGCTTCTGCAGTTTCTCCATCTAACATACTTTTTACATTTGGAGGTCAGAATTCAGGAACAGTACAGCGTTATATAAACGGAGCCTGGGAACAGGTAGGAAATACAGGATTTTCCAATGGGGCTACATTTGCAGAAATGGTTATAGGATCTGATCAAAAAGTATACACCTGCAGTATATCCGGAGGTGTAAGGGTGTATCAGAATAATACTTCAGCAGTGGCTACGGATGCATGGAGCCTGGTTGGAGGAAGTATTGTAGATGCCGCTTCTTCCTCAGAACAGTATACCTCAGATATTGCTATAGATGGAAATAATAATCTGTATGTAGCTTATGTTTCCAGTTCGGCTAACGGGCAGAAACTGAACGTTAAGAAATTTGAAGGAAATGCATGGGTACAGCTTGGACAGGCTAATTTTTCCGGTGGGAAGGTACAGCACGTAGCTATAGCGGTGACCCAGTCCGGACAGCCTTATGTGGTTGCCAGCCGTTTTGAAAATGATGATGTGTTAAGAAATACAGTGTATAAATTTGATGCTGCTATCCAAAATTGGGTGACTTTAGGCGGGAATTTTATTTCTGACGGAGAGGCAAGAGATAACGACCTGGCCATAGACAGAGCAAATAATTATTTGGTGTTGGCTTACACGGAAGATGTTACTAAAGTGAAAAGAATTCCGTTAGACGGTGTTCCGCCTGGCTGTACCAATACAGACCCGGGCAGCAATGCCGGAGATACGGGCTGTGTTACTTTTACTTACCGTGGACAGCAGGTTACCTATGCAACTGTAAGAGGTGGTGACGGAAATATATGGCTGCAGCAAAACCTGGGAAGCTCTCAGATTGCCTCTGCCATGGGTGACGAGAGTTCCTATGGAGACCTTTTCCAATGGGGAAGATGGGATGACGGGCATCAGCTTAGAAATTCAGGAACAGCGGCTCCGGTATCTCCCAATTCACCGGACGGATTAGCTGGTTTGAGTGCTTTTATCATTGGCTCACCTTCATGGTGGGGAACCTTTGAGGCTACCGATAAATGGACTGCTTCAGATCCTGCAAATGTATCCAAGCATGTAGGGGCAGATCCTTGCCGGGCTGTAGGAACAGGGTGGAAAATGCCATCGCAGGCAGAATGGACAGGTATTGTGAATGCAGAAAATATTGCCAATCCCGGCACAGCTTACAACAGTCACCTGAAACTTCCTGCGTCCGGTTACAGAAGTTCTTCCAGCGGGGCACTTACGTTTGCAGGACAGAGAGGGTATTTCTGGAGTTCGGATACATCAAATTCAGGGGGAAAATACTTATATATAGGTTCTACCATTGCCAATCCTTCTTCAGGGGCGATGAGGGGACAAGGCTCAGCAGTAAGATGTATAAAAACTGCTTCTGCTCTTGGAACATCTGATATCATAAGAAATATTGAAACAGTGGGAATGTATCCTAACCCTACTAACGGAATCCTTAATATCAAAGCAGATTCACTGATTGAAAGTGTAAATGTGACCAATATGACAGGGCACAGACTTAATAATGTACAGTTTGTTAATAATCAAATCCATATGAACGGACTTCCGGATGGAATTTATATCGTGGAATTAAAATTAAAGAACGGCCATATTTTTTCTAAGAAAATTATTAAAAACTAGGTCCTGGTCCGTTTGGTTGATCAGCAAAGCCTTTTGTTGTGGAATATCATGATTAGTTTATTTTAAATAATAGTTCATTACAATTACTTTTCCTGCAAAGACCTGTGAAAAAACTCACGGGTCTTTTTATGTGAATAAAAAAATGAAGAACTTAAAGAAAAATAAATCCTATATTCGATAAAAAAAATAAAAAAATGAAGAAATTTTATTCCCTTATTTATCTGTTTGTTGCAGCCTTTGTTTTTGGGCAGATCAACTACACGATTGCCCCGAATCCATTTAATGAAACGGATGCTATTACTTTAACCGTTCCGGGAGATCAGATTGATGAAGCAGCCTGGGGTGTTTCAAATAATGCCATTTATATCTGGTCCTGGTCCTTGGACACTAACTATCAGAACAGCCAGGACTGTCCTACAAACGGCAGCTGGAATAATTCTAATGAGCTGAATAAGCTCACTTACAATTCAGGGACAGACACTTACTCTCTAACCTTTACTCCTACTGCTTTTTATGGAAGAACGGGAATCGGAAGGTTCGGGTTTTTATTAAAAGATAAAACCGGAGCTCACCAAACCTCTCCCGATATATTTATCAATGTAGGGATCTTAAATTTGAACTTAACCAATCCGGCTGCGAACAGTTTGACTACAGTTCCGGCAGGAAATTCAGTCAATATTACGGCATCCACTAATGTTGCCTCAACATTTCAGCTAAAAGCAAACGGAGCAGTAGTAAATTCTACTTCAACTCTTTCACAGTCGTACAGTTATAACTATACGGTGACTCAGGATGCCAATATGGAACTGATTGCAACAGCCAATTCAAATACTAAGAATGCTACATTCATATTGCAGGTCCCAAGAAATGTAATTTCTGAAGCAATTCCGGCTTGGATCAGACAGGGAATCAATTATAATCCTACAGACAATACAAAAGTAGGTCTCGCACTTTATGCCCCTCATAAAAACTTTGTTCATGTCATCGGAAGCTTTAATAACTGGACAGTGAATGACTCTTATTTAATGAAGCGGGATATTACAAATCCTGATATGTACTGGATAGAGCTGACCGGATTGACTCCACAACAGTTATATACTTTCCAGTACAGAACCAATGATCTGAGAAAAGTAGCGGATCCTTATTCACCTCAGATCTTATCTTCCTATGATGATCAGTGGATTTCAGCTGCCACCTATCCTAATTTACCTCCGTTTCCTGCAGGACAAAACTTTGAAGTATCTATGTTTAAAACCGGGCAGTCACCTTACAACTGGCAGGTGACCAACTTTCAAAGACCTGCTAGAGAAAATCTAGTGGTTTATGAATTATTACTGAGGGATTTCACACAGGAAAAAAACTGGCAGTCATTAATCAACAAGATATCTTATTTAAAGAATTTAAATATTAATGCTATAGAGCTTCTTCCTATTATGGAATTTGAAGGCAATCTTTCATGGGGATACAATACTTCTTTCCATTATGCCCTGGACAAAGCTTACGGAACTCCTGAAAAATTTAAAGAATTTGTAGACCTGTGCCATCAGAATGGGATAGCAGTTATTTTAGATATTGCATTTAATCATGCAACAGGACGTTCACCTTTGGCTAGACTGTGGAATATTGATCCGGATGGAGACGGTTTTGGTGATATCGCTGCTAATAATCCTTATTTTAATCAGGTTCCGAAGCATTCCTATAATGTGTTTAATGATTTTAATCACTCAAGTCCTTCAACGCAGTATTATGTTGAAAGAAGTCTTCAGCAATGGCTGACTGAGTACCATATTGATGGATTCCGTTGGGATCTGACGAAAGGATTTACCCAGAACTGCTCTGAAAATGATGAAGCCTGTACCAATGCTTACCAGCAGGACAGAGTAGATATTATGAAAAATTATGCCGACAAACAGTGGGCTATAGACCCAAATTCCTATATGATATTTGAACATTTAGGAACCGATGCTGAAGAGCAGCAGTGGGCCAACTATAGAATTGCCGAAGGAAAAGGGGTAATGCTTTGGAATAAGCAGACTGAGCCTTACAACCAAAACACAATGGGCTATAAGGAAAACAGTAACTATGACAGAATGAACCACAGTCTTCACGGCTTTACCAATATGCATGCTGTAGGATACGGGGAAAGTCACGATGAAGAAAGATTGATGTTTAAAAACCTTGCGTATGGTGCGGTTAATGGAAGTTACAACGTTACCAATCTGAACACTGCTCTTGAAAGAATGAAAACTTTCGGAGCAACATTCTTTACCATTCCAGGCCCGAAAATGATCTGGCAGTTTGGTGAATTGGGCTATGAATTCAGCATCAACCGATGTGCAGACGGTACAATCAGCAGCGGATGCCGTACAGATGAAAAACCTGTTGCCTTTACTTTAGGATATGATACCAACGCCAACAGAAAAGCAGTGTATAATACCTGGGCTAAAATTATCAATATCAGAAATACTTATCCGGTTTTCAAATCCAAAACATATACTGTAGAGTCTAACAATCTTACCAACGATCCTGAAGGCCTGATCACCAGAATTTATGTATATGACAATTCAATAGCAGGAATGAAGAATGTGGTAGTTTTGGCGAATTATACCACTGCCGCTCAAAATGTTGTTCCTTACTTCCCTTATACAGGGCAGTGGCAGAACCTGATGGATAACTCTGTTTCTAATATTGCTTCTACAACAGCTCCTATTACCTTACAACCGGGAGAGTTCAGAATTTTTGGAAATTACGCAGGGGCACTGTCAACATCTGATGTAAATGCTGCGAATAAACTCTCGCTTCAGATTGCAGATAATCCTGTGAAAAACGGTGTGGCAAAATTAATATATCATAAAGCCAAAAACGGAGAGATTGTTATTTTTGACATGAGCGGTAAAAAATTGGATTCCATTAAATTAAATACCGAAAACGGAACTTATGAATTGAAAGCGAATTACCCGCCGGGAACCTATTTGGTTCATCTACGGTCTGAAACAGGCACTGCCATTCAGAAGATGATTATTAAATAACAAAAGAGGGACGATAAACATCGTCCCTCTTTTTTATAAAACACTACAGAATATATAAATCTAATTTTTGCCAATTAAAAATATTAGTCTACTTTTGCAGTAGATTTATCAAGAAAGGTGGAGGGATTTGGCCCTATGAAACCTTAGCAACCTGCACGACTCTAAAAAGTGTAAAGGTGCTAATTCCAACCCAGTTTGGGGAAGATGAGAAAAGTCAATATTCTGACAACAATTCCATTTCTTGAAGTCTTTTATAGCTGCGGATGAGGTCCGTGGGGAATATTTATGATTAATTTACAAGGACAAAGATGAAAAAATTAAGCCTGTCTGTTATACTCCTGGGAGCTGTTTTGGTGAACGCACAGGAACAGGAAAAAGGAAATCAGATCGAAGATATAATTATCGTAGGAAACCGCAATACGAAAAGGACAAAACTGGAAACACCGGTTCCCGTAGATGTTATTAATATAGAAAAGCTACAGAAATCTGCGCCACAGACGACGGTTCAGGATCTGCTGAATTATGTGATTCCATCATTTAATTCTGTAAGGCAGTCAGCTTCTGACGGGACAGAACATATTGATCCCGTAACCTTGAGAGGAATGGTGCCGGATCAGGTTTTGGTACTCATCAATGGGAAAAGAAGACACACCACTTCACTGGTCAATTATCAGAATACCGTTGGAAATGGCTCTGTAGGAACAGATCTCAGTACAATTCCGATAATCGCTATTGACAGGATAGAAGTGTTAAGAGACGGTGCAGCAGCACAATACGGTTCTGATGCCATTGCAGGAGTAGTCAATATTATTCTTAAGAAAGATATAGGAGCATCAGCTTCAGCATCCTATGGAATTAGCGGAAGAAATGATGGTGAAACCTATCAGGCCGGAATCAATTACGGATCTTCTCTTGGGAAAAAGGAAAGTTATATAAACCTTTCATTGCAATTGAGCCACAGAGGAAAGACCACAAGAACTCAAAATCATGATCTGGACATTTTCGGAGATAATTTTGCCTATGAATTTGCTAATGATCCTATCGCGGCCAGAGCTGCTGATGATCAGATTATTAGAGAACGAGGCCTTACCAGGGATGACTTTAATTTTCAGATCGGGGATGCACAAATCAGGCAGGCCCAGTTGTTTTTTAATTCTGAATACCCTTTAAGTGAAAGCTTTAAGCTGTATTCCTTTGGAGGTTTCAGTATTAAAGAAGGAAAAGGCTTCGGTTTCAGAAGGCTTCCCGGAGAAAAAGATAATGTAGTTTCTTCTATCTATCCAAACGGATTTCAGGCCTCTTTGAACTCGCAGGTTTACGACTTTTCTTATGCTGTAGGGGCAAAATATAATGTTAACAACTGGTTGCTTGATGTAAGTAATACTTTCGGAAGCAATACTTTCAATTATAATGTAGACAATACCAATAATGCATCTTTAGGGGCGAAATCTCCAACGAGCTTTTATGCAGGAGCGCACAGCTTTCTTCAGAACACGGTGAATCTTGATGTTTCTAAAAATCTGAATCAGTTTAATATAGCATTTGGGGGAGAATTCCGTTTTGAGCAGTACGAGATCAAACCGGGAGATGAAGCTTCCTACACCCGGTATGATATCAATGGAAATCCTGCGGTTCCCGGATCTACCGTGGAGGGGAATGGCGGCTCACAATCATTTATCGGTTTTTCTCCGGACAATGCTTTAAAGAAATCCAGGAATTCAACAGCCGTATATGCTGATGTTTCTTATGATATCGCTAAAAAATTGAACATAGATCTGGCAGGAAGATTTGAAAATTATTCAGATTTTGGAAATACACTGAATGGAAAACTGGCCGTGAGATATGAATTTGTAAAAGATTATGCAATACGGGCATCAGTAGGAACTGGCTTCAGGGCTCCATCGCTTCAGCAGCAGTATTTTAATAATTCCTATGCCGACATCTCCACTTCAGGATCGGGAATTGTAACCAAAGGGATTTTCAGGAATGACAGTGATGCAGCCAGAGCGCTTGGATTTGATCAATTAAAACAAGAAACATCAGTCAATGCCAGTGCAGGCCTTACCCTGAAACCTGCCAACAGGCTGTTTGTAACAGTTGACGGATATTGGATCAGAGTAAAAGACCGAATAGTGATCACCAGTAATATCGAAGATCCGAGACTGGCCCAGTACGACGTAGAAAGCGGAAGATTCTTCGCTAATGCAGTAGACACAGAAACAAAAGGAGTAGATGTTGTTATCACTTATGATTGGAAACTGGGCGGAGGAAATTTAAATATCAATCTGGCAGGAAATTATACAGAAACCAAGATCACAGATTTCCATTTTCCTGAAAACTTAGTGCCTTCCCAGGATGAATATTTCGGTCCTGACCAGATCAATATCATCGAAACACTTTCTCCTAAGACAAAAGCTTCCTTAGGATTGAATTATGCAATTGGAAAATTCAATTTTATGGTGAGAAATACGTATTTTGGCCAGGTCATAAGAGATGGCTACCCATTTGGAAAAGTTCAGAAGTTCTCTCCTAAAGTGGTTACAGATGTGAGTGTAGGCTATGATATAACGAAAAATATTAATCTTACCATAGGAGCCAATAATGCCTTTGATGTGTTTCCGGACCTTCAGATCTATGAAAATTCATACTATGGAGTGTTTAAATATGCGCCGGTCCAGATGGGAACGCTGGGGAGTTATTTCTTCGGAAGACTTAATTTTAATTTTTAACTGCTAAATGAGTACTGCTACACATCAGATTGGCTGGAAAACGGCTGCCGCAATTGTTGTCTCTAATATGATCGGGACAGGAATATTCACCACGTTAGGCTTTCAGCTGTCTGATATTACCAACACCTACAGTATTTTCCTGTTGTGGATCATCGGCGGAATCCTAGCCCTGTTCGGAGCGTTTTGCTATGCCGAGCTGGGATCTTATTTTAAAGGAAACGGCGGAGATTATATTTATCTTAAAGAAACTTATCATCCGGTATTTGGCTATTTGGTGAGCTGGATTTCTCTTATCATCGGGTTTTCTGCGCCTGTTGCTTTGGCGGCACTGGCAATGTCAAAATACCTTTCAGCGTTTAATTATACTTTTGGAAACGGTTTTGCCATAGGCTTCATTTTTCTTGTGGCAGCGAGCTTATCGTTCAGCCTTAAAACATCAAGCAGGTTTCATAATTTTTTTACCTTTATCAAAATTGCTTTTATTATTATACTGGTGATTCTTGGCGTTGTGCTTTCAGGATCTGAGATAGGAAACAGCCTGAAATTCACTGACAGCTGGCAGAACGAGATTATGCTTCCAGCTTTTGCTACATCCCTGGTTTTTGTTACCTATTCCTATACCGGCTGGAATTCTGCTTCTTACATTGCAGGAGAAATAAAAGACGTTCAGAGAAATCTTCCTAAAGCTTTAATTGTGGGAACTGTTTTTGTCACAGTAAGTTATCTGCTGGTCAATTTTATCATGCTGAAACATGCATCTGTAAGCCAGCTGGCAGGGAAAGAAGATGTTATGGGGGAAGCCGCAGGGAATATGCTGGGCAGCGGTTTTGGGAAAATCGTCAATGTTTTTATTGCCTTACAGCTGATTGCTACCATCAGTGGCTATTTATGGGTAGGCTCAAGACTTACACAGGCTTTTGCGAAAGAAAACCATTTGTGGAGATCACTTGCTGTCAATAATAAAAAAGGAATTCCCGTAAGGGCTATTTTTGCTCATGCAGTGATTGCTTCAGTGATCATTCTGACAGGAAGTTTTAAAGAGATCTTTGTGTATACCGCTTTTATTCTTCAGCTGTTTGCCAGCCTTTCTATTTCGACGGTTTTCTTTCTTAAAAAAGACCAGCGGAAAATATTTAAATCCAATATATTTTACATTTTTCCTGCAGTTTTTCTGCTTTTCAGTATGTATATCCTCTACTTTACACTCATCCATAATCCTAAAGAAAGCATTATAGGACTTGGAATTGTAGCCTTTGGACTGATTTTATATGTCATTGACAGGAAATTTTTTAAAAAACCTTGACAGGGTAAATATTCTGTTTATTCTAAAAAACACCATAAATCCTAATGATTCAAAAAATTATGTGAATCTGGCAGGTCAAAGGAATTTTAATTTGAATTAATAAATTCTTATCTTTGCACTCTCAAAAATTGCAGAATGTCTAAATCATTAATTCCAAAACTAGAAGCTATTAAACAAAGATATAATGAGGTTGCCGACCTTATTATACAGCCTGATATCATTTCAGATCAAAAAAAATATTCTTCTCTGAATAAAGAATACAGTGATTTAGGAAAGATTGTAAAAGTTTACGATCAGTATAAAGGTGCCCTGGATACGATTGAAGAATCTGATGAGATCATCGCCGACGGTTCAGACAGAGATCTTGTAGACCTTGCGAAAGAGGAAAAAATGGAAGCTCAGGCTAAAATACCCGGCCTGGAAGAAGAATTAAAAGTTCTTTTGATTCCTAAAGACCCTGCAGATGATAAAAACATCATTGTAGAATTACGTGCCGGAACAGGAGGTGATGAAGCGGCTATTTTTGTGGAAGACATCTACAGAATGTATAGCATGTACTTCAAAACAAAAGGATGGAGACATGAAGTGACGGATTCTAACGAAGCAGCAAAAGGCTACAAAGAACTCATCATGAAAGTAGAAGGGGAAGGTGTTTACGGAATCATGAAATTCGAGTCCGGAGTTCACCGTGTACAGCGTGTTCCCGAAACTGAATCTCAGGGAAGGGTTCATACTTCTGCCATCACCATTGCTGTGCTTCCGGAAGCTGAAGAAGTGGATGTAGAGATCAACCCTGCAGATATCGAAATGCAGACATCCCGTTCAGGAGGTGCCGGTGGACAGAACGTTAACAAAGTAGAGACTAAGGTACAGCTTACTCACAAGCCTTCAGGTTTAGTGGTTGTATGTCAGCAGGCCCGTTCTCAGCTGGCAAACCGTGAGCTCGCAATGGAAATGCTTCGTGCAAAACTGTATGATATTAAACTTCAGGAAGTTCAGGGAGATATTGCTGCACAGAGAAAAACAATGGTTTCTACGGGAGACCGTTCCGCAAAGATTAAAACTTACAACTATCCTCAGGGGAGAGTGACAGATCATAGAATCAATAAATCTATGTATAACCTCGATGCTTATATGAACGGAGATATTTCTGAAATGATAGATGCAGTCATCATGGCGGAAAATGCAGAGAAGATGAAGGGAGAAGAAGAAAATTATTAAAAATAAATTATAAATCAGGCTCTTGAAATCCAGGAGCTTTTTTTTTGCTGTATATTCATTCAAAAAAACATTGAATTAAAACAAAATAATATGAACAATTTTAAGGTCATTATATTCATGATGCTGGCATTGTTAAGTCAAAATCTGCTGGCTCAGACAGAAGTGAAGAAACCTTCTGAAGTCTTTGAAATGTATTTTGGAACTTTCGTTAAAAACGATGATGCTGTACTTTCTAAGCTGAATGATTATTTAAGACCTACCGTAGAAGGAGAAAATGCTTATCAGGTAGATTTTAAAACCGTTTCCAGGGATATGATGAAAGAAACCACCGACAACTTTTTATCTGCTTTTTCCAAAACCACGGCAGATGCCTGCAGAAAGGAAGCCGAAGATTATTTCACTGCTATGATGGAAAATTTTAAAAATGGAAAACTTTCCGTTAAAGACGTAAAAATTGTCCAGAATGAATATATAGAGGATCAGAAAATTGCTGAGGTTAATTATTCAGTCAGCTTCAAGGTTCCGGCTAAATTTTCTGATATTCCAACCGGGGATATGAAAAACGTTAAGCCTGAAGACCTTAAAAAATACCTTGTTCAAAGTGTACAGGCTTTTAAAAATGCTGATAAAATAGTGATAACGGAGCAAAAGTTCAGTTTGTACCAGCTAAACGAAGGTGGAAAAACATACTACTGGAACGGCAGCCCTGATGAAATTGTTGCAGGATTGACAGATTTCTATTTTGATAGTTTCGGATCTAAATAATGATCTTTGAAAAATAGTAATAAAGCTCTGGTTTCAGGGCTTTTTTTATTTCGTATACTTTACGTATTTTTGAGAAAACCCTTGATTATGAATTTTAAGCCTATGTTATTAACTGCTGGAGTTTTGTTTTCAGCAACTATTTATTCTCAAAAAATGAATTATCCTAAAGCAGAAAAAGGAAGTCAGACAGATACTTATTTTGGTAATGCAGTTGCAGACCCTTTCAGAGATCTTGAAAATGATTCTGACGCCACAAAGAAATGGGTAGATGATGAAGTAGCCTACAGCCAGAATTATCTTTCAAAGATCCCGTTCAGAAATACAATCAAGGATCAGCTAACTGAGATCTGGAATTATGAGAAAATTTCAGCACCTTTCAAAGAAGGAGATTATACGTACTATTATAAAAATAATGGCCTTCAGGCGCAGTCTATCTTATACAGAACAGATAATAAGACCAAAACAACGGAGATATTTTTAGATCCTAATAAATTTTCAGAAAAAGGAACGACCTCTCTTTCCAATTTGTCATTCAATAAAAAAGGAAACCTGGCAGCATACTCCATTTCTGAAGGTGGGAGCGACTGGAATAAGATCATTATCATAGACGCCATTACCAAAAAACAGATTGATGAAACATTGGTAGATGTAAAATTCAGCGGAATTTCATGGCAGGGTGATGAAGGATTCTACTATTCGAGCTATGATAAACCGAAAGAAGGAACGGTCCTTTCGGGAATGACAGATAAGCACAAAGTGTATTTCCATAAATTAGGAACTAAACAGTCTGAAGACAAATTGATCTTCGGAGGAGATAAAACACCTAGAAGATATCTTGGAGCAGGGGTTTCTGAAGACCAAAGGTACCTGATTATTTCTGCAGCCAATGCAACCAATGGGAACGAATTGTATATCAAAGACTTAAAAAAAGGCGGTGACTTTGTACAGATTAATAAAGGTTTTGATATTAATGCCAGTATTGTAGACACTCAGGGGGATGACCTTTTTATCTTTACCGATAAAGATGCCCCGAACATGCGCCTTGTAAAAACCAGCATTACCAATCCTTCACCGGAAACCTGGAAAGATGTTATCCCGCAAACAGAAAATGTATTGGGAATATCTACAGGAGGCGGATATTTCTTTGCTACTTATATGGTTGATGCTATTGATCAGGTAAAGCAGTTTGACAAAACAGGAAAACTGATCAGGGAAATTGCTCTTCCAGGAAAAGGAAACGTAGGAGGTTTTGGAGGAAAAGAAGAAGAAAAAGAATTGTATTTTTCATTCAGCAACTATATTACACCGGGAACGACCTACAAATTCAATGCGGATTCAGGGAAATCAGAAGTTTATCAGAAGCCTAAAGTAAAATTCAATCCGGAAGATTATATTTCAGAGCAAGTGTTCTATACTTCAAAGGACGGAACCAAGATTCCTATGATGATCAACTATAAAAAAGGAACAAAGCTGAACGGTAAAAATCCTACGATCCTGTATTCTTACGGAGGTTTCAATATCAGCCTTCAGCCTTCATTCTCTGTAGTGAATGCGATCTGGATGGAAAACGGAGGAATCTACGCAGTGCCAAATATCCGCGGTGGTGGTGAATATGGTAAAAAATGGCATGATGCAGGAACAAAAACACAAAAGAAAAATGTTTTTGAAGACTTCATTGCAGCAGGAGAATATCTGCAAAGCAAAGGATATACTTCAAAAGAATATATGGCATTATCCGGAAGATCGAACGGAGGGCTTCTGGTAGGAGCCACTATGACCATGCGTCCCGACCTTGCAAGAGTAGCTTTCCCAGGAGTAGGAGTGTTGGATATGCTGAGGTACAATAAGTTCACAGCAGGAGCCGGCTGGTCTTATGATTATGGGACTGCGGAAGACAGCAAAGAAATGTTTGAATATCTTAAATCATACTCTCCGGTGCACAATGTGAAAAAAGGAATATGCTATCCTTCCACAATGATCATTACAAGTGATCATGATGACAGGGTGGTTCCGGCACACTCTTTTAAATTCGGAGCAGAACTTCAGGATAAGCAAGGCTGTAAAAATCCAATTTTATTAAGAATTGAGAAAAATGCAGGTCACGGAGCCGGAAGGGCAACCGACCAGGTAATCAGTGAAAATGCAGATCTTATTTCTTTTGCCCTGTACGAAATGGGAATAACAAAATTGAAATAATATAATGTAAATAATAAATTTCGGCCGCTCTCTGAGCGGCCGAAACTATTGTATATTTTACTTTGTGCTTTTAGTTTTATTCTTTTGTATCAGCTGATTTCTGATCTCATTCATTTGCTTTTGTATTTCTTCAATCTGCTTTTTCTGCTCTTCCATTATTTTTTCCGGACTGGTTGTAGTACGCGTGTTGTTTCCGCTGGCCATTCTTGAAGTATTGGAATAAGTGGCGGGATTATACGGGTCTACCATACAGTCAGCATCAGAGGTTGTTCCCAGAACTCCGGCATCGGTTACGGTAATTTTATAGCAATTGCCTCCGGGAGATTTTAAAACAATAAGATCAGCTACATCCCTCCACACTAGATCATTTGGCGTTCCCGCAACATTTCCAGGAGCAGTTGATTTACCATGGGTTACAAGGACTTGCCCCCTTAGTCCGTAATTTCTGGGAAGGTAATATTCACCGGTAGTAGTTCCTGTATTGTCCTTGTACATAAAATAAGGACCTAGATATATGCTATTGGGAACAGTAAAAGAGGTATATACTCCTGTAGAGGTATCCTGTGAACTCATAGAAAAGCCACCCTGACTTGCTGTCATATTTGAATTTAGACTTCCATTTGAATTTGTAAGCATCGCTACGCTATACCCCGGCATATTAATCAAGTCTAATGCTGCTCCACCGTCGGAGGTACCTGTATTAAAAGAGGAAATGTTTTTAGTCTGTGCAAATATGCTCCCTGTTCCATCTGAAGGATTGATAACTCCGGCTATATTATATTCTGGGGCCAAGGTGGTGTTGGTTTCCAGTAAATATTGGGTATTAGTGGATGTATCTGTTTTGGAAGATCTGAAATCACCGTTTACATCCAGCGTTTTTTCAGGAGTTGAGGTATTGATTCCTACATTCCCGGTTCCTACTTGAGCCGATACGCTCGCCATGCATAAAACAAGGCAGGGTAAAAAAATTCTTTTCATCTGTTTCTGATTTTGGAAGCAAAAGTAGTAGTCTCTTAAACAGAAAGAAAGCTTTTTATCTGTAAAATTCAGAATTTTACAGATAGATACTTAATTATAACTATTTGATACTTAATTATTTGATTGCCCTTTCTTGTTCCTGTATGGTAATCTCTTTTTGATACATTTTGTAAGCCCTGAATAGGTATAAAGAGTTGCATTTTATAAATAAATTATTTTTTGCTGAATTTTTCTTTCCATTTTTTTACCGTGTTTCTGCTGAGGCTATAATGATTGGCTAACTCAGAATCATTCATCCTGTTCGTTTTTTGGTAATCCAGTATGGCTATTATTGTCGAATGATCGTAGGAACGGTATTTTTGATTAGTATATACCTTTCCGAAAATAATCTCATTCAGTTTGATGACCTCCAGGGTAGATAGCTTTTTTTTGGAAAGATAATACTGGCATTCCTCTATTTTTTCAGGATGCTTCATGATGATGAGGTCAGAATATATTTTAATATAATCGGGAAAATCTGTATCTATCTCTGATGTTTTTTTATCCATTTGTATAAGGTGGTTTTTGGTATTTTATATTCTTCAATGATCTGTGTTTTACTTTTTTCTCCGGAAGCAACAAGGTGGAGGATAAAATCTATAATCTCTTTTGTGTAGACGCTCTTCCGGAATTCTGCAGGTTTGAGACTGCCTGAATTTCTTCTTTGATTGAAGTTTTGACTTTTGGGTGGGGAATAAAGAACCAGATGTTGGGAATATATCCTGAAAAAATCATATTTCAGTAATTTGCTCTACTTCAGAAGAATATCCGTGTCCAGGGTTTTGGATTTATACATGGCTTCTATTTCTCTTTCAGAACATTTGAAAAAATCACACGCTCGGGATATTTCTATGTTGCATTTCGCTATATGCTGGCTGATTAAATTTCCAATATGGATATCTTTAAAATTCATTTTTGCTGATCTTTATTTTAGAATGATGACAAGATTTTTTCAGGCTTTGTATACTGATTGGGAGTGTAGTGTACAAGGCATCTTTTGCTTTGAGCTCATTACCTGTTATCCTTGGAGCAATCAGTCCATCAGTCTTAGTAATATCAGAAGGAGCTGCTACAACATCTAAGGCTGCTTTGGAAGTCAGTGTATTTATCCCTACCTGATCAAAATAAATTACCGAAGCCAAAATAGCGACAGTAAATAATGCTTTTTTCATAAATATGTTTTTTCTGTTAGAATAATTTTATTGGAACAAAACTATCCCGACTATTTATGAAACCCTATTTATATACCTGTCAATTTCGGAATCTTACAGCATGAAAAAGATAAATAACTAGTTTATTATCAGGTATTTGTTTGATCTTGATCTTTTGTTTGTATTTTATTTTCATTAGTCGCATTTTCAATAAAAACAGAAGGCGAAATTCCCGTGATTTTTTTAAAAATTTTTGAGAAATTTTCTGCGGAAGAGAAACCGGAGATTTCAGCAAGGGCACCTACCTTATACTTTCTATACTTAGAATCTTCCAGTATATTTCTGCATATATATTCTATACGAAGTTCATTGATGTAAGTATTGAAGTTTTTGCCATAATGTTGGCTGATGATTTCTGAAAGATAGCGTGGATTGGTCTTAAGGTCAGATGCCAGGGAAGATAAACTGAGATTGGGATTAATAAATTTTTCGGACTGCTCAAATTTTTTCAATTTCTGCAATATTTTTTTTTCTACAGCTTCCGGAATAGTACGGTCTTTTTGCGATTCTGTAGTATCTATCACTGATTCCAGAGGATTTTCCTTAGGAATAAAAGTACTGCTATTGTTTTCTTTTAACTTTTGTTCAAGCCTGGAAATTATGTTTTGGAAGAGTTGCTTTTGTTTTGCTTTCTTACGCTGATAATAAAAAATAATTCCCGCCAGACTCAGAACCGTAAAAATGCCAAGTGCCATCAAAAAATTATACGTACGTTTTCTTTTGTCGGCCTCTTCTTTTATAATACTATCCAAAATCTGTACAGATTTGTTGACCGCTTTTTGGTTTTCTGCGGAAAGACTGCTTCTCGCGGTTTGGTATAGTTCATTATACTTTTTATACTCCTTCAAATTATTTTCAGCCAGATAGTTTTGGGCTAAATAATGATATAATTCTACTCTTTTGGGATCCTTAGGCTCAGTAAGTTTTTCGGCACTTATCAATGTATCAATAGCTTTCTGATACTCTTTCCGGTTGGTATAAATAACAGAAAGGTATATTTGGGCAGAAGAAATATGATATTGCTCCCACTCTGTACCTTTCGCAGAAATAATTGCTTTTTCCAGCATAGCTTCTGCTTTCTCCCATTGTTTGGCAAAAACATAATTCACTCCAGCTCCCAAATACGTAACCGTATACTGAAATTTTACCTTATCGGATGTTTTCATATGGGAAAGTGCATCTAAAGATTTTGTGATGTAAATACTTGCGGAATCGTATTTTTTTTCTTCAGTAAGGGCTTTTGAATATTCTGTGAGAAGAAGGGATTTCACCCAGTTGCTTTCCTGTGGATCATGAATTTTTTCAGCATCCTTCAACCCTTCTTTCAAGGAAGATTTTGCTTTCGGAATAAGCCCGATATCTCTGTATCTGTTCGCTAAAAGTCCGCAAATTCGTACTCTTTGATTATAATTTTCGCCAAGATATGAAACGTCTTTAGCTTTTTGGGCAAATGAGAGTGCTTCATTGTTTTTTCCTAAAAAATAATAACAGGTGCTTATTTCCAGGTAAAGTTCTGCCAAAGAATTATGATCTTTAAATGTGGGCAGATAAGAATTAGCGATTGCCAAAGCAGAGTCTGGGTTTTTATCTTGCGCCTGCTGAATTCTCCTCATAACCTTTACGAGTTCCGTTTGTGATATTTTTTTTGAATCGTCAACGGAATTTTGTGAGAAAATTAATGTAGATAAGAATAGAAAGGGAAAAAATAAAAAATTTTTCATTAAATACCTGCTTTCTTACAAAAGTATTAAAAAAATAAGCTTGTAAATAATCAAATACTAAGCATCTCGAATTCCAAACTGTAATTTATGCATATGTTTCACTGTGCCGGAAGAGCAACTGATCAGGTAAAATACGGATCTTATAGCATTTGCTTTATATGAAATGGGAATAAAGAAATTGAAATAATATAATAATAAGTAAGTATTTCAATAACAGAGACCGGGCATTTGTCCAGTGTTTTTTATGCTTAAAGCTAAGGAAAACTGTACATTAACATAAGTTTCATGTTTCGCTCAAAAAAATTAACTTTACGGAGACAAAAATTATTGGAATGCGAAAGACAATTTCTGTGAAAACTCCGGATTTTAGCATAGAGCCTCAGCAAAGAGAGATCTATAACTTTGAAAAAGACGGATTAGAATTAAAATCATCTTACACCTCAGAAGATGTTAAAAATAAATCTTTAACACAGACTTCTCCAGGAATTGCACCCTATCTCAGAGGCCCATATTCTACCATGTACGTACAGAAACCATGGACGGTAAGGCAGTATGCAGGTTTCTCTACTGCAGAAGAATCAAACGCATTTTACAGAAGAAACCTGGCAGCAGGACAGAAAGGATTATCAGTTGCTTTTGATCTCGCAACACACAGAGGATATGATTCCGATCACTCAAGAGTAGTAGGAGATGTAGGTAAAGCAGGTGTCGCCATCGATTCTGTGGAAGATATGAAGATCCTTTTCAATGAAATTCCATTAGATCAGATTTCTGTATCCATGACCATGAACGGTGCTGTACTTCCAATTTTGTCCTTCTATATTGTGGCTGCTGAAGAGCAGGGTGTAAAGCAGGAATTGCTTTCGGGAACCATTCAGAACGACATTTTGAAAGAGTTCATGGTGAGGAATACCTATATTTATCCGCCGGCGCCTTCCATGAAAATTATTGCAGATATTTTTGAATATACTGCTCAAAATATTCCCAAATTCAATTCTATTTCCATTTCAGGATACCATATGCAGGAAGCAGGCGCCACTCCGGTACTGGAAATGGCCTATACCTTGGCAGACGGTCTTGAATATGTAAGAACAGGAATTAAAGCCGGAATGAACGTCGATGATTTTGCCCCAAGGCTTTCATTTTTCTGGGCAATCGGGATGAATCATTTCATGGAAATTGCAAAAATGCGTGCTGCAAGATACATCTGGGCAACTCTTTTAAAGCAGTTCAACCCGCAGAATGCAAAATCTTTAGCATTAAGAACCCACTCACAGACCTCTGGTTGGTCTCTTACAGAACAGGAACCCTTTAACAATATTACAAGAACAGCTATTGAGGCTCTTTCTTCAGCTTTAGGAGGAACCCAGTCGCTGCATACCAACGCTCTGGATGAAGCCATCGCACTTCCAACAGATTATTCAGCGAAAATTGCAAGAAATACCCAGATTATCCTCCAGCAGGAAAGCGGGATCTGCGACGTTGTAGACCCTATGGGTGGAAGTAACCTTGTGGAAAGCCTTACCCAGCAAATGATCGAGGAAGCGATGAAATACATCGATGAGGTAGAGCAGGAAGGAGGAATGACAAAAGCTATTGAAGCCGGAATTCCAAAAATGAGGATTGAAGAAGCAGCCGCTAAAAAGCAGGCTAAAATCGACAGTGGTGAAGAATTTATTATTGGCGTAAATTCATTCAGAACAGTCTTAAAACAGGACGGAATAGAGATCCTGGATATCGATAATACAGAAGTCCGCAGAAAACAGATCGAAAGACTTGAAAAAATAAAAGCAGAAAGAAATCCTCAAGCTGTTACAGAAATCCTGAACGAGATCCGTGAAAGTGCAAAGACAGGGAAAGGAAATCTTCTGGCATTATGTATAGAAGCAGCAAGAAGAAGAGTGACTCTTGGTGAAATGAGCGATGCCATGGAAGAAACCTTCGGTAGATATAAAGCCAATATTAGAACAATCTCTGGAGTATACGCTATGAATGCCGGAAAAAACGAATATTTTGAAAAAGCCCTTCATCTGACTCAGAAATTCGAAGAAGAAGAAGGCCGTCGGCCAAGATTGATGGTTGCGAAAATGGGACAGGACGGACATGACAGAGGTGCCAAAGTAGTAGCTACTGCATTCGCAGATATGGGATTTGATGTCGATGTGGCACCATTGTTTCAGACTCCTGAAGAAGTAGCCAAACAGGCTGTAGAAAACGATATCCACATTCTTGGAGTTTCCTCACTGGCAGCTGGGCACAAAACCCTTGTCCCTCAGGTGGTCGAAGAGCTCAAAAAACTGGGAGCTGATGATGTGACCATTGTGGTAGGTGGCGTTATTCCACAGCAGGACTACGAATTTCTGTATGCCAACGGTGCCGATTTTATTTTCGGTCCGGGAACCAATCTTCCTAAATGTGCGGTGGAAATCTTAGAAAGATTTTTAAATTAACATTTTTTATAGAATAACTGCATAGCTTTTGTATAGTTTAAGTGAAATTTCATTATGGCTTATACAGTAGTTTCAGTATTTCCGGTGACTGTAGATACAGAGGAAATTAAAAAGAATTTAAAAGAAAAAGGTTTTGATGAAGCAAATATTATTGTTTCAAAATCTAAGGTAGAAAGCGGATTGTCAGCTGATCATTATCAGGAGGATCAACAAACAAAAGAATTTTTTGAATACGTTTTTGCTCACGATGCAGAAATGCTGGAGGCTTACCGCAAGCACAGTATTGGCAGAAGCAATGTTATTGTGTATGCGGATGACTTGCAGCAGGCTAAGGTCGCCAAGACTGTTTTAAATGAAAACGGTGCACTTGAGGTTTACCGTAAACCGTCAGAAGCACGGGACAGCATTCCTGAAGGTATGTCGGAGCAGGAATACAACGGAATCATTGCCAAAGCAAGGCATAATATCTATTTTCTGGGATCAGAAAGAGTTTACCATTCCAATGAAGCTAAAGGGATGGACGACGAGATGGATAGCTTAGGATCAAAAGATTAATCATCCCAATAAAGCAAAGCCTGGATATAAAATTATTCAGGCTTTTTTATTTAAAAAATTTGAATATTCAGAAAAATTAATATATTTGCACCTGAAAATCAAGTTTAACCCATTAAAAAACAACGAAGCAATGTTCAAAACGAATCAAAATTCTTCAGCTGGAGTACCGCTTATGGTGGTAAGGCTTCGTGGTTTGGTATACTCTTAGAATAATAGTACAACGAAATATCAAAACCCGAAGTCGTAAAGATTTCGGGTTTTTTATTGCGCAATATTTAAACTCCAGTTTCCCCGAAATTTTTTAGTGTCATTAAGAACAAAGTGAAAAGATCTTTATGATCTATTTTATACTGTTCATTATCGTAAAATCAATCAACTTATATTTTAGTTGAGTAAGAAAAGATGTGCACAAATTCAAAATCTGGATATTGTAACGGCATCTTGTTTCTTATAATTTATGGAAAATTATAATCTTCTGTTTCTTCGACTGAGAAGTGCAAGAAGCAGAAAAAGAGCAGGTAGAAAAGATGTAGAAAAACAGATAAGAAAAAAATATAATCGTAGTGAAAAGCTGTGGGATATCAGAAGGAAAATTCCCTGGATTCCGCTGGAAAATCCTTATCAGAGAGGATTTGTAAGATTCTTTGTTCTCCGGGATGATGTGAAAAGATCCAAAGATGCAGATTTTTTCGAAGGGATTTTGAACAAAATCAACACCTACATGTATTCTGAAAGCCGACAATTCCTGAAAAAAAAGAAAAAGTCTGGAAGAAGAATATACGTGGAACGAGAACAGAAACTTAAAAGGATTTCTTCATTGGGATGGAATGATCCAAAGTTAGGATTCACACAGAGAGAAAGACAGTACTTTCTTAAAAAAGAAGAATACAATCCATTCCGGAAAAGAAACGATATCTACTACGAATTTATTGAACCCTGGAGATTTATCCTCCGAGTAAGACCCAATATGATCACCCATTATAAACCATTGGATTCTGAACTGGAAAAAGAATGTGATGAACTGGGATCCTATTTAAGGCAATATAAAGTGGCGGGAATTATCCGGAAAAAAATTTATGGTAGACCAAAACCATGGAAAGCAGATTATGAAACTGATCTTATCAAAAGCAGAAAATATACTGCCTGTATCATGTCTGCAACAGAGCTTGCAGATTATTTTGAGGACTTATAAGTCCAATTATTTAAAACAAAAAACAATGGGAAATTTAAAACTAAAAGGAAAAGATATATTAAAACTCGGTTATCCGAACAATCAAAGCGTCAATGTGGCTTTGGAGGTTATGAAAAGAAATTTTGCAACGAAGAATATTCACCATGTAAAATCTATTTTAAAAGAAATCCTCCTCAACCCGGAGAACTTTGAAAAAGACCTGACTTTCGGGCAGATTGCAGAATCGCTGCTTTCATCCAGAAAAACAGAAAAAAGGATGCTCAATACACAGCGTGCTTCCTTTCAGATCTTTGGAAACAATATCTCTGAAGAAGCCAAAAACCAGCTGTACACAGCTTTAAAACTGCCGATTTCAACGCAGGGCGCTTTAATGCCCGATGCACACAGCGGTTACGGACTTCCGATAGGCGGTGTTCTTGCGGTAGAAAACGCAGTGATCCCTTACGGAGTAGGCATGGATATTGGCTGCAGGATGAGTCTCAGTATTTTGGATATACCGGTTTCATATCTTGACGGAGCAAGAGATAAATATGAAAAAGCTCTTGCCGAACACACCAAATTCGGGATGTACGAAATCCATAAATCTCATATAGATCATGAAATCTTTGAGAGAGATACCTTCGATATGATTCCGGTTTTAAGGAGATTAAAAGGAAAAGCCATCAAACAAATGGGTTCTTCCGGCGGAGGGAATCACTTTGTGGAATTCGGAGAAGTTGAAATTACGGAAGAAGATGACCAGATCGGCCTTCCAAAAGGAAAATATCTGGGAATACTTTCACATAGCGGTTCCAGAGGTTTAGGAGCTGAGATTGCACAATACTATTCAAGAGTTGCTGCAGATCAGTGTCCGTTGCCAAAAGAAGCCCAACAGTTCGCCTGGCTGGATCTGAATACCCATCTCGGCCTGGAATACTGGACAGCAATGAACCTTGCCGGAGATTATGCCTCTGCCTGTCATGATGACATCCATAGAAGACTGGTAAAAGCGGTCGGCGGAAGAGTAAAAGCAAAAATTGAAAACCATCACAATTTTGCATGGAAGGAGATTCATAACGGAAAAGAAGTGATTGTTCACAGGAAAGGAGCTACACCTGCTAATGTAAACGAACTGGGAATGATTCCGGGTTCCATGACGGCAAAAGGCTTTATCGTTCGTGGAAAAGGAAACCCGGATTCACTGAATTCGGCATCACATGGAGCAGGAAGAGCCCATTCAAGAGGAGAATGCAGAAGCCTTTTCACTCAGAATGATATCAAAAAAGAGCTTAAGCTGAAGAAAGTCACTTTGATAGGCGGAAATACTGAAGAAGCACCGATGGCTTATAAAGACATCCATGAAGTAATGAATGCACAAAGTGAATTGGTCGATATTCTCGGAACATTTCAACCCCGAATTGTGAGAATGGATAAATAAGTAAGTTGCTGGTTTATAGTTATCAGTTGAGAGAATTTCACTATTAGTTATAAACTTGCAGTATTCCAATCTTATAGGTTTTCAAAACCTATAAGGTTTAAAAAATAATAATAATAAGGTTGGTGTTTATAGTTGGCAGATCAAAAAAATTGTACTGTCAATTATAAACCATCAACTCTCAACAAAAAACAAAAAATGGGAGCACCTCATAATATAAAAAGATACGGAGAAGTCTGGCCGGAATTTAGAATTCTGCACGGGCTTGAAATTTTAAATAAACTAAAAGATAAAGTCATCATATCAGGAGGCTGGGCCTGGCATTTCATGTCAGAAACAGGACATACGGAATACAAGCATGCCCATGACCATAAGGATATTGATGTTTTTGTAAAGAAAGAAAACACAGCAGAAACAGTTATAATTCTTCAGCAGGAAGGTTTTCAGAAAGTATGGACCCGCTATGATCATTTACAGAGCGAAGAGAATTTCCGCAGATATGAAAAGACAATGGAACTCCAAAACGGAAAATCTCACAGAATTACTATAGATTTCTTCGAAAGGAATGACTTGGAGACGATTGAAATCAATGGCTTTACCGTTGTCAAACCTGAACTTTTACTGACGTTTTACAGAAACATCCATTCCAGTGATAAATGCTGGGCTGTAATGGCTGCTAAAGATTTACTGCAGAAAGGGATCGACCCTATTGGTCATCCAAAATTAAGTGAAATCCCTAAAGTAAAGTAAAATGGAAAAGCTTATACAAATAACCTCAGGAAGAGGGCCTTTAGAGTGCCAGTGGGTCACCGCTAAAATTCTGAAGGTCTTCCTTGAGGAAATTAAAAACAATACAATAGATTACGAAATCATTCACCGTGAAAACGGCGATGAAAACCTGACTTTAAAATCTGTAACCATTCTTCTAAAAGCAAAAGATCTGGATCCATTTTTAAAAACATGGTTAGGAAGCATATGCTGGACCGGTAAAAGCACATTCAGGAAACTCCATAAAAGAAGCAACTGGTTTATCGGTGTTTTCGAGCTGGAGGGGCTGGAGAAGATCAATTTTAATGAAAAAGATATTCAGTTCCAGACTACAAGAAGCCAGGGAAGTGGCGGACAAAATGTAAATAAAGTCAACACGGCTGTTCGGGCCGTTCATATACCCACCGGAGAAAGTGTATTTGCACAGGATTCCCGGTCACAGCTGGAGAATAAAAAGCTGGCCATTATGCGGCTGAAAGAAAAAGTAACCGGATTGTATATCAAACAGCTTGAAAAAAGAATGCAGGATACATGGAACAATCATCTGCAGGTGCAGAGAGGAAATCCGGTCCGCACATTCTCCGGGACAGATTTTAAAAAGAATCATCAGGATAAATCATTTAAAAAACAGAGAAATATCCTGAAAAAAGAACTCAAAAACTACAGAAATGACCTTAACTAAAAGTAAATATTATTTTGAAGCCCTGGATAATTATCCATACAGCCTTCCGGACTGCCTGGAAGCTTTGAACTATGCCCTGTCCTATGATCCTGAAGATGCAGACAGCCTCTGCCTGATGGGAAGAATATACAGCGAAATGCTGACCGATTACGAAAGGGCAAAAATGTATTTCGAAGAAGCCATGCAGTGTAATGTAGCCAATCTCAACACACCACAGCATTATATCAAATGTCTTTTGGACAATGAAGACCTCGATGAAGCAGAAAAACTGATCCATTATGCTTTAAGAATCAAAGGAATAGACAAAGCAAGAATATTGATACAGAAATCGCTGTTGTTTGAAATCAGGCTGGAATATAAAAAAGCATTGGAACCTTTAAAAGAAGCAAGAAAATACAGCTATAACCAGGCTATGATTGATTTTTTGAAAAGCAGGGAGAAATTTATTAAAAGCAAAATGACAAAAACTAAAAAGAAAGGAAAAAAGTAATTACTTTCTTAAATGATGTCTTACTCATTACAGAAGGATCTTTTTAAGGTCCTTTTTTTGTAGCTTTAATATATGGAACTTAATTATGAACTTAAAAAGCTTCAGCTAAAGGAAACTTTCTCGATTGCCTATGGTAATTATGACACAAGAGAAGCATTACTGATAGAATTATCTTATTTAAACTGTAAAGGATATGGTGAATGTGTTGCCATAGATTATTATCATATTGATCTGGAGAGTTTTATTATAAAATTAAAAGAAATACAGCCTTTACTTGAAAAGCAGAAGATCATTCATCCTGCAGATTTTTTCCTTTTTCTTTTCACGCTAGATCTCCATCCTTTTTTGTTATCAGCTCTGGATTGTGCCTATTGGGATCTTTTTGGAAAACTGGAAAACAAAAGCTTTACAGAACTCAATCATATTCCTTCTGAAGGTCTGGCAGAAAGCTCCATTACCATTTCAGTAGCAGATATTGAAAATCAGATCCGGAAAATAGAAAAAAGCAGCTGGAACAGATTCAAAGTAAAATGTAAAGGGCTGCATAAAGACAATATCGAAAAGCTGCTGAGATTAAACCTCAATATTGCTTTAGATTCCAATGCCAGTTTTACAGATCAGGACTGTCTCTGGCTTCAGGAAAATAAAGATGTCCTACAATTCTCCTATTTGGAACAGCCAAGACCGGTTGACCAGTATAAAGTTTTGAAAAAAGAAGGTTTTGCCAATTGGATGGCAGATGAAGATTCCCAGGATCTTAATTCCCTGGAAGAGCTTCTGCCTTATTATAAAAGTGTCAATATCAAACTGATGAAATGCGGTGGACTCACTCCGGCATTGGAGATGATTATAAAAGCAAAAGAACTGGGTTATAAAACAATGATAGGCTGCATGACGGAATCCACGGTTGGGATCTCCGCTGGCTGTGTATTGGCGGGCCTTACTGATTTTGCCGACCTTGATGGTGCAAACCTCATTTCCAATGACTATGCCTCCGGAAATTTTGTAAAAAACGGAAACATTATCTTGTCGGGAAAACCGGGACTTGGGATAGAATTATAATTTATTTATTGTGAATAGTGAATAGTGAATAGTGAATAGTGAATAGTGAATAACATTGCTTAAACACTGATACGCTCCAACTCTCAAACCCTATCTCCCTCCAACTCTTTCACTCTCTAACTCAAAAATCTACTTCTTATTCACAGAAATCAGGTAATCATATACCATTTGGTGCTGCTCATCGCTTAATTTTGCTTTAGGAGCCATTCTGCTTAATGTTTTGATCCATCCTTGGTCATCATGCTTAGCAGGATCCGGAAGCTTGTGGCATTTGGAGCATGAATTTTCAAAAATAGTTTTCCCCTGAACCAGCTGCTCAGATGCGGTGTACTTTGGCCCTGTTACGGCAACGCTTTTAGGTCCGCATGATACCATAAACGCAGCGCCTGCGGTCATACTTAAGATTACTTTTTTCATATCCATATTCTGATTTGGTGATTATTTTTTCACAGAAACAATATAGTCGTATACCCACTGATGCTGCTCGTCATTCAGTTTCGCTTTCGGAGCCATTGAATTCATAATTCCTACCCACTGTACAGAGGTGTGTGCTGTAGGATCTGGAAGCTTATGGCATCTGCCACAGGAATTTTCAAAGATTGTTTTTCCCTGAGCTATTTGTTCTGCAGTAGAAACGGCGGGTCCTATAGGTCCGGCTGTAGAAGCTTTTGGCGTACAGGAAGCCAGTAATAGGCAGGTAAATAATGCAGCAGCGGATATTTTTTTCATGTTTCTTGAATTTTGATTCGTAACAAATGTAGGAATTTCCCCTTCCAGATGATGAGGCAGTATCTAGTTTTAATTTAGAAGAAATAAAATTAATGCCCGTTTGTATGGAAGTTTGAAGGTTATTTTTATATTTTTGAATCAATGAAATTTTCTACAGAAGAACTAATGGAAGGAATACAGTCAGGAAATAAACGCCTGATCGCAAAAGCTATTACATTAGTCGAAAGCAAGAAAGCCGAGCACAGGACCCAGGCAGAAGAGCTTCTGAAGAAAATAATGCCTTTCACAGGAAATTCCATACGGGTAGGAATCACCGGAGTTCCCGGTGCAGGAAAGTCTACATTCATTGAAAATTTCGGAAGACTTGCTATTGCTAACGGCAAAAAAGTTGCTGTTCTTGCCATCGATCCCAGTTCTTCCATTAACAAAGGAAGCATTTTGGGAGATAAAACCAGAATGGAAGAATTGGCAAAAGAAGAAAATGCCTTTATCCGCCCTTCCCCAAGTTCCGGATTTCTTGGTGGTGTTGCGAATACCACCTTTGAGACCATGATGATCTGCGAAGCGGCAGGATATGATTATATTTTGATCGAAACAGTTGGAGTAGGGCAGTCTGAAGTACTTGTAGCTGATATTACGGATGTATTTCTTTTCCTGAAAATTATTGGCGGTGGAGATGAACTTCAGGGTATCAAAAGGGGTATTATGGAAATGGTAGATCTTATCTTTATCAATAAAGTAGAAAAGGAAAACATTCAGAAAGCCAAAAATACCAGGCTGGAATTGAAACGGGCACTGGATTTTATCCCTCCCAAAGAAAAAGGCTGGAAAATCCCGGTATTATTAGGCTCTGCCCTTTACAATGAAGGCTTGGAAGAAATATACACCAAAATTGATGAATTCATAGATCTGAAAAAGAAAACCTCACGTTTTAACGAAGTCCGCACCCAGCAGGCAGAAAAACGTTTTGAATATTGGGTTCAGGAATATATTCTGGCTATGATGAAAAGGAGCGATTCTGTAGAAGCTGCTTACATACAGCACAAAAAAAATGCTTCAGAAATGGTTTCTAATCCCAGCACTGAAGCAAAACTGTTTGTTGAAAAATTTCTATCTAAAGACTAAAGCTTCTCCTTATCTTTTGGCATTTCCTCATTTTTAGAAACATAACCGTCATAAGTAATAGGCTGTCTGTCATTACTTCTCATAGAAACAAATGCTTTACCGCTTTTAAAAATTTCTATAATAATCTCATCAACATTTCTTGTATCATTGGGCTTAATCTTTAAGATCCAGTTTCCTTTTTTATTCTGAGCCTTATTGACAGTGAAGTCCTTGGATGTAAAACGGTAGCTGTTTTTATCTCTATCTCCGAAAGTAGAATTAAATACTCTTCCGAAATAAGGAAGTACAACCTCCAGATTGTTTTTATTGATGGTAATGCTATACTCATCTCCGTTAAGTTCTAGAATCCTCATTGAAGTAGAATTTGGCATTGAGTTCATAACATTGATAACATCATAATTCATAGGATTTGCTCTTTGTGCATGAAAAGTAAATTCCTGGGAACTTACAAGTGCATCAACTGTTTTGGAATCTAATGAAGCCTGTGAGGAGCAGCTTTGAAAGAAAAAAAGAAATCCAAAAATAAATATAAGTGAAATATACTTTTTCATAACCGTAATAATTGTAAATTTAAATAGCAAAATGTATGCAAATATATTCCTTCTGAATCATTTTGGAATAAAAATTGTAAATGTTGAATTATTAACACTCAAACAACTATGAAATTTACACATCTATTAGGAATAGGAGCAGTTGCCTTGTCAACTGTAGCATGTACTACTAATCCAATTACGGGCAGGTCTTCATTACAGATTGCAAATAATTCGGAAATATTAACAATGTCTGCTCAGGAATATAAAACGACATTGTCTAAATCTAAAATTATCACAGGAACTGCAGATGCAAAAAGAATAACGAGTGTAGGAAGCAGAATAAAAAGTGCAGCAGAAAGATATTACCAAAGTATAGGAAGATCTGCAGATCTTGCTAATTATAACTGGGAATTCAATCTTATACAAAGCAATGAGCTGAACGCCTGGTGTATGCCTGGCGGTAAAGTTGCCGTTTATACAGGAATTCTTCCTGTTACAAAAAATGACAATGGTCTTGCTGTTGTGATGGGACACGAAGTTTCACACGCTTTGGCAGGGCATGGCAATGAAAGAATTTCCCAGGCTATGGTTGCGCAGTATGGAGGTTCTATTCTGGGCGGAACAATTTCCAACTCACAATGGGCCGGTATTTTTGAAAAAGTATATCCTATCGGATCGCAGGTAGCTCTGTTGAAATATGGTAGAAATCAGGAATCAGAAGCAGACCAGATGGGATTATACCTGATGTCTATGGCAGGATATGATCCGAGAGAAGCGATTCCTTTCTGGAACAGAATGGAAGGGGCAGCATCAGGCTCAAGACAGCCGGAATTTTTATCTACCCACCCGAATCCTGAAACAAGGATCTCAGATATCAATAAAAACCTTCCAAAAGCTTTGGAATACTATAAAGCAGCCGGAGGGAAAATATAATTATTCCAGAATTTAATCTTGTATAGAGCCTTATTGAATTTTTCACTAAATTGGGTAAGGCTTTTTTCAATGTAAACCACTAAACACAATATTTATGAAAAGTTTATCAATTACCGGACTTATACTGCTTGCCGTGTCGGCACTGCTTTTTTATCTGACCACTGATTTTACGGTGGGAGGAATTACCATCTCACACATGATGGGTGTAATGGCCGGAGTAGGAATTGGCCTTATTATTGGCGGAATGGTAGGATATGTAAGCAAAGGAAGCGCAATAAAGGCTGAAGAGAAGAAAAGAGAATTCAAAAGACTACAGCAAGAAAAAGAAGATCTTGAAAAACAGGCGGCAGATATTGCCAGACGGGAAGCGGAACTTCAGCAAAATAAAAACCCTCAAATTTAATATTTGAGGGTTTTTTATAGTGTTATTTTCAAATTATTTAAACTTATAACCTACGCCTACCAAAAACAGATTCGGTCTGTTGTCATACCTGATTTCTGATCCGGAGACCTTATTGATGAAGTTTCTTTCATCTTTGCTGAAAGCCCCTTCGTATCGTGCATTAATGATCAGCTTTTTAATTTCAAGCTGCGCACCGAACTGGTATCCTACTGTGAAATTGTTTTTAACGTTTTCTTTAAAATCATTGTAGGTATCTTCCTTGCTTAAATTGTAGCTTGCTACCGGTCCTACAAAAACTCCCAGCATATCCCCTAAAAGATTATACCCTAAAAGAACCGGCATATCGATACGGTTGCTCTTTACATCAAAAGTAGTATTCTCCGTAGTGAATTCATTTTTGAAATGAGTGTAGTATAATTCCGGCATTACATAAAGTGCAGTCGGAAGTCCTATTTTTAAAGAAAGCCCCACGTTAAAACCTGCATTGTTTTTTCCTGTTCCCTCAATGGCTTCATTTACCGTTCCTTTAATGTTTTTCCATGAAGGAGAGCCTGTCGGGAATATTAAGTTGGCTTTTCCTGCCAGAGAGATCTGCGCAGAAGCGAACATTGAAAACCCGATTAATGCTATACTAAGTACCTTTTTCATTATCATCTATTTTAGAGATTGTATTTTCAATCGTTTTATTATTTTCAAGTAAATATTCTCTCAGTTCTTTAAACAGTTCTGAAGAATAAACGAAGTCAATAAGATTTTTATTGCCCGCAGTAATGAGAATATCCTTGTTTCCTTCCCATTCTTTGATCCCCAGTCTCAGGTATACAATTTTCTCCCCAATTGTCATCACGGAATTCATATCGTGCGTATTGATGATAGTTGTTGTATTATATTCTTTGGTGATTTCAAGAAGAAGATCATCAATGACATTGGAAGTATAGGGATCAAGACCGGAGTTCGGCTCATCGCAGAACAGATATTTAGGATTGTTCACGATTGCTCTCGCAATGGCAACACGTTTCTGCATTCCCCCGGAAATCTCAGACGGAAATTTTCTCCCGGCCTTATCAAGATGTACCCTGCCAATTACTTCAAATACTCTTTTCTTTTTTTCTCTGAAAGTAAGGTTGGTAAACATATCCAGCGGAAACATGATATTCTCTTCCACCGTAAGAGAATCAAAAAGTGCACTACCCTGGAATACTGTTCCGATCTCTGAACGCAGATGCTGTTTTTCCTCACGCGTCATGACGTTGATATCCCTGCCGTCAAACAGGATCTCTCCTGATGATGGCTGATAAACATTCAATAAGCTTTTCAGGAAAACAGTCTTTCCGGAGCCACTCTGCCCAATGATCAGGTTTACCTTTCCTTTGTCAAAAGAAGTTGAAATTCCCTTCAGTACTTCAACCTCGTCAAAACTCTTCTTAAGATCTTTTACCTCAATCATCAGCTTAATATTAATTGGGTTAAAATTAATTCCGAAATGATAATAAATACCATGGTCCATACTACGGCCTGAGTACTGGCTCTACCTACTTCCAGCGATCCTCCTTTTACATTATAGCCGAAGTAAGAAGGTACCGTAGCAATAATAAAAGCAAACACTGTGGTTTTTACAAATGCATAGTATACAAATAAATTTGGCATATACATCTGGATACCTACTATATAATCATTTTCTGTCCAGTTTCCAGTTAGAATACCTGCCAGGTAGCCACCTCCGATACCGAATACAATACTGATGGCAATAAGCAAAGGATTAAAAATCACACAGGCAAAAATTTTGGGTAATATCAGGAAATTCGGAGAGTTTACTCCCATGATGTCCAATGCGTCGATCTGTTCTGAAACCCTCATGGTGCCTATACTTGAGGCAATATATGATCCTACTTTACCTGCCAGGATCAAGCTGATGATTGTCGGTGAAAATTCCAATACCAAAACAGCTTTTGTGGCATATCCCACGAATGAAGGTGGAATAGGAAAAGAAGACGAATCAAAATTATTGAACATCTGGATAGCCACAACGGCTCCCACAAATATAGAAGTGAAGATCACAAGCCCAAAAGAATTGACGCCAAGATCATTGATTTCTCTCATGAACAGCTTCCAAAAAACCCTCATTTTCTGGGGCTTCTGCAAGGATTTACCTAGAAGGATAATGTATTCTCCTATTGCTGTAAAAAACTTTTTTAACATGCTGCTAAATTAGACTTTTTTTATTTAATTCAGGTTAGACCTCAGGTGCTCAACGGAGGATTATTTAACCTAGAAGCAAATATGGTTCCTCAATTTCAGTCTTAGCCTTTTGTTTTATTTATTTTGCGTTTTTATCACCGCCGATCACCAATAAAACGGTCTTTAAAATAATAATAAGATCCAAAACAAAACTCCAGTTTCTTACATAGAATGTGTCTGCAAGAATCCTTTTTTTCATTTCAACCTCCACATCTCCATAATCTCCTCGCAGCCCGCTTACCTGGGCAAGGCCAGTGATACCAGGCGACACCATACTTCTTAAGCTGTATCTTCCTATCTTAGGTTTGTAAAAGTTATCTACAGAAAGCATATGCGGACGTGGTCCCACAATAGACATTTCCCCTTTCAAAACATTGATAAACTGGGGAAGCTCGTCAAGGCTGGTTTTCCTGAGAAAACGTCCGATTTTTGTGATTCTGACATCATTTTCTTCCGTAGTTTTCGTAGCTGATTCATCATTAACGATCATGGTTCTGAATTTGAGACATGAAAATACTTCTTCATGGAAACCATATCTCTTCTGAACAAAGAAAACAGGCCCTTTAGATGTTATTTTTATGAGAATTGCAATCATCGGAAATAACCAGGAACCTAGTAAAACTAATATAAGGATAGAAAAAGCGATATCAAAAATCCTTTTAACCAGGAAATTGGAGTAATAATCCAAAGGGTATTTTGCCTGGCTGAGAATAGGCTGTGTCTGAATGTATCCAAGATCGTACAGGAAAAAATCGCTCTGTGTAATGCTCGGAATTAATGAGACATGGACCTTATGGTCTTCAGCCAGTTTGAAGATCTCAGTTTCAAGATTTTCGGTGAAATGGTTTTCTGTAGATAAAAACAGCGTGTGGATTCCGTTTTTTTTCCAAAATTCAACAAGTTCGGTTGGTTTTATATCAGAAGTTCCGTACTCAAATATTTTATATCCGTAATCTTTTCTGTCCTGAAATATATTCTTCAGAATTTCTGTAGAACCTGTTTCCCCCAAAAACATCACATTTCTATAATTGATCCCCAATGAACGGAAATATTTTATAATAAAATAAATGATTGATTTCGCCAGGAAAATAAAGAAAAAAAGATAGAAGGAAAGCCAGTAAATATCTGAATTAAAAAATACATTTTTGCTTACTTTTCCAATGAGCAGAACGCCGAGTATAAAGAACAGAAAATGGATAAGAAGGCGTTCCAGAAACAAAGTATAGGTGAGATTCCTCTGAATATTATAAATTTTTGTCCTGCCGCTTAGAAGCATCCAGAACAAAAAAAGCAATACCAGGGAAAAAATATTCTGGTACCATGTTTCCTTATGATATCTTAAGCTTTCGTTTCTGCTTATGAAAAAGAATATAAAGATAGATGCAATAACCACAAGGTCAAGCAAAATAATAATCGATTTCAGGTATCTAGAGTATCGAATTCTCTGCATCTATCAGTATTTATAACGGATACGAAGATCTAATGTACATAATTTTTGCGGTATATTCCGGGATTCTATGAATATTATAAACTTTCTCTCCTATTATTTAAGTATGTCAGGCAAAAAAACAATCATATGAATAAAAAATATTCTGATCCAGCATTTCGGTGAATTTAAAAGTAATCTTATGGAATATTCAGGTATTTATGAGTCTGAACCGAAGCCTGCCATTCCGGATGGGCTAAAATAAAATCAGTGATCTTTGGGTACATTTCATCACGCTTGCTCCATTCGCTCTGCATATACAGTTTGCAATTTTCAGAAACCTTTGCCGCCTGTTCCTGAGCAAAAGTAAAGTCATGCTGATTGAAGATAATCACTTTAAGCTCACTTGCTTTTTCGTAGATCTCTTCTTTCGGAAGTCCTGTTTTCTTAGGCGAAAGGGTAATCCAGTCGATCTGCCCGCTCATTGGATAAGCTCCTGAGGTTTCAATATGGATGGTGCATCCCAGTTCTTTTAGCTTTGACGTTAAGATATCTAAATTCCACATCAACGGTTCACCGCCGGTTAAAACAATTGTTTTACTGTGCTTTGCAGCAGTTTCTGCAATTTCCTCTGCATTCATCAATGGATGAAGGTTCGGATCCCAGCTTTCTTTTACATCACACCAATGACATCCAACGTCGCAGCCTCCCAATCTGATGAAATAAGATGCCTTTCCGGTGTGTGCCCCTTCTCCCTGTAAAGTGTAAAAATGCTCCATTACAGGGAGCATTTTACCTTCTTTTAATAAAATATCTTCTTCTTTGTTCATTTTAAAATTAGTCGTTATAGACTGAGGTTTTGTAAGCGATGATGGTATTTTTCATCAGCATGGCTCTGGTCATAGGGCCTACTCCTCCAGGTACGGGTGTGATCCAGCTTGCTTTAGCTGCACAGCTGTCAAAATCTACATCACCTGCAAGGTAGTATCCCTTTGAAGAGTCATCGTCTACTCTTGTAATACCCACATCCACGATTACTGCACCGTCTTTGATCATATCTCCTTTTAAGAAATGAGGATCACCTAATGCGGTAATAACGATGTCTGCTTTTTTTGTGTATTCTTCGATGTCTTTTGTATAAGAGTGTGTTAAAGTCACGGTAGAGTTACCCGGGAAATCTTTTCTTCCCATCAGGATGCTCATAGGTCTTCCTACGATCTTGCTTCTTCCGATAATTACACAGTCTTTTCCTTTGGTTTCAATATTATATCTTTCCAGTAATGTCAGGATCCCAAAAGGAGTAGCAGGCAGGAAAGTGTCCATTTCCAATGCCATTTTCCCAAAATTTTCAGGGTGAAAACCGTCTACGTCTTTTCTTGGATCAATCGCCAAAATGATTTTTTCCTGATCGATCTGGTCCGGTAAAGGAAGCTGTACAATGAAACCGTCTACCTCCTTAGATTTATTTAATTCATCAATTTTCTCCAGCAATTCAGACTCGGAAACGGTGCTTGGGAACTTTAAAAGCGAAGAACGGAATCCTACTTCCTCACAGTCTTTTACTTTGCTGTTCACATAGGCTTTGCTTGCTCCGTTGTTTCCTACAAGAATAGCCACCAGATGGGGTGCTCTTTTCTTGCCTTCAAGGATTTTTTCCACTTCCACCTTGATTTCTGCCTTTATTTCTTTGGATACTTTAAGTCCGTCAAGAATTTCTGCCATTTTTACTTTTTTTACTTTTTATTTAGATTTTATTGAATACAACAATATCCTGGAATTCATCGGCACCTTCCTTTTCTACATCGGTTCTCCAGAATCCTCCTTTTATGGTGGTTACTTTTAATCCTGCTTCTGCGGCCATCTCGTTCAGTAATGGGATGCTTACTGCAATATTGGCTGCGGTCACTTTATCATCCATAAGCCTGTAGCCTTCATACTGATGTGGGAACGGCATTGTGCCATATTCTTTTTGGGTTTCATCATACAGAAAGAATGTGGCCAGACATTGCCCGTCGTTTTTCAGCACTCTGCTGATTTCACTAAGATATCTTTTGATCTCTGGTATCTGCATATGCGTGAAAACTGAGAACAGAAATACCTTATCAAACCGTGACTCATCATAAGGAAATGTAAAACTCTCTGCTTTTTGGCTGAAAGTATTGTACAGGTCATTATAAATCGGGGTAAACTGAAATTTAAAATTCGGATGTTTTTTTCCGATGTGTTTATTACACCAGTTGATTCCCTTTTCTACGGCATCAAAACCGTCGTATGTTCCTTTATCAATGGTGCCGGTAAGGGCTACTGCCGTTCTTCCGATCCCGCATCCCACATCCAGAACATGGTCTGTATTTTGTAAGCCTATATATTTTTTAAGCGCATTTACCTGACGGATCCCATGAGGAATAAAGTCACTGCCTCCTACATAGATGTCTCCTTTTTTAGGTTCATTTTTTGATCTTTTTCCCGTAATTCCTTCATAAAAATCTATCGGAAAATAATAAATTTTCCGCCCCAGAAGCCTGAGGCCGGGAGGAAGCTTATAATAATATGACCGTAATGCAGACATCTGCTACTTGTTTCCTTTATAATAATTAATCAATCCATTCGTAGAACTGTCGTGAGAGCTGATTGCTTCATTGTTTTCAAGCTCAGGAAGGATCTTATTAGCTAAAACTTTTCCTAATTCCACCCCGAACTGATCGAAGCTGAAAATGTTCCAGATCACCCCCTGAACAAAGATCTTATGCTCATACATGGCAATTAACTGGCCTAATGAAAAAGGGGTTAATTCTTTGAATAATATAGAGTTAGTAGGTGTGTTTCCGTGGAAGACTTTATAGTTTAATAACTTATCAATTTCTTCATCGGATTTTCCAGCGCTTCTTAATTCTTCCTCTACTTCCTCTTCAGATTTTCCGAAGGCAAGTGCTTCAGTCTGTGCAAAAAAGTTAGCCAAAAGCTTAGGCTGATGATCAGAAACTAAATTGCTGCTTTTTACATAAGCAATAAAATCTGCAGGAATAAGTTCAGTTCCCTGGTGAATTAGCTGGTAAAAAGCATGCTGGCCGTTTGTTCCGGGCTCGCCCCAGATAATAGGTCCCGTTTCATATTCTACGAACTCTCCGTTTCTGTCTACGCATTTTCCGTTGCTTTCCATATCTCCCTGCTGAAGATAAGCTGCAAATCTGTCCAGATATTGAGAATAAGGAAGTATTGCGTAGCTTGTCGCTGCGTAGAAATTACGGTACCAGATACCCAAAAGTCCCATTAATACCGGAACGTTTTCAGAGAAATCTGCAGTCTGGAAATGCTGATCGGTATCATTTGCACCTTTTAAAAGCTGCTCGAAATTGTCATAGCCAACTGCCAGAACAATACTCAGGCCGATAGCGCTCCAAAGAGAATATCTTCCGCCTACCCAGTCCCAGAATTCGAAAATGTTTTCTTCTGCAATTCCGAAATTTTTAACTGCTTCAACATTAGTGGATAAGGCAACGAAATGCTTAGCAACATCTTCTTCTTTTCCTGCTTTCAGGAACCAGTCTTTTGCAGAATTGGCATTCGTCATTGTTTCCTGAGTGGTAAAAGTCTTGGAAGCAATGATGAACAATGTAGTTTCAGGATTCAGGGTTTTAACAGTTTCAGCGATGTGATTACCATCAACATTGGAAACAAAATGAACATTTAATCTTGTTTTAAAATGTTTTAAAGCTGAACAAACCATTACCGGCCCAAGATCTGAACCTCCGATTCCGATATTGACCACATCGGTAATTTCTTTTCCGCTGAAGCCTTTGTGTTCCCCTGAAATAATTTTTTCAGAAAAAGCTTTCATATGGTCAAGAACTCTTCTGATCTGAGGTTTAATATTTTCTCCGTCTACAATGATTTCTTTATCTGAGAAATCCCTTAAAGCTGTATGTAATACTGCTCTTCCTTCTGTTTCATTGATCTTATCACCAGAAAACATCTTAGAAATAGCATCTTTTAGCTGGCATTCATCTGCCAATTGAAGTAAAAGTTCCTTCGTTCTTGTATCGATAAGGTTTTTAGAATAATCAAAAAGGAAATTGTCTTTCTGTAGAGAAAATTCTTTAAAACGGTCAGGATTATACTGGAAAAGGCTTCTCAAATCAAAGTCGTTGCCTGCAAAATGGTCATCAAGAGCTTTCCAGCTGGTAGTTTGTATAGGATTTATTTTTGATAGCATATCTTAGAAATTATATGGGTTCAGAAAGTAAGAGGCAGGATCAAATGTTTAAAATCCTTATCATTTTATTTCTGATGTGCAAATTTAAGGAAAAATAAAACCTCAGATAAATTTGAACGCGATAAATAACAATTTTTTAAAAAGAAAACCTCAGAACAAGTCTGAGGTTTCATGGTTATTGTTTTGTAAAAGATGGATCAGAAAAACTATTCGTCCGTTTCGTTAAGTATATTTTCCAAACGTTTGGCGTGGCGTCCGTAAAAGTATTGAGTCCATAAAACAATGCTGGCTACAATCGCTACGGTTCCGAGAAGTACAATCAGGATAAAAGCCCGCTGATAAGAATCTGCAAAACTTTCTAAAGGCATTCCTTTTTTCTGAAATATATTGTAAAACTCCAATCCTAAAGTGATCATGAAGTGTGGAAGAAGGAGAAATCCGAAAGACTGGTATCTTTCCATGTTCAGTTTCAGCTCGTGGTATATTTTCCAGAGGCTGTTTTTGGTGTTTCCGGTATACAGTTCGGTTTGCTTATAAAATTTATAGAATCCGAACAGATAGTAAGAGGATATGACCACAAGCATCGCATAGGATGTATAATAAATAACATACTGTGATGAAGGGAAATCCAGCTGTTGCGGAAAGAATGCAATAAGAATAACGGCAATGATCTGCATTGGAAATTCCGATTTCATGCTTTTCTGGATCTTTTCGATAGGATGCTTGCTTTTCTTTAACTGTTCTATGGTGTTGGGAATGTTGACGTTTTCACCGTCTTCATTATTCCACTGTTCTTTTAATTGATCAAAATTCATAGCCTGATTTTTTTATGATTTGCTGTATTTTTTCTTTGGTTCTGTTGAGTTTTACACGGGCATTACCTTCGCTTAGGCCAAGGTTATCACCAATTTCTTTATGAGACATGCCTTCCATGAAATAGAATATAATAGCTTTTTCAAGCGCTTTAAGTTCCTGGACCGCAGTGTAGAAAACTTCCAGCTGCCGGTCCTTTGAAGGGTTATAGTCTTCATTCTGGACTTCAAAATAATGGGGCACATCCGTTTGGTTATCCGTCCGTTTTTTTTCTTTTTTTAAATAAGTAATAGCGGTATTAATTGCGACCCGGTACATCCATGTAGAGAACTCACTGTTGCCTTTGAAGTTCTGGTAAGATTTCCAGAGCTGGATAAGGATTTCCTGCTGGAGGTCTTCCCGGTCTTCCAAAGAATCCGCATAGATCCGGGAGGCCTTATATAAAATACCTTTATGCTGATTGACGAGCTTTAAAAAATCGGTTTCAGTCTGGCTGCTCACAATAATTTCATGGTTTGGTTAGATGTTATAGGCTTGATACAGGTTTTACAGTATATCCTTTGGATCTTAAAAGCTGGATAATTCCGTTTTCTCCCATCAGATGAGCACCTCCTACTGCAAAGAAAGCACTTTCTTTTTTCATCATCTCAGGCATTTTTTCTGCCCAGTTTTTATTTCTGTCTGTAAGCATGGCTTTTTCCTGTTCGGCATTCATCATTTTATCATCTTTAAAAAGGGTATAAAGGGACTGTACATCTTCTTTTTTAAAGGCAGTGATCATTTTCTTAAGCAGGATTTCATATTCCTTTCCCATTTTTAACTGTTGAATGACTGCTTTCAGATCGTAGGCTTTATTGATTGAAGTCATCTGGTCCTCTACTTTTTCCAGCCCGAAGACTTTCTTTTTACTTTTCAGCGCATTTTTGAGGAGTTCTATTTCATACAGCTTTACTTCAGTTTGTGGACACGGTATAGCTTTCATCGAAATTAGTGCATACAATGCCTGTGAGCTGGAATTGTCCATCTTCTTCAAATCTGTTCCGTAGTCCGCGAGGATTTTATCCAGCTCTTTTGCTTCTTCAGGACTAAGCTGATCCGATAGTTTTTTATCCGTCTGATACATTTTCTGCATGGCTGTCATTTCAGCGGGATCTGTATAATTGATTTCCATCACCAGATTATCAGATTTTTCAAGAGCTTTCATCACTTTCGGTTTGATCTCAAAATCCTGGCTGCACATAATATGACAGGTTCCTGCAATATAAGAAGGTTGGGTAAGACTGTTTCCGGAAACTTCCCAAAGTGTACTGTTTTCCGCGTTGGTATTTTGAGCTTTTACTGTCATAACGGTTGCCGATAATAACGTTGCGAACCCAAGTTTTACTAAATTTTTCATATGATTAAAGTTTTTTTATTATTCATTCTTTAAACAGTAGGTAAGGGCAGGATAATGATCGTTACAGTTTTTTTTGAAAAAAATAAAAAACCTCCCGTGAAGGAGGTCTGTAAAATTTAAAATTATGATGATAACCAGCTGGTTAGGATTGCTTTTGTTATTCCTGAATTTTTGTGCGTTCCGGTTTTGTCAGTTTTCTTTTTCTTAAAAAGTATACAACGGTGACTAAGATTAATAAAAGCGGCCATATGGTGATAAGTCCCACTGCGATCTTTTGAATCAGGTAAAATCCTTCTACAAAAGCATTTTTAGCGTCATATATGAAGTTAAATTTATATTTATTATCAATATTTCTGGTATTGGTTACTGCAATTTCTGCAATACGGAGTTTAGGCTCTTTAATGTAAATATCTATCGTGCTGTATTTAATGTTGTCGGTGGTATCCATATTGGCAAGCTGCTGCAGATTTCCTTCCGCCATATTGTCGTTGTCCAGCTTTACTTTGTCTTTATTTGTTTTCAGCTGATCGATATTTTCGCCTGTCTTTTTAATTCTTTTGCCTTCCATTTCTGCATATTTGATGTTGGAGGTTACATCTTCGGCATTGATCGTTCTGGAGTTCAGGAAAAGTTTTTTATCATTAATTTTCACAAGCAATTCACCAAGTTTTTCCGTCGGAACGCGTACCTGCATCGTATTTTCTGTCTGGTACTTTTTGATTAGCATCGCGTCATTATCGGAAGTATTATAGGCCTCCTGTGAGATCACATTGCTCTGAAGATTGCTGTGGGCTACAAATCCTCCGAGATCCTGAACTGTTTTTTCAATGGAAACGGTTGCTTCATAGACATCCTTGACTTCCATATTTACGTCAGCTGTTTTAATGAACTGTTTGTCCTTTACCGTCATAGTGGCTACAGAGGAAACGCTGTCTGTAACTACGGCAACAGCAGAATCTGTAGCATAGCTTTCAGTGGAGACCGCTTCTCCTTTTTTACATGAATAGATTCCTGATAAAAGAATTGCTGACAGAGATAATTTAATGTAAGTCGTTTTCATAGCGTTGATTTTTGTGGGTTTTCTTAGGTCAAAGTTCAGGCAGGATCTATTGTAATATTTGAAAATCAATCGCAAAAAGTTTGTAAAGAAATATTCAGTTTTAATTTGCTGTGAATGAGTGTTTTGTAAAATGAGACCTCATAGAATGACTTGTTTTCGGAGCAGTTTTTGCTTAACTTTTACAAATCAATCCCACAAAACATTACTATGTCAAATACTTTTTCCAAAATCAGAAACGCGATAGAATTATTCAGATCTATAGATTTTGACCAGCTGAGTGCTATTTCTCAAAAAGTTGATCTGCCTAAGCTAATGCAGAATTTCTCCAAGCTGGATGATAAACAGCTGAACGGAATGATGAAAATGCTTGATCCCAATAAGAAAAAACGGGAGCTTCCTCCCATTGATGGTGATTTTTACGACATCTACCATACGCTTACTCCGGAACAACGGGAGATTCAGCTTAAAGTAAGAGCGTTTATGGAAAAAGAAGTGAAACCTTTGGTCAATCATTATTGGCTGAGGGATGAATTTCCTTTTGAACTCATTCCGAAATTTCAGAAACTGAATATCTGTGGTGTAACCTATGAAGGGTATGGCTGTCCGGGAATGCCCTTTCTGATGGAAGGTGTCATTGCCATGGAAATGGCGAGAATTGATGCCTCTATTGCTACGTTTTTTGGTGTGCAGTCAGGGCTGGCGATGGGATCTATTTACATCTGCGGATCAGAGGAGCAGAAGCAGAAGTGGCTTCCCCAGATGCAGAAATTCGAAAAAATAGGTGCTTTCGGCCTCACAGAACCTGAAGTAGGGTCCGGAGCAGCAGGCGGTCTTACCGTTACCTGTAAAAAAACAGAGCAAGGCTGGATTCTCAATGGACAAAAGAAATGGATCGGGAATGCAACATTTGCTGATCTTGTCATTATCTGGGCAAGAGATCTGGACAGCGGTGAAGTGAAGGGCTTCATTGTGGAAAAAGATAATCCGGGCTATTCCGTAGAAAAGATAAAAGGGAAAATGGCATTAAGGATCGTTCAAAACGGATTAATCACTTTAACTGATTGCCTGGTTACCGAAGAAAACCGCCTCCAGAATGCAAATTCATTTAAAGATACCGGAAAAGTTCTGCGTATGACCAGGGCAGGAGTGGCATGGATGGCTACAGGCTGTGCAAGAGGGGCCTATGAAAGTGCACTACAGTATACCAGAACCAGAGAACAGTTCGGAAAACCTATTGCTTCATTCCAGATGATCCAGGGACATCTTGTGGAAATGCTTTCCAACCTTACTGCCATGCAGACTATGGTCTTCCGGCTTTCGGAAATGCAGGATGAAGGAATTTTAAAGGATGAACATGCGTCTCTGGCCAAAGTTTTCTGTACTTTGAGAACCAGAGATATTGTTTCCAGGGCGAGAGAAGTGATGGGTGGAAACGGTATTCTTCTTGAGTATGACGTGGCAAGATTTGTGGCAGATGCCGAAGCCATTTATTCTTACGAAGGAACAAAAGAAATCAATTCACTGATTGTAGGAAGATCAATTACAGGATTCAGTGCATTTGTATAGATTTTTAATGTGAATGGTGAATTGTCATTACTGAGTATCGCAGGATATAAAATTGACAGCGAAGCTAATTGATAATTCACCATTCATCAATAACTTCCTAGCTAATCAAAGCCTTGTATTTCTCCCTGTTATCAATAATCATCCAAAGATTAATCAGGAACAGAGCTCCTGCGATGGACATTCCCATGGTAGATTTGTCTATTGTGAATACGTGAACCACAATTCCCACCATTACGGGTAAAATGACAATGGCTCCTAATGCTCTTGTTTTTGGGAAAATAAATAATAGCCCGCCAACAACTTCTACAATTCCCACCAGAGGCATCAGCCAGTGAATTTCTCCAAATGCGGCAAAAAGTTTCATTTGCTCAGGCGTTGGCTTTTCCATTGGCATATAATTAAAGAATTTGTTTAATCCGGCATTGATAAACATAAGCCCGAAAAGAAGGGCAAAGATAAATTTTACGATTTTCATAATTGTTGATTTTATATCAAATGTAAAACAAAAATGCTATTCGTAAGTCTGTTTTTATTAAAATTTGTTAATATTTCAGATTTATCCCTATGTTTGGAATAATTTCTAATTTCATTTAATATATTTGTTATACAAATCAAAACTAAACAATCGTATTATGCTGAAAAATCTTCAAAAATTAAATCGTGAGAGTTTAAAGAAAGTTCATGGCGGAGGAAAACCTCCTATCTGTGATATAGGACCGGAAGGCTGCCCGTGTATCATTCCACCGGGAGACCCGTGTTTAGGTGGTCCAGGTGGTGGTGGCGAAGATTTGGGATATTGCCCTGATAGCCATGCATATATTCCGTGTAACCAGACCTGTCCAAGCGGAATGAGCCCATTGTGCGCACTATAAGATCAACTATAGGAGCTGTCTCAATGGAGGCAGCTTTTTTTATTTGTAATAACTCATTGTCAATGGTCAATCCATTTCCTTCAATGTGATATTCTTAGAAATCTTGTAGCTCTTTTTCTTTTTATTCGGCTTTTCTTCTTCCCCGAGCAGCTTGCCCCATGGCTTTAAGCCGTCTACTCTTTCAAAAATAATTTTAATGATTGCAATAGCCGGAATGCAGAGGAACATTCCTGCGATCCCCCAAAGATGTTCGCCTAAAATAATTCCGATGAAGGAAAACAGAGCATTGATCTTTACTTTTGAACCTACAACAAACGGAAGGACAATATTTCCGTCAATGATATGTATGGCAATATACCCGATTGCTACGTATACACAGGTAGAAGGGGCGCCTGTTGCAAAGGCAATAAAACATGATATTAAGAGGGAGATACATATTCCCAGATAAGGAATTACATTTAATAAGCCTGTCAAAATAGCCAGGAGTATGGCATATTTTATTCCTAAAACAGTAAGAAGGATGGTGCAGAGCATTGAAACAATCAAAACCTGCAGACAAAGCCCGAAAATATATTTTTTCGTCATGACTCTGATCTCGTTAACCACTTCCTGCACACTTGCTTTATGTTTTTCGTTAAAAACGGTTACAATGAAATTATTAAGAACCCTTCTGTAATTTAAAATAAAAATAAAGAACAAGGTGAAAAATACGATAAAGCCAAAACCGCTTGAAAATATCCCGAAAGTAAAGCCAAGGATTACTCCCGAGGAGGAAAGCAGCTTATTCAAGCCCTGGTTAATATAATCCAGCTGCTCATCTATCTTTACATTGAAGGTTTTTGAAATCCAGTGCTGCAGATTACTGAAAACAGTCGTCACCTGATCCCTTAGGTGGGGAATGTCTTTGCTGAAATCAGAAAGTTGTGATCCGAAAAAATAAATAAGCCCGGATAAGATAGCCAGCATCACAAAAACCGAAGTCATTGTTGATATAGATCTTGGAAATCTTAATTTTCTTTCCATGAAAGTGGCGGCGGGAAGAAAGAGCATGGCCATTAAAAAAGCTAAGAAGAAAGGGGCTAATATGCTCTGCCCGAGTGCCAGCAGGTAACCCAAGCCAATGATGGAAATAACTACAAGCGTAAGGTTAACAAGAAAAGGAAGTCGAAGAAAATTCATAATTTTTCAAATCTGTTGCATAAAAATAAGAAAACCCGTCTAATTAAAGACGTGTTTTGGTTTAATTAACATAATTCTTTTTAAAAGAGAAGCCATAGGACAGTGTCGTGTGGTACGTGTTTTTTAAAAGTTAATCTCAATTATTTTTTTGTGCTTTTGTAGCTGAACTTAATGACAAAAAACGCACCTCAAATATAATCTGAGATGCGTTTCCTTATTGAGAGTTGATATGTTCTGAATTATTTTTCGATCGCAAAGTCGACTACTTCCTCCATTCTGTTCACATAATGTACAGTCAGGTTTTTCAGATAATCTTTTTTGATCTCTTCCACATCTTTTCTGTTCGCTTCACAAAGAATTACCTCTTTTATTCCTGCTCTCGTGGCTGCAAGAAGCTTTTCTTTGATTCCGCCTACAGGAAGTACTTTTCCTCTTAACGTAATTTCACCCGTCATCGCAAGATGAGGTTTTACTTTCTTATTTTTGAATGAAGAAACCATTGACGTTAGCATAGCAATACCTGCAGACGGCCCGTCTTTCGGTGTTGCCCCTTCCGGGACGTGAACGTGGATGTTTTTCTTATCCAGCTCTTCCTGCGCTATTCCAAGCTCGTCATGTTTAGCTTTGATATATTCCAAGGCGATGGTTGCAGATTCTTTCATAACGGTACCCAGATTTCCGGTCATGGTAAGACCTCCTTTTCCATTACTTAAAATACTTTCAATGTATAAAATATCTCCACCCACACTGGTCCATGCAAGACCTGTAACTACACCAGGCACCCCGGTGATTTCAGACAGGCTTTTCGGTCTTGGAACACCAAGAATCTCATCTATTTTTTCAATAGTGATCCTTGGGTCATATTCTTTCATTAAAGCGGTCTGAAGGGCAACCCATCTTGCAATGGATGCAATCCTTTTTTCCAGGGTTCTTACACCGCTTTCTGAAGTGTGTGCTTCAATGATATGTTTAAGTTCAGAATTTCCGAGTTTGAATGATTTCGCATCCAAACCGTTTTCTTCCTGCTGTTTTTTGATCAAATGTCTCTTTGCAATCTCTGTTTTTTCCTCCATCGTATATCCGGCGATCTGAATGATCTCCGTCCTGTCTAACAATGGCGTCTGGATCGTAGACAATGAATTTGCCGTAGCGATAAACATCACTTTAGACAAATCGTAACCCATTTCCAGGAAATTGTCATAGAAAGATTTATTCTGTTCAGGATCAAGAACTTCCAAAAGGGCAGAGCTTGGGTCACCGTGAAGCCCCTGAGCGATTTTGTCAATTTCATCAAGAACGATTACCGGATTGGAAGTGCCTGCTTTTTTGATAGATTGCAGGATTCTTCCTGCCATGGCTCCAATATATGTTTTTCTGTGTCCACGGATTTCACTTTCGTCATGAAGTCCACCCAGAGATAATCTTACATATTTTCTTCCCAGGGCATCAGCAACCGATTTTCCTAAAGATGTTTTTCCTACTCCCGGAGGCCCTACAAGTAAAAGAATAGGGGATTTCATGTTGTTTTTTAGCTTTAAAACAGCCATGTGCTCCAGAATTCTTTTCTTAATATCTTCCAGTCCGAAATGAGCTTTGTCTAAAGTTTTTTCAGCCTTGGCAATATCAAAAACATCTTTTGTATAGGTTTCCCACGGAAGATCTGTGAAGAAATCAAGATAATTTCTCTGAACGTTATAGTCCGGCGAATTCGGGTTTTGGCGCTGCAGTCTGCTGATCTCTTTCTGGAAATGATCTTCCACTTCCTGATTCCACTTTTTTCTTCTTGCCTTATTGATAAGATCCTCGACATCGCTTTCCGGGCCGCCTCCCAGTTCATCCTGAATGGTTCTGATCTGCTGATTCAGAAAATATTCTCTCTGCTGTTTGTCAAGATCCTTTGATGTTTTCTGATGAATCTGGTTTCTCAGTTCCAGTTTTCTGAAATCCTCATGCATCATCTCATAGCACTTGTTGGCCCTTTCCATAAGGCTTTTCTCCTCAAGCAGCTTTTGTTTTTCCGTAGAAGGAAAGCTTGCATTAGTGCAGATGAAATTCAGAAGATCATCATTATTATTGATGTTTTTGATGGCGAAATTGGCCGCATTTGGAATATTAGGGTCCAGCTCGATTATTTTCAAGGCTAGATCTTTGATATTCTCAAGTAAAGCCTCATATTCTTCCTTATTTTTTGGCCTGGAATCTTTCAGTTTTGTGATTTCAGCTTTGAAATAAGGCCGGCTTTCTACGATTCTTTTTATTTTAAATCTGTGGAAACCTTTAGTAATAGCTGTAATATTGCCTTCAGGAAGTTTGATGATTTTGATGATTTTTGCCAATGTACCGGTCTGGTACATATCTTTCTCGGCTGGTTGCTCCAAATCTGAGTTTTTCTGGCTCACGATTCCAATGAACTCACCATTTTTCTGTGCTTCTTCAAGAAGCTGTATCGATGTTTTTCTTCCTGCAGTAATAGGAATTACCACATTCGGAAACATGACCATATTTCTTACGGGAAGTATAGGGAATATTCTCTGTTCGGAATTTTTATCAGTCTCCGAAAAGTCTGAAAGATTGATCTCCTCGGCTACAATGTCAAACCCATCGCTGATCATTTCCTCTAAACTAATATCTTCAAATTCTGTCATAGTTAATCAAATGACAAATTGTCATCTTCGTTTTAAATCGTTAAAATGATATTTTACAATATGCGCTGAAAACGTGCAGCGTATTATAGTTCTCTAAATTGCACAATACCTATGCCATTTGTTTTTTGCTAAAAAATATGGTCAAAATTTCCTTTTTTTAGTAATCTTTCATTTTAAAAATTAAAATAAAGGAGTTCTGCTTCTCTAATTTCTTAAAAATGTGTATTTTCGCAAACTGATAAAAAACTATAATATATAAAATGGCAATTTTAGGACAGATTAGGAGTAAGCCTTGGCTTTTGATGGGAGTGATCGCATTGGCGCTTTTAGCGTTTCTGGTAAATCCCGACAGCATCGACAAGGTTTTTGGAAAAAATCCTGATGTTTTAGGAAAAGTAAACGGTGAGAAAGTCACCCGCGAAGAGTTCAATGATCAGCTTTTCGTACTGCAGCAGCAGGCTGAGCAACAGGGCCGTCCAAAAACGGGACTTGAAGAGCAGGCTTGGCAGTTACTTGTACAATCTAAACTTATCAAACAACAATTTGAGAAATTGGGCTTTGAAATGACTGATGATTATTTCTGGAATCAGATCCAGTATGATCAGATGTTCGCTCAAAACCAACAGTTCTTTGATGAGAAAGGTAATTTTAAAACTCAAGAGCTTAAAAAAGAAATTGAAACATTAAAGAACACCAACCCGGAAGGCTACAACCAATGGCTGAAGACCAGAAAAACTGTGGAATACAGACTGATGGCAAGACAGGTGTTTACTAATATTTCAGCGGGAATCACTACTGGCAAAAAAGAAGCTGAAGAGCTTATGAAGCAGAGAGACCAGCTGGCTGTTATCGATTTTGTAAAGATCGACTATGCAGCATACCTTCAAAAAACAAAAATTAACGTTACTACGGCAGACCTTGAAAACTATATCAAGCAACACCCTGTCATGTTTAAAGCGGAGCCAAGCAGAAACATCGGAATTGTATATTTCCCTTCTAAGCCTAGCCCGGCAGATGATGCTGCGGCTCAGAAAGAGATCAATAAGCTTTTCTCAGGTGGTACGGATGCAAGCGGAGGAACAGAGAACTTCCAGAATACAAAGAACGACTCTATGTTCGTGATGGCTAATTCTGATATGCCTTTCAACAATCAATATTCAGCGCCTGCCCAATTGCCTCAGACAATTCAGGGACAAATTGCAACTGCAGCTATCGGACAGACTTTTGGGCCCTACAAAGAACAAAATTTCTATGTAGTGTCGAAGCTTTTGGATAAAAAGACTTCAGATTCTACATTGTCAAGACATATTCTTATCGCTTTCAAAGGAAGCCCTGCAGGACAGGGTGTAACAAGATCTAAGGAGCAGGCTAAGAAATTGGCAGACTCTATCGGAGCTATTGTGAAGGCTACTCCTGCTAAATTTACGGAATTCCTGAAACTTTCTAACGATCCTAACTCTGCAGCACAAGGTGGAAGTTTAGGCTGGACAACCCCGGAAACACCTTTCGTTCCTGAGTTCCTTACCTATCTGGCAAATAACCCTAAAGGCGCTACAGGAGTGGTAGAAACACAGTTCGGATACCATATCATCAATATTGAAGATAAAAAAGCCGGTGCTATGAGCTATAAGGTAGCTAACCTTGTAAAAGAAGTTAAACCTTCAGATGCTACAGAAGCTGAATCTGATAAAAAAGCAAGAAGATTCATTCAGCAGGTTCAGGGGAAATCTTTCAACGATTTCGTGAATATTGCTAAAAAAGGAAACTATCAGTTCTCTAATCCTAAAGCCGCTAAAAGATTCGACGGGCAGCTTCAGGGACTTGGGACAGATAAAGACGGAGAAATCCTGGCATGGGCATTCGATAAGAAAAGAACTAAAGGAGATACAGAATTCTTTACTGTAGAAGGAACAGGAGATAAAATCGTAGCATATCTTAACGGAAAACAGGAAGCAGGTCTTGCAGATCCTGAATCTGTAAGAGATCAGATCGAGGTGGTCGTTAAAAATAAATTGGCGGCTAAACAGATCTCTGATAAAATTGCCGGAGCTAAAGCTTCAAACTTAGACCAGATCGCAAAACTGTTTGCTTCAACAAAACAATCTGCTCAGGTTAATATGCTTAACCCTTCAGTAGCCGGTGCTATGGAACCTAAAGTTGCAGGTGCTGCTTTTGGAGTTGCAAAAGGTAAGCTTTCTAACCCTATTGAAGGAGGAACAGGAGTTTATGTATTGATCAAAAAATCAGAAACAGTGAACAAGCAGCCGGGTGACCTTAAGCAGTTTACAGAATCTATTACCCAGAGAAGTGCAAGTATGTTCGGACAGGCTTGGATGAAGAGTCTTCAGGATAATGCAGATATCAAAGATTACAGAATTGAAATCTGGAACAAGCTGGGAAATCAGCAGCAGTAAGATTTTAATTTTACAGATATAAAAGCGGCAGAATTTTCTGCCGCTTTTTTGTATTTAACGCAGAACAATAAAGAAAAAGATTAATTTAAAATGTGTTATATTTGCTCATTAGAAAAAATTTAGCAAGTGAAGTTCAGTAAAGAATTAAAAGCTGGTGTGATTGCACTTATAGCTATTGTAGGCTTTGTGGTGTTGTTTCAATTCATGAAAGGCAGAAGTCTTTTTACTACCGATAATATATTTTACGCAAAATACGATAATGTGGAAGGGCTTGCGCAGTCATCTGCGGTTTCCATTAATGGTTTGAAAGTAGGTCAGGTTGATAAAATCATTCCTAGAACAGCAAAAGACGGAAAGATCAGTTTTGTGGTGAAAATTACGGTAGATGACAAATTCGAATTTTCCAAAAATTCAACCCTTGAAATCTTTGAACCAGGCCTGATGTCAGGAAAAGAAATGAGAGTAAACCTGATGTATGGAGGTCCAACTGCAAAAGACGGTGATACGCTTCAGGGATCTTTCAAACTGGGAACATTAGGAAGCCTTTCTTCTCAGGTAGGTCCTGTTAAAGATCAGTTGCAGACTGTTCTGTACAGAGTAGACTCTTTGATGGCGAATGCAAACCAAGTGGTCAATGCACAAAACAGAGAAGAAATCAGGGCGCTGCTTGCCAATCTTAATAAGACGGTAGGTGCTTTGCAGACTACAGCAGGAAGTGTAAATACTCTTGTGGGACATAACGATCCTAAACTTCAAAAAGTACTTGACGATGCAAGCCTTACCATGCAAAGCGGAAAGGTGACATTAGATAAATACGGGAACCTTGCAGAAAGCATTGATACTAAAAGACTGAATGCGACAATTGCTAATTTGGACGCTACCGTAGGAAAACTTAACCAGGTAATAGCAGGTGTCGATAACGGACAGGGAAGCTTAGGGAAATTAATGAAGGACGAGCAGCTTTACAATAACCTGAACTCTGCTTCCACTAACCTGAATTCATTGATTGAAGACATGAAAGCAAATCCTAAGAGATACATCAATTTCTCAGTTTTCGGTAAGAATAATAAAGACTAATCACCTTATGCAGTACATTGATAACATTATTTTTCTGATCTTATTAATTGCAGGATTCGGGCTGTTTGCAAAAAGCCTGCAAAAGATTTATAGAAATATCAGGTTAGGAAGGGAAATCAATAGAAGTGACAGAAAAGCTGAGCGCTGGGAAACCATGGCCAGAGTGGCGATGGGCCAGAGCAAAATGGTAAAACGTCCTGTAGCGGGTATCCTCCATCTTTTTGTATATGTGGGTTTTGTTATTATCAACATTGAATTGATAGAAATTATTGTTGATGGGATCTTTGGAACTCACAGGTTTTTGGCTTCCATTTTCGGAAATAGTTTCTACAGCTTCTTTACGGCAACATTAGAAGTACTGGCTCTTTTAGTAATCATCGGAGTAGTTATTTTCTTTATCAGAAGAAATTTCTATGGCGTTAAAAGACTTAATATGAAAGAGCTTTTTGGCTGGCCTAAAAACGATGCCAACTGGATTCTGATCATAGAGTTTGCTCTAATGGTAGCTTTCTTCAGTATGAATGCCTCAGAATCTGTTTTGCAGGCTAGAAATGCAGAAGGTTTTCATCATATAGGTTCTTTCCCGATTAGCCAGATGCTTTTTGTTCCATTCTTAGAAGTGTTTAGTTTTGACAATGGCTTCTTGGTTTTTATTGAAAGATTTGCATGGTGGTTCCACTTTGTGGGGATTCTTTTCTTCATGAACTACCTTTATTACTCAAAACACCTTCATATTATTTTAGCTTTTCCAAGCACATGGTTTGCGAACCTTGAGAAAAAAGGAAAATTCAATAACCTGGATTCTGTCACCAAGGAGATCAAACTGATGATGGATCCTAACACAGATCCTTATGCTGCACCGGCTGAAGGCGAAACAGCAGATGTTCCGTCTAAATTTGGAGCAGAAGATATATTTGATCTTAACCAGGTGCAGTTGCTTAATGCATACTCCTGTACAGAATGCGGAAGATGTACTGCCGTATGTCCGGCTAATATTACAGGTAAAAAACTTTCTCCGAGACTGATTCTGATGAAAACAAGAGACAGGATCGAAGAAGTAGGACGAAATATAGACAAGAACGGAAAATTCGAAGACGACGGTAAGAAGCTTCTGAATGATTATATTACCAAAGAAGAGCTTTGGGCTTGTACCACATGTAATGCATGTACAGAAGCATGTCCGGTATTGCTGGATCCGCTTTCTATCATTTTCGAAATGAGAAGATTCCTTGTGATGGAACAGTCCGCTGCCCCTCAGGAACTGAATCTGATGATGACAAATGTAGAAAACAATGCTGCTCCTTGGCAGTATAACCAGGCAGACCGTCTGAATTGGGCAAATGAGAATTAATGTAAAATAATGTAACAATGTAGCAATTCATTGGTAAACTGGTACATTGGCATATTCGTAAATTTGAGAAAATGGATTTCAATATAAAAACAATGGCAGAATATGCTGCCGAAGGAAAGGCCCCGGAAGTTTTATTTTGGGTTGGATGTGCCGGAAGTTTTGACGACCGCGCCAAAAAAATTACAAAAGCATTTTGCAAGATATTAAACAAAATAGGAGTTGAATTTGCCGTACTTGGACAGGAAGAAAGCTGTACCGGGGATCCCGCAAAAAGAGCAGGAAACGAATTTGTTTTTCAGATGATGGCCCTTACTAATATTGAGGTCCTGAATGCTTATGAAGTGAAAAAGATCGTCACTGCCTGCCCTCACTGTTTCAATACCCTGAAAAATGAATATCCAAGCCTTGGAGGTCACTTTGAAGTCGTTCACCATACTCAGTTCCTTAAAACTTTGATGGAGGAAGGAAGGCTGAAGATAGAAGGAGGTGCCTTTAAAGGGAAAAAAATCACTTTCCATGATCCTTGCTACCTTGGAAGAGCCAACGGCGAATATGAAGCTCCAAGAATGCTCCTTGAAAAACTGGATGCAGAACTTGTTGAAATGAAACGCTGCAAAACCAATGGTTTATGTTGTGGAGCAGGAGGTGCACAGATGTTTAAAGAACCAGAAAAAGGGAATAAAGACATCAATATCGAAAGAACAGAAGAAGCTTTGTCTTTCGAGCCAAAAGTCATTGCTACAGGATGCCCTTTCTGTAACACAATGATGACGGACGGTGTAAAACATTTTAATAAAAATACAGAAGTAGCTGTAAAAGATATTGTAGAACTTCTTGCAGAAGCTGAAGATCTGTAAGAACAGCAGAAAATAAGAAAAAACTCAGGCTCGTGTCTGGGTTTTTTCTTTATCATAAAATCAGGAATATTTCTTAATTTTATACTTTAAAATTGACAGGATATGAAAATTGAAGAATCCAGCATAGTAGAAACCAGCGACTACAGAGTTATTATATACCCGGCATCCAGACCTTTTGAAACCAAAGAAGCTAAGGCCATTACCGAAAAGCTTTTCGATTTCCTGGCGACCTGGGCGGCACACGGAAAACCGCTTTCTTCATCCTTTAAAATTGAAAAAAATCAATTTATCGTGGTTTGCGTGGATGAAGAGAAAGAAATGGCTTCAGGCTGCAGTATTGACGCCTTAGGGAAGATCATGCGCGAAATTGATGAAGAATACCAGCTTGGACTTTTCGACAGGATGAAAGCCAGCTTTGTACAAGACGGGGAGGTAAAAACATTGAAGCTTCAGGATTTTAAATCTCAGCTGAGAAGCGGTGAACTGCCAAAAGACATCCAGGTTTTTGACTTCTCTAAAAATACATACCTGGACTTTTTAAGCCACTTTTTACTGCCATTGGAAAAAAGCTGGGCTGCAGGTATAGCTTAAGCGAATATAAAATCAATCGATCAGAACTTTAGATTGAAGCCTTAGGCCGTTTTCTGTTGAAAACAGTCTTTATAAAGTCTTCAATGTAAGGTTCTTTTGTTTGGTACTCCTGCTGGGGGCTACTGTAATAGAAACAGCTCTTATCTCACATTATCCTTGATTTGCATACCCGAAAGGATTACAGAATTTGCTCCTGCGGAAGTATTTAATCTGTCATTAATGAATTATTATACGTTGAACATTAATGGTATGCTAACTTCCTTTAATTATGCTGATATTTTTGGGAATTATTCGGATTAAAGATAGGAATTCACTAATTTTAACCATTATTTGAAGGTCGATTAATGACTTTACGTGAATATACATCTAGATAAAATTTTGGAAAGGAAAAAAATACTGTTTATCTCATCATGGTTTCCCAATAAAATAGAGCCTACGAATGGAAATTTTGTTCAGCGTCACGCTGAGGCTGTGGCAAAAATACATGATGTTGAAATAGTTCATGCCATTGGTGATTTTAATCAAAAGCAAAAGTTTCTGGAGGATGATCGGACGATAAACGGTATCAGGACCTGTATTATTTATTATAAAAACTCAAAAAATCCTGTTCAGAATTTTTTACGGAGAATGCAGGCGTATAAAAAAGGCTATCATAAAATGCAGAAACCGGATTTGGTGCATGCTAATGTAATGCATAATTCTATGCTTTTTGCTGTTTATCTAAAGAAGAAATTTAAAATTCCGTTTGTAGTTACTGAACATTGGACAGCGTTGAGGGAAGTAAATCGTAATCGCACTCCTTTTATTACAAAATTGATTGCCAAAATCATTGGAAACGCTGCAGAGAAGATATTGCCTGTGAGTGGTGATTTAGAAAAAGGACTAAAGAAAATTGGTATAACCACTGAAATGAAAGTTATTCCCAATGTGGTTAATACTAACCTTTTTAAGCCGGTAATAAAATCAGGTTCTGATTTTACATTTATCCATGTCTCCAATTTGATTCCCAGAAAGAACTCAGATAAAATATTAAAGGTTGCATTAAAGCTCTTGTCAAAAGGATATCGGTTTAATTTACAGTTGGGAGGTGATGGGAATATTGACACTTTGAAAGACGAAGTAAGAAATGCAAAAGCTGAAGATAGAATAGAAATTTTTGGAATACAAACTATAGCCCAAGTTGCTGAGCGAATGCAAAAATCCGATTGTTTCATTCTTTTTAGCGATGACGAAAATCAGCCTTGTGTAATTGCAGAGGCATTTGCCTGTGGTCTTAAGGTGATATCAACAAATGTTGGTGGAATCAGCGAATTTTTTCCTGAAAATGCGGGCATTTTACTTCCAAAGGTAGATGAAGAACAGTTGTTTTCTGCAATGAGTCTAATTTTAGAAGAGCCTAAAAATGAAAGTGTTTCTTTACTGTCTCAATATGCAAAAGATACTTTTTCAGAAGAAATTATTGGCCGGAAGTTTTCTGAAGTTTATGAAAATATTTGTAAAAATAAGAAGCCATGAAAAGCTTGAAAGATTTTTTGAGAAGCTTTTTTAATAATCAAGGGCATTACGTTTTTTTATCTTTCCTGATTGCTAAAATTTGTGGATTTGCAGGAAATTTATTGGTAATCAGGTTGCTTTCTGAAAATGAATTTGGAGTATTAAGTATTGCTCTTTCGGTACTTACCATTTTTATGCCGTTTACAGGTTTTGGAAGCGGACAGAGTTTAATGCGGTTCGGATCAATTTCAACTGACGAGACTGAAAAACGGAAAATTTCCTCCTACTTTTTTTTCAAAGGGCTGTTCTTTGAAATTTTGTTGATCATTTTATTTTTATGTGTTTCTCTTTTTTATTATAAAAAGTATGAAAATATCTTTATTATTTTCTGTTTTGGTGTGGTAAGATTGGCGGGATATTATTTTGTGAGCCATATTCAGGTTTTTTACCGGATTACGGGTAAGAACCGGATATTTGCAAAAGTTAATAATGTGGTTAATATCGGAGGATTAGTTTTAATTCTTATTCTCACTTATTTCTTTAAGTTTTATGGTTACCTGATTGCCATTGCCATCACACCATATCTTTCATTGTTTTGGCTGAACAAAGAGATTTATTCATTTCATCAGTTCATTCCTAAAAATTACAGGGAAATGTGGAGGTATGGTGCATTTACAGCGGCAACATCTCTTATTTCCGACACTATGTTCTCTCTAGACATTCTTTTGCTTGGGTTTTTAATGAATGAAACTGCTGTTGCCAATTATCGTGTTGCCATTCTGATACCATCCAATATCACCTTTTTAGCCATTAGTTTTTTGCAAAGCGATTTACCATTGCTCTCTAAAAACTATCAGAATAAAACATTTTTAAAATCTTATGTAATTAATTTCCACAAAGTATTTGTACCAGTTTGTATTGGTATATTTATTTTCTTTATGTTTTTTGATCGCTACATCTTAAAATATTTTTTCGGAACTGCATATATTGATAATTCGGAGTTATTGATGGTTTTATTAATAGGATTCAATATAGGAATGTTAACCAGAAATCTTTATGGGAATCTTCTTCCGGCAGTGGGTAAAGTAGAAATCAATACCTGGGTGGGCATAGCTTCTCTTATTTTCCTTGCAGTGGCTGCATATTTATTAATACCTGTATATGGAACTTTAGGGATGGGTATTGCCATGACATCAACAATACTTATATCAGGTTTGTTTTATCTTATTTTTTTCTTTTTGTATCTGAAGAAACTTCCTTAATTACAAATCTTTATTACCTTTGTCTTATGAAGAATTCGGGTTTTCGATTATTGTTTGTGCTTTTTGCGTTCGTTAGTTGCGGAAGCGATGACGATTCTTTACAGAGAATTGATCAGGTTCTGAATATTTATGTAAAAAACAGTGCGGGACAGGATCTGCTGAATGCAAAAAAGACAGGTTCCTATTCTTCCTATGCGGTTAATGATGCTTTTGGTGTTGCGGACGTGGCTCCGGTATCTGTACCCCTTAAAGTAACCACAGACTCCATATACTACTTTGAATATTTAAGGGGAGCAAAAAGAAGAACATTGGACTCATTAAGCCCCGATAACAGAACATATCATTCTAAATTGGCATTCGCATTGAGTAGAACAGAGAACAATGTGGTGATAACTACTGTTGATTCAATGGAGATTAAATATCGTTGGACACCGTCGGTATTTCAGGTCTCGGAAGTTCGTTACAATAACCAAGTCGTATTTACCAAGACTGCAGATGCACCCAATGCTATAAATACCATTACTATCATAAAATAATTTAAATTTGCAAAACTGTTAGCTTAGCTTTTTAAGTTAACATCTAATATTTAACATCTCAATAAAATGTTACAAGTCAATTTTTTGCGCGACAATAAAGAACGCGTTTTAGAAGGTCTTAAAAAAAGACAATTCAAGAATCTTGGGTTGGTAGACGACGCTGTTGCTGCCGACGACGAAAGAAAAAGAATACAGTTTGAATTAGATTCCCAGCTTGCCGAGATCAACAAAATTTCCAAAGAAATTGGACTTTTGATGAAAGAAGGAAAAAAAGAAGAAGCGGAGTCTGCAAAATCTAAAACAGCACAATTCAAAGAGTCGAGTAAAGAACTGCAATCCCAATTAGATGCAACTGAAAAAGCTTTACTGGATATTTTATACCAGATTCCCAATATTCCGTTTGAATTAGTGAAAAGTGGAGCTTCTGCAGAAGACAACGAGAATATTTTCCAGTCTCACGATGTAGAAGGACTTGGAGAAGGAGCGATCCCTCACTGGGAGCTTGCCAAAAAATATAATCTGATTGATTTTGAACTTGGGGTAAAAATCGCTGGAGCAGGTTTTCCTGTTTATTTAGGAAAAGGGGCAAGGCTTCAGAGAGCTTTGGTTCAGTATTTCCTGGATAAGAATGTGGAAAAAGGCTATATGGAGGTTAATCCTCCTCATGTGGTTAATGAGGCTTCAGGATACGGAACAGGACAGCTTCCTGACAAAGAAGGACAGATGTACCACATTGGTTTGGATGATCTTTATCTTATCCCAACAGCTGAAGTTCCTGTAACGAACCTTTACCGTGACGTATTGCTTGAAGAAAAGGATCTTCCTATCAAAAATACAGCTTTCTCTCAATGCTACAGAAGAGAGGCTGGAAGTTACGGGGCTCATGTAAGAGGGCTGAACCGTCTTCACCAGTTCGAAAAAGTAGAGATTGTAAGACTTGAAAAGCCTGAGAACTCTTATGCTGCGCTGGAGGAAATGGTGGAGCACATCAAGGAAATTCTTACAGATCTTGAGCTTCCGTTCAGGGTGTTGAGACTTTGTGGTGGTGATATGGGATTCACATCAGCAATGACCTATGACTTTGAAGTTTGGAGTGCTGCACAGGAAATGTGGCTTGAAGTAAGCTCTGTATCTAATTTTGAAACTTTCCAGGCGAACCGTCTGAAATGCCGTTTCAAAACAGAAGGGAAATCTCAGTTGGTTCATACGCTGAATGGCTCTGCAATGGCCCTTCCAAGGATTATGGCTGCATTGCTTGAAAACAACCAGACCGCTGAAGGAATCAGAATTCCTAAGAAGATTGCAGAATATGCGAGATTCGATCTGATTAACTAAAATTATATTTCAATTTCAGTATAATAATAATCCCCTTTCATTTTTGGAAGGGGATTTTATATTGGGTTTTAGAGGTCAATTATTCAGTAGTAATAACCACTTTCTTATCCTTATTGACAAGGTTTTTGCCATCTACAAGGTCATTGGATCTTACAACAATTTCAACCGTTTTGTTATCGATCTGTTTTACGAAATCGTGCTTGCCCTCAATACTTTTGATGGGTTTCTGAAATTTAAGCCTGTTGGAAAATGTAAGATTGAACATTCTCAGCATTCCTGCCATTCCGGAAGCCATTTGTTTGCCATAGGCCTCAATGGAATCACTTTTGGTTTTAGGAACTGTTTTTTCTTCTGTTTCCTTTTCTTCCAGCATTTTGAGAATTCCATCAGAATTAAATTTATCAGTATTAATAATCAGAGATTTACCATTCCAGACTGCAATGTCCTGTAAGGGGATCTTTTTCAGACGTTTGTCGCTGGCCAGAAGCTGAGTAATTTCTGCGGGCATAAGTTTATCATACTTCAAGGAAAGGCCTATGATCTCGTTTTTATCTTTATCCACTTTCATATAGACTTTTTTCAGCACCTTCACCGAATCCTCATTAAGAGTTATTTTTCCATGCTTCTGAACATTATAAAGACTTGTCCAGTCGGTAGGCAATTTATCCAAGTCGCTCAGTTTCTTTGGATCAGAACCCATCATGCTCATCATTCCCATTACACTTTTATCCATCAGGATATTAGACTGCATGCTGGTAGCAGAATCTTTGTAATAGGTAGTTTCTGTATTGATAGAGCAGGACTGGAGAACTATGACAAGGATGGCAGCCCATAAAAAATTTATCTGTTTAATCATTACTGAAATTTTTTGTGTTCTCTTATGTATTACAAAACAGATACCAACCAAAAACGGACTGAAATTTCAGCCCGTTTTTTATTCTGTAACGATAACAATTTTTTTATCGGCATTCCTGAGTTTGGCCTCTTTATCATACATCGCTTTAAGATCGTAATCAATTTTAACGGTATAATTATCGGTTTGTTTTACCCAATCATGTTTTCCGGTGATAGATTTTATTTTGTTTTCAAATTTCAGGGTTGTTTCTATACTTTTAAAAAAAATGGTAACCATTCCTTCCACTTTTTCAGCCTCGTCTTTAGAAGCTTTGCTTTTAAGAGTTTCTTCAATGTTTTTAAGATTAAAATTTTCCGTGTTGATCGTTAATGTTTGTCCGTCCCAGTTATTGAAAATATTCTGATCCAGCGGAAGTTTTTCCTTCTTGTTATAGCTTTTCAACATCTGATAGTCCGCTTGGGTAAAGTGATCCATTTTTAAGGAAAGTCCGGCCGGCTCATTATTTTCCTTGTTCATTTTCATGAAGATCTTTTTCATGAGTCTTATCGAATCGGGATCTGTAGTCTGCGGCTTGCCACTTTGCTTCTGAACATCCAGAAAACTTGTCCAAATCGTTGGCAACTTGTCCATTTCTCCGAATTCTTTCTGCTGTTTCAGAGAATCGGGAGTCATAGTTTTCATTTCGGAAATAAACTGTCTTATATCGATGTCTGTAACAGAAGTTGATGCAGCATCTTTGTGATAGACAATTTCAGAGTTAATAATACATGATTGCAGAACAAAAAGACCTGCAATGAATAAAAAAAGGATATTTTTCATGGAATTAGTTAGCTATTTAATGACAGTTGCTTGAGCTATGGTCGTGGCCTTCAATGTGGCAATTGCCGTTATGATCTTTAGAAATCGTCATAGCTTCGGCTCTCGGTGAAATATAAGGAATTCCCAGTTCAAGGCCTCTCAGAATAAATAATCCTCCTAAAATAATCATAATAACAGGAACTGCTTTTAAAATTTTAATTCTAAAAGCCTGATTCATGAGATTGCCGGCAAGAACTACAGCAAACATGAATGGGAGTGTCCCGAGTCCGAATAAAGCCATATATGAAGCTCCCTGCCATATTCCTCCGGCTGCCAGGCTGGCTGTAAGAGCCATATAAACCATCCCGCACGGAAGAAAGCCGTTAAGAAGCCCGGTTGTAAATCTTGAGCGGTAATCTGCTTTCTGAAGCAGCTTTCCTAAATTTGATTTTACTGAAAAGAGAAATTTAGAAAGAAAAGGAATCTTAGAGGCAAAATCTTTTCCTCCAAATGAAAACAAAGCCATGATAATCAAAAGAATTCCTGCAACGATCGTAAGATACTGCTGGAAGCCAGCCATTTCAAAACCTTCTCCTACAATTCCCAATATGGCACCTAATAAAGAATAAGTGAAAATCCTGCCGAACTGATAGGTTAAATTTTGAAGATAGAAATTAGTAGCCTGTTTCTTTGTCAACCCCATCGATAAAGCAATAGGCCCGCACATTCCGATACAGTGAAAACCGGAAGCAAATCCTAATGCAATTGCCGATAAAATAAGTCCTATTTCCATATCACATCATAATCCATTCTATAGTCTGTTTTGTCTTTCGTCCACATAAGTCTCAGGGTATAATTTCCTGCTTTTAATACCTGTCCCGGTATAAAAAAAGACTGAGCGGCATCAAGCTGTACAGATTTTTTTATGTCTAAATTCTGATCGTCGGTTCTGTTTAAAACAAACTTTACCGTAGTATTGGTATTATTGTATTCTTTTGGAAAAGTAATCTTAATTCCGTTTTTTTCCTGGCTGTATACCGGCTTTTCCTGCAGGTCGTCAGCTCTTTTCTTGGCATCAATGACATCCTGGTACTTAAGTTCCTCTTCATAATAATTATCGGTTACCATTTCAGAATTTTTCTGCCCGTTCGGGAAAAGAAATAGCATCGATAATATAAAAACAATGAATGCAAATAATGCAATGACTACACCGTGTCCCCAGCTAAAGTTTTTCATTTCTTCCGGTTTTTTTATCTGTTTTGAACCTCATTATTGAGGCTTTTTAATTAAAATTGTAATTTAAATGGTCCCTCGAAATACGTCTGATAAGAATCTATAAGCTTCCCTTTCATATCATATACACCGATGGTTATGTTTTGTTTTGAAAGCTTCATATCATTTTCCGGGAAGCTGATATTGATTGTTCCTTTCGAAATTTTATCTCTGTCTACCTGGATCTTGCTGGATGCACTGTACGTGATCTCACCGTGTGCAGGCTCAAGAACTTTTATCGTCACAATCTTTTTGTCGTTGGTTTTATTGAGGAATGTATAATTATAGGTATTGGTAATCTTACCGTCTCTTACAAAGAATGTACTTCCAGCGGGCTTAATGAATTTCGCCTCCATTTCTCCTCTGTTATAAAGAAGAAACCCTAAGAATCCAACCAATAAAACAAGAACCACTGCAAAACCCTTCATCCTTCCGGTGAATTTGAACTCGGTCTGGTTTTCAATCTCATTTTCCGATGCATATCGGATCAATCCTTTTGGTAGTCCTACCTTTTCCATTACTTCATCACACGCATCAATACATGCGGTACAGTTTACACATTCCAACTGCTGTCCGTCCCTAATATCAATTCCTGTGGGACAAACAACCACACACTGATGGCAGTCGATACAGTCTCCTTTTCCTGCAGCCTTACGGTCTTCACCTTTTCTCCATTTCGATCTGTTTTCTCCTCTTTTAAAGTCGTAGAAAACATTAATCGTGTCTTTATCAATCAAAACACCCTGAAGTCTGCCGTATGGGCAAACTAAAGTACAGACCTGTTCTCTGAACCAGGCAAATACAAAGTAAAATGCTGCTGAAAACAGGACCATTATAATAAAATTGGTAGGATGGGCAAACGGTCCTTCTGATATAATTCTGAAGATCTCTTTATACCCTACGATATACATCAGCATAAAGTGAGTGATGATCAGGGAGATGATAACATAAACTGACCACTTCAGGCTTCGCTTCCAGATTTTTTCGCTGTTCCACTCCTGTCTGTCCAGCTTCATCTGCTTGTTTCGGTCCCCTTCAATAAGATATTCAATTTTACGGAAGATAGATTCCATAAAAATTGTCTGAGGACATATCCATCCGCAGAAAATTCTTCCGAACGCAATCGTAAAAATGATGATAAATATTAAGGATGCGATAGCACCTAGAGTAAGGATAAAAAAGTCCTGTGGATAGAAAGGCTGTCCGAAAATGAAAAACTCCCTATCGATAACATTAAACAAAAAGAATGGGTTGCCATTAATTTTGAGGAATGGCACCGTAAAATAAATAATTAATAAAGTATAACTTACAATGTTTCTATAGTTGGTGTATTTTCCTTTGGGTTTTCTCGGAAATACCCATTTTCTTTTACCGGATTGCTCCATTGTCCCGATAGAATCTCTGTAAGTTTCAGGATCCAGAACCTGTCCCTGTCCGCCTCGTACTTCTATTTCTTCTATATCTGACATAGTATACTATATTTTAAAAAAGAAAAAACATAATTCGTTACTATTTTAATCTAATAACAAATTATGTTTTTTTCATATGTTTCTAATTTTTTTTAAAATTATTCTTTTTCCCAATGCGCTTCGGTTCCCTGAGGAGCTGCTCCTCCCTGAGCCTGAGTCACTGGCGGTTGTTCCTGATTAATGTGATATACATAAGCTGCAATCTTTTCAATCTCTGCTCCTGAAACTTCTCCGTTTTTACCGAATGCTCTCATCGCAGGGTTGGTAGGAGAACCATTCCAGTCCATATGGAAAACATTTTTAAATAAAGTTTTCTCCGGCTGGTTGATCCAGTAGTTATCCGTAAGGTTTGGACCAATACCACCGCTACCGTCTTCTTTGTGGCAAGATGCACAGTTGGTTTTGAATAGTTCTTTACCTTCCGCTATATTGTCAGCAGAGTATTTAGCTGTTTCTATTGTTACAGGAGGCTGATTCTTTTCATATTCTGCAATGCTTGCCATCTGTTCCTTATATTCCTGCTCATATTCGCTCAATGGGTGTGCGAAATCTGTGAAAGAATATGCTGCGATATATACAATACAAAAAGCAGTCCCAAAATAGAATAATCCTACCCACCATTTCGGAAGCTGGTTATCCAATTCCATGATCCCATCGAAACCATGATCGATAAGGATATCTTTTTCTTCTGTAGCAGACTGTTTTTTGAATGCACTGTCGTACATTCTTCTTAAGAAAGGCACTTTCTTTTCTGCCAGATAAGCTGCTTTTTCTTCCGGAGATAGTTTTTTGAACTTATTATTTTCAATCAAATCTCCAATAGCACTGTGGATGTATGCTAAAATAGCACTGATCACAACAGTTCCCCAGAAGTAAGGTGAAGCTAGGAACGAGTAGCTCTGTACAAACAAATAATAAAAAACTATTAAAAGTCCAGTTATTATTAAGATGTTTACAACAACAGGTGTTCTTTGTTTCATAATAAATAGTTTAATTTTTTAAATTAAAATCGTCATCCTCATCATCCCCAAGTGGAGCTTCTTCTTCCTCTTTGTAATATTTTTTAGGTCTGCTAAAAACATAGATTACCAGAGCTATGAAGAACAGCATAAAGAAAATCAGAGCCAGCGTCTGGTAGAGACCAGCGTTTTCTGTATTGGATAATATATCTTTAAAGTTCTGAGGAATCATGTGAACCTTTTAATGTTTAGTTAGTACTTGCTGTTTTTATTTCTGTAGTCTTGATATCCGTTCCTAATCTCTGAAGGTAAGAAATAAGAGCTACGATCTCTTTTTTCTCCAATTCTCCCTGAGGTCTCTTAGCATAAGCTACCTTAAGGTCATTAGCTTCAGAGAAGATGTCTTTTACGATTTTTGATGCCTGGTTGTCTGCCCAGTTGTTGGCAGAATCTATTTCAGCTTTCGTATAAGGAACTTCAAATGTATTCTTCATCAGCTTCATTTTGTCTACCATCTTGGATCTGTCCAGGTTGGTAGCAATTAACCAAGGATAACGAGGCATGATAGAACCTGCAGAGGTAGATCTTGGGTTATACATGTGCTTGTAATGCCAAGAACTTGGGTTTTTCCCTCCTTCTCTATGTAAATCCGGTCCTGTTCTCTTAGAACCCCATAGGAATGGTCTGTCATATACAAATTCTCCCGCTTTAGAATACTGTCCGTTTTTACCATTAAATCTTGTAATCTCATCCCTGAAAGGTCTGATCATCTGGGAGTGACAGGCATTACATCCTTCACGGATATAAATATCTCTACCTTCCAGTTCAAGTGGTGAATAGGGTTTTACTGCTGATATTGTAGGAACACTTTTCTTAAGGGATAGTGTAGGGATAATTTCAATTGAACTACCGATGGAAATCGTGAAGAAAGATAAAATACCTAATAATACAGGCATTCTTTCAAGCCATAAGTGAGTACCTTCACCTTCTTTACGTTTGTTTCCGATGTTGGCCAATGCAGGTGCTTCAGCAGGAACATCTTTCTGGAATGAACCTTTTCTTACGGTAGCGATTACGTTAACAATCATTAGGATAGCCCCGGAAATATAGAATATACCTCCTAAGAATCTCATCTTAAAGTAAGGAATGATTGCAGTTACTGTATCCAGCCAGTTTTTGTACATCAAAGTACCATCCGGGTTGAACTGTTTCCACATCAAACCTTGTGTAAATCCTGAAATATACATTGGTACTGCATAGAAAATGATTCCTAATGTTCCTAACCAGAAATGCCAGTTAGCTAGTTTTACAGACCAAATTTTTGTTCTCCACATAATGGGTACCAAGTAATAGATAACCCCGAATGCCATGAAACCATTCCATCCTAGAGCTCCTAAGTGTACGTGACCGATAACCCAGTCTGTAAAGTGACCAATTTTGTTGATATTTTTAGTTGCCAAAAGCGGACCTTCAAATGTTGCCATACCGTAGCATGTAACAGCTACTACGAAGAACTTAAGGATAGGATTTTCCCTTACTTTATCCCAAGCTCCTCTCAGCGTAAGAAGTCCATTTAGCATCCCTCCCCATGACGGTGCGATAAGCATGATAGAGAAACCTGTTCCCACTGCCTGCGCCCATGCAGGAAGAGCAGTATACTGAAGGTGGTGAGGACCAGCCCAGATATATACGAAAATTAATGACCAGAAGTGAATAATAGACAGTTTATAAGAGAAAACCGGTCTGTCTGCTGCCTTCGGAAGGAAGTAATACATTAAACCAAGAACCGGAGTTGTCAGTACGAAAGCTACGGCATTGTGACCGTACCACCACTGTACAATAGCATCTTTCACCCCTGCATATGCTGAATAAGATTTCCAGCCGGAGAAAGATAACGGAACTTCAAGATTGTTGAAAATGTGAAGCATAGCCACGGCAATCCATGTACCGATATAGAACCAGATGGCTACATAAAGGTGTCTTACTCTTCTTTTTGAAATTGTAAGGAACATGTTGATTCCGAAAACAATCCAGGAGAATGCGATCAATATGTCGATCGGCCATTCATGTTCAGCATATTCTTTTGAAGTATTGATCCCCATAAAGAACGTAACGAACGTAGCAACGATCATAAACTGCCAGGTCCAGAAATGTAACCAGGATAATGTATCACTGTACATTCTTGTTTTTAATAATCTCTGTAATGAGTAATAAATACCGGTATAAACGATATTACATACAAATGCCCAAATTACAGTATTGGTATGAAGCATTCTGATTCTTCCAAAACCAAATGCACCATGAGTGTTTATTAACCCTTGAATATTGCCTGATGCAAGACTTTTGATGGTTGTATCATCTGTACCGAATATAAATTCCGGCAATTCCGGGTAGAAAAGCATTAATGCCGCCGTAAGCCCGAACGTAAATCCTATAAGACCGAAAACTAAGGTCGCATAAAGGAACGCACGGACAATACTGTTGTCATAACTAAACTTTTGTGTTTCCATATCAACTATTCACTTTTTTCTTCAATTTTATTATTTTCTCCTATTTTTTTCTCGTCTTTATCTTTGTCGCCTTTTTCATCCTTTTCCTTGATTTCTCCATTATCAAAAAGGATTCTGACAGCCGGAGATTCATCATCTTCAAACTGTCCTTTTCGGGCATACACTATAAATACGACCAAGAAAATCGCAGCTAAAGAAACACTGCAGAGGATCATTAAATATAGAATATCCATTGGACAACAAAATTAACCTATTTTCGGGGTTCAAATTTAGTGAAAAATAATGACATTCATCACGAAATGCGGATTTCAGCTAATTTAAAATCAGTCTAAATAAGGGCTTCTACGCCTGTTTTTTGAAATATTTGTGGCCCAAAATCCAGGTGGAAAGAGTAGTGAATGTAACCACAGTGATGGAACTGATTGGCATGATGATTGCTGCGAAGAGCGGATGCATCTGACCTGTAACTGCGTAACTTAAACCAACGATATTGTAGAGAAAACTGATTATGAATGTCATTTTTACAATAGTAATAGATCCTTTGCAAACATTCAGGTAGTTATCTAATGTGACTACCTTATCACCATTCATGATCACGTCGGAAGAAGGGGTAAAGCTGTTTGTGTCATCTGCTATGGCGATTCCCACATTACTTTGCTTCAGTGCACCGGCATCATTCAGTCCGTCTCCCAGCATAGCCACTTTCATGTTCTGATCCTGAAGATTTTTGATGTAGTTCAGCTTGTCTTCCGGGCTCTGGTTGAAGGCCATTCCCTGATATGTAGGGATAAGTTCCTTAAGCTGGTTTTCCTCTGAAGAGTTGTCACCGCTCAGGATGAATATTTTGTAGCTGGTAAGCTTTGTGAATAGCTCCTTTAATCTCGGACGGTATTCATTTTTGAAGATGAATTTGCCTAAAAGTTTGCCATTTTTGCTGATGTATACAGCTGTTTCAAGGTTTTTAGGCTCCTGATCATTATAACGGGCGGAGCCAATTTTATAAACATTTCCTCTTACACTGGCTTCATATCCTTTTCCGGAAATCTCCTGGAAATTTTCAACAGGGAAATAGTCATCACTTACCTCTATAAATTCATACAGAGATTTAGAAAGCGGATGATTGGAGTTTTTTAATAAAGTTTTGATATTCAGGTTGTCAAATTCATTGATTTCAAAACCTTCATATCTTATGTTTGATTTTTTTCTGTGGGTAATAGTTCCTGTTTTATCAAAAACAATAGTATCAAGTTTTGCAATTTTCTCAATCGTTAAGGTATCTTTCACGTAAAACTTATTACGTCCTAAGATTCTCATGATGTGTCCGAAAGTAAACGGAGCAGATAAGGCTAGTGCACAAGGACATGCAATGATAAGAATGGCTGAAATAACCTGGAACATGATTTTAAGGTCAATAAATGACCAGTAAATTCCTGAGATTAAAGCAATACCTAAAATGATGAATGTGAAGTACTTGCTGACGTTGTTGGTCAGTGTGTCAAGGCCTGTTTCATGCTTCTTAAAAGCTTCCTTATTCCAAAGCTGTGTCAGGTAACTTTGATCCACATCTTTAATTACTTCTAGCTCTAATGATGAACCTATCTGCTTTCCTCCTGCAAAAATTTTATCACCTGGCTGCTTGCTGATGCTTTCGCTTTCTCCCGTGATAAAGCTGTTATCTATATTTCCTTCCCCGTTGATCAGAATGGCATCCACCGGAATGATCTCCTGGTTTCTTACCAGAATTCTGTCCCCCACTTTAATCTCAGAAAGAAGGATGTTGTTCTGTTTTCCTTCAAAATCTACTTTGGTAACTGCAATAGGGTAGAATGATTTATAATCTCTGTCGTAGGATAAAGCGCTATACGTTCTTTTCTGGAAAATTTTCCCCATTAGCATAAAGAACAGCAATCCACACAATGTGTCAAAATATCCAGGACCGTAATCTGTAACCACTTCGTAAATGCTTCGGCCAAAAAGAACAAAAATCCCCAGGACAATCGGAACATCGATGTTGACGATCTTATTTTTCAACCCATACCAGGCAGATTTGTAATAATCCGAAGCAGAATAAAATACAACAGGACAGGCTAAAAGGAACATCAGTGTTCTGAAGAGTCCTTTATAATGCTCCATCCAGTAATCCTCACCCCCTACATATTCAGGGAAGGCAAGGAACATCCCGTTTCCGAATGCGAATCCGGCAATAGCAAATTTTATAAGAAGAGATTTGTCAAGGTGATCTACGTTTTTATCGGCGGTTTCAAGGCTGATAACGGGTTTATAGCCGAGATTGGTTAAGAAATTAGCTAGTTCGCTTAATTTGAGATCGTTATGATTGAATGAGATCTGTAAAGTCTTTCTGGTGAAGTTTACCTGAGAATAGTTGATGTGCTCATTCAGGGTATGTAAGCTTTCCAGAAGCCATATGCATGAAGAGCAGTGTATTACAGGGATTTTGAACGTAACGAGACTTGTTTTTCCTTCTGAGAAATCAGTGATTTTTTCGAAGATTTCCGGAGTGTCAAGATATTCAAATTGAGAAGAGCTCTCATCAGGGCGGATTCCGGCCCTTTTATTAAGTTCGTAGAAATTGGTTAAATCATTGAGATTCAGAATTTCGTAAACAGACTTACAGCCATTGCAGCAGAAAGTCTTTTCATCAAATAAAATTCGCTCCTTTTCTATACCTTGACCACAATGAAAACAGTTCTCGCTCACCACCATAATATATTGAACTACAAAATTATAACAATTTTTTTTGTTTATCGCGTTAAAAAGTTCTATTTTTGTGATAAATGTCATATAAAATGTCGCAGGAACAACAGATTGCAATTGAAGAGAGGTTCGCCAGAGTTTTTAATGATAAATCATTTAAGGAAAGACTTTCTAGCACTGATTTTGAAAAATATATTAACAGCAAGAAAAAATTAAGTTTTCAGAAGCACGACACCATTTTCGAGGACGGAGAAACGCCAAAAGGAGTATACGTTTTAGAAAAAGGTGCTGCCAAGCTTTCCAAGTCCGGAGCTTTTGGAAAAGACCAGATCTTAAGATTTATCAAAGAGGGGGATATTATCGGCTATCGTTCACTACTTTGCGGGGAAAACTTCCAGGCAAAGGCTGAGGCTATGACAGACATTGAATGCATTTTCCTTCCGGCAGATGTTTTCATGTATCTTTTAGAGGTAGATCCGCAGCTTTCCTTTGCAATGCTTCAGAAAATCTCCTACGAACTGGGAGAATCATCTAATACCATTACCTTCCTTGCGCAGAAAACGGTAAGAGAAAGACTGGCTGAAATCCTGATACTTCTGGAACAGAAACTAGGCGTAGATCCTGAAGGGTTTATTAAAATTTCGCTCACCAGAGAAGAAATTGCCAACATCATCGGTACTGCTACAGAAAGTGCCATCCGTTTGATCTCTGAATTCAAACAGGACAGTCTCATAGAAGTAGACGGAAGAAACATCAAAATTTTGAACCACGACAAACTGATGAAACTAGGTCACGTAGTTTTATAACAATCATACAAAAACTTAAGTCGGCGAAAGCCGACTTTTTAACTTTTAAAAAATAGATACATTATGTCTGTTCACTCTGAAATTAAAAAAGTTACGACTGAAACCTTGCGGAAAATGAAATTCGACAAGGAAAAAATAACAATGCTTACTGCCTACGACTTTACTACTGCAAAAATGGTAGATGCCGGAGGGGTAGATGCTATTTTGATAGGGGATTCTGCTGCTAATGTGATGGCTGGTTTTGAAACGACTTTACCCATCACGCTGGATCAGATGATTTATCATGCTCAAAGTGTTGTTCGTGGAGTTGACAGAGCTCTTGTGGTAGCGGACCTTCCATTCGGAACCTACCAGAGTAATCCTGAGAAAGCGCTGGAGTCTGCAGTTAGAATGATGAAAGAAGGTGGTGCTCATGCTGTAAAAATTGAAGGAGGAAAAGAAATTTCAAAATCTATCAAAAAAATTATCAATGCAGGAATTCCTGTTATGGGACATTTGGGATTGACACCACAGTCTATCTATAAGTTCGGAACCTATAAAGTAAGAGCTAAAGAAGAAGCAGAAGCAGAAAAACTGATCAGTGACGCACAGCTTTTGGAAGAATTAGGATGTTTTTCAATTGTTTTAGAAAAAATTCCTGCTGATTTAGCTAAAAAAGTATCAGAAAGTATTTCTATTCCGACTATTGGAATTGGAGCAGGAGCTGATTGTGACGGACAGGTTCTTGTATACCACGATATGGTTGGGATGAACAAAGGCTTCAGTCCGAAGTTCTTAAGAAGATACCTTGATCTGTACACAGAAATAACAGGTGCGGTTGCCCAGTACGTGAAAGATGTGAAAAGTGTTGAGTTCCCTAATGAAAACGAAAGCTACTAATTGATGATGAATCAACAACAATCACTTCAGGGAATCTTATCCATCGCAGCAATCATATGTATGGCGGTAGGCTGGTTCAATTTATTTTCTCCGGAAATTAATGAGCTTCTCTCCAGAAAAGTCTTTTATGTATTGATAGGAGCAAGTTTCTTCGTTCAGGCACCTACGCTTCCTAATAAAAACTTTATGTATGGTATGTATGCAGCGGCAGCACTTTGTGTCATCGGGGCATTTTTACCGGCAGATTCTAAACTTTCAATGCTTAAAACAATCGGTCTTCTTGGAGGAATTGTTATTTCTTTGACTAACAGACCGAGGCGTTCGTAATGTATGGAAGAGCAGATTGTATATGAAGATAACCATCTTCTGGTGGTTAACAAAAAAGTAGGACAGCTTGTTCAGGGCGATAAAACCGGCGATGAATCTTTGCTGGAGTCCATTAAGAATTTTATCAAAAAAAGAGATGCTAAGCCGGGAAATGTTTTTCTCGGTTTGGTTCACCGTATAGACCGCCCAACCTCGGGTCTGGTTATCTATGCTAAAACTTCCAAAGCACTTTCCCGCCTTACCCAGATGGTGAAAAACAGGGAAGTAAAAAAAACATATTGGGCTGTTGTGGGTAAAGAAATGATCCCTCAGAGCCAAAGACTTGTTCATTACTTAAAGAAGAATGAAAAAAATAATAAGGCCATTGTTTTTCCAAAGGTAACAGAAGGAGCAAAAGAAGCGATTTTGACCTATCATGTGATCAAAACCTTAGATAATTATATGCTCCTTGAGATTGATCTGGAAACTGGAAGGCATCACCAGATCCGTGCTCAGCTGTCGAAAACCGGAGTTCCTATAAAAGGCGACTTGAAATACGGAGCGCCTCGCTCCAATCCGGATGGCGGGATTAATCTTCATGCACGGAAACTGGAATTTATTCATCCGGTAACCAAAGAAAAAATAGAAATTACAGCTCCCGTTCCGCAGAATGATGCTATTTGGAGAGCCTGTGAAGAGTAAAAATTACTTCATTCAATCTTTTTAGGTAAAATTTTGAGTATAGAATCTTTTAAAAATAAAATGGCCATTTCAATATTGAGATGGCCATTTTATTTTTAAAACAAATTCAATTTTGCCTATTCTGAAAAAATAACTACCTTCGTCACAACTTTAGGGGTGTCTGTAGACATACAGACTGAGACTTTACCCTTTGAACCTGATCTGGATTATACCAGCGTAGGGAAAAGTAAATGACTTTTGCTGTACATTCTATTGTGCAATAATGGCCATTCCTAAAGTATATTTTAAAATAATTAGGAATGGAACTTACAATCAACCACACAACGAAAACATTTGAAGTACTTCCCGATAATCTGGAAGCACTCATGGCTATGGAAATACCCGGAAAGAAAAAAGGGATAGCCGTGGCTCTCAACAACCGTATTATTCCATTGTCCGACTGGGCAGAAACAATCCTTAAAGATAAAGATTCAGTTTTAATCATTACTGCCACTCAGGGCGGATAATTTTCATTTAATAATACAAAAACTTATGGCTCATTCAATCACTTGTTCGCCATTTCCGAACGCCAAGAAAATTTATGTTGAAGGAAAAATACATCCTATCAGCGTAGCAATGCGTGAAATTCACCTCAGTCCCACAAAGCTTACCAACGGGACGTTGGAAGATAATGCACCTGTAACCATTTATGATACCTCAGGTCCTTATACGGACGAAAATGCATCAATCGATATCATGAAAGGACTTCCAAGAATCAGGGAGCAATGGATACTGGACAGAAAAGATGTGGATATCCTGAGCGGAATCACCTCAGAATACGGAAAAGCCCGCCTTGCAGATTCACGTCTTGATGACCTGCGTTTTGCCTACGATCACAAACCGAAAGTGGCAAAAGAAGGCTTCGAACTTACGCAGCTCTATTATGCAAAACAAGGAATCGTTACCGCTGAAATGGAATATGTAGCCATCAGGGAAAATCAGAGGATAGAACAGCTGGATACGGTTTCCCAGGATATGGCATTTCAACATCCCGGGAACAGTTTCGGTGCCAATACTCCGAAAGGTAAGATCACCCCGGAGTTTGTAAGAGATGAAATTGCAGCAGGAAGAGCAATCATTCCAAACAACATTAACCACCCGGAGAGTGAACCAATGATTATCGGACGTAATTTTTTGGTTAAAATTAATGCTAACATCGGAAACAGTGCTGTTTCATCCAGCATTGAAGAAGAAGTAGAGAAAGCAGTCTGGGCCTGCCGCTGGGGAGCTGATACCATTATGGATCTTTCTACGGGAAAAAACATTCACGAAACAAGGGAGTGGATCATCAGAAACAGCCCGGTTCCTATTGGTACAGTCCCAATTTATCAGGCATTGGAAAAGGTAAAAGGTGTTCCGGAAGACCTTACGTGGGAAGTTTTTAAAGATACTCTAATTGAGCAGGCAGAACAAGGCGTTTCATACTTTACTATTCATGCCGGAGTTTTATTAAGATATATCCATCTTACAGCAAAAAGAGTAACAGGAATTGTTTCACGAGGGGGATCTATTATGGCAAAATGGTGTCTTTACCATCATAAAGAAAACTTTCTGTACACCCATTTCGAAGAAATCTGTGAGATCATGAAGAAGTACGACGTAGCTTTTTCCTTGGGAGATGGTCTTCGTCCTGGATCTATTGCGGATGCCAATGATGCCGCTCAGTTTGCTGAACTTGAAACTTTAGGGGAACTGACCAAGATCGCATGGAAGCACAACGTGCAGGTGATGATAGAAGGGCCGGGCCATGTACCAATGCATATGATCAAAGAAAATATGGATAAGCAGCTGGAAGTATGCCAGGAGGCACCATTTTATACTTTAGGTCCTTTGACGACAGATATTGCCCCAGGTTATGATCATATTACTTCCGGAATAGGAGCGGCAATGATCGGCTGGTTCGGATGCGCAATGCTTTGCTATGTAACTCCGAAAGAACATTTGGGTCTTCCCAACAAAGAAGATGTAAAAGTTGGAGTTATTACTTACAAATTAGCTGCACATGCTGCAGATCTGGCGAAAGGTCATCCTGGAGCGCAATACAGAGATAATGCTTTGAGTAAAGCCAGATTTGAATTCAGATGGGAAGACCAATTCAATCTTTCATTGGATCCCGATACGGCAAGAGCTTATCACGATGAAACGCTGCCGGCGGAAGGTGCTAAAATTGCCCATTTCTGTTCCATGTGCGGTCCAAAATTCTGTTCTATGAAAATTACCCAGGAAATCCGCGATTCTGCAGAAAAAGGCATGTTGGATAAATCCCAGGAATTTATTGAAAAAGGAAAAGAAATTTATATATGATCCTGGTTATCACTCCCGAAACAATAGTTCAAAACGAAACAGAGATCATCAATCAGTTGTTTCAGGAAGGATTGGACCTGCTTCATATAAGAAAACCAATGATAAGCCGGGAAGAAATGAAAAATTTCCTGTATGGTATCGATGAGGAATTTTATTCCCAGTTGGTATTACACGGATATTATGATTTGGGGAAGGATCATCATATTTCCCGGTTTCATTTCAGAGAAGCGGACCGGAACGGTGAAGTTTATAAATCTTATACAGGGCAAGGTACCCTTTCTACTTCTGTTCATGATATTGAAACCTATAATGTGCTGGGAAGAGAGTGGGAATATGCATTTATAAGTCCCGTTTTTCCGAGTATTTCTAAAAAAGGATATGGTAAGCATTCAAATGTTATGAAAGAAATGAAGCATAGAAAAAATTCTAAAGTAAGATTAATTGCATTAGGAGGGATTGACGAAAACAACATCTGTACAGTATTTGAAAACGGAGCAGATGGAGCAGCACTATTAGGTGCGGTTTGGGAAAATGATCAGCCATTAAATACATTCAAAAGATGCAGACAAAACGTCCTTTTGTGATAAGTATTGCGGGATTTGATCCATCAGGTGGAGCAGGCCTTTTAGCGGATATAAAAACATTTGAGCAACTTGGCGTAATGGGGCTGGGTGTTTGCACAGCCATGACTGTTCAGATAGAATCCAAGTGTTTAAGCATAGAGTGGCTGCCTTTAGATGAGATCATAACATCTATAAGTATCTTGATGAAAGAATACCCTGTTGAAGCTATAAAAATCGGAGTAGTAAAAGATTCGGTATTTCTGGAAAAGATCATAGAAACAATACGGTTCTATAATGCCGGAACAAAGATCATCTGGGATCCGGTATTAAAAAGTACTTCAGAATTTTCTTTTTTTGATCTGGAAACCTTACCTCTTTTGAAAGATGTTTTAAAAAAAATTGATCTTATTACACCCAACTATAATGAATACAGGGTTTTGCAAGAATACAATCTTTTAAATCAAGACCAGAATCCATGTGCTGTATTGGTCAAAGGCGGCCACAGAAATGATAGAATAGGAACAGATATTCTGATCCGGAACGGAGAAGAGATTTCATTGGAACCAAACCTTGATGAGTCTTCCGGCTACTATCCGAAACATGGTTCAGGATGCGTGCTGTCTTCAGCAATTGCAGGTTGGCTGGCGAAAGAAGAAAGTCTGGAAGATGCCTGTAGGAAAGGAAAGTTATATACTGAAAAATTTTTAAAAAGTAACCCCTCTTTATTGGGTTTTCATTCAGTTTAATCATGGAAAAATTACAATACATATCTCAGGGACAGACCAAAGAAGAACAGGAATTTAATATCCGGAAAGCTTTAGATAATGGTATAAAATGGCTGCAGGTTCGCTGGAAAAATGCTTATGAAAACGAATTTTTTCAGCTTTGTGAAATTTCAAAAAAACTTTGTTCAGAATATCAGACGGTCTGTATCATTAATGACCATGTTCAAATGGCTAAAGAAATTGATGCAGACGGTGTCCATTTGGGACTGAAAGATGTGTCCATTGAAATGGCGAGACACGTTTTAGGTAAAAATAAAATGATCGGAGGAACAGCCAATACCCTTTCAGATGTCCTTCAGAGAATCAGTGAACCATGCGATTATATCGGTTTAGGACCTCTGAGATTTACAGCTACAAAAGAAAAGCTAAGCCCGATCCTCGGATTTGAAGGCTATCAGGATATTATTAAAAATTTAAAAGACAAATCGATAGCCATTCCGAAAATCTACGCCATCGGAGGAGTTGTCCTTCAGGATATTGAACCTCTTCAGCAGATCGGAATATATGGTGCTGCAGTCTCGGGAGAAATCACCAACCGTCCGGCTGTTATCAGTGAATTTAAAAAAGCAATGATATGAATAATCAGAAATTAATAATAGCAGAGAGAATATTTGATTCAAGACTGTTCCTGGGAACCGGAAAATTCGGAAACCTAAACGAAATGGCGACCTCTGTGATCGCTTCGGGAACAGATATGGTCACCATGGCACTGAAGAGAATAGATTCCGGTGCAGCAGAAGACGGACTGTTGGATTCATTAAAAGAAACCCATGTTCACCTCCTTCCCAATACCTCAGGGGCCAGAACCGCGAAAGAAGCAGTACTGGCAGCACAGCTTGCTAGAGAGGCCCTGGAAACAAACTGGGTGAAACTGGAAATCCATCCCGACCCGAAATATCTTCTTCCTGATCCTATTGAAACCCTGTATGCAACAGAAGAACTGGCTAAATTGGGATTTATCGTAATGCCATACATCCATGCCGATCCTGTACTTTGCAAGCGTCTTGAAGATGCAGGAACTGCTGTAGTAATGCCTTTAGGAGCTCCAATTGGTACCAATAAAGGATTGAGAACATTAGATTTCCTGGAGATCATCATCAGCCAGAGCAATGTTCCCGTTGTGGTAGATGCGGGAATCGGGGCACCTTCTGATGCAGCAAAAGCAATGGAAATGGGAGCTGATGCGGTTCTCGTCAATACCGCAATTGCTGTGGCAAGAAACCCTGTCAATATGGCTTTGGCGTTTAAAGAAGGGGTTATTGCCGGAAGAAGAGCCTTTGAATCGGGATTAGGGGCAATAGCAGATCACGCCGAAGCGTCAAGCCCTTTGACCTCTTTTTTATTTGAATAAAATAGCAGAAAACAATGAACAGCTTTAAAGATGTTTTTGAACGTTATCATTGGGATGAGGTAAGAATCAGACTCGGAAAAGTAACCCATTCAGATGTTCTGAACAGCCTTCGGAAGAAAAATAAAACCTTAGATGATTTTCTAAATCTGCTTTCTCCCGCCGCCGCACAGGAACTGGAACTGATGGCAAAAATGACCCGCCAGCTGACCCAGAAACGCTTTGGGAAAACCATTCAGCTTTATGCACCGATGTATGTCAGCAACGAATGTCAGAATATATGTACGTATTGTGGTTTCAGTCTGGATAATGATGTAAGGAGGAAAACCCTTTCTGATACTGAGTTGATGATAGAAGCTTCTGTTCTGAAATCTATGGGTGTTAATCACGTTCTATTGGTAAGTGGAGAAGCCAGTAAAACAGTGGGAATTTCTTACTTTTTAAACGCTGTCCGCCTGCTGAGACCTCATTTTGCCAATATCTCGATTGAAGTACAGCCCTTATCAGAACAGGAATATTTCCAGCTTCATCAGGAAGGTGTTTATTCGGTGTTGGTGTATCAGGAAACGTATCATCAGGAGGTTTATAAAGAATACCATCCTAAAGGGAAAAAATCAAACTTCCATTTCCGCTTAGACACCCCGGACAGGATTGGAAGAGCCGGAATTCATAAGATCGGACTTGGTGTGTTGCTTGGGCTTGAAGACTGGCGTGTAGACAGTTTTTTCAATGCTCTTCACATTGATTATCTCCAGAAACAATACTGGAAAAGTCGTTTTTCGGTTTCCTTTCCAAGACTCAGACCTGCAGAAGGAATCATTGAACCCAATTTTATCATGGAAGATAAAGACCTGCTACAGCTGATCTGTGCCTACAGAATATGGAATGAAGACCTGGAAATCTCCATATCTACCAGAGAAAATGAAAAATTTAGGAACAATATCATCTCACTCGGAGCAACAGCCATGAGCGCGGCTTCTAAAACAAATCCGGGAGGTTATGCTGTAGATGTAGAATCTTTGGAACAATTTGAAACCAGCGACGAACGGAGTATGGAAGAAGTAAAAGCCAGCATCAGAAAAGCAGGTTACGATCCAGTGTTGAAAGACTGGGATCCGGCATATAGCGGAATTTAAAAATTAAACCATTAAGAACATTGAAGTCATTAAGTCTAATTAGGAAAAATCAATAGATTTTTTTAATCTTAAAACGGAGCTTATCTTAATATTTCTTAACAGCTTAAAAATCTTAATGGTTCAAAACAATTTTGGAATGAAAAGCGAAGATATTTTTGCAAGATACAGCCGGCAGATATTTATCGAAGAAGTTGGTCTGGATGGGCAACGAAGAATAATGGCTTCCAAAGTCCTTGTCATTGGGGCAGGAGGTTTAGGAAGTCCGGTCATTCAGTACCTCGCCGCTGCCGGAGTCGGAACTTTAGGTGTGGCAGATTTTGATGAGGTGGAACTTCACAACCTGAACCGCCAGATCATTCACAATGAAAATACAGTTGGGATTTTTAAAATTAAAAGTGCAGAAGCCTTTGTCAATACCCTTAATCATCAGGTGAAATTTGAAGGATTTAGTACGAAAATCAACAGTTCAAACGCAGAAGAAATCCTTTCACAGTACGATATTATAGTAGATGGATCCGATAATTTTACCACCAGATATCTGATCAATGATACCTGCGTTAAACTTGGAAAACCGTTGGTGTACGGAAGTATCCTGGGATTTTCAGGACAAACCGCAGTATTCAATTATAAAGGAAGTAAAAACCTTAGGAATTTGTTTCCGGAACCACCTTTTGACGAAAATTTGCCTGACTGTGACAGTCTCGGAGTTTTGGGAGCATTGCCAGGCATTGTAGGGAGTATGATGGCTATGCAGGTTTTAAAGATCATCACAGAACTTCCTGTGCAAGCAAATCAGCTTACCCTTATTGATACTCTGAACTGGAGATTCCAGACCATAGATTTTTAAATTAACCTGGGTTGGGGTTAAGGGGCAGGAAGCTGGAAGAGGGAGGCTGGAAGTTAATAGTTTACCCTTATTAAAAATTTGATGAAGGCATAAAGATTAATAAAGCTTACTGTAGTTCTGTTTTAGGGACAATGTCTTCCCTCTTCTGGCTTCAAACTTCATGACATTCTTAAAAAAGGAATATCCTACCCGGACTCAGGTTAAATTATATTGTTTTAAATAAATGAGGCAGTAAAATTTCTTTACTGCCTCATTTTATGATTTTTAATTCTAAAAAATTACTGTGCCTGCTGCATAACGCCTGTGTCTTCTTTTTTAGTTTGGTTCAGAATATTTGGATCTTCCTTAGCCAGCTTATTCTTGGTAGGAATTTTGTAGTTAATTGAAATTCCAAAGTTTCTCGTATCATACTTACTTCTGATCATTACAGGCTGGCCTTCAGGCGGATTGGAATACACCTGCATCACTTGTCCGTTGAAAATATCATTCGCGAAAACGGAAACGGTAAGACGGTTGTTCATGAACTTTTTCGTCAGTGTAATGTCAAGATTATTATTGAATGGTTTATCCGCTGTAAAATAGAAATATCCGGCCTTAGGCGTCAGGTAACTATAGTTGGCGGTCAGTTTTATGTCTTTTGGTAAAAGCAGCTGGGTCATGATATTAAAGATCCAGAAGCCTTTATTGTTTAAATTATCAATATCGTGTTTCTGGTAACCTGCATACAGATACATAAAGTTAATTTTGTCAGGGTTAAAATTAAACTTCATGATCTCGCTCATCGGCTTGCTGAAAATCATAAACGGGATAGGAAGACCTACATTAAAGTTATGAATTTTCATATTCGAAATATTCACCTGCTTATTGTAAAGGTTCTTCCCGTTTTTCATGATAATCTGTGCTACCTGATCTTTTGCAGAACTTACACTGTACCCAATGAAGGCATAATCAAACGCCGAAACTTTCAATTCATAATTATCAAAGATCGTAGGCTGAAGATCCGGGTTACCGGTAACTTCCGTATTCGGGCTGGCAAAGATTACGTTGTTCGGGTTCAGGGCAGAAATACTTGGCAGAGTAATCTTTTTGTTGTAGTTCGCTGCAATATAGACCTGATTCATCAGGCTATACTGTACGCTTGCATTCGGAAAAAGCTTGAATTTATTGAAAGGTGTTAAATCTCTTTCCAGAACAGCATTATCCTTTATGGTTCTTGTAATCCCGGAAATATCATAATTTTCCGCTCTTGCTCCTAAAGTAAAGTCAAACTTTTTCAGTTTAGCCTGAAATTCAAGGTAGGTAGAAGCCGTCTGCCTTTGGTATTCCAGATTGGTCAGGCCTTTACTTTCCGTATCATAATCCTGTCTCTCATATAAACCTCCCAAACTCACTTTTCCACCATCCAGAAGCTTGATCGGCTGTGAATAATCTACCTTGAAGTTAGCAACCCTCATATCCGATTTATTATCAAGTACATTTTCGCCGCCTACATTAAGGAAAGGTTCTAACGGGGTCGTATCAGTGTAAAAACCTCTCTGGAAGAAATTGTCCTGGGAGAATTTAGATGTAGCCTTAGTATATCCAAACTGGAAGTCCAGCTTTTGAGACTTTTCGCTGAAACGCTTCTGATACGTTACAACAGCTTCCTGCCTCAGGTTGTTGGTATGGGCAACATCGGATGCTTCATAATCGGCTTCCCGGTACTTGACAGGATTAAGGCTGACAGGGATGTCGGCAAGTCCTCTGCTCGCCGTATAGTTATCATTATTGTTGTGATAAATATCGTAGTTCAGCAATAATCTGTCCTGTCCAAGATCAAAAGTCAATCCTGATTTTGCAAAATATCCGCGTCCTATTCTGTCCGTATTGTTGTGAAGAAGAACATCCTGATCGCCATTCAGCATACTTTCGCGATAGTTTTGACCAACATTCAGCTGCCATCCGAAATATTTATTTCTGGCATTCAGATTTAGAGAATTGGTGGTTCTGCTTCTGAATTTATCGTAATTGGTAAACGAATAATTTCCTGAATATGTTGCTGTTAAATACTTATTGGCATTCTTATTCGTAATGATATTCATGATGGCACCTCCTGAGGTAGCCGGATATTCTGCTCCCGGCTGGGTGATCACTTCTATTCTGTCTACCGAGTTGGCAGGCATCCCTTCAAGAAAAGAATTCAGTTCGTTTGAAGTAATATTTAAAGGTCTTCCGTTCAGGTAAACATCCAGGATTTTTCCCTGGTACATCATTCCGGCAATATCTGTGGAAACCAGTCCCGGAAGTTTCTTTATACCTTCCAGAACATTCCCGTTATTAAGCTGTGGCTGTTCAGAAAAGTCAAAAATAGTACGGTCTGCTTTCTGTTCAACGGCTTTTTTAGTTTTGGTAATGACTACGCCTTCAATCTGTTTCTCTTTGTTTGGGGAGGCATTGGTTTTTTCCTGTGAATAGGCAAAAAAAGACGCCAGCAAAGACAGCGTGAATATAGTTTTTCTCATAATGTTTTTTACTACTATCCAGTTAGACGTAAAAAAAGCTCATTTGTTACGGCGAAATTTGCGAAAAGTTAAATTTTTGGGCAATTATTTTTTTTATTCCGAAATAATTATATCTTTGCCAGGTAATTATCAAGAATCTCATAGATGGGATAGCAACCTGCAAAAACAAGCAAGGTGCTGAAATAGATAAGCCGGCATGCCCGGAAAAAATGTTTATTCTCTATTTTCTTCCCATCTTGACATTTTTGTTTTAAAAATAAAATCAATGTTTAAAGACAAGGGAAACCACAAGACCAATTTAAATTTTCGTTTCTCAGATCATGAAGTATCACTTCGTTATTCTGACCTGCTTTCATGCCATACTCACATGTGTACGTGTTGTTGTTTCTAGACTTCTTTAAAAAATAATTCAATCATTCAGGCTTTTGACCGTAACCTTAAAATAAAGGTTGCAGGAAAACTATGGCCTGAAGTCAAACAAACAATCAGTAATAAAAAATAGAAAAGCACATGCATACTTTCAACAAAAAAACAATCATAGCTTCAGCAGCATTCATTTCAGCATTTTATTTTGGACAGTCGGATTCTGCATCATCCAAAAAGATCGATGATGTAGTGATCCTGGGATCGAGAGGAGCCGGAAGATCTCTTACAGAAACTCCGGTTCCGGTAGATATCATCAATATCTCAAAGATCTTAAGACAAAGTCCTGTTAATAATATAAGTCAGGCCCTTAATTACGTGGTGCCCTCTTTCTCTTCTACTTCACATACGGTGAACGACGGAACTGATTTCGTGGATCCCGCTTTGCTAAGAGGACTTGGCCCGGATCAGGTGCTGGTATTGCTTAATGGAAAAAGAAGATACCAGTCTTCGTTGATTAATGTTACATTGACACCGGGAAGAGGCTCGGTGGGAACGGATCTTAATGCGATTCCTGCATTTGCCTTGGATAAAATAGAAGTACTGAGAGACGGTGCTTCTGCCCAATACGGTTCTGATGCCATTGCCGGAGTCGTGAATTTAGGACTTAAAAGACGGCTAGGATTATCGGGACAGGTTTTCCTGGGAGGATATGCTTCACCAGTTGCCAATAATTTTTCCGGAGGAATAGATGGACAGACCATATCTGCAGACCTCAACTATGGAGCGAGAATAGGTGAAAAGGGATTCATTAATGTAACTGGATCCGTGCAATACCGTGATCCATATTCAAGAGCGGGAGAACGTCAGGGACCCATCTTTAATGCTTATAATGCCATTAATTACAGAGCATTGCAGAACGGAGTGGATATCGATGGATTATATAAAAACATTACCAATACTTCCAACACTCAGCAGATCATCAATACAGTCAAGCAATATGCATCACAGGTTGATTATTTTTCGCAGGATTTTAAAAACCAGATATCAGGAGCTAACAGCATTGCAGCATTGCAGGGTTTACTAGGGAAAGACTTTACAAATCAGGAGCTTAGCTACAGAGGATTGGAAAGAAAAGATTTCAGCCTTAGGGCAGGACAGTCCAAGCTGCAGTCTGCACAGCTTTTTTTCAACTCTGAAATTCCGGTTAATGAAGACTGGAAAGTGTATTCCTTTGGAGGATACAGCTACCGTTTGGGAAATGCAGGTGGATTTTACCGTCTTCCGAATACAGAAAGAAACATCAATGCTGTTACCCCGAATGGATACTTGCCGCAAATTGAAGCCAATGTGAATGATTATTCTCTAGCTGGAGGAATCAAAGGAAAATGGAACGGCTGGAATGTGGATCTGAGCAATACTTTTGGTAAAAATGCTTTTAATTTTGGAGTGGTGAACACGTTTAATGCTTCTTTAGGAGAAAATTCTCCAAGAACCTTTGAAGCAGGGGGCTCAGAATTCTTACAAAATACGCTGAATCTTGATTTCTCAAAAAAATATGATGTACTTCATGGCCTGAATGTGGCTTTTGGAGGGGAATACCGTTATGAAAACTATAAAGTAAATGCGGGTAATGAAAACTCCTATGTTTCTTATGATGTTTTTGGACGTGTAGTGACTGCTGCTACCCCTGACAATGAAAAAGTAACTGACTTTTTTGGAGCTGTAAGACCAGCCGGATCACAGGTTTTCCCCGGATTCAGCCCGGATAACGCCGTTTTCGGAAGCCGAAACAGTGTTGCCGCTTATGCTGATGTGGAAATTGAACCTACGGATTGGTGGCTGGTAGAAGGAGCTGTGCGATTTGAAAATTATTCTGACTTTGGTTCTACCTTTAATTATAAGCTGGCAACGAATGTAAGGCTGGCTAAAAACTTTAACTGGAGAGGTGCAGTTTCTACAGGTTTTAGAGCACCATCTCTGGCACAGATCTATTACAGTTCAACCTCTACATTGATCCAGAAAGGAGAAACTACCCAGGTAGGGACTTTTAGAAATAATTCCGAAGCAGCTCAGGCTTTGGGAATTCCCAAACTGAAACAGGAGACGTCACAGTCGTACAGCACAGGAATTACATGGAAGATTCCGGCTTTAAGTCTGGTATTTACGGCAGACGCCTATCTTATAAAAATTAAAGATAGAGTAGTGCTTACCGATTTATTCTACCGTCCGGAAGGAAGTTTTGCGCCGGGTTCAGACCAAGCCGTGCTACAGGGAGCGTTCGATCTTGCAAGAGCCAGTGCTGCGAATTTCTTTGCTAATGCGGTAGATTCCCAGACAAAAGGACTGGATATTACAGTTTCTCAGAATACAAGAATTTCGGAAGGGATATCTCTGGAAAATAACCTGGGACTTAATTTTAATCAGACCAGAAGAGTTGGTGATATTCATGCTTCGCCTAAACTGGTAAGTCAGATCAATAATTATTTCTCTGAGCCGAACAGAGTGTATTTTGAAGAAGCTGTTCCACGTATAAAAGCTACGCTTGCCAATACCCTGAAACTTTCAGCACTTACGGTTTCCCTCAGAAATTCCTATTTTGGAAAAGTGACAGATGCTGATGTGCTGGATGCCAACTTTGACGGAGTTACTGAAAGCAGAGAACACTTTGTTCTGAATGAACGTTTTGTGACCGATCTTTCCGTAGGCTATGACTTCAATAAAAACATTTCGGCAACAATAGGCAGCAATAATATATTTAACATCCTTCCTTCGAAAAGTCCTGATATAAGCTCATTAACAGCCGATAATCAGTTTGTGTATTCCAGGCAGGTTTCTCAGTATGGTATAGGAGGCCGTTTCCTGTTTGCCAGAGTAGAATTTAAATTTTAAAATACATAAAAAGCAAAGCAAAAAACAGAGAAGGAATCTCTGTTTTTTGTTAAATGAGGGCAGAATTTATTATTCTGCTCTTTCTTTTTCTTTAAAATTGACCGTTCTGCTGTTAGATTTGACCTTTTGGTTCCCAAAATTATAAGTAATGCTTACGGTTAGCTTTCTTGCATCCCAGTAATTATCAAAAGATTGTGTATTGTTTGTAAAATAAACACTTCCTCTGTAGCCGCCCTGCCTGAAAATGTCATTCACAGAAAGATTCATCTGCAATGCTTTCTCCATAAGGCTGACTTTGATTCCTGCATTTAATCCGGCACTGCTTTTTGATGTTGAATTGCCACTTTTTGAAGGAAGGGATTGCCAGTAATTCAGGAAAAAGTAGAGGGTTTTTGTTTTATTTAATCTAAAGGTATTGTTTGCAGAATAATAAATTGACTGCCCATTTTTGGGACTTGCATTAAAGTTGGTAATTTGAGTTTCGCTATAGCTGAATGAGGTCGAAATATTGCTTTCCCAGATCTTGAAAAAAGTGTCCGTATAAGTAAGATTAAGCCCATAATTATCCTGATCATAATAGTTTTGGTAGGTGCTGTTCAGGTAAATTCCATCCAGGAAAGTAATCTGGTCAAAATTGTCTGTACTTCTCTGATAATATAGGTTGGCAGAAAATTTATTTTTAAAAATATAATTAAGTTCCAGATTATGATTAAATGAAGGTTGAAGGCTCGGATTTCCGGCATAATAACTAAGTGGATTAGAATACCATCTGAAAGGATCAAGAGCACGGAAATTTGGACGGTTAATTCTTCGGGAATAATTCATGCTGAATTGGTTATTTTTATTGGCTTTATAGGAAATATAAGCTGTGGGAAAAAGTTTTCCGTAATTGTTTTCAGACTGAGATTGGGTGGTCGCAGAAAATCCCGTTGTCTGCGCATACTCGTAACGTAAACCGAATTTTGCAGACCACTTCTCTCCGAAATCTTTACTTGCACTGATATAGGCGGCATAATTTTTTTCATCATAATCAAAAAGATTACTCCTTTTCGGATCAATGATATAATCGCTGTTAACCAGATTAAAATACCCAATATCCGATCTATTGGAAAACTGACTGTATTTAACACCTGTTTCTAACTGTAAGCCTTTTAAATTTAATGTTAAATCTGCCTGCCCTGAATAAATTGTGTAATCTACCGATGAAAGATTTCTTACAATTTGAGTAGAATGATCAGCAAGATCTGTGGTTATAAAATTGACATTTGTATCGGGCGAGTTTCCATAATAATTAGCCCCCAGACTTAATTTGTGTTCACCAAACTTCTGATCAAAATAGAGATTTAGCATTTGCGAATCAGAGGTAGAACGGTGTTTGGATTCTGTGGCTGTTTTTAGTGTAGAAACATCATCAGTAAAGTAATTTTGAAAAGAATGGATATCCATATTAGAATGAGTTCTTGCCATATCATAGATCAGTCCGATAACAGACTTGTCGCTCAATGAATAGTCAAGGCTTACATTGATACCTAACCCATCATTCATATCACGTCTTTGGTCTCTGCTTACAGAGGATTGATTGCTGATAACGGTATAATTCTCGATGGATTGTTTTTCTTCATCATATCCCCGGAACTTTAAAGAAGCTTTTACTTTTTCATTCTGATAATTCAGACCTGCAGTTCCGCCAAAACCTGCAAAAGTTACCTGTTTATAATAATTATTCAGATAACCACTCCATCCGGTATTCTGATTCTTTTTTAAAACAATATTAATGATTCCGCTGTTACCCTGTGCTTCATACTTGGCGGGAGGTGTTGTGATCACTTCAATTTTAGCAATATTTTCAGAACGTAAATTTTTCAGATAGTTCATCAGCTCCGATCCGGAAAGATTTAGCATACGGTCATTCACCATGACAGAAACCCCGCTTTTCCCTGCAATAGACAGAAGACCTTTATCTTCTTCTACTTTTAACATAGGTGTATTGCTTAAAATTTCTGTTCCTGAGCTTCCCTGGGAAACCATAGAATTTTGAACATTATAAACAAGACGGTCAACCTTGCGTTCTATAATTTTTTTATTGCCTTCCAATGATACGGCTTCAATTGTTTTTACTTTTGCTGTATCATTTACGGACTGTGCAGATAATAATGTACAGGATAAGGTGAAGATAAGTATAGGTATTCTTTTCATGTTTATTTTATAATAATTGCTAATAACTTTGTGTTACGTTATAGAGCAAAATTATAGGATAGAAGATCCTCTGGAAATAGAGACTAGATGAATGCTTCATTTTAACGGACCAAACCGGTTTCATCGGGAATTTTTGGTGTTTTGTCGAGAAAGTACCTTATAGTATCCAGTAGAGAATTATATTTGAAAATGAAAAAGCAACAAATTATCTGGCTTCAGGTCCTCTACTGGGCTTTCAACTTTGTAGGCAATGTCATTATGCCGAATTTTTTTTTCCCAGAGCGCAGAGGCTTTGAGTGGAATGTCCTGAATATTACTTATTTTATTACAGAGATTTTAACCTTTTATATTTTATACCTCATCATCATTCCCAAAGTATTTAAGCTGGAGAAGCTTTATTCTGCAGTTTTTGTTTTTCTGCTGGCTATTTTATGTTTTGGATTTGTACGTTATGGGATCGAGGAAATTATTCTTCCACTTACTCTCGGGTTCCGGAATTATAATAAGGATGCGGAACTTTTATTTTATTTAGCAGATAATATATATAATGCCTCTCTAACAGTGTTTATTGGGGGAATCTTATGGATATTAGAAAAATATGGGGTAGCTGAAAATGACAAGAAACAATTAATGATTGAGAAAAAGCAGGCAGAGCTTCAGGCGCTGAAAACGCAGATCAATCCACATTTTATTTTTAATTCTTTGAATAATATCTATTCATTGGTCTATCAAAATTCTGAAAAGGCGTTGCCAGCCATTGAAGAATTAAGCCGATTGTTGAGGTATAGTACAAAAGATTTGGAAAAAGATGTGATCTCTTTGGATAAAGAGATGGGATATATTGATAGTTTAATTGCTTTGGAGAAGCTTAGAATCAAGGAACCTGAATTATTGGTTATGACAAAAGAGATTACTCATCCGGAGCTTAATATTTCACCAATGTTGTTGGTCCCATTTGTTGAGAATGCTTTTAAACACGGCGATTTTCGAGGGAAAGGTTTTGAAATAAAGGTTTCTGATAATGAACAGGTATTACATTTTTATCTTTTAAACTTTAAAAAACAAAAAATGACAGACTCCGGTTCAGGAATTGGCATTCAGAATGTGAAAAAAAGATTAGAGATTTTATATCCTCATAAGCATCAACTCATCATCAATGATTCAGAAACAGAATTTGTTGTAGATTTAAAAATTGATTTACGGCATGAAAAAAATTAAATGTATTATTGTAGATGACGAACCGCTGGCTGTCTCTCTTTTGGAAAAGTATGTTGAAAAAATACCTTTCTTTGAACTTGTTTTTTCTACTGAAAATCCCATTTTAGCCCTGGAATATATACAGACCCATGATGCACATCTGATCTTTCTGGACATTCAGATGCCTGAACTCACAGGAATCAACTTTATGAAGATTGTTGGAGAAAAGAAGAAATATATTCTGACGACAGCCTATTCCGAGTATGCTTTAGAAGGGTACGAACACAATATCATAGATTATCTTTTAAAGCCTGTTTCCTTTGAAAGATTTTATAAATGTGCGTTGAAGGCCCAGGAACGCTTTTCTTTTCACGAAGAGATGGAATCTCATTTTTTTGTAAAATCATCAGGGCAGCAACACCGCATTAATTTCAATGATATCCACTATATTGAAAGCATTAAAGATTATGTGAATATTCGCACTGCGGATGAAGAGTATATCGTACTGGATACTCTGAAATCAATGGAAAACCAGCTTTCTGAAAAGTTTATCAGGATTCATAAATCTTTTATTATTAATGTGGACAAAATTAAAAGCATTGGTCCTAAAAAGGTAATACTGCCATTGCATGAAATTCCAATCGGAGAAAACTACAGAATAAATCTTTTGAATACACGAAAATAAAAGCGGCTTCCGAGGAAGCCGCTTTTCTATGATTAATTAAATCTAACAATTAATTTTCCTGTTTCTTAATCAGGTTAAGAGCAGAACCTGCCTTAAACCAGTCGATCTGCTGATCGTTGTACGTATGGTTAGCCATGATGATATCTTTAGTTCCGTCCGTATGAATGAATTCTAAAGTCAACTGCTTTCCTGGAGCGAATTGATCAAGATCTAAGAAATTAACCACATCGTCTTCCTGAATTTTGTCATAATCAGCTTCATTAGCGAAAGTGATTCCAAGCATCCCTTGCTTTTTAAGGTTTGTTTCATGGATTCTCGCAAATGATTTTACCAATACAGCTTTTACCCCAAGATGTCTAGGCTCCATTGCTGCATGCTCTCTTGAAGAACCTTCACCGTAGTTCTGGTCACCAACAACGATGGTAGGAATTCCTGCAGCTTTATAAGCTCTTTGTACAGCCGGAACTTCACCATATTCACCCGTTAATTCATTTTTAACACGGTTGGTTTCCATGTTATAGGCATTTACAGCTCCAATCAGCATGTTGTTTGAAATATTGTCGAGGTGGCCTCTGTATTTCAACCATGGTCCAGCCATAGAAATATGGTCAGTAGTACATTTTCCGAAAGCTTTGATCAATACTCTGGCGGCTTCAATGTTTTTACCGTCCCAAGCCGGGAATTCTTCCAGTAACTGAAGTCTGTCCGAAGTAGGGCTTACCTTCACGACAACAGAAGAACCGTCTTCAGATGGTGCCTGGTATCCGTTATCATCAACAGCAAATCCTCTGGATGGTAATTCAGAACCCTTAGGCTCATCAAGTTTTACCTGCTCACCGTTTTCGGCAGTTAAAGTATCTGTAATTGGATTGAAATCTAATCTTCCTGAAATTGCTACTGCAGCTACCATTTCCGGAGACGCTACGAATGCATGCGTATTCGGGTTACCGTCAGCTCTTTTGGCAAAGTTTCTGTTGAACGAGTGAATAATAGAATTTTTCTCTCCTTTATCAGCTCCTTCTCTGTCCCATTGCCCGATACAAGGTCCACAGGCATTGGTGAAAATTCTTGCGTTTTCAAATTTTCTGAAAGAATCCAGGAAACCGTCTCTTTCTGCTGTGAATTTTACCTGCTCAGAACCAGGATTAATCCCCAGGATCGCTTTAGGTTTAACTCCTTTTGCTACAGCATCTTCCACAATGGAAGCTGCTCTCGAAAGATCTTCATAAGAAGAGTTGGTACAAGAGCCAATAAGAGCCCATTCCACTTCTATCGGCCATCCGTTAGCTTCAGCTTTAGCTCTGAATTCCGCTACAGGAGTCGCCAAATCCGGAGTGAAAGGTCCGTTTAAGTGTGGAGTAAGCTCAGAAAGGTTAATTTCGATTACCTGATCAAAATACTGCTCAGGGTTGGCGTATACTTCAGCATCACCGGTTAAGTGTTCCGCTATTTTATCAGCTGCATCTACCACATCCTGTCTTCCTGTTGCCGCAAGATATCTTCTCATAGAATCATCGTATCCAAAAGTAGAGGTTGTTGCTCCTACTTCAGCACCCATGTTACAGATTGTTCCTTTACCAGTTGCTGAAAGAGATTGTGCCCCTTCTCCGAAATATTCCACGATGCATCCTGTTCCACCTTTTACGGTAAGAATTCCTGCTACTTTCAGGATAACGTCTTTTGCAGAAGTCCATCCGCTCATTTTACCGGTTAATTTTACCCCGATAAGTTTTGGCATTTTAAGCTCCCACGCCATTCCGGCCATTACGTCTACTGCATCAGCACCTCCAACACCGATAGCCACCATTCCTAAACCTCCTGCATTTACGGTGTGAGAATCTGTACCAATCATCATTCCTCCGGGGAATGCGTAGTTCTCCAGTACAACCTGGTGAATAATACCGGCTCCCGGCTTCCAGAAACCAATTCCGTATTTGTCACATACAGAGCTCAGGAAGTTGAAAACTTCAGAGTTTTTGTTGATTCCTTCCTGTAAATCTGATTCAGCACCTACTCTTGCCTGGATCAGGTGATCGGCATGAGCCGTTGAAGGAACAGCTACTTTAGCTTTCCCTGCCTGCATAAACTGTAAAAGCGCCATCTGCGCAGTTGCATCCTGCATGGCCACTCTGTCCGGTGCAAAATCTACATAAGAGTTTCCTCTCTCATGTGCTGATGTAGCATTACCTTCCCAAAGATGGGTGTAAAGGATTTTTTCTGAAAGTGTAAGAGGTTTTCCCACGATTTGTCTTGCCGCAGCAATTCTCTCCGGGTAGCGTTCGTACACTTTTTTGATCATATCAATATCAAAAGTCATATCTTAATTTAATTTTTCTTCTTTAAATAAGCTTTTCCGTCAATAATTTTATTTTAAAACGGAAAAATATCATTGTTACTTAATTCATCAAATTCTATTCCTTCAATTCATAAAAAGGATAATTATGATAAATAATCAGAATGTTATATTTCTATCAAGTTAAGAAAAAATTGGAATTTCTTTCTATATTTTTATTTTAAATAATTCTGAAGCAGTCTTAAATAGAAAGGTTCTAAACAAAAATTGAAAGATTTAAGTCCTAAAGGACTAAATCTTTCAATTATATAATTTTAAAACAGTCCTACGACCTAACGTTAAGCTATACTATGACCAACCTGGACCAACTCTTTAATAGGTGGAGCAAATTTAGTCAGGTCAATACCTTCAACGGCAGCTTTATATTCATCAATATTAGGAATTCTTCCAATGATAGCAGAAAGAACAACCACCGGAGTTGAAGCCAATAAAGATTCTCCTTTTTTACGTTCTGAATCTTCAACTACTCTTCCCTGGAAAAGACGGGTAGAAGTTGCCAGTACCGTATCTCCTTTAGCCGCTTTTTCCTGGTTCCCCATACAAAGGTTACAGCCTGGACGCTCAAGATACATCATGTTTTTGTATTCAACACGTGCTTCGCCTTTAGGAGCATTATCATCAAATTCAAACCCTGAATACTTTTCTAAAAATTCCCAGTCTCCTTCTGCTTTTAATTCATCAATAATGTTATACGTTGGAGCGGCTACAACAAGCGGAGCGTTAAACTCAACTTTACCTTGTTGTTTTTCAATATTTCTAAGCATTTGAGAAACAATTTTCAAATCGCCTTTGTGAACCATACAAGATCCAACAAATCCAAGATCCACTTTTTTCTCGCCTCCGTAATAAGAAAGGTCTCTGATGGTATCATGAGTATATCTCTTAGAAACATCTTCGTTGTTTACATCCGGGTCAGCAATCATCGGTTCAACGATGGCATCAAGATCAACAACAACTTCAGCATAATATTTAGCATTCGCATCCGGTGTCAGAGCTGGTTTCTCACCAGATCTGATTTCAGCGATTCTCTTATCAGCCTTATTAATTAATCCCTGAAGGACATGGTTATGATTGTCCATACCCTTATCAATCATGATCTGGATTCTGCCTTTTGCAATTTCCAATGACTCGATCAGGGTTTCGTTCTCAGAAATATTGATGGAAGCTTTTGCCTTCATCTCCGCAGTCCAGTCTGTAAAGGTAAATGCCTGGTCAGCAGGAAGTGTTCCGATGTGAACCTCAATGATTCTACCCTGGAATACGTTTTCTCCTCCAAACTGCTTAAGCATTTGAGCCTGAGTAGCATGAACAACATCACGGAAATCCATGTGCTCTTTCATGTTTCCTTTGAAAGTTACTTTTACGGATTCAGGGATTGGCATAGATGCTTCACCTGTAGCCAGTGCAAGGGCAACTGTTCCTGAGTCTGCTCCAAAAGCAACCCCTTTAGACATTCTTGTGTGGGAGTCACCACCAATAATGATTGCCCATTCATCTATCGTTATATCATTAAGAACTTTATGAATAACGTCTGTCATAGCGTGGTATTCACCTTTCGGGTCACGGGCTGTGATCAAACCGAATTCGTTCATGAATTTCATTAGTTTCGGAATGTTGGCCTGCGCTTTTTTATCCCAAACAGAAGCAGTGTGACATCCGGATTGATAAGCACCGTCAACAATTGGAGAAATCACGGTAGCTGCCATTGATTCAAGTTCCTGGGCGGTCATCAACCCTGTTGTATCTTGAGAACCAACGATATTTACCTGTACACGAACATCTGAACCGGCATGCAAAACTTTTCCCGGAGTTGTTCCGACTGCGTTTCTGTTGAAGATTTTTTCAACTGCAGTCAAACCTTGTCCTTCGTGGGAAATTTCTTTTGACGGAGCAAAAACAAGAGGAGTTTCTATTCCTAAAAGTTTTGCAGCAAATGTCTGCAGCTTTTTACCGAATACAATTGCATATGATCCGCCAGCCTTGATGAATTCCATTTTTTGTGGAGTGAATGCCTTAGCAATATCAATCAGCTCCTGGTCACCGTTATAAAGTTTTTTTGTTTTTGTATTGATGGTAAGAACTGTTCCTGTAGCAACGGAGTACGCTTCTTCAAGAATCGGGTCCCCGGCTTCGTTACGGATTGGCTCTCCATTTTCGTCCAGTTTTTTTACCCAGTTTTTAAGGTCAAGGCCAATACCACCGGTAACGTCAACCGTAGTAAGGAAAATCGGAGAAATACCGTTTGTTCCTCCAACGATTGGAGCAATATTCACGAATGGGATGTACGGGCTTGCTTGCTTACCTGTCCATAAAGCTACGTTGTTCACTCCGGACATTCTGGATGAACCTACACCCATGGTTCCTTTTTCTGCGATAAGCATTACACTTTTATCAGGATGCTGTGCCTGCAAAGCTTTAATTTCTTCCTGCGCCTGAGGAGTGATCATACATTTACCATGAAGTTCACGGTCTGATCTTGAGTGCGCCTGATTCCCCGGAGAAAGTAAATCTGTCGAGATATCACCTTCACCTGCGATAAAAGTCACTACTTTTATTTCTTCAGCAACTTCCGGAAGTTTAGTGAAGAACTCTGCTTGTGCATAGCTTTCAATAATTTCTTTGGCTATTTCGTTACCGCTATTGAATGCTTCCTTCAGACGGTTGGTATCTGCCTCATAAAGGAAAACCTGTGTCTTAAGAACGTTTGCTGCTTCCTTGGCAATAGAGATATCATTACCTAAAGCCAGATCAAGCAGTACCTCAATAGAAGGTCCTCCCTTCATGTGAGATAATAATTCAAAAGCAAAGGCTGGAAATATTTCTTCTACTACGGATTCTCCCAGAATAATCTCTTTTAAAAACTTAGCTTTTACGCCTGCAGCACTTGTTGTTCCTGGTAAGGTGTTGTAAATGAAAAATTTAAGAGAATCTGATCGATATTCGTTACCCGGATCTTTAATTTGTTCAATGATTTCGCTTAGTAATCCGGCACCGTCAATTGGCTTTGGATTGAGTCCCTGGTTTTTTCTTTCTTCAATCTCTTGGATGTAATCCTGATACATATTCATAATAATAGAAGTCTTTTAAATTTTAAAAGTAGATGTAAGGCAGTTGTCAGTACTAAAGTTGCTGCAAAAAAACAAGTATAGTCATCAACAACATAATCTACCCCTTTAAAAATGTGAAATAATGTTCCGTTTCAAAGTGGGATATATTTGACCTTTAATAGAATGTAAGTAATTTACCTGCGATTTGTCTTGCTGAAAAACTCTCTTTGGGTAAGATTTATACACTTTTTTGACAGCATTCCTATCAAAATTATATCTCCAAAACGTTTTTAGATTATCAAACACTTAAAAAGTGCTTCCAAATTTACGAATTTTTTAGTATTTTATCAGAATGAAATTATTTAGATTCTTTATAAATATGAATTTGATAATTTCTATTTTTGGCCGTAATTTTGCAGGCAAATGATGAATATGAAAAATATCCTGAATTTTTGGTGTGTATTTATCTCGGTTTTCGTTTTTTCACAGACGAAATCCGTGAAGAAGCTACCGATTAAAAATGTAACTAAAACTGTAGTGAAAAAGGGATCTGCAGTGGCTAAGCCAAACCCGGATCTGGTGATCATCAGTCCGGATCTTCCGGTTTTGATCCCTAAAAAAGAAGATGGGAAATTTGGTTACGTTAATCAGAACGGAAAATTTATTATCAAACCTGAATACCATATTGCCGTCTTTTTTTATGAAGATTGTAATCTTTTGAACTCTCCCAACGAAAAAATAAGAAAATTCGGAACTAAAGAATATGCTACTGTAGAAAAGGATATGATTTCTTACCGGGTGAATAAGGCGGGGAAAAGAGTCTATCAGTTCAAAGATTCGGATCTCGGAAAATGTAAGTTGGAGGATTATAAGCAGCAGCTTTATCAGGCCTACGTTTTAAACGGATTTTACGGTATCATTGAAAAGTCCAGATTCGTGAATGCAGCAGATTACAGGGATTACCAGATCTATCCCCAGTATCAGTATTTATACATTCTGGAAGGTGATGATACCGCAGATCCAATGATTGTGGCTTCCCACAACGACAGGTTTGGGGTAATTGATGTTAATAATAAAGTGATTGTTCCTTTTGAATATTCCAATATAAAAAGGAATTTCAGCTGGAAAATGGGGAAAATGTTTGACGTGACGAAAGACGGAAAGAACTATTATTATATCGATGCCAGAAATAAAACTTATTAATCTTTGTATAAGAATATCTCTTTCAGATTAAATTGAGAATGCAGATCTTATCATTCACAGAGTATCGGAAGATCCTATCTCACTTTTTTTTTGTAATTTCGCGGTTGAAATAAAGGGGTGCTTTAATAAGCTGAGATTATACCCAATGAACCTGGAACAGATAATGCTGTTTAGGGAATTTTGAAAATGTACCACTGGAACAGTATAACAATATACCAATCATTGCTAGACTGTTAAATTAGTAAATTGCTACATTATTTAATCCGCCCCTTTTATTCATTAAATTTTTAAAATTTATAGAATGAAAGGATTATTTTTTTTAGGGCTTACGGTAGGCTCTGCAGCCTTTATCCAGGCGCAAAATAAGGATTCACTGAAGGTCAGGGAAATTGAAGCTGTCAACTTTACCAAAAGACTTCCTGTTGCCAAAGAAATCATCAACGTACAGAAAGATGTAGACAGCAGGAATCTGGGTCAGGATCTTCCAATTCTTTTAAAAAATCAAACGTCTGTTATCTCAACCTCTGATGCCGGAAACGGAATTGGGTACACGGGATTCAGAATTCGTGGAGTAGAAGGAAAAGGAATTAATGTGATGATGAACGGCGTTCCCTATAACGATTCTGAAAGCCAGGGAACATTTTTCGTCAATGTTCCGGATCTTACCAGTTCTGCCTCCCAGATTGTGATTCAGAGAGGGGTGGGGACTTCCAATAATGGGGTTTCTGCGTTTGGTGCGAGTATCAATGTGATCTCCAAAGAACCGGATGAGAAGATGTATTTCAAAACCGATGACAGCTACGGCTCATTTAATACCTATAAATATTCAGCGGAAGCAGGTTCCGGGAAATTCTGGAACAACAGGCTTTCGGTGATGGGAAGGTATACGCGTATCCAATCTGACGGGTATATTGACAGAGCTTCTTCAAAACTGGATTCTTACAATTTCACTGCATTATTTGAAGAAGGGAAAACAAGGCTTCGTCTGATGGCTTTCGGAGGAAAAGAAAAAACTTATCAGGCATGGAACGGAATTGACCGGCCAACCTGGGAAACCAATCCTAAATTCAATTATTCAGGACAATACACAGATCTGTTGACCGGAGAAGAGAAATTCTATGATAACGAGACGGATAATTACAGACAGAATCATTTCCAACTTTTATGGGAGCAAAAATTCAATGATAACTGGAATTTGGAAACCACGCTTCATTATACGAAAGGAAAAGGCTACTATGAAAACTATAAAAGAGTTGATGAAACAGATGTAGAGGCTACACATTATTCCAATTATAATTTGCCGGTACCGGTTGTAAATGGCTCTCCGGTAGAAATAACCGATTTTATCAGAAAAAAATGGCTGGATAATGATTTTTACGGGGCTGTTTCTACACTTTACGGAAAGCTGGATAATATAGATCTTAATTTCGGTGTGGTCGCGAACCAATACTATGGAAGACATTTTGGAAATGTTACCGGGGTTTATTTTCCACAGATCAATGAGTATGAATATTACAGAAACCGTTCGGTGAAAACTGAGCTGGCAGGGTTTGCAAAAGCTTTATGGAGAACCGGGGATCACTTTGAATTTTTCGGAGATCTTCAGATCAGAAATATTGATTATGATACCAAGATCCTGAATGCCGGAGATGGAGAAGGTGGAAATCTTGATAAGAGCTGGCTTTTCTTTAATCCAAAAGCGGGAGTGAATTATAAAATCGGGAATGGGAAAGTTTTCCTTTCATACGCACATGCCCACCGTGAGCCGAACAGGGATGACCTGATGAGTGATAATGAAGTAAAAGCCGAAAAACTCCATGATTTTGAAGCCGGTATTGAAAAACAGTTTGGAATCTTATCTCTAACGGCTAATTTATACTATATGTACTATGTTAATCAGTTAGTACTGAACGGGCAGTTAAATAATGTAGGAGCATTCATCAGAACAAACTCCGGAAAAAGCTACAGAAGAGGAATTGAAATCGGAGCGTTGGCGAAACTTTCCAAGCAATGGGAAGTGAATGGGAATATCAGTCTCAGCCAGAACAGAAACCTTGACTTTAAGATTAAAAATAATGGAGCACTTCAGAATCTGGGTGATACCAATATTTCATTTTCGCCTAATGTCATTGCCAATCTTGGCCTAAAGTTCAATCCTTCCAAGAGTTTTCTGTTTGCTTTAACGAATCAATATGTCGGAAAACAATATCTGGATAATACCGGGGATAAAAACCTCGAGCTGAAAGATTATTTCCTGACCGATTTCAATGCGCAGTACCAGTTTACCATAGCCCATAATGATATTGCTTTAAAATTACTGGTGAATAATCTCTTTAATAAAAAATATGTAAACAACGGAGCGGTTTATGGTGGAGATCCATACTATTTTTCACAGGCAGGAACTAATTTTATGTTCGGGATCAGCTGGAAAATTCAATAATACGGATGATAATTTGCCAAACAGGGTTTAATACATTCAATTTTATACCTATTTATCAAAAGACTGTTCAGGCAGTCTTTTTTTATATCCTACAAATCTCTTCAAAAAGTCACGAAAAAATTATAAATTTGCTGCCAAATGAATATTTCAGCTTACATTTTAGAATATCTGAAACAATTTGGAACTGTGACGGTTCCGGGATTCGGTGCGTTTTCGCTTAAAAACTCCAAGGCAATTATTAATTCTGAGAACGGAAGCATTCTTCCGCCTGCAAGCGAGATCGTTTTTGCAGTGGATTATGAAATACAGTCTGACGAGCTGGCTGCCTTTATAGCCGGAGAAAAGCAAATGTCTTTAGAGGCTTCCAGAAGTGACTTGAAAATCCAGACTGATTTTTGGAAGAAAAAACTTCAGGCAGATCAGTTTCTGGAAATTCAGAACCTCGGAGCTATCCATATTGAAGATGATAAGACGCATTTCAAGGGAAAAAGAATAGAAGCGGGGCATCCGGACTTTTATGGGCTTGAAGAGATCAGGCTCTCGGATATCAACAATGGTGAAAAAATAAGCACTAAAGAAAAGAGAGAGAAAGATTATACATTCAAAAAATCTATTCTTTGGATTTTTCTGCTTGTCATTCCTGTTTTAGGAATTCTGTATCTGGCATTTACCCAAAGAGAACTTCTTTTCGGAAAAAAATCTTTTGATAAAGTTTCTGTCCAGACTTCTACACACAGAATTGTAAAAGACACCGTAAAAGTAATGGTACAAAGTCCGGAAACGACTGTTTCAGATTCCCTGAAAAAAGATTCATTAGCAAAACCAGCCGGAAAAGGCATAAAACCCGCTTCGGCAGCTCAAAACAACACTAAGACTCAATGGCAAAAGTAAAAAAAGCGTCAGAATCTCTGACGATCATGACCAATATTGTTCTTCCGAACGAAACCAACTCTTTAAGAAACCTTTTCGGAGGTGAACTTCTTGCAAAAATGGACCGTTGTGCTTCTATTTCTGCAGCAAGACACTGCGAGAGAAGAGTGGTAACAGCTTCTGTAAATCACGTTTCTTTCAATCATCCTATCCCTGAAGGTGGGGTAGTGGTTCTGGAATCTAAAGTTTCAAGAGCTTTCTCTACTTCAATGGAGGTGTATGTGGATGTTTGGTTGGATGATCCGATCAATCAGAAGAAAGTTCATACCAATGAAGGAATTTATACTTTCGTTGCAGTAGATGAATTCAACCGTCCTATTCCTATCCCGGACATGATTCCCGAAACGGAAGAAGAAAAACTGAGACATGCTGCTGCTTTCAGAAGAAAAGAACTGTCATTAATCCTTTCCGGAAGAATGAAACCCCTGGAATCGGTGGAACTTAAAAAATTATTCCAGGAACCGGAAGAAACAAAAGAATCCAAGAAAGATAAAAAATAAAAAATTAAACACAAATAACACGAATGGATGGCACGAATTTTCACAAATGGTTTGTGCCTAATCAAATGAAAAAAAATAATAAAGATGGATATTTCAGAAAATGATATATCAAAAATTGTTTATGAAGCAGGGTATATAGTCCATAAGTCATTAGGACCGGGACTTTTGGAAAGTGCTTATGAAGAATGTTTGTTTTATGAATTAAATAAATTTGATATTCTTGTAGAGAGGCAAAAACCGATGCCATTAGTTTATGATGAGGTTAAAATGGATATTGGTTATAGGCTTGACTTTTTAATTGAAAAAAAATTTGTGCTGGAAATAAAATCCATAGAATCATTACAAGATATTCATTTAGCACAAATACTTACATACCTTCGCCTAAGTAATTGTAAACTTGGAATGTTAATTAACTTTAATACACTTCAGTTTAAAAATGGAGTTAAAAGAGTGATTAACGGCACTTTATAATTGTGTTATTTGTGAAATAAATTAGTGCCATTTGTGTTTAAACTATGAAAATACTTCTTTTAGATAAAAACCATCCTCTCATCACAGAACAGCTTTTAGCTAAGAATTTTGTATTAGAAGAAGATTTCACATCTTCCTATGATGAGGTTTGTCATAAAATTGATAACTATGACGGAGTTATCATCAGAAGCAGAATTCCTCTGGATAAAAACTTTCTGGAAAAAGGGAAAAGCCTGAAGTTTATTGCCAGAGTAGGAGCGGGAATGGAAAATATTGATATTCCAGTTGCAGAAAAACTGGGAATTCAGTTGATCAATTCTCCGGAAGGGAACAGAGATTCGGTAGCAGAACATGTTGTAGGGATGCTGTTGATTTTAATGAACCGTCTTTTTATCGCTTCCCAGGAAGTGAAAAACGGAATCTGGCTTCGTGAAGAAAATAGGGGAGATGAGCTTCTCGGAAAAACGGTAGGGCTTATAGGATATGGAAACATGGGGAAAGCTACAGCAAAAAGATTCTCAGGATTTGGCTGTAAGGTTATTTTTCATGATATCCTTCCCGGGCTTTCTGATGAATATGCTACACAAGTCAGTTTAGAAGAATTAAAACAATCTGCAGATATTCTGAGCCTGCATATTCCGCTGACTTCTGAAACTCACTATCTTATTGATGAAAAGTTTATTTTAGAAATGAGAAAAGATTTTTATTTCATCAATACAGCCAGAGGAAAAAACGTAGAAACTAAATATTTAGTTGAATCTTTAAAATCAGGGAAAGTAAAAGGTGCCTGTCTTGATGTTCTTGAATATGAAAAGGCATCTTTTGAAAATCTGGAAACAGAAAATGAAGATCTTAAATACCTTCTGGAATCTGAAAAAACAATCGTAACACCACACATCGCCGGATGGACTCACCAAAGCAAAGAAAAGCTGGCACAGGTGATCGTGGACAAGATAATTGCTTCCTACTGTTAGGAAAAATCTAAGGCAAAAGATAAAATTACTCATTGCCTGTGTCTTTATCCCTTTCGCGAGTTTCATCTTTTATGTTAAATAATTCATAATATACGCTCCGAACTGAGAATTTATTTTGAGTTTTATTAAATTGCTGCTCATTTTTTGATACTCATGACGAAGCGTAATTTTTTACTTATTGTAGCTGTTTTTTTATCCTTTATTTCCTGTAAAAAAAATTCTGAATCCAAGCAGACTTCAGCTGAAAACACGACTAATCTTCCAAACTACGGAAATGTAGATCTGGGCAATGTTTTTACCAAAGAAGACAATCAGCTTGGAGATAAAGGAATACTCACAGGGTACATCGACCAGTATTATAAAAAGATCTGGGAAGGTGGAGATCTGAGCGGAGGGATACTCGTCGCAAAAGGAGATGATATTCTGTATGAAAACTACAGAGGTTTCGGCAGAGAAGGAAACCAGATGCCGATTGATAAAAATACACCACTGCATGTAGCTTCTGTCTCAAAGACGTTGACGGCTATGGCCATGCTGAAATTGGTGGAAGCTGGAAAAATAAAACTGACCGACCATCTTACCCAATATTTTCCGGGGTTTCCTTATCCGAATGTCACTGTACAGACATTGCTGGATCAGAGAAGCGGTCTTCCGAAATACGAATATTTTATTGCCAAAATACAGCCGGCTCCGGCAGAACTTTCAAAATCTTTTATTACCAACCAGGATGTTCTGAATATGATCATCAAATACAAACCAGATCTGGCAAGGGATACGGATACAGGTTTTATGTACTGCAACACGAACTTTGCGATGCTGGCTTTACTGATAGAGAAGATCACCAAAACTCCGTTTCCGCAGGCCATGAAAGAAATGGTATTTCAGCCTTTGAAAATGGAACATACTTATATTTTTCAGGAGAAAGATATTCCTACAGCCGCACAGTCTTTTTATTACGGCGGAAACAGACTGTATCCTTTAGACAGGCTTGACCTTATCTATGGGGATAAAAATGTGTATACAACGCCGAGGGACCTTTATAACTTCTCAAAAGCCATGTTTTCAAAAGACTTCTTAAAGCCTGATCTGATGCAGATGGTTTTCACACCGTATAGCAACGAGAAAGCAGGAATGAATAATTACGGACTCGGTTTCAGGATGAAGATCTTTGACAATGGCGAGAAACTTACTTATCATAACGGATGGTGGCACGGAACCAATTCCGTATTTGCCCATCTGCTGAAGTCAAAAGTGACGATCGTAGCTATTGGGAACAAATATTCAGGGAAAGTATATACAGCATTGGCTTTATCAGGATTATTTGAAGATTTTCCGGCTCAGAAAGATAAGCTGCACAGTGTAATGAACGACAATAAAGATACTTTGAATGCCGGACATGAAGTTTTTGGAGAATAATGTTTAATTTTGCTTAAACATATATGAAAAGACTTCTTCTATTATTCGTTATCTGTTTTCTTGTACACTCATGTGCAAGAGTAGGATCTCCCGTGGGAGGACCGAAAGATACCCTGGCTCCAAAGTTTTTAAGCTCAAATATTGACACTACAAGAGTTAATGTAAAAAGAGACATCCATGAGCTCAGACTGGATTTCGACGAATATATTACCTTAAAGGATATCAATAAAAACCTGATCATTTCTCCGCCTATCAAAAATATAAAGCGGATTCTTCCTTCCAACATCGCCAATAAGTTTGTGATGATCCAGTGGGAAGATACCCTCCAGGCCAATACGACTTATAACTTCAACTTTGGAAACTCAATTGCTGATAATAATGAGTCTAATATTCTTAGGTATTTCAATTTTGCTTTTTCTACAGGAGATAAGCTGGATGATCTTTATATCAGCGGTGAAATTTCGGATGCAGTAGCGCTTAAAAAGAAAGAAGGAGAAAATAAGCTTGTTGTAGGGCTTTACCAGGTGAAAGATACGATGAATTACAGACAGAAACCCTATTACATTACCAAAGTGGATGAAGATGGGTATTATGAGCTTAACTATCTTACCCCGGGAAAATATAAGATTATAGCCTTTGAGGATGAGAATAGTAATTCTATTTATGATCCCGGAAAAGAAAAAATAGGATTTCAAAAAGAAGCTGTAGATGTTGAAAAGTCTGTTTCAGGATTAAATTTAAAAATATATCCTTCCAAAAAGCCTTTGAAATATCTTGAAATGAAAGAAAGTCCCGGAGGAGTTATCATGACATTTGAAGGAAACCCTGAGAATGTGAAAGTAGCCTCTGTAAATGAAAAGCTTCAGGACATTAAAGTGACCCACCGCCCGAAATCGGATACCGTAAAAATCTGGTTTGATGCTGTAAAAAGCGATGTGGGGCAAACGGTTACTGAAAATCTTAAATTCAGCTACGATATCGGGAGCAAGCAGGATACTGTTTCCGTATTCTATAAATACAACAAGAAAAATGCAATGGATCTTGAAAATGACAGCGGAGGCCCATTATTGGCTCCGAATTCTGACTTTAATATCAGATCCGGCTATATCATCGATAAGATAAGTCCTGAAAAATGGACTCTTAAAAGTGACAGTTTAACCACTCAGGAATTTACTGCTAAAATCTCTGAAACAGATCCTTACCAGATTCAGATTCATTCAGATTTTGTGAATGGCAAAAAATATCAGCTTACGATTCCAAAGGAGACGGTATCGTCCTATTACGCTAAAAATGTACAGTCAAAACGTTTTGATTTCGAAGTAGAAAAGGTAGATCAATTCGGAAGTCTTGCATTTAATATACAGAATGCACCGGAGGCCAGTTATTGGATCCAGCTCCTGGATGCTTCGGATAAAGTTATTTATTCAAGATATACCAAAGGAAACAGCGTGAAATTTGACATCCTGAAACCTAATGAATATATCGTAAGGATACTGGTGGATAACAATGGGAATAAATTCTGGGACGAAGCGGATTTTGAAAAAGAAACTTTTGCTGAAGATTCTTATGTCTTCTACAAAAAAGCTGTTGTGCGGCCGTTATGGGAAACCAAGGAAGACTGGGACCTGAAAGATACCAGAACGCTGGATAATCCTAAAGGAAATATTCCTAAGCCTGTAGATGCTCCTGCAGAAACCCCTAAAGACACCGTACAGAAGGAATTGAATAAAGAAGTGAAGTCAGAATCCGGAAATGCAGTCTTAACACCGGTAAAATAAAGCTATGAATACATTAAAGAAAGTGTTATTCTGGGCGCTGGTAGTTTTTGCACTGATGCAGTTTATTTCTATTGATAAAGTAAATAAGCCTGTCAATACAGCAGTTAACTTCATCGATACAAAAAAGACTCCGGAAAAGATCAGGGGTTTGATAAAAGGAGCCTGTTACGATTGTCACTCCAATGAAACAGTATATCCCAAATATGCTTATGTTGCGCCTATTTCGTGGTCTGTAAAAAGCCATGTGAATGAAGGCCGGGAACATCTCAATTTTTCTGTTTGGGGTACATATAACAAGGAACTGAAGGAAAGCATGCTGAGCAAATCCATTCAGACAATCCAAAGCAAAGCGATGCCTATGCCGGGATATATCGTCTACCACAAAGAAGCTAATCTTACAGACGCTGAAAGAACATTACTAGTTCAGTATTTTGAAGATATGCTGAAATCAAAATCTTATTGATATCAAATAAAATAACTCCCACACATTGTAATCTGTGGGAGTAAATTTCTTTATAATAACTTACCGGTTATTCTTCAGATATTCTACAAAAAATCTCTGCTGAGATTCAAAAGCAATATCATCAAGGTCCAAAGCATTCAAAGGAATCCAGGTCGCTTCTGATATTTCAGAAAGCTCCAGGCTCACTTCAAACTTTTCCTGAACACGATACTCATAAAAAAGATCGATTGTATTGTAATCAATTTCTTTATATTGATAGATGTTCGGGAGGCTGGTAAGATACTTTAGTTTTGAAATATCCACATCAAGCTGAAGCTCTTCAAAAAGCTCTCTTTTGCACGTTTCCTCTGCGCTTTCCCTTGGGTCTACAAAACCTCCGGCCAGATCAAGTTTTCCCTTTTTAGGTTCCCTGTTTCTTCTGGTAAGGTAGATTTCATCAGCATATCGGATAACAACAGCTACCGCGCCGGCAACGTTATTGTAGAGGGTAAAACCGCATTCGGGACAGCTCCATTTCTTTTCGCCATCCCAATGCAGGGTTTCTTTGCCACAGCTTGGGCAGTATTTCAATAATTTCATCTGTTAACAATATTTTTTCAAAAGTCAGATGGAACTTCGTTTTATTGAGCAATATTAATATTTCTCGGGTGATAAGTTAAAATCACATCCCGAAGTTCTTCTGTTTTCAGATGAGTATAGATCTCCGTAGTGGTAATACTGGAATGTCCCAGCATTTCCTGGATATAACGAAGGTCTGCCCCATTCTGTAAAAGGTGCGTTGCAAAAGAATGTCTGAAAGTGTGTGGAGATATTTTTTTGCTTACCCCAGCTTTGTCTGTAAGTTCTTTAATGATCAGAAATACGATTACTCTGGACATGGATGTTCCACGGCTGTTAAGAAACAGCGTATCCTCATATTTTTTATTGATCTTGCTTTTCGAACGTACTTCTTTAATGTAAGTTTCCAAAAGTTCAGCAGTATAATCGGCTAGAGGAACGAAACGTGTTTTGTTGCCTTTTCCGTTTACTTTAATGTACTGTTCTTTGAAATTGATGTTCGAAATCTTAAGGTCAATAAGTTCCGAGACACGTAATCCGCATCCGTAAAGAACTTCAATGATACAATGATTTCTCTTTCCGAGGTCAGAATGCGACTCAATGGCTGCAATAATCTTATTGATGTCAGGCAGGCTTAAGGTGTCAGGAAGATACAATCCCAGTTTTGGACCTTCAAGCAGTGAGGCAGGATTATCTTCTCTGAACTCGTCCTCAAGCAGAAACTTGAAGAAAGCTTTTATCGAAGAAATCCATCTTGCTTGTGATCTTTCGCTGAACTTCTGTTTGGAAAGATTGAAGATATATTCCTGTAAGTTTTCGTAACCGATAGAGTCTGGACCGACGTTTTCCAGATCCACTTCGGCATAATCTTTTAATTTTTTGATGTCTCGAATATAGGCATCGAGAGTGTTTTCTGAAAAATTTCGTTCGAAACGAAGAAATATTTCAAAATCTTTGATCTTTTCATCCCAGGTCATTTGTGCTTATTTTTTTAGTTCACAGTCCGATATTTGTTCTATTTCAATGTTATGGTTTCTCAAGAACGCTATCCCGTCGTCGTCTGAATACTCATTAATATACACAAGTCTTGTAATTCCAGCCTGCAGAATCAGCTTACTGCATTCTTTGCATGGCGACAGCGTTAAATATAACGTAGCACCTTTTGCAGACTGAGTGGAAGCGGCCAGCTTTAAGATAGCATTGGCTTCCGCATGAAGTACATACCAGTGTGTTTTCCCTTCTCCATCTTCACAGCAGTTTTCAAATCCCGAAGGAGTTCCGTTGTAACCATCTGAAATAATCATCCTATCTTTTACGATAAGAGCTCCTACCTGTTTTCTCTTACAGTAGGATAATTTTGCCCACTCTTGGGCCATTTTTAGATAAGCTTTATCAAACTTATTCATACCGCAGCATTAGTTTTTTTCGAAATAATTTGGATTAAAAATCTTAGAAATTAGGCTTTCTTTTCTCTAAAAAAGCGGTAACTCCTTCTTTCTTGTCGTTCATTTCAAAAAGTTCTCCGAAATATTTGATTTCAGATTCAAAACCTTTATCCGTGTCAGACAAGTTTACGGCTTGGATGGCCTTTGATATAGCCATTGGTGAGTTATTGGCTATAATATTCGCTAATTCTTTTGTTTTGGTTAATAATTCTTCAATAGGGTATACTTCATTCACCAATCCGATTTCCTTTGCTTTTTGAGCAGGGATCATTTTGGCTGAGAAGATCATTTCGTTGGCAATACCTTTTCCTACCAATTTAGGAAGCCTTTGAGTCCCTCCATACCCCGGAATTAATCCCAGAGTAACTTCCGGAAGCCCCAGTCTTGCATTCTCTGATGCATATCTGATGTGGCAAGCCATAGCTAGCTCTAAACCTCCTCCCAATGCGAAACCGTTCACGGCTGCAATAACAGGCTTAGATGTATTTTCAATTTTGTTGAACAGGGTATTATGCCCGTTTCTGGCCAGTTCTTCGGCTTTTTCCTGTCCAAAATCACTGAATTCTTTTATATCGGCTCCCGCTACAAATGATTTTTCGCCGCTTCCTGTAATAATAATTACTCTACAGGATGCATCAGCGTTAAGTTCATCCATGGCTGAGCTTATCTCTTGAATCGTTTTTGCGTTTAAAGCATTTAAGCTTTGAGGTCTGTTTATGGTTACAACAGCTAATTTCCCTTCCTTTTCTAATAATATATTTTCGTAACTCATTTTTCCACTATAAAATATTATTTTTTGCAAATTATGAATTTTTTGCAAAAAAAAGGAAAAAATATTAGTTTTTTTTCCTTTTACTTAATGAATCCTTCAAAATCCTATTTCGAATGATTCATCATATTAGCATCAATATTGATATTTAGCTGAGATGCCACTTTCATGCCAAGTTCTATATTAGTCCTGAAAAAGTGACATAATTGACGGTTGATGATCTCATCTTTTTTCGGTCCGGAAATTCCTCTCATACTTCCTACGATGTTGCTGATTAGGTGCTCTCTATCTTCAGCGGTCATAGATTTTGTATACAGTAATCCGGGTTGGGTATAATGATCATCATCATTTTCATTTCTGTTATAGCTGGCAACATGGGCACTGTCCAGCTCATATTCATAATTCTTATAACCCGGATCCGGTTTAATGTCATCAAAACTGTTCGGGAAATAATTCGGTTTATCCTGGTATTGACTGGAATCTGCCATAAAACCGTCTCTCTGGTAGTTGTTGACTGCAAAAGGGCATCGATTCACTTCCAACTGGTGAGCATTGACTCCCACTCTGTATCTGTGGGCATCGGGATAAGAGAATAACCTTCCCTGAAGCATTTTGTCCGGAGAAAAGCTGATTCCGTTAATAAGACTGCTTGGTGAAAATGCAGACTGTTCCACATGTGCAAAATAATTGACAGGAACTTCATTCAGTTCCATTTCACCTACTTCGATCATCGGGAAATCATCATGAAACCATACTTTCGTAATATCAAAAGGATTCCATCTGAAATCTTTTGCCTGCTCTTCCGTCATCACCTGGATATACATGGTCCACTTCGGAAAATCTCCATTTTCAATGGCGTTGCAAAGATCTTCCTGTGCAAAATCCGGGTTTTCTCCAGCCATCTTTACGGCCTCTGCATCAGTGAAGTTTTTGATTCCCTGTTTTGTTATAAAATGGAATTTTACCCAGACTCTTTCATTTTGAGCATTGATCATCGAAAAAGTATGTGATCCGAACCCGTGCATATGTCTGTAACCATAAGGTGTTCCTCTGTCAGACATTAAAATAAGAACCTGGTGAAGAGATTCCGGATTATGGCTCCAGAAATCCCACATCATCGTAGCACTCTTTAAATTGGTTTTCGGAACTCTTTTCTGGGTATGGATGAAGTCTGGAAATTTTTTGGCATCCTTAATAAAGAATACCGGCGTGTTATTTCCTACCAGATCCCAGTTCCCGTCTTCCGTATAAAATTTTAAAGCAAAACCTCTCGGGTCCCTTGCTGTATCTGCACTTCCTTTTTCACCCCCAACAGTAGAAAACCGGGCAAACATTCTGCATGAGTTTCCTATTTTTGAAAATAATTTGGCTTTTGTATACTGACTGATGTCGTGTGTTACGGTAAATGTTCCGTAGGCTCCGGTTCCTTTGGCATGCACAATTCTCTCGGGGATTCTTTCCCTTACAAAGTGTGCAAGGTTTTCCTGAAGAATGAAATCCTGCAGCAGGACAGGCCCTCTGGGACCTACTGTCTGTGAGTCCTGATGTTCAAAATAAGGTGCGCCATTGCTTAGCGTTAATTTTTTAGAATCCATATAGTTATGATTTGTATGGTTGATTTCCCTTGTAAACTGTCTTATGCAGACGTATTAAATATCAAATTTACTTGAATTTTTGATTACAAATAGCAAAAACATTTTATCTTTGTAATAGATAATATTAATCAGATGAACATTCAGCAACTGGAGTATCTTATCGCTGTAGATAAGTACAAACATTTTGGTAAAGCAGCTCAGGCATGCTTTATTACACAGCCTACATTAAGTGCGATGATACAAAAATTTGAGGATGAACTGGATGTGAAGGTGTTCGACAGAACAACACACCCAATCCGTACTACAGATGTTGGGCTCCAAATCATTGATCAGGCAAAGGTAATTATAGAATCTGTCAATGAGCTGAAAAATAAAGCCAACCTTTTGAATAATATTTTAGGAGGAACGATCAATTTAGGAATCATTCCTACCGTTTCTTCTTTCATTTTGCCGACAGAAATCTTTAAATTTTTGGAAGATAATCCGAAAATCCAGATGAATGTAAAAGAAATGACTACAGACAATATTGTCAAGGCTTTAAAAGCAGGTGAACTGGATGCCGGAATTATTTCTACCCCTTATGATTCTGCTGATGAATTTTATCAGGACTTTCTTTTCAATGAAGAATTGATGATCTACAGCTCCAATACGGAAGCGAATAAAAAGAACTCTTACATCATACCTGAAGAACTGAATGTGGAAAAAGTCTGGCTCCTGGAAGAAGGGAACTGCCTGAGAAACCAGTTTGAGAATATCTGTCATTTAAAAGAAAATACATTAAAGCCTAAGAATTTGGATTTTTTAGCATCCAATATTCAGACTTTGGTCCATATGGTGGATAAAGTGGGAGGGATCAGCATTCTGCCGGAATTAGCATTGAGCCAGCTTTCGGAAGAACAAAAAGAAAATGTTTTCAGGTTCAAAAAACCTTTTCCTTACAGAGAGATCAGCATTATTTACTATAAGCCGACTTTTAAGCAGAAAATTATTGATGAGCTGGCGCTGTCTATCAAAAAATCCCTTGAGCTTAAACTGAATTATCATGTAAATCCAAAGGAATTTGTGAGCATCAAACCGCAATGAACTAAGAAGACCGCAAAGTGATATAAATCATTAATCTTAAGAAAATTACAATTAATAAGCAAAAACCTTTAGTATTAAAAAAATAGTACTTAAATTTGCGAACGTTTATAAACGAGGAAAAATTTGACCTGATTGCAACCTCTCTAAAAATATGCTAAAACAGTATTCTTTCTAGGCAATTTATTCTTATTTTTCTTCATATATTTTAATCTAAAAAACAAAGAATAATATGTCTTATCTATTTACATCTGAATCAGTTTCAGAAGGACATCCGGATAAAATTGCCGATCAGATCTCCGATGCATTAATCGATCACTTTTTAGCATATGATAAAAGCTCTAAGGTAGCATGTGAAACCCTTGTAACAACAGGGCAGGTCGTGCTGGCCGGAGAAGTGAAGTCCGATGCATATCTTGATGTTCAAACTATTGCAAGAGATGTTATTAACGGAATTGGATACACTAAGGGAGAATATATGTTCAATGGAGATTCGTGTGGAGTAATTTCCGCGATTCACGAACAGTCTCCGGATATCAACCAGGGAGTGGATAGAGCAGTAAACGATGAATCTTTTGAAGCCAAAGCTAACGCACAGGGAGCTGGTGACCAGGGGATGATGTTCGGTTATGCAACCAACGAAACGGCTAATTATATGCCGCTTGCTTTAGACCTTGCCCACACGATCCTTAAAGAACTTTCTGTATTGAGAAGAGAAGGAAACGAAATCGCTTACCTTCGTCCGGATGCAAAAAGCCAGGTAACAATTGAATATTCTGACGATCACAAGCCGGTAAGAATTGATTCTATTGTGGTTTCTACACAGCATGATGACTTTGGAACTGAAGAAGAAATGCTGGATAAGATCCGTGAAGACATCAAAAAGATCCTGGTTCCAAGAGTAGTAGCTCAGCAGACTGAAGAGATCAAGGCATTGTTCAACGATCAGATCAAATATCACATCAACCCAACAGGGAAGTTTGTGATCGGAGGTCCTCACGGGGATACAGGTCTTACGGGAAGAAAAATTATCGTAGATACTTACGGAGGAAAAGGAGCTCACGGTGGTGGTGCTTTCTCTGGAAAAGATCCGTCGAAAGTAGACAGAAGTGCTGCTTACGCTACAAGACACATTGCTAAAAACTTAGTGGCTGCAGGAGTAGCTGACGAAGTTCTGGTACAGGTTTCCTATGCAATTGGTGTTGCTGAACCTTGCGGTTTGTATATCAACACTTATGGAACCGCGAAAGTAGATCTTCATGATGGTGATATTGCTAAAAAAGTGACTTCAATCTTTGATTTAAGACCTTATGCCATTGAGCAGAACTTAAAATTAAGAAATCCTATCTACCAGGAAACGGCTTCTTACGGGCATATGGGGAAAGAGCATTATATAGCTGACAAAACATTCAATAAAGGTCAGAAAAATGAAATTACCCTTACGGGTCTTGAGTTCTTTACTTGGGAAAAACTTGACAAAGTAGACGAAATTAAAGCTGCTTTCGGCATTTAATTTGTCTTCAGAAATAATAAATAGGACTGCTTTATCTTTGGGTAAGGCAGTTTTTTTTAATTTTACACCTTAAATAATTAGAGATGATGAATTTTAGATCAGCAGTTACCGTACTTTTTATATTTTTCCTGAGCATAGTGGCAAGGGCACAGTATACCATGCATAAAATGGTCACCGTAGGATATACATACCAGAACCAAAGCTTTGGAGAATTGGGAGGGAAGCTGCTTTTTCTGAAGAATGATGATGTGATATACCGTTTGGGTGCATCTGCTTTAATGGGATCCGCCGGGTCTAAGTTTGCGATCATGCCGAAACTGCAGGCCGATGTTCTTCTTAATTTTGAAAAAAATGTAGATTTCTACCACTCATATTATCTTTTAATTGGGGCAGAAGGAACTAATAAATATATCGCACCAAAAATAGGAGTTACTCTTTTCGGCCTTTTGGATCTTACCGGAGGCTATGCTTTCCCAATCGGAGAGGCCCGTTTGAACGGAAAAGAGCTGAAAGGCTTAAATGTTAATTTAACATTAAATATTCCTACAGTCTTTATTCATGATATGTTTAAGTGATTTTTTTTAAATTTTCCCGTAAAAATTTAATAATAGGTTAACAGTTATTAAAAAATTATTATATTTACACCATATAATAATTGTACTGCCTATTGATTTTACTTTACTCTAAAAAACTGTTTTGTATTTACAGCTAGGGCCAGATAAAATATCTGGAGAATTGCTGGTCTGCAAATTTTTTATTATTGAGAAGAGTTATGAAATCAAAAACGGACAGCCTACTAATTTCCCTTTATCAGAAAGGAGATGAAGAAGCCCTATCAGCCCTTATTCATCGTCATCAGAGAGAACTGTTTACATTCATTTTTTACAAAATTAATGATGAAGACCTGGCCAATGATGTTTTTCAGGATACATTCATGAAAATCATCCTGATGTTGAAAGAAGGACGATATAACGAAGAAGGAAAATTTATTCTTTGGGCAAAAAGAATTGCACACAACCTTATTATTGATCATTTCAGACTGAAAGCGAAAAACGTTAAAGTTTCAGAAACTACTTTTGAAACAGATGAGTATTCTATTTTCGATCTGATCCGGGAGCCTTCAGAAAATATTGAAGAGCAGCTAGTAACGTTGCAGATCCAGGAAGATCTTTTGAGGATGCTTCAGTTCTTGCCACAGAATCAGCAGGAAGTTATTAAATTAAGATTTTTCGATGGTTTAAGTTTCAAAGAAATTGCAGATCATACTAATATGAGTATCAATACCACATTGGGAAGAGTACGCTATGCACTCATTAACCTGAGAAAAATCATGGACGAAAATAACATTGTATTGACACGTTAGAATAATATTTTCGAAAAATTCACGTTTAAAGGAAAACATACTTTCGCCTATGAAAAAAAATGATTCCTTAAAAGTGAAAACTTTGAAACCTAAGAAACAAACAATTGATTTTTTACTGAGTTACTCCAAAAGTCTTGAATTGGTACAAACCAAAAGCAAGAATTTCCCGATTTCCAAAAATTAAATTGAGTAATTTTGTGCTGTATGAAAATTCAGCACATTTTTTTTGACCTGGACAATACGCTCTGGGATCACCGTAAGAACGCTTACCTTACCATCAAAGACCTTTTTGAAAAACAGGAAATCACCTTACATTATAATATCGACTTTGAGGCCTTCCATTCTGTCTATCATGAAATTAATGAGAGCCTTTGGGAAAAGATCAGAGACGGTATTATCGGTAAAGAATACCTGAGAAAACACCGTTTCTATGATACTTTCAAACATTTCGGAGTGGATGATGAAGAGCTTTCGCAATATTTTGAAGAGCATTTCCTGGATAAGATCCTCAACCACAACGAGCTGGTAGAAGGTGCAGAGTACATTTTGGAATATCTGAAATCAAAAGATTATACGTTGCACGTTATTTCCAATGGCTTCCAGGAAGTAACAGAGAGGAAATGCATCCTTTCAGGAATTGATAAATATTTCAAAACCATTACCAGTGCTGATTCTGTAGGGGTGAGAAAACCCAATCCGAAGATCTTTGAATATTCGTTGGGGCTTGCACAAGCCGGTAAAGGAGAGAGTATCCTGATTGGTGACGACTGGATCGCGGATGTTGTCGGGTCCCAGAATTATGGAATTGATGTAATCTTCTTCGATGTGTATAAAGAAAATAAGCAGGAAGAAGGTCTGAAAAGTATTACCCATCTTTTGCAGATTAAAGAATATTTATAAAATACACAGCTTTCAATAGCTACAAAATTTATTTTTTGAACCATTAAGATGATTGAAGGTCTTAAGTTTAATTAAGAAAAAATCAAATGATTTTATTAGGCAGCAGCTTTCTTAATTTTCTTAAACACTTATCTGATCTTAATGGTTCAATTTTTTTTCATTATTCATTCTCCACTTTTCATTTTTCCTAATTCTTTCCTAAATTGATTCTGAACTTTGCTCCATAATAAAACAGAAAAAATTTAAGATTATGAGAAATTTTAGGAAAATCACCGGAGCATTCGTTTTAATTTTCTTACTGGCAGGCGGATTTATCTTTGCACAGGACAAAGCAATCAATGCCAATCAACTGCCTAAAACGGCTAAAAATTTCCTTGCCTCCCATTTTAAAGGTGTTGCTGTAGGATCGGCAATCGAAGACAGAGAAATCTATGGTGTTGATGAATACCAGGTCTATCTTGCTAACGGGATGAAGGTAGAATTCGACAGTAGCGGAGACTGGAAAGAAGTGGACGGAAAACATCAGAAGCTGCCTTATGCATTTATTCCGGCATCGATCAGGAACTATGCTGCTAAGAACTTTCCAAATACCTATATCGTTAAGATAGAAAAAGAAAGGTGGTCTTATAAAGCAGAACTTTCTAACGGCCTGGATCTTGAATTTGACAGAAAAGGAAACTTCAAGAGAATTGATGATTAATTCAATTGAAAAAATATAGCTGAAGGAAGATGAAAGCTAGAAGATGGAAGTTTTTAAGTAACAGTATCGATTGAAGAATATTCAATTACTATTGTAAAAACAACAGTCCTTGAAAATAACCCTGAGCTTTCATCTTTCTTCTATTTCATATATTTGATAGACTAATACTGCAGAATGAAGATATTAATCATAGAAGATGAACCGGAACTGAAAGATACTGTACAGACTTTTCTGGAAGCAGAGCGTTTTATTGTAGAATTTGCCCTTACGTACAATACAGGGCTGGAAAAGATCATTTCGTATGAATATGACTGTATTCTTCTGGATATTATGCTGCCGGATGGAAATGGAATTGACCTGCTGAGAGAAATCAGGAAGCTGCATAAGAAAGATCCTGTGATTATTCTATCGGCCAAAGATTCTGTTTATGATAAGGTGGCAGGACTGGAAATAGGGGCCGATGATTATCTGGCAAAACCTTTTCATCTTGCTGAGTTAATGGCGAGAATCAGGTCTGTAATCAGAAGAAAGAATCAGGATGGGGAAAATACAATTACCTATAAAAACATCAGCATTGATCCGGAAAACAGAACCGTTAAAGTCGGGAATGAAGATCTGATTCTTAACCGTAAGGAATATGACCTCCTGTACTATTTTGTTATCCACCCGGAAAAAACGTTGCAGAAAACGACTTTGGCTGAAGCTATTTGGGGAGATTATATTGACCAGGCAGACAGTCTGGACTTTATCTATTCACAAATTAAAAATCTCCGTAAAAAATTGAAAAGCCTCAATGCAGAAGCCGATTTCCAGGCCGTTTACGGAATTGGTTATAAATTTGTCTAGATGAAAGTTTCCTTAAAATATTACACTATCAAATATATGATCGGCATTCTGCTGTTGATCATTGCGGTCTGGGCAGCGCTATTTTATGCCTATATCCTGGACGAGGTTTATGATAATGTAGATGACGGACTGAAAGACAGAAAGATACAAATCATTAAGGCCGTATATCACGATCCTAAACTGTTGAACAGTAAAGATTTCGGATTTAACGAATTTAAGATCAAACCTATTTCAGAATCTGAATATAAAGATAAAAACAGGCTCTATAACAAGATGTTCTATATGGAATATGATGATAAGGACCAGCCTTACCGCGTACTTGAGACCGATTTTATAGATCAGTTTGGAAAACGCCAGAGACTTGAAATACGGACTTCTACTGTAGAGCAGGACGAGCTGGTGTATGACCTGACTACAGCTTTAATCGTGCTGTATATTTTACTTGTGATCAGTATTGTTGCTGTCAATGGGTATATGCTGAACAAAGCCATGCGTCCGTTCTATGCCATTTTAAACAGGCTGAAGAAATACCAGTTCGGAGCTTCTTCCCCACAGGAACCTCAGAATTATTCTATTAAAGAATTTGAAGAGCTTAATGTGGAAATAGAGGAAATGATTAAACGGAACGAATTTGTTTTCCATCAGCAGAAGCAATTCATTGAAAATGCATCTCATGAACTTCAGACACCGCTGGCTATTGTGACTAATAAGATCGATCTGATGATCCAGAATGATGATCTTGACAAGAAGAATATGAATTTCCTTACTGAAGTGAAAGGAGACCTGAGAAGAATGGCAGGACTGAATAAATCCCTGCTGATGCTTTCAAAAATAGAGAATAGCCAGTTCAATAAAATGTCAAAAGTAAATTTCAATGAAATGATTGCGGAACTGGTTAAAAGCTATGAGGATTTTATCGAATTCAAAAAAATTGAAGTCAGCATTGTTGAAAAAGGATTCTTTGGGGCAGATTTTAATCCTGATCTGGTGGATATCCTGCTTTCCAATCTGCTTAAAAATGCAATTAAATATAATAATCAGGAGGGGATTGTCAATATCATTATAGAAGATAACAGGCTCGTCTTCCGGAATAGCAGTAATGGTGTTCCATTGGACAAAGTGCAGATCTTCAACCGCTTTTATAAGCAGGGCTCAGACCATAGTTCTACCGGTTTGGGACTCTCTATCATCAGGACTATAACAAAACAATATCCCGGATGGGATATTGTCTATGAGTTTGAAGATGGATTGCACTGCTTTATTCTTTCTAAAAACAATGCTTTGGTATCTTAATGTTTAAATTCCTAAGCTTGCTCTTACTTTTCTAATGGTTTCTGTTGCAACTACTCTTGTTTTTGCAGCACCTTCCTGAAGTTTTGCTTCCAGCTCATCCAGATTGTTCATATAATAAGTGAACATTTCTCTTTCTTTTGCAAAACGGGTTAAAATCAGATTTAAAAGCTCTAATTTGGCGTGTCCGTAACCGAAGTTTCCGGCTAAGTATTTAGCTCTTAATTCTTCCGTCTGCTCAGGAGTAGCAATCAGTTCATAGATCGCAAAAACTTTATCTGTTTCAGGGTCTTTTGGTTCTTCCAGAGCTTTAGAATCGGTTTCTATACTCATTACCTGTTTTTTCAGCTCTTTTTCAGGTAAGAATATATTAATGATATTTCCCATGGATTTAGACATTTTACGGCCATCTGTTCCGGGAACATATTTCGTGTCTTCCTGAAGCTCAGATTGAGGAAGTACAAAAACTTCTCCCATTTGATTGTTGAACCTTGATGCTACATCACGGGCAATTTCAAGATGCTGAAGCTGATCTTTTCCTACAGGAACTATTTCTGCATCGTACAGTAAAATATCCGCAGCCATCAGAATAGGATAGGTGAACAGTCCGGCGTTAACGTCCTGAAGCCTGTCTGCTTTATCTTTAAATGAATGAGCAAGGGTTAATCTCTGGTAAGGAAAAAAACATGATAAATGCCAAGAAAGTTCACAGGTTTCAGGGATATCACTCTGTCTGTAAAAATATGTTTTTTCTGTATCCAGCCCACAAGCAAGCCAAGCCGCAGCAATCTCGTAGGTATTCTGTTTTAAAACCTTCGCATCTTTGATCTGGGTAAGAGAATGAAGATTCGCAATGAATAAAAATGATTCATTTCCTTCCTGCTTGGAAAGTTCAATAGCAGGAATAATCGCCCCAAGAAGATTTCCAAGATGGGGGGTTCCGGTGGCTTGAATGCCGGTAAGAATTCTTGACATTTGTTTAAATTATTTATAAAAATTAATGAATTGCAAATTTAATTAATTCTCCCGCAGATTACACAGATTTGCACAGATGTTTGTGTGAAATTAAAATTGCGGAGAATTTTTAAGCTAAAAAGCAATGTTATTTCCAGTGAAGATAGATAGTTAAGGAATAATAATTTTTTCTCCCCCGAATTTCGGCTGTACTCCGAAAAGCAAATCCCAGTAAACCTTTGCTTTGGCCAGATACTCTCTGAGGTTGGTCTTTAAGCCGGCGTATTTATTTACATCATTAGCATTATACCCGAAAGCTTCTATTTCGTTTTTTTTAGCCAGAAAAACAGCTCTTTCATTGTGGAATTTCTGTGAAATGATCACCAGCTTCTGCTGTCCAAAGATATCTTTTGCCCTTACCACGGAATCCAGAGTACGAAATCCGGCATGATCCATTATAATCCTATCCTTTGGAATGCCGTATTTCATTAAAGTAAGCTGCATATCTTCCGGTTCATTATAATCTTTGGTACTGTTGTCTCCGCTTACGATAATGTATTTGATCTTTCCGCTTTTATACAGGTCTATGGCGGCCTGTATCCTATTGTAGAAATAAGCATTCGGCATGCCGTTGTTCAGATTCTTCCCGGTTCCGAGCAGTAAAGCCACTTTGGTTTCAGGAACATCAGAGATATTGTAAGAAACAAAAGCGCTGCTTTCTTTTCTGATACTGTAGTTAGCCCAGGCCATAAAAATAATTCCCGCTACAACAAGCAGCAGGAAAATTTTAAAAATATTTTTGATTACTTTTTTCATCCGGAATACTGTTTTTAAAACTCAAGTCCGTTAGGAAAAGCTTTTTTTCTGAATATTAATAATAAAGCAGCTCCTACCGTAATGGCAGAATCGGCCACATTGAAAATATACTTGAAGAATTCAAGGTGTTTACCACCAATCAAAGGGATATTATCAGGAACATACCAGTCTACCAGAGGAAAGTGAAGCATATCTACTACACAGCCTTTCATAAAAGCAGAATAACCTTGTCCGAAAGGAACAAACTTCGAAACTCCTCCATATCCTATCCATCGGTCGATGCTTGGGTCGTAAACTGTTCCGCTGTCGAAGATAAGTCCATAAAACATTCCGTCAATGATATTTCCAATGGCACCGGCAAAAATAATAGCCATTGGGATCAAAAGATAGTTGGATGCTCCCTGCTGCAGCCATTTTTTGAACATATAAACCATTCCTCCAATTAAGAAAAGTCTAAGGATCACCAGGAAATATTTCCCGATAATACCTCCGAAATGAAGCCCGTAAGCCATTCCCGGATTCTCTACAAAAGTCAGTTTAAAGCCCGGAAGAACAGTAACACTGTCATCCAGATTGAAATGGGTTTTGATGTAAATTTTTGAAGCCTGATCAATTAACAATACTAAAAATGTTATAGCTAAGATCTTTTTCATTACTGTCCTTTTGGTTTAGAAGGTTTCTCAGAATTTTTCTTGTCAAAGATTTTCTTGGCTACCTTTTCTGTATGGAACGTATTTTTGGTCTGAGCACGCTCGTATCTGATGTTCATATCTTTTAAAACACTTTTCAGTGCACTCAGTTCCATAGGATTTTTAGGATGTACTATGATAGATTCCATTTTCTTTTCTTTTTTAAATGTTACATTTTGGACAGCTCATCGAGTCTTTTCCGGTCTTTTGCAGACAGGTCACTAACCCCGTTTTTGCCCATCTTACTCAAAATTCTGTCAATTTCTTTTTCCCTTTCACGTTTATCAGAATTAAACTGATCATCAATGGTGTAGTTCTTCTGCCGGTCAGGAAAGAATCTGTTTTTGATCCATTCTCTATTGAAAAACAGTAAAACTGCAGCAACAATAATTGCTAAAATTAATACTTCGCTCATGGGTATACATTAAAAATTAGGTTTATAAAGTATCCGTGAATACGATATAAACCCAATAGTATTTTTACAAACCTTAACGGTTTATTTCTGCATATTTTTCGCTTCAATGCTCAGCGTAGCATGAGGAACGGCTAAAAGTCTTTCCTTAGGGATCAGCTTTCCTGTCACTCTGCATACACCATAGGTTTTATTTTCGATTCGGATCAAAGCATTCTTAAGATCACGCACAAATTTTTCCTGGCGTCCTGCTAATATAGAGTTCTGCTCCTTGCTCAGCGTTTCTGCTCCTTCTTCAAAAGCTTTGAATGTAGGAGAAGTATCGTCTGTACCATTATTCTGGTCATTGATGAAGCTTTCTCTGATCAGCTGAAGATCTCTTTCTGCTTTTTCTATTTTTTCTCTTATGATAGCTTTAAATTCCTGTAAATCAGCATCGCTGTATCTTACTCTTTCGTCTGACATATTCTTTTCTCTTTTTTAATAAAATTATGAAATGGAATTTGAAATACAATAACTATATGTTAATTTTTTTCGACATTTATCTTAAAATTAACCTCATCTATTTCGATTTCGTTAAAATTTGAAAGTGAAGATACAATTTCTATTTTATTTGACAAGACCTCAGATGAAATATATTCCTCATTTTTCTTAACATCTTCAATGAAAGGTGAGTTTTCTTCAATGGAGATTTTAATCCTGTCCGTCAGTTCAAAGTCCTTCTCTTTTCGCAGATTCTGAATCCTGTTGATGAACTCCCTTGCAATACCTTCAGATTTTAATTCTTCTGTTAACGTCAAATCTAATGCCACAGTTGTTTTCCCGTCGGAAGTTACCGTCCATCCCGGGATATCTTTTGTAGAGATTTCCACATCATCAAGGGTGATCTCATACCCTTGAATATCTATTTTTCCGTCTTTTTCAAGATTGGCAATCTGCTCTGTGCTGAAATTCGCAATTTCTCCGCCTACCGTTTTCATGTCTTTCCCTAATTTAGGACCTAAAGCTTTGAAATTCGGCTTGATTTGCTTTACAATTAAATGCGATGCTTCTTCTGCATTAATCAACTGTAATTCTTTCACGTTCACTTCCTGCTTGATCAGGTCTGCAACGGCTAAGATCTGCTCCTCAGTTTTAGCATCCAGAACCGGAACCAGTACTTTCTGTAAGGGCTGGCGAACTTTCACATTTTCTTTCTTTCTCAGGGAGAAAACCATACTCGTGATGTTCTGAGCCAAATGTGTTTTTTCTACCAGATCCTGATCTATCAGACTTTCATTAGCTACAGGGAAGTCTGTTAAATGCACAGATTCGCAGTTTTCTTTTCCTGTTACTTTATTTAAATCCTGATACAATTGATCCATAAAGAACGGAGCAATAGGGGCTGATAATTTCGCCACAGTCTCAAGACACGTATATAAAGTCTGGTAAGCTGAGATTTTATCATCAGAATAATCTCCTTTCCAGAAACGTCTTCTGCACAGTCTTACGTACCAGTTGCTCAGGTTATCATTCACAAATGTGCTGATTGCTCTTGCTACTCTTGTCGGTTCGTAATCTTCGTAGAATGCTTTTACTTCTTTGATTAAAAGATTAAGCTCAGAAAGGATCCATCTGTCGATTTCCGGACGGTTTTCCACTTCTTTTTCCGTATAATTGAAGCCATCCACATTGGCATACAATGCAAAGAACGAGTACGTATTATAAAGTGTTCCGAAGAACTTTCTTCTCACTTCGTCAATTCCTTCGATGTCGAATTTCAGGTTTTCCCAAGGGTTTGCATTCGAGATCATGTACCATCTGGTAGCATCCGGACCGTATACAGAAAGTGTTTCGAAAGGATCCACAGCATTTCCTAAACGTTTTGACATTTTCTGCCCGTTCTTATCCAGAACAAGACCGTTACTCATCACATTTTTATAAGCAACCGAATCAAAAACAGCGGTACCGATCGCATGAAGGGTATAGAACCAACCTCTCGTCTGGTCAACACCTTCTGCAATGAAATCAGCAGGGAATGCTTTATTGTTGTCGATCATTTCCTTATTTTCAAAAGGATAATGCAGCTGTGCATAAGGCATAGATCCTGAATCGAACCAAACGTCGATAAGGTCGCTCTCGCGGTTCATTGCTTTTCCGAACTCTGAAACCAGAACCACTTTGTCCACCACATTTTTATGAAGATCAACCAATTCATAGTTCTGCTCGGACATATTTCCTATTATAAAACCTTTGAACGGATTTTCTTTCATGAATCCTGCTGCAACAGATTTTTCTATTTCATTGTATAATTCCTCTACAGATCCTATGATCTTTTCTTCTTTAAGATCTTCTGTTCTCCAGATTGGCAACGGAATTCCCCAGTATCTTGAACGGGATAAATTCCAGTCGTTCACATTTTCAAGCCAGTTCGCGAAACGTCCTTCTCCGGTAGCTTTCGGCTTCCAGTTGATTTCCTTGTTTAAATTAACCAGTCTGTCTTTTACAGCGGTCATTTTCACAAACCATGAATCAAGAGGATAATACAATACCGGCTTGTCAGTTCTCCAGCAATGCGGATAACTGTGAACATATTTCTCTACTTTGAAAGCTTTATTTTCAGTCTTTAAGACGATCGCCAGTTCTACATCCCATGATTTCTCAGGAGCGGTTCCATCATCGTAATATTCGTTCTTGATATATTTTCCTGAAAATACTTCAGGTACATTTTCACCTTTAATGAATCTACCCTGCAGGTCAACCAACGGAACCAGATTGTCGTTTCCATCTTTAATCAACATGGGAGGAATTCCTGCCTCTTTAGCTACTCTCGCATCATCAGCACCAAATGTAGGGGCAATGTGAACGATACCGGTACCGTCCTCAGTGGTTACAAAATCTCCGATGATCACTCTGAAAGCTTTTTCAGGTGACTCCTCCGGTGTAAACCACGGGATCAGCTGTTCATATTGGGTTCCGGCCAATTTTTCTCCGGTAAACTCTTTTACTATCTTGAAAGGAATCACTTTGCTTTCTTCAGTATAACCGGCAAAATCTTCATCTGTACCTTCTGCATATTTCTTACCGAATACTTTAGGTAAAAGAACCCTTGCCAATACAATGGTGATAGGTTCAAAGGTATATTGGTTGAATGTTTTAACCAAAACATATTCAATATCTCTCCCTACTGCAAGTGCTGTATTGGAAGGTAAAGTCCATGGAGTAGTCGTCCATGCTAAAACATGTACGTCTCCATCCACATCACTGAACAGTTCAGAAGTTTCTTTCTTCGCTTTGAACTGTGCCACAACCGTTGTATCCGAAACATCACGGTACGTTCCCGGCTGATTCAGCTCGTGGGAAGATAATCCTGTTCCGGCTTTCGGAGAATAAGGCTGAATCGTGTAACCTTTGTACAATAATTCTTTATCATACAATTGCTTCAGCAACCACCAAACCGTCTCCATATATTTTGACTTATACGTAATGTACGGATCCTCAAGGTCTACCCAGTATCCGATTTTTTCCGTAAGGTCATTCCATACGTCTGTATATCGCATTACCGCTTCACGGCAGGCTTTGTTGTAATCTTCAATAGAGATTTTTTTGCCAATATCCTCTTTCGTAATTCCTAATTCTTTCTCTACGCCCAGTTCCACAGGAAGTCCGTGTGTATCCCAGCCCGCTTTACGGAAAACCTGCTTCCCGTTCTGAGTCTGGAAACGACAGAAAATATCCTTTAATGCTCTGGCCATAACGTGGTGAATTCCGGGCATACCGTTTGCTGAAGGCGGACCTTCATAAAAAACAAACTCGGCATTACCCTCGCGAATCTCAACACTTTTACTGAACGTTTTATTCTGTTTCCAAAATTCCGCTACATTCTCGGCTACGTCAATAAGGTTGAGGTTTTTGTATTCTTTAAATTGGCTCATTGTAAATATCTCAATATCGTTGATTAATTAAGTCTGCAAATTTAGTGATTTTTGTCGGTTTATAAGATATGTTTTATTTAGCTTATATCTATTAAAAAGTTCAATTTCAGAAATATAAATGAAGGAAGTGGTAAAAAGTGAATGGTGAATAGTCAATAAGTGAATTTTTCAGACTGTTTTGAGCATGAAATTGAAGCCATATTATCTATAAAAAAGCCACCCGAAGGTGGCTGTGAATTATTTAAAGTTGCTAAGGCTAGGCATATCTGGCCATCTTCCTGCTTCGTATTCCAATGGAGAGCAGCCTATTAGCTTGGCTTTTTCAATTTTATCTTCTACAAATTTTTTTGAGTTAAAATAAAATACCATGCCATATTCTTTTTGAATTGAGTGTTCCTCTGCAATAGTAAGTTCTATTTCTCATTTTTGACTTAATTTTTTTATATAGTCTTTTGCGGTTTCTATTACTTTTTGCTCCGTCAACATCTAGGTTTTTATTTTAATACAAGAGTGAGTTTGATATTAATTCTGGTTAGGATCCCAAACTCCATGAATGCTAGGTTTCCATGTGCCATTTTCATATCCATTTAAATAATACTCTACATCGTCCGATGTTCCAAACTGAATGACTATACCGGTGTCATTTCTTACGAGGAATGGGCCATTGCCTGCTAAGCGATGTTTTGTAGAGTCCTTCGCAACATAATCATAAACATTGCCATAGCTTTTCTTAATGAATTCGTGAGGAATTTCAAGTTCAATATTTATTCTTTGCCCTATTTGTTTTATATACTTATTGGCTATTTCTAGCATTTTGTCGTCTGTTAACATATTGTTTTTATTTTTATTTTACTTTTAAATATTCTACAAAATCTGCCTTTTCAAATGTTTGCATAAGTCCTTTTTGTCCATTAAGAAGCATTAGTCTTTTATTTTTTTTAATAACATTGAAAACGTGTCCATGTTTAAATCCTTTTTTATAAATATACATTATACCAATTTCACCTTCGGCCATATCAATACTCCTAATATCTTCAATTTTAACAGGTGAAGAAAAACTATTCTCAAATATTTGTTCTAAAACTTCAACATCTTGTCCATCGGAATGTAATGCTTGTGATATATTACCTGTTTCTAAATATTCTATTACTTTTTGAACAACATTAACACAATTGGAATCAGAAACCATAATTACCTCATTGTTAAGTATATAGTGATTGAAATATGGTAATACATCATATATGTAATCAATTGCGTTTTCAGCATTGATTTCAGTTTCTTCAAGGACTTTTAATCCTGCTTTAAACTCCTCAACAGTAAGACTAATGTGGGGTGTGAGATTCTCTGCCATTCCGGCAAGTCTGCTAAACTCTTCTTCAAGCTTAGCTACATTTCCACCTGCTTTTCTATAGACATAATCTAAAAAAATATCTGTCCTTGCAGGAGATTCTCCTTTGAAAAGCAATTTTCCTTTATGAAGTACTCCTATTTCTTTCGCTGCATTCTCAATAAAAAACACTCTCAGCTTCTCAAAATCAGAAGAATGTCTGGTAATATTTTCAAGGCTGGCCTTTGAAAGAACATTTAATCCATTTTTAGAATAATTCCTTAAAGGAAACGAATATAATGTATTTTTGATTAACTTTTGTATGCTTTCCTGTTGACGCGGATATCTGGAAGTGTATAATACTTCTACGGTGGCATCCAGTGCTTTTTCTGCCTTAGGCAGCATACTCGCCATGGCACTTGTCGCGCCCTGAACCATATAAATATCATCCCATAATTTTAAAAGATCTTGCCCTTTGGCAGTCATTTTAAGCTCATCTCTAAGCTGAGTCTCTATATAGAAATCTGAAAGGGCAACCCCAATATCGGCATAAGCTACATATAGAGGTAACCCTGAAACCCCGGATTCTATAGTCGCAAGACTGGCTGATATCACCATAAGATCAGCAGCAACACGAAGACATCTCAATGCATCCTCTACTGCCTTCTTCTGAGCGATATGATAAAGAAATAATGCAGGAACTTCAGTATCCGTCTCAAGAGTTTGAACTTTACCTGTACGAAGTTTTTCCTTTTCATATACTTTGAGATGCAGCATGTCCAGAGGTCTGAACTCTCCGTTTTCAATCTCATTTTCAGCTTCAATTTCCTTCGTTTTTAGATTAAAAACCTTTACAGTATTAATCAAGGTGACAATATTATCAGGATCTCCTTCCATAAAATATCCTGTAAGCTCACAATGTCTTTCTATGGTGTCAGAATCTCTGCTGACTCCCAATGCGAAAAGAGAACCTCTTTGCAAAGGCTGATGAGCATCATCCATAGCGTGCTGAGCCTGCATGAAAGCCGTAACGTAAATTACAAAAAGCTCTTTGTTTTCAAACATCTGCCCATGAGCAACCTGATTGGTATCGGAAATAATGCCTTTTCCCATGTATACACTTTCCCCATCTAAAGAATGATAAATGTGAAGAATGAGCTTAGGATCTTTTTTAATCTTTTTATAAACAAATTCTCCGGAAATAGCTGTGAGGATACGGATAGCATATCGGCTTTTATCTCTGAAAGGCTCTACTGCCAGAGCAGCAGCTTTCCCTATTGAATCTACATCACGAAGCAGTTGAGAATCAAAATTTAGGAACTGTAAAAAATGATTCCATAGCATTTCATCTGAAAGCTTCTTTGCTTTTCCTTTGTAATCTATGCCTGTCAGAGCAAAATTAGGAAGCTGATTATAGAAAAACATCAGATCATCAACTGTGGTAAGCCCGTTTCCTGCCTCCTCAAAGTGGGCAATCAAACCTACCTGTGCCATCTCTCTGTGATAAGGAAAAAGATAGGTGATCACATCCATATAATCTTCCACATCGCTGAGGTTAATTTTTATCGCATCAGGAGATTTTGAAGAATAGGTTATGGTAGTTTCTACTTCGTTGATAGCAGTTTGTGTAGCTTCTCTGTTATATTCACGATAAGGAATATTGATGGTACAGCTAATGTTTCTTTCCCTGATTCCAATTTCTGTGTGATGGGTGTAGTTTTTAGGATCAATATAGCCTGGACTCACATTGACCCATACTTTTTTATCAATACGTTCTAAAAAAGAATTTTCAAACTGTTTCGGGTCTATTTTAGGCTCCTGTATGACTAATTTTTCAATCATCTTGGCCTTTACCCTTACGCTATCAATTTTCGCAGGAGGTATTTCTTTCAGGTTTACTTTTTCCACTTCTTGCGAGTAGTTTATAAAGTTTTTCCTGGCATCGAAAAGATAAGTGTTGAAATCTGTGGAAGAAGCAAGCACTCTGAAAAGTTTTCCCTCGTCTACCCAAAGGTTGGTGAAAAAAGGTTCTACGGAATTGGTAGCCACCTTTTCTCCTTTCATATCTGCCCATATTTCCCGGCTGATCCTATCAAAATCGTCCATCTTTTTTAAAGGGTCTTTAAAATTCATCTTTAAGTTTTTTCATTAATACTATTTTTATGTTCTGGTTGTTGGAATATAAAATCAGATCAAAAGAAATCATTCTTTCATCTGAACCTTTATAGGGTAAATATCAATGCTGGAAACGACAAAACTTGGCGTATAAAAATAAATGTGATTCTAAAAATAAGATACGACGGGAATTGCTTATTGGTCGGAATTTTGTACATTTAAATAGACGTATAAACCCAAATGCTGTATGAAAATTTTCTGCAAACTCATCTTCGTTGTTTATTTTCTAAATTATTTTGTAGCATCAGCCCAGGATAATTATCCACAAAATTATTTTAGGAACCCTCTGAATATTCCCATGCAGTTGGCTGCCAACTTTGGAGCCGTCCGCTCCAATCACTTTCATATGGGTTTAGATCTGAGAACCAACAGCAAGGAAAACCTATCCGTTGTTGCCGCTGCAGACGGTTATGTAAGCAGGATAAAAGTGGAACGATACGGCTTCGGAAATGCTGTTTATATTACCCATCCGAATGGTTATACCACAGTATATGCACATTTAAATAAATACTTCGATAAATTGGATGAATATGTAAAAGAAAGACAATATAAAGACGAAAAATGGGAACAGGATATCACTTTTTCTCCCGGACAGTTTCCCGTCTCTAAGGGGCAGCTCATTGCTTTAAGTGGAAATACCGGAGGTTCGGCAGGACCGCATTTACATTTTGAGATCAGGGATACTAAAACAGAAGAATGCATCAATCCTTTGCTTTTTGGCTTTAATATTCCGGACCGTGTTGTTCCTTCGATCAGCGGGCTATATTGGTATGACCGTCGTTTCAGTACCTATGAGCCTGGTGCAAATGGAATTTCAGTTAAAAAAGCCGGAAATGGATATACAACAGATGTTATTCAGGTTACTTCACCGGAAATAAGCTTTGCGGTTAAAGCTGTGGATAAAGCCAATCAGGGGTTTAATCTTGGAATTTATCAGGCAGAGCTGTTGATGGATGGTCAGCTGATCTATAGCTTTTCCATTGATAAAGTGAGCTATGACGATACCCGATATATTAATGGCTGTATAGATTACACAAAGTTTTCAAGAGATAAAATGGGCATCCAGCATTTATCTGAATTACCGGGAATGAAACTGAAAAATTACAATTTATCCGGTAAAACAGGAATTATTCATCTCGAGGATGACAGTGTTCACAATATTGAGATTGTTTTAAAGGACGTCAATGGAAATACAAGTAAGCTGGTTACAAAAGTCCGTTATGCAAGAAATTCGCAGCAGGTTACTTCTTCGGATCAATTGGTGAAACCGGATGAAGCAAAAACAGTAAGTACGGGAAATGCCGAAATCAGTCTCAGCAAAAATGCATTGTATGATGCTGTGAATTTTAAGATGGATGAAAAGCTAAGCTCCAATGCAGATGCTGTTTCCAACACCGTTATTCTTCATACTCCATATATTCCGGTTCATGATGGTTATACTTTGAAAATAAAGCCCAACAGAAAATTATCGGATAAAGAAAAAGAAAGAACAGTTGTTTTGTTCGATTATGGAAGTGATACGGATGTTGTCAAAGCAAAATGGAGCGGTGATAAAGTAGAAGCAGAGTTTAACAGGTTGGGAACAGCAACCCTCTTGTTAGATCAAAGTTTACCATCTGTCTCTGCAGGTTGGAAGGACGAAGCACTCATGAAAAACAGTACTCTACGATTGAATGGAAGAACTAAAATTGGTGACATCATATCATTCCGTGCGGAACTGGACGGAAAATGGCTCCGCTTTGCCCGGGTAAAAGATGACTTTATCTATGTTTTTGATGAAAAATGTCCCAAAGGCTCAGGTTCACATACTTTAAAAGTAACAACAACCAATACGGCCGGAAATACCAATATACAGACTTTTACTTTTCAGAGGTAAAATATTGTGGGTTCCTGTTTTAATTTTTTATTCATTCAAACGTTTAATTTTAATTAAATAAATTTGTTCCTTAAAATTAAATCATTGGAATTCTATCCGGACATCGAAAGATCAGACCTTAAGGACATTAAAAAGTTTCAAGAGCATAAGCTCCAGGAACTGTTAACGTATCTTCAAACCCATTCGCCTTTTTATCAGAGACTGTTTAAAGAGAACAGTATCAATATCTCGGATATTCAGACATTAGAAGATCTGCAAAAAATTCCTACCACCACAAAAAATGACCTGCAGGAACATAATCATGATTTTTTCTGTATTTCACCGGATAAAATTGTAGACTACAGCACCACTTCAGGAACTTTGGGTGATCCGGTAACTTTCGGATTATCAGACAGTGATCTTGAAAGACTGGCTTATAATGAAGCCATTTCATTTGCCTGCGCCGGAATTCAGAAAGGAGATGTAGTGCAGATGATCACCACAATCGATAAAAGATTTATGGCAGGTCTTGCCTATTTTCTGGGACTAAGAAAAATGGGTGCCAGCGTGGTAAGAATGGGTCCCGGTATTCCGGAGCTACAGTGGGATTCTATTCTAAGGTACAAACCTAAATACCTCATCACAGTTCCGTCTTTTCTTTTGAAGATGATTGATTATGCTGAAAAACATGGATTGGACTATAAAAATTCCAGTGTCTACGGAGCAGTTTGTATTGGTGAAAGCATCAAAAATCAGGATTTTACAGACAATATTCTTTCGCAGAAAATCAAAGAGAAATGGAATATTAAGTTATTCTCAACCTATGCTTCTACAGAAATGAGTACAGCCTTCACGGAATGCGAGTTCCAGATCGGAGGTCATCATCACCCGGAATTGATTATCACGGAAATTCTTGATGATAATGGAAATCCTGTGCAGAAAGGAGAGAACGGTGAACTGGCGATCACCACTTTAGGTGTTGAGGCTGTTCCTTTGCTGCGTTTTAAAACAGGAGATATCGTAAAGGCGCATTACGAGCCCTGCAGCTGTGGAAGAAATACCATGAGGCTTGGTCCCGTTGTCGGAAGAAAACAGCAGATGATCAAGTACAAAGGGACAACATTGTATCCGCCTGCAATGAATGATATTTTAAATGATTTTAATACTATATTATGCTATCAGATTGTTATTCAGTCTAATGAAATAGGGTTGGATGAAATTATCATCAAGCTAAGTACAGATCAGGACCATGAAACCTTCGTTAATGAAGTTCGGGATCATTTCAGGGCAAAACTGAGGGTAAGTCCTAAAATTGAAATCATAGATTTTGATATTCTGTCTAAAACTGTTTTTAATCCGAACAGCAGAAAACCAATCACATTTATAGATTTAAGATAATAAGACCAGAGATGAAAAAAATATTATTTCTTTTGTTAATTGCTCTTTCTGCCGGTGTTATGGCTCAAAGGGTAAGAGTTGTTTCCGGAGATTACAAATTCCTGAAAGATCAGAAATTCATCAAAGTAATTTTCAAATTTGATGGCGTTACTTTTGCGAAAAAGAAGATCAGTGAGGATCAGTATATCAAAGATAGGATGGAGGATATTGAGCAGACCAGCGGTAAAGAAGAATCTGAAAAATGGAGAAAAGACTGGGAATATTCAAAAGAAAAAAGTTTTCCGGATAAATTTTTGGCTTCATGGAATAAAAATATCGATATAAAGGCTGCCACAAACATTGAGCAGACAAAATATACCCTTATTGTAGAGCCTACATGGATTTCCCAGGGATGGTTTGCCGGGGTTGTCAACGAGCCTGCAAAATTGGATTCCAGAATGACCTTTGTAGAAACAAATAATCCCGATCATGTTTTACTGGTTGTTGAAGGAGTTGGAGCAACAGGTGATAATGTGATAGGAATTCCCAACCATAATGACCGGATCGCAGAATGCTATGCAAAAACTTCTAAAATGTTGGCTCTGAAAGCAAACCACTGCAAAGAAAAAAAGTAATAATTGATTGCTTTTTTATAATATATTTGAAACTTCAATTTTTAAAGAAAATATAATGATGAAAAAACTATTATTTCTATTGTTGATAGCCATTACAACAACAGTTTTTGCTCAGAATCAAATTAACTTTGAATCAGGAAACTTTGATTTCTTAAAAGACCAGACTGAAGTTAATGTTCAGCTGAAATTTGATAATGCTGTTTATCAGGAGAAAAATTTCACAGAAGCACAGTATCTTGAAAACAGGGAAAAAGATATTGTCGCTAAAAAGAATGAAGCTGTTTGGAAAAACTGGATTTTTCAATGGGGGAAATTTAAAGCTTCAGAGTATTTGGATTATTTCTTTAAGGGAATTAACAGCAAATCGAAAAAAATAACTTTTAAAAATGATGTAAAGGCAAAATACACTTTAATTATTGATGCAAAATGGATTTATGCAGGCTGGTACGGTGGAATGATCGGATCACAGGAAGCGAAATTAACTTCAGATCTTACATTCGTGGAAACTGACAACCCTTCAAAGGTGGTTATGAAATTACACGCTGACAAAATTCAAGGAAAGAAGATGAATAAAGATTTTTCCTGGGAATACGGAAGAATTGCAGCAGCATACGAAGTAACAGGAAAGAAGTTAGGTGCGGAAATTAAAAAAGCAATTAAATAAAACAAAAAGCGGTCTGAAAATTTCAGACCGCTTTTTTATGGTTGTTCCTGCTGTCTCTCCGTTTTGATGAGGTTGGCAAGATTTTTAATAACTGTATCGTGCTTTTTTACAAAAGGATTCTCTTTATTCCAGACATAGCCGGCTAAAACGGCACATATTTTCTGCTTTACATCTTCATTTTCAGGTCTGTGGAAAAATAATTCCTGAAGATTCCCCGTATACCATTCCTTTACGTAAGTTGTGAAAACATCTACACCGTAAAGAATATAATCACTGTATTCTTTCTGCCAGTCGATTTTCTCGCCGTTAAGCTGTCGCAAAGCCAGTTTCGCGGCAAGCATTCCCGATTCCGTAGCAAATGCCATTCCCGATGAAAAAACAGGATCCAGGAACTCAGAAGCGTTTCCGGTCAGGGCATATCCGTCACCGAACAGCTGCTTTACTGAGCAGGAATAATCTTTCAGGTGCTTTGGCTCAAAAATAAAATCTACATGGCCAAAACGTTTTACATAATAATCAGAAAGGGAAATAGCTTTCCTTAATGCCTCTGTTGTATCATCATTTTCAGACAGTTTTTCAATATATTCAGTAGGGCCTACAATGCCCACACTCGTGTTTCCGTTAGAAAAAGGAATTACCCAAAGCCAGACTTCAGTTTCAATGATATCAAAAGAAATTAAAGTACCTTCCTCACCCTCTTCTCTGTTAATATCTTCTACATGAGAGAAGATAGCAGAATGTGGAGAAAGTTTTGAAGGTTTTTCAAGGTCAAGAAGTCTTGGCAGCACTCTCCCGTATCCGCTTGAGTCGATTACGAATTTAGAATGGATCTCTTTCGTTTCACCGTCTTTGTTTCTTACGGTGGTTATAGAATCTGTACCGTTGAACTGAATATCAATGACTTCCGTTTCAAACTCCAGATCAATACCTTTGTTGATTACTTCCTGAGCCAGAGTATTATCAAAATCAGCTCTCGGAACCTGCCAGGTCCAGTCCCAGCCTTCCCCGAACTTGTCACTAAAATCAAAAATGCATACTTCATCGCCTCGTAAAAAACGTGCTCCTAGCTTTTTTTCAAAGCCCATTTTATCCAAAGCCGGAAAAAGTCCTGCCTCATCAAAATGATCCATTACCCTGGGAATTAAGCTTTCACCAACGACCAGTCTGGGGAATTTTGTCTTCTCAACAACTTTCACGTTGACATTGTTCTTCTTTAAGTATGAAGAAGATACGCATCCGGAAGGCCCAGCACCGATTACGAGAACATCAACAAATTCTTTACTCATCTTGATTTTTTATTTTAATAATAACTTCTATCTTTGCCGCAAAATTAGTGACAATTAATTAATATTTTACAAAATTAGCAACTATTACTTTTAATTGATGAAAATAAATAACTTTTTAGAACTGAAGGATTTTCAAAAAATTATCATTGAAAACGAAAAAATCGAGCTGAATGAATCACTTTTGGACAGAGTGGAAGAAAGTTTTCAGTTTTTAAAGGAATTTTCGAAAAATAAAGTAATATATGGTGTCAATACCGGCTTCGGGCCGATGGCTCAGTTCAAAATCAGTGATGAAGATACGCATCAGCTTCAGTATAATTTGATCCGAAGCCACTCTTCAGGAATCGGAAACCCATTGCCTGCAGAGGAAGTAAAAGCCTGTATGCTGGCAAGACTCAATACTCTTTCATTGGGAAATTCAGGGGTACACCAGTCTGTTATTCATTTGCTTAAAGAGTTGATCAACAGAGATATTACACCGCTGATTTTTGAACACGGAGGAGTAGGTGCTAGTGGTGATTTAGTTCAGCTTGCCCACCTTGCTTTGGTCCTGATCGGGGAAGGTGAAGTTTTTTACAAAGGAGAAAGAAAAGCAACAAAAGAAGTTTTTGAAACAGAAGGATTAGAACCAATCACAGTGGAAATCCGTGAAGGACTTGCCCTGATGAACGGAACTTCTGTAATGTCCGGAATAGGGATCGTTAATGCATATAAAGCCAATCAGTTAACGGATATTTCAATCAGGCTTTCCTGTGCGATCAATGAGATTGTTCAGGCTTATGATGATCATTTATCAGAAGCTTTGAACGGTACAAAAAAACATTACGGTCAGCAGAAAGTAGCAGAAAGAATGCGTGCTCATTTGGCAGACAGCAAACTGATCAGAAAAAGAGAGGACCATCTTTATACCCACTTTGAAGAGCAGGAAAAAGTATTTAAGGAAAAAGTCCAGGAATATTATTCTTTAAGATGTGTGCCCCAGATCTTAGGTCCGGTTTTGGATACCTTGGAATATACAGAGAACGTTCTTGAAAATGAAATCAATTCAGCGAATGACAACCCGATCATCAATGTAAAAGACAAGCATGTATACCACGGCGGAAATTTCCACGGAGATTATATTTCATTGGAAATGGATAAGCTGAAAATTGTTGTTACCAAACTTACGATGCTTGCAGAAAGGCAGTTGAACTACCTTTTAAATGCAAAGATCAACGAAATATTGCCTCCTTTTGTAAATTTAGGTAAATTAGGCTTCAATTTCGGGATGCAGGGTGTTCAGTTTACAGCAACATCTACAACGGCGGAAAGTCAGATGCTTTCAAATTCCATGTATGTACACAGTATACCTAATAATAATGATAATCAGGATATTGTAAGTATGGGGACCAATGCAGCAGTGATCTGCAGAAAAGTAATCGAGAATGCATTTGAAGTGCTGGCTATTGAAGCAATTACAATCATCCAGGCTGTTGAATATCTTGGATTTCAGGATAAAGTTTCGTCTTCTACCAAAGAGCTGTATGACGAGATAAGAAAGATTATTCCTGCATTCTCTGATGATATGGTGATGTATCCTTACCTGGAGGAGGTGAAAAAGTATTTAAAGGCAATGTAATTATCAGTGATAATGAATTGTTATACACTTGAGGATTAAATTAACGGAAAAAACTAAAACTAAATAAACACTAACACATGAAATGTGCAATTGTCACAGGCGGCTCCAGGGGAATTGGAAGAGCGGTCTGTATAAAACTGGCGGAAGAAAAAAACTATCATATACTCATCAACTACGCTTCAAACGAGGCAGCGGCTAAAGAAACTTTGGCTAAAGTACAGGAATTGGGAGCTACAGGAGAGATCCTTAAATTTGATGTAGCCAATGCTGAAGAAAGCTTGAATGTTTTGACGCAATGGCAGGATAATAATCCTGATGCTATTGTTGAGGTGATCGTAAACAACGCCGGAATTACAAGAGACGGATTATTCATGTGGATGCAGAGTGAAGACTGGAACAGTGTGATCAATACAAGTCTGAATGGTTTTTTCAACGTAACTAATTTCTTTATCCAAAAACTTCTTCGTAATAAATACGGAAGAATCATCAATATGGTTTCCGTTTCCGGAGTAAAAGGAACAGCGGGACAAACCAATTATTCTGCAGCAAAAGGAGCCTTAGTTGGTGCTACAAAAGCTTTAGCTCAGGAAGTTGCGAAAAGAAATATTACGGTAAATGCAGTAGCTCCCGGATTCATCAGAACAGATATGACCCAGGATTTTAATGAAGACGAGCTTAAAGCGATGATCCCGGCCAACAGATTTGGAGAAGCAGAAGAAGTGGCAGACTTAGTAGCATTTTTAGCTTCAAGAAAAGCTTCATACATTACCGGGGAAATAGTAAATATAAACGGAGGAATTTACTCTTAAATAATGTAACAATATAATAATGTACCGGTGTAACAATAGTGCTGTGACCTCAATAAGATTGTTACCTTGTTAAACTGATACATTGTTAAATTAATAGAACTCATGGAAAATAGGGTTGTAATTACCGGAATGGGAATTTATTCTTGCATCGGGACCTCTTTGGAAGAAGTCAGAGAATCCCTATATCAAGGAAAATCCGGTATTGCTTTAGTACAGGAAAGAAAAGAATTCGGGTTCAGGTCAGGCCTTACCGGTGTAGTACCAAAGCCCGATCTTAAAAATCTACTCAACAGACGCCAGCGTGTAAGCATGGGCGAGGAAAGCGAATATGCTTACCTTGCGACCAGTGATGCGCTTCAACAGGCAGGTATAGACCAGGATTTCCTGGACAGCCATGAAGTAGGTATTTTATACGGAAACGACAGCGTTTCTCAGGCAGTAGTAGAATCTATCGACATTGCCAGAGAAAAGAAAGATACCACATTGATGGGATCGGGAGCGATCTTCAAATCAATGAATTCTACCGTAACGATGAACCTTTCAACTATCTTTAAGCTGAAAGGAATTAATCTTACCATCAGTGCGGCGTGTGCCAGCGGTTCACATTCATTAGGACTTGCTTATATGATGATCAGGAACGGTTTTCAGGATATGATCATTTGTGGAGGAGCCCAGGAAACCAACAAATATTCAATGGCAAGCTTTGATGGCCTCGGTGTTTTCTCTGTAAGGGAAGATGAGCCTACAAAAGCATCAAGACCTTTTGATACCGGAAGAGACGGGCTTATTCCAAGCGGGGGAGCAGCCAGCCTTATTGTGGAAAGCTTAGAATCTGCCCAGAAAAGGGGAGCAACTATCCTTGCAGAGATAGTGGGTTATGGTTTCTCTTCCAATGGAGGACATATCTCAACCCCTAATGTGGACGGTCCGGCCTTAGCGATGGATAGGGCTTTAAAACAATCAGGATTAAAAGCAGAGGATATCGATTATATCAATGCTCATGCGACTTCCACACCCATTGGTGATGCCAATGAAGCCAAAGCGATATACGAGATCTTCGGAAGCAGTGTTCCTGTAAGTTCTACCAAGTCCATGACTGGTCATGAATGCTGGATGGCAGGCGCAAGTGAAGTCGTTTACTCAATTCTGATGATGCAGAACGATTTCGTTGCACCCAACATTAACCTGGAAAACCCTGACGATGAGGCTAAGAAGATAAATTTGGTCTCAAAAACGAAAAATCAAAAAATTGACGTATTTTTGTCAAATTCTTTCGGATTTGGGGGAACCAACTCCGCATTAATAGTTAAAAAATTTGATTAAAAACATGGAAAGGGAAAAAATTGTTGACATCGTTAATGATTTCTTAGTAAACGAATTCGAAGTGGATGGTGATGAGATCAGCAATGATGCCAATCTGAAAAAGACGCTTGGGCTTGACAGTCTGGACTATATTGATATGGTTGTGGTTATCGAATCTAATTTTGGAGTAAAATTAGGAGAGGCAGATTTCAAAAAAATGGTCACATTTGATGACTTCTATACTACTATTGAACAAAAAATCGCTGAAAAAAACGCATAACTATCGATTGAACTTTATTCTTTAACAATATACCAATGTAATAATATAACAGTGTACCAATGGTGAATAAATGCAATAATAGTATTGTTACATTGGTACACTGTTACATTGATAAATTAGACTTATGAACAAGTGGAAAGGTAAATCTAAAGGAACCATATTAGGATATAAAATATTCGTGTGGTGTATTAGAAATATCGGGATCCGGAGTTCATATGTTGTGCTCTATTTCGTAGCTTCCTATTATTTTTTATTCCTGAAAAAGAGCAACAGTTACATCTTTTACTATTTTCAGAAAAGACTGAATTACGGATATTGGAAATCAAAAGCTTCCGTATTTAAAAGCTATTTTACCTTCGGAAAAGTACTGATTGATAAAACGGCAATTTCTGCCGGTTTAAGAGAGAAATATACCTACGAATTTGATGGCGTTGAAAATCTCACCAACCTTCTGGCTGAAAAGAAAGGAGGTGTCCTTATCAGTGCCCATATCGGGAATTTTGAAATAGCAGAACATTTCTTTGCTGACATTGATTTCGATTGCCAGATCAATCTTGTCACTACAGACCAGGAAGTGACGGTCATTAAAGAATACCTGGAAAGCGTTGCTGTAAAACAGAGTAATATTAAGTTTATCTATGTCAAAGACGATATGTCGCATATTTTTGAGATCAATCAGGCTTTGTCAAATAATGAGCTGATCTGTTTTACAGGAGACCGTTATTTCGAAGGTTCGAAATACCTCGAAGCCGATCTGCTGGGGAAAAGTGCAAAATTTCCGGCCGGTCCGTTCCTTATTGCTTCACGTTTAGGTGTTCCTGTGGTTTATGTGTATGTGATGAAAGAAAAAAAACTTCATTACCACTTATACGCAAGGGTTGCAAAAAATATTAAAAACCGTGATTCTCAGGGACTTCTCAATTCTTATGTTCAGAATCTTGAAACCATGATCAGAAAATATCCCCTTCAATGGTTCAATTATTTCGATTTTTGGGATGATATTGATTAATTTTTCTAATTTTATCCCTGAAAACTAATTAATAAACTCAAATTGTTAAATAAATTCAGGAATTAGATAGATGAACCTTTCATTCAGGTTCAGGTATTGCTTTGTAATCTCTGGATTTCTTAATTTTTGAAATAAAAACACAGCTTTTCTCCTTTTGAATAAAAAATACGACATACTTGTGATCGGCAGCGGATTGGGAGGTCTTGTTTCGGCTCTAATTTTGGCGAAAGAAGGTCTGAAGGTCTGTGTCCTGGAAAAAAATAACCAGTATGGAGGAAATCTGCAGACTTTTTCAAGGGAAAAGCTCATCTTCGATACTGGAGTTCATTATCTGGGCGGCCTTTCAAAAGGACAGAATCTCCATCATTTCTTTTCCTATCTTGAGATTATGGATGATCTGGAACTTCATCAAATGAATGAAGACGGCTACGATAAGATCTCTTTTGGTGAAGAAAATATCGAATATCCTCATGCACAGGGTTATGAAAATTTTATTGAACAGCTCGCAGCCTATTTTCCCAACGAAAAACAGAATTTAGAAAGTTACTGCGAAGAGATCCAATATGTCTGTGCACAGTTTCCGAGATATCAGGTGATCGGAAAAGACAGCTATAATGAAGAGATCCTCCATCTCAATACTAAAAGATTCATAGAGTCTGTGACCCAGGATAAAAAACTGCAGGCTGTATTGCTGGGTTCCAATTTTTTATATGGCGGAGACTCGGAAAATATACCATTCTATGTTCATGCACTGACTGTAAACTCCTATATTCAGAGTGCCTACAAATGTGTTAAAGGAGGAAGCCAGATCACCAAACTCCTGATCAAAAAACTTCGCCAATACGGTGCAGAAGTGCATAAACATTCTGAAGTTTCCGGATTTATTTTCGATGAAGCCGGAGTGCTGTCTTCCGTTACAACAAAATCTGGAAAAGAATATGCAGCGAAAAAATTTATTTCAAACATAGAAATCCGTTCCTTCATCAAGCTGATTGGAGAAGAAAAACTGAGGAAATCTTTCCTGAACCGGGTAATGAGCTGGGAACCTGTTTCATCATGTTTCAGTGTTTATCTGGTTTTAAAACCACAGTCACTGCCAAATTTTAATTATAACATATACCATTATTCATCCGAAGAAATGGTCTGGAATGCATTCCGTTACAGCAAAGACAGCTGGCCGGAAACCTATATGCTTTCCTCCACACCCTCAAAACATTATCCCGATTATGCGGAAAGCCTTACTGCGATCTCCTATATGGATTTTGATGAGATTAAAGATTGGGAAAAAACAGTAAATACAGTTGCCGAAAAACACGAAAGAGGATTAAAGTACGAACATTTCAAGCTGGAAAAAGCAGAAAAAATGATTTCTGCATTAGAAAAGAAAATTCCGAACCTGAGACATTCCATCAAAAGCATCTATACTTCATCGCCACTCTCTTACAGGGACTATATCGGCAGCTTTGAAGGAAACATGTACGGATACATGAAAAGTTCGGATAATCCGCTTGAAACAATGGTCTCACCCCGTACCAAGACCGATAATCTGTTCCTGACAGGACAGTCTGTCAACATGCATGGAATTCTGGGAGTAACGATCGGTGCATTTAATACCTGTGCAGAAATTCTCGGAAAAGAAATTGTAGATGAACGCCTGAAACAAATGATGAATACCCATGAAAAAAAATAACAGATTCACTATGGCATTCCAGGGAATTCAATTGATCCTTATCCTTTCTCTTATTTCCTGTGGAATCTCAAAATCGGTTCATCATATTCCGGAGGTCAGCAGCTATACGCTGGAGATACCAAAGATCAATAAGATCAATGATTCTACGTTCAGCTTCAACCGGAATTATTTAACCAAAAATAAACAGCAGCTTTGGGAACTTTATATTAAAGGAAATCCATTGCAGCTCGGATATAATAACGGAGCTTTAACCCAAAGCCTGATGCAGCAGCAGGAAGAAATTTTCTTCTCTAAAGTGGAAGGTTTTGTTCCATCAAAATTTAAACAAAAACTCCTTAGGGGATTTCTAAAATGGTATAACAGGAAAATGTACCTGAATGTAAGGGAAGACTATCAGGCAGAATTGTACGGTTTGTCACAGTATTCTTCGGATAAATACAATTTTATTGCCCCAAAATATCTTCGGAACCTCTATCTTCACGGCGCTCACGATATCGGACATGCCATGCAGGATCTTGCTATGGTAGGCTGTACTTCCCTGGCAGTCTGGAATGAAAATACAGAAGATGGGCAGCTGCTCATCGGAAGAAACTTCGATTTTTATGTAGGAGATGAGTTTGCTAAAAATAAGCTAATCGAATTTGTAGAACCGGAATCCGGAATTCCATATATGTCCGTAAGTTGGCCGGGAATGATAGGTGTAGTTTCCGGGATGAATAAAGAAGGGATAACAGTGACAATTAACGCAGGAAAATCTAGAATCCCACTCACTGCTAAGACTCCAATTTCTCTTGTGACACGGGAAATTCTGCAGTATGCGAAAAATATTGAGGAGGCCATCGCTATTGCCAAAAAAAGAAAAGTTTTTGTTTCCGAATCCATTTTGGTTGGAAGTGCTCATGATAAAAATGCTGTGATCATTGAGGTCTCTCCTGATAATTTTGGGGTTTACAAGGTGGAAAATACAAGCAGGGTGCTTTGTACCAACCACTTCCAGTCCGAAGCTTATAAAGATGACAAAAGAAATCAGAAGCATATTATAGAAAGCCACTCCGAGTACCGGTATGAAAAGCTTCAGGAGCTTCTTCAGGAAAAGAAAAAGCTCAACCCTGAAAAAATGGCGGCCATTTTAAGGGATAAATCTGGTTTAAAAGACCAAAAGATTGGCTACGGGAATGAAAAAGCGATCAATCAGCTGCTGGCTCACCATGCGGTCATTTTTTCACCTGAAAAAAGACTGGTGTGGGTTTCTTCAAACCCTTATCAGCTGGGAGAATTTGTTTGTTATGACCTGAATGAGATCTTTTCCGGAAAGAATTTGGAAGAAAGCTTAAAGGCAAAAACAGCACTGAATATCGCCAGAGATCCTTTTGCAGATTCGGAAGAATTCAACAATTATGAAATATCTAAGATGTTAGGGTCAGAAGTGAGCAATGCTACAGACAACAAAAAGATGGCATTAAGTGATGATTTTATTCCTTATTACCAATCTATGAACCCGGATTATTGGCTGGTCTATTATCAGGCTGGAAGATATTATTTGGGTATTAACGAATTTTCAAAAGCGAAAACTGAATTTGAAAAAGCCCTGACTAAAGAAATTACCACAGTTCCGGACAGACAAAATGTAGAAAAGTACCTGAAGAAAACTCTAAAGAAGCTAAAATGATTCCCAAACATATAAAACTGCTGTTCTGCATTCCCTTTATCATAATTATTGTTTACACAGTCTACCTGCTTACAAAGTACAGCTCTATTCCTGATGTTATTCCTATTCATGGATATGGAGGCAAGAATGACGGGTTCGGAAGCAAACTGTTTCTTTTTGCACCTATTGTATTGAACCTCGTTATTTTGATCTTTATCTGGATGACTATCAGAAAACCGGACAAGATCAGATTTACTTTTGAAGTGAAAGAAGAAGATAAAGAGAAGACCTATTATCAGTACCAGCTGGTTTTGATCATACTGGCTATATTTGTCACCTTGATTATGTGTCCGTTATCATTTTCGGATGTTGTCTTTAAATAATTATACACGAAAAGACTAACGGCTGATTAATTATTTTCCGGATTCAGTTTGTTCAGGAAAATAAACGTTAGAACCCCGCAAAGAGCAGACATAGAAGTAGCCAGGATAGCACTTCCGATCACATATTGTAAAAGATTATTTTTGATCAGCTCAAAATTGAGTTCACTGCTCAAAATATTACTGTCCCCATGCACAAAAGGGGATCCTAAAAATAGAGAAGCGGCAATCACAAAAGGAATAAATGGCGGAAGGCTGACATTGGAGGCTATAAAAGCCAGGACTTTGTTCAGTTTAAAAAGTACAGACAGCGAGATGACGAGAAGGGTGTGAAATCCCCAAAAAGGAGAAAGACCTATAAAAACACCGAGAGCAATAGAAAATGCTTTTGTGCGGTTGCTGCCGTCACTTTCCAGAACATCCTCTTTTAAGAATCTTTTAAAGCTTTTTTTTTTGAAATTATTCACGAAATTTCTCGGAATAATGTAAAGCAGTGTTATGGTTACCAAAATAGTATTCAGGATACTGATCCGTGTAAAATCTTTGAATGGTCTGAAATGAGAAACCCGTTCTGCCGGGTCATACAAAACTTTTATAGGGACATTTTTTACAGGAACATGCCTCCAGGCTGTCCTTACAATGATTTCAATCTCAAATTCAAATTTTGGGGTGAAATATTTCTTTGGAATTTTCAGCAACGGATATAATCTATAGCCGGATTGGGTATCCTCAAGTTTTATTCCGGTCTCAAACCAGAACCAGAAATTAGAAAACCTGTTCCCGAAACTGCTTTTTTTGGGAATTCCATCCTGTTCCATATTCCGGTTACCAATCAGAAGTACATCCTTATCTTCTTTAAGCAATGCTTCTACAAATACAGGAATATCATCGGGATAATGCTGTCCGTCAGAATCGATGGTGACCGCATAATGATAGCCCAGCTCTTTTGCTTTTCTGAAGCCTGTTTTAAGCCCGTTTCCCTTTCCTTTGTTTTCAGGCAGGGAGATAACCGTTATCTGGGAATATCGGGCTAATATTTGTGGAGTAGTATCTGTAGACCCGTCATTAACTGCAATAATGCTATCGGTGTAGTCCAGAACACCGTCTATCACTCTTTTCAGAGTTTTTTCATTGTTGTAAGTAGGTATTAAAATACAGATCTTCTTTTCAGAAATTGCATTTTGTACTTCAGGAAGGGTCATTGTTTTATTTTATAGTAGCTCTTTCAGTATCTGTAAAGGACTTGGACTGCATCGCAAACTTTTTTACATAACTTTTCAGGGTTGCGTTCTGCTTACTGTAGTTATTGATAAGGAATGCTTTATCATCTTTCATGCTGCCTCTGTACCCCACTATTTTCGGGATATTTTCTTGAACGCTCAGCCTGATTACTCTAAGTTCTATATTATTCGGATTATTTTTGATAATGCTTTCAAGGCTGGTAGCACCATTTTTTACAAGAGCTTTCCTGTTGTTTTTGGTAATCTTTGCTTCCATGATCTTTGCAGCAGCTTTATAGGCACTGGTTACGGCATCCGAACCGGATTGTTTTTCTGCAAGATTGATGAATGCTTCTGTATTGGCATTAGACTGGTTAGCTTTTGCGTAGCTGCTTCTTAGGGCTTCCAAATCACTTTGAAAGAAAAAAATAAAAGCGGTTATGAGGGATAAGAAAAGTTTCATGAAAGTATTTTTTTATAGCTTACAGACATTTTTAATGCAATAGTCTCGCCAAAAGAGGTTGCATTTTTTACTTTAACATCCTCTTCATTTTCAGTAATATCCATCTGAAGCTTCAGATCCGGTGTTTCAAAAGGATTGATAATAGCCATGAACTTTACATTCGAGGCTGTTTTTAAAAATAGCTTAGAGCCGGTGAATTTTTCTGTCAGCTCTTTTACGATCTGCATCATACAAACCCCTGGTGTTACCGGATTACCCGGAAAATGCCCTTTAAAAATATCATGATCTTTATTCAGATGAATATAAGCGGTAAAACTGCCGTTTTCTGCCTTTTCATAAGATTCCAAAGTATAAAAGTCTGTAAGAATGGTCTGCATGATCTTATTTTTTCAGATTAAATGTATAATAAAGTCCTGTCTGGAAAACAACATTAGAATGATTTCTATTATAGCTGTCCACAGGGATAAAACCTTTTTTTACCCTGGCTTCGATACCAAAGTTTTTAGTAATTTCATAGCCTAAACCTGCTGTAATTCCCAGGTCAATCTCATTTTCAGGGTCAAAATTCTTTTTATCTACCACAAATTCCAAAGTAGGCCCAACATGTATATTGAACTGGTTGAAATAGAATTTATTGATAAGCTGCAATCCCAGATAAGATACGGAAAGCGTTTTCCCGTCCCAGTTGTTTACATTCGTGCTTATTTTAGCTCCCTGCCTGGAGTAATTGATCTCCGGCTGCAAAGCATAAAATTTTGCGAGGCGGATATTTCCTATAAAGCCGATATAAAAATCTGTTTTAGTTTTATAGTCCAGGTAAGGCTCAGCAGCGTTAGGAAATTCTTCCAGATAATAATAGTTAAACTCTTCACTGTTCGAGAAATGAGAAAAATTGGCTCCTGCTCTGATCCCCGGAGTAAAAGTGACCTGCGCGAAAGACAGGCCTGAAATAAAGGCTGTGACTAAAAATAGAAATTTTTTCATGTTAATTCTGTTCGGTTTCGGTTATTTGAAATAGTTTTATATTGATCTTAAAATCCTTATGTTGCAGGTTTAAGCTATCCGCGAAGATATGTTTTTTTGCCTCAAAAGTAAAATCGATTTTTTCCTTATTGTTTTTTGTGTACACAATTTCTTTTAACAGTCCGTTTTCTTTATTGAAGAACAGATAATAGGCTTTATGATCATTCCTTGACAGGTAAATTTTAGAATTGTCATTTTCAAAAGATTCATTCACCGGGTATTTTCTTTTCAGTAACTCCCGGAAGTCGTTTCTTAAAAAGCTGATAACCATCTTTTTGTCCAGATCCGGAAGAACGTAATTCAGTTTAAAGTCATTCTCAGAGATCTCAAAATCAATTAATTTATTTCCAAAATCTGAGGTCATGGCGACCCGATGAGTTGTTTCATTAAGCTTTTTAATAATCAGAATTCCGCTTACGTGGTTTTTATAAATATCCATCTGGCATTTATACACATAGTCTTCACCGGAAGAAAAATATAAATTTTCAACGGTTTTTTCAGAACTCTGAACCGGTTTTGCCTCTGCAAGTTGATAGCTTTTGCAGGAAGCAAATAGCAAAACAATCAGACTATAAACTAAATTCTGAAGCTGCAATCGCTGCATTGATCTTGGTGTTTTTGAAAACAATATTGGTGGTATCTCCCGAAGCTTCTGTCATATTAACCTGCGAAACCGTGGACTGATTTTTAGGAAAATGCAGTTCAATCTGTTTGATGTATTTTAACAGCTGAGCCGATTTCGGGGTAAATTTTGCTACATTGGAGTTCCCGCTTTTGTAATAGGAAACAGAAAACTCAGGATCGCTGAACATTTTCCCGTTCGAGCTTCCTACAATCAGCTTATTGATCTTTTCAAATGTTTTGCTTTTCGCATCAACAGATGATTTCTTGCCCTGATCGTTGATGAAAATTTTATTGTCTTTAAAAATAATGCTGTACTGATATGGTTTTGTGTATTTCCAGCTCAGCATATTCGGAGTTTTCAACGACATTTTGCCATAGGTAACAATATTTTTATCCAGAAAGTCCATTTTTTTGGTCTGGGTAAAATCGCTCTGCAGGGTTTTGATCTCCTGGGTCTCAGAAGAAACTTTGGCGACAAATGCTTTTGCTTCTGCTCCTGACATTGCTGTCATCTGTGCGGAAATGAAGCCGGAAACTAATAAAAATGCTCCAAAAGCAATATTTTTAATCATTTTTCTTTGATTTTGTAATTGAATCGACCGTAAACGTCGAATATTTTTTATCTTTCAAAAATAACAATAAATCGGCCAACACACGATAAGTCTTTTCGGAAGTGTCATGAAGCAGAATGATACTTCCTTTCTTCAGGCCTTTGGTTATTCTTTTATAAATTTTCTTTTCATCGTCTATAATGGTATCCAGCGAACGGACATTCCAGCCGATGCTTTTTTTACGGGTTCTTTTAATGGCTTTGGCAATGCTCGGATTGGTAACGCCGAAAGGAGGCCGGTATAAATCAGTTTTTATAGTGCTGGTTTTTGCCATTATCTCATCACATTTCTCAATCTCCTCAATCATTTTTGAAACAGATAAAAATCCTGTATTGTTGGAATGGGAAAAGGTATGATTTCCGATGGTATGACCTTCAGCAATAATTCTTTGAAAGGTCTCAGGATATTTTTCAATCTGTTTTCCGATGCAGAAAAAAGTAGCTTTTACCTGATGTTCTTTAAGCAAATCTAAAAAATTCGGGGTGAATTCGGTTGGCCCGTCGTCAAAAGTCAGGGCAATTTCATTGGTTTTTGTTCTTTTATGAGTAATGCTGTTGACAAAATATCCGAGCTCTATATCAAAAGATCCCCAGACTACAACTGCAGAAAACGCCAGAAAACAAGCTATATAAACCCAAAAGCTTCCATGAAACGCATAAATAAATGCATTGCAGAAAAGATAAAATAGAATGAATGGATAATGCTTCATCTTCTGTTATTTTGAATTTTGGCAATAACAAATTTACAAATTCATTCTTACCCTTTCACCTTTAGGCTCTTTCCAACAGCATAAGACTGTGATCGCTTCCTGCGAGATGATTATAGAGAAGAATATTCTTAACTTCTGTTTTCTTTTCCAAATTGATCATCATGACTTCCGGAATCTGTTGCTCCTTGAGGATATGACACGCCATAAATGTTGAAAAGCCGCTTGCCGTATTGAATTCTCCGCTCAAATGTTTGTAATACAGCAAAGCTGAATTTTGAAATGTGTCCATTGCTTTTGTATAGTAAACATCAGATGTTGCATCGCCACTGAAACCTAAGATCACAGCATCGATATCTTCATGTTTCAAATCATTTTTGGATAAAAAATCTGTTATAAAAGACGGTGCTTCTTCCAGATCCAGTCTGTTGCTGATCTGAATATCTCTAAGCCTGGCGTAAGAGTTTTCAGCCTTATTCTTTCCCAAGACAAAAAAAGCAGCACCTTCACCCCAGATCACTCCATCCGTTTCAGAATGCAAATAATCAGCAGGAAGATCCTCTTTCTTTTTAATGGTATTGTTCAGACAGTAAAGCTCCATCGTTCTGTTAGTCTGCTCATCTGCAGCTCCTACAAGAATATTTTCAGCTTCTCCGTCATTGATCTGAAGCTTGGCATCCAGGAATGAAAATTCCAAAGATGAAGAGGTATTGACGTAGGTAAAATTGTACGCATGGCATTGAAGCCCCAAAGCAATCTGCCCTGCAACGGTATTGTGCGTCGACTGTATAAAAAATGTCGGAGTTAAAAACTCTTCATTGTTATCAATCACATTTTTCAGAAACTTTTCAGAATCCTGCGAACATCCCATCCCCGTTCCTACAATAATGGCATCCGGTTGTTCAATTCCAGCTTCCTGTAAAGCGTAATGTGAAGCTACAGAGCTCATTTTTACAGTTTTAGACATTCTCCTGATCATCGCAGGCGGAATGAATTCTTTATAGTTAGGATCTATAGCTTTTAAGATCTGAACAGATTGGTCAGCATTAAGATCTTGAAAGAAATTTTCTTTTAGAGTGTCCTGAACGGAGATGCAGGATGCACTGTTGATGTATACGGCACTCATGATTTTGAGAAAATTAAAGTAGAACAGTTACCTCCGAATCCAAATGAATTGGAAAGAACATGGTTGATGCTTTTCTCCTTCAATTCGGTAACCGGAGTTAAATCAAATTCTGCCATTTTCGTTTTGAAATTCAAGTTGGGGAAAATAAGTCCGTGCTGCATGGCCAGAATGGAAAATACAGCTTCAATTCCTGCCGCTGCTGCCAAAGTATGTCCTGTAAAAGCTTTGGTAGAACTAAATTCAGGAACCTGATTTTCACCAAAGATTCTGATCATGGCAATTCCTTCTGAAAGATCATTATTAGGAGTAGCTGTTCCGTGAACATTGATATAATCGATGTCTCCTTTTGCCAGTCCGGATACTTTAAATGCCTGTTCCATGGCCAGAAAAGCACCTTGCCCGTTTTCTGACGACGCAGTCTGATGATGGGCATCATTGGCATTACCGTAACCTGAAAGATAAGCGAGGACTTTTTTATTGTCTTTTTTCACAACTTCATCAGACTCAAGAACGATAAAAGCAGCAGCTTCACCAAGGTTCAATCCTTTTCTGTCATTATCAAATGGTGTATTGTAAGAATCCGTGAGAATCATCAGGGTATTGAATCCGTTCAAAGTAAATTTCGAAAGGGAATCTGTTCCACCTACGATCACGCGGTCTAAAACTCCGTTTTTAATCAGTTTGGCTCCCATCATAATAGCATTGGCAGCCGAAGAGCATGCCGTACTAATCGTAGAAACCATGCCTTTTAAGCCCAGATAATCAGCAATTGCCAATGAGGAATTACCTGCATCATGAGCATCGATGTATTTTTGCTTTTCAGGAAAGTCTTCGTAAGAGTAGAAATACCTTTCAGTGATATCCATTCCGGCTACACTGGTGGAAGAGATGAGTCCGGTTCTGTATTCATTAATGTCTGAAATTCCGGCAGATTCTACAGCTTCTCTTGCGGCAATCATACCCAATAAAGATGTTCTCGTTACATTATTATCTTCAGGCAGCTGAAGCTGTTGTACAAGCTCTTCATTAGACCATTTTATTTCACCTGTTTTTATAGATCCGGCGTGACGGGTTTCAAACATCTCAATGTCTGAAATTCCGTGTTTTCCGGATTTCAACGAAATAAAATTTTCCTCCACATTGTTTCCGATGGAGGAAATGATGCCCATTCCTGTTATGGCAATTTTTCGACTCATTTTATTTTATAATATAACAATGTATCAATTTACCAGTTTACCAATATTGTTATACTGGTAAATTGATACATTGCTAGATTAAATATATTATTTTGTTCTGTTCTCTTCAATGAATGCAGCCATTGTATCGATAGACTGGAAGATTTCCTTTCCTTTTTTAGGATCAGCTAATTTTATCCCGTAATCTTTATCAAGCAGAACAATAAGTTCCAGAGCATCAATAGAATCAAGGCCCAAACCACCACCGAATAAAGGATCTGTATCTTTGATCTCTTCTACAGAAACATCTTCAAGGTTAAGGACTTCAATAATTTTGTGCTTCAATTCTGTTTTTAAGTTTTCCATAATTATTTTAATTAATGTAGCAATTTATCAATTTACCAGTGTAACAATGATCAGATTGTAAGGATTGTTACATTGCTAGACTGTTATATTGTTACATTTATGTTATTACATTTTTTATAAGGTTAGCAAATATACAAAAGCTTTATAATTATCCTGATAAAGTTCTGTCCAGCCACAGAGAACTTTTTCCGCTTTTCCGGACAGCAGGATCTGTTCTGCATAATCATTTAAAAATGTCTCGTCAAATTCATCCAAAATGAAAAAGGCATTCTCTGTCTGCATTTTATGTTTAATGCTGATCTCGCCTACGCAGATGTTAGGTAAGGTGTAGACAAATACGGCAGGACTCGGGAAATAATTTTCCTGTGAGTTGATGCTTTCCTGGTATTTAAAATCCGTATCCAGACTGGATGACCGGTTGGCAAGAACTACCGCTGTTGTGTTATGGTCTTCATTTTTTAAAACCATTTCTGCAGCAAGAAAAGCAAGCTTACTCAGATTATCCATCTTGTGGAACTTGGGATAATTGAGCTCTAAACTTTTATAGGCATCTTTGGCAAAGTCATGAAATGTTTCGCTCCGGCTTTCAAAAACAGCATTCCCGTTGACGGTTATTTTTGAATGTTCTATGATACAGCTTTCAGTTTTCTTCATCCCTTTCATTTTAACATTTTTCTAGAACTATTGCCGCATTACATCCTCCGAATCCTGAAGCTGTTTTTAAAATATACTGAATAGTTGCAGACTGGTTTTCTTTAATGATATTCAAAGGTTGGGAAACTCCCATTTCTTTAAAGTTTTTAGAAGGAATCAGCAGTCCATGCCGGGCACTTTCCATGGATATAATACTTTCCAACAGCCCGGATGCACCCAGACAGTGTCCGTAATAACCTTTCATACTGTTCAAGGGAACAGTTTGAAGTTCCATTCTGTTGAAAGCTATGGCTTCCATTTCGTCATTATAAATGGTAGCGGTTCCGTGGGCAGAAATAAAATCAATCTGTTCCGGGGTAACATTGGCTTCTGTCATTGCATTCTTGATGCTTGCATACAGCCCGTCCCCTGTTCTGGAAGGTCCGGAAATATGGTTGGCATCATTAACTGAAGAATCTCCCAGTATTTTAAACCTAAACTTTTCGTTTTCGTTCGGAACAGAGGTTATATATGCAGCAGCGGTAGCTTCTCCGATATTGATTCCGTTTCTGTTTTTATCATAAGGCTTGCAGGGCTCTGGTCCAATGGCCTGGAAAGAATTGAATCCCGAAATGACAAACTCCGAAACCTCATCGCCGGCAATCACAAAAGCATTTTTATATTTCCCTGCCTGGATCATATTTTTGGCAACGGCAATAGCCATTACTCCTGAAACGCAGGCATTGGAAACGACGATAGGTTTTGTCTTAAATCCGAAATAATCAGCAATTTTTTGTGCTAATTTTGAAAGATAAGCGCCTTCCGGTACTTCCGATTGGTTTTTTAATAAACTGATATTTCCTTTGGTTGTTGATAAAATAAAAGCGGTTTCTTCTGTAATTTCATGTTTTTCAACCAGAGGTTTTAAGCTTAGAAGAAACATTTTTTCCAGCCTTGTAAAATCAGGGCTGTCGAAATTGCTTTTAAATTCTTCCTCCAGCTTTTCAGTATTTATAATTGAGGTGTAAAAAGCCTCCTGGTTTTCTATGACTTTATGTAATGCTACGCCTGATTTTCCTTCCACAAGATGGTTCCAGTTGGAAGAAACATCAAAGCCTATAGGAGTGATACAGTTGTAGTCTGTAATATAAATTTCTTTCTTCATTATAATCCCATTTTATCTTTCCATGCCTGAAAAAACTCAGGATTATACAAACATAAACTTCCGTTGCTGTCTAAGAATACCTGGATGGTTTCTCCACTGCACACCAATTGATCATTCTGGTTGAAAATTTCGTAGGTATAGATCAGTTTTGCAGATACTGAATTGACAAAAGTGGTCACGATCCTGAATGTTTCCCCATATTTTAGAGGAAGAAAGTGCTCACATGTACTTTTTACGATAGGTGTTACATAGCCTTCTCTCTGAATATCAAGATAGGTCAGGCCATGTTCTCTTCCGAAAGCTTCTCTTCCGTCTTCAAAATATACGATGTAATGCCCATGCCAGACAATGCCCAGCGGATCTGTCTCATTGAATCTTACCCTTACTTCTTCCGTACAGGTTAATATGTTTTCTTTAGACTGCATTTTGTTTTCTTTCGTAAAAAATAGAAATAGCTACCATGGCAATGTAGAAGGCAAACAGTAATGCGAGTTCTTTGGCAATTCCTGCGATACCGCTGTTTCTTAAAATAATATCGTAGTAGGCGTTCAATCCCCAGTTCATCGGGGAAAATTTCGCCACGGTCTGCATAAATTCAGGCATTAAAAATACGGGAACCCATATTCCTCCGATCGCGGCCAGAACTACGACTGAAGTAGCCCCAAAAGGAGCCGACTGTTCCTGAGTATCTGCAATGGTTCCCAATAAAACACCAAAACCGATGGCTGCCAATCCCGAAAATAAAGTTACAATAAGAAGATGGAACATCTTTCCAGAGACATCAAATGCCGGAAGATCCATGTATGGGAAAAGATAAATTCCTACGGCTACCATCAGTAAAAACTGGATGATACAGATGATAAGGTAGGTGAATGTTTTTCCTAAAATATGAACAAAATAAGGGGTTGGGCTAATCCTTGCTCTTACGCTGGTGCCCTGACTTTTTTCCTTGACTAAATTGATAGAAAGTGGTACTACAATAAAAAAGATGGCAAAAAGAGTCCATGCCGGAACATTGTGCTGAACAGAATTCGGCATTATGTCCATGGCTCCTTTTTTCGGGGTGATCTCTTTGAAGCTGATGAGGTTTTTGTTTTCTTCAAGGTTCTCTTCAGTTCCCAGCTGATCCTGAAATGCTTTATAGATCTTTTTATTTTCGATCTCAAAGACCATTTTATTCACAGAATTCATGACTGAATTTTTGAATCCGGCGTTGGTGGCCGGGTCAAAGTACAGATGAATTTCTTTTGCTTTCACAGCTGTTTTTTTCACAGCTACAGAATCTCCTTCCAGGCCAAAAGAGCTTACGATCGTCTGCACCTTGGAATCTATGTTTGAATTTAAATCTTTCGTTAAATTTTCAGGAATGACGATAGCCATCTGGTAATCTCCGGAAAAGACGGCGTCCTGTGCTGACTTTTCGGTGTAATTTGTCAGCAGCTGGAATGTTTTACTGGTTTCCAGTTCCTGTTTTATACTTTTTGAGACTTCAGATTTGTCATTGTCAATGAAAATGATCGGGATTTTTGAACCTTCCAGATTTTTGAAAGTAGAATCCTGAATTAAAGTAATCGTTACAATTAACAGCAACGGCATGACGAAAATAATGACAATTCCACCGATATCTCTCTTCAGAAGAAGGATTTCCTTCACGAAGCTTCTCCAAAGTTTATACAACAACATCTCTTAGTTCTTTTCCTGTTAATGATATGAAAACGTCTTCCAGGTTTTCAGCGTTTGCGATTTGTGACACCAATTCTTCCGGTGTTCCTATGGCATGGATTCTTCCTCTGTCGATAATAGCGATCTTGGTACAGAATTCTTCCGCTTCGGAAAGATGGTGGGAGGTGTATATAATGCACGTTCCATTTTTATTCAGTTCCTGCAGGAAATCGATGATCACCTTTTTCGACTGAACATCAACACCTACAGTCGGCTCATCCAGAAACAAAACTTTTGGATTGTGAAGTGTTCCCGCGATAAGGTTGCAGCGGCGTTTCATTCCTCCGGAAAACTGTTCTACCTGTTTATCTGCGAATTTTGAAAGTCCCATAATCTCTAGGGATTCATCGATCACTTTCTTAAGCTCTTTGTGCTTTAAGCCATACAGGCTTCCATAAAACATTAAGTTTTCTTTAGCAGTAAGAGTCGGATAGAGGGCATATTCCTGAGGCACAATACCAATGATCTGTTTGATCTTAAAGCTGTCCTTCTGAGGAGATAATCCATTGATCGTAAATTGTCCTGAAGTAGGTTTGATCAATCCGGAAAGCATAGAGATCAAGGTGGTTTTTCCTGCTCCATTTGGCCCAAGAATTCCATAGATCTCGTTTTTTTCTATATTCAGCGAGATGTCGTTGACAGAAAACTCTTCGGAGTTTTTATATTTTTTATAGAGATTTTTAATCTCAATCATATTCTCTGCCATATCAGATCGCTTTTCTCAGTTTTTTATAAAAAGCCTCTTCCAGATCAGCAATATGAAGCATGGATTTTGAAAGGTTGTTGTAAATATCGCTTTTCGAGTTCCTGTTTTTGTAAACACGGGCAATATCCACGGCAAAATCTCTCCATAAATCTCCGATGGCGGTAATTTCTTTTGAAAGTTCTTTTAATTCATCATTTTTAAGAATTACTGATGCTTCCTGAAGAAATGCGCCATAAATAAACCGGAATCCGCCTCCGCCGGTGCCAATCTCTTCCTGCATTCTGATCAGTTGGCCCAGATAGTGGTTGGTGACCTTAGTTCCTTTCTTTTCAGCCCATTTCGGGATGCTTCTGGCTACCCATCTCATGGCTTTTACGCCAATAAGAGGAACCGGAGCCAGCATATTTTTGCAGGTATCTTTTATTCCTTTTTTTATAGCTTCTTCAATATTCACATTTTCTGGAATGTAGGTCGGGTAGTACATATGTCCTTTTGGAGGCAGTGCGCCTTTGGCATATCTTACCTTTTCCAGCTCAGCTTCTGATAGGGTAGTGGTATAATCCATTACCGGATCGCTGATCAGGAATTTTCCGTCCTCTTTTCCATATACCACAAGATTGTGGGCATTGAAGTGGAATTTATATTCTTCAGGGAAATAGGTAAGGTTAAAAACGCCTACCTGAAGTCCTGTAGGGATATTCTGATTTAAGTTTCTTTCTAAAGCGGACTGTGCTTCTTTAGGATTGGAAAATTTTTCTCTTTTGATTTTAATGCCCAATCTTTTTGCTGCTTTGCTGAAAATAGCACCCGGCATCGGTCTGTAGCTGAAGCCCGGAGCGAAATTCACTTTCAAAAACGGCAGATAGACAAAAAACAGTCCGGAACCAATCCCAAAGATCATAGGTTCGCTGAGTTTTAAGCCTTTATTAAGTAACAGATTGGAGGCGACACCGTTTTCGCAATGCGCGGTCTGATGGTGTTCGAAGTTAAGTTTCATTTGCTGCTTTTATCTTTTTCATTGGCGAAATGAAATTCTGCATATATTTATGCTTCATTTCTTTATTATTTTCCGTCAAAGTTTTTTAATTCATCCACTGAAATTCCAAATGCATCTGCATATTTTTTCAGTACGGATTGGTTTAGTGTTTTAAATACTTTTGGTTTTGCATGTCTTTTCACTCTCCACTGCCACATTCCGACATAGGAAGCGAGAACACCCAGATCCATCTTATTCAGTTCCATGAAATAAATAATAGGACTTACTAAATTATTGGCCACATTGTGTCTGGCCTCTTCAATTCTTTCATGAATAAGCTCCATGGATTCTTCGAGGGCTGCTTTTTTAGCTTCCCATCCAATGCTGTTGGCCGTTGTATAATTATCATTTTCGTCCGTCACATACAAGACTTCGGTCATGTTTGCTGACTTCAGATTGCTCTCATCCTGGGGCAGGTCTTGTTTTTTCATGTAAACCGTATTATTCTTTTTAATCAGTTGGCTAAAATAGTGAAAATACATTATATGTAAATCATATTAAATTATAATGCCGAAACAGGCTTTATTTAAAGATAAATTCAAATTTTAACATAAAAAGTCATAATCTGCCGTTTGCTGTAACAAGTGCATGATGAAAGTAGACTTATAGGATTCTATGAAATTTGATTTAAATAAATAAGACTTATGAAGAAATTTTTTATTTCTGTTTCACTTTTCTGCATGCTGCATGCAATGGCGCAGAAATTTGATACTCAAAAGGTGACGGACAGCCAGGGATATACTTACGAAACCGTTAAGAATGACCAGTCCGGTGTGAGAGTGTATACTTTGAAAAACGGACTGAAGGTTTATCTGGCGAAGAATGATGATGCCCCGAGAATTCAGACTTATATTCCGGTAAGAACGGGATCTAATAACGACCCTAGCGACAATACAGGTCTGGCGCATTACCTTGAGCATATGGTTTTTAAAGGAACTTCTCACCTGGGAACTCAGGACTGGGCAAAGGAGAAAGTATTGCTTCAACAGATCTCTGACCTTTACGAGCAGCATAAAGCTGAAAAGGATCCTGAAAAGAAAAAACTGCTCTATAAGAAAATAGATGAGGTTTCTCAGGAAGCTTCCAAGTATGCAATTGCCAATGAATATGATAAAGCGATCTCTTCATTAGGAGCAACGGGAACGAATGCCCATACATGGTTAGATGAAACGGTTTATAAAAATAATATTCCATCCAACGAGCTTGAAAAATGGCTGAAAGTGGAAAAAGAACGTTTTTCAGAACTGGTATTGCGCCTTTTCCATACCGAACTGGAAGCTGTGTATGAAGAATATAACAGAGCCCAGGATAACGACGGCCGTCTTGTGAACTATGCCATGATGGAGGCTCTTTTTCCAAAGCATCCGAACGGACAACAGACTACGATTGGTACTTCAGAACACCTGAAAAGCCCGTCAATGGTTGCTATTCATAAGTATTTTGATACATATTACGTGCCTAATAATATGGCTGTTGTTTTGGTAGGAGACCTGGATTTTGATAAAACCATTAAACTGGTAGATCAGTATTTTGGAGCTTTCAAGTACAAAGAGCTGCCGATGAAAAAAATGGTATCTGAACAGCCGATGGAAAGCATTGTGGCGAGAACGGTAAAAAGCCCGAGTACACCGAGAATGACGCTGGCATGGAGATCAGATTCCAATGGAACTCAGAATGCAAGATTAGCAGATGTGGTTGCAGAAATTTTAAGTAACAGAGGTGATGCCGGTCTTATCGACCTTAATATGAACCAAACGCAAAAGGTATTAGGTGCGGGAGCTTACGAATCGGCCTTTAAAACTTATGGTGCTTTTACGATGTCGGTAACTCCGAAAGACGGACAGAGCTTTGATGATGCTAAAAAACTATTGTTAGATCAGTTGGATTTAGTGAAAAAAGGGCTGTTTCCGGATTGGATGCTGAAAGCAATCGTCAATGACAAGAAAGTACAGCGTATGAAGTCGTGGGAAACTGCTGACGGACTGGCAACGACCCTATATGGTACTTATATCAATGAGAAAACATGGCAGGAGGAATTAGACGATATTAATCAGTATGAAAAAATATCAAAGGCAGATGTTGTTAAGTTTGCAAACGAGTTTTTCAAAGATAACTATGTAGTTGTTTACAAAGAAAAAGGAGTGAATGATAAGCTGGTTCGCGTACAGAATCCGGGTATTACCCCGATCAAGCTGAACAGAGAAGCGCAGTCACCTTTCCTTAAAGAGATCTTAAGCAGTAAAGTATCTGAGATCAAGCCGGAATTTATCGATTATAAAACTGCGATCCAGACTTCTCAGATTAAAGATAAGAAAGTAAGCTTTGTAAAGAATAAATATAATGATGTAGCACAGATCAGCTATATATTCCCTTTCGGAACGGATAATGATAAGGAGCTTCCAATCGCGGTAACCCTTTTCGAATATCTTGGAACGGATAAATATACTCCTGAGCAGCTGAAAGGCGAATTCTACAAACTGGGAATCTCTTACAGCTTCAGAACGTCCAACGATCAGGTGATCATTACACTGAGTGGTCTTGAGGCCAATATGAAGAAAGGTACTGAACTGATGAACCACTGGCTTACGAATGTAAAAGCAGACAAAGAGACCTACGCAAAGACCGTAAAAACCATATTGGAGGCAAGAGAAGCCGGTAAAAAAGATAAAACAAGAATCATGGCTGCTCTTACGAACTATGCTAAATACGGTAAGAATTCCAGAATGACGGATATTGTTTCCAAAGAACGTCTTGAGAGCATTGATGCAACGGAACTGACTAAGAAAATTAAGGTCCTGAACCAGTCTCCATATGAGATATTCCTTTACGGACAGGATCAGTCAGGTTTAGAAAAGGCGGTTAAACCATATATCGCAGAAACCACTGTTCAGCCGGCAAAAGCTAAGGAATATCCGGAGCCTGCTGCAGAAGGAAAAGTATATTTTACAAACTATGACATGGTTCAGATGGAAATGTCTAAAGTAGCCAAAGGAGGGAATGTGAACTTGAGTAATTTCGGAAAAGCGAATGTTTTCAACGAATATTTCGGAAGAGGACTGTCTTCTATCGTCTTCCAGGAAATCCGAGAAAGTAAGTCACTGGCTTATTCTGCGTATGTTTCTTATGCGAACGCAACAGAGAAAGGGCATGCGAACTATATCACGAATTATATCGGAACTCAGGCGAATAAGCTTCCTCTGGCTGTAAATGCAATGAATGATCTTATGGCATCCCTGCCACAGATTCCTGCACAGTTTGAGAATTCAAAAGGTTCTGCATTGAAGCAGATTGCATCCAACAGAATCAACAGAACGAATATATTCTTTAATCAGATGGCACTGAAAAAGCTTGGTGTTGATTATGATATCAGAAAAGATATTTATTCTGAAATTCAGGGGCTGACGCTGCCACAGCTTACAAGCTTCTACGATGCTGATATCAAGCCTGTAAAATACAATACAGCGATCATAGGCAAGAAAGAAAACCTGAATATGGAATCCATCAATAAAATGGGAACATTCCAGGAGGTATCTCTTGAAGAGATCTTCGGGTACTAACCATTTTTGATACTAATTTTAAAGCAGGGCAGTGATGCTCTGCTTTTTTGTTTAAACTAATCTGAAAGGCAGCTTTATTTCCTCTTGGTGTAATTCAGCTTCACCAGCAAATATATTTCTGTTTTCTCAAGATCATTACACCATGTGCGTTCTGAAACGACAGCATTTTCGTAGAGATAAAGATCTTCCATATTATTAACATATTCCAGTCTTTCGGAAGTCCGGTATTTAAAAAATGAAATAAGATTCACTTCATCACCAACCTGTGGAGCAACCGGAAATTCAACGGAATTTTCAAAATCGAATTCAATGTCATACGAATAGAACCTTACTTTTACACTCATAATATTATTTTTATCAAATATATCGAAAATAAAGGGTTATTAAATATTTGGGAGGGAAGATGGGGGCTGGAAGTTACTGGCAGTTACTGGCAGGATTTCAAATGTCTGATAGTTTATTATACAAATTGATAGATAGGTTAAAAGAACAATAAAACAGGCTTAGAGTTATTCTGCGACTTCAATAACTTCTCTCTCCCAGCCTCCAGCTTCCCTCCTTCATAATCATCTGTGCAATCCGTGGTTAAAAAACATAAACAAGACAGCTTTTTCACGAATCGGGGCTAAAAAAGAAAAACCGCACGGTAATCGTACGGTTATATATTTTCACTGAAAATGTATTCTTAAGATTTCACTTCCTGAATAAACAGATTGATCTCCGCCCTGATCAATAATTCATCATTATTAAAAGTCTCACAGAAGATATTACAAATATTTTCATACTGGGAGATCAGTGAAGCTTTGGAAATAATCTTATCTCCCGTTTTTGGAAGCGCAAACAGCTCAATTTTTTTGATGTTGGTGATAAAGCCTATCACTTTCGTATCTGCCTCAGGGTTTTCAAAGAAACTTTGTCCGAGAATGGATGAGCAGGTCTGGGCAAGGTTTTCAATCAGGCCGGCTTCTGCCAACTCGTTGTTGTGGACAAAGATATTATCTTCTTTTATTTCAAAGGAAGTCACAACCTTTTCTTTGGTCAATTCCAGGATATAATCTGCCATCAGCATCGGTTCCCGGTGCGGCAGAAAGTTATGTATATTGATAAGGTGCTCTTCCTTGATTTCCATTACATTTATTTTACAGCAGTTTTCATTTGGGATTTTGCAATGATCGAGCCATTCAGTTTCGTGACAATATCCACCAGTGTTACCCCCATCACTTCATTAAGGATCGATACTTCCGAGATCAGCCGATCACCTGTTTTTGGCAGGGTTTCAGCTTCAAAAGATTTAATAGCTCCGATATATCCGGTAGGGGCGTCTTTTCCTAACAGGTAATATTTATAACCTGTGTGTAAAGCAACACTCTGTGCCTGATGCTCGATAAGACCGGAAGCCTGGAATGTCCCGTCTTGGATAAAAATATTATCTTCTTTTATTTCAAAGCCTGAAACAAGATGATCATCAGAGTATTCCGTAAGCTCATGAACCATGACAAACGGAAAACGCTGTGGGATAAGGCTTCCCACAAAATCCTGGTCAGATGTCGGCAGTTGGTGTTTCATTAGCAAACTGTTAATAGGGCACAAGAGTAGGCAAATCTTCCACTTTCAGGAACACATAACAATACTTTTTCTCCTTTTTTCAACGTTCCGGAATTCATTAATTCTTCCAGTGCGATGAAAATAGAACCTGCACCGATGTTTCCTACTTCAGAAAGGTTATAGAACCATTTCTCTGTAGGGAAATCCATACCTTTTTTAGCGAATTCGTCTTTTAAGCCATCTTTAAAATAGCCTGAAGAAATATGTGCCAGAACATGGTCTATTTTTTCAGGATCCAGGTTATGCTTATCAAAAGAAGATCTTAAGCTTTCTGCTCCTTTTACAAGAATATATTTGTCCAGGATTTTGGTGTCCTGCTTAATAGCAAAGATTGATTCTTTCAGCCATTCATCAGAAGGGTAATCTGCCCATGACTTAAGGCTTCCGTCTTCCTGCTTATCGCATCCGGCATACATACAAGCTTCAATTTCATGAGCGTAAGAATAAAAATCAATGAATTCTATTTTTAAATTAATTCCGTTTTCTCGGGGCTTATTTTCGAGAAGGAATGCACCGGCGCCGTCAGAAAGCATCCATCTCAGGAATTCTCTTTTGAAGGCAACAATTGGTCTTTCTTCCAGTAATTTTAAGTTTTCTGCTTCATGATTGAATTTATCTGCAGTCATCCATGCAGACATTCTTTCTGAGCCTGCACAAATAGCGTTATTCTGTACACCAGCCTTTACGGAAAGGAATCCGTAGTTCAGGGCGTTCATTCCTGAGTTGCAGAGACCTGTAGCGGTATTAATTTCAATAGATTTTCCAATATTCAGCTCACCATGAACCATAGAAGCATGTGAAGGCTGCATCTGATCCGGAGAAGTGGTTCCAACGGACAATAGCTTCATATCTTCTTTTTTGAAGTTTTCATCGAACAATCCTTCAACAGCTTTGGCTGTGATCTGTGCATTGGTATGGGTAGGATTTCCTTCTTTATCCAAAGCATAGTATCTTGTTGTGATCTTGTTATTTCTTAAAATCAATGATTTTGCTTTAGAGGGAGCGCCATTTATCAGACCAAGATAAGTCTCCATTTCATCATTTGATACCGGGTTATTAGGTAAGTATGTTGATGCTTTTGTTATAAATACGTCGTACATTCTATTTTAAATTAATTCCTTGTAAATATGTTTTTTGTTTTTGTCTTTTAGACCAAAATATAGGGGTTGTCAGTAAGTGTAAAACTAAGACGACAGGTGAAATAATCCATATCGCAGCCATCAAATATACCTTAAAGAATTTTATCAGCAATGGACGTTTCTCTTTTTTCTTAATAATGAGATTAGACCATACGGTGAAGATCTTGTTGCCTACTTTTTCTACTCTTACTAAAAAAGGACGGATCTCTACAGCGCCATTCTTTACCAGATCAGGCTGAAGGCCGGATAAGTTTCCGCTGCTGAAATGCTTTTCTATAATGTTTCCGTACTTTACAGAGCCCGAAATTTCTTCATCCGAAATCCCGGCGGCAGGAAGTATTCCTGATTTTTCTTTCTGCCCTGTAGTCAGCCAGCGTAAGATCGTCAGTACACTTGTGTAATTGTCATGCCTATCCACTAAAGCGATATTTCCTACCAGTTTTGCGCCAAGATTTTTTAAATATACCTTAAGCTTTTCCTGAGAAAGCATCCACATATTTCTGGTTCCTGAAATTGTAACTACATCTGTATCTTTCATGATCTTTTCTGCAAAACCACTCTTTAGGAATGAAATGATGGGAATAGATGGCGTAAGATACCAAACCTGATATCCGAATAAAATAAGGTCGTACTTTTTATTCAGGACCTCATCAGAAGGCGGGAAGATCTCTTTCGGAATCTGAAGGTAAGATTCAGGAAATGTATTGAAAAAAACATCGCCCGGCCAAGGAAAAGGAAAGTCTTCCTTCAGCTGTATATTATAATACGTAACGTCATATTCCTCCTTTTTAGCTTCAAAAGGTTGGGCCATGTTCTTCACAATATCCTCCAGCTGGCCGGTTTGCGAATAATAAATGATGAGTATGTTTTTTTTCATTAATATTCTTTAGCGGTTACAAAAATATGCTTTTCATATTTATTTACTGTTTTTTGAATATTTTTATTGCCTGTGAATTAAACTCCTGTGAATAATCTGGATTGTTTAGCTCTTTGGATGCTGTGTTCAGGAATATAATTCTCTCAGGAAGTTCATTCAGTGTACTGATATCAAAATTATGATCTGAAACCAGCAGTACATCAATATTTTTATTGATTTCCGAAAGATTATTAATATAATTCAGCTTTCTTCTTTTAACCAAATAAGTCTGTCTTGCCGTTTGTCTTCTTTCATCATTTTCAATGAAAGAGAAAATTCTTCTTTCTGCCTGATAAAGGGTAAGCAGAATATCCTTCTGTCCGAAATCATCTGCGATATGCAGGATGGATGCATCCTTCGGAATATGTTTGTTCAATTCAAAATAAACAGATTTATGGGCATTAAAATCATCTTTTACTTCTTTTACCACTTCACTGTCTTTATAGAGGTAGCTTAAGAATAATTTTTTCCTGAAATAATTTTCGTCTTCCAGCTCGTGTCGCAGTTTTGCAAATTCCTGTCTGAAGTACGCATTGATTTTTTTTGTTCTTTCAGAATAGTTTTTTCCGAAACTCAGATCATCTTTGCTGATTCTTTCCCCTACTTTTACGGTAATGCTTCCGTCATAGATAATGAAGTCTCCTTTTGGCAGCACTTCGGAGTTTCCGTGAATGTACAGAGGGAGAATATCAAGTCCGAACTGTTCTGCAAGATAAAATGCTCCTTTGTGGAACCTTTTCACATCGTTCGTATAAGATCGTTCTGCTTCGGGGAAAACAACGAGGGAATAGCCCTGTTCAATTTTTTCTTTCAGTTTTTCCATCCCGTTCTCTATTCCCTTAGAAACCGGATAAAAGCCAAGTGCTCTTACCAATCTTCCGAAAACAGGAGAGTCATATACCCAGTCATTGACCAGATAGATGATTTTATGCGTCGCCATTGCAATAGCAAGTGTATCCAGGAAAGAAGTGTGATTGGCGATAATCACTGCCGGTCTGCTGAAATCTTCCGCAGGGTTTCCAATAACTCTTTTCTTTACAAAGGGAGTAATATACAATACAGATGTTAAAAATTTAGCTAAAATTAATTTAATAATATCTAAAGTTTTTCCTTTTGATCTTTTGATAAATACACTTCCGATCAGTGAAAAAACGAATCCTCCCAAACCATAATAAAAGAATGATATGATGCATCGTAAGAACAGTCTGAAAGTAATAGGAGAAAGTCCTTTTTTTGCTCTGTTTGTGATTAATGATCTGAACCAGAACGGATACAGCGTGGAGGTAATGATAATCACAGAGAACATCCCGATAAGGGCAACCAATGCCAGTGAATGTAATGCCGGATGTTTTGCAAAGATCAAAGAACCGATTGATAGAATGGTCGTGAAAACGGCAAGAATAATAGACGTTCTGTAAGTTGGAAGCTCATTTTTACCGGTTGTATGCTCCTTTTGCATGGCCTGGGTCAGGAAAATGCTGAAATCATCCCCAACTCCAAAAACCAGTGTACAGACTACCGTACTGAAAATATTTAGTTCTAATCCTAAGAAATAAAGAATCCCCGCCGTTACAATTCCTGTTAATACAATAGGGAACATGGTGAGAACAGTAAGCTCAAAATTTCTGAAGAAAACAATAATGGTCAGGATAATGGCCAGAAGAGAATAGTTGATCAGCGTACTGAAATCTCTTTTCAACAGACCCAAAAAGTTCTCATTCATTTGCTGGCGGTCAATGGCGAGAGCATCGTGGTTCTTCTCAACGTCTTTTATGAAGGTATCTCTTTTCTTCTCATCTACTTTTACAACATTGGAGACCGTATAAAATCCGTTTTCATTGCTCAGGAATTCCGAGATCTGTAATGCTTTTACTTTCTCATAATCTTTGAGGCTTAATGTTGTATAGTTCTTATTTAAAATTTCATTGAAATTATCAAAAGCATTGCTGTTGAATCCAAATTGATTTCCGCTGTTTACCAGTTCAGAAACAGTATGTTCCTTTTTATTTCCATCCCAGAATTTATTCCATATTTCGATCCTTTGTTTCTGATCTTTTTCAGAAAGGACAATATTTCCCAGTGAATTATAGCTCAGGATTTTTCCTTGCTGTTTTTCCTTCTCAAGAAAGTTGCTCAGCCGCGAATTTCTTGCCAGTGCCTCTTCCTCCGAGTCCCCATAAGAAATAGTGTAAATGGATTTTGAAGTGATATCAGAAAGTTTCTGAAGTTTGGCCTCGCTTATTTTTAAGTCTTTCGGAATATAATTGAGGTCACCAATATCCTCATTGAAGCCTACATGCCGGAAACCGAACAGACAGGCAATAATAATGATAGAGCAGCCTATGATCAGAGGTTTGTTCTTTTCATATGGATAAGAACCTATCCTGTCGATAAAATTAATGCTGTGCTTACCCTTTTCCTGCTTGGGCTTATAAAGCTGAGGTACAATGATCAGTGCAGTAACGGAAGAGAAAATAACTGTAATCGCGGCAAAGAGACCAAGATCTTTCAGTGCTTCAGAACGTACAAATACCAGACATAAAAAAGAGACAGCAGTTGTGGCACTGCTCAGTATAATCGGTTGTGTAATCTCTTTGTACAGCTCTTCTATATTATTGTTGTGCTTGTAATGGGTAAGAATATGGAGTGCATAATCTATGGTGATTCCGATAAGGATGGCACCTACACTCAAGGAAATAGCTGAAATTCTGTCTTTTATAAAATAAAGGATTAGCAGGGCCAGCAATACCGAAAATACAGTTGGGAGAAATACGATAATCGGAGTAAAGAAATTCCTGAAATAATAGATGAGGAGGATCAGAAGTACCGCCATGGAGATCATGACCGTATTTTGAATATCTTTTTTTATCTGCTGGGCATTGGCTACGGCAATTACCGGAGAGCCGAAATAACTAAGCTCTGTTTTTCCTTTAAACTGTTTATTGATGCTGTCTTTTATCTGGTTGAGCTGATTGATGAAAGCTTCATTGCTTTTGGTGTTATTGCTTTCATTTTTAGGATCTATGAAAAGCAAAAGGTTTTTTCCGTCTTTTGTGACTATATAATTGTCTTCAAGCTTGAAATCTTTGCTGATGTTTAAAGCATTCAGTTTTTTGATTCCTAAGTAAGTAATTCCCAAAGGATCTTTTTTGATGAATTCCTTTGTTACAAGACTTGTCGGTGAGACCAGAGAAACATAATTATTCTCTACCTGCTTGGATATACTGTCTTTTTGAAGTTTCCTTTCAATTTCCCTGTAATCATTTTCATCAAGGAAAAGAGGCAGATTTTGGTTGACAAAATCAAATGTTTCCGAGATTTCACTGTCGTTCACCTTTCCCTGAACAGAACCTATATATTTTTTCAGAGGTTCCATCTTTTGCAGAAAATTATCGGCCGTTTCAGAAAGCTGAAAGCTGTCTTCATTGGATTTGTTCTCTATAATCACAATGATCTTATCTGAAAAATTGAGCTGTTTAAGGACTTTTGCGGTAAGATCGGACTTTTCATTTTTAGGAATTATCTGGTTGATATCCTCTTCAAAGTTAATTTTTGAAGCAAAAACACCACATATTACAGCTATTCCTAAAGCAAGAATTGCTGAAAGAAGCTTGTTTTTAGAAATCAGATAATATAAAAATATAAAGAAACGATGCATTACATTATGAAATCAAGTCTGCAAATTTAATTTTTTCAGTATTAGTTCAAAACATTTCAGCTATAAGTTTATCTGAAAATCAATAAAATATTCTAGGCAGAATAAAAAAATATTCTACTTTTGCAAAAGTTCCCTCTTAAAATATATTTTAAACCAATATTATTACTAAATAAGAATCTGTTTTAGATATGTTGAAAAAAAATGATGAAAAAATTAACGGATTTCTAATGGCAGGAGCATTCTCTTTTCTGCTGCCTGCATTCTCTTATTACAGAATTGCATCTTCCTTGTGTGTACTGCACCGGTTACAAAAAACACTAAATTAGCATGAGTTTATTACATCCATATTTCATCGTTGCGATTGTATACATGCTTTTCTTTAGTGTACAGGAAGTTTTTGGTAAAAGAGTAGAAAAAAAATGGTTGTGGTTCCTGGGGATCTATCTTATTTTACTGGCTGGCTTCAGGGATAATGTAGGCCCGGATTATGGAAGTTACAAGGCAATTTACATTTATTCTGATACAAAGAGCTATTACAGTATTTTTATGAAGATGCTCCACATGGAGGGTCCGGATCATCTGGAAGTGGAATGGCTATATACACTCATTAATAAGATATTGCTGAATGTCTTTAATGCACCCTTTTATGTGCTTACCCTGGTTATTGCTATCTGTGCGGTTTTTTTCAAGATAGAATATACGGAGGATAATACTTTTTACCCCTTTACATTTACCCTGTTCATGTTTATTCCTTACTTTTTTGTGGGGGAAAGCGGGCAGATCAGGCAAAATCTGGGGACATTTATTGTTTATTTTGCCGTACGCTACATTAAAGAACGGAAATTATGGCATTATCTCTTTTTTATATTCCTGGGATCGGGTATACATACCGTTTGCTACCTGTTTCTCCCAATGTACTGGCTGGCCCGTATTCCACTGAGTAAAACCGTCATGCTGGTCCTGATCATCATCTCCATATTTCTTTCGCCATTCGAGATATACCGGGCTTTTGGAAGCTTTTTAGACAGTATGGCCTCAGATAATATTTTGGTGAATGGATTAAATGGATATATGGATGAATATTCAGAAAGACTGAATGGAGGTTTTGGAATTCCCGAAGCCATGATGATGATTTTGACGTTCTTTCTTTTTGCATTTGATACCAAGATGAAAGAACTGTATCCCTATTATGAATACCATAGAAGCTATGCCGTTGTGGGAATATGCTTTTATTTTATTTTCAGGAACAATCCGGTATTCTCATCCAGACTTGTAGGTGCATTTATCGGGTTTTCTTACGTGCTGATCCCCAATACAATGTATGTAGTATCGAGTGGCATGAAAAAAATGATTTACGCTTTTATCATTGCACTTGTTATTTTTAACTTTGTTGTTTTCTCCTCCTTCTTAAATATTAAAGTAGGTAGATTTACCATTGAGCTTTATAAAAATCACATTCTCCCTTAGAATTATTTTATTGACTATATTTTATAAAGACAGCTCCAATGCTGTCTTTTTTTTTATTCCTTATTCCTCTTTTTTTAAACGGTGATTATCCTCATAAAAATTTATCAATTGAAAACTCTACTTTTGTATTTTACAAAGTGCCGTTTTCGTATTTATAATCTTTTAATGATGATTTATTATTAATACAATTAATATATTGTTTTTCTATTCATATTTTTAATTGTTTATTGTTGATAAAGGCTTAAAAGTTGTATTTCATGTAAATGACACACAAGTCTAAGGATATGAAAAATTTAGTTAAAAGTTTTGCGGCAATTTTTTGCTTAGTGTCGATTTGTACCTATTCTAGGAATAGTAGAGGATTGAAAGAAAATCTTCCGTATGGATATACAGAAAAATCAGTATCTGCAAAAGATACTTTAACAAAGCCTGCTGACAGAAGGGCAGTCGTTTCGGACTGGACAAAAGCTCCCAACAGTTATATTTTTGATCCCGGCCAAAACAGCGAAGGTTTGCTGATTCCGGTAAGAAAAGCTTATGCTATGTGGCAGGGGGACGGATACATTAAAGGGGACGGAATCCCTTCCGGCAACCAGACAGCTGAGGTATTGTGGGAAGATTCTCATGGTCTGATAAAATCAGGGGAGAGATACTCGCTGGAAATTTTAGGGTCCGATGAAAATGCCAAAATAAAAGTTCCCATCAACAAAGCAAAAAAAGGAAATGCTGTGGTTGCCCTAAGAGTAAACAGTGAAATCTATTGGAGCTGGCATATTTGGGTGACCGATGATCCTACTAACGGATCCACTTACAAAAGTTTTGATAGTATCACAAGAGTTAGGGGAGATGGAACGGTTGAGCGGATTCCTGATTCAGATTGGGGATGGATGGACCGTAATCTCGGAGCTTTAAGCAGCTCCATTACTTCTTCGGACTGGAGCAAAAGTATGGGATTGCTCTACCAATGGGGAAGAAAAGATCCGATTCCGCCTTTGGTAACAAGGGGAAACGACTTCTACGAAGTGTCAGGATCCATAGGGAGGATCAGGCATAGAGGCGCGAAAAACTTTACCGGTGCTTTAAATATTGATAACCTCACAAAATATGTTCCGCTTGCAAATGCAGAGATAACCAATAATATCAGGCTTTCTGTGAAAAATCCATTAAGTCTGATCTATGTGAACAAAGACGATAACAGCGGTCAGGCTTATTACAACAACAACCCCAATCTTCCGGTTAACTGGTTTGGAAATGCTGCCGGAATTCCGGATAGCAGGCTTTCAGAACTTAACCTTTGGTCTGATAATTCCCGGGGACTCATCAGTACGGGATATAACAATAATGCAAGTGCAAAACCTTACTGGGATAAATCTCCCTATGATCCATGTCCCAACGGATGGAGAATACCGTCAATGCTGGTAGCAAATTTAGCTTCACAGTCTTATATAGATGATATCAGACTGGATTTTTCCCCTTTCGGAGTCAGAAGCAATATGGCTAAAAATGTTTTCGAAGCAAACAAGTATCATATTATTAAACCTACAGATACAGGAGTACCATCATTCATGACAGGATTTAAGGTCTACCCTAACTTTGGTTTTGATCTTTCCAATGCCGGTGGGAATAATATGGGAGTTTTTCCGGGAACAGGACAGTTGATTAGGAGTGCCCACCAGGGGCAGTATACCGACCAGCATCACGTTGCCTTATGGACGGCAACAATGGCCAGGCATTTTGATACTTCCCCGGCGGTTATCACCAGAGGGCTTTTTATGATCCCTGATAAAGGACAGTCCGATATTCCGGATCCTAATTATCCCAATATTAAAGGAAGATATTTTTATATGCCTATGTCAGGAATGTATACTTCCGATGCCAATGGATGTCGATGCATCAAAGACCCTCTTTATATCGTAAATGATTATAATTTTCCTTCTGAATATCTCGCTCCGAAAACAGAATACAGAGAAGGAATCAATAATCCTAATACCTATCAGGCTGTTAAAAATTCAACGCCCTTTATTGTGGAAATCCCGGTAAGCAAAGCCTTTTCAGTGCAAAGTCAGCTTTTGAATAATCAGGAGATCTTAGATGCCCCCAACTTCAATAATTTAAAAGTAAATGTGCTTTGGACAACTAATACGGCTCTGATTAATAAAGTGTTGGTCGTTAATCCTTCCCCGGCCTCACTTGAAAGTCTCAGCAGCTCAAAAATTTCGGTGGAGATTAATCCGAACCAGAGTGGGAATGCTGTAGTGACGCTTCATAACGGAAGCATTTCTTCACCGGTGTATTGGAGCTGGCATATCTGGATAACCGATTCCTCTTTAGGGTCTTATAACTACAGGACAGAACTTCCGATGGCTGAAGCGGCCAACTATGTGAATTATGTAAATAAGGCAGATGTTGTGCTTCAGACAGAATTTATGGACAGGAACCTGGGAGCGATAGATGCATTTCCGATAGTTGCCAATGCGATGACACCAACAGCTGCAGAACTTACAAAAATAAGGGCTTCTACAGGACTACATTATCAATGGGGAAGAAAAGACCCGATTCCTACCTTTCAGTATGCAGACAACAGAGCATCATTTAATGTGTTTTTAGGAACAGCATCGAGTAACGGAACTATAGCTTATACTACACTAACTCCTGCTACCTATAATAATATGTCAGGAAACTATATTGTTCCTTATAATACTTATGCAGCCCCAATTGTGCAGAGTGCCGATAAACCAGCGGATAAAATTGCAAAAGTACTGTCTTACTCTGTGAAGAATCCTTTGGTATATATGATCCCAAGTGTTTTTGCTCCTTATAACAGTGCAATGCCTAATTATACCAATGGGACGGACTGGTTGGCCAATGAACCCAATCTTGCTGCTGACCGATGGGGCAGAGGAGGAAAAAAATCACCTTTTGATCCTTGTCCGGAGGGTTGGAGGATCCCGGATGTCACCAATGTGGCATTAATTTCGAATCAGGATTTCGGGCAGTCGCCCTGGTATAAAAAAGATAAAAATATAGCGACCTTTTATAGTGTCAGTACAGATTACGCAGGATATAGAGTCAGAAATCCTTCCACAACCTCTACTATAGGGTATATGTTTATAGGTCCATCTTATATACTTGGTAATTTCCCGGATTCGGGTTCGCGCGGATTCAGAAATGTTATAGCTAATCAGTCTCCACAGGGAACATTCAATACAGTCAACTTTCAGTATCCTGGTGTCTGGACAGCAGCTTTGGCTGCAAACTATCTGGGGCGATCTGTTAATGTCTTGTTTGATGCAGCTTCTGCGGCCAACCGGTTTATTGCATTTAATGATAATAATGATCCCTATTTAGGAATAAGCTGCCGATGTGTAAGAGTGAAGTACGACGCTCAGGGAAATGAAGCTGGTCCCATTCCGAGATTACAGGTTACGGCTATGGCTGCAGGAAAAGAAGCGGCTGTCTTGAGCACGACAGAGATGAAGGAAAAGATAAATGAGACAAAAATATCATTATTTCCAAATCCAGTAAAGGATATACTGTATATTAATGCTTCAGATAAAACAGGCTATTATTATCAGATTTATAATGTTGCTGGACAGTTTGTTAAATCCGGAAAGTTTGAAAACGGAAGAACAGACTTGTCAGCTCTAAGTTCAGGAGTATATTTAGTAAGAATTAACAATTCTGAAGAAATTGTGAAAATTATTAAACAGTAGAAACTTTAAAAAGCCATAAAAAGCAGAACAGAATTTCCTGTTCTGCTTTTTTATAACGGCATATGCTTGCATCTATCACTGTTGATGAAAAATTCTATATCATCTATTTTATTAAAGTTAAATTTCGAGCTAAACCCTACGCTCTAAAGGACTTGATATCTTTAAAAATGCCCTCAGGAACGCATGTTAAACACATCTAAATATTAAATTAAACCGTTTTAACAAAATGTATATAATAAAAAAGCTTTACTTTTGCAAAAAATTTTTTTAGAATGTCGAAAAATTTAGTAATCGTAGAGTCCCCGGCAAAAGCAAAAACTATTCAGAAATATTTAGGGAAGGATTTCGAAGTGAAATCGAGTTTCGGACACATCCGTGACCTTCCGAAAAAAGGTATGGGAATAGATCTTGCCACCTTCAGTCCTGATTACGAAGTTTCGGCTGACAAAAAGAAACTGGTAACAGAATTAAAGGCTGCCGTAAAGAAAGCCGAAATGGTATGGCTGGCTTCCGATGAAGACCGCGAGGGAGAAGCTATTGCATGGCACCTGGCGGACGAATTGAAACTGAAACCCGAAAACAGAAAAAGAATTGTTTTCCACGAGATTACTAAAAATGCCATTCTAAAAGCCATTGAAAATCCCAGAGATATTGATCAGAATCTTGTGAATGCCCAGCAGGCAAGAAGAGTTTTGGACAGGATCGTAGGTTTTGAAATGTCTCCGGTTCTCTGGAAAAAAGTAAAACCAGGCCTTTCTGCAGGAAGAGTACAGTCTGTGGCTGTAAGATTAATTGTAGAAAGAGAAAAAGAGATCCGTGAGTTTGTTCCGAAAGCAAGCTTCAAGCTGGATGCAATTTTCTTAAATAAAGCTGAGCAGGAAATTGCTGCAAAGCTTAAAAAAGACTTCGAAAAAGAAGAAGACGCAGAAAAATTCCTTGAAAAAGCAAAAACTACAGAATTTAAAGTCCTGAATGTTGAAACAAAACCGGGAACACGTTCTGCATCTGCACCATTTACCACTTCTACCCTGCAGCAGGAAGCCTCTTCAAGATTAGGATATAACGTAACCAATACCATGCGTCTTGCACAAAGGCTATATGAAGAAGGGTACATTACCTATATGAGAACCGACTCCGTGAACCTTTCCCAGGAAGCGATCGAAGGCGCAAAAAAGCAGATCACTTCAGAATATGGAGCTGAATATTCTTCACCAAGAAACTATACTACAAAATCAGCCTCTGCACAGGAAGCTCACGAAGCGATCCGTCCGACTGATTTTGCGGTGAAAAGTATCGGTGATGCCCAATTGAACAGATTATACCAATTAATATACAGAAGAACACTGGCTTCCCAAATGGCAAACGCTAAAATTGAGAAGACGGTGATTGAAATAGGAAACGCATCGCTGCCCCAGCATTTTGAAGCACAGGGGGAGGTGATTATTTTTGATGGTTTCCTGAAAGCTTACGGAATTGTAAAGACAGAAGACGATGATGAGGAAAACAATGAAAAACTGCTTCCTAAAGTAAATGTAGGGGAAGTTTTAAGTTATAAAAAAATAACCGCTTCAGAAAAGTTCACAAGACCAAGTGCAAGATATACGGAAGCCGGATTGGTGAAAAAGCTGGAAGAATTAGGAATTGGACGTCCGTCTACTTATGCGCCGACGATCCAGACCATTCAGAACAGAGAATATGTAGACAAAAGAGAGATAGATCCTCAAACCCGTGAAGTGGTTAAGATGTCTCTTACAAAAGATAAGATCAAAAAAGAAGTTCTTGAAGAAAAATTCGGGGGCGACAAAAATAAATTTGTACCTACAGATATTGGTGAGGTTGTTAATGATTTCCTGACAGATAATTTCAAAGAAATCCTGGACTATGGCTTCACAGCAAGAGTAGAAGAAAGCTTTGACGAAATTGCCAACGGAGATCAGAAGTGGAAAGAAATGATGACCAATTTCTATTCAAAATTCCACCCGAGAATTGAAGATGTAGAAGAAAATGCAGACAGAGCGAATGGCGACAGACTTCTTGGAGTAGATCCTAAGACCGGTAAAAATGTTCATGCAAGAATCGGAAGATTCGGAGCGATGATTCAGATCGGTGAAACGGAAGATGAAGAAAAGCCAATCTTCGCTTCACTAATGACGGGACAGAATATTGCAACCATCTCTTTAGCTGAGGCACTGGAGCTTTTCAAACTGCCATTCGAACTTAATGAATTTGAGGGTCAGGCAGTTTCTGTAGGAGTAGGAAGGTTCGGACCTTATGTGAAGTGGGGAGAGACATTTATCAGCATTCCGAAAGGTGAAGATCCTCTTTCTGTAAGCCAGGCGCGCGCAGAAGAGATCATCAACGAAAAGAAAAAAGCTGATGCGCCAATTGCTACTTATAAAGGAGATCCGGTAACCAAAGGAACAGGAAGATTCGGACCGTTCATCAAATACAAAGATATTTTTGTGAATGTTCCTAAGAAATATAACTTCGATAATCTTTCACAGAGTGACATCAATGAGTTAATTGATGCCAAGCTGGAAAAAGAAGCCAACCGATACATCCAGCAATGGGAAAAAGAAAAAATTTCTATTGAAAATGGAAGATGGGGGCCGTTCGTTAAATTCGGGAAAGCCATGTTCAAGATTCCTAAGAAAAAAGATGACACCAAATATGAGGCTGAAGAGCTGAAGGATGTATCTCTGGATGAGGTGAAAAAATGGATCACAGACCAGGATAAAAATGCCTTTGCAGAGAAAAAGAAGCCGGCAGCTAAGAAACCTACAGCAAAGAAAACAACTGCAGTAAAAAAGACAGCAGCTAAGAAGAAGTAATATTAAAATAAGTATACAAAGCCGTTAACAATATGTGTTGACGGCTTTTTTTTATTAACAAAAGTTGCCACAGCATATGAACTTGCTCTGGTTTTTTGTATGTTTGTTCAGGAAAGCAATTAGTCAATTAACCCATTCCCAAGTTTTCAGATTAAAAATATGGATTTTGAAGATTTTATCATTTCACCAAGAAATTTCAAAACAGAAAGCTGGCAGATCGGCAGCAGAATTACAAAAGATATAAAAGAAGACAGCATTGTTCTTCTCTTTGTTTCAGATTACAGAGGAGCGGGCGGTGATGCAGAGGTACAGGACTTTACAGCGGTAAGAAAAGAGTTTTATAAACTTTCGCAGCTGGATTTTGAGGTTCCTGTCGTGGATCTTGGAGATCTGGTTTCCGGAAAAACGGTTCAGGATTCCCATTATATTCTGCAGGAGGTTTTATCGGCATGTCATTACAAAAGAGCCCTTCCGGTGATTATCGGCGGATCCAATGATTTTGCTTTCTCACTCTTTTCGACATTGAATTTTCACAAGAAAAACATAAACTACACCCAAATCAGCAATATTATTTCTCTACAACAAGGGGAAACAATTAATGAGCATACTTTTTTAGGAAAAATTTTAGGTTCCAAGAATTTCTCCATCAAAAACTATCATCATCTGGGTTATCAGAAGCATCTGAACGAAGCAGATTCAGTAAGACTGATCAAAGACGTTGAGTTTGATATCATCCGCCTTGCTGAAATGATGAATTCCACCGAAAAAACTGAGCCTTTCTTCAGGAAAACCGATTTGGTAACCTTAAACTGCGATGCTGTTGAAAGCTTCAGCGAACCGTTTTCTATGAACCCTCAGGTAAACGGGTTGAACCGAAGAGAGATCTGTGCCTACATGAAAGAAATAGGTTTGAGTGAGAATTTAAAATCTGTAGGAATTTTTAATTATAATATTTATTCTGAAAGTCAGCTGAATCACCAGCTCCTGGCACAGATGATCTGGTACCTGATCGAGGGAATCAATATTCAGAGGTCTCATCCCAAAGAAAGGCATTATGAACTGTTCTATGTTTTGATTGACGATAACCAATATGCTTTCAAACGGGATACTTTCAGCAATCTATGGTATTTCGGAGAAGATGAAAATATTGAAAACTGTATTCCATGTTCCAAAAAAGATTTTGAAGAAGCAAAAAGAGGAACGCTTAATCCCAGGCTGACTTTTTAAGTATACACAAGATGAAAAAAAAATTAGTAGCAAGCATTGTTCTGTTAACCGGACTCGTCAGTTTCATTTATTTTTGGAATAAATACGCTTATGCGGGTGAGGAAAACTATTTTTCTTCCAATACAAAACCGGAAAACGGACTTCAGATCGGCATTATTGGAGATAGCTGGGTGGTAAGGCAAAACCTGGATTCACTTTTACAGAAAAAGCTTTTGGATCAAGGAATCCATTCAGAAATTTATTCATCGGGAAATCCGGGTGCCAAAACCAAACGAATCTATGAGAACCTTTTTAAAGAAGAGAGTGAAGAGTTTTCTTCTAAAAAAGTGATTGAGAAAAAGCCTGATTACTGTATCATAATTGCCGGAGTTAATGATGCAGCAACATATGTAGGGCCGGATTTTTATACCCATCACATGTTGATGATCATTACAACACTCCTGCATTATAATATCAAGCCGGTTGTTGTTTCCCTTCCGGAATTTGGAGCCGAAGAAAATTTTAAAAATAAAAATATACTAAGCAGCCTCAGTAACAGAAGTGCTGAATTGGTTTTAAATGGGGGCGACCAATTTAAAATCCCGGATTACAGGAATGCTTTGCTGACAGAATTAAAGCATGACGGGCTGGATAAAAAAGTGGCCATTTTGAATTTTGATGAAGTAAGCTCTGATTATGATAAGGACAGAAGTCTGTATGCAGATCCGCTCCATTTAAACAAGCAGGGTTATCAAAAATTCAGTGAATTTTTAGCAAAAGGAATTATTAATTTAGAAAACATAAAATGAAGGTTTCAATTATAGTTCCCGTATATAATGTAGAGAATTATCTGGCAAAATGCCTGGATTCCCTCGTTAGTCAGACTCTGCAGGATATTGAGATTCTAGTCATTAATGATGGCAGCAAAGACCACTCAGGACTTGTCATTGATGAATACGCACGAAAATTCCCGGATAAAATAAAAGCTTTCGCCAAAGAGAACGGAGGCCTGAGTGATGCCAGAAACTTTGGTATTGAAAGGGCTTCGGGAGAATATATAGGTTTTGTAGACAGTGACGATTATGTCATGGAAACGATGTTTGAAGAAATGCAGCAGCTGGCAGAAAAACATCAGGCTAAAATGGTCATCTGCAATATTCAGAAAGTAGATCAGGACGGAAAAGTGACTCAGAAACTCACTCAGATTCCTAATATGTCTGAAAAAATAGAGCTTGAAGATCATTTTTCTGTTTTTTCAGACCTCAGTTATTTTGCCTGTAACAAGCTGTTTAAAAAAGAGCTGTTTGATCATAAAAGATTTAAAAAAGGAATCCATTTTGAAGATATTCAGCTGATACCGCAGCTGCTTCTGGAGTGCAAAACTTTGGCGCAGACACAGAATTTTCATTATCAGTATCTGGAGCGGACAGATTCTATTACAAAAACCCACACAGAAAAAGGGCTTGATATCCTGAAAGCCGTAAGAGAGGTGGAACAGGTATTTGAAGGATCCGGATATTCCCACAAAAGAAAAGAGCTTAAAAACTTCCAAATTTTTGAAGGGGTATATTCTTTTTTAGCTTATCTCGCTTTTGTAAAAGACAATGAAACATTTTATAAAATGGATGCTGAACTGGCGATTTTTATGAATGAAAGGAAAATAAAAATTCGAGATATATTAAACTATAATCGTTTTGGTAAGAATTATCTTTTATCTTTGCCGTTGAAAAAAAAGATATTTTATCTGTTGTTTTTTGCAGGACAAAAGAAGCTGATAAGAAAATTGTTATAACACAAATGATAAGTACAATTATTTTGATCATTACATAAAACATTGAAAGGTAGCTCTTTATGGAGTTTTTTAGTAAGTTTTATTAAGATATTGATGATGTGCTTGATAAAAAAAAATGAAGAATTTTGAATTGTTCTTAAGCGAATCAGGAATTTCTATTTTTTACGTGAAAATAGGGTTAGGTTTTCTATTCTCTTTTTTAATTACCTTTTTCTCTATTCCCACCATCATTAAGATTTCCAGAAGAAAGAATCTTATGGATGAGCCAGGGATAAGAAGTTCCCATCTCAGAAAAATTCCCAATCTTGGCGGGATAGCTATTTTTTATTCAATAGGAATCTGCGCATCCATCTTTGCGTATGAGCTTTTTGATCTGTACAAATTTTTGTTTGCCTCATTAATTATCCTTCTGTATATAGGAGTAATGGATGATATTGTTGTAATGAGAGCCTATAAGAAGCTTGTTGCCCAGATTATGGTGTCTGCATTAGCTGTAATAGGATCCGATATCAGAATCAGAAGCCTGTTCGGAATATTTGGAATCTATGAATTGAGCTATTTCATAAGTGTATTGTTCAGTATTGTTACTTTTATTATTCTCATCAATGCTTTCAATCTTATTGACGGAATAGACGGGCTTGCCGGAGGATATTCTGTGATCTGCAGTGCTCTTTTCGGAATAAGCTACTACAGGTTAGGAGAATATAATTTTCCTTTGGTGGTTTTATCAGTTATAATTATAGGTACCGTACTGGCATTTTTATATTATAATTTATCTAATTACAGGACCAATAAAATATTTATGGGAGATACGGGATCCATGCTTCTGGGTTTCCTTCTGGCATTTACTTCGATCTGTTTTATTGATATTTTCATAGACAGAGAACTTCCCAATGTGCCAAGATATCATCTGCAGTCTGCACCGGCAGTGGCGGTTGCTATTCTTATTCTGCCGATTGTGGATACCCTAAATGTAATTATTGTAAGACTCTGCAATAAAAAATCTCCTTTCGATGCAGATAAAAACCACATTCATCACAAACTGCTTAAATTAGACCTTACCCATAGACGTTCCACATTTTATATTATTGTTTACTATTTGATGATTGTAGCTGTAGCTTATTACTTAAGACACATCAATATAAATTTCCTTTTACTTATCATTATTTTATTAGGCTTTTTTGGAGCTTATCTTCCAGATCTTATCTATCATTTACGAAATAATAAGAAAATAAGAATTTAATTTTTACTTTTGCAAATAACATCCCAATATGATGAAGAACTTGAAATATTTATTTTTATTATTACCCTTTTTGATTACATCCTGCATCACCAAAAAAGATGTAAGGTATATGCAGCCCAGCGAGAGTCTTGTAATCAATGAAGAAGGACTTATTCCCTACAATATTCCTACTTACAGAATTACAAAGAATGACATTCTTAATCTCAATATTGTAACCACTCCCAAGGGAGATGCTGCACAATTTTATTCATCCCTGAATTCTTCCGGAGGAACAGGAGGTGCCAATAATTCTGCAATAGCAGGTGTTGGAGGCGTTGGGGGCTCTGGTGTTGGCGGAAATGTGAACTTTTACTTTAACGGTCTGAAAGTGGATTCTAAAGGAGATATCAATGTTTTTGGAATAGGATATGTGAAAGCAGAAGGAAGAACATTGGAAGATATTACCCAGGAGCTTCAGGAAAAAGTAAATGAAAACTTTCAGGAAGGAAAATCTGAAGTAAGACTGAACACAAACGGAATCACGTATTATATTTTGGGAGACGTAGAAACGACAGGTCTTTCCGGAGAAAAAGTAGCACACAAAAATACGCTGACTATTACAGAAGCTTTAGCTATTAATGGAGGCTTGAACAGAACGATTGACCGTACAAATATTGTTATTCACAGAAAATTGCCGGAAGGAATAAAAGTGGCAAAAATAGACCTTACCCGTGAAGATATTATGAATTCCCCGTACTATTACGTACAGAACGGTGATGAGATCTATCTGAATACAAGAGGAAAAAGCTTGAACGGATTTGGTAAAGATCCTGTACAGACTTTAACAACTGGGGTATCGGTGATTACTACAGCATTATCAATTTATCTGCTTCTTAAAAACCTTTAACCATGATTCCAGACAAAGACACCAAAATAGGGAAGAACGAACCCCAGAAGGAAAAGTACGGATCGTTTGCGTTATTTGATATCGAGCACTTTCTGAGAAGAATAGTGAAAAACTGGTACTGGTTTGTATTTATGCTGTTTATCGGCTACTTAGTCTCATGGGTATACAGTAAATATTATGCACAGAACATTTATGCATCAGACCTCTCTCTGAGCATATCCAATAATACCTCCAGTTACTTTACCCCAAGCCAGTCCATCAACTTTATCTGGGGACAGAGCGGGAATCAGGACGGAGTTTATCTGAAAAAAATGTTGTTATCCAGATCTCATAATGAGTTTCTGGTAAAGGAATTAGATCTTTTTGTGAATTATTCCACCAAAGGATTGATCAAATCAACCTACATTGACAAAACAGACTCTCCGGTGTTTCTGCAGATTGACAAAAAGCATCTTCAGCAGATTGATTATCCTATTACGCTTATTCCAAAAGGTGGAGATTCTTATGAAGTGGTTCTTCCGGAAGAGGGACAGTCTACCAATTTATATAATTACGAATTAGAAGGATTTCAATCCGTAAATGGATATAGCAGGCCTGCCAACAAGATTGTAAAGATCAACGAATGGTACAACTCCCCGAATCTAAGATTCAGGCTGCTTAAGAATACAGAGACTCCTAAAATAAAAGTTGAAAACATTATCATAAAGCTTAGTTCTGTCAATCAGAGTGTTAATGGTATTGTGTCTACAATAGGAGTGGAATTTGACAAAGAAATCGGAACCATTATGATTATCACCAAAAAAGGGTTTAATCTTAACAGTACTGTAAATTTCTTAAACAAATCTGTAGCCGAACTTCAGAAGAAAAGACTGGCAGACAAAAATATCGTCAATAAGAATACAGACGTTTATCTTCAGAATAATATAGATGATATCCGCAAAAAACTGGATTCAAGTGCAGCAGTGCTGAATTATCTGAAAACTTCTGAAAAGCTTTATAATATCAAAGACAGAGACGAAAAATCCTTAGAGGAAATAAAAAATCTTGAAGCCAAGAAAGCAGATATTGTAAGTAAAATCAGCTCACTGAATAATATTAAAAATACATTGCAGGCCCGTGATTTTGATAAAATGATCAGCACCAATGCTGCAGGTTTTGAAGATGGCTTCTTTTCGGCGTCTGTAACAGAACTCAAGGCTTTATATATGAAGAAAAGAGAAATGGCGACCATCTATAAGCCAAACTCTGAGCCTATGAAAGAAATAGACAGGCTGATTAATGAAGCAAGAATGGGTTCATCTGGTTCTTTACGAAATTATTATACGAAATATTATGATGAAATCAATAAGATAGACCGTCAGGTAGCAGAAGCCAATTCAGATCTCACTTCATATCCTGAAAAAGAAAGAAAATATCTGGATGCGGAAAGAGGATACAATATGATCGAAGCTACCTATAACAGTCTTTTGAACAGACAGAACGAGGCGCAGATGAAAGTGGCTACCAACCAGTCTGATATTACAGTAATAGACCCTGCGAAAAACTTAGGACAGGCTCCAATTGGCCCCAATGTAAAAGCAATAAAATCAGCAATCATATTTGGTTTATTGCTGATTCCATTACTGCTCATTCTAATCGGTGCGGTACTGGACAACAAGATCCGAAACATTAAAGAACTGTTAAGCGCAACAAAGATTCCGCTTCTTGGCGTTATCGGCAACAACAGCAACGAAAATATGCTTACCGTTTTGGAGCAGCCTAAATCATCGGTATCAGAGGCGTTCAGAGGAATCAGGGCAAGCATGAGATTCTTAATGGAGAACAATAACGAAGATGGTAAAGGAAAAATTATTTTAATTACTTCTTCTATTGGTGGAGAAGGAAAAACATATATTTCCATCAATCTGGCTTCAGTAGTAGGGCTAAGTGATAAAAAAACAATCCTGCTTGGGATGGACCTTAGAAAACCTAAGATATTTGGAGATTTTAAAATTGATAATAAATATGGAATCTCAAATTACCTAACAGGAGAAGTAGAAATGGAGCAGGTCATCAATAAAACTAAGATTCCGAACCTGGATGTAGTAACTTCCGGACCAATTCCTCCAAATCCGTCAGAGCTCTTAATGAGCAGCAGAAATATCAAATTCTTAGAACAGCTGAAGGAGAAATATGATTTCATTATCATCGATTCTCCACCGGTAGGTTTAGTAGCTGACTCTTATGAGCTGATGAAATATTCCGATGCTAACATTTATATAGTCCGTCACGAATACACCGAGAAATATATGCTGAAGATGATCACTGAAAAGTACCATAACGGAGAAATTAGTCATTTAGGACTTATATATAATGATTACAATAAGAAACAAGGTTACGGATATGGTTATGGATATGGTTACGGATATGGCTACGGCTATTTTGATGAAGATAAAAATTATAAGGAACCGTTATTAATAAAAATCCGAAATAAGGTCCAAACAATATTTAATAAAAAATAGCGTTTTAAACCCTCAGCAAATGGGGGTTTTTTTATATGTTCAGTATTGGTAATCTAAGGAAAAAAGAATATTTTTGGCACTTTGCCGTTTACTTTATAACAAATTATGTTTTTTTGTTTATTTTTAACTATACATTAAGAATATCATTAATATAAAAATGTTTTATATTTGCAAAAATTAAATTTTAAAATAACCATAAATCCATATTCTTTTATGAATAAAAAATTATTGTTTAGCTTTCTTGCCTTCCTTGGAGTGGTAAGTGTTAAAGCACAAAGAAACGAATTGGGAGTTCGTCTGGGTATGAGTAACCTAGTTGGGGACATAGGAAGGACCAATTATATTTTACAAAAGCCGTTGGATTTAGACAGAATGTCAGATTGGGGTTTCCCTTTCTATGGTGGTTTATTATATAGATTTAATTTTAACCCGCACCAGACCGTTAGATTGGATTTAGGATACAACCAGATCCAGTTTAGTGATAAAGCTGCGAAAGAAGAATATAGAGTGAATAGAAATTCATACGGAAAAAATAACGTATACGAAGCAAGCTTAATGTTCGAATACAACCTTTTCCCTGTCAATAATGAACAGGTAAGTATGGTGAGCCCTTATATCTTTGGAGGTATTGGTGCTTTGATGTTTGATGCCCCTAAAGCCAATCTTGTAAACGATTTTAGAAGAGATGCAGATGGAGTAGCACAGGCTCCTCTTAATGAACAAGATTTTAAAAGTACTCCGGAATATACATTAGGAAAAAAAGTAACAATGCATATCCCTTTCGGGGTAGGTTTAAAATATAAGTTTAACCATAATTGGGCTATATTTGCAGAAGCCACGTTTAGATATACACTGACGGATCAGCTTGATCATAGCCGTTTGCTTTCAAAAGATCTAACGTCCAGCTTTAATGCAGATATTTTAGATCCTGCTACCGGCGGTTCGCTGCTACAGTCAGGAAACTATTATGCGGTCTCTAAAGAAAGAGAACAAGAACTTCTTAATAAAAGAAATATAGGGGATGAAAGGTCTAAGGACTGGATGAATACTTTTAGTTTAGGGCTTACCTATTCATTCGGAAGACCTCCATGCTATTGTGATTAATTAATATGTCGTTGATTAAAGATAAAATAAATTCTCAGAATTTACCGAAACACGTCGCCATCATAATGGATGGCAATGGAAGATGGGCAAAAACGCGTGGCGAAGAAAGAACTTTCGGCCACAAGAATGCCATTAATGCAGTAAGGAATGCCATTAATGCCTGTAATGAGATTGATATACCTTATTTAACACTGTATACATTTTCTTCTGAAAACTGGAGCCGTCCTGCAGATGAAGTAAGTACACTGATGAATCTGCTGGTAGAAACCTTATTGCTGGAGGCCGAAGAGATCTTTAGTAAAGGACTCAGAATGCATGTTATAGGAAACCTGCAAAAGCTTCCTTCTCTCGTGAGAGAACAGCTTGAACGTGTGGTAGAACTCACAAAAGAAAACACAAAAGGCAATTTAGTACTGGCAATAAGCTACGGCTCACAGAACGAAATATTAGATGCCGTAAAAAACATCAGTTCCGATGTGAAAGAAGGAAAAGTTGATATTGAGAATATTGATGAAAAACTATTCGAAAATTACCTTTATACAAAAGACTTTCCTCCTGTAGACCTGCTGATCAGAACCAGCGGAGAAATAAGAATAAGCAACTTCCTTCTTTGGCAGATCGCTTATGCGGAACTACAGTTTTTAGATGTTCTATGGCCGGATTTTACAAAAGATATCTTCTTCCAGTGTATTGTTGATTACCAGAATAAAGAAAGAAGATACGGCTTAACCGGCGATCAGATAAATGCCCAATAAATTAAAGAAAAGAAAGACTCGATAAAATGAAGTTTAGACTATTACCCATCATAATGTTTGCTGCTTCGGCGCATTTTTATGGACAAGTAACTCCTCAGGACAGCACTAAAGTTAATAATGCTGTACACGCAGAAAATGAAGCAGGAACTTACACTCTTAAAGACATTGTTGTAGATGGGGTAAAAAAATATACGCCGGCACAAATCTTAAGATTTACTGGCTTAACTAAAGGAGAAGCTGTAGATATTCCGGGACAAAAAATCAGCAACGCTGTTAAAAAACTTTGGGATACCCAGTCTTTTTCAGAAGTTGAAGTTTATGTTCAGAGTATTGAAGGGCAGACCGTAATTTTGAGATTCTACCTTGAAGATCTTAAAGAACTTGGAGAAGTAAAATTCACAGGTAAAGGGATAGGTAAATCTAAAAACGAAAAACTAATAAAGGACAATAATCTAAAGCCTGGAACAAAAATCACACAAAACCTGATTTCCAGTCTTAAGACTAAGGTTCCTAAGGATTACGTGAAAAAAGGCTTTGCTGATGCTAAAATTACCATCCAGGATAAAGTGAATGCAAACGATCCGTCTATGGTAGACTGGACCATCAATGTAGAGAAGGGCAAAAGAATAAAAATTGACCATATCGAATTTGAAGGCAACCCAAGCGTTACAGATGCAAAACTTAGAAAAAAGGCATTCAAAGAAACTAAACAGAGAAGATTTGGTATCGGAGGAATCCTGAAATCTTCAAAATTTATTGAAGAAAAATATCAGGAAGATAAACAAAGCCTTATTAGCTATTATAACTCTTTAGGATATAGAGATGCTAAGATTGTTTCAGATTCCGTATGGAGAAACAAGAGAAATAATTACGAAATCAATGTAAAGCTTAACGAAGGTAAAAAGTATTATATCGGGGATGTTACATTCACCGGAAATACCGTTTACTCTACAGAATATTTACAGAGATTATTAGGATACAAAAAAGGAGATATCTACGATGCCGTAGGTTTCAATAAAAAAGTAGGAGAAGACGGAGGTAAAGAGGACGACTCGGATATCAAATCTGTGTACATGAATAACGGTTACCTTTTCTCTAGCGTAACACCGGTAGAAAAATCCGTATCAGGAGACACTGTAAACCTGGAGATCAGAATTAATGAAGGAGAACAGGCTACGTGGAATAAAGTAACATGGCAGGGGAATACAACTACCCATGACCATGTTGTGCTTAGAGCTCTAAGAACAAAACCGGGGGAGCTTTTCAAAAAGACAGAGATTAAAAGAACCTACTTCGATTTAGCCGGGATGTCCTTCTTCGATCCACAGCAGGTGGGGCAGGATATTCAGCCAAATCAGCAGGATAATACTGTAGATATCAACTGGAAACTGGTAGAGAAGGGTTCTTCTCAGGTACAGTTACAGGCAGGATATGGAGGTAACAGCTTTATCGGGACATTAGGACTTACGTTCAATAACTTCTCTTTAAAGAACTTCCTTAAATTCAAAGATTTTAAACCGGTACCTCAGGGAGACGGACAGACTTTGTCTATTCAGGCTCAGGCAGGACAGTATTTCCAAAACTATGGTATTTCATTTACAGAGCCATGGTTATTCGGAACAAGACCAACTGCCCTTTCAGTAAGTTTGAACACTTCCAGAGTAAAATATAATGACAGTAATGGGCTTGATCAAAAGCTTAATATCTTCTCCGCTTCAGTAGGTCTGAACAGATTGCTGAACTGGCCGGATGACTATTTCTCGTTATACACTGGGCTTCAGTTCCAAAAATATACCTTCAATAACTATCCTTTCCAGTTCGGAGATGCTACAGAATACTACGGTGATGCCAATAACTTAAGCCTTAACTTAGGTTTAAGCAGAAACTCTGCAGGTATTGATCCTATTTTCCCGACAATGGGTTCAAATATTGAAGTTTCCGCGAAACTGACTGCACCTTACTCATTGTTCAGCAATAAAGATTACTCTACCATGTCACCGGTTGACAAATACAAGTGGATGGAATTCTACAAGATCAAGTTCAAGGCTGATGTATATAATGAGGTTGCAGGTAAACTTGTATTGAGATCTTCCGCTGAAATGGGATTCATGGATGGTTATAATAAAAAACTTGGTGCTCCGCCATTTGAAAGATTCTATGTAGGAGGTACAGGTTTATTTGGAGGTAGATATGACGGACGTGAATTGATTCCATTGAGAGGTTATGAAAATGCTTCAACATACGGAGGAGAAGTAGATGATATTACCCAAAGAGGGGGAGGTACAATCTATAATAGATTTACATTAGAATTAAGATACCCGATCTCAATGAACCAGACGGCCAAAATCTATGCACTTACCTTTGCAGAAGGGGGTAACGTATGGAACTCCTGGAGTACATACAACCCATTCCAGCTGAAAAGATCTGTGGGAGTTGGTGTGAGAGTTTATATGGGAGCTTTTGGTTTGATCGGATTTGACTTTGCTTACGGATTTGATAAAACTGTTTCCGGAACAGAGCCATCTGGATGGAAAACACACTTCCTGATGAACCAATCATTATAATCACACATATGAAAAACTTTAAAATCATTTTCACATCTGTATTGTTCCTGCTTTTCGGACTTTCAAACGCCCAGAAAGTTGGAATTGTAGATACAGGCTATATTTTAGATAAACTACCTCAATACAAAGAAGCAGAAGCAAGATTGAATTCACAGATCGATACATGGCAGTCTGAACTTCAAAATCTGCAGTCGGAGTACGAAAGAAAAAAATCAGCATTTGAAAGTGAAAAAGTATTGTTGATCGGGGATCAGCTGAAGCTTAGAGAAAAAGAAGTAATGGATCTCGAGAAAAATATCAAAACAACTACCAGCTTACGTTTTGGAGCCAATGGTGAAATTACAAAGCTGAGAACAAACTTGGTAGTACCGTTTCAGGATCAGATCTGGACAGCTGTCAAAACAATGGCTGAGAAAAATGGATTGGGCACGGTTCTTGATAAATCGGATAACAATGTCCTTTTTCTTCTGCCAAGATATGATTACACAGAAAAAGTATTAAACATCTTATTAAAAGGATCCGCTGCATCTGATAAGAAAGAAAAAACAAGCAGCAAAAGTAAAAAGTAAATTTTTAAATTAACTTTTACTTAAATTTAAAATCTAAAAACAAATTAAATTATTTATTTTACCAATTATGAAAAAATTAAGTGTATTATTTGCCGCGGTAATAATGGTTGTATCGGTAAGTATGGCAAAAGCTCAGAAATTAGCTACTGTAGATTTAATGGGAGTTCTTAATGCAATGCCTGAAAAGAAAAAAGCAGATACCGACATAAAAGCTTTCTTAGATGCAAAACAAGCTGAAATCAAGAAAAAAGCAGATGCTGGACAGGCTAAATTAAAGCAGTACAGTGAGGAAGCTCCTAAGAAAACTGCTGAAGAAAACAAAGCTAGAGAAACAGAATTACAAAAGATTCAGGAAGAAATTGCTCAAATGCAAGAGAAGGCTCAAAAAGATCTTCAGGCTAAACAGGATGTTGCTTTCGGACCAATCGAGAAAAAACTGAATGATGCAATCGAGAAAGTGGCTAAAGCTGGTGGATATGAATTTATCATGGATGCAAACTCTTCAGCATTAGTATACAAATCTGGTGCAGATGCTACAGCTGCTGTTAAGAAAGAATTAGGAATCAACTAATAAATTAACAAAGTTTTATAAATTAACCGCCTCTTTTAAAGGCGGTTTTTTTATTTTTGCGCTATGGAAAAAGAAGTATCAACGACCGTAAAAGTAAGGTTCAGCGATTGTGATCCGATAGGACATTTGAATAATGTAAAATATTTAGACTATATGTTCAATGCCAGAGAAGATCATGTAGAAACATTTTATGGATTCACATACGAAGAATATACCAAAAAGACCGGCTGTACATGGATTGCTATTCAAAATGAGATTGCTTATTTAAAAGAAGTGAGATATAATACCCAGGTTGTGATCAGCAGCAAAACCATAGAAGTGCAGGACAGAACGGCTAAAGTGGAAATACTCATGAAAAGCCTGGATGAAAAAACAGTTCATGCTGTACTATGGGTTACGGTGATCTATTTCAATCTTAAAACAAGAAGATCAGAAATTCATCCCCAGGACATAAGAGAAACCTTTGGAAAGTTCTTTGTAGATCTTGAACAGAAAGATTTCCAGCCTAGAGTAAAATTCTTAAGATCCCAGAACGCAAAAAATTCGTAATCAGTTGGTGCTGGATAATATCCTGTTTTGTAAGCCAGATATTATAGTACACCTTAATAAAATAATAAATTACAGATGAAAAAAATAGCAGTAATAGGAAGCAATGGGCAGTTGGGGAACTGTATCAGAAAAATTGCCCCTGATTTTGAAAATACCTACGAGTTCCTATTTACAGATTCCCAGACTCTGAATATCACGAACGAAGATCAGGTTAATGATTTCTTCTACGATAATAAACCAGACTACTGTATTAACGCTTCGGCATATACCGCAGTGGACTTAGCCGAAAAGGAAAAAGATAAAGCATTTGCTGTAAATGCTGATGGAGTAGCCTATCTTGCTCAGGCCTGTGCAGATTATAAGTGTATCCTGATCCATGTTTCTACAGATTATGTGTTTGACGGAGATACAAACCTTTCCTACTCAGAAGATGATTTTACCAATCCAACCGGAATATATGGTGAGTCAAAAAGAAAGGGTGAAGAGTTAGCTCTCGAAATCAATCCAAAAACTATTATTCTGAGAACTTCTTGGCTGTATTCGGAGTTCAATAAGAATTTCGTTAAAACAATGTTGAATCTCTTTTCTCAGAAAGAAGAACTTGGGATTGTAGCGGATCAGTTTGGACAGCCTACCAATGCAAATGATCTCGCAGAAGCAATCATGAGGATTATAGAAACTCCAAACAAAACCTTTGGTATTTTTCATTTTTCAAACTATCCTGAAACCACTTGGTTTGATTTCGCTAAAAAAATTGCTGAATTTTCAAACTCTTCAGTAAAACTGAATCCTCTTACAACAGAACAGTATCCTACTCCTGCCAAAAGACCGGCAAGAAGTACAATGTCATTAGATAAGATAGAAGAAATATATAAAATAGAACTCAAGCATTGGGAAAACAGCCTTGAAGAATCTGTCAAAATATTAACACAACAATAGTATGATCAAAAACCTGGCAGTTGCCATTTCCATATTCTGTGTCCATTTGTGTCATGCCCAAAGTGTATATCTTTCAAAAGTTGAGAAAACCAACGACAATACAGATAAATTCCTGTATAAAAAAGCGGAAACTACAGTTGACGCTGAATATTTGGGAGAAATTGAAGTCCAGGGATTCTCAAGAGATGATGCAGCTGTTTTTTCCTTAATATATAAAAAAGCAAAAGAAATAGGTGCCAATACCTTTTCGTTGAAACCATTTGAAAATATAGATGGCACTCTTCAGCTCCTCAATCCAGCTAACTATAGGATGACTCTATATTATACTCCCAAAGAAAAATTGAGAGATCAGAATGGAAAGCTTTATGTCTTTGCTTCCTCAGATAAAGATCAGAAGATTAATATCAATAAGAAAGATTACCTGCTTACCCCCAGATCTTATATTACTCTGGATATCATACCAGGAGAAGTGTATACCATATCAACAAAGAAGCTTTTAGGCTCTACTATTAAAGTTCAGCCCAAAGGAAGTGATGAAAATCTATACTTTCAGGCTTCCTCGTTAAAAGTAAAATCAGATACTTCCGGAACAGGCGGTTTAAATTTGAAGTCCGGCGATATTATAGGTTTAGAAAAATCCTATGCAGAATTTTTAAGCGTTATATACGTTCAAAATAAGCAATAAGATAATATTGATAATCAAAGTAAGTGAAAATTAAACATAAGTTTAAATTTTTTCTACCTGCTTACCAGTAGCTTATGAATTTATATTACATAATTATAAATTTTATGTTAAATAAGTTTGTTTTGCGTTTGAATAAGTTGTTATCTTTGCCGCACTGAAAAACGAGAGTGTGTCAGTAGCGCAGAAGAGCTTTTAGATAAGCGATAGGTATTTAAAAAAGCTTACAGGAATCAGGAGAAAAAGCTTAGCAATATTTTAATAAATAAAAGTTGTGGGTTTTAATTTTTTTTGTATCTTTGCAGTCCGGTTAAACGGGGCGCAGGAGTGAGTACAGATTGGAGTGTTAGAAGGGGTTAAGGTTACTTAAAAAACTTTAAAATTTTCCTTTGAAACATTTGGTCGGTTAGAAATAAATAATTACTTTTGCAACCGCAAATAAGGAACAGAACGACAGAAAAGCTTCTTTATATATTGCGGAAAGAAAAAAGATCATTGACATACAATATACAACCAAGTAAGAAAAAAACTAAAGCGTAAAAAAACTTTGAGTGGGTCAGGAAAAACATACAATGGAGAGTTTGATCCTGGCTCAGGATGAACGCTAGCGGGAGGCCTAACACATGCAAGCCGAGCGGTAGAGATTCTTCGGAATCTTGAGAGCGGCGCACGGGTGCGGAACACGTGTGCAACCTGCCTTTATCAGGGGAATAGCCTTTCGAAAGGAAGATTAATGCCCCATAATATATTAAATGGCATCATTTGATATTGAAAACTCCGGTGGATAAAGATGGGCACGCGCAGGATTAGATAGTTGGTAGGGTAACGGCCTACCAAGTCAACGATCCTTAGGGGGCCTGAGAGGGTGATCCCCCACACTGGTACTGAGACACGGACCAGACTCCTACGGGAGGCAGCAGTGAGGAATATTGGACAATGGGTGAGAGCCTGATCCAGCCATCCCGCGTGAAGGACGACGGCCCTATGGGTTGTAAACTTCTTTTGTACAGGGATAAACCTTTCCACGTGTGGGAAGCTGAAGGTACTGTACGAATAAGCACCGGCTAACTCCGTGCCAGCAGCCGCGGTAATACGGAGGGTGCAAGCGTTATCCGGATTTATTGGGTTTAAAGGGTCCGTAGGCGGACTCGTAAGTCAGTGGTGAAATCTCACAGCTTAACTGTGAAACTGCCATTGATACTGCGGGTCTTGAGTGTTGTTGAAGTAGCTGGAATAAGTAGTGTAGCGGTGAAATGCATAGATATTACTTAGAACACCAATTGCGAAGGCAGGTTACTAAGCAACAACTGACGCTGATGGACGAAAGCGTGGGGAGCGAACAGGATTAGATACCCTGGTAGTCCACGCCGTAAACGATGCTAACTCGTTTTTGGTTTTTCGGAATCAGAGACTAAGCGAAAGTGATAAGTTAGCCACCTGGGGAGTACGTTCGCAAGAATGAAACTCAAAGGAATTGACGGGGGCCCGCACAAGCGGTGGATTATGTGGTTTAATTCGATGATACGCGAGGAACCTTACCAAGGCTTAAATGGGAATTGATTGGTTTAGAAATAGACCGTCCTTCGGGCAATTTTCAAGGTGCTGCATGGTTGTCGTCAGCTCGTGCCGTGAGGTGTTAGGTTAAGTCCTGCAACGAGCGCAACCCCTGTCACTAGTTGCCATCATTCAGTTGGGGACTCTAGTGAGACTGCCTACGCAAGTAGAGAGGAAGGTGGGGATGACGTCAAATCATCACGGCCCTTACGCCTTGGGCCACACACGTAATACAATGGCCGGTACAGAGGGCAGCTACACAGCGATGTGATGCAAATCTCGAAAGCCGGTCTCAGTTCGGATTGGAGTCTGCAACTCGACTCTATGAAGCTGGAATCGCTAGTAATCGCGCATCAGCCATGGCGCGGTGAATACGTTCCCGGGCCTTGTACACACCGCCCGTCAAGCCATGGAAGTCTGGGGTACCTGAAGTCGGTGACCGTAACAGGAGCTGCCTAGGGTAAAACAGGTAACTAGGGCTAAGTCGTAACAAGGTAGCCGTACCGGAAGGTGCGGCTGGAACATCTCATTTTAGAGCGTCTTTTAGACGATAAACAAAATTAGGTACTTCGGTACCATTGATTCTGCTTAAAGTAAAGCTTTAGTTTTTTATTTGGTTGCTATATAATATAAAAATACAAAACCCACTAGAAATTAGTATCAGAGGGAGAGAGAGACAAGAGGATAGAGAAAAGAAGAAAGATAAAGACGTTAGCGTCTTGGTTCTTGGTTCTTTTATCTTTAAGTCTAATGAAGTCTCGTAGCTCAGCTGGTTAGAGCGCTACACTGATAATGTAGAGGTCGGCAGTTCGAGCCTGCCCGAGACTACTAATTAAAAAGACGGGAAGATGAGAGAGCCAAGAGCCAAGACTAATCAATAAAAAGTCTTGAATCTAGCATCTTGAGTCTCTTAGTCTAACTAGAGGGGGAATTAGCTCAGCTGGCTAGAGCGCCTGCCTTGCACGCAGGAGGTCAAGGGTTCGACTCCCTTATTCTCCACAGTTTTGGAAGCTTGATTTAAAAGTTACGGATGGAGCCAAAAACAACATCTGTTCATCAAGCTGAAAGAAAGACATTAAGATCATTGACATTAACGGTAAAGACATCACAAAGAGAAAACCGAGCGCATAAAAGCGCTTGAGTAACCAAAAATAGGAAAGAAATCGTTAAGGGCGTATGGCGGATGCCTAGGCTTTCAGAGGCGAAGAAGGACGCGGTAAGCTGCGAAAAGCTGCGGGGATCGGCACACACGAATTGATCCGCAGATGTCCGAATGGGGCAACCCAATACATTGAAGATGTATTACTCTAAATTTATTTAGAGAGCAAACCCGGAGAACTGAAACATCTAAGTACCCGGAGGAAAAGAAATCGAAGAGATTCCGTAAGTAGCGGCGAGCGAAAGCGGATTAGCCCAAAAGTCTTTATATGTTTAAAAGAATGTTCTGGAAAGAACAGCCATAGAGGGTGATAGCCCCGTATTTGAAAGGCATATTTTGATGATAAATGAGTAGGGCGGGACACGTGAAATCCTGTCTGAATATGGGGGGACCATCCTCCAAGGCTAAATACTCCTGAAAGACCGATAGTGAACAAGTACTGTGAAGGAAAGGTGAAAAGCACTTCGAATAGAAGGGTGAAATAGAACCTGAAACCGTACGCCTACAAGCGGTCGGAGCCCACAAGTTGGGTGACGGCGTGCCTTTTGCATAATGAGCCTACGAGTTAATTTTACTAGCGAGGTTAAGGACTTCAGGTCCGGAGCCGGAGCGAAAGCGAGTCTGAATAGGGCGCTTAGTTAGTAGGATTAGACGCGAAACCTTGTGATCTACCCATGGGCAGGTTGAAGCTCTGGTAACACAGAGTGGAGGACCGAACCGGTTGACGTTGAAAAGTCTTCGGATGACCTGTGGGTAGGGGTGAAAGGCCAATCAAACTGGGAGATAGCTCGTACTCTCCGAAATGCATTTAGGTGCAGCGTCGATGTTAAGTTTATTAGAGGTAGAGCTACTGATTGGATGCGGGGGTTTCACCACCTACCAATTCCTGACAAACTCCGAATGCTAATAAATGTTCGTCGGCAGTGAGGGCATGGGTGCTAAGGTCCATGTCCGAGAGGGAAAGAACCCAGACCAACAGCTAAGGTCCCCAAATATATGTTAAGTTGAAGCAACGCGGTTGGACTGCATTGACAGCTAGGATGTTGGCTTGGAAGCAGCCATTCATTTAAAGAGTGCGTAACAGCTCACTAGTCGAGCGGTCCGGCATGGATAATAATCGGGCATAAACATATTACCGAAGCTATGGATTTATACCTTCTGGGTATATCTGGTAGGAGAGCATTCTGTTTGCGCCGAAGCAGTATCGTGAGGTATTGTGGAGCGGACAGAAAAGAAAATGTAGGCATAAGTAACGATAAAGGGGGCGAGAAACCCCCTCACCGAAAGACTAAGGTTTCCTCAGCCATGCTAATCAGCTGAGGGTTAGTCGGGACCTAACGCGAACCCGAAAGGGGTAGTGGATGGACAATGGGTTAATATTCCCATACTTGCTCACACTAAAAAGGGGACGGAGTGCCGTACCTGCTGGAGACTGACGGAATAGTCAAGGCCTAGCCTTCGGGCGAAGCTGCTGCAGGGAAAGTGCTTCCAAGAAAAGCCGAAGTGAAGCAACCCGTACCAAAACCGACACAGGTAGTCGAGGAGAGAATCCTAAGGTGCTCGAGTGAGTCGTGGCTAAGGAACTAGGCAAAATAGTCTCGTAACTTCGGAAGAAGAGACGCCATCAGCAATGGTGGCCGCAGTGAAGAGGCCCAGGCGACTGTTTATCAAAAACACAGGACTCTGCTAAATCGAAAGATGCTGTATAGGGTCTGACACCTGCCCGGTGCTGGAAGGTTAAGGAAGGGCGTTAGCGTAAGCGAAGCGTTTGACTGAAGCCCCAGTAAACGGCGGCCGTAACTATAACGGTCCTAAGGTAGCGAAATTCCTTGTCGGGTAAGTTCCGACCTGCACGAATGGTGTAACGATCTGGGCACTGTCTCAGCCACGAGCTCGGTGAAATTGTAGTATCGGTGAAGATGCCGATTACCCGCAATGGGACGAAAAGACCCTGTGAACCTTTACTATAACTTCGTATTGACTTTGAGTAAGTAATGTGTAGGATAGGTGGGAGGCTTTGAAGCCGGCACGCTAGTGTTGGTGGAGCCAACGTTGAAATACCACCCTTTACTTACTTGGAGCCTAACTTCTTTTAGAAGGACATTGCGTGGTGGGTAGTTTGACTGGGGTGGTCGCCTCCAAAAGAGTAACGGAGGCTTTCAAAGGTACCCTCAGCACGCTTGGTAACCGTGCGTAGAGTGTAATGGCATAAGGGTGCTTGACTGTGAGACCAACAAGTCGATCAGGTGCGAAAGCAGGACATAGTGATCCGGTGGTTCCGTATGGAAGGGCCATCGCTCATAGGATAAAAGGTACTCCGGGGATAACAGGCTAGTCTCCCCCAAGAGCTCACATCGACGGGGAGGTTCGGCACCTCGATGTCGGCTCGTCACATCCTGGGGCTGGAGAAGGTCCCAAGGGTTGGGCTGTTCGCCCATTAAAGTGGCACGCGAGCTGGGTTCAGAACGTCGTGAGACAGTTCGGTCTCTATCTATTGCGGGCGTTAGATGTTTGAGAGGGCTTGATTCTAGTACGAGAGGACCGAATTGAACAAACCTCTGGTGTATCAGTTGTACCGCCAGGTGCACCGCTGAGTAGCTACGTTTGGAAGAGATAAGCACTGAAAGCATATAAGTGCGAAACTCGCCTCAAGATGAGACATCTTTTAAGGGTCGTTGGAGATGACGACGTTGATAGGCTACAGGTGTAAAGGCAGTAATGTCATAGCCGAGTAGTACTAATTACCCGTAGATTTATAGCCTATGGTTGCTATATCAATATAATAAAATTATACAAGCCTTTTATGCGCAGTCAAGGTTTTGTCTTTGTGAACGTTTTTATCGATAAAATAGAAGTTAGATACTAGATATTAGAAGTTAGTTTTTACTAATCTCTAATCTTCTAACCCCTAACCTCTTATATAAAGCCTTTAGGGTGGTTTTAGCGGTGGGGCTCACCTGTTCCCATTCCGAACACAGAAGTTAAGCCCACCAGCGCCGATGGTACTGCGAAAGCGGGAGAGTAGGCCGCCGCCAGTTTTTATTAAAAGTCTCATACAACACAGTTTGTATGAGACTTTTTTT
>NZ_JAHXYG010000019.1:0-458 GCF_019970085.1 Chryseobacterium lathyri | reverse complement strand
CTCCTGGGCAGGCGGAGCCATTTGCGCCCACTCCGCGTGGCTGAAGTAGTCATCAATGACGGAACTCATGCCGTCGACGACAATCCAGTTCGCTCCTTCGTCGATTTGTGGGCGTAGCTCGTCGAAAAATCGATTCTTGGTGATGTATGCACCAAGATGATCGAGTTCGTCGAACAAGAAGACTTCTTTTATCCCCGCTACTTCCTGACGGATGCGCAGGTAATGCATCAAGGCGCCGGCGTTCGGAAGGAACCGGCTGACTACCATCAGTTCGTCGATCGCCACTGAAATGGATGGGTATCGACCTAGGATCTGAGCAACGCCAGGCAGCTGTTTCCTGCTGGTGGAAAATGGAGAATATAACTCTACCGTCAGTCCAACGGGCAGTACGAGCCAAAAATCTGAGAGGCGGATTCGAGCAACCTCCTCGTAACGACCAGCATTTAACGCAAATAGCG
>NZ_JAHXYG010000018.1:0-473 GCF_019970085.1 Chryseobacterium lathyri | reverse complement strand
GACAGTGCAGCCGTCTGATATATATTTTTCTTTGCTCTTCTGGCATATTTAATCAGGAGATAAGATATTACAACCATCAGAATAAATGCTACTATCGTTCCTGAATGGAAAGGAAGTCCAAGCCCGTTCACAAAGAATATTTCCAGTCTTCCGAACATCGTCATGATCAATGGGAAGATAATTTTGAAAACAATGATCAGGATTCCCAGTGTGATTGCGTTGGCCCAGATAAAGTTTTTCCAGGTAAATTTATAATTTCTTGCATAGTATACCAGACATACCGCCGGAACTGCAAGCATCCCCATCATATGAACCCCTACTGAAAGTCCTAATACAAAGAAAATAAGGATGATCCATCTTTCGCTGTCTTTCGCCAGGTATTCATTTTCCCATTTGGTAATGAGCCAAACGAGTAAAGCAATAAACATAGAAGCCATAGAATATACCTCTCCTTCTACAGCAGAAAACCAGAA
>NZ_JAHXYG010000017.1:0-501 GCF_019970085.1 Chryseobacterium lathyri | reverse complement strand
TCTCTAAAAAGACTTTTTTTGGACATTTGGAGATCCATTAATTGTGTCGCATAGTAAAGTGCAATATCTGTATGGATCAGATTTTTTAATTTGGGTAAAAATCCGGATTTCCTAAAACGTACGTCTACTTCATGTTGCACCGAATCCCAAGCAGAAATAATTTGCATTTTTGTTTGTGAAATAGGTTGTTCCTTCAATATCTTTTCCCGATTTTGATAGAAAGCTCGAGGATTCTTTCCCCAATCAAAATCTTTTAATTGCTGGTTTTCGACAGCAAGAGGCCCCTCAAAACCTATTAATTCTAAGTTTTGATCTTGAGTAACTTTGAATCGCAAAGCTAACGTTTGCCCAGGTTCAATATAAAATGTAAACCTGTCATTTCTATATTTTATATAGGAAATTTCAGGATGTGTCACAGGGTAGCTCGCTTCAAAACGACCATCAGGAAAGATCTGAACGGTAGTTGGATGATCTTCCCAAGTCAGCTGATTGCTACTATAT
>NZ_JAHXYG010000016.1:0-523 GCF_019970085.1 Chryseobacterium lathyri | reverse complement strand
AGATGGCCCCCGACGATGATTTCTCCACCGTGATCCGCCAGGGCATCCCCGGCACCGAGCAGGACCCGCAGCAATGACCCCGATGATCCCGTTCCGCTGGCAGCGCGTGCTGCCGGCGCTGTTGGCTGCCTTCCTGCTGCTGGGTGGCACCGGCTGCGCGATGGTCACCGTCAAGCAGGTGGCGTCCAGCGATTACCTGGTCAACAAGCGGGCCGACGTGCTCAACACCGGCAAGCTCAGCCCCGCCTCGCGCGAGACGCTGAGTGCGGCCGGGCTGGACGAATCGCAGTGCGAGAAGGACTTCCTGGTCTGCCGCAGCACGCTGTTGATGACCGATGACCTCAACGTCGAGCAGCGCTTGTCGACGCTGTCCGAGCTGTGGGTGAAGGCCGCTCTGGCACTGACGCCGAAGAAGCAGGCGGCCAACGAACCACCGATGAGCGATGCGGCGCTGGATGCGTGGCTGGAGGCGGCGCGCTATGGCTACGCCTATCTGTTCTACAGCGGACGCTCGCCTTCTGAT
>NZ_JAHXYG010000015.1:0-735 GCF_019970085.1 Chryseobacterium lathyri | reverse complement strand
ATCTTACAAAATAATACCCATTCTGGAATGTAATGAAATAGTCCATATTCTGAGCCAGTGAAGGCTTCTGAACATTGATCAGGTTGTAAGGTTTCACTTTCAGGTAATCAGCTGCCGTAATGGATTTATCTTCATATTTAGCTCTCAGTTCATCAAAGATCTGTTTTGCCTCAGGATTGTCTGCCACATCTTCATTGGCATAATTGAAGGTAAAGTCAGGAGCTCCGTACATAGAAATGTAGTTTGCCATTACGTCTTTATCCTCATTAAACATTCTTGGCATTAAGCTAATCTGAGACTGGCTGAATGTATAATTGAATCGGTCCCCGGTTTTTCTGTAAGTTCCGGTTTTTTCATCTTTTTCATAGATTTCTCCGGTTTTCTTCGTTTTGAAGCTCCCGTCTTCATTTTTCTCAATTCCGTTGGCATCAAGGAAAGCGGTATAGTTTTGACCGTAGATAGTCGGCCAGTCACCGTACTGCTTCCTGTTATAATAGTCCAGCATACCAATGGCAGTATCAGGATCATTAAGGTTCATCGGTGGATTCGCATTCGCTCTGATAGGAATAACCATCCAGCATGAGAATCCAATGATCATATAAACCACCGACAGTGCAGCCGTCTGATATATATTTTTCTTTGCTCTTCTGGCATATTTAATCAGGAGATAAGATATTACAACCATCAGAATAAATGCTACTATCGTTCCTGAATGGAAAGGAAGTCCAAGCCCGT
>NZ_JAHXYG010000014.1:0-735 GCF_019970085.1 Chryseobacterium lathyri | reverse complement strand
ATCTTACAAAATAATACCCATTCTGGAATGTAATGAAATAGTCCATATTCTGAGCCAGTGAAGGCTTCTGAACATTGATCAGGTTGTAAGGTTTCACTTTCAGGTAATCAGCTGCCGTAATGGATTTGTCTTCATATTTCGTTCTCAGTTCATCAAAGATCTGTTTTGCCTCAGGATTGTCTGCCACATCTTCATTGGCATAATTGAAGGTAAAGTCAGGAGCTCCGTACATAGAAATGTAGTTTGCCATTACATCTTTATCCTCATTAAACATTCTTGGCATCAGGCTAATCTGAGACTGGCTGAATGTATAATTGAATCGGTCCCCGGTTTTTCTATAAGTTCCGGTTTTTTCATCTTTTTCATAGATTTCTCCGGTTTTCTTCGTTTTGAAGCTTCCGTCTTCATTTTTCTCAATTCCGTTGGCATCAAGGAAAGCGGTATAGTTTTGTCCGTAGATAGTCGGCCAGTCACCGTATTGCTCCCTGTTGTAATAATCCAGCATACCAATGGCAGTATCAGGATCATTAAGGTTCATCGGTGGATTCGCATTAGCTCTGATAGGAATAACCATCCAACAGGAAAAGCCAATGATCATATAAACCACTGACAGTGCAGCCGTCTGATATATATTTTTCTTTGCTCTTCTGGCATATTTAATCAGGAGATAAGATATTACAACCATCAGAATAAATGCTACTATCGTTCCTGAATGGAAAGGAAGTCCAAGCCCGT
>NZ_JAHXYG010000013.1:0-825 GCF_019970085.1 Chryseobacterium lathyri | reverse complement strand
GCGGTTGCAAAACTTCATAGCCTGACCGCAAAATCAATGAGCGGTGAGAACCTTATTTCAACGATGATCATTGAAGAAGATACCCTGGAACATATTGCAGACATTGCTTACTGCCCGATGATCTTCCAGCCCTATATTGACAAAGAATATGAATTGAGAATTGTTTACATAGCCGGGGAGTTTTTTACCGGAAAAATTAACAATAGTGAGAATGTTGACTGGAGACTAGCTCAGGCAGATTATTTCTGGTCAGCCTATGAACTCCCGGAGAATGTCAAAACCGGTTTAGCTTCCATGATGGAAGAAATGGGGCTTTACATAGGAGCCATAGATATGATCAGAGGAAAAGACGGAGCATATTATTTCCTTGAAGTAAATCCTCAGGGAGAATGGGGAATGCTCCAGAAAGACCTGGGATTTCCCATTGCAGAAAGAATTGCCGATAACCTTATAAACAGAATCAATACTACCCATGAATAAAATACTAATAATTACGCATACACAGGATAATTTTTCAATTGAAAAAGTAACAGAATATATAGAAAAAAATGGCTGCGAGGTTATTCGCTTCGATGTAGACCTGTATCCTATACAAAATAAACTCTCCACTGTTTTCCAGGATGGCGAATGGATAAGCATTCTTGAAACCAAAGAGGCAAAATACCGTCTTGACGATATTGCAGCAGTTTGGTACAGAAGAGCTTATAACATCGGGAACGGGGTGAAAGAAGAAATGGATAAAAAGTTTTATAGCGCCGCAATGGGCGAGATCCGCAACACGCTTTTCGGATTTATAGAATCTGTAGATGCTTATGCATTGGGGAA
>NZ_JAHXYG010000012.1:0-1405 GCF_019970085.1 Chryseobacterium lathyri | reverse complement strand
GACCACTCTCGTTTTTCAGTGCGGCAAAGATAACAACTTATTCAAACGCAAAACAAACTTATTTAACATAAAATTTACATACATTTTACATTGGGGATAAGTATTAATACAGTATTTTGATTATTAACACATTATGCATATAGTGTAGTTATCCACAAAGATCGATCTGTAAGTAATGAGCTGGGATCATTTTATCCAAAAGACCGTGAACAGGCTTTTAGTTCGTGATAAGACCGGAAAATAAACACCTCAAAATGTAAGACCAGAACAATTAGTTGAAAAAGAAAGATGGGTTGTCTGGAATGGTAATTGGCTTTGTTTTTTTATCCTGGGATATTAACTATAGAAGTAGAGAGAGAAAAATTGTTAGATATAAAACCGGAAAAGTTTACGGTAAAGACAATATTAAAATGTGCGGGATGAGTTTTCCTCAGGCTACGCAGATCGCGCGGAACTTCTCAGGTATTATGATAGAACCCTGGAAGGAGATTTAAACTGACCAAGTAGCTCTCGCAGATCAGGCAGATGGAGCAGATTTTTAATTCTACATGCTGGTTTAAAAATTAAAACCAAGTCTCGATCTGGTTTAAAATATAAATAGAACAAGTGTATTGATTCCTTGGAAGAAGGTTTGGAAAGATCCAGTATCAAAAAAATAATGAAGCCAGTATTAAAATATAAACAGCCTGGATATTTGCTTTATAAAAATGATATCAGATATCAGATTGACATAGTATAAGTTTTGGCTAAAGCCTTTTTGATCTTTATGTATTGTAAGCGGGCTAAAGCCCGCTCCTATTAATAAAAAACTTAAACCATACTGATCAACAATAATGTGTACCCTTTTCTCTAATAATAGAACCAGCCTAACAGGTTGTGTACTTTTTCAAAGTTTAAGGTTATGTGGAAATAAGATTAAGATTACTATGTTTATATAATTGATAAGATTCCAGTTAAAAGAATATCTCTCGCAGATCGGGCAGATTAAGCAGATTTCTGTAATGATTCCTGCAAAAGTAATTTACTACAAGCAGTGTTTGTTAATAAACGGGATTTTAAATTATGCATGATGGGTAGTGCTTAACCTTCTTATCAATAACTTGGTCCTTTACCGGATATAGCAGTACAGTAAGTTTCACAATAATAATCGCAGAAAAGAGTTAATTATAAGAAAGTCCTGCGCATTTCTGCACAAGACTATATTTTATTTTGCTGGTGAGAGTATCTATAATGGCTGAAGGATAAGCGGTCAATGATCAGTTATTTCCCGCATTGCTTATTGCTTATTGCTTATTGCTTATTGCAAATATAAGTCTCTTCCCTGATCGTGTGTTTTGGGGTATTGTGATGATCAGCGATGAATGATCAATGATTTTTGGCCTCACCCTATTCCCTATTCCCTATT
>NZ_JAHXYG010000011.1:0-1778 GCF_019970085.1 Chryseobacterium lathyri | reverse complement strand
CCTGTTCCCATTCCGAACACAGAAGTTAAGCCCACCAGCGCCGATGGTACTGCGAAAGCGGGAGAGTAGGCCGCCGCCAGTTTTTATTAAAAGTCTCATACAACACAGTTTGTATGAGACTTTTTTTGTTTTTATACCTTAGGGAATAGACAATAGGGAATAGGGAATAGGGAATAGGGAATAGGGTGAGGCCAAAAATCATTGATCATTCATCGCTGATCATCACAATACCCCAAAACACACGATCAGGGAAGAGACTTATATTTGCAATAAGCAATAAGCAATAAGCAATGCGGGAAATAACTGATCATTGACCGCTTGTCCTTCAGCTATTATAGATAGTCTCACCAACAAAATAGAATATAGTCTTGTACAGAAATGCGCATGACTTTCTTATAATTAACTCTTTTCTGCGATTACTATTGTGAAACTTACTGTACTGCTTATCCGGTAAAGGACCAAGCTATTGATAAGAAGGTTAAGCACTACCCATCATGCATAATTTAAAATCCCGTTTATTAACAAACATTGCTTGTAGTAAATTACTTTTGCAGGAATCATTACAGAGATCTGCTTAATCTGCCGATCTGCGAGAGATATTCTTTTAACTGAAATCTTATCAATTATTATAACCCATTATATTTTTATAAACATAGTAATCTTAAACTTTGAACAAGCACGCAACCTGTTAGCTGGTTCTATTAGGGAAAAGAGTACACATTATTGTTGATCAGTATGGCTTAAGTTTTTTTATCAATAGGAGTGGGCTTTAGCCCGCTTACAATATAAAGATCAAAAAGGCTTTAGCCAAAACTTATACTATGTCAATCTGATATCTGATATCATTTTTGTAAAGCAAATATCCAGGCTGTTTATAGTTTAATACTGGCTTCATTATTTTTTTGATACTGGATCTTTCTAAACCTTCTTCCAAGGAATCAATACACTTGTTCTATTTATATTTTAAACCAGATCGAGACTTGATTTTAATTTTTAAACCAGCATATAGAATTAAAAAATCTGCTCCATCAGCCTGATCTTTGAGAGCTATCCTGTCCGTTTAAAATTTATCCAGGGTTTTGATAATCTATCCTTACAAAAATCTTCATCAATAGTTTGAACTCCTTACAGATAGGATAACCTTGATGGAGGCCTAATCAATACAACGTAAGACTCCACGATCTGAGAAATCTGTGGAAACTCATCCCGCACATTTTAATATTGTCTTTACTGCAAACTTTTCCGGTTCTATCTCTATAATTCCTTTGCTAAACTTACAACGTATAAAGACCAAAAAGGCTTTAGCCAAAACTTAGATTGATAGAAAAAATCAGGGTATCCATTTTATTATGATATACTTTACCGCTAGATCTATCCAAAAATTTTCCTATCATCGACATTACAATGATAGATTGCAAGCAAAACTATGAACCATTCCTTTCTTCATTTTACTTTTAAAAAATAAGTGCCTCATTCATATCAGATAAAATATTACTCCCCTAGCTAAGCATCTTCATCCCTTAATATCCTAGCTTATCATTTTATTATTATAGTGCCTTTTCTCCTATGATTACCCATTCTTTCCACCCTTTCATTTCCAGGATCATTTATCCACGTCTGTTGTGGATAAGTATAGTATCTCTATAAAATATTAATAATCAAAATACTGTATTAATACTTATCCCCAATGTAAAATGTATGTAAATTTTATGTTAAATAAGTTTGTTTTGCGTTTGAATAAGTTGTTATCTTTGCCGCACTGAAAAACGAGAGTGGTC
>NZ_JAHXYG010000010.1:0-5620 GCF_019970085.1 Chryseobacterium lathyri | reverse complement strand
AAAAAAAGTCTCATACAAACTGTGTTGTATGAGACTTTTAATAAAAACTGGCGGCGGCCTACTCTCCCGCTTTCGCAGTACCATCGGCGCTGGTGGGCTTAACTTCTGTGTTCGGAATGGGAACAGGTGAGCCCCACCGCTAAAACCACCCTAAAGGCTTTATATAAGAGGTTAGGGGTTAGAAGATTAGAGATTAGTAAAAACTAACTTCTAATATCTAGTATCTAACTTCTATTTTATCGATAAAAACGTTCACAAAGACAAAACCTTGACTGCGCATAAAAGGCTTGTATAATTTTATTATATTGATATAGCAACCATAGGCTATAAATCTACGGGTAATTAGTACTACTCGGCTATGACATTACTGCCTTTACACCTGTAGCCTATCAACGTCGTCATCTCCAACGACCCTTAAAAGATGTCTCATCTTGAGGCGAGTTTCGCACTTATATGCTTTCAGTGCTTATCTCTTCCAAACGTAGCTACTCAGCGGTGCACCTGGCGGTACAACTGATACACCAGAGGTTTGTTCAATTCGGTCCTCTCGTACTAGAATCAAGCCCTCTCAAACATCTAACGCCCGCAATAGATAGAGACCGAACTGTCTCACGACGTTCTGAACCCAGCTCGCGTGCCACTTTAATGGGCGAACAGCCCAACCCTTGGGACCTTCTCCAGCCCCAGGATGTGACGAGCCGACATCGAGGTGCCGAACCTCCCCGTCGATGTGAGCTCTTGGGGGAGACTAGCCTGTTATCCCCGGAGTACCTTTTATCCTATGAGCGATGGCCCTTCCATACGGAACCACCGGATCACTATGTCCTGCTTTCGCACCTGATCGACTTGTTGGTCTCACAGTCAAGCACCCTTATGCCATTACACTCTACGCACGGTTACCAAGCGTGCTGAGGGTACCTTTGAAAGCCTCCGTTACTCTTTTGGAGGCGACCACCCCAGTCAAACTACCCACCACGCAATGTCCTTCTAAAAGAAGTTAGGCTCCAAGTAAGTAAAGGGTGGTATTTCAACGTTGGCTCCACCAACACTAGCGTGCCGGCTTCAAAGCCTCCCACCTATCCTACACATTACTTACTCAAAGTCAATACGAAGTTATAGTAAAGGTTCACAGGGTCTTTTCGTCCCATTGCGGGTAATCGGCATCTTCACCGATACTACAATTTCACCGAGCTCGTGGCTGAGACAGTGCCCAGATCGTTACACCATTCGTGCAGGTCGGAACTTACCCGACAAGGAATTTCGCTACCTTAGGACCGTTATAGTTACGGCCGCCGTTTACTGGGGCTTCAGTCAAACGCTTCGCTTACGCTAACGCCCTTCCTTAACCTTCCAGCACCGGGCAGGTGTCAGACCCTATACAGCATCTTTCGATTTAGCAGAGTCCTGTGTTTTTGATAAACAGTCGCCTGGGCCTCTTCACTGCGGCCACCATTGCTGATGGCGTCTCTTCTTCCGAAGTTACGAGACTATTTTGCCTAGTTCCTTAGCCACGACTCACTCGAGCACCTTAGGATTCTCTCCTCGACTACCTGTGTCGGTTTTGGTACGGGTTGCTTCACTTCGGCTTTTCTTGGAAGCACTTTCCCTGCAGCAGCTTCGCCCGAAGGCTAGGCCTTGACTATTCCGTCAGTCTCCAGCAGGTACGGCACTCCGTCCCCTTTTTAGTGTGAGCAAGTATGGGAATATTAACCCATTGTCCATCCACTACCCCTTTCGGGTTCGCGTTAGGTCCCGACTAACCCTCAGCTGATTAGCATGGCTGAGGAAACCTTAGTCTTTCGGTGAGGGGGTTTCTCGCCCCCTTTATCGTTACTTATGCCTACATTTTCTTTTCTGTCCGCTCCACAATACCTCACGATACTGCTTCGGCGCAAACAGAATGCTCTCCTACCAGATATACCCAGAAGGTATAAATCCATAGCTTCGGTAATATGTTTATGCCCGATTATTATCCATGCCGGACCGCTCGACTAGTGAGCTGTTACGCACTCTTTAAATGAATGGCTGCTTCCAAGCCAACATCCTAGCTGTCAATGCAGTCCAACCGCGTTGCTTCAACTTAACATATATTTGGGGACCTTAGCTGTTGGTCTGGGTTCTTTCCCTCTCGGACATGGACCTTAGCACCCATGCCCTCACTGCCGACGAACATTTATTAGCATTCGGAGTTTGTCAGGAATTGGTAGGTGGTGAAACCCCCGCATCCAATCAGTAGCTCTACCTCTAATAAACTTAACATCGACGCTGCACCTAAATGCATTTCGGAGAGTACGAGCTATCTCCCAGTTTGATTGGCCTTTCACCCCTACCCACAGGTCATCCGAAGACTTTTCAACGTCAACCGGTTCGGTCCTCCACTCTGTGTTACCAGAGCTTCAACCTGCCCATGGGTAGATCACAAGGTTTCGCGTCTAATCCTACTAACTAAGCGCCCTATTCAGACTCGCTTTCGCTCCGGCTCCGGACCTGAAGTCCTTAACCTCGCTAGTAAAATTAACTCGTAGGCTCATTATGCAAAAGGCACGCCGTCACCCAACTTGTGGGCTCCGACCGCTTGTAGGCGTACGGTTTCAGGTTCTATTTCACCCTTCTATTCGAAGTGCTTTTCACCTTTCCTTCACAGTACTTGTTCACTATCGGTCTTTCAGGAGTATTTAGCCTTGGAGGATGGTCCCCCCATATTCAGACAGGATTTCACGTGTCCCGCCCTACTCATTTATCATCAAAATATGCCTTTCAAATACGGGGCTATCACCCTCTATGGCTGTTCTTTCCAGAACATTCTTTTAAACATATAAAGACTTTTGGGCTAATCCGCTTTCGCTCGCCGCTACTTACGGAATCTCTTCGATTTCTTTTCCTCCGGGTACTTAGATGTTTCAGTTCTCCGGGTTTGCTCTCTAAATAAATTTAGAGTAATACATCTTCAATGTATTGGGTTGCCCCATTCGGACATCTGCGGATCAATTCGTGTGTGCCGATCCCCGCAGCTTTTCGCAGCTTACCGCGTCCTTCTTCGCCTCTGAAAGCCTAGGCATCCGCCATACGCCCTTAACGATTTCTTTCCTATTTTTGGTTACTCAAGCGCTTTTATGCGCTCGGTTTTCTCTTTGTGATGTCTTTACCGTTAATGTCAATGATCTTAATGTCTTTCTTTCAGCTTGATGAACAGATGTTGTTTTTGGCTCCATCCGTAACTTTTAAATCAAGCTTCCAAAACTGTGGAGAATAAGGGAGTCGAACCCTTGACCTCCTGCGTGCAAGGCAGGCGCTCTAGCCAGCTGAGCTAATTCCCCCTCTAGTTAGACTAAGAGACTCAAGATGCTAGATTCAAGACTTTTTATTGATTAGTCTTGGCTCTTGGCTCTCTCATCTTCCCGTCTTTTTAATTAGTAGTCTCGGGCAGGCTCGAACTGCCGACCTCTACATTATCAGTGTAGCGCTCTAACCAGCTGAGCTACGAGACTTCATTAGACTTAAAGATAAAAGAACCAAGAACCAAGACGCTAACGTCTTTATCTTTCTTCTTTTCTCTATCCTCTTGTCTCTCTCTCCCTCTGATACTAATTTCTAGTGGGTTTTGTATTTTTATATTATATAGCAACCAAATAAAAAACTAAAGCTTTACTTTAAGCAGAATCAATGGTACCGAAGTACCTAATTTTGTTTATCGTCTAAAAGACGCTCTAAAATGAGATGTTCCAGCCGCACCTTCCGGTACGGCTACCTTGTTACGACTTAGCCCTAGTTACCTGTTTTACCCTAGGCAGCTCCTGTTACGGTCACCGACTTCAGGTACCCCAGACTTCCATGGCTTGACGGGCGGTGTGTACAAGGCCCGGGAACGTATTCACCGCGCCATGGCTGATGCGCGATTACTAGCGATTCCAGCTTCATAGAGTCGAGTTGCAGACTCCAATCCGAACTGAGACCGGCTTTCGAGATTTGCATCACATCGCTGTGTAGCTGCCCTCTGTACCGGCCATTGTATTACGTGTGTGGCCCAAGGCGTAAGGGCCGTGATGATTTGACGTCATCCCCACCTTCCTCTCTACTTGCGTAGGCAGTCTCACTAGAGTCCCCAACTGAATGATGGCAACTAGTGACAGGGGTTGCGCTCGTTGCAGGACTTAACCTAACACCTCACGGCACGAGCTGACGACAACCATGCAGCACCTTGAAAATTGCCCGAAGGACGGTCTATTTCTAAACCAATCAATTCCCATTTAAGCCTTGGTAAGGTTCCTCGCGTATCATCGAATTAAACCACATAATCCACCGCTTGTGCGGGCCCCCGTCAATTCCTTTGAGTTTCATTCTTGCGAACGTACTCCCCAGGTGGCTAACTTATCACTTTCGCTTAGTCTCTGATTCCGAAAAACCAAAAACGAGTTAGCATCGTTTACGGCGTGGACTACCAGGGTATCTAATCCTGTTCGCTCCCCACGCTTTCGTCCATCAGCGTCAGTTGTTGCTTAGTAACCTGCCTTCGCAATTGGTGTTCTAAGTAATATCTATGCATTTCACCGCTACACTACTTATTCCAGCTACTTCAACAACACTCAAGACCCGCAGTATCAATGGCAGTTTCACAGTTAAGCTGTGAGATTTCACCACTGACTTACGAGTCCGCCTACGGACCCTTTAAACCCAATAAATCCGGATAACGCTTGCACCCTCCGTATTACCGCGGCTGCTGGCACGGAGTTAGCCGGTGCTTATTCGTACAGTACCTTCAGCTTCCCACACGTGGAAAGGTTTATCCCTGTACAAAAGAAGTTTACAACCCATAGGGCCGTCGTCCTTCACGCGGGATGGCTGGATCAGGCTCTCACCCATTGTCCAATATTCCTCACTGCTGCCTCCCGTAGGAGTCTGGTCCGTGTCTCAGTACCAGTGTGGGGGATCACCCTCTCAGGCCCCCTAAGGATCGTTGACTTGGTAGGCCGTTACCCTACCAACTATCTAATCCTGCGCGTGCCCATCTTTATCCACCGGAGTTTTCAATATCAAATGATGCCATTTAATATATTATGGGGCATTAATCTTCCTTTCGAAAGGCTATTCCCCTGATAAAGGCAGGTTGCACACGTGTTCCGCACCCGTGCGCCGCTCTCAAGATTCCGAAGAATCTCTACCGCTCGGCTTGCATGTGTTAGGCCTCCCGCTAGCGTTCATCCTGAGCCAGGATCAAACTCTCCATTGTATGTTTTTCCTGACCCACTCAAAGTTTTTTTACGCTTTAGTTTTTTTCTTACTTGGTTGTATATTGTATGTCAATGATCTTTTTTCTTTCCGCAATATATAAAGAAGCTTTTCTGTCGTTCTGTTCCTTATTTGCGGTTGCAAAAGTAATTATTTATTTCTAACCGACCAAATGTTTCAAAGGAAAATTTTAAAGTTTTTTAAGTAACCTTAACCCCTTCTGACACTCCAATCTGTACTCACTCCTGCGCTCCGTTTAACCGGACTGCAAAGATACAAAAAAAATTAAAACCCACAACTTTTATTTATTAAAATATTGCTAAGCTTTTTCTCCTGATTCCTGTAAGCTTTTTTAAATACCTATCGCTTATCTAAAAGCTCTTCTGCGCTACTG